>NZ_JBJHZY010000002.1:0-847816 GCF_045310525.1 Candidatus Clostridium radicumherbarum | reverse complement strand
TATAGCCAAGTGGTAAGGCAGAGGTCTGCAAAACCTCTATTCTCCAGTTCAAATCTGGATGGCGCCTCCAAAAAAGAAGAGGTTAGAAATTTAAATTTCTAACCTCTTCTTTTTTTATAATTAAATATAAATAATTTAAACACTTATTTATGTATAAAAAGAGTCTTTACTTGCCAACTTGAAAATTCTGTAATAAAATATATGTATTATTATATATAATATTGCTGAAATGAGGGATTGACAATGAGTAGAGTTGGAGAAAAATTGAAAGATTCGAGAGAAAAGCTTGGATTAAGCCAAAAACAGTTGGCTAAAAAGCTTGGTGTTGCTGAAAGTTTTATTAATGAAGTAGAGCTTGGGAGAAAGATATTAAATGAAAGTATGCTAGCTAAGGTTTCGAAAATTGTTGGCAAAGATATAAATGATGTAAATATGTCCATGGAAGAAGAAGCAGACAGAGGAGAAGTAGGCATAAAATCAGAGACAGTCAAGGTCAGCAGGTCATATACAGGAAAAGCTTCAAATAAGGATTTAGCAGAGATAAATGACCAATGGAGCAGTGCATTAAGCTCAGTAATAAAAACAGTTCCAATATATAAATATGATCTAAAAAGTGTAATTGGATCTAGGCAGTTGCCAGTTATATCTAATAAAATTGAAGGTTTTTCACAAGATAAGGTTTTGTATCTTTTAGTAGAAAATGATGATATGCGTATGTTTAGAATAGCCCAGGGAGATATTGCATTTGCTCATTTAACACATGAAGTAGAAAATAATGCAATATGCCTAATAGACCTTAATTCAGAAAGAATAATAAGACAGATTAAGAAATTAGATAATAACAAGGTGCTATTAATAAGCAATAAAGGAAGCCTCAGAACTGAAACTGTATATATTAAAGATATTAATGTAATTGCAAAGCTTGAACGAGTTGAAATAAAATTATAGAAATTGAGGTTAGGGTATGAAAAAGTTATATATAGTCCTTCTCCTTATTTTGATAATCTTTTCTGTGGGTTTATTTTACATTAATTTAAAAACTCCTATTAAAGTCGCTCTTCTTGGAAAATTTGAGGAAGAAAGATATGATTTTGTTACTAATTCAGTTATTGCTGCTAGGATTTCTGAAAAGGATATAAATGATGGCCAAGGAATTAGAGGAAAGAGTATTCAGCTTGTTGTTAAAAATGACGATTTTACTAATCCAGAAGTAACAATACAGTATTTGATAAAAAATAAGATAGAAGCAATTATAACTACTGCCACAAGTGATGAAATAGTAAAACTTAAGCCTTATTTAGATAAATACAAAATTGTCTGCCTGTCTGTAGGTGCCACATCTTCTGTCTTTAATAATGAAGATGATTATATTTATAGAATTCTTCCAGATGATTCAAATGAGGTAAGGACTTTATTTGACTATTTAAACAATAATAAAATTAATACAGACTTTGCAGTTATATATAGTGATGCAAATAAACTATATAAGGATTCTATAGTTAATAATATTAAGCAATTAAAAGGGAAGGTTTCTTTTGAAGAAAGTTTCGGCAGTTCTTCCTTATATTATAAACCTAGCAATATTGATATCTTTAAGAGCAAGACCGTTTTGATATTGGCTTCTGCTAGAGATACTGCAATTGTTCTTCAAAAATTAAGCCAAGCAGGAATAACAAATAATATTTTCGGATTAAATTGGAGTGGAGATAAAAATTTAATATTTTACGGCGGCAGAGCTGCTGAAAACTTTAAATTTGTAACACCTGCAAATTTAACTGAAAGCAGTGGTAAATACGGTGAATTTACAAAGGAATTGGAAGAATATAAGAAGGATAATGGCTTAATACCATACGGAGTATATAATGCATTTGTGGTTTTGAAAAAGGGTTATGAGGATAAATATAAGTATCACTTGACTTTAAAAGAGGCCATTGATAAAAATCATACCTTCGATAACATAGACAATAAATTTAAATTTAATAATTACGGAGATGCACAAGGTGAAGAGTACATATTTACTGTAAAGAATTCACAATTTATAAAAATAGGAGGAAGCAGCTATGAAAGTTCAAAAAACTAGAAGCATAAAAAGGGCTTCCTTCCTAAGTTTGCTTGGTGGCAGCGTATTCTTTGTAGTAATAAACTTTTTAATATTATGTGTCTTTGTAATAACCATGGTATTTTTACTAATGAGCTGGCAAGAGGATAATTTATCAAAAGTTTTAATAAATAATCTTACAGAGAAGAATTTAAGATTAAAAGATACTTCTAGTACGTTAGCTGATATCATGGCAAGTGATAGCTCAAAGAGTGAAAAATCATTTTTTTTGCAGAAGTCCTTTGATAGTTCAAAGGATATTCAGGGTATTTTAATATTAGATGATAAAGGCATTGTAACACAGACTTCTGATAACTATGAGGACTTTCTTGGAATTGATCTTAGCGGCAAAACTTATTATAGTGAGGCAGTTAAAAAAAATGAAAGGACAACCTTTATTCCTCCTTCAGGTATATCTTATAAAACTAAAAAGGTAACCTTAAATATTGTTAGCACTATAATAAAAGATAATAAAATTATGGGTTTGGTAGTTTTAATAATAAATCCAAGCATTATAGAAAACAAGGATCTAGTAGGCCTGGTATATTACCTTGTGGATTCTAATGGAGATATTATTTTTCAAAGTAACGATGGCAATGTTCTATCGAAGGAAGATAATATTAAGACTTCATTAATAATGAATGAAGGTATTAATAGTAAAAAGCCAATGTTTTATCAAGATAAAATAACCGGAGAATATGTATTAGGATCTATAATAAAAGAACCTGTTACTTTAATGTATGTTTTGATTCAGCATAATATATTCAGCAATGAGGCGCTTATCAATGGGTTAATTATTCTCCTAGTCTTAACCACATTATTTGTTCTGACTTTTATCATAATCTTTTCAGTGCAGATGTCCAATATTTTTACTAACTATATAAATATATTTAAAGGTCATTTAAAGAAAATAACAACTGGAGACTATGATATTAAAGTTACTAATCTATATCCACATGAAGAAATTAATGACATTGTAGTGAGCTTTGCTAATATGGCGGATAAGATAAAGCAAAGGGAAGAGGAACTGCAAACTTATAATGAAGAATTGGTTGCAGCCAATGATGAAATAAAGACTATGCTTGCCACTATTAGTAAAAATGAAAAAGATAGAAAGGATCAGTATCTTCAAATTATATGGACCATGGTTAATCTCTTAGAGATTAAAGATGAATATACTGCTGGTCATTCTAAGGCTGTTACTTTTTACGCAGAGCAAATTGCGGAAAGACTTAATAATGAATATGGTTTTAATCTTGATATGGAAAGTATTGAGGTATCTGCAATACTTCACGACATCGGCAAAATTGGTATTGAAAAAGAAATACTTAATAAACCTGACTGTCTATCAAACAATGAATATGAAGTTATAAAAACTCACCCAGTAAAGGGGTATTATGCACTTAAAGATATAGAAAGCTTAAAAGAAGAAAGAAAAATAATCAAGTATCACCATGAAAAATATGATGGAACTGGATATCCAGAAGGAATAAAAGGGGATGATATTCCCTTTGGTGCTAGAATTATCTGTGTAGCTGATGCCTTTGATGCAATGATAGCTGATAGACCATATAGAAAAGGAATGTCAAAAGAAAAAGCAATAGATGAACTTATAAGAAATAAGGGAAAGCAATTTGACCCATTAATAGTTGATGTATTTGTTAATATGCTTAATGAAGGAGAATTAGGAGCTGTAAATGATTAAAACAAGGGGTAGCCCCCTTGTTTTTTTAATATATTTTATCTATTTTTATATTTTTATAAAAAGTATTTAATATATCTTCATATTTAGCACCGTTTTTAGAAAGTTCTATTGCACCAAATTGGCTCATGCCAGCCCCATGTCCGAAGCCTCCGCCATAAATAGTGAACTTTCCATCCTTTTTCTCCACTGAAAAAAAGGAAGATGGCAGGGAAGCAAAGTTAGTTAAGGGATCACCTTTAAGTCTTATCACCTTAGTTTCTTCATTTGTATAATCCTTGTTACACTTAATTGAACTTCTAATATATGAGTCTCCTCTTACATTCACCGTTGCATTTGAGAAAATGTAGGATACTTCAATGGCAATACCACCTGCACCTCTTTTTAAGATTCTAATATCTTGAAGCTTATCTAATTGAGGCAGCTTTGTAACTACTTTAGAGTCTTCATAAATTTCAACATAGTCTTTGCTGGAATTTCCTTCTACTAAGCTTTTTAAGGTCTTATTGAGCATATTGGTTATACCAGTATCTGAATATTCGATTCTCCATCTAAAATAAGGATAATCACTATCTATTGCTTTTATAGTAGTGTCTTTATAAAAATTTAGCCAGGCGGCTTCAGTTTTAGGAAGCTCTTTTTTAGGATTTAAATAATTATTGACAATAAGGTAAGGTCGATTTTCTGAACTGCCGTCACTTTTAAACCATATGTCCTTGTAATCTTCACCTGTACCAGAGGAGGTAGAGTAATATTTTGCATCGATAGGAGCACCTTCATAGGTCATAATCATTCCCATTGTTTCATCAACAGCCTCAGAACTTAAAGCCTGCATAGGATAATTATTATATACCTGGCTTCTGGTGCTGTCATCCACATAAAAGCCCTTATCAGCAAATCTATTATTTATCATATCAGATATGGCATAGGTTCTGGCAGCAATAGCTTGACATTTAAGTGCTTCTATACCTCCTGATAAAGGCATTTCAGAGGGCACTACCTTTTTTAGGTACTCATCTAAGGCTACTTCATTAATTACAGTCATTCCGCTATCTAAATTATTAAATTCTAATATACCGCTGTAAGTTGGATTGAAGGTATTTGAACCTCTTCTAATACTTAATATAGTTAGTGCCTTACCGCTAATATAAATTCTATTTTTAAAAGTAGTTTTTTTATTATCTAAAAGCAAATATAGACTATCACCATCGCTAGTTATAGTAATAATGCTATTTTTTGGCAAATCTATGGATAATTTATCTCTTTTACTATATAGCTTTGCTTCGGCTGAAGTCTTTATTTGAATTTGGCTATGAAATACTGATGTAAAGTTAGTTGTTGATAAACCTACTCTCATTGAAGTGTAATCAATAGGAAAAACTATAAACGTTTTAAGATCACCTTTATTATTTTTATAACATTTTACATTACTTTTACCTACAATAACCTCTTTGCTGCTAGTACTTTTAATATTATTATCTTTGTCAACTGAATAAAAGTAGGCTTTTGAAGCTAAGTCAGTTTTACCTAAGGTTTCTAAATCATAAAAATAACTGGACTTAAGCATAACTCTATCAAGGATTGGATTCTGTACTTTAAAGCCGTAGACCTTAATCAAATTATATTTAAAATTTACAACAGTAAGTTTTGGATAAGTCACTGAGGACTTAAAGATTTTTGTTTTACCATCTATAAGCATAGTTACATTTTGATCAGATGTACCTATTATGATAGCATTTTCTACACTTCTAGGAAAAAATATAATAAAAACAATAACTGATAGAATTAATAATAATGCTGCTAATAATTTTTTCATATGAACCCCCTTGGATCTTAATCATTAAGTTCCTTGTACTTATTATATTATATAATATGGAATATAATACAATTAATTTTAAATAAGTAATTAGGGAGACAGGAACTTATTATAAATTAATTAGTCATAATTTGTAGAAAACATTAACAAAAAGTCATTATTACTGTATAATAGATTATATTACCAATAATGACAATTTAACAATAATACAGGGGGCGCAATATTCGATAATTATTGCGTACCCCAGAGGAATACAGGAGGCGTAACAATTAATAATTATTACGTGCTCCAGAGAAATAAAGGACCTGAACAATTAATAATTGTTCAGTACCCCGGAGAATTACAGGAGGGTTTTATGAAAGGAACTGTTGTTGCAACCTGGATGAAAACAAGTAGAAAATTATATGGAGACTCAGTTGTTGATAGGGCAATGGAAGCTGGCGGATGGAGCAGCGGTAAAATTTTTTCACCTGCGGAAAATGTTGATGATGATAAGATCAAACAGGCTATTTCTGCTATTGCAAAGAGCCAGAACTTAGATATTAAAGACTTGTGGAGGAGCATCGGAAGATTTAATTTAAAATCCTTTGCTGAGGACTTTCCAGCTTTCTTTGAACATGAAAATTTATACTCTTTTTTGAAATCAATGTATGATGTACATGTAGTCATGGTTAAAAGATTTCCTGATGCTGCACCACCTCATGTGGTAATTGAACCAATTTCTAATAATGAGGCTATATTTAGTTATGAATCAAAACGTGGTATGTTTGATTATTTTTTAGGAATGTTGGATGGAGCCATTGAAACCTTTGGAGAAAAAGTTGGCATAGACGAAATAGAAAGAAGCAGTAATTCCTTAAAGGTTAAATTAACCTTTGAAAAAAGTATATTATATAAGAAAAAATATAAGTTTAGTAAAATTTTATCCTTAGGTTTTATAAGAAGCCTTGGTGCTAAGGTTGCATTATTTACTTTTGTTTTTTCAGCAGCAGGACTTATTCCGCTTATGGGGACAAGTAATATATTAAAAGCATTATTAGGAGCCTTAATACCAACAGCAGCTTCATTTATAGCAACCTCTGCCTTAATAAGACCAAAGAAGCTATTGGAAGAAAGCATACTAAAGCTTAATAATAGTGATTTTGTAGAAGATATGGAGATAGAAACAGGGGACTTTTTTGAAAATTTAATAATGGAGCTTTCAAAGCATAAAAAAGCTGTTAGAGCTGACTTTGTTGGCTTTAAGGGTATTACTGACGAAATGAATACCTTTGCTGATAAGATTAATATAATAACTACTTCAATGAATCAGACTTCTGAAGAAATTACAGGAGTGGTTGAACAAGTTGCGGATAGTTCAGTTAGTCAAGCAGAAAATACAGAAAAGGCTGTTTCAATTTTAAATGATAATATACAAGCTTTAAGAGGAATAGTTAACAATGAAAATATTAATAAGGTGGAACTTGAAAAAGCAATTGATAAAATAAATAATAGCTATAAAAATGTAGAAGGAACTAGTAAAAACATATTAAATAGTCTTGAAATGTTCCAAGAAGTTAAGGACAAGGGCATCAATCTTGAAAGCAAAGCAAAAGATATAACAAGCATTGTATCAATTGTTTCAGGAATTTCTGAACAGACAAATTTATTGGCATTAAATGCTTCTATTGAAGCAGCAAGAGCTGGTGAGGCAGGCAGAGGCTTTTCAGTAGTAGCTGAAGAAGTAAGAAAATTAGCTGAACAATCCAATGATGCAGTTCAAGAAATTAATTCAAATCTTGCCCAATTTGTTGAAGAAATTAAAACATTAGTTGACAAAATAGAAACTCAATATGATGTGCTTCAAAAGGAAACGGATAACCTTCAGGAGGTAAGAAATATTAGCTATGAAGCTACTACTTCAGTTGATACAGTAGCTAAGTCAACTATTATTACAATTAATGAACTAACAAAGGAAACAGACTCCATTGCAACGATCTATGAAACATTAGAATCACTAGCAGCTATTGCTGAAGAAAATTCTGCTTCCTCTGAAGAAGTTAGTGCAAGTGTTTCTAACTATACTAATGAAATAAGAAAACTTCTAGACAATATTCATGAATTTAAGAAAATAACTCAGAACTTTAAAGGGGACTTATCAAAATACAAGATTTAGTTAGGCCCATTTATTTATTATATAGCAGATAACAAAGGGAGGTTTTTAAACCTCCCTTTTTGTCAGTGCTGGTAATTAGATACAACACCAATGTGCCGCGAAAAACATCCCTTTGCCACATTTAAAGCTTCCTTACACCTCTTAAGTCGAATTCAGGTATAAAACTATCAGAAACTGTACCTTCTTCTTGAATAAATGCATTTTTTATACCTAATGATAGACAATAATCAATAAGGCTTTCGTAATGTTTTGGGTTTAAGGGCTTATTTATTTCAGGGTATTTTTCCAAATTATTTACAGGGGTATATTGATTCATAAGGCTTATATATACATTATCAGTAAAGGCATTATATATGTAGTCAATTATTTTTTTTGAATCAAACAAGAGTCCTGGCAGCATTAAATGCCTAATAATAACACCTTTTTTCATCATTCCTTCAGAATCGAAGGAAGCACTACCAACTTGGTTATACATTTCTTCTATTGCCTTTGAGGCTATAGAAAAATAATTAGGAGCATTGGAGTATTTAATTGAATATTTATCGTCAAAATATTTAAAATCAGGAAGATAAATATCTATATATCCTTTTAAAGCTTTTATAGTTTCAATATTTTCATAGCCACTGCTGTTATAAACTATTGGAAGCTTAAGACCTTTATTTCTTGCGATTTCAATTGCGTATATTATCTGGGGCACAAAATGAGTGGGTGTCACTAGATTTATATTATGAGCACCTTTTGACTGCTGCTCTAAAAAAATTTCAGAAAGCCGTTCTACGGAGATTTCCATTCCTACTCCTTTATGACTTATAGCATTGTTCTGACAAAAGACACATTTTAAATTGCAGCCAGAAAAAAATATAGTACCAGAGCCGTTTTTACCGGATAAACAAGGTTCTTCCCAATAATGCAGTGAAACTCTAGCTAAAGTAATCTTAGAACCAGACCTGCAAAAGCCTGCTTTATTAGATGTTCTGTCAACTGAGCAATTTCTTGGACAAAGCATACAATTTCTTAATCCTTCAAGCATAAAAAACACCTCTTATAGATTCTAATACTATTTTTAAAACTATACAATCTCTTATTTTCAAAATAATTGGATTAAAAAAATCACAGTTTGTAAGTGGAATTTAGGCTTAAATTAAGATAGTATAAAATGAAACATGTTGTCTAATTCTCAAATATTTTGTATTGACTTGAGTTTTTAAATACAAAATTGTAAAAAATTATTTATTTTATTATTTTTATACAAAAATAAATAATTTTATGATATTATATAAACTATGATACTTGGGGTGGGGGGTTAACAAATGAACATTAAATTATTAAAGAAAAAGGATTTGTCTCTTCTCATGACTGGAAAACTAACTTCACTATTGGGAAGCGGCATACAAAGCTTTGCATTATCTTTATATGTATTAAGGCTAACAGGATCTGGAATTAAATTTGCAGCTACATTAGTAATATCAATAATTCCGCAGCTAATACTTGGACCTATTGCAGGTGTTTTTGTAGATTGGTTCGATAGAAAAAGAATTCTTGTATACTTAGATTTAGCAGCAGGTATAGTTGTTTCTTTATATGCATTTGTCTTTATAGCTAATGGGGGGTTGACTTTAGGAAGTGTATATTCTCTAGTAATAATACTATCAATCATTAATGTTTTATTTCAACCTGCCGTGTCAACTGTAATTCCAGCTATAATTGATAGAGAGGAATTAGTAGATGCTAATGGTATTAATTCTTTTTTCTCCAGTATAGGAAATCTATTATCTCCAGCAATAGCAGGTGTTTTATTTGGACTTTATGGATTATTTCCAATTCTTATTATAAACTGTCTAAGTTTTTTTGCTTCTTCAATATGTGAAGTGTTTATAAAAATACCAAAATTAAATAGAAATATACAAAAGCTTAGCTTTAAAAAGTTTTCTGAGGATTTTTCTGAAGGCCTTAGTTTTATTAAGCATAAAGATTTAATTATTATGCTTATGATAATTGCCCTTATTGCTAACTTTGCAGCAGATCCAATTTTTTCTGTTGGCTTTGCCTTTATATCAAAACAAGTTTTAAAGGTTACAGATTTTCAATATGGAATGATAGAGTCTATATTTGTAGTTTCTATGCTATTTTCACCCTTTATTTGCAGTAAAATAGTTAAAAGATACGAAATATCTCGGGTGGCTTTTTGGAGTTTTCTTCTAGTAGGCGTTTTTGTAGGCACACTTTCTATAGTTCCAGCCCAATTTTTCGTAAAGCTTTTTAATACTAATATAGTACCATATATAGCTATGCTCTGTATTGTGTTTATAATTGGCATTTTTAGTACTATATCTAATATTTGTTTAGGAACTCTTTTTCAAAAGGAAGTTCCTATTGAAATGATGGGAAGAGTAGGGACACTTTTAAACACTGTAAGCATGGCTGCAGTGCCCTTAGGAAGGTTTGTATTTGGGTTTCTTTTTGATAAGCTTTCTCCAAACCTATGTATACTTATTTCTTCATTGTTAATGTTATCTACAATGATATATTTTTCAAATAAGCTGCTTAAACCATCAATTGGTAAAGTAGTAAAAGAATCAGTAACTGCATAAAAGCAGATTGAGAGGGAATATGAAAATGAGCCACGAGAAACATCCCGTGACTCATTTTCCTCTGCATTCCTTAAAATAGAAATAGATGCATTCAAACATAAATATAAGGCTTATAACTCCAAAGGCAGGGTAAATAACGCTTATGAGCTTTACAAAACCTATTTGGGATATAGGAAGAGCTATAAGAATAACTAAAAATACTGCTCTTTTGTAACTTAAGTTAAAAATTTGTGTTATAGCTTTTCCAACGCTGTAAATATCTGAAACCTCTGTTGAAAACATTTCAAGCCAAATTATGCATAGTAGCATCATTTGAATTATATTACCAAATCTATTTGCAATATAGAGTAATGGAATTTCGTATTTAAATATGTATGGAACATTCAGAAGCAATAAGAAGTTAATAATTATAGAAAGAACGGTTAAAGTAACAGCCCCTAATATTATTCCAAAGAATAAGCTTTTCTTATTTTTCATTTCTGAACTTAGCGGTACGAGCACACCGCTGCAGCCCAATATGTTAAATCCACTGTATATTAGGGAGGATACAAGCCAGTTATTTTTATATAGTGGAACTGCTTTTATGTAATTCCAGCTTACTATATCCTTGTAGAAAAATATGTATAGAGTAAATAAGGTGAGTAAAACTATAATAAGTGAAGGCACAATTATGGAGTTTACTTCAATAAGACCCTTGGTATCTCTTAAAAGTACTAAAAGAGAAATCACAGCCATTACAAAAATTCCAATCCATTTTGAAACTCCAAAATATTGATGTATTAATGAACCGCTGCCAGCTAAAATAATAGCAGCTCCGCTGATTAGAAAAAGGCTTGTAATGCCCTCTGTAAACTTTGCAAAAAACCTTGGAACAAGTACTAGATTAATAAGCTCATTATAGGATTTTAGTTTATATTTTATACTTATACACATTATCATATAGCCAATTAATATATAGATTAGACAGCATATTAGTATTCCCCAAAAACCTTTATAGCCGTATTCAGTAAAAAACTGTCTTATTTCCTGTCCAGATGCCAAGCCAGCACCAACAATTGTTCCAATAAACACTGCTGCTATCTGAAAAGCAGTTACTACTCCCTTTTTCAATGAAATTCCCCCTATTCTTGTCCATTCTCTCTATATAAATATATAAAAAATTTTAAAAATAATGTATTTACAAATTAAATTTTTGTTTTTTGGTAAACTATATAAATAAAGACTTGAGAAATGGAGGTTAAAGCCCTAAATGGGCTTTAACGAGTAGTCTTAAACTACTCAGTGTTTCCGACTAAAAGGAGGAATTTTAGATGAGGCTCAATATAAAGAAAGCTGCTTGCTATATAGTTTTAATGCTTGCTTTTATGTGTGTAACAGGCTGCGGTAGTAAAAATGAAGAAAAACCTAAAGCCCAGGAAAACGAATTTGAAATTAAAGTTGCACAAAATGTAGTTGAGTTATATATGAAGTCTTTAATGAAGGATGATTTGGAAGGAGCTAGAAAGCTGCTGACAAAAGATCTTTCTCTTAAAACCAAGGATGAGGGCAATAGCGATTTAAAGGTTAAGGGCTACAGTATAGATGAAACTAGTGAAATAGGGAAAAGTGGTCTTTTTAAAGTTAAAGTAACAAGAATGAATTTAACAAAGCCAGTTGCTACCTTGGATGATTGTAGTATAAAGGTTATTATGGAGGGTTCAGATTATAAAATAGGTGAGGTTAAAAATGAAGCTGAAAAAGAAGCATTTCTTGAAAATTATACCCTTAGGCTGAGAAGCAAGGACAATTTAAAAACTAATCTTTTAATAGACAGCAGCAGCTTCCCCCAATATGTTTTTTCAAAGGATGATAAGGGAAACTTAACTAAGCTTCCAGTACCTAGAAGCAGTTATTCAGTTATGAATTTTGGTTATGGAGGTGAAAAAATAGCTATTTCTACCTTTGATAAGGACTCCTTTCTTGGATTAATAAAAATTGATGAAAGCATGACAACTCAAGGAGGCTCTACTGGAGGCGCTAGCGATCAATCACAAGGTGATCAAGGTAAAGGCGGAGGAGCAGGCGGAGGAACAGCTATTGGAAGGGAAAAACCCATTGGAAAGCAAATGGCAGCACTTGATCTTATAAAGGATTCAAAAATTGAATTTATGACCTTTTCAAACGGTGAAAAATTTATTCTTGCTCAGTACAATAAAACTAATGCAGGAAGATGCATAAGAGTTTATAATACTGATAGTGGAGATTTAATAAAAGTTAATTTTGAGAATGAATATTCCTATGGAAAAGTAGAAATTGTATTTTCATCTTTTGATAAAGATGTACTAAACTATGATGTAATTCAACGTGATATGAAAGATAAATCAGCTGCAGAACAGGCTGGAAAATATCAATTAGATCTAAAGGGATTTAAGATAAAAAGACTATAACTACATATAATGCAATAAAGTTCTTACATTAATGATGTCATAAAATATCCAATCTTCAAGGATTTTTAGGACATCATTAATGTATTAGAACTTTTGCATTATATATATTTTTGGAAGGATAATAATATGAAAAAGGATTGGGGCGGAAAGAGATATAAAAGTTTAAATTATTTTTTAAGAGAAAAATTTGGAGGTAAGGTATTTAAAATATCCTTAGATGCAGGTTTCTCCTGCCCAAATAGAGATGGAACCATAAGCAGTGGTGGCTGTCTCTTTTGCAGTGAAAGAGGCTCTGGGGACTTTGCCGGGGATAGAAATTTTTCCATTGAAAAACAGTTTGAAGATATAAAAAAAATGATGAATAAGAAATGGAAGGAAGGAAAGTATATCGCTTATTTTCAAGCCTATACAAACACATATGCTCCCGTAAATATATTAAGAGAGAATTATGAAACTGCCTTGAAAGAGGAAGGTGTAGTTGCACTTGCAATAGCTACCAGGCCAGATTGTCTATCAGAGGAAACACTAGACTTACTAGAGGAATTAAGTAAAAAAGTATATTTATGGGTGGAGCTCGGGCTTCAAACTAGTAATGAAAGGACTGCAAGATTAATAAATAGGGGCTACAGCTTAGAAATCTTTGATACAGCTCTTAGAAAACTTAATGAAAGAAAAATAGATGTAGTGGTTCATACCATCTTTGGATTACCAGAGGAAGATAAAGAGGATATGCTAAATACTATTAAATATATTGGTGATAGACCTATTAAAGGCATAAAGTTTCATCTGCTTCATCTAATGAAGAACACTCCTCTCGTAAAATTATATGAACAAGGAAGGCTTAAGTTTTTAGAAGAAGAGGAATATATTGAAATTCTTTGTGAAGCTTTGACTATGCTGCCGCAAGATGTAGTAATTCATAGACTCACTGGTGATGCACCAAGAGAACTTTTAATTGGACCAATGTGGAGCCTTAAGAAATGGGAAATATTAAATGCCATTGATAGAAAACTTATAGAAAAAGACATGTTTCAGGGTTTGTATTTTTCTACAAAATGATTACAATACTTTTGTGTAGTTTACGAATAGATTTAAAATAATATAGATGCTAGAATATAAATATACCCAATGATTTCTACAAATGTGGGATTGGAGTACTATATATAGAATGCAAGGGGGAATTTATTAGTGTCTAGCGTATCATTAAAACATATTTTTAAGGTGTACCCAGGTAATGTAACTGCAGTAAAAGATTTTAGCTTAGATATAGAAGACAAGGAATTTATAGTGTTTGTAGGACCTTCTGGTTGTGGTAAATCTACCACTCTTAGAATGATTGCAGGGCTTGAAGAAATATCTGATGGAGAACTTTATATTGCTGATAAACTTGTAAACGATGTAGCTCCAAAGGATAGAGATATTGCAATGGTATTTCAAAATTATGCATTGTATCCACATATGAGTGTTTATGATAACATGGCATTTGGACTTAAACTTAGAAAGGTGCCTAAAGCTGAAATAGATAAGAAGGTTAAAGAGGCAGCTAAAATACTTGATATTGAACATTTATTAGATAGAAAGCCAAAGGCACTATCTGGTGGACAAAGGCAAAGAGTTGCACTTGGAAGAGCTATTGTAAGAGAGCCAAAGGTTTTCTTAATGGATGAGCCATTATCTAATCTTGATGCTAAGCTTAGGGTTCAAATGAGAACTGAAATTTCAAAGCTTCATAAGAGACTGCAGACAACCTTTATATATGTTACCCATGACCAAACAGAAGCTATGACAATGGGTACAAGAATAGTTGTTATGAAGGATGGAGTTATTCAGCAGGTTGATACTCCTCAAAAGATATATGACCATCCAGCTAATATATTTGTTGCAGGCTTTATAGGCTCACCACAGATGAACTTTATAGATGCAAAAGCTGAAGAGGTAAATGGAAAAGTGATTATTTCCTTTGGTGATGATAAGATAACACTTCCTGAAGATAAAGCTGCTGTTATTAAGAAGGAAGGCTATTTAGGTAAAGAAATTATTATGGGAATCAGACCTGAAGACCTGGATGACAACGATGAATTTATTACTAAACATGAAGATTCTGTAATAGATGCCGCTGTTGAAGTTACAGAGCTTATGGGAGCTGAAACCTATATATATCTTGCAAAGGGAAATTCTAATATTATTGCAAGAGTTAATGGAAGTTCAAAGGCAAAGGCTGGAGATAGACTTAAGGTAGCTATAGATACTTCAAAGATACATGTATTTGACAAAGAAACTGAAAATACAGTAATATAAATATATTATGAAAAATAATCAGCCTGGCTAATATGAGCTAGGCTGATTTTAATATAATTGAGGGTGGGAGAAATGCATAATTTTCAAAGTTACTTACAAGATTTAAGCTTAAATACTGGAATAAAATTTAATATAGTAACTGAAGATGAAAGTACTCTATATTCTGGAATAAATAAGGCTCAAAGCTCTGAATTAATTATAAGACAATTAAACTTAGCAAATTTGAGAACATCTATAGTGCTGCCTAAGGAGTTTGAGAATTGTTTTACACTTCTAAAATATACTATTGAAAACAAGTATAAGGAAATATTCACACAAAGGGAGCAGTTACTTGTAGGAATTTTAGAGGGAAAAAATATTTCTCAGGATAAAATAGATCGGGAATTTCCTTTTATTTCAAAGGGGAGCACTTTGTTTTTAGTTACAGTAGATGGCAGCAAATATGAAGCCTTAAATATTATAAGACAGCTGTATTCAGAGGGTGAAGTTTTGAGTCTTGTGTACGGTGATAATATAATAGTACTTGGAGTTTTCGAAGAAATAAATGAACATGCTAGAAGCATAAGGGAATCTATTGTCAGCGATCTATATTGTAAATGCAGTGTTGGATATGGGAATAAAATCTTTAATACAAGAGATTTAAAAAAGGCCTTTGAAGAAGCAAAAGGATGTTTTATTTTGGGCAAAAACTTTGGCATAAAGGAAGAAATATTCTTTTATGATAAAATGTTGTTTGAAAAAATTGTATTTAATATAAGCCCCGAAGTAAAATTAGAACTTTTAACTAAATTTAAGGAGAAGTTTAATCTTTTCGATAGTGAGCTAATAAATACTATTGAGGAATTTATTAATTGTGGGCTTAATATTAGCGATGCAGCCAGGAGGCTATATGTACATAGAAATACACTAATTTACAGGCTTGATAAAATAACAAAGGAAACAGGCTTCGATATTAGAAACTTTAAAGAGGCAACAGTTTTTATAATAGCTTTCTTAGTTTGGAAGGAAAATTTATTGATATAATATAAAGAGGGTAATTTTATGAATGTAACCATAAAAGAAGTAGCTAAAATGGCAGGGGTTTCACCATCCACTGTATCAAGGGTAATATCAGATAGCCCAAGAATTAGTGAGGAGACTAAAAAAACAGTTAGACAGGCCATGGAAAGCTTAGGCTATCATCCTAATGCCATTGCAAGAAGCTTGGTTAGCAAAGCTACTAAAACAATAGGTATAGTAATGCCGCAATCGACAGAAAGTGCATTTCTAAATCCATTTTTTCCTCAGGCTCTTAGTGGGGTATCAGCTGCAGCTCATGAACAAGGGTACTGCATTTTACTATCTACAGGTAATGATGAAGCTGAACAACTTGAATCAATAGAAAGTATAGTTATGGGCGGGAGAGTAGATGGAGTTATAATAATGTATTCTGCAGTAGACAACATAGTACTGGATACCTTAAAAAAGATGAATATTCCTGTTGTAGTTATAGGGAAGCCAATTAAAGCAAAAGATACTCTTTTTGTAGATAATGATAATGTTTTAGCTGCTTTTACGGTAACAGAGAAATTAATAAAGAACGGGCATACAAAAATAGCCATTATGAGTGGTTCTTTTAAATTTGTAGTTTCATTAGATAGACTTGATGGATATATGAATGCGTTAAATAAATATAAGATTCCATTTAAAAAGGAATATATAGCAGAACTTTCGGAATTCGTAAAAGAAAGCGGCTATAATATGGCAAAAGGTTTTTTAGACTTAGAAGAAAGGCCTACAGCTTTAGTGGTAACAGATGACGTTATGGCCTTCGGCGCCATGGATGCTATAAAGGAAAAGGGTTTAAAAATACCACAGGATATAGAAATAATGAGTTTTAATAATGTACCCTCTGCTGAACTCACACAGCCAAGTCTTACTTCTGTAGATATAGATGCATTTTCTCTTGGGTATGAGGCTTCAAAGCTTATTATAGAAAAAATCGAGGGCAAAGATACCAAAGATAAAGTCATAATTCCTACAAAAATTATATATAGAGAGTCTTCAAAATAAGTTATGTTACTGAAACATAACTTTTTTTTATTGCAATCACTTAAATTATATCTTTTTTGAATAGCTGCTTACATTACTGCAAATACTAATTTAAATAAAAAATTCTAAATGGAGTATAAAATGGATAAGCTAACAAATACCAATAATGTAAAATTAACAAAAGTTCTCTCTAATAATATTAATTTGTTTAGGCAGAGATTTATTAATGATGAAACTATATTTTTTAGAGAATTTGATAATAATACTTTATTAAATATAAATTTTTGTGCAATTTATATTCCAGATTTGGTAGATAAAAAAATATTAGATGAATTTGCTATAAAACCTTTAATGGAAAAGGATTTTAAAAGTATTTTACAACAAAGTAATAAAAAATATAACAGCTTTACATCATTAATTATAAAAAAAGTGGTAACCGAAGCTGAGATAAGTACTAGTAAAAGTCTGCAAGATATAATAGATCAAATACTTTATGGTTATACTGCTTTTCTTATAGAAGGTTGTGACGAGGCAGTCATTGTAAATACAAAAGAGATTAAATCAAGATCAATAGATGAACCAGATACGGAAAGTGTTATAAAAGGGCCGAGACAAGGATTTAATGAAAGTTTGTCTACAAACATATCCTTAGTAAGAAAAATAATAAGGACTTCTAAGCTAAAGATTCTTTTTATGGAAGTTGGTGCAAATACAAAAACTAAAATGGCAATTTGCTATATTGAGGATATAGCTTCTGAAAAGATACTTCAAGAACTTAAAGAGAGGCTTAAGAAGATTGATAATGGAGAAATATTTTATAATCAGAGTATTAATGAATACATAAATGATTCTCCACTTTCTTTATTTGACACCATAGGAAATACAGAGAGGCCAGATGTGTTTTGCAGCAAAATATCTGAAGGCAGAATAGGTATACTAACAGATGGGACCCCATTTGCATTAACAATACCTCATCTTTTCATTGAATATTTTCAGACAGTAGATGACTATACAAATAACTATTTATTTGCAGCTTTTAATCGTATATTGAGATTGCTTGCTTTTTTTATAGCAATTAGTGTTCCTGCTCTATATACTGCTATAGTTAACTTTCATCAAGAGCTTATTCCAACACCTTTACTATTAAGTATTGCCATAGCAAGAGATGGCTTGCCTTTTCCTACTCTTTTAGAGGCTTTAGTAATGATTTTGGGGTTTGATATTTTAAGGGAGGCAGGAGTTAGGCTGCCTAAGCCTGTAGGGCAGACTGTTAGTATAGTGGGTGCACTGGTATTAGGTGAAGCTGTAGTTAATGCAAGAATAGTTAGTGCGCCAATGGTAATTATTACAGCTATTACTGGAATTTCTTCATTTTTAGTTCCTAGATTCTTGCCTGTATTTACAATATTGAGAATGGTTTTTTTATTAGTAAGTGGTTTTATGGGCATATATGGTTATTTTTTTTGCATAGTAGGATTATTTATTTATCTTATGACACTTAGGTCTTTTGGCGTTCCTTATATGCTTTATTCAATGAATATAAAGTTAAAGGACATAAAGAGTACAGCTGTAAGAGTTCCTTGGTATATGATGTATAACCGTTCTAAATTTTCAAGTAAGAAAAACATTAAAAGAAGGAGTAATATGACGTAGGAAAAGAAGGAGAGCATTATAATGAGTAAATTTAAAAGAAATTTACTTATAATTTTTATTATTATAATTTCAACTACCTTCATTGGCTGCTGGAATTACAGAGAAATTAATGAAATGGCAATAGTTACTGCATGTTCAATAGATAAGAATTACTCAAATAATAAATATATTGTTTCATTGGAAGTTATACGAGCAATACATGGAGAAAGAGGGGGAACTATAAGTTCAAAAATATATCAAAATCAAGGAGATACCTTGTTTGAAACTGTTAGGAATACTATAAGTACCATTGGACGAAAAGCATATTGGGGTCACAATGAAGTTGTTATTATTAGCAAAAGCATTGCTGAAAGTGATTTAAGTCCAGTTTTAGATTGGCTTTTTAGAGATCAGGAACCAAGACTTGATATGAATGTCCTTATTTCAAAGGATACAACCGCAGAGGACATATTAAAATTATCACCATCACTTGATAATATTGTAGGACTTGACATAAGTAAGACTATCAGCAATCAGAAAAACAATAATAGATTTCCTAAGGCAGAGGTTTCAGATGTTGTAGGTAACTTTACTAAAGAAGAAAGAATAATCCTTATACCTCTTGCAGGAAGGCAAATTGGAGTTTCAGATAATATAACAATAGAAGGTAGTGCAATATTAAAGCGGGAAAAGGTAGTAGGATATTTATCAGCTGAGGACACCTTTAATGCTTTATGGCTTCAAGGAAAGGTAAAGACCGGTACCTTTGTAATAAAGAATTTAATTAAACCTAATGCAGATGCTACCATAGAGATTTTTAATAGTAAAACAAAAACTAAATTTATTAATACAAATAATAAGAAAGAGATAATGGTTAATATTAAAGCTGATGTAAGTCTTGCAGAGTTAAGTGATAATATTCCTTTTCAAAAAAAAGAAGATATGGAAAAGTTAAAAGAAGGTATAAGAAAAAGTATAGAAGAAAGGCTTACTAATACAATTAAAAAGGTCCAAGTTGAAAATAAAACAGACGTATTTAATTTTTATAATAAGGTAAGAATCTATGATAAAAATTACTATAAAAAAGTTTCTTCAAATTGGGGAGAAGAATTTAGCAGCATACCTGTCATTGTGAAGGCAGATGTGTATATCAGAGGTAGTGCAATGGCTTCAAAAAATATTAAAGGAGAGAAATAAATTTTGAAGATAGTATTAATTGTTATTGGATATTTATTATGTTTGCTAATTGAACTGCCAGCATTTAAGAATAGAAATCGAAGAGAACTTATTTTTTTTATTATATTTATGAGTGCAGCTTTAATGGGTTCTATAATAACTAGTCTTACTTATGATAAAGTAAGCCTTGCTTCTATCATCCAAAAAGTATTAGCGCCCATAAGCAATAAAATTTATGGGAGTTGATTATCATTAAAGAAATTATATCAGATAAAGAAGCTATAAGTCTTATTGTTATATTTACCTATGGAAGCGCTCTTATAATTGGAACTGGCCAAGATGCAAAAAATGATACCTGGTTTGCTATTTTACTTGGTATGCTATTTGGCATGATAGTAGCTACTATGTACTCAAGAATATTATATAATTTTCCTCAAAAAGATTTATTCGATATAAATATTATATTGTTCGGAAAAATAATAGGCAATATTATAAACATAATTTTTATTTTCTATGCCTTTCATCTTGGGGCTCTTGTGACAAATAACTTCTCAGAATTTACTAGTACTGTGGGTTTGCCAGATACACCAAAAATTGTTCCAATATTATTTGCAACTATTATATCCATATGGTCAGTTAAGGCTGGATTTGAAGTATTAGGAAGATTTGGAAGCGTATTAATATTACTATATATTTTCACAGTTGTTCTTACTTTAGGATTATCTATTCATCAGATGAATATTGATAATATTAGACCATTTATGTATGAAGGCATAGTTCCAATAATGAGAGGAACATTTTCAGCTTTTTCTTTCCCCTTTGCAGAAAATGTAATTTTTCTTATGCTCTTTTCAAATTTAAAAAATAAAAATTCCAGCTTTAAGGTATTTTGGATAGGACTTTTTATGGCTGGAATTACTTTAAGTATATTAGCAGCTAGAAATACTATGTTTTTAGGAACTGATGTTTTAGATAAAAATTACTTTCCAGCCTACGTGGTAGTATCTGGAATAAAGGTAGGTAGTTTTATACAAAGAATAGAAACTACAATAGTTATAGCCTTTCTTGTAGCAGGATTTATAAAAGTTAGCTGTTGTAATTTCGCTGCCTGCAAAGGCATAGCAAAGCTATTAGGGGTCGAAGATTATAGATTTATATCTACTCCTGTTATCTTAATGATTTTATCTTTTTCATTTTTGGTTTATAATAATATTACAGAAACTATAGATTGGGCTCCACATGTTTACCCAATTTACGCTTTTTTGTTTCAGGTTATTTTACCAATAATTATTTTAATTGCAGCAGAAATAAAGATGAGAAAGACTCAAAAGAAAGGTGACTTGCAATGAAAGTAGATATAATTATTTCAGCAGGAGATATTAAAAAGGAAAAGGTTAAGGATAAAACAGTAGTTATAATTGACATGCTTAGGGCTACCTCAGTTATTACAACTGCCATTGCTAATGGCTGCAGAGAGGTAATACCAGTTCTTACAATAGAAGAGGCTATGGAGTTATCCAGGAAGGATAGTGAAAACTATATACTTGGAGGCGAAAGAAAGGCTTTAAAAATAGAAGGCTTTGACTGTTCTAATTCCCCACTTGAATATGGAAGGGAAGTAGTAAGAAATAAAAGCATAATCTTAACTACAACTAATGGAACTCGTGCCATTAAAGGCTGTGAAGAAGCGAAAAATATATATATTGGCTCTATGCTAAATGCAAAAGCAGTAGCAGCATTGCTTGCCTTTTCAAAAGAAGATATAGTAATAGTCAATGCAGGAACCTATGATGAATTTTCTATGGATGATTTTATTTGCAGTGGCTATATTATTGATTGCCTCGTAAGCTTTACTGACTTATCTTCTCATGGCTTAAATTTAAAAAGTGAAGATTTATCTGAAATAAATGTTGAATTAAGTGATATAGCTAAAACAGCTAATTACATATATAAAATGAATAGAGATATAGTTAGCTTTATTAAAAATGCAAGCCATTATAAAAGAATAGTAGAGCTTGGCTTAAATGAGGATTTGGAATATTGCTGCAGAAAGGATTTAACTAAGGTTGTACCAGTTTATAAAGACGGAATCATAAAAAAATACATAGGCAGCAGCAGCGTAGTATACTTGTAAAATAAAAGTATATATATGAACTAGTTTTAAAAATTTTTTTGTCTCTGTATAGATAGAAGTTACGGAGGACACTGGGGACCTTTTACAATTAATAAAAATCCTTTAGTGTCTCCCGCATTTACTCATGCTTTTTTAATATTTCTTATGTGGAAATCTGCTATAGGCATTTAAATCTTAATAGATTTTTACATTAGCGGCCATTGGACCTTTTTTACCTTCCACAAGTTCAAATTGAACTTCTTGACCAGATTCTAATTGCTTTTCCATAAGAACTTGGCTATGATGAACAAATACATCATCTCCGCCATCCTGTGATATAAATCCAAAACCTATTCTTGGATCAAACCATTTTACAACACCTGTTTCCATGAAATCCACTTCCTTTATTAATAATATTATTCAAAATTATTATTCCTAAAGTTAAGGTTTATAATACTATTTTAATAAACATATACTTTGTGAGGAAATACCTTCACCTGTTCCTGTAAATCCTAAACCTTCCTCTGTAGTTGCTTTAACATTAACTTTATCCTTAGATATAGCTAAAGCATTCGATATATTTTCTACCATAGTGGGAATATAAGGCGCCATTTTAGGTTTTTGTGCAATTATTGTAGAATCAATATTTTCTATTTCGTAGCCTTTTTCTTTTACAAGCCTTCCAACTTCCTCTAATAAAAGCAAACTAGAAATTCCTTTATATTTTATATCAGTATCAGGAAAATGTTTACCGATATCTCCAAGTGCAGCAGCACCAAGCAGACCATCCATTATGGCATGCAAAAGTACATCTGCATCTGAATGGCCTAATAGTCCCTTTTCATATTTAATTTCAACACCTCCAATTATAAGCTGCCTTTCATAAACTAATCTATGAACGTCATAACCCATACCTATTCTCATAATATCCACCTCTAAAAATTTCTTTTTTCTTTGTAATTATCATTATTGATAATCACGTCATTTGCACCATTATTCTGCACCTTAATAAATTATAGTTATATTCTAACATAAGTAAATTTTGAAATGAAGAATGAAAAAGGTCGAGAAACCATGAAAAATAAGGAACGAATTTAAGAATAAAAATCATTAAATAGCTTTTAATAAAAGGGATTAATAGGTAAAATATAAAATAGATATATTAGCTATGAAAATAATAAATTAATTTGAAATTTAAACATGAAATTTAAAGAAGCAGTATTTGGCGGTAATAACGGGAGGATAAGGATGAAGTCTAAACTGTCGCCTATGGGGAAGAAGGCCATCGTTGGTATTACTTTCATTTTATTTATAATTATTACTTATATAATCAGCACTGAAAGTTATAATCTATTTCAATATGCAATTGAATTAGTTACTATTGTCATTGGTTTCAGCATTTATATAATGGCAAAAAATACTCATAAAGTATCACAAAATAATTATTTTTTATTTCTAGGGACTACTTTCTTCATAGTATCTGCCTTTGATATATTACATCTTTTGACTATTATGAACAAATCAATATTTACCTTTAATGCTGATGATGTTTCTCTGCAATTAAGAGCTGCAGCCAGATGCTTTCAAGCAATTTCCTTGGTTGTTTTTAGTATACTCATATCTAGAGAAGAAAAACCAATTAAAATTGATCGCTTAATAAACATATATTTTATAACAGCTGCAGTATTCTTTATTGAAATAGTATATGGAAATTTGGTTTTTAATTATAACTATTATAGTATAGGAAATTTACCTCTTAAATATATAAGTGAAGGAATTATTTGTATCTTCTTTCTTATTGCATTAATATTAATTATTAAGAATAAAAAGAAGATGCATAGTGACATAATATTATATTTGTTATTAGCAGTTTCATTTTTATTATTTTCCGAGTTTTGCTTTACCTTTTCTAAAGGCAGCTACGATATTCTATATATTTCTGAACATATAGCAAAATTAATCAGCTATTATCTTATTTATAAGGCGATTATTCAGACTACACTAGAAAATCCCTATAACATTTTATTTTATAAGTTAACAGAGACAAATAGCAGCCTTGAAATTAAAACCAGACTCTTAATGCAAATAAATAAAAAGCTGAATGATGAAATAAATGAGCGTAAATCAATTGAAGAAAAATTAAGAGAAAGCAAAAGAAAGTATCAGGCACTATTAGATTACCTACCATTTGCAGTACTTACAAATACAGAAGGAAAAATAGCATATGTCAATAATGCTACATTAAGTCTTTTAAAAGCAAAAAAGTATAAAGATCTTTTGGGGAAGGACATATCAGATATAATTCATCCTGAATTTCGCGATTTATCCATCCAATCTATAGAAGAAGGCTATGAAAATGAATCTAAAGAAATGCATGAATTTAAATTTATTGCAATGGATAATACAGTGATCGATGTAGAAATAAAAGCTGTTCCTCATATATTTAACGATAAGGTTTCTAGCCTAATAGTAATAAGAGATATAAGTGAAAGAAAAGAGGCATTAAAAAAGGAAGAAGCCTTGAAGGAAGCAAAAGAGTACGATAGAATTAAAAATGAGTTTATGGCGAACATATCTCATGAACTTAGAACTCCTCTTAATGTAATATTTAGTTCTGCTCAGATTATAGAGCTCTATTCACAAAACAATAATAACAATGAAAATTGTAAAAATATATTAAAGTATTCAAAGAGTCTAAAGCAAAATTGTAACAGAATGCTGAGGTTAGTTAATAATCTCATAGATTTAACTAAAATTGATTCTGGCTTCTTAAAGCTTAATATGCAAAATCATAATATTGTAAATATTGTGGAGGACATAACTCTTTCTGTTGCAGAATATATTGAAAATAAAAATATTAATTTAATATTTGATACAGATATAGAAGAAAAATATATGGCCTTTGATGTGGATATGATTGAGAGGATTATTCTTAATTTACTATCTAATGCAGTAAAATTCACACCACCCGGAGGTAATATTAAAGTATGTATAAGTAATGCGGATAAATTTATTACTATATCCGTTAAGGATTCAGGTATTGGAATTCCTGAAGATAAACTTGAAATGATTTTTGACCGTTTTAGGCAGGTGGATAAATCTCTTACAAGAAATACTGAGGGAAGCGGAATCGGATTAAACCTAGTTAAATCACTTATTGTACTACATGGAGGAGAAATTAAGGCTTATAGCACTGAAGGGGTTGGAAGTGAATTTATTATAAAGCTTCCTGTAACTCTAACAGCAGAAGATGAGGTAGCAGCAGCTATAGATATTAGAGAGGAAAAGGTTGAGAGAATTCATATCGAATTCTCAGATATATATAATTAAATGTGGCGGGGGAAAGTATGATTGAAGTAAAAAACTTAAGTAAGGCATTTAAGAACATAAAGGCTGTTGACAGTATTAGTTTTAAGGTTAACAATGGTGAAATAGTTGGACTTTTAGGCGAAAATGGGGCAGGAAAAACAACCACCTTAAGACTCTTAGCTACTATGTTAAAACCCACAGGCGGTACTGCAGCTATTAATGGATATGATATTGTAAAGGATGCAAATAAAGTAAGAGGTGAAATTGGAATTCTTTTTGGAGGAGAGGTAGGACTTTATGACAGGCTTACTGCCAAAGAAAATATAAAATATTTTGCAGAGCTAAACGGAATGAGCAAAGAGGAAACGGATAAAAGTATAAATAATTTAGTGGAAATACTAGAAATGGGTGATTACATTAATAGACGAGTTGGAAAGTTCTCCAGAGGTATGAAGCAAAAGGTTGCAGTGGCACGCTCCATAGTTCATAGACCAACAGTAATGCTTTTTGATGAACCTACTGCAGGATTAGATGTAACTGCCTCAAGGATTGTACAGGATTTTATAATAAAATGCAAGGAAGATAACAAAGCCATAATCTTTTCAAGCCACAGCATGTCTGAGGTTGAGAAATTATGTGATAGAATAGTTATTATTCATAAAGGGAAAATTTTCGAAGAAGGAACAGTAGAGGATTTTAAAAGAAAATATAATAATGAAAACATGGAAGATATATTTATGCAGTTAGTGGGTGATAGAAATGGGAACTAATATTATCTGGATAGTTTTTAAAAAAGAATTGATAGATATCTTTAGAGATAAAAAAACACTCATTATGAGCATATTAATTCCTCTTATAATTTTTCCGGTTCTTTTTGGAGTCATTGGGAAAAGCATGGATAAAAATACGAAGCAGGTAGAAAATAATTTAAAGATCGCAATTATAGATGAAAACGGAAATAGTAGTTTGGCGAAGTTTTTAAAAGAGCAAAAGAATATAAATGTCATAGATTCAGCAAATATTTCTGAAGATGTTAAAAACGGAAAAATTTTAGCTGCTTTACAAATTCCAAAGGATTTTGATGAGAATATTGGGAAGGAAGCAGCTGTAAATATAAAATTAACATATGACAACTCAAGTCAGCAGTCTCAAATGACCATGAGCAGTATTAATTCCTATATTGATGCCTATTCAAAGGCTATTGTTGCTGAAAGACTTGGAAAAAGAAACATTAGTGCCGAAATAATAAATCCAATTAAGGTAGAAACTATAACCTCCGTTAAAGAAAGCGAAGGGACTGGAAAGTTAATGCTTTCATTAATGCTTCCGTTACTCCTTGTTGTATACAGTGTTTCTGGACCTATGAGCGCTGCTGTAGATTTAGGTGCTGGAGAAAAAGAAAGAGGCACCTTAGAACCATTATTAACTACTCAAGCGGGCAGAATGTCCTTATTATGGGGGAAATTTTTAGCTATTACAATAATGGGACTTATAAGCACCTTAGCATCTTTAGCTGGCCTTTTTATTGCAATGAATCAAAAGGGTGGATTCTTTAACGGGGCCCAAGGAAGCTTAAGCACAGAAGTTATTTTATTAATAGGCTTAGTAACATTGCTGCTTACAATGGTATTTGGGGCCCTTGAATTATCAATAAGCATTTATGCAAGATCCTTCAAGGAGGCACAAACCTATATAGCTCCGCTACTCATGCTATCCTTTATCCCTACCTATGCTACTTATATGCTGGATGCAAAGAGTATAGATAATTTCTATTTTCATATACCTCTTGCAAATGCTGTATGTCTATTAAAAGAATTTATAGCGGGCATTTATAATTATTCACACATTGGAATTACCTTCGGTTGGATAGCAGTATATATTGTTACAGCTGTTTTATTTGCAAGGTATATGTTTAGTAAAGAAGCTGTTATTTTTAGAACCTAAAAAGCTCGTCCTAGGACGAGCTTTTTACATAGTTGATTTATTATAATTGTTATTGTACTGCGGTTTATTATTATGTCTATTTTTAGAAGAAAATAGATTTTTTATTTTACTAAGTAATAAAATAAAGAACTTTTTAACCTTAGCCCTTCTTTTTTGTGCTGCAGTGAAGTTGACTTTAATTATATTATTTCTCATAAAAACACCGCCCCCCAATATAAAATCCCCTTTTCCCTATTATAGCATGTTCATATAAATATGGGAATGCATTTCCAAAATTTTCTGACAAATTTTATTCCTTTATGATATAATTAACATAACTAAATATGTAATATTTTAGATCTATTATTTAAATAGCTATAATAATGGGGTGAAGAAATGAGAAGAAATATTGGTATTATTTTTATTATAATTGGACTAGCAGTAATTGGAACCGCTTTTTATATGAGATATAGTGCAGAAAAAGTTCAAAGGGCAATGATAGATAGTTTTCAGCATACTATAGAAGATATTGATAAAAGCAATAATGATGCATCCCCTTCTGAAAAGCCGCCGACAGATGATATTAGTGCAGCTATTGGTATTATGAAAATCCCTAAAATTAATTTAAAGGTTGCAATTGGTGAAGGGGTAGATAATAACACCTTAAAATATGCTGTAGGACATTTTATAGGTACTGCCATGCCTGGAGAAAAGGGAAACTTTTCTGTAGCAGGTCATAGAAGCTATACCTATAGTGAATATTTCAATAGATTGGATGAACTTAAAGAAGGAGACGAAATTATTGTACAATCTAAAAAAGGAGAATTTACTTATAAAATATACGAAAAAGAGGTAGTTGAGCCTACTGAAGTATCTGTACTTAACAGTACTAAAGATGCAACTATTACTCTAGTTACCTGTACTCCTATAAGAATTGCTACTCATAGACTTATCATTAAAGGAAAACTGGAAGGATAAAAAGTTATCCACAGTTTATCCACATATAAGTTAATAATGTGTATAAATCCGCAAATATTTAGTTAAAAACATAGAATATATACTATAATTTTTGTTATAATGTATAAAAAGAATTAATATTCCTAATACAGTTTTGAATATTAACATCCTATTAACAAGTTACACACAGTATAATGTGGATAATGTTGAAAGAATAATTAAAATTAAGATAATTCATGAAATAATATGTGCAAATTTTAGAAAAAATACCTGTAAGCTTACAGGTATTTCTATTTTACTGATAATTAATAGTAATTATTATGTAAAAATAACAACTTATCAACATTCCTACTGTGGATAATGTTAATAATTTTTAGAAGCATCTTCTGTTTTTATTGAGTTAGTAATTAGTTTATTTAAGGTTATTAATTCATCACTTGTTAAGTCTCTCCACTTACCTATAGGCAGATTTTTTAGGTTGATGTTCATAATTCTAAGCCTTACAAGCTTTGTTACAGTAAAGCCTAAGGCCTCGCACATTCTTCTAATTTGCCTGTTTAAACCTTGAGTAAGAATAATTCTAAAAGTATATTTATCTTCTTTTTTTATAATACAAGGTTTTGTAATAGTATTTAATATTCTTACACCCTTCGACATATTTTCTAGGAATTCTGCAGTCAGGGGTTTATCCACAGTAACTATATATTCTTTGTCATGATTATTTCCTGCCCTTAATATCTTATTTACAATATCTCCATCATTAGTTAGTAGAATCAGACCTTCAGAGTCTTTATCCAGCCTTCCTATAGGAAAAATTCTCTTTTCATGATTAATATAATCTACTATGTTGCCTTTTATCTTATGCTCCGTAGTACAAGTTATGCCAACAGGCTTATTAAAAGCTATATACACAAGTTCTTCTCTATTTTGCAGAAGTTTGCCATCTAGCTTAACTGTATCAGAAGGTTTAACCTTTGATCCAGTAAGTGCCTTTACATCATTTATTGTGACTCTGCCTTGCTCTACAAACTTATCAGCTTCTCTTCTAGAGCAAAAGCCCATTTCACTAATGAATTTATTAATTCTTACTTCAGAAGTTTTTTCCTTGTGATTTATGATATTTCCTTTATTAATAGTTTTATTTATTTTGGTCATATTAACCTCTCAGACTCTAAATAGAAATAATATTTATTATATATCTTATATTATTGTATAAAATTCTTATCAATAATCCAACCTAAAAATAATATTTGACAAAGAAATATACTAGGTATAAAATATAATTAATAATAATTATCAATTGATATTCATGTATGATTATTATGAAGGAGGAATTGTAATGAAAAATGTAGTAGTTTATACTTCAAATACATGCACATATTGTGCACAAGCAAAGGAATATTTAAAAGATAACAATGTGGCTTATGAAGAAAGGAATATTAAAGATCCTGCTTTCAGAAAAGAATTAATGGCTATGGGCTTTATGAGTGTTCCAGTTATAAAAATTGAAGATGAAACAGTTTTAGGCTTTGACAAAGAAAAAATAGACACAATTTTAGGCCTATAATTAAAGACTAGATACTTTTATTAGTTATAGCATCTTAGGCTGTGAATTATTACGGCAATAAAAAAAGTTACTGAAAATGTAACTTTTTTTTATTTTCCATATTGACAAAGTTTCCAAATGTGATATCATAATACATGTAGGAAGTGATTATTAATTAATAATTACTATTAAAAATTTAATTGTTAAAAAATATTATTAATTATAAAAAGAAAGTGGAGGAATGAAAAATGAAAAAATTTGTATGTAAGGTTTGTGGGTATATTTATGAAGGAGAAACAGCACCAGAAAAGTGTCCAGTATGTGGAGCACCTAGCGATAAATTTGAAGAACAAGCAGGTGATTTAGTATGGGCAGATGAACATAGAGTTGGTATTGCTAAGGATTTAGATGAAAGAGTTGTAGAAGGATTAAAAGCTAATCTTCAAGGAGAATGCTTTGAAGTAGGTCTATATTTAGCAATGGCAAGACAGGCATTTAGAGAAGGTTATCCAGAAGTTGGTCTTTATTATGAAAAGGCAGCTTATGAAGAAGCAGAACATGCATCTAAATTCTGTGAACTCTTAGGTGAAGTTGTTACAGATTCAACAAAGAAGAATCTAGAAATGAGAGTTGCTGCAGAAAATGGAGCTACTGCTGGAAAGAAAGAACTAGCTACATTAGCAAAAGAATTAGGTTACGATGCAGTTCATGATACTGTACATGAAATGGCAAAGGATGAAGCTAGACATGGAAAAGCATTCCTAGGTTTATTAAACAGATATTTTAAATAAAATTAAATAAATAAAAAGTGACTCGAGACATCGAGTCACTTTTTTATATAATTCCTTCAGATTTTAAAATAGATTCAAGTTCAGTCAGTTTTTTAGTTAAGAATAAAAACTTTTCCTTAACATCATCTCTTACAAGAACTTCACCATTTAAATTGTTTTCCATTTCTTCAATAGTTTCTAATGCTTCATTAATATCATTCTGAACTTGTTTTAAATTGTCTTCCTTCATTGTATTCTCCTCTAATTTAAATTCATTTTCAATTTGCTGGTATGTTTCTCATCAATAAATGGGGCGATGAATTCAAAGGCCCTTTCGTGGCCACAGTTTGAACAAACACAAGAACAAATATCAAAAGGTATATCGTCAATAAGAGCAAGCTCTATTTCCTCAGTGATGAAATCTCCGCCACAAACTTCACAGGGGGTATGATTTATTACCTTATATTCACTTTCAATATATTTCATTATTTCCCTTACGGTCATATTATCCTCCTAGCATTCCTTATTAGCACTCAACAATTATTAATTGTAGAGCTCCAAATCATTAGAATAACTAAATGGTATCACTTTATTATTACAAATGCAATAATTCTTCATTCTCCATTCTTAATTTCCCCTTAAGATTCATATATATTAAAGTAACTAAGTTTATTTAATAAAAATAACTATAGATATAAAAAAATTTATTTAGGGAGGATAAAAGTTGATAAATGTAATTTGGTTTGTAATTTTAACCTTTGGCTTAGGTTTTGGTCTTCTTACAGGTAAGGGAGATATAGTTTCAAAGTCTGTGGTTACTACGGCAGGTTCAACTGTAGAATTTATAATTAAGCTTGCGGGACTTATGTGCATTTGGTGCGGAATTATGAAAATAGCAGAACAGAGCGGCCTTACAGATAAATTAGCCAAGCTTCTAAGACCGTTACTAAAACATATTTTTAAGGAAGCAGCAAAGGATGAAAAAGCTATGGGAGCTATTGTTATGAACTTAACTGCCAATATGATGGGCCTCTCAAATGCAGCAACTCCTTTTGGAATAAAAGCAATGGAAGAAATGGATAGATTAAATAAAGACAAAGGCATAGCAAGTAATGATATGGCACTTTTTTTAGTTTTAAATGCTGCATGTATTCAGCTAGTGCCAACTACTGTATTATCAATAAGGGCAGCAACTGGTTCAGCAAATCCAGGTGCAATTATTATTCCTGCCATATTTGCTACAGCAACAGCAGCTGTTATGGGAGTGATATTTGCTAAAATTCTGCAAAGGTATTTTTAATGGAGGTTTTTATGATTTTTGATTATATAATTAAATCAATTATGGCAATAATAATTTTAGCAATTGTAGTTTATGGAATGATAAAAAAAGTTAAGGTGTATGAATGTTTTGTAGAGGGTGCTAAGGACGGCTTAACCATCTGCCTTAGGATTTTTCCTTACTTATTAGCAATGCTGGTAGCCATAGCTGTATTTAGAGAATCAAAGGCTTTAGATTACTTTATAGCTATTGTAAAACCAGTAGTAAAACTGATAGGGCTTCCTCCGGAAATAGTACCTCTGGTGCTTGTTAAGCCTCTTTCAGGGAGTGGAGCACTTGGAGTTCTTTCTGATTTATTATTAAAATATGGACCAGATAGCCACATAGGTATACTTTCTTCTATAATCATGGGTACTACTGAAACAATTTTTTATACCCTTACCATCTACTTTGGGGCCATAGGAATAAAAAAAATCAGGCACACCCTGTGGGCAGCAATGTTAGCTGATTTTGTTGCAATAATTATGGCTATAACTTTAACAAGATTAATTTTTTAGCTAATTATTTTTAAAATTTTATATTGCAGAAAGGAAATATTAATAATAATTCGGTAATAGTGGAAACGTTGCAAAATCAAGAAAGCTGGAGATAATATAAGCTTGAAATAGCTTAAATATTAAAAGTTAACTATCAAAAGGAAATAAGGTATTAGATACTTCTTAACGCTGATTAGCATAGCTTGATTCCATGGGAAAGTACATATATAATAATGACATAGTTGTTAAAGTATTTACATAATTACAAAATTTAACACTATAATATTTATTTTCTGTAGGTAAGTATTAATAATATTTATAAGCAGAGAAAATACGGGGGAAAATTATGATAGAAATCAGTAATGTAAGTAAAAGCTACAACGGTACTACAAAAGCTGTAGACAACTTAAATTTAACAATACCAAACGGTTTAGTGTTTGGATTCTTAGGACCTAATGGAGCTGGGAAAAGCACAACAATAAAAATGATAACTGGTATTTTAAATCCAGACAGCGGGGATATCAAAGTAAATGATATAAGTATAAAACAAAAACCCCTTGAGGCTAAAAAACATTTTGGCTATGTTCCAGATAATCCAGATATGTTTTTAAGACTAAAGGGCTTAGAATATCTAAACTTTATGGCAGATATTTATGAGGTGTCTAAAGAAGTGCGAAAGGAAAGAATCGAAAACCTAGCGAGAAGATTTGAGCTCTCTGATGCACTAGGAGATAAAATACAAAGCTATTCTCACGGTATGAGGCAAAAAATAGTTTTAATGGGCGCACTAATTCATGATCCCTCTGTGTGGGTGTTAGATGAGCCGATGACTGGTCTTGATCCTAGAGCATCCTTTACCTTAAAGGAAATGATGAGGGAACATGCTGAAAGTGGAAAGACTGTATTTTTCTCAACTCATGTATTAGAAGTAGCTGAAAAGATTTGTGATAAGGTCGCAATTATAAACAAGGGAAATGTTTTATTCTGTGGAACACTTGAAGAAATGAGGGAGCACTTTAAATCAAATGAATCCTTAGAGAATATGTTCTTGGAGCTTACTGAAAATGAATAAGTTTTTGACCTTAACAAAGGTACTTTTTAAAAGCACTGGTGAGAGTTTAATACAAAAGGACAAAAAGAAGCTCCCAAGAACTATTGGACTTTTAGTATTACTTGCCATAGGTTTTATACCAATGATAATCTCCTTTGTTGCCATGGCTGCAGCCTCCTATAATGGACTAGCGACTATGGGTCAGGAAGGTCTTATAATTTCCTTTGGAATAGTGGCTTCCTGTTTAATTGTATTTATCTTTGGTATTTTTTATGTAATGGCTACTTTTTATTTTTCCTCGGACATTGAAAGCCTTCTGCCACTGCCACTTAAACCTTCAACAATTTTGAGTGCTAAATTTACCGTGGTACTAATATATGAATATTTAACAGAACTATTGTTTATGCTTCCTATGTGTGTTACTTATGGAGTTCTAAGCAGCTCTGGAATTGTATTTTACCTATATTTAATAATTGTATTTTTAACCTTGCCTATAGTACCACTCGTAATAGCAAGCTTTATAAGTATGATTATTATGAGGTTTACTCCTTTTGCAAAGAATAAAGATGCCTTTAAAACTATCGCAGGCATATTGGGACTTGCAATTGCCTTAGGCGTTAATTTTGCCTTTCAAAGGCTTGGTTCTAGTATGAGTAATGAAAAGCAAATGCTTGAACTTATGACAAAGGGGAATAATTCCTTAATTCAAACAACCTCTAGCTTATTTCCAACTGCTAATCTTGCAACTACTGCATTAGTCTTTAATACAACTTTAAATGGGTTACTAAATATGCTTTTATATTTAGTAATTACAATTGCCCTTTTAGCTGTTCTATTAATTTTAGGCGAAGCTCTATATTTTAAGGGAGTAATTGGGATTTCGGAAGCAGCCTCAAAGAGGAAGAAGCTCAGCAGTAAAGAATTAGATGAAAGCACTGTTCAAAGCTCTGCTTTAAAGTCCTATACTATAAAGGAACTAAAGCTTTTATATAGGACACCAGCCTACTTTATGAACTGCGTGCTAATAACTTTCTTATTACCAATATTTTTATTAATTCCGTTGTTTTCAGAGAAGAAACTAGGCCTTCAGTTAAACGCGGCAAGAACGTTTCTTAATCAGCCCGTAATTCCTGGAGTTTTAATTGCAATTGCTTTCGGAGTAATGATATTTGTTTCTGTTACAAATCCAACTGCTTGTACTGCAATATCCAGGGAAGGGAAGAATTTATTTACATGCAAGTACATGCCTATAAGCTATGGAAAGCAAATAGCTGCTAAACTACTATCAGCAATTATGTTAAATCTTATAGGTGTAGGACTTTTAATAATAGCAGCAATGGTAATATTTATACCGCCAGTATATTTATTACTTCAGTTAATTGTAATTGCAATTTTAGTAGTTTTATTTTCAGCTTTTCTAGGAATTTTAATTGACTTAACCTATCCAAAGCTGGATTGGGATAATGAACAAAGAGCTGTAAAACAAAATATGAATGTTATTATTACAATGCTTTTAGGTGTTGTAATAGCAGGCCTAACTATAGCTGCTATAATTTTCACTAAATTAGGCTTATGGCAAGCCTTTGGAGCGATAGTTATAGTTTTCGGAGTTCTAGACTGTATTTTGTATTGGCTTGTAAGCACCTATGGTGTTAATAAATTTAAGAATATCTAAAATAATAAAAAAAGTGGAGGTAATCTCCACTTTTTTTTATTCAAATACGCTTACTGTTGTTTCAAAGATTTCTCTATTTGCTTTAATTTTTTCTTCGTTTCCTAGAACACAGAAATAGTTTTTCTGCATAGCTTCTTCAACTAGTTGAGAAAAGGAGTTAATATCTTCTACCTTTGTATGTAATATCTCATCTCTTTCCTTTTGAATATCGTCCTGCTTTATGTGCCTTATATAATATTCATCAGCAACTATACCCTTCATAGCTGGAGTAAGAGGTGAATCATGCTCACTAATAGTCCCGATTATATATTTTGTCATTTCTCTATTATCTGCATTAAAGCCTTTTACAAAGCTTCCTGCTTTATTGTAAGCATCTAAGGTTTCAGCTATATTTGGATCCCTATAGGAGGCAAATACTGTGTTACCACCCCACTGGAAGCTGGCAAAGGCTCCATATGCACCACCTTGTACTCTCACTCTGTTCCATAGATAATCATAGCCTATTATAGTTTTTAGGACCTGAAGACTGCCAGAATAGCTATATCCAAGTTCCTTAAAGTTAAAGGCCTTTGCTACATATTGAACATCAGAAGAAGTCATAAGTCCTTCGTTAAGAGCCTTAAGATCAAAGCTGTACTGTACAGTTGGAAGATCTTCCTCATTTAAGTTACCATATAAGATATTAAAGCTTTCTTCAAAATTTGAGTAGTCCTTCTCTTCACCTGTAAAGCTTAGAAGTAAATTTGTCTTATTGAATATGCACTTGCACATAATTGTAAGTACTTTAGAAACTTCCTCGAATTTTTCATCATAATTTTTTTCAATATCGGTTATGAATTTATAGTAGGAAAGTCCCATTAAGATTTCTTCATACTTTGCTACTGGTGAAAAATATGAAGTAGCTCTTTTTGAAGCTATAGTGTGCCCTCTTTGAAGCATTCTCATTTCAATACGAGATTTAAGCTCTTCAATAATTTCACGCATTCTATCCTTATCTTCAAATTTTGTATTTCTAGTAATTTCATTTATGATTTCCATTAACTTTGGAAGCTTATCTATAAGTACCTTTGCTCTTATAGATAATTTAGGATAATAGGTTTTACTGCTGCCATTTTCAGCAAAGCTATCACCTGAAAATCTTATTCCACCTGTATTAATGTTAATTAAATTTGAAAGCTCCTCATAGCTGTAGTTTTCAGTTCCGAGTTTTCCAAGCATTGAGCATAATAGACTTATGAATGGAAGTCTGTTTTGAGGAACTACAGTTGAATCAAAATAAATATTAATATAACCTATGCCGCTTGTGAATATTGGATGAAATAAAACCTTTGTTTCATCAATATTTTTTTCTATAGTTGGAAGGACATCTGCTTCAGGTGCTATATCCTCTAAGGATAAAAGGGGCAGTTTTTCTAAATCTTTTTGACTATCAGGAGTTTCCTGTCTCTTTTTTAAATTTTTAGTTTCTTCTATTATTTTATTTAAGTCTGCTTCTGATAGATTTGTTTTATAGGAAGCAAGCTTATTTCTTAAGGCTTCAGATTTTTTCTCCGACAAGCCTTTCATTGGTTTAACAACTACTAAAGCACAATGATTGTTATTTAAAAGATATTTTTCTATAAGCTTTTCTAAATAATTGGTTGTTAAGGCCTGCTTTACCTTTTCTAAAGTTTCCTCATATTCTAGGTGCATAACTGGATCGCTATCATAAAGCCAACTGTCCATGCACTTTATTCCATATATTAATCCCTTTGGATAACCTTCAAATTCTGCTTCTCTAAGCTGGAATTCTTTTATGTTAATTGAAGATTCTACAAGAGCTTTATCAATACCATTAGTTACTAAATCCTTTAGGACTTTATATACTATTTTCTTAAATTCCTCAATTTTATCTTCATTGGAATTCTTTATAACTACACTAAAGGTTGGCTGAAGTACACTGTTGTCATAGGAACCAAAAACATCCTTGCCAAGCCTTGCAGCTATAAGTGCCTTTTTTAATGGTGCAGCAGGAGTTTCTAGGAGCAGGTGTTCCAAAATATCAAAGGCTAAATAAAGCTCTTTATCAGTTGCTTTTCCTATGGCAAAGTTCAAGCTTAAAAAGGTCTTATCTTCTTCCTTTTCATTTTCCGATACGGGATAATTTAAAATAAGCTTTTTTTCTTCTTTAAAAGGTTTTTGGTCTTTAATAGAAGAGTCAACTGTTATCTTATTAAAATCCTTTAAGTATTCATTATCAATAAATCTTAATTTTTCTAATATATCCATATCTCCATATAAGAAGATATAGCTGTTAATCGGATGATAATATTTTTTATGAAAGGCAATAAATTGCTCCTGTGTTAATTCCGGAATAAATTCAGGGTCTCCACCGGATTCAAAGCTATAGGAATTATCCGGGAATAGGGCTTCTTGCACCTTTCTCATAAGTATGGATTCAGGGGAAGATAAGGCACCTTTCATTTCATTATAAACTACACCTTTGTATGTAAGTTCGCCTTCTTTTGTTTCAAGTTCATAATGCCAGCCTTCCTGCATCATGATTTCTGGAGTTTTATAAATATTTGGATAAAATACAGCATCTAAATAAACATCCATTAAGTTATTGAAATCCTTTTGATTTCTACTTGCTACAGGATACATTGTTTTATCTGGGAAGGTCATGGCATTTAAAAAGGTATTAAGAGATCCTTTAACAAGCTCAACAAATGGTTCCTTTGAAGGGAACTTTCTTGAACCGCAAAGCACGGAGTGCTCTAAAATATGCGTAAGTCCGCTGTTATCCTCCGGAGGAGTTCTAAAGCTTATGGAAAAAACCTTATTATCATCCTCATTTTGAAGATAAAATAGCTTTGCTCCAGATTTTATATGCTCAAAATACATTGCCGTGGAATTTAATTCTTTAATTTGTTTTTCTCTAAGAAGTTTGAAACCGTTATATACTTTATTTATTTCTAAACTCATTAAATAGCTCTCCTTTCACTACCATATAAATCTATGATGTTCATTATATGGAACTTATATTTATTAATTTATTAAATTTATTAAAAATTATTAATGCTTTCAAAGCTGTAGCCTTTACTTTCTATAAGATTGATAATCTGATGAAGCGCTGACTGCTTAGAATAGGTATAGGCAGGGTAGCCATTTGCTTCTCTTATTATTTTAATGTCTTCAAATTCAATGCTTGGGTGAAAGAAAAAGCTTGCTATAATCCCTGGTTTCAAATTGTTTATTTTTTTAAACATATTTGGAAGATCACTTTTTCCATCTAAATAATTTAAAGGTGTAGGTATGTATTTAACAGTTCTTTTCCCATTCTTTTTTATAACTAAGTTCATGCTTTCTCTTGGTCCAGAGCCTACATATGGTTCATAAAGGTAATCAAAATTATTTTCCATAATCTTTAGTTGATTGGGAGCTGCAGAATAATGTGGTGCTTCAAAAAAACCAATGGGAATATCTAACAGTCTTGCATCTTCTTTAGCCCTATTAATCCTATTTAAGGCGAAATCATTTGTATATGAATTTTTGTCTTTTGGATTTGCAAACTCTTTGCTGTCTATACTTCTATCATTGCCAGCTTGATGTGTATAGCCATGAAGTCCAATAATGCCTCCCTTATTAATAAAATAATCTAAGGTGTATAGAAAATCTGCGTTGTTCATGGAGTTTATCATTGTTAAGTCATTATCTATATTAGAACCACTATTTTTATCTATGTATCTTGGAACCCACGCAACATGAAAGGGTATGCCTTCAGAGTACAAATAATCTGCGACTATTCTAAGTTTATACTTAGAATCAGCATCATCATATCTATAAGTTTTTCCGGCAGAGATATCCTCCAGTCTTATAAGTGCCTCTTTCTTTGATCTTGCTTTTACAGAAGCTGGAAAAATTTCTTTGTTATTATAAAATATAACAATATTCTTATCATATTCAAAAACGGGCTTTAAGTCAAACATATTAGTAAAATCAAATAATGAAATATAAGTAATGCTGTGCTGGGATATAATGCTTTTAAAGAGGTAATAAGTATTGTTATCCTTTTTATAAGTATTATTTTTTGTATTAAGTTCAATTGTCTTATTATTAAATTTAATAGTTATAAATTCATCTTTAATTAAGGAGCTGCCATTTAACTTATTTATTGTTTCAACTAAAGGAAGGCAATAACTATTCCTTAAAATAAAAATAGGTGATGCAATATCTAAAGAATTGCCTTCATAAAAGAGCTTTAAAGCAGTTTTTTCCATACTTGTTTCAAGATTAGTTATATGTTCATCTTTTTCTTTCCCATGTAAATCATAGGTGTCAGCAATATGATCATGATTATTAGTAAATTTATTTATATTATTTATTTTTTCAAACAAAAATAAAAGTGATGTGCAAATAGTAATAGCACTGATTGAGGAAATAATAATAATTTTAACATTCTTCATAAAATCCTCCATTTTAGTTATATATATATATATTAATGTTATAGACTGTTTTAAGCAATTACTTTCAAAATATAAATTAAATATTTGGTAATATATTTTATTATTTTGCTTTTTTGTATAAAATATAAGTTGTGAATAAAAATTTGAGGTGCGCTAATGTTTGATATAGATGAAAATAGGCTTAAAGAGGCAGCAGGTAAGGTGACGTTTGCTAGGGGCCTGGATGTTTACTTAAGAAATAAAATAAGGAGTTTGGATACTGAGAATGAAGAGATAAATGGCAGGGAAAAGCTGATTGTAAAATCAGTTGTACAATCCTCCTATGGCTTGGATAGTTACAATGTTAAGGTAAGTATTCCTAAAGACCTTGGAACTTTAGGTTATGCCTGTGACTGCAGCTATGGAAAAAATAATGATAGCTTATGCAAGCATGCAGTGGCAGTGCTTTTGAAGTGGTCAAGGGAAAAGGATAGAATTTTAAAAAAAGAAAATAGAGCCCTAAGCAGAAGAACGGAGGAACTTATAGAATATTTTAAAAGCTCTATGAAGAATAAGGAAATGGCGGCCAATAAAGAGCTCAATTTAGAGGTGAAATATGAATTTGAGGCTGAATATGAAAGAGTTTCCTCAATTGAACTAAAGGTTGGAGAAGAAAGAACCTATGTAGTAAGAGGTATGAGGGATTTTTTATCAGCAATATTTAAAAAAGATAGAGAGATAGAGTATGGAAAGAATTTCACCTTTAATCCCCTAAATCAAGGATTTAAAGCAGCTGATAAGGAGCTTATTGATTTGCTCCTTGAAATATATGAATTTGATGCTTTGTTTTCTAATGGAGGTTCTGCTTCTAGGTATTGGGGTGCGCCACCAGCAGCAATTTCGGGCAAGAAAATTTACTTAACAGATTCTCATACAAAGAGATTTTTCGAAATTATGAAAAAGAGAAGCTTTGATGCCATAATAAATAAAATTTCTTCTAATAATATTTCTGTGCTGGAAGAAAATATGCCCTTAGAATTCGATATTAGACTTAATAAAGACTCATTAATTATTAAACAGGAAAAGGATATTCCTGTGCCCCTTACGGAAGATGGAAGCTATTTTTTTTATGAGAATAATATATATAATGTAGGCAGTGAGCAATCAAGGGTTTATCTTCCTTTTCTTAATGAAATTAATAAATCTAAAACTCAAAACTTATCCTTTAATAAAGAGGAACTAAGCAAAATTGCTTCCTATATATTGCCCAACTTAAAATATATAAGCAAAAATATTAATATTGATAAGACACTTGAATTAAGCCTTTATGAAGAACCCTTAAGTGCCATGATCTATTTAGATAGACCTAATGAAGGAATTACTGCCGATATAATATTTAAATATGGAGAAGATGAAATAAGTCCCTTTAATGAAAAAGATATGGAACAAAACTCCAGGGTTTTAGTAAGAGACATTAATAAAGAACTTCATTTAACATCAATATTAGAAGCGGCTGGCTTTGAAAAGACAAAAACTAATTATCTTTTAATGGATGAGGAAGCTTTAGTAGGATTTTTGGCAGAGGGTATAAATAAGATTCAGGAAATTGCTGAAGTTTATTATTCTGACAGCTTTAGAAACATGAAAATCTATACCTCTTCAAATATAAAATCCAGCATAAAGCTAAATGATGAAGACCTTTTAGAGTTTTCCTTCAATATTGAAGGAGTAGAAAAAAGTGAGCTAAAGGACATACTTGATGCCTTAAGGCAAAGAAAAAAGTACCATAAGCTAAAAAAAGGCGGCTTTGTTGCCCTTCAAAGTAAGGAACTGCAGGATATGGGCAGCATGTTGGATTATTTAGATGTTAAGGATTCTGATTTAGAAAAGGATAAAATAATATTAGCAAAATACAATGCACTTTATGTGGATCAGGCTTTAAAAGGCAGCAATATAGCGATAATCGAAAGAAATAAAAAATTTAGAGAGCTAGTAAACAATATAAAGGAAGTTCAAGACTTGGATTTTAAGGTTCCAGAGCATTTAGAAAAAATAATGAGAGGTTATCAGAAATTTGGATTTAAATGGTTTAAAACCTTGGCTAGCTGCGGCTTTGGTGGAATACTGGCAGATGAAATGGGGCTGGGAAAAACCCTTCAAACAATAGCCTTTATAGAAGCAGAGGTTATAGAAAATGAAGGTGAAAAGAAGCCATCCCTAGTTATAGCACCAAGTTCACTAGTTTATAACTGGAAAAGTGAAGTAGAGAAATTTGCACCTAATTTAAAAACCTTGATTATTTCAGGCTCAAAGGATGAAAGAGAAGAAAAAAGAAAGGAAATTGAAGAAGCAGATCTAGTTATAACCTCATACCCACTTATTAGAAGGGATATTGAAGAATATAAAGAAATAAGTTTCAGGTACTGCATCTTAGATGAGGCTCAGCAAATTAAGAATCCAACCTCCATTAATGCTCAGTCAGTAAAAGAAATAAAGGCTAAAGGCTACTTTGCCCTTACAGGAACTCCAATTGAAAATTCTTTAACTGAGCTTTGGTCAATTTTTGATTTCATAATGCCTGGCTACCTATTAAATCATAATAAATTTTTAAGGAAATATGAAACTCCAATAGTTAAAAATAAAGATATTACAGCTTTAGAAGAATTAAATAAGCATGTTAAACCCTTTATTTTAAGAAGGCTAAAAAAGGATGTAATAAAGGAGCTGCCTCCAAAAATAGAGCATAAACTCATAGTAGAAATGACAGAGGAGCAAAAGAAGCTCTACGCAGCCTATATAGCAGAAGCTAAAAGTGAAATAGATAGCGAAATTAAAGAAAAGGGCTTTAATAAGAGTAAAATTAAAATACTTTCTACTCTTACCCGCCTAAGACAAATTTGCTGCGACCCTTCTACCTTTGTTGAAAATTACAAAAGCGAAAGCGGCAAACTTATGGCCTTAGATGATTTATTAGAGGAAAGCATCAATGAAGGACATAGAATACTCTTATTTTCTCAATTTACCTCTGTACTTAAAAATATTGCAAAAAGGTTTGATAAAAACCAAATAAGCTATCAATACCTAGACGGGCAAACTAAAATTGAGGAGAGGGGAATTAGAGTAAGGGAATTTAATGAGGGCAAAGGCAGTGTATTCTTAATATCACTAAAGGCAGGAGGAACTGGCCTAAACCTCACCGGTGCAGATGTGGTAATACACTTTGATCCATGGTGGAATCCAGCAGTTGAGGAGCAGGCTACAGACAGAGCTCACAGAATTGGACAGCATAAAACTGTAGAGGTAATAAAGCTAATTGCACAGGGTACCATAGAAGAAAAAATATATAATCTCCAGGAAAAGAAAAAGGCCATAATAAATTCTGTAATGAGCGAGGAAAGCACAGAAGAAAGTCTAATTTCACAAATGTCACAGGAGGATATTGAAGAATTATTCAGGGTTTAATAAAACATTATTGACATAATAAGTATAATGGAATATTATAATAATTAATAAATGCAGTGATGGGAAGAGTAGTAAAGGGAAATACTTAAAGAGAGCTGGATATGGTGAAAACTGGCAGTATGAAAATTTACGAACATGGCCCCAGAGCAGATTGTCTGAAGAAAATATTGTAAGTAGGACAATACGGAAGCAGCCGTTATCTTGCAGGGTGATAAAAGCTTTTATAAAGCGGAGTCACTTATGGGGTTATCTATGGCGACATAGGTATAAATTAGAGTGGTATCGCGTACATTACGTCTCTATGTGGATTTTTCTGCATAGGGACTTTTTTATTTTATTGGAGACATCACTATAGACATTACTTATGCATATTGCAGAGGAAATTGGAAAAAATTTAATTATGAAATTGGAGGAGATAAGAATGACTAAGAAACCATTTTACATTACAACACCAATATATTATCCATCAGCAAACCTTCACATTGGAAATACTTATACTACTGTAGCAGCAGACGCCTTAGCTAGATTTAAAAGACTTACAGGCTATGAGGTGTTCTTTTTAACTGGGTCAGATGAACATGGTGAAAAAATTCAAAGAATTGCAGAAGCAAAAGGGGTTACTCCAAAGGCCTATGTGGATGAAATTGTAGCAGGAATTAAAGACCTTTGGAAACTAATGAACATAAGCTATGACAAGTTTATTAGAACTACTGATGATTATCATGAAAAAGCAGTTCAAAAGATAGTTACTAAGCTTTATGAGCAGGGAGATATTTATAAAAGCGCCTATGAAGGAAATTACTGTGTTCCTTGTGAATCCTTCTGGACTGACACTCAGCTTGTAAACGGCAACTGTCCTGATTGTGGAAGACCAGTAGAGAAAAGAACTGAAGAAGCTTACTTTTTCAAAATGTCAAAATATGCTGACAGGCTTATTGAATATATAGAAACTCATCCTGAGTTTATTCAGCCAGAATCAAGAAAAAATGAAATGTTAAATAATTTCCTAAGACCAGGACTTCAGGATTTATGTATTTCAAGAAATTCCTTTAACTGGGGAGTTCCTCTTGAGTTTGATCCAGGTCATGTAGTTTACGTATGGATAGATGCCTTATCTAATTATATAACTGCCCTTGGCTACAATGGCGAAGATACAGAACTTTATGAAAAATTTTGGCCAGCAGATGTTCATCTTGTAGGAAAGGACATTATAAGATTCCATACAATTTATTGGCCAATTATGCTTATGGCTTTAGATCTTCCGCTTCCAAAGCAGGTATTTGGACACGGCTGGCTTTTAGTTGATGGTGGAAAGATGTCTAAATCCAAGGGTAATGTGGTAGACCCAGTGATTTTAGCACAGCACTTTGGAGTAGATGCTATAAGATATTACCTTCTTAGAGAAATACCTTTTGGTTCAGATGGACTATTTAACAATGAAATATTTATTAAAAAGGTAAATTCTGATTTAGCCAATGACTTAGGAAATCTGCTTTCAAGAACAGTAGCAATGATTGAAAAATACTTTAATGGTATTATTCCAGCCCCTACTGCAAAGGATGCTATTGATAATGAACTTATAGAACTGGCACTTGAAACACCTAAAAAGGTGGAAGCTCATATTGATAACTTAAGAATTCCAGAGGCACTAGGAGAAGTTTGGGCTCTTATTAGAAGAGCAAATAAATATATCGATGAAACAACTCCATGGATTTTAGCAAAGGAAGAAAGTAAGAAAGAAAGACTAGGAACAGTTTTATATAATCTTTCTGAAACCTTAAGATTTGTTTCAGTTTTAGTTTCCTCCTTCCTGCCTTCAACTGCTGAAAAGATTAATGAGCAGCTTAATGTAAATCTTACAGCTTGGGATAGTCTTGCTGCCTTTGATGGAACTGAAGCTAATATAAAGGTTAAAAAGGGAGATGCTATCTTCCCAAGAATTGATGTAGATGCTAAGCTTAAGGAATTAGATGCCTTAAAGGAAGAAGCTAAAGAAGAGCCAAAGCCCACTATGCAGCCTCTTAAAGAAGAAATTACAATAGATGATTTCGATAAATTAGATTTAAGAGTTGTTAAGGTTTTAGCTTGCGAACCAGTTAAAGGAGCAAAGAAGCTTTTAAAACTTAAGGTGGATTTAGCTGGTGAAGAAAGACAGGTTGTTTCTGGTATAGCTCAGTATTACAAACCAGATGACTTAGTAGGAAAATATGTAGTACTTGTAGCTAACCTAAAACCAGTTACTTTAAGAGGAGAGCTATCTCAAGGTATGATACTAGCAGCTGCTACAGATGACGACAGCAAGCTGTTTGCTGTAAGTATTCCTGGAGAACTGCCTACTGGAAGCCAGGTCAGGTAGTTAATAAAACTTATATAAATAAAAGATTTTGCTTTAGGGCAAAGTCTTTTATTTTTTATCTATCTTGTGGAATCTGCAAACATATAAGATATATAATGTAATTACATAATAACTAAGGGGGGCTGTATATGAAATTAAATAAGTGGTTTTTTATAACTTTTTTTATAACTTATATTATAATCGGGTGCTATTTATCATCTAAGGTAGGTATTAAATATCCTGGATATGTAACTTTTTATACTCGTTTTTATGATAAATTTAAAGTAGGATTTATCGACCACTGGATGGTGAAAGCTTTAGTATCATTAGTTTGCTCTTTTGGTGTTAATCATTTATGTAGTAATAAGAGAAGCGTTTAAAATAAGGAGGGAAAAAATGAGTAAAAAAATATATGATGTAGTAGCTCTTGGTGAACTATTAATAGACTTTACGCAAAATGGCACTAGTGCTCAAGAAAATCAGCTATATGAAGCAAACCCAGGGGGTGCACCCTGCAACGTATTGGCAATGCTTACAAAGCTGGGAAAAAAAACAGCTTTCATTGGAAAGGTTGGAGATGATCAATTCGGATATACTTTAAAAGCTGCTTTAGATGAAGTGGGCATAAATAGTGCTAATTTGATTTTTGATAAGGAAGTGCATACAACTTTAGCTTTCGTTCACACCTTTGAAAATGGGGACAGAGACTTCTCCTTCTATCGCAGGCCTGGCGCAGATATGATGCTATCAGAAGAAGATGTGAGTGAAGATTTAATAAAGTCTTCAAAGATTTTTCATTTTGGAACACTTTCTTTAACAGATGAAAAGGTTAAAGAAGCTACTAAAAAAGCAATTACTATTGCAAAAGAAAATAAGCTGATAATCACTTTTGATCCAAATTTAAGAGAACCGCTGTGGACATCACTTAACCTAGCTAAAGAACAAATGCTCTTTGGAATGGAGCAATGTGATATATTAAAAATTTCAGAAGAAGAGCTTGAATTCATTACTGGAGTTAAGGATATATATGCAGCTGCAGAATTACTAAAAAGCAAATATTCTATTCCTCTTATATTGGTAACCCTTGGACAGGTGGGCAGTATTGCATTTTATAAAAATTTAAAGGTAGAAAAGCCTGCCTTCCTTCAGAAAAACACCATTGAAACTACTGGTGCTGGAGATACTTTCTTTGGTTGTACTATAAATTATGTACTAGAGCATGGACTAGATAATCTTTCAGAGGATAACCTAGCAGAAATGCTTACATTTGCTAATGCTGCTGCATCACTGATTACTACTAAAAAGGGAGCACTTCGGGTTATGCCTGATAAGCAGGAAGTTTTGAATTTAATAAAATGCAATTAATTAGGTGGTACGTGAAATAGTCTCGTACCACCCTTTGCCAAATTACATTAAATTATCCTCAATATCAATATATAATTCTCTGGAATCATGATCAAAATTAAATAATTCAGCATATCTGCCCCAATCAATAATTGGGTCCATAGTATTTTCTACCTCATAAGTTGAAAAATGCTGCATAAATAACTCTTCAAAAAATTCTTCCTTCATAGTTTTATTTTTCTTACTATTTAGGACATTCTCAATAACTCTAAAGGTTGAAATGTTTTTGATTTGATTTTTAAATATTAATTTACTATCATCGATATCAGCTTCAACAAATTCTTTACCAAGCTCTGTAATTAGAATATCCCCCTCTTTTATTTCTGCAAAATTCAGCATACAGATTCCTTCTATATTTGGCAGCAAATCATCAATCTCCATTAATAGGTCTCTGCCTAGCTGGTAAATATCCATTTTACCATCATTATCATCTATAAGTTCTAGAAGCCCTGACATTACACCTATATATGCCTTTGGTATTAACACAGGCTTTTCCATGGTCCCTTTATTTCCATTTACAACTTCAACGGCTTCCTTTTCCGCCTTTTCATCTAATCTTCCTCTAGTTAATATATTATAAATAGTATCACTGATGCTTTCAAATTCTGGAGACTTTCTATTTCTTGGATGAGGAAGATCAACTTTTAATTCTTTAATAACCCTGGCTGGATTCTTGCTTAATATAATAATTTTATCAGCCATAAGCACAGCTTCTTCTATATTATGAGTTATCATAATAATACTTCTAATTGGCATTCTTTTATCTGTCCATAAATCTATAAGTTCAGTTCTTAGATTCTCAGCTGTTAAAAAGTCCAGTGCTGAAAAAGGCTCATCTAGACATAAAAGTTTAGGCTCAACAGCTAGTGCTCTAGCAAAACCAACTCTTTGTCTCATACCACCGGATAGTTCTTTAGGGTAGGCTTCCTCAAAGCCATCTAAGCCTATTAAATCTATTAAATCTTCTGCCTTTTGTCTAGCATAGTCTTTAGGAAATCCCTTGGCTTTTAGTCCAAGTTCTACATTTTCAAGTACTGTTAACCATGGGTATAATGCAAAGCTTTGAAAAACTATTGAGGCATATGGATTTACCCCATTAACTCTTTTTCCATCAAATATAACTTCACCCTTATCTGGCTGAATTAACCCTGTTACTGTTCTTAAAATTGTAGATTTACCAGAGCCAGAAGGCCCTAGAATCGCAACAAATTCACCTTCATTAATATTTATGTTTATATTTTCAATTGTTGGTTTATCAGAACCACCAAAATATTTTGTTATTCCATTTACTTTTATAAATTCTTTAGCCATTATTATCCCTCCTCCTATTTCTATTAAAGCTCTATTTTATATTTAACTTCCGATAAGGTATATAATCTTTTCCATATCAATTTATTAAAGCTGACTACCACTACACACATAATAATAGTGCTAAGTAAAAGCATTGGAAAATCGCCCTTATTAGTGGCATCTGATATTAAGGCTCCAAGACCAACAGTACTAACAGAATTGCTGCCAAAGTTTACATATTCAGATACTATACTAGCATTCCAGCAGCCGCCTGTGGCTGTGATCATTCCTGTTATTAAATAAGGGAATATTGCTGGAAGTATTAATGTTTTCCACTTCTTAAAACCCTTAAGACTAAAGGTTTTACTAGCTGCAATTAAATCATCTGGTATAGCCATTGCTCCTGCAATTACGTTAAACAATATATACCACTGGGTTCCCATTAACATTAAGAAAACTGAAGCTATGTTCAGGCCTCCTACTGCACTCATAAAAAAGCCTAATACTACTGGAAATAGTGCTGTAGCAGGAACTGAAGCTATAACTTGTATGATTGGCTGAAGTATATTTGCCAATTTTTTATTCATTCCAATAGCAACACCAACTGGTACCGTCCATATTAGTGCTATAAGCTGTGCTGCTAAAACTCTTAATAATGTGGCAAGAGCGGCTTTAGGAAGCTTACTTAAGTCATTAGGGGAAACGGTAATTATAAGTTTTAAAGCATTAAATAGTGAATAGGCAAATATAATAATTGCTAGAATTCGTACCAGCCATTTAATAGACATTCCTAAAAGGCTGGACTTTTCATTTTTTTTGGTACTAAGTTTACTTACCATTTTATCAATAGCATTGTTTATTCTAAAGCTGATTTTACTAATTATCTTTTCTGATATAAATTCAATAATAACTGAACGCCTTATCATTGTAAGAATTAAGGAATGAGATTTTTCATCATTTTCAGTAAGCTCTACTTTAAATTTGTCTGCCCATACAGTTACAGGCTTCCAAACTAGTTCATTTAAAAGTACAATTACTAAAATCAATGTAAATAATCCCCATAAAAGTGCTTTTGTATTTCCCTTATTAGCTGCAGTTTGAAGGTATGAACCTAGCCCTTCAAGTCTAAAATCTTTACCCTTTAAAGTAAACATTTCACATGCCATAAGAAAGAACCAGCCACCTGCCCAAGACATCATACTGTTCCAAACAAGACCTATAGCTGAAAATGGAAGCTCTAGTGTTTTAAATTGCTGCCATTTATTTAATTGAAAAACCCTAGTTGCTTCTTTCAGATCCTTAGGTATAATTTTTATTGAATGATAAAAACTAAAGGTCATATTCCACGCTTGCCCAGTAAAAATAAGAATAATTGAAGCAAGCTCAATTCCTACGTTGCTACTGGGAAATACTGATATTAATCCCAAGACAACTGCGGGTAAAAATGATAGTACAGGAATTGATTGCAATATATCAAGTATAGGTACTAAAAGCTTCTCTGCTCTTTCATTATGAGCGGCTACATACCCATATATGAAGGTAAACAGCAAGGATAAAATATAGGCTGCTGTCATTCGCCCAATTGACTTTAAAGCATAAATAGGAAGCTTTGAAAGACTAGTTGAAATTTCTATATTTTGTCCACTGGCAGCATGGTTAATACTTGGTGAGACAAAAATATATAATAGGCCAATTATTGCTAAAAATATAATAATATCAAGTAGTCCAAATTTCCTTTTAATAATATTTGCTGTAATTTTCATCTTAAAATCCTCCTATGATTTGTATTTATAATTTGTAATATTAATTAAAATAAACACATTTCATAGTAATTTAATTAAACTTCATTTTTTATGAACTTTAACTCCTTCCATAACAAACCTATATGTAAAATAGGGATTGGCTATGGTTATGGTACTAAATTTCTTAATTCGGCTTATTAAATTACTATTATAAGGACCATCGTCCATATCCAATCCCCTCCTGTATTCCTTATACTGTACTGAACAATTATCAATTGTTCAGCCTCCTGGTATCCTTTTTTACCCTAAATGATTATTAATCATTTAGCTTCTTGAATTTCACATAAAATAAAAAATCTCTTCGCAACAAGCGAAGAGATTCTCAAAACGAATCAAATAAAACCTTCTCCACTCGTTGAGTTTTAGCACTGTATAGCTTAGAGATGTTTACTCAGCTACATTAGGTAAAACCTTAATCCGGTAGTACCTGCTGACCCATTGGCGTCTCTCGACATTTCTGGGCAGTAGCGTGTGTCTAATACAGTAACCTCACCTAACAAGATTATTAAATTATGTACATTAAGTTTAATATAAAATGTATATTATCATTTTATATCAATCTTACACCTTCATTATATGGCCATAATTCATTATGGTCAACAGTTTTTCAATTATTATTAAATACTTTTTTACAATACACGGATAATGCTGAGTAGGAATAATAACTGAAGTCTTAATACTTGACGAATCCAGAGCAAAATAGTAAGATATACTTAATCATGTAATCCGAGTAAAATTATCGGATATATTATATAATAATTAAAATTTGATTTCAATCACAGTAATGATTGGAAATAAATTTTATAATTAAATCATAGTAAATTAGTCGGATATAAAGGAGAATTAAAATGGAAGAGAAGCTTTTAAAAATAGAAAATCTAAAAACTGAAATAGAAGGTAAGGAAATCTTAAAGGGTTTAAATTTAGAAATTAAAAAAGGTGAAGTTCATGTAATAATGGGACCAAACGGAGCGGGAAAATCTACTTTAGCTAATACACTAATGGGACACCCAAAATATAAAATAACTGATGGTAAGATCTTATTTGAAAATGAAGAAATAAATGAATTAAAGGCAGATGAAAGAGCTAAAAAAGGGATTTTCTTATCCTTTCAATATCCAGAAGAAATTCCTGGTGTAACTGTAGAAAACTTTTTAAGAACTGCTAAGATGGCGGTTACAGGAAAACCTTTAAAGATTCTATCCTTTAAAAGAGCCTTAAAGGAAAAGATGGAGCTGCTTGAAATGAAAGAAGAATATGCTGAGAGATATTTAAATCTAGGTTTTTCCGGCGGTGAAAAGAAAAAGAATGAAATACTACAAATGGCCATACTTGAACCTAAGCTTGCTATTTTAGATGAGACTGATTCAGGACTTGATGTAGACGCCATAAGAATTGTGTCACAAGGAGTAAATGCACTTAAAAACAGCGAAAACTCCATACTTATAATAACTCATCACAATAAAATATTAGATTATTTAAAACCAGATTATGTACACATTCTTGTAGATGGAAAAATAGTTAAAACAGGAGATTTCTCTTTAGCAAAAGAAATAGAAGCAAATGGGTATGAGAGCTATAAGGAGTAATCAGCGAGATTAGATTCAATAAAGGAGGTAATTACATGGAAGAGAAAATTAAAAAGAAAACTTATATAGATGATTTAGATAGAGGCATTTACGATGTTAAAAATGATTTTAATTTTAGCTATAAGGCTGACAGCGGTTTAACTCCGGAAATTGTTATGGAGATTTCCAAGGAAAAAAATGAGCCTCAATGGATGACTGATTTTAGATTAAAGTCTCTTGAAATATACAACAACATTGATACTCCCCCTTGGGGACCAGATCTAACTGATCTTCATATGGAGAATATTGTAACCTATGTTAAGCCAAATACAGAGATGAAGGGCAAGTGGGAGGAGGTACCTGAGGATATTAAAAAAACCTTTGATCTTCTAGGTATACCAAAGGCTGAAAGAACATCTCTTGCTGGTGTTGGTGCACAATATGATTCAGAGGTGGTTTACCACAGCATTAGAGAAGATTTAGTTAAAATGGGTGTTGTTTATACAGATATGGAAACTGCCATAAGAGATTACGAGGATATAGTTAAAGAATACTTTATGACCTGTGTACCTCCTAGCGATCACAAATTTGCAGCCCTTCATGGAGCGGTTTGGTCAGGTGGTTCCTTTGTATATGTTCCGGAAGGGGTTCAGGTAGATATTCCACTACAATCCTATTTTAGATTAAATGCACCGGGAGCAGGACAGTTTGAACATACATTAATTATAGTTGAAAAGGGTGCAAAGCTTCACTTTATAGAAGGCTGTTCGGCACCAAAGTATAACGTAAATAATCTTCATGCCGGCTGCGTGGAGCTATTTGTAAAGGAAGGTGCAAGACTTAGATACAGCACCATAGAAAACTGGTCTAAGAATATGTATAACCTTAATACTAAGAGAGCCATAGTTGAAAAGGACGGACTAATAGAATGGGTTTCAGGCTCCTTCGGCTCAAAGGTTTCCATGCTTTATCCAATGAGTATACTTAAAGGAGAAAGGGCTAGAGCAGAATTTACAGGAGTTACTTTTGCAGGAAAAGGTCAGCACTTAGATACAGGCTGTAAGGTTGTGCATGCAGCACCTTATACCACTTCAAATGTAAATTCAAAGTCCATATCTAAGGATGGAGGAGTAGCACTTTATAGAGGAGCACTAAGAGTAGCACCAAATGCTCATCATGTTAAAGCCACAGTAGCCTGTGAATCCTTAATGCTTGATAATATATCCAGATCAGATACCATTCCAGTAATTGATTTGATGAATGATGAAGTGGATATTGGACATGAAGCAAAGATAGGTAGAATTAGCGATGAAGCTATATTTTATCTGATGAGCAGAGGCATAAGTGAAAAGGAAGCTAAAGCTATGATAGTAAGAGGCTTTGTTGAGCCAATAGCTAAGGAACTTCCACTAGAATATGCAGTTGAAATGAATAATTTAATTAAAATAGAACTTGAAGGTGCAATTGGATAAAGGAGGGACGGTTAATGACTAATAGTACTTTAACTAAATTCAATGAAAAAGAAAGTAAAACCTTAAATACCCTCCCAGTTATAACTTGGAGATGGCTTAAGGTTAATGAGTTAAATTTAAAAGATATTAAGCTTTCTCAGATTCCAGCTTATAATAAGTCCTATATTAATGAAATGGACTTCAAAGATGTTATAGTTAAAAAGATGAATTCTAAGCTAAAGTCTAATGAAAATATAAAATATTTTATTAATAAGGAAGAAAACTATGGGGTTTCAGAAGAGTTCACTTCACTTGGTGAAAAACATTATAACACAGGAATCTATGTGCATGCTCCTAAAAATGCAAAGTTAACTGAGCCTATTAGGCTTTCATATAACATGGATAATGAAAATCCTATGGTAATGGACTTGAATTTTATAGTTGCTGAAGAAAACAGTGAAATTACCCTAGTTATAGATTACAGTACGGATGATAAGGCAGAAGCCTTCCATAATGGAGTTATTAAAGTTTATGCAAAGGACAACTCTATAGTCAATGTAATAAAGGTTCAGAGGATGAATGATAAAAGCTATCACTTCGACTCTCACATAGCTTACAGCGGCTATAATGCAAAGGTAAACTGGCTGCAAATTGAACTTGGAGCTAAAAACAGCGTTACCAATTATGTTAATAATTTAGATGAAGAAAATAGTGAGGCAAATATTAGCTCTATATATTTTGCCGATGGTGATAGAAATGTTGATTTAAGCTACTTAATGAATCATAGAGGCAGAAGAAGTATAAGCAATATAGAAACAAGAGGAGCCTTAAAGGATAAAGCTAAAAAAGTATTTAGAGGCACCCTTGATTTTAAAAAAGGAGCCGTAAGCTCTAAGGGAAATGAAGAAGAATTTGCTATTCTTTTAGATAAAACTGTTAAATCAGATGCCATACCACTGCTCCTTTGCAGAGAAGATGATGTTCAAGGCCAGCATGCAGCAAGTGCAGGGCAGATAGACAGTAATAAATTGTTTTATTTAATGAGCCGCGGGCTAGATGAAAAAGAGGCAAAGAAGCTTATAATAGAGGCTTCCTATGCGCCAATTATAGATAAAATTCCTCTAGAAGATTTAAGAAATATTATCAGTGAGGAAATACACAGGAGGCTTTTAAATGCGTGAATTCAAGGTTGATGAAATAAGAAAAGACTTTCCTATTCTTTCTCAAACTGTAAATGATAAACCATTAGTTTACCTTGATAATGCAGCTACTACCCATAAGCCAATACAGGTATTAGAAGCTATGAGTGCTTATCATCATCTGCATAATGGGAACCCACATAGAGGTGCTCATTATCTTTCTGTTAAAGCTACAGAGGATTATGAAAACACTAGAGAAAAGGTAAGAAAATTTATAAATGCAGCTTCTACAAAGGAAATAATATTTACAAAAAATGCAACAGAGTCCTTAAATTTATTAGCTTATTCCTATGGCATGAACTTTATTAATACAGGCGATGAAATAGTACTCTGCATATCCGAGCATCACAGCAACTTGGTGCCTTGGCAGAAGGTAGCTAAAGCTAAAGGTGCAGTTTTAAAGTTTATGTATTTAAGTAGTGATTATAGGCTTACTATGGAGGAAGTTAAGGCAAAAATAACAGATAAGACAAAGCTTGTGAGTCTTGCCTTTATGTCAAATGTGCTTGGAACTATTTATCCTGTACGTGAAGTAGCTGAGTATGCACATTCAAAGGGAGCAGTAGTAATAGTAGATGGAGCTCAGGCAGTACCACATATGAAGGTGGATGTAAGAGCTATAGATGCAGATTTCTTTGTATTTTCCGGTCATAAGATGTTAGCTCCTATGGGAATTGGAGTACTTTATGGAAAGGAAAGCTTACTTGAAAAAATGCCTCCATTCTTAATGGGTGGAGATATGATAGAATACGTTGAGGAGCAGGATACTACCTTTGCAGAGCTTCCCTTTAAATTTGAAGCAGGTACTCAAAACGTGGAAGGAGCTGTAGGCTTATCAGGGGCCATAGACTATTTAGAGAGTATAGGCCTTGATAAAATTCATGAATATGAACTTCAGCTTACAGGCTATGCATTAGAAAAAATGAGGGAGCTTCCCAATATTAAAATTTATGGACCAACTGATTTAGAAAACAGAGGTGGAGTAATATCCTTTAGTATAGATGGTTGTCATCCTCACGATACAGCAAGTATTGTAGATACCTATGGAGTAGCTATAAGAGCTGGACATCACTGTGCACAGCCTCTTATGAAATACCTGGGAGCACCAGCAACTTCAAGAGCAAGCTTTTATTTTTACAATACAAAAAAAGAAATAGATATATTTATAGAAAGTTTAAAAAGCGTAAGGAAGTGGTTAGGTTATGGATCTTAGTCAAATTTACACAGAACTTATTATGGAGCATAGCCAAAGCGCACATAATAGAAGGCATTTAGATCATGTTGACGCCTGTGAAAGAGGGCATAATCCAAGCTGTGGAGATGATATAACCTTAGAGGTAAAATTTAATGGAGACATTATAGAAGAAGCAGCCTTCACTGGCAGCGGCTGTGCCATATCTCAAGCTTCAACCTCCATGATGATAGACCTAATTACAGGAAAATCAAAGGAAGAAGCTTTAGACTTGGTTGAAACCTTTATAAGCATGATAAAAAGAGAAATTACAGATGACGTAGAACTTGAAAAGCTAGAAGATGCCATGGTACTTAAAAATATATCCAACATGCCTGCCAGAGTAAAATGTGCTGTGCTTGCTTGGCACACACTAAAGGAAGCAATAGGTAAATAAGGGGTACGGGGACGTTTTTGATGCCACGCAACGTCCCCATGCCACACCTATTTCTTATTTAAATGTCCACAATTTATTTAAGGTATAGTTAATCAAAATACCTATTAATGTGGATATTATTTGAGCTATGTACTTACTTAAATTAAATCTGTCGACTCCAATGTACAATATCATTGAAGTTATTCCCAAGGTAATTAAATTTACTATTACAAATTTAATAAGTAAATTAAAACTTCTTGAAGACTTTTTAAACACCCAGCTGCTGTTCCAAAAGAAGCTGTTAATAATACCGGCAATATAGCCTATTACGTTAGCAGTTACATAATAAACCTGTAACTTTACAAGAAGGAAATAAACTATAAAGGTTATTAATGTGTTACCTAATCCCACGATGCCGAATTTTATGAATTGAATATACTTTCCCATATGTACGCCTCTATAATATATTAATAATAATCAAATTATGGTTAATTATAACATAAATCATAATTTAATTATTATTATTTTTTTGTGAAAATATTTTGTACATACACAAGTGAGTTTATATTGTCATATTATATATGGAAACATCACTGAAAAATTAATATTGTATAAAATTTTAATTTTTCATTGACTAAATAGACTTTAATTAAATATAATATATAGGACGATGTTATTACGAAGAAGGTAAAGTATAATTAAAGGAGGATAGAAGAAAGCATAGTAACATTAAGCGCCAGAACTTAAGCAGAGTTACAAGACTTAAGTTGACGAGGATGGGAAGTATCGAAATATTCGGCGGATGTCCCACGGTACCGCACTACCGTTAAAGACTGATAAACCTGAAAAGTGATTTTCAGAACAACATCAGTCAGGTGTTAAAGCCTTTCTTTGTATGACCCTTAGTTTAAATTGGTTTTAAGCTAAGGTCTATTAGCGTCGTCTAATAATAAAAAAGGAAGGTATATTAATATGTGCGGAATAGTAGGTTATGTAGGAAAAAGAGAGGCAGCATCAGTTTTAATAAACGGACTTTCAAAATTAGAGTATAGAGGCTATGACTCAGCTGGAGTTGCTATAATTGAAAATGAAATTTTAAAGGTTACAAAATGTAAAGGTAGACTTGCAAATTTAGAAGAAAAACTAAAAAATGAACCAATTCACGGAACCGTAGGAATTGGTCATACAAGATGGGCTACCCATGGTGAGCCATCAGACTTAAACTCACATCCACATTCTAATACAAATGGAACTATAAGCGTAGTTCACAATGGAATTATAGAAAACTATATCCGCTTAAGAGAATGGCTTTCAGCAAAAGGTTATAAATTCATGTCAGAAACTGACACTGAAGTTATACCTCACCTTGTAGATTATTTCTATGAAGGTAATCTAGAAGAAGCTGTAATGAAGGCAATTTCAAAAATGGAAGGAAGCTATGCTATTGCCGTAGTATCCACTCACGAGCCTGAAAAAGTAGTTGCTGTTAGAAAGGATAGTCCTCTTATAGCTGGATTAGGAGAAAATGAATTCTTTGTAGCTTCAGATATTCCTGCAATACTAAACTATACAAGAGATGTATATTTATTAAATGATAAGGAAATCGTTGTTTTAACAAGAGATGGAATTAAACTTCTTACTGAAGATGGAGAAGAAATTAAAAAGGATATTTTCCATGTAACCTGGAATGCAGATGCTGCTGAAAGAGGCGGTTATGAGCACTTCATGATAAAGGAAATCCATGAGCAGCCAAAGGCTATTAGAGATACTATGACTTCTAGAATAGCTCTTGGAAAGCCAATTACCTTAGACAAAATAAAATTAACTAAAGAAGAACTTGAGAATATAGATAAGGTTTATATAGTTGCCTGCGGAACTGCTTACCATGCTGGAGTAGTAGGTAAATATGTAATAGAGAAATTAGCTAGAATCCCAGTTGAAATAGATATAGCTTCAGAGTTTAGATATAGAAATCCTATAATAAATGAAAAGACATTAATGATAGTTATGAGCCAATCTGGTGAAACAGCAGATACCTTAGCAGCACTTAGAGAAGCAAAAAAACATGGAGCAAGAGTGTTAGCTATAACAAATGTAGTTGGAAGCTCAGTTTCAAGAGAAGCTGACGATGTATTATATACATGGGCAGGTCCTGAAATAGCTGTAGCTTCAACTAAGGCTTATGTAACCCAGCTAATAGCTATGTATATTGTTGCACTATTCTTTGCTGAATATAAAAACACTCTAACCTTAGAGCAAATAGAAGCTCTTAAGAAGGAAATGCTTGAGCTTCCAGAAAAGGCTGAAGAGGCATTAAAGCATAAGGAAGTACTTCAAAAATTTGCATCAAAGACCTATATGCACAAGGATATGTTCTTCTTAGGAAGAGGCTTAGATTACGCTGTAGCAATGGAGGGTTCTTTAAAGGTAAAGGAAATTTCCTATATTCACTCAGAAGCCTATGCAGCAGGTGAACTTAAGCATGGACCAATAGCATTAATAGAAAATGGTACAGTAGTAATAGCACTCGCAACTCAAGAAGAACTCTTTGACAAGATGGTTAGCAATATCAAAGAAGTTAAAACAAGAGGTGCCAATGTTCTTGCCTTCGCCTTTGAAGGTAATGAAACTATAGAAAAAACAGTAGATTCAGCATTATATATTCCAAAAACAGTAGAAATCTTTGCACCAGTATTGTCTGTAATACCACTGCAATTACTTTCCTATTATATGGCAGTGCAAAAGGGCTGCGACGTTGATAAGCCTAGGAATTTAGCAAAAAGTGTTACTGTTGAATAGGTAGAGGACTTGTTCAAATTAGAATGTTGTTGTATCTAGGTAAAAAACTCGTTCAACACGTACTGAAGTCATTCAACAGACAATAAAGTCGTTCTAAATACCAGACAGAAATGGGAGAAAAAATTCCTGTTTCTTGCCTGGTTTCTTTATTTTTTGAAGAGAGATTGAGCGATTCTAAAATTAATTTTTGAAAAAAATGCTAAAATAAAGAGGGATTTATATATTATTGTCGAATATCGTTATTAGCAAAACATTAAAAGTAATAATAATATTGGATGCTTTGAAGAATTTCTTTAATCTGGGCACTTTAGAAATTTGGAGTATATAGTGCAACCGGCCAATATAGGATTAGTCTCTTATAGATTATCTTATATTGGCCTTTTATTTATTATGGGCTGAAATCATATTATTGTTATTATTATTAGAGGTGAAGAAATGGATATATTCTTATTAATTGGCATTATTGTTGGATTGGCTGCAGTTAGTTCTGGATTGCTTATGAAAGGTGCTAGTGTTTCTATATTATTTAGTCCTGAAGCAATAATGGTAATTCTAGTAGGTACTTCAGCTGCGGTAATGAATTCTTTCACAAGGAAGGAATTTCTTAATATTCCTAAAATATTAGGAGTTGTTTTTAGTGATAAGTCGAAGGAAGATCCTATAGAAATAATTAATCAAATTGTTGATATGGCACAATCAACGCGAAAGGATGGACTATTATCATTAGAAACTAAGACTCAAGAACTGGATAATGAATTTATGAAACAAGGATTAGAAATGATAGTTGATGGTGAGGAACCGGAATATGTTAGACAAGTCCTTTTAGGTGATATTGAGGGAATGGAAGAAAGGCATCGAATCGGAGCTTCGATTTTCACAACAGCAGGGGGAGCTTCTCCTACACTTGGAGTTCTAGGTGCAGTTATAGGACTTATAGGTGCACTTGGAAACTTAAATGATACTGCAAAACTTGGGGAATCTATAGCTGCTGCTTTCGTTGCTACTCTCTATGGAATTTTCTTCGGATATGTTATTTGGCACCCATTTGCATCAAGACTGAAGAGAAAGTCACATGAAGAGGTCTCCAATAAGCTATTAATGGTAGAAGGTATTTTAGCAATTCAAGAAGGGAAAAATCCAAAAACTATTCAAAAGCAGCTTATAACTATGCTAAAACCTAAAGATAGAAAGAAACTTGAAGATATGAGTATAGATGGAGAAACTAAAGGAGATAAATGATGAAACGTAAAAAACAACATCATGAAGAGCATGTTGATGAAACATGGTTACTTCCTTATTCAGATATGCTGACACTACTATTGGCACTTTTTATCGTTATGTTTGCAATGAGCAATGTGGATAACAAAAAATTAAAACAGATTAGTCTGCAATTCAACACTATTTTCTCAGGTGGTAACGGAGTATTAAAAGACAGCGGTGGTAGTGGCACAAATCTAGCTCAGAATAACAGCTTTGTTGCAACTGATAAAATGAATAGTATAGTAGAACAGGACAAGATGATTGGAATTAAGAGTATCTTAGAGCAAGAGATTAAAAGCAATGGATATGCAGATCAGATAAAAGTGGATTTAAATGCAGAAGGATTGAATATTTCAATACAGGATACGGTTATTTTTAAATCTGGAGATGCAGATGTATTAGCGAACTTTGATCCAGTACTGATCCAAATATCAAATATGATTAAAAATTTAGATAATGAGATAAGAATTAGTGGACATACTGACAATGTACCTATAAAAAATAATCAATTTCGTTCTAACTGGGACTTGAGTTATATGCGTGCCTCAAATGTTATGAACTTTATGGTAGATACAGGCCATGTTGCTCCTAATAAATTCACAATTCAAGCTTATGGCGAATACAGACCTAAATATGATAATTCCAATGAGGCAGGAAGGGCTAAAAATCGAAGTGTAGATATACTTATTGTTCGTAAATACGCACTTAGCACACAGAATTAGTTTTGATTAAACTTTTTTACAAGATTAATATGGGCTATCAAGTGGTTCCATGGCACATTCATGGTTGGCACTTTATGGTGGTAGGAAAAGATGCCCATCTAAGTTCATTTTTAAAACTTAGTGAAAATAGTGAACATCTTAATCATCAACTAACTGAGATGGGATTTACTGCAACCATTGGATCCGGAGAAACCTATGATTTAATTATTACTGCGGAAGATAAGGGAGAATTATACAGAAAGTATATTGTTAAGGGTCAGGATAGTTTCCCTTCTCTTTGCAAACAGCTCAGTGAAATACAGAGCATTGATTCTTCAGCAATATTTGATATTCCTGAAGAACCAGTACACTGCACTAATCCACAATTAATAAACTATACAGAAATTTGTAATCAGTCGCATGACAATCCAAATGATAGATTCTTCCCGCAATATTATCCAATGCATAATCACGATGACTACAAGGTTACCAATAATGGAGTATATCCAGGTGGTCAATTAACATTGATTCAAACAGATGCACCAGATAAATAAAATAGCTTTTAAAGCTTTAATGTTCATTTATTAAAAGTCATGGTGAAAATAGGGCAGAAAGCCTTGTTGGAGCCATGGCTTTAAATGAAATGGGTATAAGTAAGGCTGCTAGCAAAAGTATTATGTTAGCAGCCTTATTTTCAATGTAAAATGATTTGAGAAAATATAGATAATCCCACTTTGCTGCCCTGTCTTCCTATTGCCTGATAAGCAGAGTTTGACCAATCATAAGCCTATCACTTGTCAGGTTGTTTAGAGTCATTATTGCTTCAACTGTGGTGTTAAACCTCTGGGCAAGTGACCAAAGTGTATCCCCCGGCTGGACGATATAGGTAATAACCGTACTTGGAATCCGCAGCACCTGTCCAATCCTGAGCACATCGCTTGTCAGGTTGTTCAGAGCCTTTATGGCGTCAACTGTGGTATTAAATCTCTGGGCAAGTGACCAAAGCGTATCACCCGGCCGAACTATGTATACAATCACTCCAGGACCGGGCTCCGGGATGGGAACATTAATCTTGATCCCCCAATAAGTATCATAAAGCGCATTCCAGGTGGATTGAGCTACGATACCGTTGGCAGGCAGTCCCTTCATCTGCTGAAACGCTATCACAGCCTGAACGGTTTCGCTTCCCAAAATACCATCCTGCGTCAGCCCAGGAATAGTGGGGTAAAACTCACTGATAAAGCTAAGTATATATTGCAGAATGATCACATCGACTCCGCTGGAACCCACCCTAAGAATTGAATCGGGTGGTATCGTTCCAATCCCTAGAGCCGTACCCTCGCTTTCCAGACTTGCCAGCCTTGCTACGGCAACGTAAATAAAAGAGATCTTATTCCAAGTGTCCTGTTCAACGATACCGTTGGCAGTGAGACTAAATACGTTCTGGAATGTTGATACTGACGCTTGTGTACTGCTGCCAAACACACCGGGATCATCGGTTATAAGCGGAATAGCGGGAAAGTTTCCTCTGATCCTGTTCAAATAGGTTTGTATGACCTGCACGGCAAGACCTCTACTTCCTAATCGCAGCGTTGTACCAGGGTATGCTATAATGATACCAGTAATGATATTGGTTTGTGAAAATTCAATATCATTTGGATAGTAATAGCGCAGTATCTGCATCGTCGACAAGCCTTGGTTGGCTAAGGTTACCGTTCCCCATTGGGATAGCCCTGGGCAAGTAACGGTCGTACCATTGCAGAAAGCCGTAAAGAACGGCGCAATTTGCCCTTGCCTGCGAATGTATTGGTTGAAGATCTTATCCACGATTCGGCTAATGGATTCATAAATGGTTCTCCCATATACAAAATATTGGTCGTAAGCAGTACTATTTGTGATGTCAAAATTATATCCCCGACTTCTGTACCATTGTGTAAATACCCTGTTTAAAGCAAATGTGATGATGGCATAAATATTTGCCTCCAGTGACGTCTGCGGCCAAGTGGCATAAATTTCACTACTGGCAGCATTTTTGATATAATCTGGGAAGGATATTTGTACATTGGTTGCATACGAATCAGGCGTTCCAAGGTGTACGGTAATCGGATTGGGAATGATGACGTGGCGAAATATAGTGGGCTCCTTAAGGGGGCCAGCCTGATTCCTGGGTTCTGTCATTGCAAGTGCATGTCTTCCAATGAAGATCTCATGCCTGAGCGGAATTCTCTGGCTTGCCAGCATCGGAATCAATGCCACATGCTGAATGGCGTTCTCGCCGTCAAAAATTTGTACGTCGGCAATATACAAGCTGTTAAATCCTTCCGCCTCCGCCTCTAAACCATAGGTAGAATATGGTATACCTATATAGCTTGGATCTAGCGACAAACTTCTGTCTACAGCATATAAGGAAATCTGTTCGGTTTCACCGCTTTCATCCGTGGTCAGATTAAAGAGCACCGTCCCTTCCTGGTCCATGATTCTCACCCGTACACCCACTAAAGGTAACGCATTATCGGCGGTGCGGGCTTGTATTATTAAATTACCTGTACCCATTCTTAACTTTTCCTCCTCTTATAACACGATACTGATTGAGACGAGCTATGTCTTATATGGTATTATTTGGTTTTATATAATTCATTTTATTCTACATTGGGTAAAGTATGATTATATTGTTACTTAATTATTTATAGTTGGTTAAAGACTTGTAAAACAAAGAAGCTAGTCAGTAAGAATTAGAAATTTAATATTTTACCACTTACAGTGTGATATAATATTTACTAATAATATACAGTGAAAGGGAGAGAAAGATGGTTGAGAAAGAGTTACTGAAAAAAGGTTATCGCCTATATAAGGGAGAAGAGGTTGATGTATATTTTAATCTGTCTATGTGTAGACACTCAGGCAATTGTGTTAGAACGCTCCCGGTGGTATTTGATGTAAAACAAACTCCCTGGATTATGGCAGACAATGCTGAAAAGGAGACCCTAAAGGAAACAATATTGCGTTGCCCAACCGGAGCACTGCAGTACATTGAGAAAAAGTAGGAGGTATAATGATGGAGCTTATAAAAAAAGATAAAAATAAATTTTATATTGGGGATGACACAGAACATGCTATAGCTGAAATAACATTTGTTCCAACAGGTGAGGATAAAATAATTATTGACCATACCTATGTTTCAGAATCTCTAAAGGGTCAAGGCATAGGGGGGCAATTGGTAAATAAAGTGGTCCAATATGCTCGTGAAGAAAATAAAAAGATTATTCCTCTTTGCCCCTTTGCCAAAAGTGTTATGACAAAATCAAATGAATATAAAGACGTTCTTTTAGGTTAGGTTACATTTCCTGCAACAAAACCTAACAATATAGGTTTAACAATAGTCTTACTTAAGACATTTAAAGTATATATTCAAAGGATGAATAATAGATACTAATGGAGCATATAGATTTCTTGTCCAATTATTGATAAAATATAATGAATTCATTAATAATAGGAGAGATAAGAATGATTTTTTTCGGACATTTAGGACTAACTACAGGGGTAATAAAAACATATGAGGAAATATTGAATAAAGACAAAAAGATAAGTGAGAAGCCTTCAATTGATTATAGATTTGTTTTGGTTGGTTCAATTTTGCCTGATATTATAGATAAACCTATTGGTGCTGGTTTGTTTCGAGGTATATTCCATAATAGTCGTATTTTTGCTCATACTTTATTATTCTCAGTTTTATTGATATGTATAGGTCTACTAATGTTGTATAAACAAGGTAAAAATAATATTTTTATACTTGGAGTTTGCAGTTCAATACACCTAATATTGGATAGTATGTGGCAATTTCCTGCTATATTATTTTGGCCATACTTTGGATGGAAGTTTCCTGTAAGGCCGGAAGGTAATTGGGTGGTAAGTGATATTATTAGACTTATTACAGATCCAAGTTACTATATGCCTGAATTAATAGGGTTTATAATTATTGTTTATTATTTTATTAGATTAATAAGGAATAAGCAATTAGAAGATTTTATAAAGAAAGGTATATTGTAGTTTACATTAAGTCTCACCTTAAAAAAATTTTTGGTGAGGCTTTTCTATATTGCAGAAAAACAAGGGATCACTTAAAGTTCAATCAAATTTTAAATGATGCCCTGAAAGGATATTCTTTTTTGTTAGCAGGCTTAATAGAAAAAGTTATTTTTATCTTTATAGTACCACACATAACCTTGGTGCCGCCAATTACTTTACTTAAGTCCCCGCCGGCTTCTCTAATTACAAAAGAAGACTCACCGGTAATAGCTGATTCATCAACTGTAGCATAACCTTCAATTATTTCACCATCACAGGGTATAATTTCTCCATTTGAAATTTCTATAATGTCTCCTTTTTTTAGAGAAGAACTGCATACAAATTTAATCTTACCGTTTTTACCAATCAGCTTTACCATAGGTGATTGACTGCTAATAGCAGTATACTCTTTAGAGTCCTTTCTGCTTACTAAATCATATTTTTTTGTAAACTGTATAAAGCTTATTACTGATATTCTAAGAATATCTAATAATTTCATAATTAGAACTCCGCCCCCGTAATTTTATCTTTTATTATTAAAAGATAAAGCAGAAATCCATAAGGACTTTCTGCTTTAGTATGTCATATAAATATTTTATATTGCATAAAACTTAAATACAAAGCTTGTTTCTTCAATAAAAACCATCAAAAACCCTTCCAATACTCCATGGAATCGATTTATTAATGCTTTTCCACCGTTAATATTTAAGTTAATCTTTATTTCGTAAATACATACTTAATTAGTATTTTATGAATTCATCATTTAGCTCTGTAACTTTTATCATTGAACCATCTATTTTTCCATGTAAAGTATTAGTGAATAGTGTATCCACATTGTCTTTGCTAGTAGTTAAAGTAATATTATTATCTTCAACCTGATATTTACCATTAACAGACTCACTTGCTTTACCTACAGAATAGGATAACAAGAAGCTATTATCTTTATTTAATTTTAGAACTAGATTGGAATTACTTTTGCATTCATAGTACCCCGAATAAGGATTATATACACTATTTTTAAAGACGATAAATGCAATCAATGCTGTAAATGCAATTAATACTATAAATTTTTTCATTCATACCGCCTTCCATTAAGAGTTTTATTTAATTTAATTATAGTATTTTATAGCTAAAACACCAATTTTAAAGTCAGACGGCAAAATTATTTATCCACATTTATAAAAGTTAAAAAAGGCAAATATATCTTTTAAACTCAATTTTAAATCCTGTTGCTTCTATTTACGCTTAGTATTATTTAAACTGCTTACTAATATTGTGGAACCTTTCAGCATCTTTTAAGTCTCCTCTAAGCTCATATATTTTTGCAATTAGTTCATATATTTCTCCATTATTTACATTTTGTGATAAGGCTTTTTTTAATAGATTAAAAGCTTCATCAAGCTCTCCGATTTCTAAAAACTCTTTAACCCTTTTAATATAATTTTCTGTTGAAATTTTATCATCCTCTAAATATGGTTCTACTTCGCTAAGTACATTTCTAACCTTTTCTACAGTAAAGGGTTTTTGAAGATATGCAACAGCGCCAAGCTTAGTGCACTCCACTGCATTTTTCACCGTTCCATAGGCTGTCATTATAATAACAGGTGTTTCTATACCTATTCCCCTCATCCTTCTTAAGACTTCAGTACCACTTATTTCAGGCATTTTTATATCTAAAAAGATTAAATCTACTTTTTCATACTTTAGAATTTCTAAAGCTTCAGTGCCTAGGGTTGCTGTTAAAACCTCGTATCCATTAAACTCTAAACAGGTAGTTAGCAGCATCTTTATATTTTTTGCATCATCCACAACAAGAACTTTCTTCATGATAACCTCCATGTATTCATTTTATTAATTCTCTTCATCCAATGGCAGTGTAAAGGTAAAAGTGCTTCCTTCGCCCAATACACTCTCACACCATATTTCACCGCCTTGGCACTCAACTATCTCTTTAGCAATAGCAAGACCTAAACCAGTGCCCTTATGTTCGGTACCCTTAACTTGTACAAACTTCTCAAAAATCTTTTCTATATATTCATTAGGTATACCCTCACCATTATCCTTTACAGATACACACATCTTATTTTGCTTAATAAAAGCCGTTATAAGTATTTGACCTCCTGAATGAGTAAATTTTAAAGCATTTGATATTAAATTGTTTAAAACCCAGGTTGTTTTATCAATATCAGCTTTAACCTTTTGAGCATTATTCATAACATTATATATTAAACTAATATTTTTATCCATTGCATAATCAACAAAGTTTTTAATGCTATTATCAATAATAGTTTCTATAGAATAAACTTCTATTTTAAATATAGATTCACTATATTCTAGTTTAGAAAGCTGTAGAAGGTTATTGACTAAGTTTAATAATTTTTCACTTTCCTCATTTATAGAGCCCATAATTTCCTTTTGCTTCCTATTTAAAGTTCCTGCAGTTTCCTCAGATATTAAACTAGAACCCATCATTATAGATGTTAGTGGAGTTTTAAACTCATGCGAAACAGTAGCAATAAAGTTGCTTTTAAGCCTTTCTATTTCCTTAAGTCCAGTTACATTTTGGAAGAGTACAACAAGTCCGTATTTTTTATTATCAAATTCCTTAAGTTTTGTAACTAGTACATTATAGTAGTAATCTTTATTCTTATAACTAAAGTAAAATATCTTTTGTTGTATTTCATCTTCTTGTGTACTATATATGTTTTTTATATAATCATATAATTCACTGTTTCTAACTACTTCAAGAAAATACTTATTTAATATATTCTCTTCTTTAAGATTAAATAATTCCTCGAAGGAATCATTTACCAATACTATTTTATAATCTGTATCCATAACAAGTATTGGATCAGAAATACTTTTTACTATAGCTAGGGATTTATTCTTCTCACTTAAAAGCTTTCCTAAGGTACTTTGCTCAAATTGAAGAAGTCTTTTTGTCATATCATTGAATTCTTTAGATAATTCACCTATCTCATCTTCACTAACTATTTCTGTATGTTTATTTAATTCACCTTCTTTAAGCGCTTTCATATTATCTCTGAGAGCATATAAAGGACTTAAGAACTTTTTTAATGATAACCATGCAGCAATAAAGCCTCCTAAAACGAAAAGTGCTGAAAGAATTAATAGGATGTACATAGCCCTTTCAGAGGCCTTAATTACATTCTCCTTACCATTGAACATAGCCTTCTCATTAAGAAGTGAAAGGTCTCTAAGAAGCTTCTTTTGTTCAGTATATTGTGGGTAAATTTCGTTTTTGTAAAAGGTTATTGCTTTATCTGTATTAGACTGAAGCATAATGCTTTGAAGATCAGAGAATAAGGTTAAATATTTTACATGGGAAGCCTCTATCTTATTAACAAAATCTTTTTCACCTGGTTCTGTTATATTATAAGACTCCACGTAATACCACTTATAAAAATCATTGCTGTAATTAGTAAAATCACTAATTGCCTTATTTTTATCTATATTCATATAAGATAAAGTTGCTGCGTTCTGGCCATCTAAGGCTTCAAGCATGTAACTGGCTGCATTAATACTTTTATAATTATCAGTCATTAAATTTTGAATGCCCCTGCTTAATGAGTAGACGTTAATAACAGAAACGATTCCTAATAAAGCAGTAATAAAAACTAATAATAAATAAACAGTTAGAAATTTACTTTTTAGAGTTTTAAGCATAAAAGTTACCTCTCAAATTTCAAAGCTTTGAATTAATAGAATTAGTATAAATTTTACAGATATAAAAGTCAAACTTGCTTCAATTTGTTTTTGTATAGGTTTACAGCTTAAGTATAATATTACATGGTTTACAAACAATATGTGAAGAGGTTAGTGTAAGCAGCAGGTATGATGTGATTTTTTAAACTGTATAATTTTTTTATAGGAGGATTTAATCATATGGCATTATCAAACAGAAAAGTTAAAGTTGCTGTCTTGTCAATTGCCTCTAATACAACTTTAATTATTCTAAAAATAATTGCAGGATTACTTAGTGGTTCTGTTAGTATTGTTTCAGAAGCTATTCATTCAGGCATGGATTTAGTAGCATCCATTATTGCATTTTTATCTGTCCGTATTTCCTCAAAACCAGCAGATGAAGAACATCCGTATGGTCATGGGAAAATTGAAAACATTTCTGGACTGGCATAAGGTTTATTAATATTTGTTGCAGCTTTTTTAATAATAAAGGAATCCATTTTAAAAATAATACATCCTGCACAAATAGTAGAAACAGGTATAGCTATAATAGTGATGATCATATCAGCAGTGGTAAATGCCCTTGTTTCAAGAACAATTTACAAGGTAGCAAAAGAAGAGGATTCTCTTGCATTGGAGGCAGATGCTCTGCATTTAAAAACTGATGTGTATACTTCTTTTGGAGTTGCTATAGGATTAGTTCTTATAAAATTAACTAGAATTAGTATCCTCGACCCTATTGTTGCTATTATCGTTGCATGCCTTATTGTAAGAGAAGCATGGCACTTGTGCAAAAGCGCCTTTAATCAACTTATAGATTCAAGACTTTCTGTGGATGAAGAACAAAAAATAAAAGAAGTTATGGAAATATATAAAGCAGATATAATAGACTTCCATGGGCTTAAAACACGAAAGTCTGGACATATACGCTATGTTGAGTTTCACATAACTGTAAAGGCAGACCTTACAGCAAAAGATAGCCATCAGCTTATAGAAAAAATAGAAAAAAGTCTGGAGGATAAAATTAGAAACACCTATGTAACCATTCATGTAGATTATAATTAAGGTTATATTGACATAATAAATTTATAACTATTTAATATTAATCTGCAAGTATAATAAGACTGTGTGAAGGTTTGTAAGAAACAAATCAATATACAGTCTATTTGCTATGCTAAGGTTGAGGTCAAAAGATTGATAGAAAGTATTCTGATGACTCTAGATAACACTATTTTTATTAATATGCAAAATTTCCGACATGAAGCGACTTTTTTATTTATAAAATGACAAGGTTTTCTTTTTTGCGAAAGCTATGTTATAATATTTACTTAAGATAAAAGGAGGTATGTACAATGCACAATAAACTATCAAAAGGTGCCTATGGTGACGTAGCTGGTAAAGATTATGTTCCATATATTTCTAGTGGTTCTAAAAAAGGCGGGAATACTGCTGTATTAATAATTGGTATTATTTTAGCTGCCTTATTCGCTGCATCCACTGCCTATTCAGGTATGAAATCAGGACTTACAGTTGCGGCTGGTATACCTGGTTCTATAATAGGTTCAGCATTTATAGCTGCATTTGCTAAACAAAAGGGCATCCTTGGCAAAAATTTGGTTCAAGGTATGTCAAGTGCTGGAGAATCAGTAGCTAGTGGTATGATATTCGTTTTACCAGCAGTTCTTCTTATAGGGTCCAAAGTTTCTTTCTTAGAAGGCTTTGCTGTTGGTGTAGCTGGAGTTCTATTCGGAATAGGAATAGCTTCTCTTGTTTACAAATACTTATTAATTGAGGAACATGGTAAGTTAATGTACCCTGAGTCAATGGCTATATCTGAAACACTTGTTGCTTCAGAAGGTGCTGGAGATTCAATGAAGTTCATGGGAATTGGATTCGGAATAGGTGGTATTATAACTGTTGTAACTAGTTCATTTTTAAATGTGGCTAATAACGTTGTAAGCTTTGTAAACGAATCCTTCTACAAATGGAAATTTGAAATTGAAGGTAATCCTCTATTATTAGGTATAGGATTCATAGTTGGTTTAGAAGTGGCTTTAACTATGTTTGCTGGTTCCATATTAGCTAACTTCGGTGTTTTGCCTTTAATAGGGTACTTCTCTGCTTTTGCAAAAGATGGTGTAACAGTATGGAATAATCCAAGTGTTGCTATTAATGCTATGAAAGTTAAGCATATAGCTGGCAGCTATGTAAAATACATCGGTGCTGGCATGATGCTTTCAGGTGGTTTAATTGGAGCTATAAAGCTTATACCTACAATAGTATCTTCAATAAAAGAAACTCTTAATGCTAAATCTTCAAATGGTAAATCATCTGCAAACACTATATTAATTGGTGGTGTAATAATAACCTTTGTAGCAGCTTTTATGATATCAGGTGGTAATATATTAATGGCAATAATTGCTTCTGTATTATCATTATTCTTATCATTACTATTTGTTATTGTTTCTGGTCGTTTAACTGGTACTATAGGAACTTCAAACCTTCCTGTATCCGGAATGACTATAGCTTCATTAGTTCTTGTAACATTATTATTCGTTGCAATGGGATGGAAAAATCCTGAAAGCAACAGATCATTACTTCTATTTGGTACATTTATAGTTATAGCTATATCTATAGCTGGTGGTTACTGTCAATCACAAAAGGTTACTTTCATAATTGGCGGAGACAAAAATGAAATGGATAAATATTACGCTATAGCTAGTATAATTGGTGTTGCAGTAGTTGTAGGTGTTATATTATTACTTTCAAGCCAACTTGCAATGACTGGTGATAACGTTCCATTTGCATTACCACAGGCTAACTTAATGTCAACATTAACTGCTGGTATAATGTCAGGTCAATTACCTTGGTCAATGATAATTGTTGGTGCTGTTATGGGAATTGTTTTATTCTTATTAGACCTTCCTATTATGACAGTTGCTATAGGCTTCTATTTACCAATAGCTACAACTTCAATAATATTAATTGGCGCGTTAATTCGTGTATTTATTGAAAAAGGTTCTAAGTCTGAAAAAGAGAAGGAAGTTAAAGTTGCTAATGGAGTAAGTTTATCCTCTGGACTTGTTGCTGGTGGTTCTATAATAGGACTTGTAGGTATAATACTTCAAGTAACAGGTGTTATAAAACCTACTGATTTAACTGGATTTGCTGGTTCTAATACAATGGCATTTATACTAATAATTGTTATGGTAATAGCAACAACAATACCTATAAAAAACAGTAAAGTGAAAGATGCCGAATAGTAATGAAGAGGTTTTAAATATAATATTTAAAATCTCCGAAAACTTAGAATATGAAGTTGATAAAGATAATATTGTAACTATACTTGAAAAACAAGATCATAAGGTGCAAAGGTTCTTTAGAAAACTTAAATTTAGAATTCCAGAATATAAAAAAACTTCTCTAGATGAATATGGAAGTTATGTGTTTTTACAAATTGATGGCAAGAAAACTGTTAAAGATATTGGTGAAAATCTAGAAGTAAAGTATGGTGATAAAGCTTACCCGCTTTATGAAAGATTATTGTTATTCTTAAACCATATCAATGTTAATTGTCATTATATAGAAAATACAAGTTTCTAATATTAAAGATGGCACTACATTATTGGTGCCATCTTGTTTTAATTAAGCATGTTAGAAAAAAAGCTCCAGAGACCCATACAGGATCCTTTACTTATACTTAATGTAAAGTTATCAACATCCTTTGATTTGGCTGTAAATTAGAGTAAATATTTATCACAAATTGCTGTAAAAATCATAGGATAAAATGAGTAACAATTTTAAGTTATTATAGGAGGAAGTATGTATTATAAGCCAACCCCACCCTGTATGATGTGGTATCAAGGAGCAATGGTAGCGGAGGATGTAGATAGAGATTTAGAAATGCTGTATCCTCAAATATACTTTAGGGTAATGCCTTTAGTAATGCATCACTGTGACCAATTAGAATCAAGACATGGAGTAATGTATTCTCCAACAAAGAGTGAACTTAGCAGAATTACAGATGATATTCAAAATAGGTTAAATGACAGTATGGGTAACATTAGTGGCGAAGAAACAAGGCAGTTTGGAGGAGGATTTCTAGGTGATTTAGCATCCATACTTCTTTTAGAAGAGCTTTTTAGAAGAAGACGTGGAAGAAGACGAAGAAGGCCTTTTTTTAGGTAGAATGAGTAGTAGTAATTTATGAAGTTACCTATAAACATGAAGTTAATGCAGCGAATTTTTCAGCATGGCTTCATGTTTTTTATAATAAAGTGAAAGATGCAGAGTAATCTTAATTGTTATAATAGAACAAGATGGCAATTAGTTATAGATGCCATCTTGTAAATTGATTAGGATAAAAACCTAAACTTAAATCTGCTATTATTTGCAAATTCTAAAAGAAGGTTGATAAAGTAGAACTAATCTTTGAAAATATTGAATTTAAATTGTTATGTTTATGTTTGTCAACTCTTTTAGAATAATGATATTCTGGAGCAATTTCAGAAGCATTAGTACGATCTTCTGTTTTTTCTGTTTTTCTATATTTACTTTTTTTAAGATGTTCTATAATAATTTCATTTTTTAATTCTTCAACTGAAACATATCTTCTTGTTATATCAATATGAAAACATTTCTGAATTATCCTTTTTAAATTGCTATCTACATTACTGCCATAACTATCCTCTAAAAGTGGATCCAAACTTGTAATCATTGACTTTCCTGTAGCCATATAATACATAAGCATCCCAATAGTACAAATAATCTTTTCATTGGAGTCCTCTTGAATACTCTGCTGTTTTACATATGAAGAAACTAAGTTTGGTAAATAGGTCACTGAATTGTTATTAATTAAAAGACCATTTGAAAATCCGAAATCCTTTATAAAAATTTTCTCGTTTTTTGATATTAATATATTTGAAGGATCAAGCTGACAACACTGAATATAATATTTTAAACTAGTCAAATTGGTTACGGTTTCACATATGCTAAGGGTAATGTTATATATGTCCTTTGAGTTCAAGGAATCTCTATCCTTTACATACTTTTCTAGTGTTTCTTCCTCTAATTCTTTTGTACAATCATCTTTTTTAGTATCCCTGTAATGATCCATTTTCATATTGTGAAATTGTAAAACCTTAATTACTTTATGTTTTCTTTCGCTACGTCTTTTTAGCATTATTTACCTCTTTCTTAACCTCAACTGCTGTCAATTTCCATAACATATACGCATTTGTAATTAATTTTTAAGGGGTATTATTAATGGTAAATTTAGGTATTGCATAATACAGGCTATTTATGCAATAATTAAACAATTATAAAAATAGAAAAAGAGGGAATTGAAATGGGAGAAATTAATGTTATTTTTCACATTGATGAATTAAGTAAGTGGAAGCTTACTTTAAAGAATGTAAGCAATTTATTACATGGCGTAGATATTGAAGAGTCCAATATTGAAGTTCTTGCCAACTCAGAAGCAGTTAAGTTTTATATTAATGAAGAGGGAAATACAGAAATTTCTGCAATGAAGGAATTATACAGAAAAGGAGTTAGATTTGCCGCGTGTAATAATGCATTAAATTCCTATAGTATAAAGAAGGAAGATTTAATAGATTTTATAGACATAGTACCAGTTGGAGTTTTAGAATTAGTAATTAAACAGAAGAAAGGATATGCATATATAAAGCCTTAAAGTATATTTAGAGGGTAGAGCTTTTGAACATCATACTCTACCCTAAATTTCTGATTTAATAGTCAACCTGACACTTTAAATTTGTTTGGTTATAATTTGAACAACTATACTTGTAGCAGCTACGGTAAACCAGACAATAAGTCCTAGAAATATTGGTTTTACACCTGTTTTTATCATTTTTCTAAAGTCACAGGTAAGTCCAACTGCTGATAGAGCCATTACAATCATGAATTTACCTAAAATATTTATATAATGAACAGCGTTTGTATTAAATAGACCAACAGTATTTAATAGTGAAGCAACTAAAAACCACAACACAAACCAAGGAAATATTTTTTTAAGGCTATAGTTAACAGTTTTATTCTTATTTGAATCCCTTTTCTTCTTCACAGCTGTAATAATAGCAAAGATAATTGATATTGGTATAATCATAGTAGTTCTTGTAAGTTTAACAATGGTAGCGTAGGCACCAGCAGTATTACTGAAAGCATAGCCTGCAGCTACTACTGAAGATGTATCATTTACAGCTGTTCCTGCCCAAAGCCCGAAGGCCTTATCTGAAAAGTGCAGCAAATGCCCAAGTGGTGGAAAAATAAGAACGGCAATAATATTGAATAAAAATATAGTAGAAATAGAATAGGCAACTTCGCTTTCATCAGCCTCTATTATTGGTGCTACTGAAGCTATGGCTGAGCCCCCGCAAATTGCTGTACCTACACCAATTAATGATTTTAATTTTGTAGGAATTCCCATCAACTTTCCAAAGAAGTAAGCAGAAATAAATGCAGCTGCAATAGTGAATAGCATTACAGATAATGAATCGAGTCCTGTTTTCCATACTTGATTTAAATTTAATCCAGCGCCAAGTACTATTATGGCCCATTGAAGTATTTTTTTAGAAGTAAAGCCTATTCCGCTTATTGTACTTTTAGGCTTTTCTAATGTGTTATTAATGATAATTCCAAGTACTATACCAATTACCGGCCCTCCTATAATAGGTAACAAACCTCCAAGCCATGTGGCAATTAATGCTAGAATAAATGAAAATAATATTCCAGTTATATTTGTTTTAATCCAATTCAAAGTAACATTCCTCCAATATTTTCTTAGTCTTAAATTCTTAATACAGGTTAATTTTTATTTTACTTAATTGTGTCATAACATTTATATATAAAATAGAATTAATTCTATCTATAATAATAATGGCAGCCTAGAGTAAAATCAAATTATACATTTTTATATAAGTATAAGTAAAGCTTATGTGTTATAATAAATTATAAATAATTATTATATTAAGGTGATACAAGTGATGGATATTAGACTACTTACATTTATCACAGTAAGTAAAACAAAAAGCTATACGAAAGCTGCAGAGCTGTTAAATATAACACAGCCTGCGGTTTCTCAGCATATTAAATTTTTAGAAGAGGAATATAATGTTAAATTAATTAAAAAGTCGGGCAGGAGTCTTGATTTAACAGAGGAAGGTTTAATTCTATTTGACTATGCAGAAGAAATTAAAGTGTTGTACAGCGCATTAGAAATGAGATTAAAGCATAAATCAGGAATTATAAAAAAATATAACTTAGGTGCTAGTATGAGCATTGGAGGTTATATTTTGCCATACATTTTAGCAAAATATAAAAAGATAAACGAAAATGTAAATATTTTTCTTCAAGTAAACAATACAGAGGAAATATTAGAAAAGCTAATTAATGGAAGGCTTGACTTTGCTTTGATAGAAGGACCTTTTGATAAAAATAAATTTAAATATAAGAAATTTAAAGATGATGAATTAGTTTTAGCTGTATCTGCAAATAATAATTTTACAAAGTTGACAGAAGTAACTGTAGAAGAGATTCTAAAGGGAAACCTTATTTTAAGAGAAGAAGGTTCTGGTACTAGAAAAATATTTGAAAATAAGCTTATAGAACTTGGTTACAGTTTAAATGATTTAAGTGGCTGCATGGAAATAGGAAATATTAGCGGCATCAAATCTTTAATAGAATTAAATCTTGGGTATTCAATAATTTCTAGGGAAACAATTAAAAAGGAATTAAGTCAAGGAACTATAAAAACAGTAGCTATTAAGGATATTAAGATTTTTCGGGAATTCAATTTTGTATATCTTGAGGAAGATGAATTTATTGATTCCTTTATTGACTTTTGCTGCGAAAACAGTAATTGATGCTAGGTTAATTAATAATAACTGACTATTATTGATAACCTAGTTATGAAAATATATAATGTAAATATAAGACTTAAGTAACTTTATAATTAATATAACAGGAGGAATACAAATGATTAACAAAATAGGTAAAATAACTCTGTATGTAAATAATCAAGCGGAAGCAAAGAAATTTTGGACAGAAAAATTAAACTTCGTAGTTAAATTTGAGCAGCCAATGGGACCAAATATGACATGGCTGGAGGTAGGTCCAAGCGAAAGTGAATTTACTACCTTTATTTTATATGAAAAAAACACAATGCTGGCTCAAAACCCATTAGCAAATGTTTCCCATCCCTCAATAATTTTAAGTACTACTGATATAGAAGGTGCTTATAACGAAATGAAGAGCAATTCTGTTGAAGTAGATAAAATGATGAATATGCCTTATGGAAAGATGTTCTCATTTAAAGACCAAGATGGAAATGATTATTTATTACGTGAAGATAAGTAATTAATACATAAGTAAGTCAAGTTTCAAACACTTGGCTTATTTTTTTATAGCATTATTTATAGACATTTTTATATCTAGAACAATTTCTTCAATTAAATCTTTTATTTGAAGCTTTCTGGTTCCTGGTATATAAATTCCATGTTTTTGAAGAGGAAGTATGTATTTAGTGCAATCCATATCAAATATTGTATTAGAAATTATTGGGGTAATTTCTCCATTAATACTGCCGCTGCAAAGCATACCTATGGGGCCTATTATACAATCAACTTTATTTGTTCTGCAAAAGGTACAAATTGCACGCTCTCCACTTATACCTACATTTGCACCTGCTCTTACCATGTTTGAGGAAGCACAGGTATTTGTTCCAAGGGCTATTATATAAATATCCTGAGGTATTTCTTTATGAATTTTTTTTATAATTGTCTGTCCTAGGCCTGCACCTTGAGCGTCTAATACTGCAATTTTCATGGCCATACCTCCTGGCAGTGTTTATAAGCCCTAAAAATTATTATTTATATGGCTGCAAAATAAGTTTTGTCCATATATACATAAACATTATTATACTATAATATAAAGATATATTCTATTTTTAATACAGGAGGCACAACAATTAATAATTGTTGTGTGCAGAATAAGGAATACAGGAGGGAGTTTATGGACATTAAAGTTGTAAGACAGATATTAGAGTGGAATGAAGATTGCAGTAATGAAATTAAGGAAAGTCTTAATAGAAATAAAGTCTGTTTAATAAATGTTATGGGCTCACCTGGTGCAGGTAAAACTAGCCTTATAATAGAACTTATTAAAAAATTAAAGGATAAATATAATATTGCAGTTGTTGAAGGGGATATAGCAGGGCAGATAGATGCTGAAAAAATAGATTCCTTAGGAATTTCTGTTGTGCAGCTTAATACTGAAGGTGCCTGTCATATTGAAGCCTTATCAATAAAAAATATATTAGGATACTTTGATTTAGAGGAAATTGATATAATTTTTATAGAAAATATAGGCAATCTTGTATGTCCTGCAGAATTTGAACTTGGAGAGGATTTGAAAATAGCCATTTTAAGTATTCCTGAAGGGGACGATAAGACAATTAAATACCCATTACTATTTTCTAAGGCGGATGCAACAGTTTTAAATAAATATGATATGATGGATTATTTTGAGTTTGCTGATGAGAAAGTAGAAAAACACCTTAAAACAATAAACCCCGAAGGGGATATATTTAGAGTATCCTCGAAAACAGGGGAAGGGTTAAATTTACTTTTAAACTTTATTGAAGGTAAAATTAAAACTAAATTGAAGTAAATACATAAGGATATAAAAAGCAATTAAATACATAAAGCTAAAATAAATTTTGATTAATAAAATATATAGATAGGCAAAACAAAGAGCTAAAAGTAATATTTACAAATTGTCTCTCATATAGTATTATAAATTTGTGTGCCACGAAGGCGTACATATACATTCATGACAATTTTTTTAATAGAAAGACAAAAGCTGCTGCATTATTTTTACTAGCAGTAGAAGATATGATTACTAACCACGAAGGTTGATTACCGTTTATCAATTTTTGTGGTATTATTTTTTTGATTTAATATATAGAGTTTAAAGTAGAATGTATATCGATTTGAAGTGAAATTAAAGGTTAATTTAGAAGCTAATAAATTTAGTATTTATGAAAGGAAGATAAAATGCATATTCCGGATAATTATCTAAGTCCTTCCACATGTGCTGTGATGGGTGCAGTGATGATTCCTATATGGGGAAGAGCCATAAAGAAGGTAAAGACAGAAATGACTAAAAAGAAAATGCCGCTTATGGGAATAGGAGCAGCACTTTCCTTTTTAACAATGATGTTTAATATACCCTTACCTGGGGGAACCTCCGGCCATGCAGTAGGAAGCACCTTGCTTGCTATACTTCTGGGGCCTGAAGCAGCATGCATTTCTATATCTATCGCACTGCTAATTCAAGCATTATTATTTGGTGATGGAGGAATATTGGCTTTTGCTGCAAATTCCTTTAATATGGCTTTTGTTATGCCCTTTGCAGGCTTCTATATTTATAATTTTCTAAAGAAAGGCCTAAAGCTAAGAAAAGGAGAAAAATTTTCTGCCTTTTTAGCTTCATACATTGCTATTAACTTGGCAGCACTATGCGCGGCTATAGAATTTGGCTTGCAGCCCCTGCTTTTTAAAGATGCAGCTGGTATGCCATTATACTGTCCCTATCCTTTTTATATAACTATACCTTCAATGCTCATACCACATCTGGCTATTGCAGGACTCTTGGAAGGAATAATAACGGTTGGGGTTTTAAGCTTTATAAAGAAGGTTTCACCTGAAATTATTTATGAAGGTTCTAGTAAGAAAATGAGCCCCATATATGCTCTTTTAATTGCACTTATATGTTTGTCACCCTTAGGTCTCTTAGCACCAGGCACAGCCTTTGGTGAATGGGGCACTAACGAAATAGCTTCTGTCACAGCAGGAGGTAAGACCTTAGGCTTTGTTCCAAAGGGCATGAAAAATGGATTTAGCTTTAGTTCAATGATGTCTGGCTATTCTATTAATGGGCTTTCCAGAGAAGCTGGCTATATTTTATCAGCAATTGCAGGGGTGGCAATACTTTTAATTGTATTTAGAATTATTGCAAATACACGGAAGGACATTAAGAATTAAAGCTTATATATTAAGTTTCATGTTAATGTGACATTTTTATTAAGATGTAAAATATCCAGAATTAATTCTTAAATTAAGAGAGGTAGTCACTAATGCCTGAATGGCTTTTAGAAAATGATAATTATATACCTGAAAAGGACTCAGTTAATTTTATTAATAAGAGTATTTTAGCTATATTGAATATACTAACTAGGATAAGACTGCAATCTAATGCAGCAGCATCCAAGCTAGGTGTAAATGATTTTACTAAACTTGTTTCCGTACTGTTGATGATTATTTTTGTATCCTTAAGTAAAAGCATAACTTATGTTTTAATTGCTAATGTATTTTTACTAGTATTAATTAATGTCCTTAACATTGATGAAATAAAGTATGTTTTAAAAGTGAGTTTTGTAATGGCTGTAATTACTTTGCTTATCCTTCTGCCCTCCATTTTATTAGGCTATGGTAATAATGCATTAATGATTACATTAAAGGTTTTCTCCTCAGTTGCCTTTGTTAATATACTATCCTGCAGCACTAAGTGGAATGACCTATTAGTAGCTTTAAAATTATTTAAAGTACCTGATTTGTTTATTTTTGTACTAGATATAACCATTAAATATATAATTCTTTTAGGTGAATTTTCATTAAGTATGATTTATGCACTTAAATTAAGATCAGTAGGAAAAAACAATAGCAAAAATGCATCACTTTCAGGCATTGTGGGAACTATGTTTATAAAATCAAAGGAAATGTCAGAAGAAATGTATGGCGCTATGGAATGTAGGGGTTTTACTGGAGAATATAGAGCGTTTAAAAAGTTCAAATTTAGCTTGGCTGATTTTATTTGTATAATAGTTATGGCCGCATTTGTACTAACATATTTTAAATTTAATAGTTTTTGAAAGCATTAAAACTAGCCTGTTTCTATATTTAATAATTTTGAAGTGTTTATACTAGCATATTTTTACTTAGATAGGTTGTGATTACATGATTGATATTAGGAATGTTTCTTATTCCTATGATAATAAGACATCAGCACTTAAAGACATTAATATTACCGTCAATGATGGTGAGGCAATTGCCTTAGTAGGTGTAAATGGCAGCGGCAAGTCTACCTTTATGAAGCTTATTAATGGTTTAATATCACCAATAAGCGGCAGTTTTATTTTTGAGGGTGAAGAAATAAATACTAAGAGATTACAAGATGAAAAATTTTCTAAAGCCTTTCATAAAAAAGTAGGCTTTGTATTTCAAAATTCTGAGGTTCAGCTTTTTTGTGCGGATGTCTATGATGAAATTGCTTTTGGACCTAGGCAAATGGGAATGAGGGAAGATGAAGTTAAAAAGAGAGTAGAAGATACCTTAAAGCTGCTAAAAATAGAAGAATTGAAAGATAGGCAGCCCTATCATTTAAGCGGCGGTGAAAAGAAAAAAGTGGCTATTGCCTCTGTTGTAGTCTTAAATCCTGAGGTATATGTCTTTGATGAGCCTTTGAATGGACTTGATCCTAAAACTAAAAGATTTTTAAGAGAATTTATGATAGCTATTAATAAGGCAGGAAAAACTATAATATGTTCCACCCATGATTTTGAATATGTAAAAGGGGTATTTAAAAGAGCAATTGTTTTTTCTAATGACCATACCATTATTAGAGATGGTAACTACGAAGAAATCATGGGAGACACTGAATTCTTATATGAAAATAACATTATTTAATGAGGTGCCAGCTTAGTGTTTATTTTAGATGTACACTTTGCTTGCACCCTTTTTTTATACTCATTTTTTATTTTAAATTTCTGTTGACTTAAATGTAAATAAGTGTTAATATTTTATTGAACAGTGTTTAATATTTAAAACATGTTTAATGAAAGGGAAACTTATATGGGAATTCAAGAACGTAAAGAACGGGAAAAAGATGAACTTCGCGAAATTATTTTAAAGGCTGCTAGTGAAATTATGGAAGAAGAAGGTGTAGATAAGCTTTCAATCAGAAAAATTGCGGCTAAAATAGAGTACTCCCCAGCAATAATATATCATTATTTCAAGAATAAGGAAGATATTATAAACATACTTATGAAAAAGGGCTATGAAAAAATTTTAAGTGGATTATTTTCCTTAGAAGATTTATCAAATAAACCTGAAGAGAGATTAAGAGAAGTACTAAAGAGATATATACTTATGGCTTTAAGTATGTCTGATGAGTACAAGACCGTAATGCTAAATGCTTCACCAGAAGTGCTTTCACATACTTCAGTGCTTTTTAAGGGAGCAACAAGTGAAAGGAAGGCTTTAGCACTGCTTTGTAATTTTGTGAAGGACTTAAGTGAGAATAAAAAGCTAGAAGATGAAGCTGCAGAACTTACTGCACAGATTGTATGGGCGGCAACTTTTGGACTTATTATAAGACTAATAACGGAAAAGGACACTAAGGAAGAACAAAAGGAAAAACTTATAAGCCATCATGTTGAGCTTATGACAGCCATGATAATAGGAAAACATTAAGTAGCTGTTAAGAGTAATAAAAGCTGCTATTAAAGAAAGGGAATTTAGTTATGAAAAATAAAAAAGCAATAAGTATCCTTGTTATACTTATCGTAGTTTTGGCATTAGCTGCATCCTTTTATGGTGTATTTTCAACTGGCGGCAGTGGATCCTATAAAATAAAATCCTTTTATGGGGAAACAGTATCAATATATGGTAAGGGCCTATACCGAAATGATTCAGTTTCTGTAGCAGCTCAAGGAATAGCTCAGGATATAGTTACAATAATTGTTGGCGTTCCACTTCTAGTTGTCTCACTTTATTTATCAAGAAAGGATCTATTAAAAGGAAGACTTCTGCTGGCAGGAACCCTGGGCTACTTCTTATATACCTATACCTCCTACTGCTTTGTTTGGATGTATAACTCTCTGTTTCTTATTTATGTAATACTTATGTCTAGTAGTTTCTTCGCCTTCCTGCTAACAATGATGTCCTTTGACATGGAAAGCTTAAAAATAAGTTTTAATGAAAAATTACCAGTAAGACTCCTTGGTTCCTTCTTCATTTTTCTTGGAACAGCCATTGGACTTATGTGGCTTGGAAGGATTGTGCCATCTCTTATAAATGGCAGTGAGCCCGTAGGTATAGAGCAGTACACTACCTTGCCTATTCAGGCATTGGATCTTGGATTTATTGTGCCTACTGCAATAATATCTGGAGTGCTAACAATAAAGCGAGAAACCTTTGGCTACCTATTATCTTCAGTTATTACAGTTAAGTGCATTACCATGCTTACTGCAATTACTGCTATGATAATTGGACAGTCTTTAGCAGGTGTAAAGTTAAGCTTTGCAGAAATTATTATTTTTCCTGCAGCTAATTTAATTGTAATATATCTTTTGACTCTTATTATTAAAAATGTAAAAGAACCCATATACAATATGGCTTAGGTTAGTTTATAGGAGATGATAAAATGAAAGCTGTAGTAATTTATAAATCAAGTACAGGCTTTACGAAGAAATATGCAGAATGGATTGCAAAGGATTTGTCAGCGGATATCTTCGATGCATCAAAGGTAACAGCTAATATGATGGATACCTATGATACCATAATTTTTGGAGGCTCCTTACATGCCGTAGGTATTAGGGGTATAAAGCTGATAACACAAAACCTTCATAAATTAAAAGATAAAAAAATAGTGGTCTTTGCAACTGGGGCAACACCTTCAAGGGAAGCTGCCATAGATGAAGTTATGGATAAGAACTTTACAAAAGAGCAGCAAAGGTCTATTAGATTTTTCTATTTAAGAGGTGGATTTGATTATAGTAAATTAAACTCTTTTGATAAATTCCTTATGTCCTTATTAAAATGGAAAATAAAAAAGAAAAAGAAAGAAGAATTAACTAATGATGAAATTGGCATGCTTGCAGTATATAACAAGCCAGTTGATTTTACAAATAGGGATAAAATAAAAGAATTAATTTCTTATGTTATGGCATAAATGTATAGCAATTACTTTATTTTAATGGCATCTACATGAGTTATTACTTATTCATAATAAGAAATAACTCATGTGGATGCCATTTATCTTATAATATTTATTTGCCGATGTAATCTTCCAAAAGATTTAAATAGTGATTTGCCTCACGGAGCACGTGATCACCTAAAAGCGGAAGAATTATGGATTTAATCTTGCAGCCAATTAGCCCTTCTGTGGCCTGGGCCTTAAAATCTCTGAGCTTAGTAGTTTCCTTAACAGTATTGGCAGTAAGGCCAACTAAATCTAAGGAGGACTTGTTTGCCTCTGAGGCTTCTTTTCTTAAGGTTTCAAACTCTTTTCCAAAGTTATTTGCTATATTGAATAAATCCTCTTCAGTAGGATCAAGCAGTCCTCTTATGAAGAAGGAATGTTCAGACATTATTCTGTTCCAGAAGGTTTCCTGTTCTAATATGTCTTTTTTCATGTTTATTTCATTTCCGTTTTGTAATCTTGTTAAAAGCTCAGCAAAGAATACTGCTTCTCTTAAAATGTGATCTATTAACAGTGGGTAATTTGCTGTGAATACCTTGCAGGCAAGTACATCAGCTTTAAGCTTTCTTTTAAAGCTGGCAATCTTATTAGTAGCTGCTATAGAATTGTTATTTAACATATAAACCTGTTCTGAAAGCATAGCTATATTTTTGCTATCTGCTCCTGGCATTAAGTTGTTTTCCATAGAAGTTAAGTTTGAGTCTATGAAAATTCCAGTATAAAATTGAGTTGCTTTTTCTGCAGCCATTGTATATTTAGTTACAAACTCATTAGATTTTAATATTTTTTCTGAAAAAACTCCCTTGGAAAGAGCTGCTGCATGAGATAATAATCTTGTAAATTCATTTTTAAAGCTGTCAGCCTGTGCTATTAAGTTTTTGTCTCTTAAGGTAAATGCTGCTTCTAAAAATATTGAATGCTCCTTCATTATTCTAAGGAAAAATAAGTTTAATTGTAGTGATTGATTTATAAATTTTTGCCTTGTTATCATAATATACTCCTAAATTAATTACTTACACCATTATCAGTATATTCAAAGCAAATGTATTAAGTGAGTATGTAGAGGTTCTGACTTAGTGATATAATTATAATAATTTGATTAATAGCGCAGATTAATTCTTAATTTGTTTTTGGGGGGTTATAAATGATTATCAATTATGAAGTTATTTCCGAGGATAATACTGTTTGTATAAAGGCTTTAGTTAATGAATTAATATAAAGGAGTCTTATCGCAATAAGGGTATTGGCTCAGTGCTATTTAAAAAGTCTATGGATTGGCTAAATTCCTTTAAGGAAATAAATGATATTTTTATCTTTGTATCAAACGGTAATGATAACGGGTTAAAGTACTACGAGGCAAAAGGCTTCAAAATTAGCCATGAAATACTTAATGGTTTTATTACAGTCATGAGAAATAATTAAGAATACAAATAGGTTCTAGCAGAAATCACAGAGAAGGCAGAAATTGTTTTATAACTCATTCTGCCTTCTTTGTGATTTTAATTTTAATCCTCAAAAATATCCTTCATTTTAACAGGCTGCATCATCATTGGATTCATTGGAGGCATCATAGGTGTAGGCTGCATTGACATAGGTTCCATCATATTCATAGGCATTTGATCCATCATTGGATTCATTCCAATGGATTCCATCATCATAGGGTCCATCATCATAGGCTGCATCATCATAGGGTGATGGTGGTGCATGTGCTTGGAATCTGAACTTGAACTATGATGTCCATGATGCATCATCATAGGGCACATCATCATAGGATCCATCATCATAGGCTGCATCATCATAGGCTGCATCATCATAGGCTGCATCATCATAGGGTCCATCATCATAGGGTCCATCATCATAGGATCCATCATCATAGGATCCATCATCATAGGGTGATGGTGGTGCATGTGCTTGGAGTCTGAGCTTGTATTATGATGTCCATGATGCATTGGAGGCATATGGCACGGGTGCATTGGATGGCATGGGTGCATTGGATGACAAGGCATCATTGGAGGCCTCGGCTGTGGCTTTGGCTGAGGCATTGGCATCGGCATTGGTTTTGCAATTGGCTCAACATTTAACTTTAAATTTGCCGGTTGTACTACAGGCTCTATTTTTAACTGTATTTTTATTGGTTCCATAACTATAGCGCCCATTTTTGGTGCTATATTAAGTTCCATATTACTTGGCTCCATTTTTGGGGTAATTTTTGGTTCAATATCTAATTCCATTTTACTTGGATCCATTTTTGGTTGTATGGTTAATCCGAAATTTTGAGGTTCCACTTTAGGCTCAATATTTAATTGAAATTGTGTTGGTTCTACCTTTGGCTGTAAAGTAATTTCTTGTTTTAGCGGCGGCAGTGGTTTCATTGGCTCAACATGCTTTGGAGGCATAGGCTGAGGTGCTGGCATTGAATGCTTCATTTGCGGCATTTGAGGCATAGGCTGTGGTGCTGGCTGTGGTATTGGCTGAATTGGTGGCTTTATATTTCTATCCTCCGCCCTATACCACCCATTATCCATCATGGGGCACATTACTGGATAACTAGTTTCTACATAATCTGGTATTTCGTTTTTTTTATACATAGTTAAGCTCCCTTTAAAATATTACATCACTTTAATATATGCTATTTTTTTGCATAGTGTCACCTTAGGGATATAAGTCATAGTTAAATAAATTTTAGTTTAGCATAGGGACGTTTCTCGTGGCTCAGTAGCTTGTACAATAACATTGAGATGCTGCTTGTGGATCATTAGTGTAAGAGAAGGTAAAGTAAATACTGGCAACTTGATTTTCAAGCATATTAATATTAATATTTATTTATAATAATAAATTAATGAGGTGATTAGAATGATTGAAGATTTAATAAGAAAAAACAGATCATATAGAAGGTTTTATCAAGATAAACAAATTGAAATGGAGACCTTAAGAGAATTAGTTGATTTGGCTAGACTAAGTCCTTCTGGAGCCAATAAACAAGTCTTAAAATATTTTCTCTCAAATACAAAGGAAACCAATGAAAAAATATTTGCTACTTTAGGCTGGGCTGGATATTTAAAGGATTGGGATGGTCCTGAAGAGGGTGAAAGACCAAGTGCCTATATAGTTATGCTTAAGGACAAGACTCTTGGCAGTGGAATGGCTCATGATGAAGGTATTTCAGGACAAAGTATATTATTAGGGGCTGCAGAAAAAGGATTAGGTGGATGTTTTATATTTAATATTAATAGGAAAAAGTTATCAGAGGAATTAAAATTAGATGATAATTATGAAATAGCACTTGTTATTGCTTTAGGAACTCCAAAAGAAGAAGTAGTACTTGAAGAAATGGGAGCTTCAGGTGATGTTAAATATTGGAGAGATGAAAATAAGGTTCATCATGTACCTAAGAGAGCTTTAGAAGATATAATAATTTAGAAAAAATTATTAAATTAGAACTTGCCAAAAGATAGACACTTTGTTATTATGAAATTGTAAAATTAAATAAATCTTCAGGGCAGGGTTAGATTCCCTACCGGCGGTACAGCCCGCGAGCCTTATGGCAGATTCGGTTAGATTCCGAAGCCGACAGTAAAGTCTGGATGGAAGAAGATTAAAAGTATAAGTTTAATTTATAATACTATTTTTTAATAGTATTAAATTAGATGTCTTGTATTTTACGCCCTGAGAATAAAATCTCAGGGCTTTTTATTTTACTCAAAACTAGAAGATAAATAAAGAATATGTTTCATAAAAGTGGAAATAACATTTTTATATTAGATTTATTAGAAGAAAGTATACTAAATTCACTTTATTAGGCATTTAGCTTAACTGCTCAATGTTCTAATTGAAAGGAGAGTTCTAATGGATATAAAGTATATGAAAAGGGCCCTTGAGCTTGCAGGAAAGGGCATAGGATACACAAATCCAAATCCTTTAGTAGGGGCTGTTATTGTAAAGGATGGGAAAATTATTGGCGAAGGCTATCATGAGGTTTATGGAAGCAGCCATGCAGAGGTGAATGCCTTTAAAAATGCTTCTGAAGATGTAAAAGGAGCCACCTTATATGTTACCTTAGAACCCTGTTCTCACTATGGCAATACCCCTCCCTGTGCAAATGCTATTGCAGAAAAGGGAATTAAAAAAGTAATAATTGGACTAAAGGATCCTAATCCTCTTGTAGCAGGCAGAGGAATAAAAATCCTTCAAGACAATGGTATTGAGGTAATTACAGGAGTGCTTGAAAATGAGGGCAGAAAATTAAATGAAATATTTCTAAAATATATAACTACAAAGCTTCCATTTTGCATAATGAAAACTGCTATGACTTTAGATGGAAAGATAGCAACCCATACAGGTGATTCAAAATGGATTACTGGAGAACTTTCAAGAAAATATGTTCATAGGCTTAGACATAGAATGGCCGGGATTATGGTTGGAATTGGTACAGTATTAACAGATGATCCTATGTTAAATACTAGATTAGATAATGAGGAAGGAAGTGACCCCATAAGAATAATTGTAGACAGTAGTGCAAGAATACCACTTGAAGCTAAGGCATTAAATTTAAGTTCTAAGGCTGTAACAATTATAGCTGCCACAGAGAAGGCAGATAAAGAGAAATTAAAAGCCTTAGAGGAAAAGGGGGCGGAAATTATTATAACTCCTCTTAAAAATAATAGGGTAGACTTAAGCTTCTTAATGAAAAGTCTTGGTGAAAGAAAGATTGATAGTATACTTCTTGAAGGCGGCAGCAAAATAAACTATGCAGCATTAGAAGAAGGCATTGTAGATAAGGTAAACGCCTTTATTGCACCTAAGCTCATTGGAGGTGAAGCTGCCAAAAGCCCTGTTGGAGGATTAGGAAAAGCATATATGAAGGATGCAATTGAGCTTAAGGATATAGATATTTATACTTTTGGAAATGACATTATGGTTGAAGGATATATTAAAAAGGAGATGATTATAACTTAATGTTCACAGGGATAGTTGAGGAGATTGGAAAGATTGAAGGGATTATCAAATCCGAAAAATCTGCAAGGATAACTATAAAGGCACATAAGGTACTAGAGGATGTGAAGCTTGGAGACAGCATATGTACAAATGGTGTGTGTCTTACAGTTACAGCTTTTAATAATGGGAAATTTACTGTTGATGTAATGGCAGAAACCATGAGAAGAAGCAATTTAAGGAACATTTCACCAGGCACAGAGGTAAATCTTGAAAGAGCATTAAGAGCCAGCGATAGGCTAGGAGGTCACATGGTAAGCGGCCATATTGATGGCACAGGAACTATAAAAGATTTTGAGGAGGAAGATAATGCGGTTTGGCTGACTATTGATGCTCCACCAGAGCTTTTAAAATATATTGTGCAGAAGGGCTCCATTGCAATAGATGGAGTAAGTTTAACTGTAGCATATATTGATGATAAGGTATTTAAAGTTTCCATAATTCCTCATACAAAAGATGCTACAACTCTCCTAAAGAAGAAAATTGGTGAAATTGTTAATTTGGAGTGCGATATGATAGGGAAATATATTGAAAAGTTTTTGCAGACGAAAGAGCAGCCAGCAACTAAAAAAGCTATAGATTTTAATTTTCTTAGTGACAATGGCTTTGTATAAGGAGGTTAAAGCCCTAAATGGGCTTTAACGGGCTGCTTACGAGCGGAGCGAGTGATCTTAAACTGCCCCGTGGGCGAAGCCAAAGTCCTAAATGGACTTTAACGGGCAGTTTGCGAGGTAGAAGTTCTAAATGGACTTCTACGGGTAGTCTGCCGATGAACAATCGGCAAGCTAGACTACCCCGTGATGAGAATTGGATGAGAAAGTTCAAGCTGCTTGAATGACCAATAAAGGAGGATGAAAAACATGTACAAATTTAACACAATAGAAGAAGCAATTGAAGATATTAAAGCAGGAAAAATGGTAGTTGTAATTGATGACGATGATAGGGAAAATGAAGGAGACCTTTTAATGGCAGCCGAAAAGGTCACAGCTGAGGCTATTAACTTTATGGCTATGTATGGCAGAGGCCTAATTTGCATGCCCACAATAGGAGAGAGATTAAGGGAGCTTGATATTCTTCCAATGGTAAGCCACAATACAGACTCTCATGAAACCGCATTTACAGTGTCCATAGATGCTGCTGACAGTACAACAGGAATATCTGCTTATGAAAGAGCGGCTACAATTTTAAAGGTTATAAATTCAAACTCAACCTCAAAGGATTTCCATAAGCCTGGACACGTATTTCCTTTGGAGGCCAAAGAAGGAGGAGTATTAAAAAGAGCTGGACATACGGAGGCAGCCGTGGATTTAGCTAGACTTTCTGGGTTGTATCCTGCTGGGGTTATATGTGAAATAATGAATGAAGATGGTACTATGGCAAGAACCCCCCAGCTTATGGAGTATATAAAAGAACATGATATGAAAATTATAACTATTGCTGATTTAATAGCCTATCGCAAGGAGAAAGAAATTTTTATCAAAAGGGCGGCCGAAGCGAAACTGCCAACTAAGTATGGCGAATTTAAAATGATAGGCTATGAGAATATATTAAATGGTGAACATCATGTCGCTTTAGTAAAAGGTGATGTTTCAGATGGTGAGCCTGTGCTTATTAGAGTTCACTCTGAATGTCTAACTGGAGATGCCTTTGGTTCCTTAAGATGTGACTGCGGGCAGCAGCTTGCAGCAGCTATGAAGAAGATAAATGAAGCAGGGAGGGGAATTCTACTTTATATGAGACAGGAAGGCAGAGGAATAGGTCTTATTAATAAGATTAAAGCCTATGCACTTCAGGATGAAGGAATGGACACTGTAGAGGCAAACATAGCCTTAGGCTTTCCAGCTGATTTAAGGGATTATGGAATAGGAGCTCAAATACTTGTAGACCTAGGAGTTAAAAGAATCAATCTAATGACAAATAACCCTAAGAAAATAGCTGGTTTAACTGGTTATGGCATCGAAATTTCAAATAGAGTTCCAATACAAATGAACCATAATGAAAGAAATGAATTCTATTTAAAAACAAAGCAGCAGAAGATGGGACATATGCTGAATTTTGATAGGAGATAATTAGAATTAGCAGTATTTTAATTATAGAAAGCCAGTACAAATAGTGAAAGGTGGAAATAAAAATGAAAAATTATGAAGGAAAATTAATAGCAGAAGGTTTAAGATTTGGAATTATTGTTGGAAGATTTAATGAATTTATAGGCGGGAAGCTTTTGTCCGGAGCACTAGATGGTTTAAAACGCCATGGAGTGGAGGAAAGTGAAATAGAAATAGCTTGGGTTCCAGGAGCTTTTGAAATCCCCTTGGCAGCAAAGAAAATGGCAAAGTCTAAAAAATATGACGCAGTTATTTGCCTTGGAGCGGTAATAAAGGGTGCTACACCGCACTTTGATTTTGTATCCAATGAAGTATCAAAGGGTATTGCAAGTGTTTCACTAGAAACTGAAGTGCCTGTAATCTTTGGAGTTTTAACTACAGACACCATTGAACAGGCAATAGAAAGAGCTGGAACTAAATCAGGAAACAAAGGCTATGATGCAGCAGTTACAGCTATTGAAATGGCTAATTTACTGTCATCAATGTAATTCATAAATAAGGTACCACCCATTATAAAATGAGTGGTACCTATTTAAGACATCTAACGTTTATATGTTATTGGGAAATAAAGCTCAGGAGTATCATCGGTTATGGCTTTAAACTCATAGCCCTTGTCCTTATAGTATTTAATTATCCTAGGCAATGCTCTGCAGGTATTTTTATGAGTGTAATCACAATGTAAAAGTAATATGATATTGGATAGATCTTCGCTGCCTTTTGTAGCTTCTCTGTATAATCTATCTGGTGATGCCTTAGGTCTTAAGCCATCAACGGTTTCCATATTCCAATCATAAATTTTAAAATTGTAGCTGTGAAGTTTATCAACAAATGAATTAGTAAGATGTTTTTGACTTCCCCCAGGAAATCTGATTATATTGGAGGAAACCCCGGTAACTTCTTTAATTTTATCATTGCATTTTAACATTTCTTGTATAAAGGTATTTCTATTTGAATAGATTCGCTTAAATTTATGAGTGTAGGTATGCAATCCCATGCTGTGCCCTTCACTATGAATTCTAAGTACTACATCTTTGCAATCATCAATTTGGTTTCCAATAAGAAAAAAGGTAGCTTTTACATTATTCTCTTTTAAAATATCCAAGATCTTTATAGTTACATCATTACTTGGTCCATCATCGAAGGTTAAATATATAATTTTCTTACCGTTACCCATATCCTTTTGATAAGCAGCTAGATCTGTTATGGGGCGATTAGCACTTAATGCTTCGCTGCTTTTTATATTTTGCTGCAGAAGTAAAGCTATAAAAAATATACTTAGAAAATATATAAAAAATTTTATATAATTTTTCAACACTATGCCTCCTAATCAAATGCCATGTACTTATTATTAGAAGTTTGTAGTTCTTTATTCAAAATAAATTAATAAATAAAATTTTAAAATAGGAAATACAACATTATAGGTTGTAAAAGAAACACATGAGCCTCGTCATCAATTGTCACCCTTAATAGTTACTTTCATATATTATAGGGAAGATGAATTTAAGTTTATTGAGTCCATCTCCTATTATCCATTTATATGGGGGTAACGCAGAATGCAGCATATGGACAGCATTTTTGATGAATTTAAAGATGTTATTTTTATGGATAGGGAAAAGCTTTCAAGAAAATACAAATTAATTGGACGAGGGTCAAGCAGGGCAGTTTTTGAAATTGATAAAAATTATGTTTTAAAGGTACCAACCTCAGAAAAGGGTATTTATCAATCTAGGGTGGAATATAAATTACATTCAATTGTAGATGAACATTATAAAAAATATCTTTGCCCCATAGAATTATTTGAAAATAATAGATTGCTAATGAAAAAAGCTGTTCCACTAAAAAAGTCTTTATATCCGAGAGGTTTTCGTATTTATGATCTATTATATTGGGAAGATAGAAATGAATATAGATATGATTTAAGATATTTGGCAAATACTTATGATTTGCTCTATGTGGATTTACTGAATATAAGTTCTTGGGGCAAATACAATGGAAGATATGTTTTAGTTGATTATGGCTGCACAAATAGGATATATGATGCATTTTATTAAATTATAGAAGTCAGCGGCACCTTGTGACTTAATTTTAGGTCATAGGATGCCGCTATCTTTTGCATAAGCGTGGAAAATTAAATAAAACAAAGATTTAATCCTTTACATTAAAAATAGAAGGCAAATTTTATTTTTTAGTATTATTGAATATTTATAATTTAAAATGTATAATTATTAATATAAACAGTATTTATATATAAAACTTTATACTAATTAAAACACTTTTTTAATAATTGCAGGAGATGATACTAATGAAAGAAAAGGTTATTTTAGCTTATTCAGGAGGTCTTGATACATCAATAATTGTACCTTGGCTTATGGAAAACTATGATTTGGAAGTTATTGCTGCCTGTATGGATGTGGGGCAGGGCGATGATATGGAGGAAGTAAAACAAAAGGCAATAAATACAGGGGCCTCCAAAGTATATGTTGAAGACTTGAAGGAAGAATTTGTAACTGAATATTTATACAAAGCGATAAAAACTGGAGCTTTATATGAAGAAAAATATATGTTAGGAACCGCCCTTGCAAGACCATCAATGGCAAAAAAATTGGTTGAGATAGCACATAAGGAGGGAGCAAAGTATATTTGCCATGGATGTACTGGAAAAGGTAATGACCAAGTGCGTTTTGAGTTGGGAATTACTGCCTTCGATCCAAGTATAAAGATAATTGCTCCATGGAGAATATGGGATATAAAGTCTAGAGAGGATGCTATTGATTACGCCGCTAAAAAGGGTGTGTCCATACCTGTAACTAAAGAAAAGATATATTCAAGAGACAGAAACCTATGGCATATAAGTCATGAGGGTGGTGATTTAGAAAATTTAAAAAATGAACATAAGGACGATATGTTGGTAATGGTAACTCCGCCAGAAAAGGCAAAAGAGGAAGCAACCTATGTGGAAATATATTTTGAAAAAGGAATACCTGTAAAAGTTAATGGAGAAGTTCTATCGCCAGTTAAAATAGTTGAAGAGTTAAATAAAATAGGAGGAGAAAATGGTATAGGTATTATTGATATAGTAGAAAATAGGTTAGTTGGAATGAAGTCAAGAGGAGTTTATGAAACTCCAGGAGGTACCATACTTTATGCTGCACATAAAGAACTTGAATATGTAACTCTTGAAAAGCAGACTCTTCATTTTAAACAAGTTGTGGCTCAAAAGTATGCAGAAATTTTATACAATGGTTTATGGTTTTCTGGTATACGAGAAGCTATTGATGCTTTTGTAGATGCTACTCAGGTAAAGGTGACTGGTTCAGTAAAATTGAAGCTTTACAAAGGAAATCTTAAGGTAGCTGGAATTAATACACCTTATGCACTTTATGATGAAGCTATATCCTCTTTTGGAGCTAGCCTTTACAACCACAAGGATTCAGAAGGCTTTATAAATCTTTTTGGACTTCCAACTAAGATTAATGCATTAATTAATAGCAAATAACTTATAATGTGGAAACTTAAGCCTTTGCAGTTTCCACATTTGCTTTATTTATGAAAGATGATGTTTATTATTTTTTTATAAGTTTTAGTAGGTTTGATTTATATTTACTTAATAAGAAAGGTTGATGTCAATGAAGCTTTGGGGTGGAAGGTTTAGCAAAAAAGAAAGCCAGCTTATGGAGCAGTTTAATAGCTCCTTAAGCTTTGATAAAAGATTATATGAAGAGGATATAAATGGCAGCATGGCACATGTAAAGATGCTTTCTAAATGCGGCATTTTATCTGTTGAGGAAGCAAAAGCTATTTTAGATGGATTAAAATCTATATTCTCAGATATAGAGCTCAATAAACTTAAAATTGAGGGAGATTATGAAGACATACACAGCTTTATAGAGATAAACTTAATAAATAGAATAGGTAATTTAGGTAAAAAGCTTCACACTGCGAGAAGCAGAAATGATCAAGTAGCTGTGGATATGAAAATCTATGCAAGGAAAGCAGCAGAAGAAGTAATTAATAGTCTAGAGAAATTAAACAATGTAATTGAAAAGTTAGGGGAAAATAATAATTTTATTATGCCGGGCTACACTCATCTTCAAAGGGCACAGGTAATTACTTTTAAGCATCATATAATGGCCTATTACAATATGTTTGAGAGGGATACAAAAAGAGTTTCTAATGCTTTGGAAATACTTAATGAAAGCCCTCTTGGCTGCTGCGCTCTATCTGGAACAACCTATGATATAGATAGAAATTTTACTGCAGTTGAACTAGGTTTTAAAAAGCCTGTAAATAATTTCTTGGATGGGGTAAGTGATAGAGATTACTTATTAGAGCTGTTAGCTTGTTTTTCAATAATAATGATGCACTTAAGCAGATTAAGCGAAGAGCTTATATTATGGAGCAGTAAAGAATTTAATTTTGCTACAATAGATGACGAATTTGCAACAGGCAGCAGCATAATGCCCCAAAAAAAGAACCCAGATGCTGCTGAACTTATTCGCGGAAAAACAGGGAGAGTATATGGTTCTTTAGTTTCTTTACTTACTGTCATGAAGGGGCTTCCCCTAGCCTACAATAAGGATATGCAGGAAGATAAGGAGCAGTTTTTTAATGGATTTGATACTGTATTAAGCTGCATTGAAGTTATGACTGAAATGCTCAGAACTATGAAGGTTAATAAGGACAATATGTATGAGGCAGTTAAAAAAGGCTTTTTAAATGCTACTGAATTAGCCGATTACCTTGTGAATAAGGACATAGCCTTTAGAGACGCACACGGAATAGTAGGCAGTATAGTTATTTATTGTGAGGCTAATGACACAAGTATAGAGGAATTAAGCCTAGAGCAGTTAAAACAGTTTAGTGAAAAATTCCAAGAGGATGTTTTTGATTTTGTGGATTATAAAAATACTTTAAATAGAGGAATAAAGAAGCAAATGTAGGAACCATTAAGTCGCGGGGACTTTTCTTTGACTGATAAGGTTTTTTGACATTGAACTGGCAGAAATAGCGGAACCCGCGGAAGGGAATCATATAAAAGCCCCGCCGCGGGTTCATTACTTTCAGCCTGTGACCCAAATATTAGCTTTTGTTAATAAATCTCTTAAAACTGGCCAATAGCAGCACTAATTAAATAAATTCCATTAAACAGAGCTTCTTCTGAGGCATCAAAGTTTGGAGAATGAAGGGGATAATGCCCCTTTTTTTCATCTGCTATTCCAAGCCTAAAATGCACTGAAGCAACCTTTTCTGAAAAAAATGCAAAGTCCTCAGCAGCAAAGGTTTTTTCAGCTGGGAGAACATTTTCTTCACCAATTAGCTTTCTAGTAATGTCAATAAAGCTTTTTGTAAAAGAAGCATCACTTATTAATGCTGGATATTGAAAGTCATAATGTATTTCACTAATGCATCCGTATTTTTTTGCAGCTAAGGCTGAGTATTCTAATATATCTTCATGAATTTTATTTCTTAATTCCTTGTTAAAGGTTCTAACAGTTCCCTTAAGTAAGCATTCATCAGCAATAACATTGGGAGCATCTCCACACTTCATGGAGGAAAAGGTAATTACATGTGAAGCTAAGGGATCAGCTTCAATTTTGGATTTTAAATTCATGGTTTCAATAAAATCAATGGCAGGATAGAGTGGGTTTTTGCACAAATGTGGCATAGCTGCATGACCGCCCTTACCAATAAACTTTATATGAAAGTCATCTACCGAGGCCATTGTAGCTCCGCTGGAAACCTCAATGGTACCAACCTTTACCTCAGGCCAAACATGAAAGCCAATCATATTTGTGACTGAAGGATTTAAAAGCACACCTTCCTTTATCATAGGAAGAGCACCGCCATCAGCTTCTTCTGCCGGCTGAAATATAAATTTCACGCACTTTTCACAGCCTAACTTTTTAAGTATTAATGCAGTTCCGCATACAATGGCCATATGATAATCGTGTCCGCAGGCGTGAGAAACTCCATTTACAGGCAGTGCATCCATATCAGCTCTAATTGCAATGCAGCTTTCTCCTTCATTTAGGGTGGCTGCTACTCCTGTTTTAGCTAATTTCTCAGTTTTTAAACCTAAGTCTTCACAAAACTTTATAATAATCTCTTGGGTTTTGAATTCTTTATGAGATAATTCTGCATTATCATGAAGTTTTTTTCTAAGCTCCTTTAATGTATCAATATTTTCATTAATTAACTTTTTTATATCCAAGTATTTACCCACCTTTCTGTAAAAAAATGAGCCACGAGAAACGTCCCTGTGGCTCATTCTAACCATTTAGCTAGTGACCTCCAAAAAATTAGCCACTAATAAGTAATAACTTATATAGATGCCATTACTTTTTCTATTATATTTAATGCAGCATCCATATCTTCCTTTGAAACATTTAGTGGAGGCAGTAATCTAACTACGTCTGAACCTGCAGTAACAACTAATAATCCATGCTCAAAGCAAGCGTTCATAAAGGTTTTTGGATCCTTCATGCTAATACCGATTAAAAGACCCATGCCTTTTACTTCATTAATAACTCCATACTTATCTTTAAGCTTTAATAGATTTTCTTTTAAATATTCACCTTTTTCATCAACGGAAGCAATAACATTTCCTTCAATAAGTTCATTAAGTACAGCTAAGGAAACGGCACAACCAAGTGGATTACCGCCATAGGTACTTCCGTGATCTCCAGGATTTAATGAAGCTGCCCTATCATTAACCATAAATGCTCCAATAGGGAAGCCGCCGCCTAGTGCCTTAGCTATGGAAACAACATCTGGAACTACTCCAAACTTTTTATAGGCAAAAAGGCTTCCCAGTCTTCCCATACCGCATTGAATCTCATCAAAAATTAATAGTGCATCATATTTATCACAAAGGCTTCTTGCCTCTTGTAAAAAATCCACTTCAGCTGTAACAATTCCGCCTTCACCTTGAATTGGCTCAATTATAATGCCGCATACATTTTCATTAAAGTTTTTTCTTAAATCCTGAATATCATTAAACTTAACAGCTTTAACTCCGTTCATTAAGGGCGTATAGTCCATTTGATATTTTGGCTGACCAGTAACTGAAAGAGCCCCAATACTTCTTCCGTGAAAGGAATTTTCCATGTAAAGAATTATATTTTTATTTTCACTTCCATTAAGTTTGCCATATTTTCGAGCAACCTTTAGTGATCCTTCCACAGCCTCAGTACCGCTGTTGCAAAAGAATACCTTGCTAAGGTCGGAGTTTTTTACTAATTTATCAGCAAGGGCAGTATGTTCAGTATTCCAATAATAATTTGAAATATGCATAAGCTTCTTACTCTGCTCATTAATAGCGTTAATAATTGAAGGGTGACAGTGACCTAAGCAGTTTACAGCAACTCCAGATACAAAATCTACATATTCTTTTCCATTAATATCATAAATTCTGCTGCCTAATCCCTTTTCAAAAACTACATCAAATCTTCCATAAGTATTCATTACACTATCTTTTGACATTTTGCTTCCTCTCTTTCAGTTATAATTTTTGTTCCGCTGTTTGTTAGTAAATTAAATAACAAATTATGGGCCTTTCTTCCATCTATTAAATGAACGCCTTTAGTGCCTTTGTATAATGTATCTACGCAGCATTCCAGCTTAGGAATCATTCCCCCTGTTATAATGCCGCTTTCAGTAAATTCCTTTATTTCATCTATTGTAATAGTTTCAAGTATGCTTGAAGGATCTTTAATATCTGTATAAACACCATCAATATCAGTCATAATAAGAAGTTTTTCAGCCTTTAATACACCGCTAATAAAGGATGCCGCATAATCTGCATTGATATTATAACTGTTTCCTTCAGCATCACAGCCAATTGGAGAAATAACAGGTATTAAATTATTATTTATAAGATTTACCAAAAGCTCCTTATTAATGCTTACAACTTCACCAACAAAGCCTATATCTATTTTATTTCCATTTTCATAAATATATTTCTTTTTAGCTTTAATTAAATTACAGTCTTTTCCGCTAATGCCAACTGCATTTAAATTTTTCCTACTTATATTTGAAGAAAGCTTCTTATTTACATTTCCAGACAGTACCATTTCAACAATTTCCATTGTAGTGCTGTTAGTTACTCTAAGTCCTTTAATAAATCTATTTTCAGCACCAGCCTTATTAAGCCACTTTGAAATTTCAGGACCACCGCCGTGAACAATAACTATTTTTACACCAATGCTTGTAAGTAGTTGTAAATCCTCAATAAATGCTTCTTGAGCATCTTTGTTATTCATAATACTTCCACCGTATTTAATAACGAAAGTTTTACCTTTATACTTATTTATCTGTAAAAAGGTTTCGATATTTAAGTAGTTATCTACACTGTTCATGGCTAACCCCCTAGTATTCCTAAATAGCACACTAGCATTATCAATGCTTATGTTCCTGATATTTTTTATTCTGCACCCAACAATTATTAATTGTTGAGCCCCTAGTATTCCTAATACTTTTATGCAGGAATAATTATACCCCCAGAATTATAATTATTCAATAATTTTATTGATTTTTTTTAACATTTGTAGCATAATATTTTTTGTTATTAAACTTAGGATAAATGAGGTGGAATCATGATAGACGCTGGCATATTTGGAGCTACAGGCTATGCAGGGCAGCAGCTTGCATGGATACTGCATAATCATCCAGAGATTAACATAAAATTTTTAAATTCGCATAATTATACAAATTTTCAGACAAATCAAGTATATGGTAACTTCAATGGCTTTATTGAAGAAAAATATGTAGATATGGATGAAGCTATAAATAGTCTAAATGAAGTAGATGTAATATTTCTTTCACTACCTCATGGAAAAGCCTTTGAAATTACAGAGAAGGCATTAAGTCTTGGAGTAAAAGTTATAGATTTAGGAGCAGATTTTAGACTTAATAATAAGGAAATCTATGAAACTTGGTATGGTGTAAACCACTTAGCTCCTTCACTTTTAGGTAATTCTGTATATGGGCTTTGCGAATTAAACAGAGAAAAAATTAAAGAGAGTAATTTAATAGCAAATCCAGGCTGCTATCCAACTGCAACGATACTAGCTTTAGCACCTCTTTTAAAACATAAATTAATAAAAACTGATTCTATAATTATAGATGCAAAATCAGGAGTTTCTGGCGCTGGAAGATCTGCAAACATTGCATCACTTTACTGTGAATGTAATGAATCCATAAAAGCTTATGGAGCACCTTTGCATAGACATACTCCGGAAATTGAACAGGAGTTAGGTAAAATAGCAGGAGAAAACCTTATGGTTTCTTTTACACCTCATTTAGTACCAATGAATAGAGGAATTTTATCCACCTGTTATGGTTCTTTAACTAAGGCTATAGATGAGGAAGAACTTCAAGAAATCTATAGAGAATTTTATAAGGATGAGTACTTTGTTAAAATATTAAAGACACTGCCTGAAACCAGGTGGGTAAGAGGCTCTAATTTGTGTCATATAGGCTTTAGAATAGATAAGAGAACAGGCAGAGTGCTTGTAGTCTCTGCTATAGATAATTTGATAAAGGGGGCAGCGGGGCAAGCTGTTCAAAACATGAATCTATTGTTTGGTTTTAAAGAAACAACTGGTCTGGAGTTTTTATCTATGGCATTATAAAAAAATTATCTATATCACTTTTAAATTTAATTATGATGAGATAATGTTTAAACAATATAATAAAATTTAGAACTGTAATTCGTTAATTTACTATTGTATTTTTAACCATATGCTTGTATAATCATTCACAGAGAAAAAAATAAGCAATGCCACATGTGGTGGCTGCTTTTTTATTTAACATATTATTAATATTAGATATACTGTTTTATGATAAACTTATGCTGGGTGAAAAGAGTGGAGATCCACTATTTTTGTTCTTCATAAGTTTCCTTTACCTTATTCTTAATTTAGCAATATATATACATATTAATAATATAAAATATTATACAAATAAAAAGTAATGGGGGTAGATCGATGGACAAAATGGTCTTTGTGGTTAGAAAGGCTGAATATGAGGATATTCCTCAATTAAAGGAAGTAGCAAGGGAAGCCTTTAGGCTATATGCTGAAGGAGCGGGTATTGCAGAAATAGTTGGGACACTTGAGGAAACCCATGAGGATTTGGAAAAAGAAATTAATAACAAATTGGTTTTAGTCGCTGAAGCAGATGGACAAATAGTTGGCAGTGTGCGAGTTGAAATTAAAGCTGATAAAACTGCGTATTTAAGCAGATTTGGAGTTCTAGGTACATATCAAAGCCGTGGTATTGGTAAGCAATTAATTAAAGCTGTAGATATTGAAATGAAAAAGCTAGGTGTTGCCAATTTGTATCTGAATACTGCTTCTAGAATGTTTTCTCTTGTTAGATTCTATTATGGATTAGGATTTTATATTGAATCAACCACTAAGGATCAAGGCTATATAAGGGCTTTGCTATGTAAAGAATATAAATGTGAAATAACTAATAAATTAGTTATTTAGAGTATAAATAAGTGCCATTTACTTAAAAGATAATAAATGTATAATGCAAGTTTGTAATAGCAGAAATATTTAATAATCCATTGCAAATTACAAAATCAAAATATATTTATCATTTGCTAAGTGAGGGCATTTTTATTTTAATTAAAATTTGTTTTTTCTTTTCCTTTTTTGGCGAATATGGTAAAATAATAGCAGAAAATAGTAAAATGAGGTGCAAAATGGTTCAAGACTTGTTTATAAATGCAATGATTTTAATATCATTTATCAGCATTGCCACACAGATATTTAGAGAGGAAGGCTTTAGTAAAGATTCTTCTATTAAAATGAAAATAGTTACAGGTGTAATATGTGGACTTCTTTCCATTTTGCTTATGATTTATTCCGTTAAAGCAGGTAATTCCATTATTGTAGACTTTCGAAGCATACCATTAATAATGATAGCAGTAAAAGGCAGTACAATAACAACCTTTATTGCTGCTATAATGATAGGACTTTTTCGATTCTTCAATTTTGGTATAAATGTCCCTTCTGCCATAGGGCTTTTATCTGCTTTATTAATGGGTATCGGCCTCAGTATCATTGGTGTATTAAATATGAATACTAAGAGAAAGTGGATTTATTCAGTAATATATTCACTTTTAGTAAGCACAACATGTTTTATAATACTATTATTTAAAAGCAGAAATTTAATCAATTTTCTTCTTGTTTATTGTATAAGTACAATAATAATATCATTCTTAGTTTATTATTTTAATGAATATCTTGAAGGTATGACTTCTCTATATAGAAAATATAAAAAGGATTCCTCTAAGGACTTCTTAACTGGGTTAAATAACGTTAGAAGCTTCGATTCAATTTTTAATTCTTTAGCAGAAAATGCTGCCTTAAAGGGAGAAAAATTATCACTTTTATACATAGATATAGATTTCTTTAAGAAGGTTAATGATACTTATGGTCATTCAAACGGTGATGTTATTTTAAGAGAATTAGCTTTGCTACTTACAAAAACCTGCAGGAGCTTTGACATAGTATCTCGAAATGGTGGGGAAGAGTTTACAGTAATTTTACTAGATTGCCCATCTAGCTATGCCCTTAAAATCGGTGAAAAAATACGAAAAAATGTTGAAGAAGCCTTATTTACCCTTTTAACCGAAGAGAAGATAAAAATTACAATTTCTGTTGGAATTTCAAGTTATCCCGATACAACAACTGACACAAATGTATTGATAGAACAGGCAGATACAGCCCTTTATAAGGCAAAGAAGACAGGCAGAAATAAGGTTGTACTATTTAGTTAAAATATATAAAATGGTGGGATATTAAATGGAGGATTTTACTTTATTTGACCAGGTGATAAACTGTAAAAATAGTAGTTCCTGTAACACAAGAAATTTTTGCGTGAATTTAGTTAATAACGCAAAAACCATCATATGTGTATGGAGAATAAATGGGACTCTAGTAAAGTTTAATAATTATGCTGAAGAAATAACTGGCTATAAGGAAAAGGAAGTTTTGGGTAATAAATGGAGAAAGACCATTACTGATATTTGGCTGGAAACAAAGACCCTTAAGGTATTTCATAAATTATTAAGTAATGAACCTCTTTATGACTCTGACTTAGAAAGCAAGTTTTTTTGTAAAAAAGGAAGTTATATAGATATACTGTGGTCAAACTATTTAATGTATGATACAAATGGAGATCCTGAATTTATAGTTGGTCTAGGGATGAATATAACCTCACAAAAAAGAGATGAATTAACAGGCCTGGAAAATCGTAGTTCATTAAGCAATAAAGCTTCTGCTGAAATTTTGAATTTAAAACAAAATGGTAAAAAGCTTGCACTATTATATATCGATTTGGATAATTTTAAAAACATAAACGATACATTAGGACATTCTGTTGGAAATAGATTTCTTAAAGCAATAGCTGCAAGACTTAAATTCATAATGAAGGATTCAAAGAACCTGGCTCGTATAGGAGAGGATGAATTTGCTATTATTTATACCTATAATGGGGATATAGAAGAGGTTAAGACTTTTACTGAAAAGATAATGAGCGTTATTAATCATTCTATATTAATAGCAGGAAAAGAACTTTATATAACAGCCAGTATTGGAATAGCAATATATAATGAACATGGAGATAATTTTGATGATTTTGTAGAAAATGCTGATACAGCTACCTATTATGCCAAGGAACTAGGCAAAAACCGATACTGCTTTTTTACAAAGGACTTAAGTGAAAGAACTAAAGAAAGAATTGAGGTTGAAACAGGACTTAGGAATGCTATAGAAAATAATACCTTTGAAATTTATTATCAGCCTAAGATAGATTTAAAAACTAATGAAGTGGATGGCATGGAAGCTTTAATACGCTGGATTCATCCGGAAAAGGGGATGATATCTCCGGATAAATTTATTCATATTGCAGAAGCTTCGGGGCTTATTATACCAATTGGAAACAAAGTATTATATGAAGCATGCAGACAAAATAAAGAATGGCAAAGTAAAGGTTATCCTCCATTAAGAGTAGCAATAAATCTCTCTGCAAAACAATTTGAACAGGAAGACTTATTAGAGACAATTAAGGCCGTACTGGAAGAAACAAAATTAGATCCTATGTATTTAGAAATTGAAATTACAGAAAGTATAATAATGAAGGACTTTGATTTCTCAATAGATGTTTTAAACAAAATTAGAGAAATGAATATACATGTTTCACTAGATGATTTTGGAACAGGCTATTCTTCTTTAAATTATTTAAAAAAATTACCTATAGATGCATTAAAAATAGACAAGTCCTTTGTTAATAATATTAATATTGATACAAAGGATGAAATAATAACAAAGGCAGTAATCGAGCTTGCCCATAATATGGGTCTTGAAGTAGTTGCAGAAGGGGTAGAAAGTATTAATCAACTAAACTTTCTTAAGCAGCATGAATGTGATAAGGCACAGGGTTTTCTATACGGTAAGCCCTTGTCCTGTAAAGATTTTGAAAAGAAATTAAGTAAACTATGTAAGGTTTATGTGACAGAGAGACGTTTCTAGTGCCACATAAGTATAGCACTAGAAACATCCCTCTACCACATGGAAAAAACCTTCAAGCCGCAGAAAACAAATGACGATATCCATGCTAAATTATAGCAGGAATATCGTCCCTTAATTTTATTATCCGTTAATAATCTTATTTAACTCCTTAGTTAAGGCATCTTTATCCATGGAATCTACATCGTCTATGGAATCAAGAAGTTTTAGTATTCTTTCTTTAATACTTGTAGGAGAGGCAATAATCTCTTTGTTCTTAACAAGACCTTCCTCAAGATAATATTTATCACCAAGCTGCATAATTCTTGTTTTAATACCCTTTGATTTCAATAACTCCATAAAACTTACCTGTGCTTCTCTGTCACCATGAACAAGTAGTATCTCCTTAGGCTTATTCTTAAAGCCTTGTGCCCACTCTAAAAGTCCATTTCTATCAGCGTGACCGGATAAGCCATGCAGTACATGAATTTGTGCATTAACAGCAACTTCTTCACCAAATAATTTTACTGTTTTAGCGCCATCAAGTATCGTCCTGCCAAGGGTTCCAACAGCTTGATACCCTACGAATACTATAGAACATTCTTTTCTCCACAAATTATGTTTCAAGTGGTGTTTTATTCTACCAGCTTCGCACATGCCGCTTGCAGAAATAACTATAGCACCACTTTGAATTTTATTAATAGCTGCTGATTCATCTGGAGATTTTGTAAAGGTTAGTCCATCAAAGTCCAAAGGATCAATGCCTTCTCTAACAATTTTAATAGCCTCATCATCATAGTAGTCACTGTATTTTTTAAAGATTTTTGTAGACTCAGATGCCAAAGGACTATCCACATATACTGTTAAATCCTTTAAAAGCTTTCTCTCAATGTATCTATTTAATGCATAAATGACTTCTTGAGCTCTCCCAACTGCAAAGGAAGGTATAATAACGTTTCCGCCTCTTTTAAAGGTATCATTAATTATTTGTACAAGCTGCTCGAACTCAGAATTAATATTATCATGAAGCCTATCTCCATAAGTTGTTTCCATTATAACGTAATCTGCTTCTTCTATTAAGGTAGGATCCTTTATTATAGGAATATTCTTATTTCCAATATCACCACTGTAAACTAACTTTATTTCATCCTTATTAGCTTCTTTAATTCTAAGTTCAACCATTGCAGATCCTAGCAAATGACCTGCATCTCTGAATCTAATTTTAAAACCCTCAAACACCTCTACCCATTCATCATAAGAATGACCATAGAATAAATACATGGACAGTTCAGCTAATTTAGCAGTATATAGAGGCTCAAGAGGCTTTAGACCTTGCCTCATCCTTTTCCTGTTTTTCCATTCGATTTCCATTTCTTGAATGTGTCCTGAATCAGGAAGCATAACACTACAAAGATCCTTTGTAACCTCAGTGCATAAAACCTGGCCTTTAAAGCCCTGCTTATATAAAAGTGGAATTCTGCCGCTGTGGTCAATATGAGCATGAGACAAGATAACATAATCTATATCTTTAGGATTGAAGTTAAAGAATTCGTTTCCTCCTCTTTCCTTCTCATCTTTACCTTGATACATGCCGCAGTCTAAAAGTATTTTCTTATCGTTTACATTTAAAATGTGACAAGAACCTGTAACACAGCCAGCTGCACCATAAAATTCTAAATTCATAATATCCCTCCCGTATTTCTTATTCTGGTGGGGTAAACTTAACACGTCCATTGTTATGAACTAGATTACCCTAAAAGTCCATTTAGGATTTATGCCAAAACAATTATTAATTGTTTGCCCCCTGTTGGATTGTATAAATTTTTAATTGAATTAGGTTTATATTAGTATATTATTTTATGAGAATTTTTTCAATAGTTAATAAAGTTTAAATGTTAACAATTATTAATTTTTGTTATGTATCAAAATAGTGAGAAGAAATAATAGTTTTTCTAATACTTAACCTCTCTAAATAGTATTTATTTTACAAGATATATATGGTAATATGTTAAATATAAGCCTAAAATATTACAAAAAATTCATTAATTTTACATAAAGTCCATAGATAATAGCAAATTTATCGAAAGGTAAAGACGCAAAGCTGCGGGTCTAAGGAATATTCTATGACAGCCGGGCTTCCTAAGTAGGATTTTTTTTCATGTCGTGATTATCCTTATCTATGCTCATTTATGGGTTCAACATCTAATCAAACACATTATTTTCTATATGGTGTGATTTACAATTTAGTTATTGGGCAAGTTTTATACTTTTTAGGTTTAAACCATCTTATTTGCACATATGATTTAGAAAAGGAGATGTTATTTAAATGAGTGTGGAGAACGAACACGGGAATGATGATACTAGGGCTTCAGTAGAAGAGCAGAAGGCATCGGAAGAGTCTTCTGATGGAATTAATGAGGACCCTACGGATAATTTTTGGGGATGCAAGAACTGTGGGAATTTGGATATTGAGGAGGGGTATAACCTAAAACTATGTAAGGAATGTAGGGACAAGCTTTCTAGAAGACCTATTCCTAAACAAATAAAGTTGGTTTCTTTATTTATCATTTTAGTTATACTTTTTTCTCTATGGAAGTTTCCAAAAAGTATTAGCTCAGGAGTTGAGTATGAAAGAGGACTTCAAGCCGAAAAAGCTGCAAAATATGCTACAGCAATTTATCATTATGAAAATGCATTAAAGGAGCATCCAGAATCCGATAAGGCATTAGTAAGGTTATATGTATCATATTATGAAGATGAAAGAATAGAGGAAGCATACAAGGTATTTGATCAGATTACAGGTGAATCGCCATCTAATAAAAAAATGAAAAAAGAATTAGTTGATGAAGTTAATACAACAACCAGTAAGCTTGATACATATTATAATCCAAGCAGTGAATTATATGATAAAATAAAAAACCTGCAGAATTCTAAGACTGAGGATATTGTGAATATAGTTAAGCCGATTGTGGATAAAAATCCTAAAGAGGTATATGGTGCTTATTACCTTGCAAATTTATATTTTGATATGAAAAATTTTAATGAAGCAAGTCAAGTTTTGTCTAGAGTAATTAGTAATTATCCTGATTTTTATGCAGGATATCTTCTTCAGGCTGCTACTTATAGGGAACTAGGTAAGTACGATGAAGGTGTAGAGTATTGTAATAAGGTTCTTAAGCATAATACTGAAGATGTAGGTGCTCTTATAACACTATCTAAGATCGAGCTGAAACGAAGAAATAATGCTAAAGGCCTTGAATATGCTAAAACAGCATATAATTTAGATAGTCAGGATGCAACTGTAACTGCAAATCTTGCATTAGCTTATCATTATAATAATTTAATTAGTGAAAGAGATAAATACTACAAAATTTATCAGAATTCGAATAATACAGATAAATATACTGATAACCTGCTGAAATCAATTTTTGATGGCACTTTGCAATGGCAAAAGCAAATTTAGGATAAAAGGAGAATGAAAAAATGCTTATACCTGGATTTATAATAACAATTTTAACTTTTCCTGGGGTTATAGTTCATGAAATTGCTCACCAATTATTCTGCAGAATATGTAGGGTTGCTGTTCTTGATGTTTGCTATATAAGGGTAGGTAATCCTGCAGGATATGTGATACATGAAAGGCCTAAAAGTTCATTTCAGCAAATCTTGATAGGAATTGGACCATTCCTTATAAATACTATTTTGGGAGCATTAATTGCGCTTCCAGCAGCAATACCAATATTATATTTTGGTGATAAATTTACAGGTACCAATATTTTAGACTTTTTTCTAATTTGGCTTGGGGTTTCAATAGCAATGCATTCCTTTCCAAGCACAGGAGATGCACAAAGTCTTTGGAATACAGTTAAAGATAAGGAGACTCCCTTACTTTCAAAGATTTTAGGTGCACCTATTGTATTTTTAATCTATATTGGCGCCATGGGATCAGTTGTTTGGCTGGATTTGCTTTACGGAATAGCGGTAGCAACTTTCGTACCTAGCTTAATTATCCGTATAATGGCCTAACAGCATTTGAGCAGGTGATACCATTAGGTTCTCAATAAACATTTTAGGCACAAAACTAAAAGGGGTACAGCGTACCCCTTTTTCTTATCTAACTTCCAGTGTGGTAACATTCTTCTCAGTTATCTGAGCAGCTTGTCTGGTTATCAAATCTCCACCTGAAGATTGAAATATATTCTTTGTAATTATAACATCCATAGCAGCAGATATTTCTTCTTGTGTAACATTATCTCTTACACCAGGAAGTGAAATGCTTGCTTTTGAACCTGAGCTATTTAAGAATGTCATAACTAAAGTTTTTTCAGCCATATCATTTTCCCCCTTTCATTAAATTAAGGTGATGGTTTTATGGAACTAGCCATTAATAAGAAAGCAATCATTGCTTCTTAAAATGTCATTTAGCTCATATTCCATAAGACCTGCAAGAGCAGCTGCAGTGTCATAAACATTTTGATCAGTTGCAGTTACCTTCACATTAGAGAATTTCTTAGTTTTAATGATGTCCTTTCCTGTTGAATCTATGCCGTTCTTATATCTTATAGTAACGGCAGATTGTGCTAATGTGTTTTGAAGAGCCATAAAGCTTCACCTCCTTTTTTCTTTTCTCTTGACACACATAAATATGCACTAAAAGATTTTATTATCAAAATTTTTAATCAAAAAAACATGAGCTAATGTAAACCATCAGCTCATGTAACATATTTTATATATTCTAGCTATTTTTCTTATTAGTATATAATTTTACGACTGCAATTTTGTTCCATATTCCTTAAATGCCTGCTATTCCTTAGTTTTTAATGTGCTGTAAAATGCGCTGAAGGCTCCAAATAATATGCCAGTAACAGGGAAGATAATCCAGCATATATACCAAAGATTAAACACAAGACCTGCCACCAAAAATGCACAGGTAGCTAGAGGCCATACTAGTGCAGCTACAGCGCCGATAACCTTATTTTCCTGTTTACGAATAGGACTAAATTCATCTTTTTTTAGAAGCTTTTTATAGGCATCAGATAGACTTCCAACTCTAATGAAGATAAATACAGCAGCTGCTACCATTATTAAAAGCAGGCTTGCACCATAAGTTGAGGCATTACTGCCAAATAGGGAAGCTATGATTACAACAACTGGAGATAGGATGCAGAGGCAAACACCTGTAATTATTCCAATAGTTTTTTTGGGTGAAATTACTGAATACTCGTTAGATAATATAGATTTAGTAGTTAAGTCAATTCCAAACTGTCCTTCATCTATATACTTAAATTTTTCTAGTTTAGTTCCTGAATAAATAAACATACCTACTGCTGGAACAATAAATAGAAACAGTAAAATTACAGAAGGAGTGTTTTGGACATCCCTTGGCAGAGCTTGAAATATTAGCTTATTTTCCACTAATTGTGACAAGAATACTAGAAGTGACACTCCAATCAATATTAATGAAACTCCTATGCCAATAAGGTTTGAGGTTTTTTGCTTTAAAAATATAAACTCACGGGCTTCTTCTATGCCAATGGTTGTAAGTGTTTCTTCAGCCTTTGTGATGTTTATTCCCATTTCATTTAATAATTCATCAATATTTCCAAACTCTGAAATAACAATTCCAATTGCTTCGTTTTCGGTTTTTCCTTCATCCTTTAGCTCATGGTATTTTTCTTCCATATTATTCAAAAGCTCATTTTTTAAGCGCAGAATTTCTTCTGTTTTAGGTAATGCCTTAAACATGTTTTCCAAATAACTTTTAATGGTCTCCATTGTTATCAAACTCCTTTATAAATTTATTTATAACATCTTTAGTTATTTTCCACTCTTCGCATTTTTCCTTATAGTAATCTATGCCGCTTTGGGTAATTTTAAAGTAGGTTCGCCTTTTTCCGAAAGTTTCATCACTGTAGTAAGACTCAATATATCCGTTCTTCTCCAGACGATTAAAGGCTGAATAAAGTGTAGTTTCCTTCATAACATACAGTTCATTTGTAATTGAACGTATACTCTTTGAAATCTCATAGCCGTAAGAATCACCTTCTAAAAGAAGGTATAATATAATTGTGTCATTGTATCCTCGTATTACATCGCTACTAATCAAGTCTGTCACTCCTTTTAAATGACTACTACGTCTGTCGTACTTCATCTGTCGTAGTATAATTAGTATAGCATAATTACTACGACAGGTAAAGTAATTTTTATAATTTTTATGATTTTACATTAAAATACATAATATGATATAATAAATATTAATGAGTTTTTAGATAAAAACTTAACAATCTAAGGAGGATGATTAATGTTTAGTAAAAGATTTAATAAGTTAATAGCGATTTCTACTATTGCAGCTGTTTTAATTAGCAGTCCAATTATTGGACAAGCTGCAACAATTTCTGATACTTACATGAAGGGAATTTCTGTAGGATTTACTTCCATGGGTAGCATTACTACCTTGGATTTTACGCTAACAGGTGATTACATAATTGATGGACAAGGTATAATTATTAATGGAAATAATAGTTATTGTATTCGTTTAGAAAATTCTGCGTTAAATTTATATAAAAATGGTGTTTTATTTTATTCAACAAACAGTGATATAACAATAAAACCGCTAAATACGGATACATTTATTAAATTTAATAAAAAATATAATAATCAAATTTACATGAGACAATTTGCTGGCAACATGACCTTTAAAAATAATGGGACATGCTTTATTCCAATTAATAATTTAAAGATGGAAGATTATGTTAAAGGTGTAGTTCCTTATGAAGAAGGGGATACTTTTCCATCAGAGGCTTTAAAGGCTCAAGCTATAGCTTCAAGGACATGGGCTATTAAGAATTCAGGTAAATATATTAGTCAGGGTTTCAATGTAAGTGACGATACAAATTCCCAGGTATATAATGGATATAGCCCATCAAGCACTAAATCTAATCAAGCTGTAACAGACACCAATGGGAAGGTTTTGACTTATAATGGAGGCATTATAGATGCTTTGTATTCATCAAGTAATGGAGGATGGACTGAGCCATATACTGGTTATCCATATTTACCAAGTCAAACACAAGATACCTATGATGTTCGTAATGTTGTTACATATACACCGGCAGATATATTAAAATTAATTCAAAATAATGATAAATATAAAAACTTAAACGCTGTACAGTTTAAAAGTATGGATATAGTTAATGTAGCTGGCAAACAAAATGTAAACACTCTTAATATAACTTATAATAATGGTACCAATGATGCTATTTTAGTCTTAGATATTAATGACGCCACAAATAATCCTAAAAGCTTTTTTAATTTATTAAGTAATTGGTTTACAGCAAAACAACAAAATGATGGCAGTTTTGTCTTTAATGTAAGATACGGGCATGGAATGGGAATGAGTCAATGGGGCGCATTTTCAAGGGCTAATGCGGGCTTGAATTATGATTCTATATTGAAGTTTTATTTTTGTAATATTGACTATCTTAATGCCAATGCAAGCGGAACTATAATAAATGGAGCACCAACAAGGCTCGGCGGACAAAATAGATATGAAACCTCAGTACAAATTGCAGAAAATATGTACAGCGGCAAAATAAACAATGTTGTGTTAGCAACAGGTGCTGACTTCCCTGATGCATTATCTGGCTCAGTACTTGCAAAAGCAGTATCAGCACCAATTCTTTTGGTTGATGCTAAACCAACTTCAGCTGGAAGCTCACCAGCGCTAAATTATATTGCAAGCCATTTAAATCAAGGAGGCAATGTATATTTATTAGGTGGAGAAGGAGTTATAAGTAAGGATTTTGAAGCAAAGCTTACTTCAATGGGCTATAATTTTAGAAGATTAGGCGGCACAAATAGATTTGATACTAATACACAGATAGTAAATCAGTTAAATGCATTAAATGCAGCAAGTTCAACTGGACTTGTTATAGCAACTGCAAATGATTTCCCTGATGCTTTAAGTATTTCTCCTGCAGCAGCATTAAATGGTTGGTCTATACTTTTATCTAATAAGGATAGTCTAACTCCAGATGAGGAGAAGTATATTTCATCAATGAAACCTGATAAGGTTTATATTGCTGGTGGTAATGGAGTTGTTTCGGACAATGTTCTTAATAAAGTAAAAACAATGCTTGGCTACGGGGATGATAAAGTTATAAGACTTGGAGGAAGTAACAGATACGAAACAAGCAAAAAAATTAATAGTGCCTTATTTAATACTCCAAATAGGATAGGTATTGCTACAGGTCAACAGTTTGCTGATGCACTTTCAGGTAGTGTTTATGCTGCTCTTTATAGGGCACCAATAGTGCTTGCAGATCCAAATCAGGTAACAGAAGCTCAAAATTATATAAAATTTGCTGCCAGCAATGCAAACAGCATAGATGCAACTGTATTTGGACAAACTGGTGCTGTAAGTGATACTGTACTTAAATCTTTAACTGGCGTAACTAATTAAGTTGGACGTGGCATGAGTCCGTTTCTTTTGCCACAGCTCATGAATTAAATGACAAATTGATTTTTAAAAAATAAAGAATAGAACAATTGGGTTTTAAGCTAAAAAAGGGACACCGCCAATGATCATGTAATTTCTCATGACATTGGTAACGTCCTTTTTCATTTCTCTTCCGATATTAAGAATTCTTGATGGCTAGCGATTACTTGCGTAATTTAATATCCCCAATCATCTACCTTCCAATTACTTGTTTTATTATTTCTTATTAATATCCAATTCCAATTGGAATAAGAGGAATTAGGATTAAAACCTTTATCAACCCCTGAAGAATCTACATCAAAATTAGACATCAAAACAATTACATTTTCAGACTTGACACCATTCACTGAACCCCTGCCATTTGAAAGATATCCTCCAATTAATATATTTGATCTTTCTTCATCATACCATAATTTTGTAAGATTACATCCGTTAAAACCCTTGAATTTTTTCTTTACACAATTTACTGCATCGTTTATTTCTTGTTCACTAAATTTATCGGATTTTCCAATACTCAACTCAGCATTATTAGTTTTGCCAGTTCGACTATAAGCCACGAAAGAAAATACCGCTATAATCAGACAGAGAATAAGAATCGGCTTTCTCATATTAATTCACACCTCATTTTAAAGTCATTTAATGACAAAATAATTACAGGCCGAAGTCTTCTAAATCATATATAATGCGTCATTAAGAGCAATTCACATCTTTTAAATTATTAAATTTATATTTAAAATCAAATTCTACAAGTAATATACTAATTATCAATATTACAGCTCCCAAATAACCTCTAATGGATAGGATTTCTCCTGCAAAAATAAAAGCAAGAATTGCAGCAAATACAGGCTCTAAAGAAAATATTAGACCAGTATGTGTTGATGTTGTATCTTTTTGGGCCACTGTTTGTACAATGAAAGCAATAGCAGTACAAAAAATGCTTAATGCTAAAACTGTAAACCAGAATTGATTTGTGCTTGGTAACTTGGGATTTTCAAAAATAAATGAAAAAATCATACTATATACCCCAACAAAACCAAGTTGTAGTACCCCCAGTGAAACAGAATCGACTCCTCGAGTCAAAATTCCTGTGGCAATAATATGTACAGCAAATGCTAAAGAACATAAAATACATAACAAATCACCTTTGTTGAATTGAAGCTGTTGATTTAAAGACAGAAGGCATATTCCCAAAAAAGCAAGACATATACTTATAACTACATTAATTTTAGGTGTCTGCTTTAGTAAAATAAATAAAATCAGAGGAATAAATACACCAGCAAGACATGTAAGAAATCCAGCGTTTGAAGCAGTAGTGTACTTAACTCCAAATGTCATAAATACAAAGACTGCACTAAGTATACCTGCTAGAATTGCTGCATATTTTACTGTTTTAACATTAATAGTCATAAACCTTTTCCAAAATACGCTAGCAGACAACAGAAAAGCTATGATAAATCTCAGTGCAATAAGATTAAACCCTTGTATTTCGTCAAGTCCAATCTTTGTCATTAAACAAGATGATCCCCAAAAAAATGTTATAAGAATAAGTAATATATCTGCCTTAAATTGTTTTTTCATAAATTTAACCTCCTTTTTGGCTTATTCAATATACAATATTCATTTTTATGATTTTTTATTTTTAAAATTTATAATTTTGAATATATGATATAAAATACCAAATAATAATATTAGTATATCTTATGCACGAATATAATTCTAATATTTCCTATAATTGTATTGTTTGCACTTACCACATAACAATTTTGTTAAATATTTGAAATTAATTATAACATTTTGTATAATTAAGTAAATAATGCTTAAGAGATTAGACTCCAATTTTTATAATTTATTTGAAAGGGATGTATGGGATGGAATTTTTTAAATCAAAAGAATTTTTTAGACTAGGTGAGAATGATGTATTTAGTATAGTACACTTTTTGTATTATATGGGGTTCCCAATTATACTATTTAAGGCTTTTCAGTTTGGAAAGGCAATGAAGTTACAAAGTATTGTTAATAAAGTTGGAATGGGAAGCATCAATATAGATCCAAGTAATTTTAATATGTACGGCATTACTTGGTTTGATTCCATTAAGGGATTTATAGGGGGAATATTATATTTTGTAGTAATTATAATAGTTTGGAAGCTTATTTGTGAATTACTTTTTGTGCTTTTTAGGTATTTTGAAAGTAATACAAAAAAAGAATAGGACAAAACAAATGTGGCACGAGAAACATCCCGGTGCCACATCCCTTAAATTTCTGCTTTCAAAACTTCACTTATGCTTTTTCCAGCCTGAACAGCCTTCATAAGTCTGACTGACTTGCTTGTATCATTCATTAAAATTCCACCAATTATAATCCCATTCTTAAAGAACAGCTTTTTATAAATTCTCTTTTCAGCATCTTCATGTTCTAAGACCTCAACACTTTCTCCATTTGGTTTTACTTCGCCAACAGAGAATATTTGAGTGTTCATGGCATTAAAAATTACCGAATTTGCAAAGGATTTAAGAAGGCTATCTTCTCCAGAAGCATTGGCACCAGCTGTTTTACCCATTTCTGAAGCAGCAGGCCAAGTGCCATATACTCTGCCCTTAAGCTCTGCGCAGTCGCCGCAGGCATAAATATCATTAATATTTGTCTCCATTTTTTCATTAACAATTATTCCTCTATTAACTGCAATACCAGCATTTTGAGCTAAACCTATATTAGATCTTATACCTACAGAGAAGACAATTAAGTCGGCAGGCAGTACCTTTCCGCTTTTTAACTTTAATCCTGATACTCTAGAATTACCTAGAATCTCCTCGGCAGCTTCGTTAGTCAAGGCAGTTATTCCAGCATCCTGAACTGATTTTTCAAATAGTTTTGAGGCTTTTTCATCTAATTGAATATTTAAAAGGCTTGGTGCTAGTTCTACTACTGTTACATTTAGCCCTGCTTCTTTCATTTCCCAGGCCGCTTCAAGTCCAAGCAAGCCACCGCCCACAACTATGGCATTTTTACTTACTTTAATTTCTTCCTTAACCTTCTTAGCATCTTCCAAATCTCTTATTGAATATATGCCTTGCATATCATAACCCTTCATAGGTGGAATAAAATTTCTAGCACCAGTAGCTAAAATCAACTTATCATAAGATATTTTTTCGTTATTATCCATAATTAATACTTTATTTTCTTTATCAATAGTTTCTACTTTATTACCAAGCAGAACGTCTATATTATTTTTTTCATACCACTCCTTAGGAGATACGAAGAAGCGCTTATCAGAAATATCTGTAGTCAAATAATCAGAAAGCTGAGGTCTATAATAGGTCAGTACCTTTTCGCTGCTTATTAATTGAATAGCAGCCTCACTATTTCTCTTTCTAATGGAATCAGCTGCATAATATCCAGAAATACCGTTGCCTATTATTACATACTTTTCTTTTTTGCCTTGCTTAAATTCAACTTCTTCTCTTTTAACTTCAATAAATTGATCAGCTGTTGCACCACAAGCAGGGCATACCTCAGGGGCCTTCTCACTTTCATATTCTTCACCACAGACGATACATTTCCAGAGCTTTAGACTTCCTTTACTCATCTTCTTAACTCCTTTACTTGAATTTTCCTTTATTTTTTCAGCTATAGTTTCGCCAAAATTATAGGCTTTATTCAATTTTTCTTCATCCGGCTTAAAATTAATCCTTAGGCCAGGGGTTACCAGTTTCATTCTGAGGGCCTTTAATCTAGTTTCAATGTTTGGAACAGCCTCTCCGCTCCAGCCGAAGGATCCAAAGGCAGCTGCAACCTTACCACCGTGTACTAACGGGTTCATTTTTATTAAAAGCTCCATTATTGGCTCAAGTGCATCACCGTTAATAGTAGGAGAACCAAAAAGTACAGCATCTGCTTCATAAATTTTATCTAAAATTTCCTCTTGCTTATTATAAATTACATTGTAAAGGTCTATAATTGCATCCTTTATCTGTGACTTAATGCCTTCAGCTATTTTTTTAGCTATCTCTTCAGTAAAACCATAAGCTGAAACATAGGGGATAACTACTCTTGTCTTTCCATCATTAGGGGCTATTTCAGTACTCCATTTTCTGTAGTTGTCGAAATAATATTTAATATTACTTCTTAATATAGGACCGTGTCCTGTGCAAATTGTATCAATGTCTAAATCTTGTATTTTATCTAGAGCTTTTAACACATGTGTTTTAAAAGGTCCCATAATGCAGTCGTAATAATACTTAAAGGATTCTAAATATTCCTCTTCCTTATCTTTTGGAATTAAATCATTAAACATTCCATCAAAACAGTAATGGCTGCCGAAGGAATCACAGGTTAAAAGTACTTTATCCTCTTCTACATAAGTATAAATGGTATCCGGCCAATGTAAAAAGGGTGCCTCAATGAATTTCAAAGTTTTATTACCAAGACTTAAGATATCATCTTGTCTAACTATTATGGATTCAAAAGGCCTATTAGCAATTTGTTTTAAAAATCTAATTGCAGGGGCAGAGCCAACTACCTTTGCATTTTTAGCATAGTCTAAAAGCTTAGCCACTGAACCTGCATGATCTGGCTCTGTATGCTGAACTATAATATAAGCTACTTCATCAAAATTTACATTAAGTGACTTTAATCTTTCTAAATACTGGGGAAAAGTATGCTCTTTAACAGTTTCGAATATTGCAGTTTTTTCACTGCCTTTAATTACATAGGAATTATAAGTTGAACCGTACGGCGTATACATAACAATGTCAAAAATTCTAAGCTCAGGGTCTAATGAACCAACCCAATATATATCTTTTTTAACCTCTAAAGCCTTCATCATTCTATAACACCTCTCATAAATAAATCAAAATTATATTATTAAGTAATAATTATTATTAATTAAGTTCATTATAATACATTGTTAAATAAAAATCAACTAGTTAAAAGGTTTATTTTTAGTATGTGGCAAGGGGGTGCGTCCAAGTTATTGTGGCAAAAAAACCTCCCTATGTCATACTTGTGTATAAAATTAGTGTATTAAGTTTTGTAAGGCATGATACACAATGAGTGGGACATAGATATATCAAGATTTAGAAAGGTTGGCACGAAAGTTGCTCTATATAATTATGTGAAAACTCTTAACAAAGGAGGAAACTTAAATTAAGTTTTAGAAATATTAATTTATAAGGAAGGTGATAAAAATGAGATATATTATAGGTGTTGATGGAGGCGGTAGTAAAACAGAATCAATTGCTTTCAATCTCCAGGGTGAAGAACTTGGAAGAGGCTACGGTGGTTTTGGGAATGCATTACTTGGCTTTGAGCAAGCCATAGAAAATATAGAGTTGTCCTTGAAAAACTGTATAAAAAGTGTAGAAGAAAGCTATAATGAAGCAAGTTGTGTGTTTATCTATCTTGGGCTTGCAGGTATAGAAGTGGAAAGTGCGAGAACTAAACTTGAAAAAGTACTAAAAGAGGATTTTAATCTGCCTGTTAAAGCTGTTAATGATGCTGAGATAGCACTTGCATCACTGTTAAAGGGTGATGATGGGATTCTTACTATTTCTGGTACAGGCTCCATAAGCTATGGATTGCTTAATGGCAGGACAGAAAGGTCAGGGGGATGGGGACACTTACTAGGTGACGAGGGCAGCGGCTATCATATAGCAATAAATGCCTTTAAAAATATGATTTTTGAAGATGAACATAATTTACCGACTAGTCCACTTTCAAAAGCCTTTATGAAAAAGCTTTCTATCGAAAAGGCAGTAGATATTATAGATTTTATTTATTCTTCTGGTAAAGGAAATATTGCTAGCTTTGTACCTATCGTTGTTGAACTAGCAGATGGTGGTGATTCAATTGCCAGGGAAATCTTAATAAATGCTGGAAAAGACCTGGCAGAAATGACTAATAATTTATATAAAAAATTAAATTTTAAAAATGAAGTTGAGATTGGAATAAAAGGTAGTATTTTAACAAAAGTAAAGCTTGTGAGAAATTCCTTTGAAGATGCCTTAAGGGTAGGAAGCTTCACTATTGTGGATGAAGAAGTTTCTCCAGCAAAAGGAGCCTTTTATTTAGCTAAAAAACTATTAGAAAATTAGACTGATTAACAACTAAAATGAAACATTAAGAAGTAATTGTTAATGTTAAAAAGATAAAATGGGATTAAATCCTGATTATGGAGTTAATCCCATTAATATAAGTCCAAACTGATGTGCCACAAGATACGTCACTCTGACACACTTTGTGTTATCACAAACTTACTGTGCAGTACACTTAAAACTTCCGTCTTTCACCTTTACATCATATAATGTTCCTCTAAACATAATCTTAAAGGAGAAGGACTTCCAATGACCAGGAATAAAGGGGTTAAAGGTTAGATGTCCATTCTTAACTCTCATACCTGCAAAGCCTTGAATTACTGAAAGCCAGGTACCTGCCATGCTGGTTATATGACAGCCATCTTCAGTGTCATTGTTATAGTTATCTAAATCAAGTCTTGAGGTCCTCAAATACATTTCATAAGCCTTTTCCTTCATACCAAGCTTAGAAGCTAGTATTGAGTGAACACAGGGAGATAGTGAAGATTCGTGAACAGTTCTTGGCTCATAGAAATTAAAGTTTCTTCTTATGATGTCTTCATCATACTCATCTTCTAAGAAATATAAACCTTGGAGGACATCAGCCTGCTTTATAAAGCAGGAACGAAGTATTCTATCCCAAGACCATTTTTGATTTATTGGTCTTTCTTCATCTGGCAGCTCTGAAACTAAAATTTGCTCCTTATCTAAATAGCCATCCTGCTGAAGGAAAATTCCTAATTCCTCATCAACAGGGTAGTACATATTGTCAATAATACTCTGCCATTTATCCGTTTCCCCATCTTTTAGCTGAAGCTTATGTCTTAATGTCTCATAATTTACTGGTTCATTATTTTTAAGATAATCTAGTACCTTTAAGGTATATTCTAATGTCCAAGAGGCAATCCTGTTTGTGTACCAGTTGTTATTAACGTTGTTTTCATATTCATTAGGACCGGTAACTCCATGAATTACATACTTGCCTTTTCTTTGTGAAAAATGAACTCTTTCTTCCCAAAAGCGGCTTATTTCTGCTAAAACTTCGAAACCATACTTACTTAAATATGCCTTGTCTCCGGTATAATTTACATAATTATATATAGCATAGGCAATGGCACCGTTTCTATGAATTTCTTCAAAGGTTATTTCCCACTCGTTGTGGCATTCTTCACCGTTCATAGTTACCATTGGATATAGTGCGCCTTTTTTAAAACCAAGTTTTCTAGCATTTTCCTTAGCTTTTTCAAGATGCTTGTATCTATAAATTAAAAGGTTTCTTGCAACACTTTCCTCAGCAGTTGAAAGGTAAAAGGGAATGCAGTAGGCTTCAGTATCCCAATAGGTGCTTCCACCATATTTCTCACCAGTAAAGCCCTTTGGACCTATATTCAGTCTTTCATCCTCCCCAGTATAGGTTTGGTTTAGCTGAAAAATATTAAATCTAATACCTTGCTGAGCCTCCAGATCTCCTTCAATAACGATATCACTTTTATTCCATTTAATAGCCCAGGCTTCTTTTTGCTTTTTAAGCAATTCTTCAAATCCCTCATTATAAGCTCTAAGCAGCAATTCCTTTGATTTGGAGATTAAATTCTCCTTTTCGAAGTCTCTTGAAGTAATATTAGAGGCATATTTATAAACAGTAATTTCTTCACCTACTAAGGCATTAATTATTACAGTATTAGATACAAACTTTTTCTTTGTATTTACCTCTATATCTTCAGAAACCATGGCTCCAGCTTTAAAAATATCAAATTTCATAGAGGAACAAATATAAAAGTCCAAAAGCTTTGTTTTCATAACTAAAGCTGATATATCCTCTGAGGGGATAATTTTCACTTCATCCCAGAATTTTTCTTCATAATTAGAATCCTCATTTATAACATCCCCGTCCAAATAAGGTGTTATTTTTATTTCACCATCAAAATTAATTGGAATAATTGAGTAACGAATTGCTCCTATTTCAGGATATACTGCGCTTACAAATCTCTTTGTATTAACCTTAACTATATTTCCATTTGAAAGCTCAGCTGTGAAGGAGCGCTCTAAGGTTCCTTCTTTCATGTTAAGTATTCTATTAAAATTACTTATTTTAGCTTTTGCAAGATCTAAGGACAAACCATTGACTACAAAATTAATACCTATCCAATTTATAGAATTGAGTACCTTTGCAAAGTATTCTGGATATCCGTTTTTCCACCAACCAACTCTTGTTTTGTCAGGATAATAAACTCCCGCCATGTAGCTGCCCTGCAGGGAATCGCCGCTGTAATACTCCTCAAAATTAGCTCTTTGGCCCATATGACCATTTCCAATACTACATACACTTTCAGCAACTTTGTTTTGCTCCGGGCAAAAACCTTCTTCTATAATACGCCATTCATCAATCTTAAAATACTGCTTCATGAGCTATCTTCCTTTCAACATTTATAAAAATTTTCACAGAGATGCTTAATAGATTTATATAAAAAGCCAAGTTCAATTAAAGAAAAAACTAAAGACAATCGTTTGCATAATGAGTATAAAATTTAGGCAGCTTATGCTACCCATTAAATTTTATTTGTTATTTTATTTAGCTTCCCTATATCCATTTCCTTAAAGGAACTTATAACAAAATCAGCTTTATTTAAAATCCTAGGAGATCCAACTCCGATGCTGTACATTCCAGCATTTATAGCAGCTTCGATTCCTGCCTTGGCATCTTCAAAAACCACACATTCGAAGGGAGCTACTTTAAGCTCCTCTGCACCCTTTAGAAAAACCTCTGGGTGAGGCTTAGCATTTGTTATTTTTGTTCCATCAATTACGGCATCTAAGTATTGAAGTATTCCAATATTCTTTAATATAAGCATTGCATTTTTACTTACTGATCCTAGTGCAGTCTTAATGCCACTTTCTCTAAGTTCTTTTATAAAATCTATTACACCGGGCAGAACCTCAGAGGAATCCATCTTTGATATATATTCCACGTACCAATTATTCTTCATCTCTGCCAGTTTTTCTTTTTTAGCAGCATCAAATGAAACTCCGCCGATTTCTAATAATATATTTAAGGATTCCATTCGGCTTACACCCTTAAGTCTCTCATTATCTTCCTTGGTAAACTCAAACCCTAATTCCTGCGCCAGCCTTTTCCAAGCCAAGTAATGATATTTTGCAGTGTCCACAATAACTCCATCTAAATCAAAAAGGCAAGCCTTAATTTCAGCCACAATAATCCCCCTTTGTTAATGCGCTAATGCATACGTTAGCATTTATGTACTTTCTAGTATAGCATAGATAAGCCCAAAGGTTAATATGGTATTTTAAAATTATTAAGCTTTATAATTATATACAAAAAAACCTTCTTTAATAATAGTACCCTATGGAATTATGCACAAAATCAATTCATTACATTTTGTACTTATGACTGCGTAAATTAAAAAACATACCTTGTAGAATTACATACAAATTTGTTGAAAAGTGATATAATTAATATTAATATTTTGCAATTAATTAATAATTAAAAATTAATTCTCAATATATATTAGTCAAAATTATGAAGAAGGATAAGACCGGAGGCTTTAAAATGGATGTTTCAAAATTCAAAGAATTTAGGGATAAAATTAATGGAAATGTTGGTAAGGTTATTATCGGAAAGAAAACTCAAATTGATAAAATTATTGTTGCCTTTATTTGCTCTGGACATGTGCTTTTAGAAGATATACCTGGACTTGGTAAAACCAAGCTTTCAAAGGCCCTTGCTAAAAGCTTAAACCTAAGCTTTAAAAGAATTCAGTTTACTCCAGATCTTTTACCTTCAGATTTAACAGGAATTTATTTTTACAACCAAAAAAGCGGGGAGTTTGAATTTAGAAAGGGACCACTGCTTAGTCAATTTGTTTTAGCAGATGAAATAAACAGAGCAACTCCAAGGACTCAATCAGCTCTCTTAGAATGCATGGAAGAAAGGCAGATAACTGTTGAAGGAGAGACAATTAAGCTAAGTAAGCCGTTTTTCGTTATGGCTACGCAAAACCCTGTGGAACAATTTGGAACCTTTCCGTTACCTGAGGCTCAGCTGGACAGGTTTTTTATAAGATTAAGCCTGGGTTACCCTGAATTTATGGAGGAAAAAAATATATTAGATAGATTTATGGAAGAGGATCCTCTTGAGGAGTTAAGTGAAGTTGTTTCTTTCGAAGAAGTTGCCTATGTACAGTCTAATTTTACAAAGGTTCATGTAAGTGAAGAAATTAAAAATTATATTATAGAGCTTGTAAATGCCACAAGAAAACACAAAAAAATTGAGCTTGGAGCAAGTCCTAGAGCTTCCTTGAATCTATTGAAGGGAAGCCAAGCCTTAGCAGCAATAAGCGGCAGAGATTATGTAATACCAGAGGATATAAAAGAAATGTCAATACCTATTTTGAGTCATAGAATTATTTTGAAAAATGACATTCAGGGAAGCTTAAGTAAGGCAGATGAAATAATTACAGATATTTTAAATACAGTTCATACTCCTCTAGAACAGCTTTAAGCAAGGTGAAGTTATGACAGGATACTATATTTTTATTTTTATATTATTATTAATACTTTTACTGGCAGAATTTACAGCTAAAAGAGGCTTTCGGAACTTAAGCTTAAAAAGAGAAACTGTTTCTTCTTCTATTCTAGAAGGTGAAAGTTTCAAGATGTCCATGATTATTGAAAATAATAAATGGCTGCCTATATCCTTTATGCTTATTACTGAAAAACTGCCTATGGAATTAGTTGTTTTTGAAGAAGAAAACCTAGTAAACTCTGGTGAGTCAAATTATCATATTACAAAGCTTAATGTAAGAGGCCATGAAAGGGTAAGAAGAACCTACAGCATTAGAGCCTTAAAAAGGGGAACTTACCTATTAAGAGAGGTAAAGATGGCTATAGGTGATGCTTTTGGACTCAATACTAGGGAGAGAGACTTTGAGGATTATGTAGAGCTTTTGGTTTATCCAAAAGTTATAGACTTAAAACAGCTTGAGTTTAATACTACAAATTTTCAGGGAGATTCCATTATTAAAAGATGGATATATAAGGATCCCTTATATATTAAGGGTATTCGTGAATACAATGTAGAAGATAGAATGAAGGATGTACATTGGAAATCCAGTTTAAAAATGAATAAGCTTATGGTTAAAGACTATGATTATACTGCTGAAATGGAATTAATGATAATTTTATGTGTGGAATGCGGGGAGCCCTATTATAGTTCTATTGATGACAAAGCTATAGAAAGAGGCATAGCATTGGCTGCTGCACTTTCAAGGCAAAGTATTAAGGAAGGGGTATCTGTAGGTTTTTGGTGTAATTCTCAGCTTATAAGTTATGGAGGGGAAGCAGTTAATGAAATAGTACCTTCTTTAAATTCCTTAAGGCATATTATGGAGCTTTGCGCCCGCATAGATTATACTCCAAGGCTTAGTTTTAATGAGTATTTAATTGAAAAGAGCAAGTTTTTTAACAAAAATACTACTTATATTGTAGTTGCAGATTTTTTAAATGAGGAGAGTATAACCATAATTTCAAGGCTAGCTAGAAGCGGCTTTATCATCAAGCTTATAGATATATCTTCTAAATCAACTCTGCCAATTATAAAGGGAATAGAAAAGGCAATATTTAAGTAAACTTTACACAAAGGAGCTTTCTAAATGAGCTGGTACAGGCAAATTAAAATACTTTATACAGTAAGCAGCAATACCTTCTTTTTTATTATTTTTGGAAGTCTGCTAAATGGATTTTTAGGAGGAAAAGTTCATTACGAACTTTTTTTGTTATCCCTTTTTTCTGCCTTTATCCTGACTTATATATTAGATAAAACAAATAAACCTGCCATTTCAGCTTTTTCTGTATTTATTATTTCAGAAGCAATACTTTTTCTTATTACTGACAAGCCGAACCTTTTATATAGCAGTTGCTATATCTGCTTTATATTATTTATAACTTATATGAATGAACAGCAAGATGTAAATTATGAGGTTTATAAAAATAAAGCAAAGCAGGCAATTGCCATTCTTGTGGTTTTAGGCTTCATTTGTACTTTTGCAAGGTTAAGTACACAACAGTTCCTATTAAAGTTTTATTTAATTTTTCTAATTTCCACTAGTATTTTAATGAGAGAGGCAAGAAATTATTATTACAGCCTTAAAAATAATAAAAGCTTCAAAACTAATATTGCTATCGCTGCTATAGTAATATTTTTTTCACTTGACAGCGTATTTAAAAGAGTACTTATTTGCTTAAAATTCTTAGAAAATATTATTTACAAAGTAATAGAGTGGCTAACAGGTGTACTGGTAATTTTAATAAATAAACCACTTGAAATCGTGATTAATTATTTAAAAAGTAGTTTTTCAAATAAGCTGAACTCAATAGATAAAATAAATATTAGCCAAAATAATCCGCAGCTTAAGAATAATGAGGTTGCAAATATGGCAAGTAATGCAGTTTGGACTATTTGGCTTAGTAATATTATAAAAGTTATTCTTCTTCTAGCATTAATTTATCTTGCATATAAATCACTAAGTAGATTAAAGGCAAGGAAAAGCAGGAATTCAAAGGAAGCATTTCTGGAAAGAGAAAAGCTTTCAAAAGACAAAAATTATAATACTTATTCTATAAAAAGAACACTTAAGAAAATATTTAAAATAAGCAATTTAAGAGAACAGGCAATAAATGTTTATAAAAAATTTGAGCAGAAGACAAATGAAAAGGGCATATTTAGGAAACATATGACTGCAAAGCAATTGGAGAATATTACAAAGACTTATATTGAGATGCCTGAAGGAATAAACAATCTAACAGATATTTACAATGAAGCAAAGTTTTCTTCTCATAAGATTAGTAAGGAAAAAGTTGAAGTAATAAAAGAAAGTTTTGCTAAGGTTAAGAAACAGCTTTAATAGCCTTTTCGACCTTTGTAAATTACTATAGTATAGTTTCTCTTTATGCTGTGCAAAATAAATTTGTACGGAAGGGGAGATTTTATGTGAGAAGCAAGGAATTCATGAAAAAATTATACAGAAAGTTTTCTGATTTTGTTGCTGTTGCCTCAGCTAGAGAGCTTGAGTATTTTATTTTAGATTCAAAGTTTAATTCAGCTTTTAATTATAATATGAAGAAACTCATTGATGAAATAAAAGAAGAGAAAAATGGGGATCTTGGTTTAACTATACTCTTTAATACCAACGGTGAAGTTGCACTTATTAATGGAGATATAATTGGAAAGCACATTGGAAACAAATATAACCTAACAATAGAAGAATATTATAAAAATACCTCATTAAATAAAATAGTAAGAGATGTAATAAACGGAAGCGATAAATCTAAAAAGGATTTTATTGATATTTCTTATTCAATCTTATACAGTGCCTTGGCTGGTATATACAGTGAAATAAAGTGTAAGAAGGAAACGGTGGACATCTATAAAATAAATTTCTTTTTAGAAGATTATACTGAAAATGATATTGGAGCAGTAGTTGCTTGCATCTTAATTGTAGAAGATATATGTAAATATATAGGAATTCAAGAAAATTTGATGGTTGAAGCTGTAAAAGATGCAATTTTGAATAAAAAATCATAATTCATTTTCTGTAAGAATTCGACAAAATTATTAGGAAGTTATCCAAATATTCTAACAATTACAAATAACTGGTATATTTTCTTACCCCTCACCGTTAAATTTGTCACAATATAGAGATAAATAATTGTGGATAACTATCAGATTATGACAATATTTTTCTGTGAATAATGTTAGTATTGTGACAAAGATACTTTGAGGGGGTGAAAACTGTATCCTAGAGCAGTTTATGAAACAAGAGTAGTTATACACAATTGTTGATAAGTATTGTGTATAATGTGTACAAGTTCCTTAAATAAGTTTCTAAGATCAGGGATTTATGGTGGTAGTTGAATGCATAACCAGAAATGAAAATTTTGAAGGTATTATGAAAAATTACATCTATAGGTTAACGAAAAACAACTTCTCAATATCATTGGATGCTGAAAACTTAAGTGAAGACAAAATGGAAGTCCAAACCTACGGCATCGAAATAGAAAGACAGGATATTCTCGATGACTGTATTATTAATATTGAGAGAGAAAGTGTTGAAAGCATCAGCCCATATAGACATAAAGTTCATGACTTGCTAAAACTTTTATCAGATAACTGTGTTTCTCCAATTCATTTAATTGAAATTTTAGGAGAATATATCGACGAATACATATTAGACTTTAATGAAGATTTAAATAATATAGCAACTAATTAACAACAAAAAAGAGGGGAAGCCTCTTTTTTTGTCCCCTAAATATGATAAAATAGATTCGACTAAAGAAACTTAAAACTCAAAAAGTACATTTAATTTTTAAATATTTCTGGTGGTGATTTGAATGATTTTAGGAATCGGTGTAGATATAGTTGAAATACGCAGGATAAAAGAAGCTATTGAGAGAAATGATAATTTTATTAATAAGCTATTTAATAAAGAAGAAATTGAATATTTAAAATTGAGGGGTTTCAGACCTGAATTTGTAGCAGGCAGATTTGCAGCAAAGGAAGCAGTGTCCAAGGCACTTGGTACAGGGTTTAGAGGCTTTGGCTTTAAAGATATTGTAATAGACAGAACAACTCTTGGTAAACCTATTGCTTTGCTTAAGGGAAAGGCAAAGGAAATAGCAAAAAAACTTGGAGCGAATGGTTATAAAATAGATATTAGTATTTCTCACGGAGAAGACAGTGCCATTGCCTATGTAATTATAGAAGAATGTAAAGTTGAGGATGATGATAGTGAAAATAGCAACTGGGCTAATAATGAAGGAAATTGATAAATACTGCATTGAAAAATTAAAAGTTCCCGGAATTGTACTTATGGAAAATGCTGCCCTGAAAGTATTAAAGAATCTTGAACTACAAAAATACAATTCCTTTGCAATAATTTGCGGTAAGGGGAACAATGGAGGCGATGGTTTTGCGGTTGCAAGGCATTTAGCCATCCTCCAAAAGAATATTGAGGTTTTTTTAGTAGGTTCTGAAGAGGGCATGACTGAGGACTGCAGAGCAAACTATAACATACTAAAAAACATGGGAATAAGAATAAGGAGCATTCATAACTTAGAAGATGCAAATGAGCTGAGAGATTCTATTGAGCGCAGCAGCGTTACAGTAGATGCTCTTTTTGGAACTGGTTTAGTAAGAAGCCTGGAAGGAATTTATGATTTAGTTATATCTATAATTAATGAAAATAGTTCTTATACCATATCCATAGATGTGCCTTCTGGATTTAATAATGACAGCGGCAAGATTATGGGCAATTCAGTAAAAGCAAATAAAACTATTACCTTTGAGCTATATAAAAAGGGGTTCTTAAATTATGGCAGCAATAGATATACTGGTGAAGTAGTTGTCGAAAATATTGGTATTCCAAGCTCTGCTGTTGATAGATTTCATGAGAAAGAATTTATGCTGGATGAGGCTATGATAAAAGCAAGGCTTAAGGCAAGAGACATTTATGGACATAAGGGTGATTATGGAAAAGTGCTTCTAATAGCAGGTTCTAAGGGCTTTACTGGAGCGGCATATCTTGTAACAGAGGCTGCTGTAAGAAGCGGTGCGGGTCTCATAACTCTTTGCTGCAGCGAAGACATTCAGCCTATATTAAGCACAAAGCTTACTGAGGCAATGACTATTAATTTTAGTGAAACTGAAAGACTCATGGATATTCTTAATAAGAGTAATTGTATAGCAGTAGGACCTGGAATGGGAAATAAGGAATCTACCTTAAATACAGTTAAATTTGTTCTTGAAAAGTCAGCTTGTCCAATTGTTATAGATGCTGACGGCATAAATGTTCTTAAAGAGAACCTTGATCTATTAAAGAATAGGGAAATGCCAGTAATTTTGACACCTCATGTTGGTGAAATGTCCAGAATTACTGGGTTATCCATAGAATATATTCAAGAAAACAGAATAGAAGTTTCTAAAAATTTTGCTAAAGAGTATAAGGTTGTAGTTATATTAAAGGGTTATAATACTGTAATTACTGATGGAGTAACAGTAATAATTAATCCAACAGGAAATAGTTCAATGGCTTCAGGCGGCATGGGAGATTGCTTGACAGGAATAATTGCTTCCTTTATAGGGCAAGGTTATAAGCCAGTAGAAGCAGCTGCACTAGCAGTATATATCCATGGCTACTCAGGAGATAAGCTTGCGGAAGAAATGTTCTGCGTCAGTGCCAGCAGCCTCCTTGAGAGTATACCCTACATAATTAAAGAGCTGCTGCAGAAATAAATTAGAGCTGTAATTTTTATAAAGTTATTCTTAGGAGCTGCATTAAATCAAGTAATCATTTGAAATGAAGAAGCTGTAAGTTTTTACGAATATTGCATAGACAAGCTGAATAGTATTAATAATGAGAGAAGCATTATTGGAGGAAAGCATGAAGAAAAAATTATTAATAGTATCAGTACTTGCATTAATATTTTCTATATTATTTTCAGGCTGTAGAAAAGATAAAAATGATCCAAATGAAGCTATGGATTTTTTAAAAGTCTTAAATAGTTATAGTACAAGTTATAAGATGGAAATAATAAATAATAAGCAGACCATAACTTATGAGGGAAAACAATATTTTGACAAAAATTTAGGTTACAGACTTGAACTTGGAGAAGACAGGGTGTTTATTTATAAAGATGATAAGATTTATGCCCATGATATAAAAAACAATTCTAGTTACATATTAGAAAAGGACTTTGATGATATATATAAAATTAGTTTCATTAAGGAGTATATAAAGCTTTTATATACAGATGAGAAAATAAAATTTGAGTATAAGACAGTAGATAATGTGAAGCTTCAGCTCATACATCTTACAATACCAGGAGGCAGCAGAGAAATGAGCAGAGCCGTGATGTATGTAAACATGAAAACTTATCATCCTCAAATGGTTATAGTTTATGACGAGAAAGGCAGTGAAAGAAGAAAAATTACCTATAGTAACTTTGAAGCAAACCCTGCACTTGATGAAAAAATGTTTAAAACTCAGTAATTTTGGAGTAGAATATAATTAATGTAGAATTCATCATTAACAAAAGATGGGGGTTAAAAAATGTTTAGGCACTTAAGACCAGTTTGGGCAGAGGTGGATTTAGATAAACTTGCCCATAATATGAGAGAAATAAGTAGAGTTTCAAAAAGTAAAGACATAATAGCTGTCATTAAAGCTGATGGCTATGGGCATGGAGCCTTGGATATTGCACCTACTCTATTAGAAAATGGGGCTACTAGAATAGCTGTTGCAGTACTTAGTGAGGCAATAGAACTTAGGCGAGGCGGTATAGAGGAATCTATTATGGTTTTAGGCTTTACCCCTCCTAGCTTAATAGATATGTTAATTAGATATGATATTGAACAAACTGTTTATTCTTATGATTTAGCAAAAGAAATTTCTTTAATGGCACAAAGAAAAAATAAAATAGCAAGAGTACACATTGCCTTAGATACTGGTATGGGACGAATCGGTTTTCTTCCTAATGATGAAAGTGCAGATGAGGTATATAAAATCAGTAAATTGCCAAATATAATAATTGAAGGTCTATTTTCTCATTTTTCTTCTGCTGATGAAGAAAATAAAGATTATACAACCTATCAATTTAATAATTATAATAAATTTTATGAAAAATTATTACAAAAGGGAATAAAAATAAATATAAGACATATTGCAAACAGCGCTGCAATTATTGATTTTCCAGAGTCACATTTTGAAGCAGTAAGACCTGGCATTATTCTATATGGCTATTACCCATCTAATGAGGTGGATAAAAATAATATAGATTTAAGGCCAGTTATGTCATTAAAAACTAATGTTGTACACATAAAAACACTTCCAGCTGGAGAATATATAAGTTATGGAAGAAAATTTAAAACAAATAGGGAAAGTATTATAGCAACTCTGCCTGTAGGCTATGCAGATGGTTATACAAGGCTTCTTTACAATAAGGCAAAGGTCATTATAAATGGTAGCTTTGCACCGGTTATAGGTAGAATATGTATGGACCAATGTATGGTGGACGTTACTGATATAGGTAATGTTAATGTTGGAGATGAAGTTACTTTAATGGGCGAGCAGGGTGGCTTGAAATTTACAGCTGATAATATAGCAGAACTTATTGGGACAATTAATTATGAAGTTACCTGCATGATAAGCAAGAGAGTCCCCAGGGTGTATATGAAAGCTGGAAAGGTTGTAAAAATAAGAAACTATGTATAAGCTGATGGACTTAAGATGGGAAAGACAAAATCTTACTTTGACATAATAATATAATATAACTATAATTAGAATGCTATACATATTTGCGCTCTTTATGCGTGAAATGACAATAAAGTATAAAACGTGCGGATGAGTACTTAGTACACATACCTTTAGGAGGCGTTATTCCCATGTCAGGGTCAAAAAAGCTAGTTGTTAACCTTAATGAGTCACTATATAATGAATTTAATAAAGCTTTAGAAGAAGATTGCAAAAAAAGAAGTGAATTTATTCGAGATGCTATAATATTATATATTGAGGAGAAGAAAAGACATGATGCTTTTGACCAGATGAAAAAGGGATATATGGAGATGGCTCAGTTAAATCTTGAAATTGCAGATATGGGCTTTGCAAATGATGTAGAAGAGTTTAAAAAGTATGAAGCGAAGCTTGCGGAGAGTGATTTTCCAAATGACAATAGTAGTGAAAAGAGGAGATATATTCTATGCTGATTTAAGTCCAGTAATAGGATCTGAACAAGGCGGAATAAGACCTGTCATCATAATACAAAACGATGTAGGGAATAAATACAGTCCAACAGTAATCGTAGCCGCGATTACTTCACAGATAAATAAAGCAAAACTTCCAACACATGTTGAAATCTCCTCAGAAGAATATGGTTTAAACAAAGATTCTGTTGTTTTGCTGGAGCAAATTAGAACCCTTGATAAAAAAAGACTTAAAGAAAAAATTGGTCACATGACTGAAAGTGATACCAAAAAGGTAGATGAAGCACTTACTATAAGTGTTGGGTTATAAAAAAGGGGCTTAATGCCCTTTTTTTAAATTAACAATTAAAAATTAATGAAGAATTTTTCGTTAATTCATCATTAAGGATGAAGGGGAGGATATTATGAAGAAAGCAAAGGATTACATATTAATAACTATTGGATTTATTCTGGTAGCCCTGTCATTGGAGCTTTTTTTAGTTCCTAATAAAATTGCAGCAGGGGGTGTTTCTGGAATAGCAATAATAATTAATAGTATTTTTCCTGTTCTCGATGTAGGACTTCTTATGTTAATAATGAATGTTATATTATTCATTGTAGCATTTATATTTATAGGAAATAAATTTGGCGGGAAGAGTATTTATACAAGTTTAGGCCTTTCGGGCACTATTTGGTTAATGGACAAATTTCAGCTATATAAATTGGTGCTGACAAAGGATCTATTTCTTGCATCTGTTTTTGGAACACTGATTTCTGGTATAGGAATGGCAATAGTATTTAATCAAAATGCCTCTACCGGAGGTACAGATATACTTGCTAAAATTCTAAACAAATATTTTCACATCGATATTGGTAAATCACTATTATCTGTAGACTTTATAGTTTCCTGTTTTGCAGCACTTACCTTTGGTGCAAATGTGGGTATGTATGCTCTATTATGTGTTATAATGAATGGCTTTATAATTGATAATGTTATTGAAGGTATGAATACCTGTAAAGAAGTTATGATTTTAAGCAGTAAAAATAGAGAAATAAGCAAATATATTATTGATGAATTAGAAAGAGGCTGTACTATATTTAATGGTAAGGGCGGCTACAGCGAAAAGGATGCCTCCATTTTATATACCGTACTTAGCAGAAAACAATTTATATTATTAAAGAAGTTTATAAAAGAAGTGGACAGCAGAGCCTTTATCACTGTAAGTGAGGCCCATGAGGTTCTTGGGGAAGGCTTTAGAGATATTTTGGGAGACGAATAATAATTAATATATTATTTACAAAGTATTGATTTTAAAGTAGTTGTAAATAACTCATAGTATGGTAATATATATACAAAATATTATTCGTGAGGTAGTTTCATGAAAGCGGATTTAATAAGTATACTCCATATACTTTTATTCTTAATGTTTTTTATTGGAATTATAACTTATACAGTTGCAGCCTTAAAAAGATCTATAAAAAAGTTTAATTATAATATTATAAAAAGGATTTTTACAAAGTCTTTAGATTATTCAAGACTTATGAAAATAAATGATTATATTTCCTTTGAAAAATATGATATTTGGCGGTATTGTGTACACTTTTAATTGGAATGATGTTTCTTTATACACTTTTAATTTTAGGAGGATAATTATGAACATCATTTCAAATGTATTAAATTTTTCACTTAACTATTTTTTTAATATTACTGGAGATTTAGGAATAGCTATTATACTGTTAACAATAACAGTCAGATTGTTATTTATGCCGCTTTCTATTAAACAAAAACTCAGCATGCAGGATCAGCAAAAGCTTTCTAAAGGCTTGGAAGAAATCAAAGAAAAGTACAAAAATAATAAAGAGAAATTGGACTGTGAAACCAAAAAATATTATGAGAAAAATGCAAAAGGAATGTTGGGATCATTAATAGGCTTACTGCAACTACCTGTTATTTTTTCTTTATATAATGTAGTTTTAAAGATGCCTATGCAGGTAGGTACTATACTTGTTCCATGGGTAGCTAGTCTAAAAATGTCAGATAGTTACTATATTATACCTATTTTATATGTAATTTCAGCTCTTAGTCCAAACTTATTAGCCTATATACCTTTCCTCAAAATAAAAGCACAAGCTAATATAAGCAAAACTAATATAATTATAACAAGTATTATGAGTGCTTTAATAACCTTCAAAGCCCCTGTGGCTATGACACTATATTTAATTGCTACTAGCTTATTTTCATTTTTAGAGGAAGTAGTTTTTAGATTATATGCTAAAAGTAGGAGGTTGCCCGCTTAACATAAACTATTCAAATTCATAGGGATCCAGCTAATGGCAAATTAAATTACCATTAGCTGGGTCCTTCTTACTTTTAAGAAATGCCTCAAAAGCTTGAAAGCATATAAAGTTTAATTTTATATTTTAGTAAAATCATAGATGTAATTTAGTTAAGTATGCTATAATTGTAAATATTATTAAATTTTACTGGTTTACCCAGAATAGAAGGTTAAGAAATATGAAATCTGAATAAGTAAAGGAGTGTTTGGTATGTGGATTACTATAGGTATTATTATAATAATAGCATCAGGAGCTATTTTATTATTCATAATTATTTTAGCTGCTATTAAAAATGCTGTAGTAGAAGCATCCAATGAACTGAAAGAAGAATTTATTAATGAGATAGACCTAAAAGTAGAAAAAGAGAGTAATATTGAAAATTAGTTTATTCTAAGCTAATTAAATTTAGGGGGAAAGGTATGAAGGTTGAGTCAGTTGATAATAGATTTAAGTTGTCACTAATAGGTGCCTTTGGAATAATATTAATATATTATGTACTAATAGCAGGAATTTTTAACATTCCTTTTGCAATTATTTCTGAACTTAACTACTTTAAAAGCCAAGAAGTTTTGCAAGCTGTTGTTATGTTTTTAGGAAGTTTAATTTCTTATGTAATAACAATAAAATTAATTCTAAGAAAAATAAGAAAGAAGAATAAAAATAATTTTAAAATAAGCTTTATTGATAAATTGAACTTCAAGATTATATTATGTACATTACTTTTAATAATTGGGTATTATTTATGGTTTCAAAATTCATTTGGGATACTAATACAAAGGATCCCCCTACCGCAATTCATTGAAAGTGCATTTGAAACATTGGCCGTAAATGAATACTCATTAATAGCAACTGTTGTAATAATAGCTCCAATATTTGAGGAAATTATAATGCGAGGAATTATTTTAGAAGGTTTTTTAAACAAATATAAACCAGTAACTGCGATAATTCTTTCAGCACTTTTATTTGGATTTATTCATTTAAATATCCCTCAATTTATTAATACTACGATTATAGGTATAATTTTGGCGTTAATATATTATAAAACAAGGTCACTAATCTTATGTATCTGTGCACATGCCTTAAACAATACTATTGCTTTATTTTCAGGATACTTAACATTTAAATTTAATATTTTTATAATTTTTTTAGGTATGATAATATTTATTACTGCCGGTAGTTATCTTTTGAAATATTTTGATGAGTATCTTAATGAGAAAGGTATAAATGTTGAAGAAATTTAGATTTGAAGGAGATAAGTAAATGTACAGACCGATTTAATACATCCTAATTTTACAGGAAATTCCGAAAAGGGCCTCTTAATCAAGGCTTTTTTTCCATGTAATTTTGGAGGGTATTAAAATTGAATAAAAAAGTTAATGTTTATTTGATGTACATTATTGTATTTCTTCAAGGACTTGTTTTTTATGGGCCTATTGCTACATTGTACAGACAAAGTAGAAATTTATCTTTGTCAGGTATGTTTTTAATTGAGTCCATTTCGTGGATATTAATGATTATTTTTGAAATTCCATGGGGATGGTTTGCGGATAGATTTGGATACAAGAAAGTACTTGTAATTTCAAATTTTATATTTTTTATATCTAAAATAGTTTTCTATGAGGCAAATTCATTTGAGATGTTCTTTTTAGAAAGAGTATTGTTATCTGCTGCTTTAGCTGGAATCTCAGGTTGTGATATAGCGCTAATATATTCATCTGTTAAGCAAGATGAGAATGAGAAAGTATTTGGCAGATACAATGCATTTTCCACCAGTGGTTATTTAATTGCATCAATTTTCTTTTCATTACTTGTCAGGCAGTCCATGAATAGTACTGTGTTTTATACAATTATACCTTATGCAGTAGCAGCAATATTAACTTTGTTCATAAAAGAAGTTAATATGCAGCAGGTAGAAAAACCTAAGCTTAAGGAAAGCTTGCTAAAAGCTCTTAAAAACAAAAGTATAATAATACTAGTAATTTCTTTTGCTTTAATAAATGAGGTAGTTCAGGTAGTAAGTGTATTTTTAAGCCAGTCACAATACCTAAGAAGTGGAATAAATATTAAATATTTTGGTATATTGACAGTTGTTATGCAAATAGTTCGACTAAGCTCAATTAAAGCATATAAATTTAGTAGTAAGCTAGGTGAAAATAGGAGCATTCAAAATTCATATGCTATCATTGTTATATGCTGTATAACACTTGTTTTCACATCCAATGCTGCGTTTACTATTCTTTCAATAATATTTATTTCTAGCAGTTCAGCGTTTGTTTATCCTATAGTTTTAAATATTGAAAATAGAAGAATAAGTAATGTGGATAGAGCCACTCTCTTATCTGTATTTTCCATGTTTGGAGATTTAACTGCAGCAGCAACCAACGTAATTATTGGTAAGACAGCAGATATTTCTATACCATTAGCATTTATAACCTGTGTTGTTATGTGTATTTGTGCTTATATGTTGTTTTTTATCTATAAGAAAAAAAGTGTAATAGAAATAACCGTAGAAAAACAAATAAATTAGTGTAAATAATAATCGATAGGGATGCCGTATTATTCATTTGAATTTTACGGTATTTTTATTTAATCATATTTACAGGTTAAATATGTTATAATTGTAAATATAATAATATTCTGTATTTGAATTATAAATTATGAAGGTAGCCATCGTATAAAGGAAGGTGTATAAAAATGGTAGAACCATATTTAGCTGTTCCTTCTATGGAACATGAACAAGCATATAAAGAAATGATGTTTGAATGGGTACAAATAAAAGAACATATTTATCCTGGTGCCATTAGGTCAAATGGAATGTGTTATTCAGATTGGCTAGATAATTTAGAAATATATAGGAGTAAAGAAACTTGCCCTTATAATTTTGTACCATCTGATACATTTTTTCTGTTAAATGAAAATGGTAAAATTCTAGGAGCAATTAGTATAAGGCATTACTTAAGTGAGCAGCTTTTCAAATTTGGTGGACATATTGGGTATGGAATTTGTCCTTCTGAAAGAAAAAAGGGATATGCCAAGTTAATGTTAAAAATGGCTCTTGAAAAATGCATAGATAAAGATATAAAAAGAGTTCTAATAACTTGCGATAAAGATAATATTGCTTCAGCAAAAACTATCATGGCTAATGGTGGAATATTTGAAAATGAACTGATCGAGGATGACGGAAATATTGTACAAAGGTATTGGATAAAATTATAGCTTAAAACTATTCTTATGAGATAGGCTTATGAGAGAGAAAATAAAGTTGGAGGAAATAATGTGACAAAAGTATATTTTGTAAGACATGCTAAACCTGATTTTTCTGTTAAGGATGATTTATTACGTCCACTAACTGAAGAAGCTATGGAGGAAAGAAAAAAAGTAACAGAATTTTTGAAAGATAAAGATATTAAGAGAGTATTCTCCAGCCCATACAAGAGAGCTATTGATACAATAAAGCATTTTGCAAAAAGTATGAATTTAAACATTGATATTATTGATGATTTTAGAGAAAGAAAAGTTGATAGTGTATGGATAGAGGATTTTAATACATTTTCAAAAAAGCAGTGGTTAGATTTTAATTATAAATTAGATGATGGTGAATGCCTATATGAGGTTCAAAATAGAAATATAAGGGCTCTAATGCAGATACTTGCTGAAAATTCAGAACGCAACATTGCTATAGGTTCCCATGGTACCGCATTAAGTACAATAATAAACTATTTTAATAGAGAATTTGCATATGCTGATTTTGAAATGATTAAGGATCTAATGCCCTTTGTTGTTTGTTTTACTTTTGAGGGTCAAGCTATTATAAATATAGAGGAGTTCATTTTGGAGTAATAGTCATAATAAAAATTCTAGATAGATTGAATTTTTACTGGGGTGAAAAATGATAAGAATTATTCATAAATATTGGAATATATTTATTATACCTGTATGTCTAATTATTGGGTTAGTTAGACAAGAACATGGTAATTTGGGGTGTTAACAAAAGGGGTAGGGGTATGGTTTATATAGAAAAGAAATTCATAAAAAGGTCTAAAATCAGATTACTTCTTGGCAAGGTCTATTATTCCGCAGCAAGGTATAAGCAATGGTATTTTAGCGAAAAAAAATATTCCAGTACTGTTGTTGAAGAGAGATATCCCTGTGTTATTTTTGAACACAGAACACCTCTAATTCGAAAACTAAAGGATGTAGATATGTATCTACAATATAATAAAATAACAAACCTTAGGCTTGCTGTAGAGAAACTTAATGGGATTGTTATAAAAAGTGGCGAAACATTTTCATATTGGAATATTGTTGGGAAACCTACCTATAAAAAAGGCTACTTAGATGGTCTTGTATTGTGTGCCGATGGTACTTTTAAAGCAGGCGTAGGAGGAGGGCTCTGTCAGCTATCGAATCTCATATATTGGATGACATTACATACTGATTTAATAGTAACTGAAAGGCACAGACATAGTCATGACATATTTCCTGATGTTAATCGAACACAGCCTTTCGGAACAGGGGCTACCTGTTCATATAGTTCTTTGGACTTACAAATACATAATAATACTGATAAGCAATTTCAACTTGTAGTTTATTTGACGGATGAGAGTCTGGTAGGCCAGTGGAGAAGCTCAGAAATCTCTTTCCATAAGTATGAAGTATATGAAAAGGAACACTCAATAACCTCAGGGGTTTTTGGTGGCTATATTAGGAATAATGTGATATATAGGAAGTGTTATGATAATATAGGATTTATAAAAGATGAATATCTTACGGAGAATCATGCCTATATGACATACAATCCATATTTGAGTGAGAATACATGTGGATAAAATGTATATATTTCCTCCCTACTCAACCCCTAAAGATATTCTTAAGAAAGACGGAATAAAAACTAGTAATTCTCACTTCAATATAGAAGTTTCTGATTCCGTAAATATGATTGGGTTTGTCAAAGCAGATAGGTTAGTTAGATTTGTGGAACTACCAAGAAATTATGGTGGAGTTGATTTAACAAATTATATTAAATTTAATAGAGAAGAAACTAAATTTAATATAGTTCAAGATAAAAAGGCTATTCTTTTTATAAAAGGTAAGATAGGATCCTAAATCCCCATAATATTTAATGCAATAACATCAACAAGTATCAAATAAGAGTATAATTGTATTAGTTGGTTACAATATTGTTTTTAAATATTAAAATGATTGAAAGGTGTTATATATGACAAGAATTTATGAAACAGAAAGACTTGTGTTAAAAGTTTTGGATAAATCCTATGCACAGCAGGTTTTAGATTACTATTTAAGAAATAAGCTTTTTTTAGAAGAGTGGGAACCTGTAAAGAATAAAGAATTTTATACAATAAAGTATCAGAAAGAACAGCTGTATAATGAGTTAGCTGTTATTGAAAATAATAGAGCTTTCAGATTATGGCTTTTTAAAAAGGAAGATAGGAGCAGAATAATTGGTTCAGTTGGCTTTAACAACATTGTTAGAGGTGCCTTTCTTTCCTGTCATCTTGGTTATAAATTGGATAAGGATGAGTTAAACAGGGGATATATTACCGAGGCAATTAAAAAAGGAATTGACATCATGTTTAATGAATATGGACTCCATAGAATCGAAGCCAATATTATGCCTAAAAATAAGCGTTCCTTAAGAGTTGTGGAAAAATTGGGCTTTTACAATGAAGGACTAGCTTATAAATATTTAAGAATCAATGGCAAGTGGGAGGATCACATCCATATGGTTTTATTAAATGAAAACCTGTAATAAAAAAATAAACAAAATTGACTATTTTCTAAACTTTTGTTATACTTAAAAAACAAACTGAATTTAGTTATTGTTCTATAGGGTTCCGCAGCTATTTAACAGCTGGTCTGGTCCAAGATAGAACGCACAGCTCAGCTGTGTTCACGGAAGGATAAAAGCCTGGGAGATATTTTTTAAATATCCCTTGGCTTTTTTTATTTTAATATTATTATGAGGAGAGAAAAAATTATGCAATGGTTACTATTAATTATCGCAGGGTTATTTGAGGTGTGGTGGGCTATAGCCTTAAAGTATTCACAGGGATTTACAAAGCTTATCCCAAGTTTAATTACCATATTAGGTATGATAGCAAGCTTCTATTTCCTATCTTTAGCTTTAAAAAACCTACCTTTAGGAACTGCCTATGCAATATGGACAGGTATTGGAACAATTGGTACAGCAATTTTAGGAATAATCCTTTTTAAGGAACCAGTTGATGCTGCAAGATTAATCTGTATTGGTTTTATTATTACAGGTATAGTGGGACTTAAATTAGTATCTTCCAATTAATTGTGCAGTTTTATAGCATAAGCTGTTACAAAAGTCGAATTGACACATGTATATGCCAAAAGAAACGTCCCTCCGTCACATTCATTAAAAATTAACATATGAAAATTTTAGTATAATTATAAAAAAAGGTTGTGTGATTGTAATCCTTTTTAAGGTTAGTTATATTAATGGCTCAGCGAATATATGAATATTGTAAATTCAGCGAAAATAATGGAGGAATCTAGACTAAAATAATAATAAAAAGTTGTAAAACGTTAAAAAACCTAAAATTTTATGTTATAATAGTAAAGAACTTTATGCATTTTTGTGTAAAATTATGATTAAATAAGGAGCCACTACAATGATTGAGTTTAATAACGTGAGTAAAATTTACAACAATAATGTAACTGCCCTTAAAAATGTGGATTTAAGAATCGAAAGAGGAGAATTTGTTTTCCTAGTAGGCCCTAGTGGAGCTGGTAAGTCAACCATGATGAAAATGCTTTTAAAGGAAGTTGAACCTACTTCAGGAAATATAATTATTAATAACAATATTGAAATAAATAAGCTTAAAAAAAGTGAGATACCATTCTATAGGAGAAAAATAGGAGTTGTATTTCAGGATTTTAGACTTATTCCAACGATGAATGTATATGAAAATGTTGCCTTTGCGATGAGAGTCATTGAGGCTTCTACAAAGGATATAAGAAAAAGAGTACCTATGATGCTTTCTTTAGTTGGTTTATCAACTAAATTTAAGTCCTTTCCCCATGAACTTTCTGGTGGTGAACAGCAGAGAGTTGCCTTAGCAAGAGCAATTGTTAACAACCCCGCTATAGTAATTGCGGACGAGCCTACTGGTAATCTGGACCCTGAAACTGCAATGGGTATTATGGAAATATTAAGTGACATAAATAGTGCTGGAACAACAGTGGTAATGGCTACTCATGCTAAAGAAATAGTAGACGTTATGAAAAAAAGGGTTATTGCTATTGAAAAGGGTGAGATAGTCAGAGACGAAAAGAGGGGGTTATACGGATATGAAGATTAATACCTTTAAGCTTTTTGTAGGAGATGCAGAAAAAAATCTAAGACGAAACAGGACCATTACTACAGCCTCAATAGCTACAGTTGCGGCAACCTTATTTATAGTGGGAGTATTTTTACTTACAATATTAGATATTCAACAGCTTATGAAAGAAGTTGAATCTAAAGTAGAAATTAAGGTAGTTTTAAAGGATAATATAACTTACTCTCAGCAAAATAATTTGGAAAGTGCAATAAAAGCTACTCCAGGAGTTACAAATGTAAGTTATGAAACAAAAGAGCAAGCTTTGGAAAATTTAAGATCTCAATTAGGTGAAAAAAATAAAGCTTTAGTAGAAGGTTTAGATAAAGACAATCCAATGCCAAATTCGTATATTGTTAAGGTGCAGACCCCGCAGCAGGTGGTTTCAGTAGTTAACAGCATAAAAGATGATTCAGGTATTGATACAATTAAGGATGGAAGAGAATTTGTAGATAAAATAATTTCTATAAGCAATACAATAAAGTATGTTGGAATTGCCATGTTCATAATATTAATTGGTGTTTCCCTATTTTTAATAGGCAATACTATAAAGCTTACTGTATATGCTAGAAGAAGAGAAATAGGAATTATGAGATTTATCGGTGCTACTAATTGGTTTATTAGATGGCCTTTTATACTTGAAGGTGCCTTTATTGGTATTTTAGGTGGTATATTATCAACCGTTGTTTTATACTTTGGATATAACTTTATTTATGGTAAAACCACAACTGGTCTTTTATTAGTACAGCTAATTAGCCCAGGCTATGTGCTTGGTACCATGGGTATAGAGTTTATTTTAGGAGGAATTTTCATCGGTGTATTAGGAAGTATTATTGCCATGAGAAAGTTCCTATCAGTATAATAAAAAGCTGCAGCCCTATGACTTACTTTGCGTAATTAATTCATAGGGCTTTTGCTGCACCTATTGAACTACGTAGTTTTATGATTTTATAATTAGTTTTATGATTGGGGAGTTCAAAATGAAAAAAGGGTTATGTATTACTTTATCTTTAATGCTATGTATTTTATCCTTTAATAGTATTAAAGCAGATGAACTAACTGACGCACAGAAAAAAATGAATAACATAAACGGTTCTATTAACGATAAAAAAGACACTTTAAATGAAATTAATAAGCAAAGGTCTGATACACAAGCAAATATTAATGAATTAGACAAGAAGATGACAGCTTCTTCAAATAATTTAGGTGAATTAAATAATAAACTGTCAGCTTTAAGCACACAAATAGGTACACTTAATACTCAAATTGATGAAAGCAATAATAGTTTAAATGAAGAAAAAGAGCTATTTAAAAAAAGAGTCAGAGCAATGTATATTAGCGGAAATGAAGGGTATTTAGAGCTTTTACTAACTTCAAAGGATTTTTCTGATTTTCTAAGCAGAATGGATACGGTTGTTAAGCTTATGGATTATGATAATCAGTTGATTAGCACTATTGAAACTAAAAGTAAAGCCTTAGCTCTTCAAAAATCTGAACTTAATCAGAAGAAAACTGAAACTACAGTGGTTAAGCAGCAGGCAGACAGCAATTTAAAAGAATTGCAAGATAGTTCTGATAAGAAAAAGGAATTAATGACCTCCTTAGAAAAAGACAAAGTCTCCTATGAAAAAATGATTGAACAGGAGCAAAAGGAGTCTCAGCAGATTGCGCAAATAATTAAAACCATTCAGGCTCAAAGAGAAGCAGCTAAAAATAAGCCTAACAATGGTGGATCCAATGGTCCTGTTCTATCAGGTAATTCTTCAAGTATTGGAAAACTTTACTGTGTTACGGGAAAACCTGCCCTTATTACTTCTCCTTATGGCTGGAGGGTCCATCCAGTACTTGGCACCAAGAAATTCCATGCTGGAATAGACTTAGGTGTTTCCTCAGGCACGCCTATATATGCACTTGCTGATGGTGTAGTTATATATTCAGGCTGGATGGAGGGCTATGGAAACGTAGTTATGATAAACCATGGTAGTTTAACTAGTTTATACGGACATAATTCCTCTTTAGCTGTAAAAGTAGGACAAGCAGTCAAAGGCGGACAGCTTATTAGCTACTCTGGCAATACGGGACTATCAAGCGGACCTCACTTGCATTTTGAGATGAGGAAGGCAAATGGTGATACCACGGATCCAAATCCTTATTATGTGAAGTAAAGACAAGTAACTAATATGAAATAATATAATGAATAATGTGATAAATTTGCAAATGTTTTTGCAAATTTATTTTTTTTAGTGTTATAATTATTTAGTATTTATATAAATATATAGAGTGAAGATAGATATAATAATAGTAGTTACATAGTTTAAGAATAATGCATGGATGGGTCTGCTTTACATATAGAAAAAGAAAATAATGAATGATACTGATTGTTTTTGAATTAGGAGGTAGAAGCCCTAAATGGGCTTCTACGAGTAGTTTGCGAGCGGAAGCGAGTAATCTTAAATTACTCAGTGTTCCGACAAGAGGAGGGAAAAGAATTGAACAAGAAAAAGAAGTGGATAGCATGGACTGTCGCTATAGTTTTAGTGACCAATATTTTGACTTATTATGGAACAAAAAGATTATCATTAGTTCTGCCAAACGGCAAGATTATAGGTGCTCAGCAATATTCGGACGCCTCCAAGTTTCAGAAGCTTTTTGATGTGAGAAATCTTTTATATAAATTATATGATGGAAACATTGATGACAATACCTTGGTGGAAGGTGCAATTAAGGGAATGGCAGCTTCTCTAAATGATCCTTATACAGTGTTTATGAATCAAAAGGAATATGAGAACTTTAGCAGTCAAACAGAGGGAAGTTATTCCGGCGTAGGAATACAAATTGAAGTTAAAGACAACAATATAGTAGTACTCAGCACCTTTGAGGGCTCTCCTGCAAAAAAGGCAGGAGTACTTCCTGGAGATATAATTGAAAAAGTTAATGATACAGATGTTAACGGTAAAGAATATGATAAAGCAGTTACAATGATGAAGGGAGCTAAAGGTACAGATGTTAGCATTACTGTACTTAGAAACTCAAAGAATACCTATACATATAAAATGAAGAGAGATACCATAGCTTTAGAAACTGTCAGCGGAGAAATGCTTGCTGGCAATATTGCCTATATTAAGCTTTCAATGTTTGATGAAAATACAGGCAAAAATTTCAATAAGAAACTAACGGAACTCCAGAGTCAGGGAGCAAAGGGCCTCATTTTAGATTTAAGACAGAACCCCGGAGGACTCTTAACTACTTGTGTTGAAGTGGCATCTAACTTCATCCCAAAGGATAAGGTAATAGTATCTACAATTGATAAGAATAACAAAAAACAGGAATATGTTTCACAGGGTGGCAGCGCTATAGGTTTACCTCTTGTAGTTTTAACAGATGGCAATACTGCAAGTGCATCTGAAATAGTATCCGGAGCTGTAAGAGATTATAAAATAGGAACCTTAGTAGGAGAAAAGACCTTTGGAAAAGGCGTTGTCCAGACTCTTGTTGATACTGGAGATGGAACTGCCTTAAAGGTTACAATGGCTAAATACTATACTCCTAATGGAGAAAATATTCAAAAGAAGGGCATTCAGCCTGATATAACTGTAAAATATCCTGAAAATCTATTAAGTCAGCCTTATAACAGAAGTACAGATCCACAGTTTAATAAGGCATTAGAGATCATTAAAGGAAAGCTTAAATAATCTATATATAGGAGAATATATTTAATGAACATTTTACTAGGCACATTAAGGTCTATTGCTGCCACTTTACTGGATCCAGAGCTGGCGTTTATTCTACTAATATTGGCAGTGCTGCTATATAGACAAAATAAAAAAACAACTGTAATGCAGAAAATGATTATAGGAGATAGCCTTAATTCTGCTCTTGAATTAACAATTTCACAAATTGTTATTGGTATATTTGCTGGAGTCCTTGGAAGTCTTATGTTGTCCTTTTTAGGAGTAGCTTTTGATGTTGATTCCTCCATATTCTTAATTTTTCTGATCTCCATATTTTTTATGTTTTGGAAACCGCGATATACTTGCTTTTCCTATTCAGGAGCCATTTTAGGCTTTGTAAGCTTATTTTTAGAGTTAGTATCTAAGGTTTATGCTGGAGTAAAAGTTAATATATTAGGGACTGTAATAAATTTATCAGATGTAAATGTGCTTAAGATAGATATTTGGGCATTAATAACAATGATAGCGGTACTTCATTTTGTGGAAGGGCTGCTTGTAATAATTGATGGGAAAAGTGGAGCGATTCCTGTTTTCACCAATAAGAATGATAGAATAATTGGAGGGTTCGCACTTAGAAGAAGCTGGGTACTTCCAATAGCCTTATTCTTCATAGTTAGCAATGCCCAAAGCTTAGGTACTACACAAAATATTGCCACTCCGAATTGGTGGCCACTTTTAAAATCCTCATCCCTTCTGCATATGGCAAAGGATGCAGCTGTTTCAATGTTAGCCTATTATGGAGTTATTGGTTATAATTCCATAACCTTTACCAAGAACAAGGAAGAAAAAGCAGCAAGCTCTGGAATTGCTCTATTATTATACAGTATTTTTATATTTCTAATGGCACAGCTTGCGCCACTAGGATATATTTATAAGTTGATAATAATAATAATAACACCAGTATCACATGAACTTATACTGAATATTCAAAGATACTTCGAAGTAAATGGGAAACCAAAGTATGTAAGCAGTGATGAAGGAATAATGGTATTAGAAGTTGCGCCTAATTCTCCAGCCTTCGAAATGGGAATTAAAAGCGGCGACTTACTAGTTGAGCTTAACGATAAGAAGATATTAGATGAAAGAGATGTTGTAACTGCAGGAAAAGCTGGTTTTACCTATATAAGCTTTAAGCTTAAAAGAGGGCTTGGAAAGCTTCAAGAGGTAAGCTACAACAAGCTAAACAGTGAATCAAGGCTGGGTATAGTTCTTGTCCCTAAAAATATCCCAGGTGACAGTACTGTAGTTAGATACGATGAAAATAAATTCCAAGATATTTTAGATAAAATGAAGAAAAAATAATGCGGCATGGGGACGTTACTCCTGTCATATATAACACGGAGGACGCTGAGGGATTATTAGGAGTACTACTGCTAAAACCCTTCAGTGTCTTCTGTGTTTTCTGAATTTTAATTTAGTAAAAAAACATTGTAAAACTAAAAAATTAAGAGTATTAAATTTCTTGACAGTGAAAAGGTATAAGTATAAAATAATAAATATCGAACATGTGTTCATATTTTACATATGAAATGTACGGAGGTCCAAATGAATGAATTTAAGATTAATTCAAAATTTAAACCCACAGGAGATCAGCCTGAGGCTATTGATAGCATTGTAGATGGATTAAATAGAGGAGAGCACTGTCAGACTCTTCTTGGAGTAACTGGTTCAGGCAAAACCTTTACCATGGCTAATATAATTGAAAGAGTTCAAAGACCAACCTTGGTGCTTGCTCATAATAAAACTCTTGCAGCACAGCTTTGTTCGGAATTTAGAGATTTCTTTCCAGATAGTGCTGTAGAATATTTTGTATCATATTATGATTATTATCAGCCTGAAGCCTATGTACCTCAAACTGATACCTTCATAGAAAAGGATGCATCTATTAATGATGAAATTGATAAGCTTCGCCACTCAGCCACTGCAGCTCTTTTTGAAAGAAGAGATGTTATAATTGTAGCTTCAGTATCCTGCATATATGGACTTGGTAATCCTGAGGAATACAGGAACTTAACTATTTCCTTAAGGGAGGGCATGGAAAAGGACAGAGACGAGGTAATAAAGAAGCTTATTGAGATTCAATATGAAAGAAATGAAATTAACTTTGTAAGAGGAACCTTTAGAGTCAGGGGAGATGTGCTGGATATTTTTCCAGCAGGGTCTACAAGTAAGGCAGTGAGAGTAGAGTTCTTCGGAGATGAAATTGATAGAATAAGAGAATTTGATGTGCTTACTGGAGAAATTTTAGGCTCAAGAAATCATATATCTATTTTCCCAGCTTCTCACTTTGCTACTTCCTATGAAAAGCTTGAAGTAGCTATTAAAAAAATAGAGGAGGAGCTTGAGGAAAGGCTTGTGGAGCTCACCTCTCAGGATAAGCTTTTAGAAGCTCAAAGGCTTAAGCAAAGGACTAATTTTGATATAGAGATGATTAGAGAAGTTGGCTACTGCAGCGGTATAGAAAATTATTCAAGAATCCTAGACGGAAGACCGGCTGCAACACCACCTCAAACTTTAATTGACTATTTTCCAAAGGATTTGTTAATATTTATAGATGAAAGTCATGTTACTCTTCCTCAGGTAAGAGCAATGTATGCTGGTGACCGTTCAAGAAAGGAAACCCTTGTAGGCTACGGCTTTAGACTTCCAAGTGCCTTTGATAACAGACCCTTAAAATTTCAAGAGTTTGAGAAGAAAATAAATCAAGTCTTATTTGTAAGTGCTACTCCAGGTCCTTATGAAAAGGAACACTCAACCAATACAGCAGAGCAGATTATTAGGCCTACAGGACTCTTAGATCCTGAAATAGTAATTAGGCCAGTAAAGGGACAAATAGATGATTTATATGGAAATATTAAAAGCACGATAGAACGCGGCTTTAGGGTACTTGTAACCACACTAACCAAGAAAATGGCTGAGGATCTTACCAAGTATTTTAAGGAAATGGGCATAAAGACAAACTATCTTCACTCAGACATCGATTCTATTGAAAGAATGAAGGTTATAAGAGACTTAAGAATGGGTGAATTTGATGTTTTAGTAGGAATTAACCTTTTAAGAGAAGGCCTTGATATACCAGAGGTGGCACTTGTGGCAATTTTGGATGCGGATAAGGAAGGCTTTTTACGTTCTGAAACCTCTCTGATTCAAACCATTGGAAGAGCTGCAAGAAACTCTGAAAGCAAGGTTATTATGTATGCAGATGTAATCACTAAATCCATGGACAAAGCTATCAATGAAACTAACAGAAGAAGAAAAATTCAAATGGAATATAATGAGAAACATGGTATTGTTCCTACAAGTATTAAAAAAGAGATACGTAGTATACTTGAAGTATCAATGGTTGCTGAAGAGGAAGCTAAATATGACAGCCTTGAAGAGGCAATAGAGGGCAGCAATGAAAATATACAAAAGCTTATTGATAAATATGAAATAGAGATGTCTCAGGCTGCAAAGGATCTTCAGTTTGAAAGAGCAGCACAGCTTAGAGATATGATATTTAAGCTGAAGAAACAAAAAACAAAGAAATAAATGAAGAATGAAGAATAATTCCATATAAATATGTTTTTTTACAAAGAAAGAAATTCATCATTCACAATTTACAAAATTACCTGGAGGTTTACATGAAAGATAAAATAATAATAAAAGGTGCTAGGGTTCATAATCTAAAGAACGTTAGCCTTGAAATACCTAGAGATAAATTTGTTGTGTTTACTGGCCTTTCTGGTTCTGGAAAGTCTTCCCTAGCTTTTGATACCTTATATGCAGAAGGTCAAAGAAGATATGTAGAGTCACTTTCTGCCTATGCGAGACAATTTTTAGGACAGATGAATAAACCAGATGTAGATTATATAGAGGGCTTATCCCCTGCTATTTCCATAGATCAAAAAACTACCAGCAGAAATCCACGTTCTACAGTAGGTACCGTAACTGAGATCTACGATTACCTAAGACTTTTATATTCAAGAATAGGTGTGCCTCATTGTCCTAAATGCGGTAAGGAAATTAAGCAGCAGACCGTAGATCAAATGGTAGATAAAATTATGGAGATGCCTGAAAGAACAAAACTGCAAATACTTGCTCCTATTATAAGAGGAAGAAAAGGTGAGCATATTAAGGCAATTGAAAATATTAAAAAGAATGGTTTTGTTAGAGCAAGAATAGATGGAGAAATTGTTGAACTATCAGAAGATGAAGTAACGCTTGAAAAAACTAAGAAGCATAATATTGAGGCTGTGGTTGATAGGCTTGTAGTTAAAGAAGATATTAGGAGCAGACTTGCAGATTCCTTGGAAACGGCTTTGGCTCAAGGAGAAGGCCTTGTTATTGTAAACTTAATAGATAAGGGAGATATATTATTTAGTGAGAAGTTTGCTTGTCCAGACTGCGGCATTAGTATAGAAGAGCTTGCACCAAGAATGTTTTCTTTTAATTCTCCCTTTGGAAAATGTGATGAGTGTGATGGACTTGGAACACTTATGGAGCTGGATGAAGACCTAATAATACCTGATAAGACCAAGAGTGTTTCTGAAGGTGCCATAATTCCTTGGAGCGGTACCAGCGGAAAGGATGATTCCTGGACTTACAGTGTTCTAAAAGCACTGGCTGCGGAATATAATTTCAGCTTAGATACTCCAATAGAGGATTTGGACCCTGAAATTGTAAAGATACTTTTGTACGGTACTAATGGAAAGAAAGTTAAGGTAAGGTATGAAAGGGAAACCGGTATTGGGGAATTCAACCATACTTTCGAAGGAGTTATTAACAACTTAAAAAGAAGATACTTTGAAAGTAATTCTGATTACATTAAAAACGAAGTAGAAAGCTATATGAGTAATTCTCCTTGTCCGAAGTGCAAGGGTGCAAGGCTTAAACCTGAAGTTTTAGGCGTTACTGTGGGAGACAAAAATATTTATGAGCTTTGCCTCTTATCTATAAGGGATGAACTAGAATATATTGAAAGCCTTCAGCTGTCTGAGAAGGATACCATAATAAGTAATCAAATACTTAAGGAAATTAAAAGCAGGCTGAGATTTTTAGTGGATGTTGGCCTAGATTACTTAAACTTGTGGAGAAATGCTGGTACACTATCGGGAGGAGAAGCACAGAGAATCAGGCTTGCTACTCAAATAGGATCAAGCCTTGTAGGAGTACTTTATATACTTGATGAGCCAAGTATAGGGCTTCACCAGAGAGATAATGACAAGTTAATCGGAACCCTTAAACATTTAAGAGACCTAGGAAATACTCTTGTTGTAGTTGAACATGACGAGGATACCATGAGAGCCGCAGACTGCATAGTGGACATTGGCCCTGGGGCAGGAGAACATGGTGGTGAAGTTGTTGCAGTAGGAACCTTAGATGAAATTGCTAAATGTGAAAATTCAATTACAGGCCAATATATAAGCGGCAAGAAGAAGGTTCAGGTACCTGACAATAGAAGAAAGCTAAGCGGCAATTATATTACTGTTCAAGGTGCAGGGGAAAACAATTTAAAGAATATAAATGTGAAATTCCCACTAGGTGTATTTACAGCAGTAACAGGAGTTTCAGGTTCAGGTAAAAGTACTCTTGTAAATGAAATACTCTATAAGGGTTTAAATAAAAAGCTTAATAATTCAAAGGACATACCAGGTAAGCATAAGGAAATATTAGGTGTAGAATATATTGATAAGATTATAGATATAGATCAAAGTCCAATTGGACGAACACCAAGATCAAATCCAGCCACCTATACTGGAGTGTTTGATATTATCCGTGAGGTTTTTTCTACAACCTCTGAGGCCAGAATGAGGGGCTATAAACCAGGAAGATTCAGCTTCAATGTAAAGGGTGGACGTTGCGAAGCCTGCAGCGGCGATGGTATTATAAAAATAGAAATGCAGTTTTTATCTGATGTTTACGTACCTTGTGAAATCTGCAAGGGTAAAAGGTATAATAGGGAAACCTTGGAGGTAAAATATAAGGGTAAAAATATAGACGAAATACTTAATATGACTGTTGAGGAAGCCTTAGATTTCTTCCAAAACCTTCCTAGAATTAAAAATAAAATGGAAACACTTATGGATGTTGGACTAGGTTATGTTAAACTTGGTCAGCCGTCAACTCAATTATCAGGAGGAGAAGCTCAAAGAATTAAGCTAGCTTATGAGCTTTCAAAAAGAAGTACTGGTAAAACCTTATATATACTTGATGAGCCAACAACAGGGCTTCATGTAGATGATGTCAACAGGCTTATTCAAATTCTCCAAAGGTTAACTGATGGGGGAAACACAGTTATAGTAATTGAACATAACTTAGATGTAATTAAATCAGCAGACTACCTCATTGATCTAGGACCTGAAGGAGGAGAAAAAGGCGGAACAATTATAGCTTCCGGAACCCCAGAAGAAATTGCAAAAGTTAAAAAATCCTTCACAGGACAATATTTAAAAAAGATGTTATAATGGTTTAAGTAAGGCTAGCATAGGATAATATGCTAGCCTTATTTAATTAACAATAAAAAAATGATGCATGTTTTGTAATGTAAAACTATAATTATTTATTAGAGTCTTTTTTAGAAGAAATGATTCAATTATTAATTATTATGATAAATTGTTAATGTAAATCATTAATTCAATTTACGAAAGGAAGTGGAAATATTGGACTTTAGCAGACTGACTACGATATTTAGGTTTATTATAATCGGAATTGTTTATATTATAATTTTTTATGCTCTTAGCATCATGTATAAGGATATAAAATCAGGAGGAAAGAAGAAAACTACTAGTAAGAAGAAAGCTTTTGGCCTTGAAGTGCTGGATGCAGGTGAGAACTCCATTTTAAAAAGAGGTGGAATAATACCTATTCACGGAGAACTGACTATTGGCAGAAGAGACAGCAACATGCTTGTATTAGATGATCAATTTGTATCTGGAAATCATGCTAGAATATTTATTAAAAATACAGATAATATGATAGAGGATTTAGGAAGCACAAATGGTACTGAGTTAAATGAAGAAAGACTTGAAGATAGGGTTATTCTTAAAGTTGGAGATGAAATTAAAATAGGAAGTGCTTTATTTAAGGTTATAGGATAGGTGATAGAATGGATAACATAAAGGACGAAAAGAAGCTCTTAAGGTATGTATACCTGCTTTGTATCGTTTGTTTTGTAAACCTTGCACTTGTAAAACAGCCCATTGACAAGGGGGCACTCATTATTGCAGCTATTATAATTACCTTAATAGCATATTCTCATTTTATAATTAGAAGATTTTATCCTGATGGGGATAAATACATATTCGTTTTAGCAAGTGCTCTTTCTGTAATAGGTCTTGCCGTAATTTATAGGATAAATCAATCACTGGCAGTTAAGCAAGTAATGTGGTTTGCCTTAGGAGTTGCAGGCTTCATTATTATAGTTGTAATGCTGCCTGATTTAAAGCGGTTTGCTAAATATAAATATTTTTATTTAGCCTTAACTATTATATTTATGGGCGCTTCTCTGCTCATAGGAACTGAGGAATTGGGAGCAAAAAACTGGATTAAAATTGGAGGCTTTAGTTTGCAGCCTTCAGAATTTGGAAAGCTTTTTTTAGTTGCATATTTAGCAACTGCCTTAAAGGATTATAAGAATCGCAAAAACTTAATAGAGCCAGCTATAGTGGTTATGATTTGTCTTGGTTTTATGATGCTGCAGAAGGATTTAGGAACTGCGCTTATTGTTTTTGCACTATCTGTTACTATACTTTATATAGCAACTTCAAAATTTAAATATGTTCTAGTATGCTTAGTTCTTTTTGTAATTGGTGGATACCTAAGCTATAAACTTTTCGGTCATGTAAGAGTAAGATTCATGATTTGGAAGAACCCATGGGCTTATGCAAATGGGGATGGCTACCAAATTGTTCAATCCTTAATTGCTATTTCCTGGGGAGGACTTTTTGGAAGAGGAATCGGCTTTGACTACCCACAATATATTCCTGTAAATGTTTCTGACTTTATTTTTACAGTTATATGTGAAGAGCTTGGCATTATTTTAGGACTGGGACTTATAATAATTTATTTCTTGCTATTTTATCGTTGCATGAGAGCCGCTGTTTTAGTAGAAGACAATTTCTCTAGACTGGTTGCAGTGGGCTATAGTGCCATAATTGCATCTCAAGCCTTAGTAATACTTGGAGGAGTTATTAATTTAATACCTCTTACAGGTATAACTTTGCCTCTAATAAGCTACGGTGGAACTTCCATGCTCATAACATTTTTCTCACTTGGAATTTTGCAGAAGATTTCAGAAGGAGAGTAATGGCATCCATATGAGTTATTACTTATTAATTATAAATTAAAATCGGAGGTCTTTTTATGGATGGTGATATTTCCAATAACATTAAAAAAGTATTGATAGTATTCCTGCTTTGCTTTTTAGTGATTATTTCATATATAACTTATTTTGAGCTTTATAAAGCACCAGATATAGCTAAAAGCCAATATAATAAAAGGCTTTGGGCTATTAGAAATGAGGTGCTTAGAGGGACTATTTATGATAGAAATATGAAAGCACTTACTACAAGTGAAAGAGTTAATACGGAGACTCAAAAGAGAACCTATACTGGAGGACCCCTATTTGCACATGCTCTTGGCTATGTGGATATTAAATATGGAATTACAGGTCTTGAAAGAAAATATGACTCGGAGCTTATGCAGACACAAACACCAGATCTTTTAACTCTTATAAAAAATAAGGGAAAAAGTGAAGAAAAAGTAGGGGATAATTTAAAAACTACTTTAGACTACAATATTCAAAAAACAGCTTATGACCTTTTAGGAGACAATAGAGGTGCGGTGGTGGCCTTAAACCCAAAAACAGGAGAGGTTTTAGCCTTAGTTTCCAAGCCCTCCTTTGATCCAAATAACTTATCTGACACCTGGGCAGCAATAAATAAGGATCCTAGTCTCCCACTAATTAACAGAGCAACCTCTGGAATGTACCCTCCAGGCTCAACCTTTAAAACTATTACTGCAATAAGTGCTCTGGAAAATATAAATAATGTTACAAATAAACATGTTGAAGATAAGGGTAAGATTGTTTTTAATTCAAAAGAGTCCCTTTCCAACTTTAATGGAGAAGTACTTGGAAACATAGGCTTTAAACAGGCCTTTTATGAATCCAGCAATGTATATTTCGGTACCTTAGGCATGGAATTAGGAAATACAAAACTAAAGGCAACAGCTGAACAATTTTATTTTAATAAAAATATTCCTGCTGATGGCATTTCTATTGAAAATAGTAAGTTTCCTACTTTAAAAAGTAATGAAAAAGGAAACTTAGCTATGACTGCTATAGGTCAAGGGGAGGTACTTGCAACACCAATGCAGATGGCTTTAATTGCAAGCACAATAGCCAATGACGGTACAATGATGGAACCGTACATAGTAAGTCAGGTTATGGACAGCAAGGGAAATCCAATTAGAAATATTTCTCCTAAGGGTATTGGGACAATATTATCAAAAGACAATGATGCTATTATGAAAGATATGATGAGAAGCGTTGTAACCAGCGGTACAGGAACAGCTGCAGCTATTCCAGGAATAAATGCAGCTGGAAAGACAGGTACTGCTGAACATGATAATGATCCAAGTAAACCACCTCATTCTTGGTTTATAGGCTTTGCTCCCTATGATAATCCTCAGATTGCTGTTGCTGTAATTGTGGAAGATGGGGGCCAAGGAGGTATAGCAGCTGCAAAAATAGCTGGCCAGGTAATGAAAACCGCACTTGGTAAGTAACATTAATTAATTGCTAGTAATAAAGAAATAGTTGAAATTAAACAAAACGAAATTAGCGGAAATATATAAAATATGTGGAATGAGCATATTTTATATATTTCCGCTATTTTATACTGTTATGTGGCTTTAAAACTGTTTGTGCTAAGTTGATAAATTCCTTGGCAGCTTTGGATATATATTTACCCTTTCTGTATGCAACCACCAGTGTTCTTGTTGCCTTAAACTCTTCTAATGAAAAATACATGGGATGTTCTAAAAACCTGTTAAAGCTTGCTATTGTATCAGGTATAAAGGTAATTCCCATTCCAGCGGCAGCAAAGGCATGTGCTGCTTCTATACTTTCTGTCTCAAGTATGATTTTAGGCCTGAAACCTGCTTGCTCACAAAGATAGGCTGAAATTTGATGTAATTTTTGATTTTGTTTAAGAAGAATAAAAGGTTCATCACGCAGGCTGCTTAGTTCAATCTTATGCCTAGTCTTCATATCTATTTCATTAGCCTTAAATTTTTCACATGCGGGATGGTGAGGTGGAAGGGCCAGCAAGATTTCTTCTTCCATAATTGGATCATAAGAAAAATGATCCTCATTTATTGGCAAAGTCATAATAGAAATATCTGTAACTCCTTTAACGGCCAGATCGTATAACTCTGGTGAGGTTCCTTCTATAAGAACTACATCTATTCCAGGAAACTTCTCATAAAAGGAAGGAAGAAGCATTGGCATAATATAGGTACTTCGAAAAGTGGAAAGGCCTATAACAAGTCTGCCTTTTTTAAAATCCACGATGTCTTCCATTTGCTGTGATAACTGCATATTTAAATCTAAAATGTGTTTGGCTGTTTCAGCGTATAGTTCCCCAGCATAGGTAAGTCTAAGGGGGGAGGTAGATCGATCAAAGAGTTCCACCCCAAGTTGCTGTTCTAATTTTTGAATATATTGACTAAGTGAGGGCTGTGCTATATATAACTTTTGCGCAGCCTTTGAAAAACTTCTTTCTTCTGCCACCATAAGCATATATTTAAGTTGACGAAAATCCATAGTAACCTCCTAGTATTCCTCTTTACTGGGTAACCTGTACACAACCATTCCCACCAGCTAGGTTACCCGCAAAAGTCCATTTAGGACTTTTGCCTGCACACAACAATTATCAATTGTTATGCTCTCTGTATAGGTAAAAACCTATATAAATTATAAAGATTATAGTATTAGTTATATTACAATTTCAATGATACAATAAATATAAGAAGAAAACAATTGTAAAGAAAGTATAATATAACCTAACACAGTAGAAATCTCCCATTCTCTAAGCATAGCGTAGGTGGTGGGAGCATGACACGCGATTACTTAATTAATGATAGAGTAAACAAGAATTGCCTAGGGTAAAAAAAGACGTTGTAGAGAGGGAAAAGGCTTAATAGATGATTAACTTGATAATAACTTTAATTATAGGCTTAATAGGAGGACTTACAGCACTTCGTTTAAAAGTTCCTGCAGGTGCTATGGTAGGAGCAATGCTGTCAGTAGCAATATTTAACGTAATAACAGGAAGCGCTTATCTTCCTCAAGATGTAAGAATAATTACCCAAATTGCAGCAGGTGCTTTTATTGGATCAGGCATTAAATACAAAGATGTATTAGATTTAAAAAAAATGCTAAAACCAGCGATTTTAATGGTTACCACTATGATAGTTTTAGATTTACTTATGGGGCTTATTATGTATAAAATCACAGGCATTAATTTAGTTACAGCTCTTTTTGCCTGTGCTCCAGGTGGAATTGTTGATATGTCACTTATAAGCAATGATTTAGGTGCAGATTCCTCAAAGGTAGCTATATTGCAAATGGTAAGACTTATGTGCGTATTTATTATTTTTCCGCCATCTTTGAAATTCTTGTCCTCACGAATAAATAAATCTGAAAAAAGTGATGAAAACCCAGATTTAATTATCTGCAGCAATAGCGTTGATGCATCAATGCAGGCTGCAGCAGCCACTAAGGAAAAAAGCAGCTCAAAAGAAAAAGTAAGTAATCTTATACTTACACTTACTGTGGCTTTAGCAGCAGGTTTAATTGGCTATAAACTGAAGATTCCTGCAGGGGCATTGACTTTTTCCATGCTTTCAGTTGGGGCTTTCAGTGTGATTTTTAATAGGGGATATATGCCCTTAAATTTACGCAGACTTACCCAAGTATTTGCCGGGATACTTATTGGAGAAAGAATGACCTATGGAAATATAGTAGAACTTAAAGGAATTATTTTGCCGGCATTAATACTTTTAGTGGGAATAATTCTGGTAAACCTATGTATAGGTATTTTTATAACCAAGGTTTGCGGACTGGAATTAATTACTTCACTTTTAGCAAGTGCACCAGGAGGGGTATCGGATATGGCTCTTATTGCAAAGGATCTTGGCGGAGATGCACCTAAAGTAGCTATTCTCCAGCTTGCACGATATGTATGCGTAATAGCCACTTTCCCATTTTTAGTTAAGTTTATCAGCTCACTGTAATTATAAACTAATTTGCAGTAAACTGATAGCCAATCCCCCAAACCGTCTTAATAAATTTTGGCTTGCTTGGAACCTTCTCAATTTTGTCTCTTAAATATTTTATATAAACCATAATACTATTATCATCAGAAGAATTATCTTGCCATACCTGCTGATATAGTTCCTGCTTTGAATATACTTGATTTGGATGTTCCATGAAGAATTTTATAAGCTTTGTTTCCTTTGAGGATAATTTAATTTCTACCTCCTCCTTATAGAACTTATAGCTTTTTAAATCAAATTTAAAGCATCCATTAATTATAAGATTACTAGGAATATCATTTTGAGAAATTTCTTTGTGCCTTTTAAGTTGGGATTTAACCTTAGCAAATAGCACAGTAGGACTAAAGGGCTTAGTAATATAGCTGTCAGCTCCTAAGTCCAGACCCTTTATAATATCTTCATCTTGATTTTTACCACTTAAGAATATAATAGGTATTTGTAAATTGTGCTTTCTAATTTCTTCTGCTACTTCATACCCTGAAATATCATCCATTAATATATCTAATATAATTAAATTAAAGTTATATTTGTTTATCATTTCAAGAGCTTGCCTACCGTTTTCAGCTTGAAAAACCATCATGTTTTCATTTGCTAATATCTTGCAGATTAATTTTCTTATAGGTTCTTCGTCTTCAACAATGAGAATTTTAGTTTGTTCCATAATTACCTCGTATCATAAAAAGATTAAATTATCATCTTATATTGATTAATTTAATTATATTAAAAATAAGCTTTAAAAATCAATAACTAAAATACTAAATTTCAATATAACATTAAAAGCTTTATGTGAAGCCTAAGATATATTATAATTATTATTAAGTTGTTTTCATAGAAGAATATAATTTATGGGGTGTGCAGAGGTGGCAAAATCATTGTTAAAGAAGTTCATGGATAGTGTGAATTTTCGATTTGTAAAGGCTAGAATTTGTATAGGTATTGCATTAGTGGCAATTTTATGCCTGCTTACCTATATTACCTATGATCAATACAAAAATACAATTGTAGTTCAGCAGCAGCAAAGTATGCTTGGTACCTCCAGGTCCATTTCTCGGAGTATAGAGCTTTTTATAAACGAAGTTGCTGATAGTATGAAAATAATCACTTTAGATAATAAATTTGTTAAGACTTTTACTGGTGTTGACAAGACTCAAAGGATTAATGCTTCTATGGAGGAATTAAAGTCTTATTATCTTGCACAGGGAGAGGCTATTGATACCGTAAGGATCTTTGATAAAGAAGGAAAGGCTATAGCAGAATATCCTCAAGGTCTTAAAAATAATGACGTTGCAATAAATGAGGATTTAAAAACGGCAATTAATAAAAAAAGCACCTATATAGGAAATGCCTATATGGATAAAGGCAGAAATATTTTTATTTTAAATATATATCAACCAATCTACGATGGAGAAACTTTCAGGGGAATAATCTCGGCAACAGTAAATCTAGATGTTTTATATGATAAATTAATTGCGCCTGTAAAAATTGGAGAAAAAGGCTATGCCATGGTAAAGGATCAAGAGGGCATCATAATTATGCATCAAGTAAAAGAGCAGGTGGGAATGGATGTTATTGAATCAAGAAAGCAAGTTTTTCCTGGCCTGGATTATACTGAACTGGAAAATTTAATTAAAGACCAACTTACAGGCAAGGAAGGAACCGCAATTTATCATTCATACTGGTGGGCAGATGCAGGTAATAAGGAACTGACTAAGGCAAAGAAGCTTAATGCCTATACACCTGTAGAGCTAGGAGATCACTTTTGGGTGGTTGCACTAACTATGTCCTATGATGAGATTCAAGGTCCTATAAACAAATTTTTACTAAAAATTATTGCTATAGATGGTTTAATAGCAATCCTTATATATATATTTGTAACAACATTAATCAGAATGAAAAGGAACAAGGAAGAGCTTGAAAAAGAAACTAAATATTTAAAGATGCTGAATGAAACCTCTGAGCAGCTGCGAAAAAAGGAATCAGAGCTTTTTCATTCAGAGAGATTAAAAATGATTGGAACTCTTGCAGGTGGAATAGCTCATGATATAAACAATCTGCTAACCCCTATTCTTGGTTACTCAGAGCTAATGCTTATGAGTTTGCCTCAAGATAGTGAATACTATGAGGATGTTGACGAGATATTTAAGGCTTCAAAAAAAGGTAAGGATTTAATCGAACAGATTTTAGTTTTCAGCAGAAGTGATAAAGAAATAACTAAGCTGGAACTTATTAATGTAAATGAAGTGACAAAAGAAACAATAAAGTTATTGAAAGCAATTTTACCTAAGAATATAAAACTTCAGTTAGATTTTAATAACGCAGCAGGGTATGTGAAAGCTAATTTTACACAAATACACCAGGTTATATTTAATTTATGTACTAATGCTTTTCAAGCTATTAAAGGCAAAGAGGGCTTGATAAAAATAACTTTAACCAATATTAATGGTACAAAAGCACAGGAAATAAATAAAGCCCTGCATAGGCAAAATAATTATATTGAACTTACTGTTGAAGATAATGGCTGCGGTATGAATGAAGAAACTAAGGAAAGAATATTTGACCCTTTCTTTACCACAAAAGCCATGGGTGAAGGAACAGGCCTTGGACTTTTTGTCGTTCACAACATAATAGACAAATATAAGGGTATTATAACTGTTGACAGTGAGGTGGGAGTAGGTACTGCTATTAAGGTTTATTTACCGCTGGTAGAGGAAGAAGTAATAGTTGAAGGCACTGAAAACATTAAAAGTATTCAAACTAAAAATAAAAAAATACTTCTAGTTGATGATAATGTAAAGGTCACTAAAGTGCTGAAGAAGGGACTTGAGCACCTAGGCTATAATGTGGTCTCGGAAACAGACAGCTTAAAGGCTCTAAAGCTTTTTCAAGCAGATACTAATAGATTTGATTTACTTATAACTGACTATATGATGCCTAACATGAATGGAAGTGAGCTAGCAGCAAAGGTGAAGGAACTTAGAAGTGATGCGTTAGTAATTATTATGACTGGATATATTGACGGAAACGAAAAGGAAATAAATAACAATGAGGCTGCTGATGCTTACATTTTAAAACCTATAGAATTGGCCAAGCTTTCAAGTTTAATAGAAAAGATTTCTTAGAAAATCTTTTCTATTATTTTTCTGCTTTTGAATAAAAGTTAGAACTAGCATAGAAAAGTTGCATATCACATTAAAATTTATGCTAAAATCTATATATAATATATTCTGTTTAATAAAGAGAGGGAGTTTTCATAATGGATTATATAGATAAACTAGTTGAAAGCACGGATTTCAGTCAGAATAAACCTATAAGTGATGTTGTTTATGAAAGCTTAAGAAAAACCATAATAAGTGGCATTATTCCAGTTGGTGAAAGAATTATAGAAAAAGAATATGCTGAAAGATTGAATATAAGCAGAACCCCAATTAGAGAAGCACTAAGAAGACTTGAAATGGAGGAATTAGTAGAATATCTGCCAAGAAAAGGTGTTGTGGTGAAAAAGATTTCTACTGAAGACGTCATAGAAATTTATAAAATAAGACACAGTTTAGAAGTACTAGCTGCAATCAATGCCATGGATAATATAACTTTAGAAGAGATTAATGAAATAGAAAAACTCCTTGATTTAACTGAAGAACAAAACAGAGCAGGTAAGGTTGAAGAGGTAATTAAATTATTTGGTGAATTTAATACTAGAATTTATAGAGCCAGCAGAATGAAAAGATTAGAAAGTATGATCAGCAGGTTAAACGAATACCTTCAAAGGTTTAGGAATATTTCCATTTCGGAAAATGAAAGAAGAGAAGAAGGCATTAAGGAGCATAGAGAAATTTTAAAGGCCATAATAGAAAAAGATAAGGAAGGCATAGAGTTTATTATAAAAAAGCACCTGGAATACTCACTAATTATAGTAACCTCGGAGATTAAAGATTAGTTAGAAGGCTAATTTATAAAGCATATAACATATAAAAAGAAGAATAACCCTTCATGGTTATTCTTCTTTTTATATGTAAAAAAACACAAAAAATACACTAAAGAACATCAAAAAAACTTTAGTGGGAACTATGTTTATTTTATAATTAACTTAAATACTGGCCGGTAATGAATTTAGCGTATTGAATTAATAATTGCTTAATACAATAAAAAAAGCAGGACGCAAAATAATTAATCATTGTTTTGTGCTTCAAAGGAATACAGGAGGCATGAAGATTAATAATCTTCATGTACCCCAGAGGAAAACAGGAGGGAAATCATGAAGCTAATGAAAAACTCAATAGCTGGAACTTTAGAATCTAGTGACATCCAAATAATTATAGAACCTACAGAAGAAGCTGGAATACAAATTGAGCTTAACAGTAGTGTAGAAAGACAGTATGGGAGACAAATAAGAAAGGTAATAACTGAAACCTTAGAAAATCTAAAAGTAGAGAATGCTAGAATAATAGCTGCAGATAAAGGGGCTTTAGATTGCACAATTAAGGCAAGAGTACAATGTGCAGCCTATAGAGCAGCAGGTATAAAAGAGAAATTTGATTGGGAGGCCGTATAGTTATGGAGAGATTAAGAAGAACAATGATGTTCCTTCCAGCAAGTAATCCAAGTATGGTTAGGGACGCTTACATTTATGGTGCAGACTCTCTCATGTTTGACCTAGAGGATGCAGTTGCCTTAACTGAAAAGGATTCCGCTAGATTTTTAATATATAATGCATTAAAAACTATAGATTATGGAAATACAGAATTAGTTGTAAGAATAAATGGACTGGATTCTCCCTTTGGAAGAGAGGACATAGAGGCTGTTGTTAGAGCTGGAGTACATGTTATAAGACTTCCTAAAACTGAAAGAAAGGAAGACATACATGCAGTAGAAGCTGTTATAGAAGAAGTAGAAAGAAAGTGCGGTAGAGATGTTGGAAGTACAAAGATGATGGCGGCAATTGAAAGCCCAATTGGGATAATTAATGCCTTTGAAATTGCCACTGCAAGTAAAAGGCTAATAGCAGTAGCTCTAGGAGCAGAGGACTATGTAACAAATCTTAAGACAAAGAGGTATCCTGACGGCATGGAGCTTTTAGGAGCTAGAAGCCAGATTGTTATTGCTGCAAGAGCTGCAGGAATTTATGCCTTGGATACAGTTTATACAGAGGTTGATAATGAGGAAGGCTTTAGAAGAGAAGTAGAACTTATTAAACAGCTTGGATTTGATGGTAAGTCTGTTATTAATCCAAGACAGATTAAGCCAGTACATGAGATTTACACACCATCAGAAAAAGAAATTAATAAGTCAATTTCTATAGTAAGAGCTGCTAAAGAAGCAGAAGAAAAAGGCCTTGGAGTTATTTCTGTAAATGGAAAAATGGTAGATAAGCCTATAGTGGAAAGAGCTGAAAGAATACTTCAGTTAGCTGCTGCATCAGGCCTAAATGTGAATGCATAAGGAGGTTAAAAAATATGATAAACATTATTGGAAGAGAGATTCCAGATGGAATATTAAAGGACAGAAAACCTTTTGAAGGTCAATTTGCCTTTAGTGACGAAATAGTAAAAACAACTCCTAAGATAAAGCCAGTTAAACCTGGTGAAAATAAACTATTAAGAAGTATTGAAGAAGCTATATTAAAAACTGGTTTAAAGGATGGTATGACAATCTCCTTTCATCATCACTTTAGAGAAGGAGACTATATTTTAAATAATGTCTTAGGGGTAATTGCAAAGCTTGGAATAAAGGATTTAACACTAGCTACCAGTTCACTTGGAAGTGTACATAAGCCTCTTATTGAACATATAAAAAATGGAGTAATATCTAAAATAACTACAAGCGGGCTAAGAGGAGCATTGGCAGAAGCTATTTCCAGTGGAATCTTAAAGGAGCCTGTTATTGTAAGATCTCATGGTGGAAGAGCTAGAGCAGTAGAGTGTGGGGATATTAAAATAGATGTAGCATTTTTAGGTGCCCCAGCCTCTGATGAGTATGGAAACGCAAGTGGTACTAGAGGAAAGGCAAACTGCGGCTCCTTAGGCTATGCTATGGTGGATGCCAAATATGCAGACAAGGTAGTTATACTTACAGATTGCTTGGTAGAGTTCCCAAACATGCCTGCTAGCATTGACCAAACCTATGTTGATTATGTGGTTAAAATAGATTCAATTGGAGATCCTGCAGGAATAGCTTCTGGTGCTACAAGGTATACTAAGAATCCAAAGGAGCTTTTAATAGCCGAGAATGCAAGTAAGGCAATAACTGCTTCACCTTATTTCAAAGATGGTTACTCCTTTCAAACAGGTTCAGGTGGTTCAGCACTTGCAGTAACTAGATTTTTAAGAGAAGAGATGCTTAAGAGAGATATAAAAGCTAGTTTTGCTTTAGGTGGAATAACCAAGCCTATGATAGAGATGCTTGAAGAAGGCTTAATTAAACATATTTATGATGTACAAGACTTCGATTTGGTTTCAGTAAATTCTATTGGAAATAATCCAATGCAGCATGAAATAGATGCTTCCTTTTATGCTAATCCTCATAATAAGGGATGCATAGCTAATAAGCTTGATGTAGTTGTATTATCAGCACTTGAAATAGATACAAAATTCAATGTAAATGTTATGACTGGCTCAGATGGAGTTTTAAGAGGCGCTTCTGGAGGACACTCAGATACAGCTGCTTGTGCAAAGCTTACTGTTATTGTTACTCCATTAATCCGCGGCAGAATACCTTGCATCGTTGAAGATGTAAACACTGTAATTACACCAGGTGAAAGCATTGACGTTGTAGTAACAGAAGTAGGTATCGCTGTAAATCCAAGGAGAACTGATTTATTAGAAAGCTTTAAAGCAGTTAATCTTCCAGTAAAGAGCATAGAAGAACTAAAGGATAAAGCTTACAGTATAGTTGGTATTCCAGATAAGATTGAGTACGAAGGTGAAGTTGTTGGTATAATTGAATATAGAGATGGAAGCATTATTGATGTAGTTAAAAAGGTAAAATAGACGTGGAACGGGGACGTTTCTTCTGCCGCATAGCAGATTTTACAGACAATTGCATCGTCTCATAATTGTTAGCAAGGAGTGATTATAAGTGAGTGAGTACTTTAGCGGTGAAAAACAAAGCCTTGAAGATATATTGGAAGCAAGAGATATAAGAGTTGATTATCAGCAATATTTAATAAATAAATATGGAAGTACCATAGTTTCTTATAAATTAAATATACCAGGAGCCGTTAAGTATAACCCACTTGTAAAAAATATTTTTGATGAAGGGTTAAGAGCCTTTAAACAAAAATTGGGGGAACTTTTAATTGATATTGTACATGAAAAAATCTTATATAAAAACAGCGGTCCAGAGTATTTTGCAGTATTTTATGAAAAAGATAAATTAATTAAAAAAATAGCTGCAGATATTGAAGAAATTCATCCCCTTGGAAGACTATATGATTTTGACGTTTTAGATGCATCGGGTAACCAAGTTTCAAGGAGAGACTTAGGTCTTCAGCCAAGAAAATGCCTTATATGTAAAAGTAATGCCTTTGAATGCGGCAGATCAAGAAAACATGAAGTTAGTGAGTTAATAGAAAAAATAGAAGAAATGGCAATAGATTATTTTAAAAACATAAAGTTATAAAGCAATTTAATAGATTTACTTAAATCGAAATGGGCATACTAAACTAAGCTAGTAAGACTGCTCATTAGAGATGAATACTAGGAAGGTGAATTAAAATGAATCCAGTTAAAATAACTGAAACAGCACTTAGAGATGGACATCAATCATTAATTGCTACAAGACTTAAAACAGAAGAAATACTACCAATTCTAGAAAAGATGGACAACGTAGGTTATTATTCACTGGAGGTCTGGGGAGGAGCAACCTTTGATGCCTGTCTTCGATTTCTTAATGAGGATCCTTGGGAAAGGTTAAGGGAAATTCGAAAAAGGGTTAAAAATACAAAGCTTCAAATGCTTTTAAGAGGACAGAATCTTTTAGGTTACAAGCATTATCCTGATGATGTTGTAGAAGCCTTTATTAAAAAGTCGGTGGAAAATGGAATAGATATTATAAGAGTTTTTGATGCACTAAATGATGTGAGAAACCTTGAAACTTCCATTAAGGCTATAAAAGAAGCAGGAGCTCACTGCCAGTGTGCAATAAGCTATACTACAAGCGCCATTCATACCTTAGACTATTATGTTGAATTATCAAAGAAGATGGAGACTTTAGGAGCAGATTCCATTTGCATAAAAGATATGGCGGGCATATTGACTCCTAACTCAGCCTATGAGCTTGTGAAGAAGCTAAAGGAGAATATAGGTGTTCCTTTAGATTTACATACTCATAGTACAAGCGGAATTGCATCTATGACCTATTTAAAAGCGGTAGAAGCTGGAATAGATATAATAGATACTGCAATTTCACCATTTGGAGAAGGTACTTCACAGCCAGCTACAGAGTCAATGGTACTCACTCTTAAAGAGGGTGAAAGGGATTCAAAATTAGACATAAATTTACTGGGAGAAATTGCAGATTATTTTAAGCCTATAAAAGAAAAATACAGGGAAGCAGGAATATTAAATCCTAAGGTTATGGATGTTGAGCCTAAAACTATAACCTATAAGGTTCCAGGTGGAATGCTTTCAAATCTTTTGTCACAGCTTAAGTCCCAGAAGGCAGAAGATAAATTCGAAGAAGTCCTTAGAGAAATTCCTAAGGTAAGGGAGGATTTAGGTTTTCCTCCATTAGTTACCCCACTTAGCCAAATGGTGGGAACCCAAGCTGTATTTAATATTCTAGCCGGTGAAAGATATAAAATGGTTCCTAAGGAAATAAAGGAATATGTAAAGGGCCTATATGGAAAGTCACCAGCGCCAATAAAGGATGAAATTAAAAAGATAATTATTGGTGATGAAGAGGTTATAACAGTAAGACCTGCAGATTTGTTAGAGCCAGAAATTGAAAAATATAGAGAAGAAATAGGAAGCCTCGCAAACTCAATGGAAGATTTACTATCCTATATTTTATTTCCGCAGGTAGCAAAGAAATTCTTCGAAGATAGGCTTAAGGGTACAGCTAATGACAGTGAAAGCAGTGATGAGGATAAGCCTCATTATATATATGTAACAATGTAAACCAAGGGAGTGATTAGAGTGGGAATAGGCAGCTTTTTTAAAGGACTTTTTAGTAAAGAAGAAGAAAATGATAGTTTACAGGAAAATGACTCAAATTATGATACTGAGCTTGAAATAGAAGAGGAAGAAAAGGTAGTTGTGGCTCTTGCAGCTTCAATAATGGCTGGTAAGGATAAGCCTGATTCACATTTCCACATTTCAAAAATCAGAAGAGTTAAATAGAGATTATTAATTTGGAAGGAGTCCTATACATGAAGAAATATATAATAAAATTAAATGAAAAGGTATATGAAGTAGAAATTGAAGAAGTAACTGGAGAAACTGCTGCTTCACTTGCAGATAATGAAAAAAATACATCAGCAGCTTTAATAGCATCAGCTAAGGCACCTATTGAAAATAATGTTTCTGTAGGAACAACCATAGAGGCACCTATGCCAGGTACTATTATTGCTATAAAAGTAAAGGTTGGAGATGTAGTAAAGAAAAATCAGCCATTACTAATATTAGAGGCAATGAAGATGGAAAATGAAATAGTATCACCTGTTGATGGAAGGGTAACTTCAATTGGAGTTTCAAATGGACAATCTGTTAATCCTGGAGAAATGCTTGTACAAATAGGATAAGCATATAAGCAAGGTAATACTAAAGTTAAATAACTATTGTACAAATAGCAAAATAACAGGGAGGAAATATAAATGGAATTTTTACTTCAGGGTATAGCTGCAATCACCATTAAACAGATTGTTATGTGGGTGATTGGGGGCATACTTATTTATCTGGCAATCGCAAAAGACTTTGAACCAGCCTTATTGTTGCCAATAGGTTTCGGAGCAATACTTGTAAATATACCTATGTCCGGAGCTGTAACTCAAGTCTTAAATGGTACTAAAATAGAAGGAATCTTAGATGTTTTATTTAATGGTGGGATAGCTACAGAAATGTTCCCGCTGCTGTTATTCATAGGAATAGGAGCAATGATAGACTTTGGACCTCTTTTATCAAATCCATTTATGCTTCTATTTGGAGCAGCAGCACAGTTTGGAATATTCTTTACCATTTGCGCTGCAGTGCTTTTAGGCTTTAATTTAAAGGATGCAGCATCCATAGGGATTATAGGTGCAGCAGATGGCCCTACGTCAATATTTGTGGCAAACTTTTTTAAGAGTAACCTTATAGCACCAATTACTGTAGCTGCATATTCTTATATGTCACTAGTACCGGTAATACAGCCTTTTGCTATTAAATTAGTTACCACTAAAAAAGAGAGAAGAATAAGAATGCCTTACAAGGCAGAAAGCATATCTAAAAAGACAAGAATACTATTTCCTATACTAGTAACAATAATAGCTGGTCTTATAGCACCGACTTCTGTTTCCTTAGTAGGATTCTTAATGTTCGGTAACCTTATTAGAGAATGCGGTGTCTTAGACAAGTTATCTAAGTCTGCTCAAAATGAACTAGTAAATATAATAACTCTATTACTTGGAATAACAATTGCATCTTCCATGAAGGCAGAACAATTTGTAACCTTAAAGACTGCTCTTGTAATTGGACTTGGTCTTGTAGCCTTTATTTTTGATACCATCGGTGGAGTATTATTTGCAAAGTTCCTAAATCTTTTCTTAAAGAAAAAGATAAATCCAATGGTAGGTGCTGCAGGAATATCAGCCTTTCCAATGTCAGCTAGAGTAATTCAAAAAATGGCTCAAAAGGAAGATAATCAAAACTTCATATTAATGCATGCTGTTGGAGCCAACGTAGCAGGACAAATTGCTTCTGTTATAGCAGGTGGCTTAATACTAAACCTAGTTAAATTTTAAGAAAGATAAGGCAGGTGGCTTATATGGATAGTATAATTGCTTCTAATTTTAAAGAGTCAATAAATATTTTATTATCAGGAATGGGTGGAATATTTGTAGTATTATTTATAATATTTCTTTTAATAAAGGGACTTATTAAAGTATTTCCTGAAAAATAATGGATTCCCTTTGTGAACATATGTTTCTATGTTATAATGAAGCTTAGTATCTATGCTGTTTAAGAGATACTAAGCTTTTTATTTTACACTATAAAAAATAGATCTTTATTCGTATAGTATATGTAGGAGAAATTATGACAGGGAAAACACATGCGGGAATTGGAGTAGCAGCCTATATTGCTCTATGTAACAGATTACCTGGTGGCTTCAGCTATTTGGGAATGACAGTTGTCTTGGCTGCCTCGCTGCTGCCAGATTTAGATCACCCCAAGAGCATTGTAAATAAATATATACTGCCCTTTAAAAACAAGAATACAAAAGTTACTTTATACTTTTGTAGTGGTATAATAGTGCTGTGGTTTGATTATTTATATACAAATGAACCCGCCTACAAGGCTTTAGGGGCAGCTCTTATCGCAATTGGACTTTCCTCTCATAGGGAAGGACTTACTCACAGCCTTTTAGGAATGATTACTTTTACATTTATAGCAGGATATATTGGAGATAAATACAATTTAAAGCATCTAACCTCTTATTTTATTATAGGTTACAGCACACATCTTTTAGGGGATATGGCAACTAACAGAGGAATACCTCTTTTTTACCCCTTTAAAAATAAGAAAATTAAGCTGCCGCTGACCTATAAAGTAGGCTCAAAGTTTGGAACATTTATCGAACTGGTACTTGTAGTTATTGGACTTCTTTATGTGATTTATAAAATCCCTACAATTACATAGATAAATAGATTAAAACACAAATGATTTCCATGGAGGTAAACCATGTTTGATTTCGAATATCAACTAAAAATATTGCCAGATAAGCCTGGAGTGTATTTAATGAAAAACTCCTTAGGAGAAGTAATTTATGTTGGCAAGGCTAAGATTCTTAAAAATAGAGTGAGACAATATTTTCAGAGTTCAAAGAATCATTCTGAAAAAGTTAAAGCTATGGTAAAAAATATAGCTGAATTTGAAAATATAGTTACAGATTCTGAAATGGAAGCACTTATTTTAGAGTGCAATCTTATAAAAAAGTATAGGCCAAAGTATAATATTTTGCTAAAAGACGATAAACACTATCCTTTTATAAAAATTACTACAAATGAGGATTATCCTAGGGTATTTATGACAAGAATATTAGCTAAGGACGGTGCTAAATATTTTGGACCTTACACTGATGTTTCTGCAGTCTACGAAACACTTGATTTAATAAAGAAGGTATTTCCAATAAGAACTTGTAAAATGGTGATTAAAGAAGGTGAAACTAACATAAGACCTTGTCTTAATTATCATATTGGCTTATGTAACGCTCCCTGTGCAGGCTTAGTTTCCAAAGAAGACTATGGAAAGCTTGTACAAGATATTATTGATCTACTTTCGGGAAAAGATAAGCATGTGTTAAGGGAATTAAAGATTGAAATGGAAGCAGCGGCAGAGAAATTAGAATTTGAAAATGCAGCTTCCTATAGAGATAAAATAGCTGCGGTTTTAAAAATAGTAGAAAAGCAGAAGATTATAACAGGAAACTTTGAGGACGAAGACTTTATAAGTATTTACAGCGATGAGAAAGACACCTGTGCTATGATATTTTTCTTAAGAGATGGCAAAATTTTAGGCAAAGAAAATTATATGCTTGAAAATACAGCAGGTATTTCAAATGGAGAAATAATATCTGATTTTGTTAAGGAGTTTTATGGTGGTACTGCCTTTGTGCCAAAGAATATATTTGTTCAAAACATAGAGGATAGTGAGCTTATAGAGGAGTGGCTTACCATGAAAAGAGGCTCAAAAGTCTCAATTAAGGTTCCTCAAAGAGGTGACAAAAAAGATTTACTTGAAATGGTTACAAAAAATGCTAAACTAACCTTAGAACAGTTTAAGCTTAAACTGCTTCAAGACAAGGAAATTCATAAAACTGCTCTTAAAGAATTAGCTTCTGTTATAGACTTAGAAGAGCTTCCTAATAGAATTGAGGCTTATGATATATCTAATATTCAAGGGGTAGACTCTGTTGGAAGTATGATTGTTTTTGAGGGCGGAAAGGCTAAAAATAGTGATTATAGAAGATTTAAAATAAAGTCAGTTATAGGTGCTAATGACTATGACAGCATGAGAGAAATATTAACAAGGCGTTTTAAACATGGATTAGAGGAAATAGAGAAGATAAAGGAAAGAAACTTAGAATTAAGTGCAGGCAAGTTTTGTGTTTTTCCAGATTTAATACTGATGGACGGTGGAAAGGGTCAGGTAAATATTGCCCTTGAAGTTTTAGCCAGCTTAAATATTGATATACCAGTATGCGGCATGGTTAAGGACGATAAGCACAATACCAGAGGTTTAATATATAATAATAATGAGGTGCTTATTAGGCCAAGTTCAAATGTTATGCAGCTTATAACGAGAATTCAGGATGAGGTTCACAGATTTGCAATTACTTATCATAGAAGCCTTAGAGATAAGAGAGTCCTTCACTCAGTTTTGGAAGATATTCCGGGAGTAGGAGAAAAGAGAAGGAAAGAGCTTCTAAAAAAGTTTGGCAGCATTGAAAACATAAAGAATGCCAAGGTAGAAGAATTACTAGAAACACCTGCAATTGATAAAAGAGCTGCACAAAGTATATTCGATTATTTTAGAAATGCTGGAAAAGATTAATATATGATATGTAAGAAACTTGAAGTATTAGAAAATATAAAAAACTAAAACTTGATTAATACAGCTAGAAAAATTATACTAGAAATGTGAGTCTTTAATAATGTTGAGGAGATTTAAGATGAACCAATATGAAAACTTTAGTAGTAAACTTTCAAAGCTTTTGAAAGTTGACGATATAGCAATAAATGAGCCAATGAAGAACCATACGTCTTTTAAGGTTGGGGGTCCTGCTGATATATTAGTATACCCCAAAACTTTCGAGGAAGTTGTTAATATTATAAAGTTATGCAATGAAGATAGGATACCCTTTTATATAATAGGAAGAGGATCTAACCTTGTAGTAAGAGACGGTGGCTATCGAGGTGTTATTATTAAGCTTACAAAACTTGATACTATAAAGGTTCAGGAAGAAATGGTAATTGTTCAAGGCGGCGCTGACCTATGCAAGGTTTCTGATGCAGCACTTACTAATGACCTAACAGGCTTTGAATTCGCCTGTGGTATTCCTGGTACAGTAGGTGGAGCTGTTACAATGAATGCAGGAGCCTATAATGGAGAAGTAAGCCAAGTAATATACAGTGCCCTTGTAGTTGATAAAGAAGGAAATCTTATAAATTTAGATAGAGAGCAGCTTGATCTTGGCTATAGAACAAGTGCTGTCCAAAAACATGGCTATGCTGTTCTTGAAGCCAGCTTTAAATTAAAAAAAGGTGATCATGAGAAAATTAAAAACAGAATAGATGAATTAACAAGAAGAAGAGAAGATAAACAGCCATTGGAGTACCCTTCAGCAGGCAGCACCTTTAAAAGGCCCGAAGGATATTTTACAGGACAACTTATAGAAGAAAGTGCTTTAAAAGGCTACAGTATCGGGGGAGCTGAGGTCTCACAAAAGCATGCAGGCTTTATTATAAATAAAGGCGGCGCAACTGCAAAGGACGTTTTATCACTTATAGAATATGTTCAAGAAGTGATTAAGGAAAGATACAACGTAGAACTTCATCCAGAAGTGAGAATTATTGGGGAAGAAAAATAGCAACTAGGGTAGCACATAATTTAAGGTAATTACAATTAATAATTAACAATTATGGGGGATCAAACAAAATTTTAATTATTAATTTTTAATTATAAATATAATTATGGGGGTATTTTTAATGGGGTATGGTATAAGGGAAGAAGTATTCAGCATGGAGATGTATGTTGCTGGCAAGCCCATTAGTGAGGTTAAAAGAGAACTTGGGCTTGAGGAAGTTATTAAACTTGCATCAAATGAAAACCCACTTGGATGTTCTCCTAAGGTAAAAAAGGTACTACAGGAAACAATTGATGAAACTTGTCTGTATCCAGACGCATCAAATTTTGAACTGAAAGCAGCTATTTCTAGAAAATTAGGGGTAAAAACATCTCAAATCTTCTGTGGAGCAGGTTCAGATCTGCTTATCAGAGTTATTTGTGATACACTATTAAAACCTGGTGATGAAAGCATAATGGCTGAGGTAACTTTTTCACGTTACGATGCAGCTACAAAGCTTATGGGGGGAAAATCAATAATCGTGCCCATGAAGAATCATGGTTTAGATGTTGACGCTATGGTTGATTGTATAAATGAAAAAACTAAATTAATATGGCTGTGTAATCCAAACAACCCTACAGGAACTATATTCAAGAAACAAGACTTAGAAGGAATTATCAGTAAAATTCCTGAAAACGTATTCATGATTATGGATGAGGCCTACATTGAATATGTTACAGATGAAGATTATCCAGACACCCTTCAGCTTTTAGAAAGTCACCCTAATATGATAATATTAAGAACTTTTTCAAAGGCCTATGGACTAGCAGGACTAAGATGCGGTTATGGAATTGCCAATGAGGAAATAGTAAAATACTTCAATACTGTAGTAGGTCCCTTTGATGTAAATTTATTTGCTCAAAAGGCTGCTACAGCTGCAATAAATGATAGTGAATACTTAAATTATGTTTATGAAACGAACATAAAAGGAAGGGATTATTTATATTCTGAATTTAAGAAGTTGGGACTTCTATACATTGAAACCAATGCTAACTTCATTATGGTTAGTTCAAAATTAGATGATAAACTGGTATTTAACGAGCTCTTAAAAAGAGGAATTATTGTAAGGCCAGGTTTCTTACTTGGAATGCCAGGGTGGATGAGAGTTACAATCGGAACTATGGAGCAGAACGAAGCTTTCATATATGCCCTGACTAATATATTAGAACAGGCAAGGGTTGCAGTTTAGGTTCTTATTACAGGTGCAAGCCTAAAAATAACATGGATTTTGTATTGAGAATCACCGTATATTTTATACGGTGATTTTTAAATAGTCTGGTTATTAAATGAATTAAACCAATTCTAGTTCATCAATATTACCAGGTGCAATTGTGTTGTCTAACATACGCAGCTTTGTAGGAATCACTTCATATACTACCATATTCTTCTGCATTTCAGGATTTGGCTGTTGTGATGCAAACTGAGGTCTGCGAGCCATGAAATTTTGCATGTAAGCATTAATTTTAGCTGGATCTTCGCATATTCTGGAAGTACCATAGATTTCAACAGATTTTGCTGAGAAAAATTCTGTATCCTTTTCTGCAACTATAGCGACTATTGATGGGTTATTTTTCATATTAGCAGCTTTTCTTGAACGGATATCAGTAAAGAAAAATAGCTTTTCACCTGTCCACATATAGTCAACAGTATCTAAAGCTGGCGTACCATTAGTACCTATGGTTGATAATGTTAAAATTGAGTGTTGTTTGAGGTAAGAACTCATTGTTTCAAATGTGTTTGACATAATATTTCCTCCTTGATTTTTTTACAAATATAATACTGTGATTTGCTAATGTCAGTTTAGCAATGTATAATAATTATATCAAGTACTGATATTTTTAAGTGTTAGTGCTAATTTAGCATTATTGGAGGAATTATGAGGGATTTTGAATATATTAATGGAGTCTGTCCAGTTGGTGCTGGAGCTTCAGCAATAGGCGGAAAATGGAAAATTGCAATTATATGGAATTTAAGAAATGGTGCAGTACGATTTAATGAACTTCATAGAATGCTGCCTAAAAATATTTCTCAATCGGTATTAACAAAGCAACTAAGAGAACTTGAGAGTAAAGAGATAATTACACGTAAGATTTATAATGAAATACCTCCTAAAGTTGAATATTCACTTACGAAAGTTGGACAAGCATTTATACCTATAATAGTAGAAATAGGTGAATGGAGTGAAAAGTACTTATTGAATAAATGAAAAGATAACTAAAAAAGTCTATAAATTAACATAGACTTTTTTATTAAGATTATTTTGCCCTATCTCTACTCTGAAACTTATCCTTGTGAGAACCGTCACAATAGGGTTTATTTTTCGATAAGCCGCATCTACATAAATAACATTCTTCCTTCGTATCCATTGTATTTCCTTCACCATCAACTATTTCAACTTCACCCTTAACCATAAATGGACCGTCATCAATTGCCTGAATCTTAACATTTGCCATAATTACACACCTTCCTTTTTTATTTCTGTGTTTAGTATATCTAATTTGTTTTTATATATACTCATATTTTAAATTACATACTCATAATTGTCAGTATATATCCAGTTATCATTACCTTGGTTATATAGCAATAGCTCTCTGTTGTATAAAATAATACCAAAAGTAAAAACTACATTCAGAATATTAATGAATGTAGTTTTTATATGCCTTAAATAATATTGGCTAATACATATAAAAGTAAAAAAATGGATAATATTCACTCATAATAATAACAGGAGGAATGGATGTATGGCAACTTATAAGTGCAAAGTTTGCGGTTATGTGTATAGAGGGGAAACGCCACCTGAAGAATGTCCTGTGTGTAAGCAGCCAGCAAGTGCTTTTGAAAAAATAACAGACATTAAAGAAATAAACAAAAAAGAAAATGGGGATATTCAGGTGTATCAAAATGAAGATGATTTATCTTATCCAAAGGAATATGCAAGGGATGATAAAAGTAACCGTTATATGGATGAAATACATCAGATGGCAGTTACAGGAAAGCAAATCGTTGGTTCAATGGGTACTAGAATGTATATTCCTAATTGGGACGATATTCTTATTTTGGGAAATCAGCTAAATCCACCTCCTTTAGATGAATTTGCTGAAGTTAACACCACAACAATAATTGGTAAAAATGCAAAGAAGCCTATGATACTTGAGAATCCTGTTTATATTTCACATATGTCATTTGGAGCTTTATCTAAAGAAACAAAAATTGCATTAGCAAAAGGAAGTGCAATGGCTAGAACTGCTATGTGCAGCGGCGAAGGTGGAATTCTTAAAGAAGAAATGGATGCTTCTTATAAATACATATTTGAATATGTGCCTAATCTTTATAGCGTTACTAAGGAAAATCTTCAAAATTCAGATGCAATTGAAATTAAAATCGGACAAGGAAGCAAACCTGGAATGGGCGGACTTCTTCCAGGTCCCAAAGTAACTAAGGAAATAGCCGAAATAAGAAATAAACCAATGGGAAAGGATGTTATTAGTCCATCTAGATTTGAGAATATTAATTCAAAAGAAGATTTGAAAGCGTTAGTAAGTAAACTAAGAAATGAATCAGGCGGAAGACCAATTGGAATTAAAATTGCTGCATGCAAAATTGAAAGTGATATGGAATATTGTGTTTTTGCCGAACCTGATTTCATTACAATTGATGGAAGAGGCGGAGCAACTGCAGCAAGTCCTCAGATAATTAGGGATGCCACAAGTGTTCCCACAATTTATGCATTATATAGAGCAAGAAAATATTTAGATGACCTTCAATCAGATATACAACTTGTAATTACTGGAGGACTAAGGGTATCTTCTGATTTTGTAAAGGCACTGGCTATGGGTGCAGATGCAGTTGCAATAGCTTCAGCAACTTTAATGGCAGCAGCATGTCAACAGTATCGAATTTGTGGAAGTGGATTATGCCCTGTAGGTATTGCAACGCAAGATCCGGAAATTAGAAAAAGACTAAATATAGAAGCTGCAGCTAAGAGATTAACAAATTTTTTAAATGTTTCCTTCGAAGAGGTTAAAACCTTTGGAAGAATTACTGGACATTCAAATATTCATGACATTTGTTTGGATGATTTGTGTACGATTAACAAGGAAATATCTGAATTTACAAATATAAGGCATGCATAAAGCCATAAGAAATTTATTTGTGAGAGCATAAACGAAAAAGAGAGGATATCCTCTCTTTAACTATTTGCGTTCAATTATACTGCCACTTCTTGGTTTACATTATTGTTATTTTTAAATGGTATTTTGTTTTTCTCTTTATCCTTTAAGAAGAAGGACAGAACTAAAGAAAACACAGTTATAGCTATAACTAATATAAATGTAGTATTAACACCCTTTAGTGCAGCATCAAGCATTCCTGACTTATATAGTGCCGCATTTGTTTTAATAAGGGCTTTATCAGGAGCATTAGAAGCAGTAACATTAGACATTACAGTTATCAGCACTGCAGACCCAAGAGATCCTGCTACTTGTTTAGCCATATTAATTACAGCGGAGGCGTGTGCCAGGAGTTTATTAGGCAAAGCATTCATTCCAGCTGTTTGCATTGGCATTATAACAAGTGCAATTCCAATATATCTAATAGCATATAGCACAGCAATAAATGTAACGGATGTATCCTTATGCAATTTTGAGAAAGGTAAAGAAGCAATAACCAATAGAATAATTCCGGGTATGGCAAGCTTCTTTACACCATACTTATCAAATAGACGACCTGATACTAGCATCATAAATGCCATAAGTAGTGCACCTGGCAGAAGAGTTAGACCGCTGGTAAAGGCAGATTTTCCAAGAATATTTTGAAGGAAAATAGGCATTATAATACCTGCTCCCACAGATGCTATATTTAAAATACTTCCTATTACTGTAGTCAATGTAAAGATTTCGGATTTAAAGACACGCATTTCAAGCATTGGATGATCCATTGAAACCTGACGCCATACAAATAAAGCACTTATTATCGTTCCAACAATTATAGTTGAAATAACACTTATATCAGACCATCCCTTATTTCCTGCATTACTAAATCCATACAGCATTAATCCAAACCCTGCTGTTGATAGAATAATAGATAGGAAATCAATCTTAAGATTTTTCAATGGTATAACATCCTTCATAAAGAAATATGAAAAAATTATATCTAAAACCACAATAGGAATTAAAATATAGAATAAATAATGCCAGTTCCATCTATCAATTATGAGTCCAGATAGAGTAGGTCCTATAGCAGGGGCGAAACATATAACTAAGCCATACATACCCATAGCTGAGCCCCTTTTTTCAGGTGGAAAAACCATAAGAAGCGCTGTATTTATTAAAGGTGCTATTATTCCTGCTCCAATGGCTTGGACTATTCTTCCAATAAGAAGAAATTCAAAGCTTGTAGATAGGGCGCATAGAATAGTTCCAATGCCAAACATAAACATAGAAAACATAAATAAATTTCTGGTTGATATTTTCTCAAGCAGCAGTGCTGTTAAAGGAATCATTATGGCATTAACAAGCATAAATGCTGTTGTAAGCCACTGTACTGTGCTTGCAGTTATTTTAAAATACCCCATTATCTGAGGCAGCGCAGTAGAAAGTATTGTCTGGTTTAGAATTGTAACAAATGATCCGATCATCATTGCAATTATAAGCAGCATTTTGTTATACTCTTTTCCCTGTATATCTTTATTAATAAACTTTTCTTTTAAAACTTTTTCTCCCACTATTTCATCATCCTCTTTTAATTAAAACCTTCATCTAAAAAACTGAAATCCTTGTTTTTATATATCTTTCTCACCCATTCACACCATTTAAGATCCAAAATGGCCTCATTCAATGCTTTTTGAGTTAATATATATCCACCAAACTTTGAGGGACTTGCTGCTTCGGAATGCTCACAACATATGAGTTTGATTTTTTTTATAGAGTTTTTACGTTCTTCAATTTTTTTCTTATACCTTGTTTCAAGTTCATTGAGAAGTTTTTCTGCAGCCTCAGTATCCATACAGTTTATGCAATATATTTTTAACGTCATTTCATCTCTAACAACTTCCTCGGCAGTTTCAGAGGTGAACCAGTCATGTAAAAGGTCCTTACCCCGTACTGTAAGGGTATATATCTTCTTATCAGGCTTACCAGTTTGCTTTTCCAATATAAATTCAACATATCCTTTTTCCTCTAATTCTGAAAGCAAAGGATAAATGGCGCTGTGAGTTGAGCGCCAGAACTTATTTATTTTTATTGTTAAATCATATCCTGTCATTGGTTCAGTTGATAATAGGCTTAGAAGCCCATAAGACAATTTATTCATAAACCTCATCTCCTATTAGTATTGTTTCTTATCTAATTTAGTGTATGCATTTTAAACATTTATCATATGTCAATAGTGACATATTGAAATAACATTAAATATAATATATCAATTTTAATAATATGTCAATAATGACATATGAAATTTTTAATATGAGTAAATATTTTAAACATAGAATTAAATTATTTTGAAAATAATTAATAAAATATACCATAATAAAAGGAAGGCATTTGCCTTCCTTTTATTATGGTATGTGATTATTAAAATGTTATTTCTGTACTTTAACTGTAGTTTGTCCAACTACAAGATAACCATTAATGTAGCATCGGAACTCAACTACCATTTCAGGTGCAGTCAAATTGAAATCTGAACGCTCAAACTTGAACTGGCCTAGCTTTGCCTGATTATAGTATCCATTGTTGCTTGTAAGCGCATTTACACCATTTAGTGTTGCAGTATTAAGGTCAAATCCTTGGGTACTATATCCTGATGGAAGATCAACACGAACTGTAAATACCCCATTATTTCCTTTAACAACTATAGGTGTTATTTCAATAGTAGCCGGGATATAAACAGTAAATTGTTTTTGAACTGTAGTGCTATTACCTGCAGCATCAGTTACTGTAATGATAATAGTATAAACACCAGGTTTATCAAATTGAATACTTGAACCATTAGTGATAACTTTTCCAATAGTGTCATTAGGTCCAAAAACAATTACTTTTTCGTTAACTACTCCTGAAAGATTATCATTTGCTATATAGTTTAATAGTAAAGTAGAACCAAGCTTATACTCGTTAGATAGATTCATTGTAATAGTTGGTGCAGTTTTATCAATCTTTACATAAGCAGTATTTAAAGCCTCTTTGTTCCCAGCATTATCAACTGAGTAGAAGGTTATTTTGTGAATTCCTTCACCTTGTACAATGAAAGAATTACCTTCAATGTAGTCAGAACCATCAATAGAGTAGAAGGTTTTAGCAGCGCCACTTAGTGAATCTGCTGCAGTTAAGTTTATAGTTACATCATCCTTTGACCAGCCAGCAGGTGAATTTGATGTAGTGACTGGTGCAGTCTTATCAATCTTTACATAAACTGTATTGATAGCTTCAACGTTCCCAGCATTATCAACTGAGTAGAAGGATATCTTATGAATTCCTTCACCTTGTACAATGAAAGAATTACCTTCAATGTAGTCAGAACCATCAATTGAGTAGAAGGTTTTAGCAGCGCCACTTAGTGAATCTGCTGTAGTTAAGTTTATAGTTACATCATCCTTTGACCAGCCAACAGGTGAATTTGATGTAGTGACTGGTGCAGTCTTATCAATCTTTACATAAACAGTATTGATAGCTTCAACATTTCCAGCATTATCAACTGAGTAGAAGGATATTTTATGAATTCCTTCACCTTGTACAATGAAAGAATTACCTTCAATGTAGCCAGAACCATCAATAGAGTAGAAGGTTTTAGCAATACCAGTTTCATTATCAGTTGCTGTTAAAGTAATATTAAGTGAATTTTGATTTGTCCAATTAGTTGGTGCATTAATACTTGTAATTGGTGGTACGGTATCAACAACTAGTTTTGCTAAAACAATGCTAGATGGATCAGATTCACCAAATGAATTACTGTAAGAAGTAACATAATATTGATGATTTTCATATGAAAGATTAGAAAAGGTATAGGATAAATTATTTAGGTTTTTTACAAGTAAAGCAGGAACACCATTTATTATCTCATATATATTATATCCATTTGCATAGGTTATAAAGTTCCAAGTAAGCTGAGCGCTTGTTTTGTCTAGGACATTAATGTTTACCGCCGGAGACTGCATTATAGGATAGATAATAGTTTCAGTCAGTGGATTAGATAACGCTGATTCTCCGAATCGAGTACTATAGGCAGTAATTTGATAAACATGAGTTGCTTCTGACAAATTATAAACTTTATAAGTTAAGGCTGTCCCTTTATAAATCAACTGTAATGTGCCATTTGTTACTTCATAAATACGATATTCATTAGCCCAGCTAACAGCCTGCCATGAAAAAGTAATGTTATTAACGTTTATAACAGCTGCTGATAAAGTTGGTGAGGATACTACTGGCCAAGTTAATGTAAAATTTATCGTGCTGCCAATTGGAGATTCACCAAAACGCGTACTAAATGAATCAACTTCGTAACTGTAATCACCCTGCGGCATATTAGTAAAGGTTATAGAAACTCCAGTTAAAGTTTGCTTTAATACCTTTTGTCCATCAATAATTTGATATACATTATAAGCTGTAGCATAGCTTGAAGCTGTCCATCTTAAGGTAATATCATTTCCGTTTGCTATACTATTTGTTAAGTTAGTCGGTGCCTGCATTGTTGGGAAAACCAATGTAAGGTTTATTTGACTTCCTTTTGGAGATTCACCAAAACGGGTACTATAGGAATCAACCTCATAACTGTAATCCCCTTGAGGCATATTTGTAAAGGTTACAGAAGTACCAGTTACAGTTTGTTTTAATACCTTTTGATCATTAATAATTTGGTACACTTTATAAGATGCTGCATAACTTGATGCGGTCCACTTTAAGGTAATATCATTACCATTTGCCATAGTATAGGTTAAGTTAGCTGGTGCCTGCATTGTAGGATAAACCAATGTAAGGTTTACTTGACTTCCTATTGGAGACTCACCAAAGCGTGTGCTATAGGAATCTACTTCATAACTGTAATCCCCTTGAGGCATATTAGCAAAGGTTACAGAAGTACCAGTTACAGTTTGCTTCAATATCTTTTGACCGTCAATAATTTGATACACGTTATAAGATGCTGCATAGGTAGAAGCGGTCCACTTTAAAGTAATATCATTACCATTTGCAATAGTATAGGTTAAGTTAGCTGGTGCCTGCATTATTGGGAAGAAAACAGAAAGTGATACTTGGCTTCCATCTGCTGATTCACCAAATCTGCTGCTTACTGAAGTAACAACATAAGTATGATTACCTTCAGCCACGTTAGTTAAGGTAGCTGTTGTAGATGTTACCGTAGTCTTAAGAACTAATTGATTATCAATTAACTCATAGATTTTATAACTACCAGCGTATGTTACAGGTGACCATGTTAATACAACATCATTAACATTTTGAAGCTTATATGCAAAATTGCTTGGTGCAGTCATTGTTGGAAGCACTAATGAAAAAGTAGTTTCTGCTCCAATAGGAGATTCTCCTAAAAGTGTAGATACAGAATCAACAATATAGTCATAATCACCTTCAGGCATATTAGTGAAGGTTACTGAAGTAGTAGTCACTGTTTGCTTTAAAACTGCTTGTCCATTAATAACTTGATAAATTTTATAACTTGTGGCATAGGGGGCAGCAGTCCATTTTAAATTTATGTCGTTTCCGTTTAAAATGCTATAAGTTAGATTAGTAGGTGCCTGTAATACTTGCCCATTTAAGTTAACAGTGACATTGCTGCTATCTACTGACTCTCCAAAGCGGGCAGAATATGAGTGAATTTCATAATCATATTGACCAGGCAGCATATTTGTAAATGAAACGGTTGTTCCAGTTACAGTACTTTTTAAAATTGGCACTCCATTAATTATCTGATAAATTTTATAGCTTGCTGCATAGGTGGATACATCCCAGCTTAATGTAAAATCAGTTGCATTTTTAATAGTTTGCATTACATTAGCAGGCGGCTGCATAACTGGAGTTACTAAAGTGAAGGCTATACTGCTGCCATCTATGGATTCTCCAAAGCGGGTGGAATAGGAGTGAATTTCAAAATTATAATCTCCACCAGTCATATTAGTATATGTGATAGTTGTACCAGTTAAGGTGCTTTTTAAGACTTTCTGACCATTAACAATCTGGTATACTTTGTAGTTAGTTACATAAGGAACAGTTCCAAAGCTTAAGGTAATATCATTTCCATTTGTAATACTATATGTTAAATTACCCGGTGCCTGCATTGTTGGTAGAATCAAAGTAAAGGAGGTTTGACTTCCATCTTGTGATTCACCAAAACGATCACTATATGAGCGAACTTCGTAAACATAATCACCAGCAGGCTTATTGGTGTAAGTGACTGTTGTACCAGTCAATGTACTTATTAAGGTTTCTTGGCCATTTGCAATCTGGTATACTTTGTATGCAGTTGCATAAGGAACAGTTCCCCATTTTAAGGTGATATCATTCCCATTAGCCATGGTATATGTTAAATTACCAGGTGTCTGCATTATTGGGAGAACTAAAGTGAAGGAAGCTAGACTTCCATCTTGTGATTCACCAAAACGATCACTAAAGGAGTGAATCTCATACACATAATCACCAGCAGGCATATTAGTGTAGGATATACTTGTTCCTGTAGCTGTACTTTTAAGAACCTTTTGGCCATCCACAATTTGATATATTTTGTAGGTTGCAGCATAACTGACAGCATTCCATTTTAATGTTATGTCATTACCATTAGATATAGAGTAGTTAAAATTATTTGGAGCTGTCATAATTGGGAAAGTCACTTGAACCTGTATATTTCCTGAAAGTGAAGATTCACCATAAAGTGAATTTACAGAAGAAACTGCATAGGTGTAGTTTCCTTCAGCTGTATTTGTCAGGGTATATGAGGAGGTTTTTGTTGATGCAACTAAGGTTTGCTGACCATCTGCTGTAATTTGATATACATTATAAGTCTGAGCATATTGAGAGGTTGTCCAACTTAAAACAACATCATTACCATTTTGTATTTTGTAAGTTAAATTAGTTGGTGCTGCCATAGTAGGATAAGTAATATTAGCTGAAACAGGAGCACAGGGACCAGATTCTCCAACAGCACTTAATGTTGAAACAACATAGCTAAAGGAGCCTTCTGGAAGGTTACTAAAGGTATAAGATGTTGATGTTGTAGTACCAAGTAATTTGAGCTGACCGTCAAGAATTCCATAAACATTATAACCAGTGGCTTGATAAACAGAACTCCATGTAAGTTTTACATCACTTGGTGTTGTGAGCTGAATGGAGAGATTACTGGGCGGCAGCACCGTATTATCAGTAGTTAATGCCGAAGCATATACCGATGGAAATGCAAGCTGCAATGCCAGCAGCAGTGATACAAAAAATAGAACACTGCTAAAGAAACGCTTTTTCATGATATTTTCCTACCTTTCACTGTGAAAAAGGAAAAAGATATGAATCGTAAACAAGATCCACAAGTTAAAAAAACTATGTTCTTGTGGCAACCGGCTGCCATCCACGTAAAAATATATTCGTGGTTCAGGCCCTTGGCTTTGCGTCTCATGGTTTCCCATGGTTTGCCTTTTTCACTTTATAATATATTTAGATATGCAGCTTAGTGGTTAACTAATTACACATCTATATGGAAAGTTTAATATATTTAGTAAAAGTAAACAAATAAATATTTTCAAAAAATTCAATTTTATCCAATAATATTATTGACTAATTTCCTTATTAAATTTATAATATGAACATAGTTCGTGAACAGGGTTCATACAACTATAAAAATGGTTGCATGCCTGAGATTATCAATAATAGGGAGGTTTGGTATACTATCTAACCTTTGATGAAATGACGGATTGTATTAAGATTTAGGAGGAAAGGAAGTATGTCAACAAAAACACAAATAAAAAGCAGCAAGACTAACATTAACCGCAGCTTATGGCTTATAGCTTCAGTTTATCTTTTAGGGCTATTCATGGGGGCAATTGACACAGGTATAGTAACTCCAGCAAGGACAATTATTCAGAATAACCTGCTGGTTGATGAAAAAACAGGCATCTGGATGATAACAATTTATACCCTTGCATATGCAGCAAGCATACCAATTATGGGTAAACTAGCTGATAAATTTGGAAGAAAATATGTCTATCTTACAGCAATATTTCTTTTTGGAACGGGTTCCTTATTTTGCGGTCTTTCACAAAATTTCGGAAGCTTTACAATACTTCTTGCTGCACGAGTTGTGCAGGCCATTGGTGGAGGTGGAATAGTTCCCATAGCCACTGCAGAATTTGGCACTACATTTCCGCCTGAAAAGCGTGGAATGGCATTAGGGCTTGTTGGTGGAGTATACGGAATTGCAAATATTTTCGGTTCTTCTGCAGGCAGTGCAATACTAGATATATTTGGTAAAAATAATTGGCAGTTTATTTTCTATATAAATGTGCCAATAACAATATTCATCATTATCGCCGGATTAATTACACTTCAGAATAATAAGACTGAGAACATAAGCAAGATAGATACCTTAGGAATTCTATTTCTTGTTTCTATGATATTATCACTGCTATATGGACTTAAGAATATTGATTTCTTTAATTTTAGTGAGAGTATTAAAAGTACATCCGTTTATCCATTTATAATTATATTTGTAATACTGCTTCCTTTTTTTGTCCTGGCAGAGAAGAGAGCTCAGGATCCAGTGATGAATCTAAGTTATTTTACAAATTTACGTATAGTTGTAACCTTAGTAATTAGCTTCATTACAGGAATCATTTTAATGGGGGTAATATTCATACCTCAATTTTCGGAAAATGCTGTGAGAATATCTGCAGGCAGCGGTGGATATTTTGTTATAATACTTGGATTGTTTGCAGGTGTTGGGGCTCCATTCTCTGGCAAGCTTGTTGATAAATTTGGAGCTAAAAGTATATTGATGCTGGGCTTTACCATTTCAATGGCTGGATCAGCATTTTTGATACTTGTAACAACTAAATATCCGAGATTTGCAACTGTAATAATAAGCCTTATTTTAATAGGACTTGGAATGGGCTTTACTATGGGTGCCCCTTTAAATTACATGATGCTTGAGAATACAAAAAAAGAAGAATCAAATTCAGCACTGGCTGCTCTATCCCTGATTAGGTCTATTGGAACAACTATAGCACCTGCAATTATGGTAGGTTTTATTGCTCATGCAGGAGGTGCTGTACAGGCTAGAGAATTAGCACTTTTGCCAAAAGAGATTACTGTACAACAATTGCCATATGCTCAGGAGCTTAATGAAAAGCTAACTAAGCTAAAATCGGATCCGAACATGAAGGATAAGATGGCAGACTTGCAATTTCCAGACCTTTCTTCAATGACAAAAATAGAAGTCAATATGAAGGGTGATGGCAGCTCTAAATTGCCTACTGACTTAATTGAGCTTATGAAAACTGCTGATGTAACAAATATTACCGAAAGAATCAAAACTCTTTCATCAACAATGTTCAGTAATACGACTCCTGATGTAATAGCCAAAATTCAAAATGGTGTTCAAAAGGGTATAGATGGTATTCAATCAGGTATACCTACTATGGATAAAAGCATTGCAGACCTTAAGGAAGGTGTTGATGGAGTAACTAATGGCATAATTGGAATGAATAAGGCTTTAGTAGGTATGGATACAGGAATAGCACAGATGAATAATGCTATATCTTCACAGGAAAAGGGAATTACTGAGCTTAACAGCCTTTATGATCAGATGATAAAAATGATGAATCAATCTATGGGACAGGGAACAAATACTTCAACAGGTGGAGCTATGCCTCAGGGAACTGCTCCTCAAGGTAATCCAGCTGGAACCCAGAGCTCAGGAACAATGCCAACTGGCATGGAAACTCAGTCCATAATAGATATGATTCCACAGGAGGTAAAGGCAAAGATCCCTGAAAGTACACTTAATCAGCTGAAGGATGTTAAAACCCCTCAAGATCTTAAGTCTAAGATAGATGAACTTACAAATGCAAAGAAAACATTAAGTTTGCAGGTTGCTAAGCTTAAAAAACAGCGCAGTGAAATGCTTGCCAAGATTAATGAAACTAAAGCTAAGCGTGAAGGAATGTTAACTGCAATTTCCGGAGTAGAAGCAGCTAAAGCTGATATGAATGATACTTTAAGTAAAATGACAGCACTTAGTGGCGCTGTACCAAAAACTTTTAGAGAGGCAAATAATGCTTACCTTTCACAGATAGATAAACTTTCGCCTGAAATCCAATCAGAGTTTCAAAGCACTTTAAATGAAGGCTTCAAGCAGGTTTATCTTGCAACTGGTATTTCTGCGTTAATGGGAATGATGATTTTGACTTTTTATAGAAAAAAGGAATACCATGAAAACTAGCAGCCACCTCTTAATAAGCGATATAACTTAATCTGAGATAATTTAATTAAATATCCAAGTTTCCTATAAGGGAACTTGGACTTTTTTATTTATTCTACTTTATTAATATGATAAAATTACCATGTGAAGAGGGGGAATATCCATGCTCAAAATTTTTAAAACTTATAGGGGGCTTCCTAAAAGTATTTATATTTAACAATAACTAGTTTAACTCACAAGTTTCATGCTCTTACAAAGATAATTATTGCGGGAATACTTTATGCTGTTGGATTTGGTATGATAGGAATTATACATAATTTCGCTTTATTTATATTATCCACTGTAATTTGGACAATTGGTGAAATATTAGTAACTACTAGTTTTGGAGTTTATATATCAAATAATAGCCCAAGTAACTATAGAGCAAGCTTTAACGCAGTTGGAGGGTTAAGCTGGAGTATTGGAGGTGCCCTTGGCACATCCCTAGCCGGAAAGTTCATAGATAGTTTTGGACTCAATTATATATGGTCATTGACATTTATAATATCTGCTATAGCTACTATTGTGATGTATGTAGTTAAGATATTATCAGTTAATGAAGAAAATCGGTTAAAAGAAGATAAATGTAAAGAGGTTAAAGCTTAATATTATAAGAATATATTTAAATTATAATAATTAAACTATGTACTAATTTGTGTTATAATTTAATAATAAAACTGTACTAATAAACAAATAATTAAATAGTATAATAGAGACTTAATTTTTATTCTTATATATTTGGAGGTAAGTTATGCGTTTTGTAATAGTAACAGGACTATCAGGTGCTGGTAAAACACAAGCTATTAGATGTTTAGAAGATTTAGGGTACTTTTGCGTTGATAATTTACCTGCTACCTTAATACCGAAGTTTGCAGAAGCATGTTATCAAACTGAAGGCAAAATTGATAAAATTGCATTAGTTATAGATATTAGAGGCGGGCAATTCTTTGATGATTTATTCGTAAGCTTAAATTATTTGAAGGAACAGGACTTAAGCTATGAAATATTATTTTTAGATGCAAGCGATGAAACAATCATTAAAAGATTTAAGGAATCTAGAAGAAAGCATCCTTTAGCACCAGATGGAAGAATTCTTAATGGCATTATTAAGGAGAGAAACAGGCTTAAGGAAGTTAAAGATAGGGCTAATAATATTATTGATACAACAAAGCTTGCTACTAGAGAGCTTAGAGAAAAGCTTACTTCTATATATTCTGAGGAAGGGCAGATTGAAAATGAGCTTATGATCACTGTGCTTTCTTTTGGATTTAAGTACGGAATCCCGGTGGATTCAGATTTGGTTTTTGATGTTAGATTTTTGCCTAATCCCTTTTATATACCTGATCTTAAGGTGTTTTCAGGAAATGACAAGGAAGTTAGGGATTACGTGTTTAGCTTTGAGGTTACAAATAGCTTCATTAATAAGCTGCAGGATATGGTGGAATTTCTCATACCAAACTATTTAAAGGAAGGTAAAAGACAGCTTATTATTTCAATTGGCTGTACAGGCGGCAGGCATAGATCAGTAGCCATAGCTAATGAAGTATATAATAGGCTTAAAGAAAAGGAGCATAAGGTAACCATTGACCATAGAGATATTAATGAAGATATTAACAGAGGTGGAATGAAGCTATGAGGTTTATTGACTGGCTTAAGCCTGGAATTAAGGTTAAAAGATGGGTTATGTTTGGAGCTCTAGGAATATTAATGATAGCCTTCGGACTTGTGGAGTGGATTCAACATAAGTTCTATAGCTTTTATTATATAGCTTTCTATGTTTTCTTAATGGTTGCAGGTGCTTTTATTCTATATTTAGCGGTTTCCCAAGGAATGAAATCTTTTATTTTCTTAATTAACAGGGGTTATATTAATGTATCTTTGGATTCTAGAAAACTTGAAAATTTAATTTATGAAAAAAGACTATTAGTTAAAGGACCTAAGATCGTTGCAATCGGTGGAGGAACTGGGCTTTCTACTATGCTTAGAGGTCTTAAGTATTATACAAGTAATATTACTGCTATTGTTACAGTGGCAGATGATGGCGGCGGCTCCGGGGATCTAAGAGAGGATTTAGGAATACTTCCTCCTGGTGACATAAGAAACTGTATTCTTGCACTTGCAGATACAGAGCCTTTAATGGAAGAGCTGCTTCAATATAGATTTACTGGGGGCAGGCTTGAAAACCAAAGCTTTGGGAACTTGTTTCTCGCTGCCATGGATGGAATTTCTTCTAATTTTGAACAGGCTGTCCAGAAGATGAGTTCAGTTTTAGCGGTTACAGGTAAGGTGCTTCCAGTTACCTTAGATAATGTTATGCTTAAGGCAAAGCTTAAAAATGGTGAAATAATTGAAGGTGAATCAAAAATACCTGTGGCTGCACTAGAAAATAACAGCCCCATAGATAAAATATTTTTAGAGCCTTCTAATGCAAGAGCTCTTTATGAATCTCTGCAGGCTATAAAAGATGCTGATGCAATTATTCTTGGACCAGGAAGCCTTTATACAAGCGTTATACCAAATCTATTAATAGATGATATTGGAAGAGCTGTACAGAGGACAAAGGCCTTGAAAATATACGTTTCTAATATAATGACTCAGCCAGGAGAAACAGATAATTTTAGTGTACAAGACCACTTAAAGGCTATATTTAAGCATACTAGTAGTGATATGGTGGATTATGTAATTGTAAACAATGGTAGAATCAATAAAGAATTAGAGAAAAAATATCTTGAAGAGGGTTCAACCTTAGTTAATCTTGATGAAAAGGAGATTGCTGCCTTAAATGTTAAGATTATTGGAGGAGATCTTATAAAGGTACACAATGGACTAATTAGACATGATTCAGAGAAATTAGCAGGGATATTAATAGAAACCATAATGGAAAAGCAGTTATTATCTGATAAGAAGAAGATTATAGAATACTTCTATCTATCTGAAAGATTAAAGGAATCAAAGGGAATTAAATATCATTAAAACTTATGCTTTATAATTAACTCATGAATTAAAATATCAGCTAGATTACTGATATTTTAATTCATTGTTTAATGTTCATGAAACTTAATAGTTACTTAAAGGAGCAGAATTATGTCATTTTCAGCGAAAGTGAAAGGTGAGATTTGTAGAATTGGAAACATAACTAAAAATGAAGCTAGAGCAGAGCTTTCAGCAATAATGAAGGTAAGCGGCACCTTATCCCTTGGAGGCAGTAAACAGCTTAGCTTTAGAATTTCTACCGAAAATCCATCTATAGCTAGAAGAGTATTTAAACTCTTAAAGCAATTTTTTAATATACACACAAATCTCTTTGTAAAAAGAAGCAATTCCTTCAAGAAGAATAATATATATATGGTTATTATTACCGAGGAAATGGGTGTAAGGGATCTACTAAAGGAAGTAGGGGTTTTAAGTAAAACAGAAGGAATAATATCCTTAGATTATGAGATTCCAAAGGATTTTATTTCAAAAGACAGTACTAAAAAGGCATATATTAGAGGTGCTTTTTTAGGAGGCGGAAGTATAAGCAATCCAGAAAAGACCTATCACCTTGAATTTGTAACGCATAATATTGATTATGCAGAGCAGCTTTCAGCAGTCATTAACACCTACGGACTTTTTTCTAAGGTTATTCAAAGAAAAGGAAGCTATGTAGTTTATATTAAGGAAGGAGAGCAAATAATTGATCTTCTTAATATTATCGGAGCACATACATCCCTGCTTGAACTAGAAAATGTTAGAATAATGAAGGAAATGAGAAATAATGTAAACAGGCTTGTAAACTGCGAAACAGCTAATTTAAGCAAAACTGTAAATGCAGCAGTAAGACAAGTAGAAAGCATAAAATTAATTGAAAAGGAACTAGGGCTTCAAAGACTTCCTAAAAATTTAAGAGAAATAGCTGAGCTAAGGCTTAGCTTTCCTGATGAGTCTTTAAAGGAATTAGGAGAATTATTAAATCCACCAGTTGGAAAATCTGGAGTAAATCATAGACTTAGAAAAATAGAGAAAATTGCAGAGGAACTAAGGAGAGAGGGAAGGTAATTATTATGTCAAAGCATGAGGATATAATTAAGTATATACTTTCATTAGAGGTTGGAAATAAAATCTCAGTCAGAAGCATAGCTAATGCCTTGGGGGTAAGTGACGGTACTGCTTATCGTGCCATTAAAGATTGTGATGCACTAGGAATAGTAACAACTATACCAAGAGTAGGCACAGTGAGAATTGAGAAGGTTGAAAAGAAAAGCATAGAGGCATTAACCTACGGGGAAGTAATTAATATTATTGACGGTTCCCTGCTTGGTGGAAAAGACGGTATTCACAAGACCTTAAGCAAGTTCATCATTGGAGCCATGACTCTAGATGCTATAACAAAATATATTAGCCCAAACTGCCTTGTTATTGTGGGAAACAGAGAAAAGGTTCAAAAGCTTGCTCTTGAAAATGAATGTGCAGTGCTTATTACAGGAGGCTTTGGCTGCAGTGAGGAAGTTAAAAGGCTAGCAAATGAAAAATGCCTTCCTATAATCTCCTCCTCCTATGATACCTTTACCATTGCAAGTATGATTAATAAAGCCATTTCTGAGAGCTTAATAAAGAAGGATATTATTTTAGTAGAAGATATTATGATAACAGATCCTATATTTTTAAGAGATACAGATTTGGTCTCCCATTGGAAGGGCCTCATAACTGAAACAAAACATGAACGTTATCCAGTGGTAGATTCAGAAATGAAGGTAGTAGGAATTATTACTTTAAAGGATATGCCAATTAATGCTGCTAATGATGATGACCTTGTTAGTAAATACATGACAAAGCAAATAATCAATGTAACAACAAAAACTACAGCTGCTTATACTGCACACATTATGGGCTGGGAGGGTATTGAACTTTGTCCTGTAGTGGATGGAAGAAGGCTTATTGGAGTAGTAAGCAGACATGATGTCATTAAAGCCCTTCAGTACATTTCAAGACAGCCTCAAGTTGGAGAAACAATTGAAGATTTAGTACTTAAAAATTTCCAGTTTGAAGACAGTGAGGGAAAAATGCATTTTTGGGGAAAGATAATTCCAGAAATGCTTGATCCAATAGGAACTGCCTCTTGGAGCGCTTTAAATATGCTGTTATCCACCATGGGAATTATGAATTTGAGACAAAGAAACAATATAAATATTTCTGTAGACAGCATTTCTACATATTTTGTTAAGCCAGTACAAATAGACAGTCACATCGAGATCTTCTCTGAAATCATTGATATGGGAAGAAGTTTCTGCAAGGTTGAAATCACCATGCTGGACAACAAAAGCGAGCTCGTTGGAAAGGCACTGCTGTCAGCTAAGGTGCTGAGGAAGTAGGGGAAATATAAATTATAGATTCACTAAGGAGGGAAACAATGTTTACTCATATTGTATTTTTTAAATTTACTGAACCAAAATTGCAGCATGCAGAAGAAGGAAAGAAGATTTTGCTTGCCATGGAAGGGAAAATTCCAGAGCTTAAAGAGCTGGAAGTTGGCGTGGATCTTCTTCATACTGGCCGTTCCTATGATTTAGCTCTTATTACTAGATTTGATAATCAAGAGGATATGGATAAATATCAAGTTCATCCTTATCATGTTAATGAGGTGCTTGCAAAGCTTAAGCCAATGCTTGAAGGCTCAGCAGCTGTGGATTTTGAGGTTTAATCTTTACATACTTTGACACTAAATAGAGCTGAAGTCACTAATGACTTCAGCTTTTTTGATGTACATAATTCTCTTAACAAATTTCTATGAAATCTTTTATAAGGGTGATGGGGGTATAGTGGGGTTAAATACTAGTGTTTTTGGTTTATACATTTTACCATCCCAGGAATAATCAATGCCAATATAACCAATTAAACCACCAAAATCACTTTCATCTCTTAACACATAAACACTGATATATGTTATTGTTCCTACTCCAAGAGAACTCACTGTGCCCTGCGGTGTCTCCATCAAATATAATAAAGAGGATGAAGAGGCAATTAAGAAACTTGTACAAGACAACGCAATAAGCATTATTGGTTTTTACAGCTTAGAAAAACAATATAAAAAGTTTTATGCTTAGCATAAAATCACTGAATCACTGGAATCACTGGGGACTGTCCCTACTGATTTAAACAGCAGTAATATCAGAAAAGATATTACTGCTGTTTTCATTTGCCTATATTTCAGTATTATAATAAAAGCAATTATATAGTAAAGCAGTTGGTAATTATTTCAATGACATGTTAAAATATAATATATGACACTTATTATGGAGGTTTTTATGTTTGGGGAAACGGGGAAATCTAAAAAATTATTAAAGCTTTCAGCTGTACTAATTGGCGTACTGATTTTATCAATGCTTATTCATTATTGTACAACATATGGGGGAGAATATGTTGTTACAATCTATACTAAATCAGGAGTAGATACAAATACATTAGGTTTATTTGATAACGAGAAAGTTACAAAGGTACAAGAGGGAAATAAATTTTATATACTCATGAAAAATGCACCTGTAGATATTAATGGAATTAATAATAATGACATAAAAATTCAATTGACTAAAAAACAATTTGATGATTTAATAATACCAAACAAATTAATAGATGGACTTCCTTTATACTTAAGATTTAAGTACAATGGTATAAGGGGAACTAATCCTAAATGGACATTTATCAGTTTTACGGAATATAACCCATTTCGACCATAATAATTAGAAGACTAATAAAGAAAATCTAGTATATAGCTGTTAAAAATCTATATAGTTTTAGCAAGGTTAATCTAAGAAATGTAAACAAGCTATTGAAAAAATGATGATATTTTATGAGCCTCAAAAAGGAGATGAGTAAATGCCAGATGTGAATAATCTAATCAATCAACAATTACCTCATATAACAACTAATACAATAATTTTAATAATAGTCGCCATAATTGCTATTTATGTTTTAATAAAGGTTATAAGCAGCGTAATAAAAATAATAGCTTTTCTTGCAGTTTGCTGGCTTATACTAATGTCCGTTCAAAGTACAAATCTTGTGAACATTCCTTTAGTAAAACAATCCTACACGGCCATCGAAAGAATAATTCCTTCAAAAGAGTTGTGGACAAAGGCCTCCAGTTATGTTAAAGATGCAGACAAAATAAAAAAGGCTATTGAAGACTTAAATAAAAAATAAATATAATGGCATCCATATGAGTTATTACTTACTCATATGGATGCCACTCGTATTTCTAAGGGAAAGGTCTTCATGACATTTAGATGAGCCACAAGAAACGTCCCTCTGTCACATTATTCAATAAAAAGAAATTGTAAATACTTAATTAAAACATATAAAATAATCACTATAGTCAGTATCTCTTGAAATTTAACTATATAATTTAATAAATATAAAGTTTTATGAAGCTTTAGTAAATACGCATTAGTTTGTTTCATGGCAACTGCACTTATAGCAAGTGGAAAAGTAAAGGAAGAAAAGCTTGGATAAAATTTAAGCTTTAAGAGTTTTGGTAAATACAAAAGCACACCAAGAAACATTATAAAGGATAATATACCTAAGAAAACCACTATACTGAAATCTTTAGCCTGAAAGCATGCTAGGTACCCAGTAAGGCAAAGGCTTGCAGGAGCAGCCATTATAGCAATAGTAGGCATAGCAGGTTCAGGAATAGACTTAACTACAAATACCCTATATATTACTATTGGAAGCAGTAATAAGTATAGCACAAAACCAAACCAAAATACTGCTTGTCCAATGCTATTTTGGTTATAGGCTGGAGCAGTTACACTTGCAGCTACAATACCGACATAAACTATAAAATAGCTTGGAAAAAGCCTTTGTATATTAAAGTTGAAAATAAATTTTTTTGTAAAATAGATAATTAAAATTATATTTAATATAAGACCCATAACCCACATTCCAAAAGCTGCTTTTGGAAAATAAGGTTTTAAATATGTGGATAAAATCATTAAACCCATTGCAAAGGTAGGCGAAACGCTTGCTACTATTGGATTTTGAAGATGTTCAATTATGTCCTTTGGGTAAGTTACTAGCTTTATTAAAAGTAGAAGTAATAATAAAGCAGCTATACTTCCGAAAATATTTCTGTAAACTGCTCCATAGGATTGAACAAGGTTACCTACTGTAGCAAATGCTAATATTAACCCTGCTAGTGGTATTGGCACTTTTTTAATTACATTTTTCATTATTATTAAACCTCATAATCATCAATATTTACAAGGCCAAGTTCTCTAACTATAATCTCAGCAGTTTTTTCAGCTATTTCACCTGTAAAGGAAATACATTGCTCTTTATGTTCCCCTGAAGCCATGTCCATACCATGGGTAAGGACCTTACAGCATAACACTTTATGATTGTTTTTAAAGCTCTCCTGTAACTCATTTGCAAGGGCAAAGGTCTTTTGAATTTTTGTATCTCCGCCTTTTGTCCTTCCAAAGAAATAACCTAAACACATTACACCGCCTGATACAGCACCGCAAACACATTTTGACTTGCCAATTCCTATAGGAAATCCTGAGGCCATAGCTATCATTTCATCAGGCATATCTAATTCAAAATTATTTTTTATGGCACTTACAATTGCTTCAGAGCAATAGAAGTCACCTTTCCTATATAATTCTTCAGCTTCACTTTTAATTTTTTTAATGCTTATTTCTTTTTTCAATTTTTTAATCCCCCTGTTTTATGATGTCCAGATTTATAACTTCATCTAATAAACTTTTTCATAGCTTACTAAACACTATCTTTTTCATGCAATACTAATTTATCATATTTATATTTTAAATTTAACTAATATAAAAAGATAAAATACAAGCTGAAGAAAGTATAATAATTTTTTATAATAAAAAATTTTTTTAATTAAGGCTCTGTTTCAGAATAGTGTTGATTTTTAACACAATTAGAAAAACCCGTAATATATACGGGTTTTATGAATAAAATTTCAACACTATTCTTTTACATAGCCTTAATTTATAAGATATTTTTTTTTATATTATCCCAATCCCAACGACTTTTAAATTTAGCAGAGGCTTCTTTTATTTCTTTTATTATACTTATAAACAATATGGTTATTATAGATAAACTAATACCTTGAAATATACCTAATACAGTAATTATATGCTCATATTGAAGTTTTTGACTATTTAAATATTCCAACAACTCAATAGAATACTTGTATTGATCAGAGGCAAGATCCATAACTATACCATTTAAATCAATACTATAGAGAATAGAAAGAGCAGAACTAACTACTAATACTAGACCTAGTAAAAGAAATAATATATTTTTAAAAGAATTAGTACTTTCTTTAAAGTCAATAAAATAGTTTTTTATATAAAATATTAATGTAGAAATTAAAATAATAATTTCTATGATTTCTATAGCATTAGGGTTTAACATAAAAATCCCTCCTCATAAATGAAATTTATATAACTACAATAAGTTTGACTAATCTTTTTAAATTACAATTTAAACAATATACAATATTATAACATTAATAACATTATATAGCAAATAATTACTTTAATTCAGGTATAAATCTCTAAATAAAAAAGGAGAGAACACTCTCTCCTTAATGTTGTATTATTTCATTTTAGGTTTACTTGTTTCTTTATTCCTGTTGTCGTTTTGAGGGTTTCTGTTTTTAGTATCTGATTTAGATTTGGTGCTAGAACCTATTGTCTTGTCATTATTCTTGCTCATAAAGCGCCTCCAAAAATGAATTTTATTCTGTTATTATTATTGCCTTTACAAAATTAAATATTCGAAATAGTAGCAGCCATACGAGTTATGAGTTATTGGCTTTATAAATTAAATATATGGGGTCACAACTCATAAGTAATAAGTAATGTCTTACTAAGCTGCCAATAAAGTTAATACTTTATTAACAAAATGAATACATCACTGCCACATAAAGATTATAAAGTTTTAAGTGGGTCATAAATAGGACCTTTTATATGAATATATAGTATGTTACTTACTATTCAATAAAAGGAGGACAAAATATGAAGAAGCTTTTAAAAAAAATAAAGGATCAAAAATCCGTTTTAGTAGTTATTGAATTATGTATTACTATGGCGTTAATATCAAGTTTTATATTTGAAATTACAGAAAGGCTAGGGAATTATGGTCAGACAATTGGTTGGATAAGAATGAATGCTGGCACTTTTACGATAAGCACGGCATTTATATTCTTTATTTACCTATTTTTCACATCATTATTAGGCAATTATTATAAAGGCATAATTTTATGCTTTCTTTTATTTGGAATTACTGCATTTGCAAACATTGAGAAGTTAAAAATACTTGGAGCACCAATATATCCTGTGGATTTCCTTGAAATAAAGAATGCAAGCACTATACTTAGTATGCTTGGAGGAAAATTTGTTGTTCTGATTATTATTGGAATTATAATAGTATTTACTATTATTAAATTCATAGTAAAACTATTGCCCAAGAATAAACCACTTAAGTTACCTTCAAGAATTTTACTAACATTAATATCTCTATTTTTCATATATACTTTTGTGAATTATAAAAACACCTTTATTAATAGGTATTATATAAAATCTGGAGTTTCAGAAGTTCTCTGGGATCAACGTGAGAACTATGATGAAAATGGTTTTATGTTTGGGCTATTATCTAATATTAAAAGTGAGGTCATGGAAAAACCAAGCAATTACAGTGAAGCTGAAGTAACAAAGGTAGCAGAAAAATATAAGCAGGAGGCAGACAAGCTAAATGCAACTAGAACTTCAGATAGTAATTTACAGCCAAATATAATTTACATTATGGATGAAGCCTTTTGGGATCCTACAAGAATGACGTCCCTTAGCTTCAGTGAAGATCCAATGAAAAATATAAGAACTGAAATGGCAAGTAATTCTTCAGGATATCTTTTATCGCCGGTTTTTGGCGGGGGTACTGCAAATACTGAGTATGAAGCTCTTACTGGATTTTCAATGTATAATAACATTGCTGGAACTATACCCTACCAGCAATCAATGGATAAGGAAAAATCCGTGCCTTCTATTGTAAGCATTTTAAAGCAGCAAAACTATAACACTCTTGCTATCCATGCTTATGAAAAAATATTTTATAAAAGAGATGTGGCCTATAAAACCTTAGGCTTTGATAAATTTATTGGGGATACCGATATGAAGTATCAGGACACCCAGGTTCCTGGAGGATACATCTCAGACCAATCTGTAGTAAATGAAATATTGTATCAATTAAATCAAAGCAGTAAGCCAACCTTTATACATGCTGTAACAATGCAGAATCATTTTCCATTTAATGAGGGAAAATATCCTCAAAATACTGTGACAGTTTCAGGTTTAAGCACTGCAGCAGATACTAATGAGTTAGAAACTTATACCCAAGGCATAAAATCTACTGACGAAGCAATGAAAACCTTGTTTGACGGCTTAGCAAAGATGGACAGGCCAACCATAGTAGTTTTCTTCGGTGACCATCTTCCTGCACTATCTAATTCCATATATGATACTGCAAAGTTTGGCACAGGAAGTGATGCCTTATCAAATGAAAAAGCATTATCAGAAACACCATTACTTATATATTCAAATTTTGGGTTACAAAAGACTGATTTAAAAACTATAAGTCCTGCATTTTTAGGTGTAACCTTATTTGATATGTTAAATAAGCCTCTAACCCCATATTACACAATGCTTGAAGATATAAAACAAACAATCCCAGGTCTCAAATCAAGTGTTCAGGTAGATTCAAAGGGAAATGTAAAGACAAGCCTTACAGAGGATGAGAAACAGCTTTTATCGGACTACAAGCTGATACAATACGATTTAATGGAAGGAAAACAATATTCCTTGCCTATACTTTTTGGAAAATAGTTTAATTTCAATAAAGAAAATTTAAGGTACTGCACATGGTGGCAGTACCTTAATATTTTAAAAAAAATTAACCTGAACATTCCATATAGTGTAATTTAAATAAACTGTTTAGATAACAGGAGAAAGTTTCTCCCGCCATTTCTATATATAATTGAAGGGAATAATGGTATAATTAAACAATAAAAGCTTATATAAACTACCCATTGTTGTGACCGAAAGGTGGAAAATTATGCTGGATATATTCAAGGATATACCGGACTCTATGCATTGGAGAAAAGTTGAATTAGTTAATAAAGGCTGGTCAAGTGATATAAAGTATCATATCGTAACAAATGAAAATCGCCAGCTTTTACTTCGCATTTCTAATATTTCATCCTATGACAGGAAAAAAGAAGAATTTGAAACTATGAAAATGCTTGATAGCTGCAGCATACTGATGTCCAGGCCTATCGATTTTGGCATGTGCAATAATAAGCAAAGTGTTTTTACTTTGCTTACTTGGATTGAAGGCAGCGATGCTGAAGTGGTATTACCTGTATTAACCCCTAAAGAACAATACAATCTTGGCTATAATGCTGGCAAAGTATTAGCTAAGCTTCATAAGATTCCTGTACCTGTATTTAGAGAGAATTGGGCAGAACGTTTCAATAAAAAAATTGATATAAAAATTAAAAATTACAAAGCATGTCCCATAAAAATAGATAAGGCTGATAAAATAATTGATTACATAAATGAAAATAGATTTCTTCTTGAAAATAGAATACAAACCTTCCAGCATGGCGATTTCCATGTAGGGAATATGGTTGTTACAGTTAAAAATGAGGTTGGAATAATTGATTTTAATAGATATGATTTTGGCGACCCCTGGGAGGAATTTAACCGAATTGTATGGTGTGCTGGAATAAGCACACATTTTTCTTCAGGTCGTATTAATGGATATTTTGAAGGAGAGGTTCCTGAAGCATTTTTTAGATTAATGGCATTGTACATTGGAAACAATACATTGTCCTCCCTGCCATGGGCAATTCCTTTTGGAGATGCAGAAGTTAAAACTATGCTAAATCAAGCTCAAAATGTTTTAGCATGGTACGATGATTTCAGTTCCTATATTCCAAGGTGGTACATTCCACATAAGGTAGCAAAAGAAAAAATATTCTCTTAAAGTATATTTTGAGAAGTAAAAAGATATGAGGTGTTTAAAGATGAGCGTTAGAAGTACAGCAAAAGCAATTATTATTAATAAAGGAAAGGTGCTATTAAATAAGTGTTTTGATGAATATAATGGGGAATATTACTCATTACCAGGTGGTGGACAGCATACCTATGAAACATTGCAGGAAGCTGTAATTAGGGAATGTCTTGAAGAGACTGGCTACAGTGTTACACCTAAGGTATTTGCAGCACTTTGTGAAGAAATATGTGAAAATCCAAAAACAAGGGAATTATATCCAGAATATATTCATAAGATGTATCATATTTTTATATGTGAGTTAAGTGATGAAACAGCAAAAAAACCAATAGAAATTGATGATATGCAAGTTGGCAGTGAATGGATTAACATAGAAGATTTAGATAAAATTCGTCTTCTGCCAAAAGTATTGAATGGAAATATTGATAAAATCATTAAAAATCAAATTCCTATGTTTTTAGGTTCTGAGCGTATTAAATATAATCATGGTTAATTAAAAATAAGAGGGAGGTATGAAAAATGTTCTGTCCAAAATGTAAGAGTGAGTATAGTGAGGGGTATACTACCTGTGCTGATTGCGGCACTAAATTGGTAGAAGAACTATCAAATGAAGCAGAATTTGAATATATAGAATTTACTACAATTGCTGAAACAAACAATTGGGGCTTAATAGCCTTAGCAAAATCAATTTTAGATTCTGAAGGCATAAAATATTATATAAATGATATGCCCAGTCACATTGCAGCAGGCATATTTGCGCAGGTCCAAGTAGAAATATCAAATGCTGAACATGCAAAAGAATTATTAAAAGATATAGGGCTATGATAATATCTTAATGCAGCATGACCTTATAAACCATCTCAGAGTTATTATGATATTTAAAGCTCATAAAGAAAGAGAGGATTTATTTTGGAACTTGTATTGTTAATTATAATATTTGGACCATTGATATTATTTGAGGTTTTGGTAGGACCAAAGATTTGTAATAGAAAGATATATAATCATATAAATGACCTTGGAGGACAGGTTTTAGATATTGAGAAATTATCGATGAGAGAAAAACTTTATTGTGTTAATTATTCTCTGAACGGAAAAACAGAAAAGGCAATAGTACGCTTTGACATTTTTTATGAAGATATGTGGAAATAATAAATGGCAGCCATAAGTAATAACTCATATGGCTGCCATTTATTAATTTATTTAAAATATAGCGTGATAGAAAAGAGCTGCAACTACTGCACCGCAAATTGGAGCAATAACTGGAATCCAAGAGTATCCCCAATCTGAATCTCTTTTTCCTGGTATAGGAAGCAGGAAGTGAGCTATTCTAGGTCCTAAGTCTCTGGCAGGGTTAATTGCATAACCTGTAGTTCCACCTAGAGATACACCAATTACCCAAATCAAAAATGCAACTGCTAGTGTATTTAAGCCAGGAGCCATTTGAACTGCGCCAAGACCTAATATTCCAAATACTAAAATGAAGGTTCCAATAAATTCTGAGATAAAATTAGCTGGAGTACTTTTGATAGCAGGGCCTGTACAAAATACAGCTAGTTTAGCATCTTTATCTTCTGTAGCTGCCCAGTGAGGTAAGTAATGAATATAAACTAGACAAGCACCTAAGAAGCCTCCAAGCATTTGTCCTGCGATATATGTTGGAACATCTGCCCATGGGAATTTGCCAATTGTAGCTAAGCCAAGAGTTAATGCTGGATTGAAGTGAGCACCGCTTGCTGCTCCAAAAATCCAAGCTGGAATACCAACTGCAAATGCCCAACCAGTTGCTATAACTATAAGACCTGCATTATTTCCCTTTGTTTTCCCTAATAAACAGTTTGCAACTACGCCATCACCAAGAAGAACAAGTATCATGGTACCTAGCATTTCAGCTAAAAAATGAGACATAAATGATTCCCCCTATAATTTATTTATTTTTTGTAGTGCAGAAGGTTTTACTTCCACACTACATAATTGTTAATACAAGGATTTTATTACTTAACCCAACCTTGTGATCTCTTTACAGCTTCATGCCAGCCCTCTAATAATTCTTCTTTTCTTGAAGCCTCCATTGATGGCTCAAAAGCCTTTGAAACTGCCCAGTTTGCTCTTACTTCATCTTTGTTCTTCCAATAGCCAACTGCCAGGCCAGCAAGGTAAGCAGCTCCTAAGGCTGTAGTTTCTATAACTTCAGGTCTGTCAACTTGAACTCCAAGAACATCAGATTGGAATTGCATCAAGAAGTTGTTAGCGCATGCACCTCCATCAACCTTAAGTGCCTTAAGAGTTATTCCAGAATCCTCCTGCATTGCGTCTAAAACATCAGAGGTTTGATATGCCAGGGACTCCAAGGTAGCTCTTATAAGATGTTCCTTCTTAGAACCTCTTGAAAGTCCTACTATAGTTCCTCTTGCATATGGATCCCAATATGGTGCGCCAAGTCCTACAAAGGCAGGAACTACATAAACGCCATTTGTATCTTCAACTGCAGTAGCATAGCTTTCAGAATCTGCAGCGTTTTTAATCATTCTAAGTTCATCTCTTAACCATTGAATAGCTGCTCCAGCTACAAAAACGCTTCCTTCAAGAGCATATTCAACCTTTCCATCAATACCCCAAGCTATTGTTGTTAATAGTCCATTTTTAGATTCTATTGCCTTATCACCAGTGTTCATTAACATGAAGCAGCCTGTACCATAAGTATTCTTAGCTGTTCCTGGTTCAAAGCAAGTTTGTCCAAATAAAGCAGCCTGCTGATCTCCTGCAGCACCGCCAATAAGAATTTCTCCACCAAGTAGGGAGCCGTCAGTATGTCCGTATACGCAGCTTGAAGGCTTAGGCTCTGGAAGCATTGATTTTGGAATGTTTAATTCAGCTAGAATTTCATCATCCCACTCTAGATCATGGATGTTAAACAGCATAGTTCTTGAAGCATTGGAGTAATCAGTTACGTGAACTCTACCGTTAGTAAGCTTCCAAATAAGCCAAGTGTCTATGTTTCCAAATAATAAATTACCTTTTTCAGCTTCTTCTCTAGCACCTTCAACATTATTTAACAGCCACTCAACCTTTGTAGCTGAGAAATAAGCATCTAAAATAAGTCCGGTTTTCTCTCTAACAACCTTGTCAAAGCCCTTTGCCTTTAACTCATCACATCTTTCAGCAGTTCTTCTGCACTGCCATACAATAGCATTATGTATTGGCAAGCCAGTTCTCTTGTCCCAAACTACAGTGGTTTCTCTTTGATTAGTAATACCAATGGCTGCAATATCCTTTGCAGTTGCGTTGATTTTAGCCATTGCTTCGCTAGCAACGCCAATTTGAGTTGACCAAATTTCCATTGCATCATGTTCTACCCAGCCAGACTTAGGAAAGATTTGAGTAAATTCCTTTTGAGCTACACTTTCAATTAAGCCCTTTTCATTAAACAGTATACATCTTGAACTTGTTGTGCCCTGATCCAGTGCCATTACATACTTTGCCATTTGTAAAAACCCCCATTTTAAAAATTTTGGAAACGTTTTAATAAAAATTTATTAAAAAGGCCACGATTTAAAGAAGCTTCTTTAGAAGCATGGCTCTATTTTAACTTGAACAAGCTATAAATTATGATATTTAATAAAATAGCTTTGATACTCATATGGATGTCTCTTAACTTATATCCCACAAGCTGATAGCAGTAGTTGATATAGCTACAGCGCCAGCAGACAGGGAGTCCATAATGTCTTTCTTAGTTTGAATTAAGCCTCCTGCAATTATAGGAAGGTGAACTTCCTTTTCCATGGCTCTAATAATTTTACTTGCAATGCCAGGCATAACTTCAACTGCATCAGGCATTACAGTATGAACATTTTTTATTCCGGTGTCTAAAGATAAGGAATCAATTGCAAAGACTCTAATTATGGTGGAAAGTCCTAATTGCTTACCATATTTTATATTGCTTGGGCGAGTGCTTATAATTCCATAAGGATCAGCATAATGCTTAATAAATTCAATTCCTTTAGAATCACCTTTAAGACCATCTATCATATCCACATGAACAAATACAAGCTTTCCTTTGTTCTTTAATTTTTCGCAGATATCCTTTATGTTTAAGATGTTTCCATAAAGAACAAATACTATATGAACAGAACTATTAAGAGCACTTTCAAGCTGTTCATCATTTTTAATAGCTGCTACCACAGGATTATTTATTAACAATTCTTCTAACTTCATTTAATGACCTCCAGTATTCTATTAAATATTGGTTAGGCTTGGTTATGAGCTTAATTAACATATTTTAATATTTATGACTTCACATTTTTTGTAGCAACTATATTTACGCCTGTGTTTAATACATTTGAAACAATAACATCTCCAATATTTATTGGAGCCTTAACCTTAATATCTTTTAATGCTTTTATGCAGTCAAATATTTTATTCTTTGGAATATCATTTTCCGTTTTAACGGATACAACAAGATCTTGTCCGTTTTCTACAAAAACAGTTGTTGTTACTATTCTGGTAGGGTTTGTGCATTCCTTTATACCATAATCATGGCCTATATTGCAGCTATTACCAGATACCTTAACAACTTTTCCATTATCTATTTCAACTTCTAAATTACAGCCTAAGGGGCATCCAATGCAGGTTAATTCTCTCTTTTCCATAACTTTTCATCCTTTCAGTCTTTTTCAACCTTAAAGGTAATTTTACTTAAGGGCTTATGTTTTTCTAACAGATCTTTTGTGAGTCTGACACTTTCCATTTCTCCTGGAGTAAGTATTTTCTTTTTAATATGCATTACCCGGGTATCTCCAAAATAAACGGATATATAGCTGTTTTTATAAACATCGCCTACTCTGAATCTAATATCAATATTCTTATTTATATTTTCAATATTAATGCTTTGAGGTACGGTATATCTGACGCCTTGAGTTGCCTCAATATTAATAGAAGAAACTCTATTTAAGCAGCCATTTTCCTTAACAAAAAGCGCTGCATTTTTACCTGCATTGTAGCTTTCGGTAGTAACAAAATCCACTAGGTCATGTACATGGAGCACGTTTCCGCAGGCAAATACACCTTCAATACTTGTTTCCATAATTTCATTAACTATAGGACCGCTGGTAATAGGAGACAGGTCTATATCAGCCTTTCTGGAAAGTTCATTTTCCGGTACCAATCCAACAGATAATAGGAGAGTGTCACAGCTAATAAACTGTTCAGTACCTTTAATAGGTCTTCTATTTTCATCTACCTCTGAAATAGTTACTCCCTCAACTCTTTCTTTACCTTTAATATTAGTTATTGTGTGAGAAAGCATAAGAGGAATGTTGAAATCATCAAGGCACTGTACAATATTTCTCTTCAGACCACCAGAATAGGGCATAAGCTCAACAACAGCATTTACTTTAGCACCTTCAAGGGTCATCCTTCGTGCCATAATAAGACCTATATCTCCTGAGCCTAATATTACAACCTCATTTCCAGGCATAAAGCCCTCACAGTTTACAAACTTTTGAGCCGCACCAGCAGTATAAATGCCAGCACATCTGCCTCCAGGAATATTTATGGCACCTCTAGGCCTTTCCCTGCAGCCCATAGCTAAAATTATAGCCTTTGCCTTAATTTCAAGTATTCCATCTTCTTCATTAACTGCAGTAATTAACTTATCCTTATTCAAATCCAGCACTGTAGTATTTAGTTTATAAGGTATTTCTAATTCCAAAACCTTATCAATGAATCTTTGTGCATATTCTGGTCCTGTAAGCTCTTCTTTGAAGGTATGTAGTCCAAAACCATTATGTATGCATTGATTTAATATTCCACCAAGCTGATTTTCTCTTTCTAGTATTAATATATTATCAATTCCTTCTTCTTTGGCCTTTATAGCTGCGGCAAGTCCTGCAGGACCACCACCAATTATTACGATATCAAATTCCATCATCTTAAAGCCCTCCACTACATTATTATATATTATCTTTGTTTCTGCCAACCAGGAGCTTGGAGTTTCCGCCAAACTTAGTAATTTCAGTTTTAGGCACCTTAAGCTCCCTGCATAATATATCTACAATTCTTGTAGTGCAAAAGCCTGACTGACATCTGCCCATACCAGCTCGTGTTCTTTTTTTTACTCCATCTAGAGTGGTTGCACCTAATGGACCTCGTATTGAATCTAATATTTCACCCTCAGTAACAACCTCACATCTGCAAATTATTTTACCGTATTCAGGTATTCTGGCAATAAGCTCTTTTCTTTCTTCATTTGTTAATTCTCTAAACTTTACAGGTTTTTCTCTAACTGCTCTAAAATTCTCTTTTTCTGAGGTGGGTAATAATTCTAAAACTATATTTCTTATCATCTCTGCTATAGCAGGTGCACTAGAAAGACCGGGAGATTCAATGCTAGCTGCATTAATGAAGCCCTTTACGTCTTTAGTTTCACCTATTATGAAATCATCAGCCTCAGTTCTGGCCCTTAAGCCTGTAAAAGAGGTAATAATTAAATTCATTGGTATATTTTTTAAAGATTTTTTTGCCTTTTGGAGAATATCATCAAGGCCTTCTTTAGTAGTGGCTAAATTAAGCTTATCTTCGATATCTACTGCATTAGGACCTATAAGTAAATTGCCATCTACTGTTGGGGTGACTAAAACTCCTTTGCCTAATGCAGATGGCAGCTGAAATATTGTTTTGCTAACTAAGCTACCAGCAGCCTTATCAAACAAGCAGTATTCACCTTTTCTAGGAATGATCTTCAATTTATTAGCACTTACCATATTATTAATATCATCAGCAAATAATCCAGCTGCATTTATTATTAAATTGCTTTCAATCACGCCATTATTAGTGTTAATTACAAAGCTATTTTCATTCTTTTTAATATCCATGACTTTTGTGCCAAGCTTAAATTCGGTGCCATTTAAATATGCATTCTCGGCAAGGGCAATGGTAAATTCATATGGACAAACTATTCCGCCAGTTGGCGCATATAGTGCTGCCACTACTTCCTGGGAAATATTAGGTTCTATTTTGTGAATCTCTGCAGCATCTAATATTTGTAAATCTGGGACTCCATTTTTTTCACCCTGCTCTTTAAGCTCTATAAGCTTATAATAATCATTTTTGTCAAAGCAAAGCACCAATGAGCCATTTCTTATAAAAGGGAAATTAAGCTCCTTTGTAAGCTTATCAAACATTGAATTTCCCTTGGCATTTAACTTACCTTTTAAAGTATTCGGCTTAGCATCGAAACCAGCATGAATAATAGCACTGTTAGCCTTAGTTGTACCAGAGGCTAAATCTACTTCTTTTTCAAGAACACAAACTTTTAGCTCGTATTTTGAAAGCTCTCTGGCAATAGAACAGCCTACAACTCCTGCTCCAATAATAGTTACATCAAACATTCCAAAACCCCTCCTGAATTCCTCTCAAGCACACAACAATTATTAATTGTTGCGCCTCCTGTATTCTTCATATTGTACGTAAGGATTATTAATCCTTACGCTCCCTGTATTCATTATTCTGCCCTAAAAGACTATTAATCTTTCCCATTCATAATGTGAATAATTTCAACAAGATGACCTTAAAGAGGGGTTAAAAAAGCAAAAAAGCCCCAACTTAAAGTACAACTTTAAATTTGGCTCTCTTAATCTCAGCCTTATATATTTACTTATCACATGGGCTTATTCTAGCACATGTAAATGTATACTTCAATAGAAAAATGAAGGAATTTGGAAAATTTTATTCGCTTTTATTTTTGATTGTATTTTATTTAACATGAAACGGGGTGGGGAAAAGGGATGTTTATACTAGCTCAATAGCTTGGACATGGTAATGCGGGAATCATTGGAAATAGTCTATTCTTGAAAAAGGGGCTAAAGTGGTACGTGATATTGAGACACTTCAAGAACCAGGGTAAGCCTCATTTAGCAGTGATATGATAAATGAAACTTAATAGGAAAGAAAAATAGGGGAATCCTGAATAAAAGATAAAAGGCAAATTTGTAAAAATATGTCGTAAATGAATTCCTGTAAGAGTGATTGTGTCAATTATTTAACAAATGGTTTATATTGTATAGTATAACTTGATCTTAACGCTTAAAATGATTTCTATAACCGAATAGGTTTCATAAAGTACGGATATATTCAAGGTGAGGACAAATTTACTACCTGCTAAACTTTATTGATATACTTTTGATAGAAGTATTATTGGTTTTTATATAAGAAAACTTTTTATAATATGCAAACGTCTATAGAGTGTAAGTAGTTAAGATACGTATCAAAACTAGGAAGGGGTTCTATATGGAATGAGTAGGGACATTTTAGAAAAGCAAATAGAAGAATATGTTATTAAATACAAGGAAAATCATTATAGGCTGGCTTACAGCTATGTGAAAAATATAGATGATGCTTTAGATATTATCCAAGAATCCATATATAAAGCAATAGCATCTAAGGATTCCTTGAAAGAACCACGCTATATGAAGACCTGGTTCTATAGGATTATAGTAAATACTTCCTTGGATTTTCTGAGGAAACAAAATAAACTCACTGTTGTAGATGATGAAACTTTAGAAGGTTTTGATTCTGGTACAATTGATAATTATGAAAACTTTGACCTGCAAAGAGCATTAGATAGTTTACCTGAAAACTTTCGAATTGTAGTAATCTTAAGATATTTTGAAGATTTAAAATTAGAAGAAATAGCAGAAGTTCTTAAGGTCAATGTGAATACAGTAAAAGCTCGTTTATATAAGTCACTTGATAAATTACGCATTAAAATGGATGATACTAAGGAGGTTTAGTATGAAGAATGAAGATTTAAATAAGCTTAAAAAGGAGTATATTGAAACTCCAATTCCAGAAGAACTGGACTTTCATGTAAAAAAGGCTTTAAAGAATGCGGAAAAACACACCAGAAGAAAAAATGCTCTTAGAAAAATAAGTATTACGGCAGCTTCAATAGCTATTTGTGCAGCAGCGTTAACAATTGGGGTTAACAGCAGCCCTGTTCTTGCGCAAACCCTTTCTAAGGTCCCTGTTGTGGGAAGTATTGTAAAAGTAATAACCTTCAAGGAGTATACTATAAATCAGGATGAGTATAAAGCAAGCTTAAAAACCCCTTCTATACAAGGCTTAGATAATAAAACTCTGCAAAACAGCTTAAATGAAAAATATCTTGCTGAAAATAAAAAACTATATGAACAATTTACTGAAGATATGAAAAAATTAAAAGAAAATGGGGGCGGCCATTTAGGCGTAGATAGTGGCTATACAGTAAAAACAGACAATGATAATATATTATCAGTAGGCCGTTATGTTGTAAATACAGTGGGCTCTTCATCAACAACAATGAAATATGATACTATAGATAAGAAAAATCAGGTTTTAATAACACTTCCGAGCTTATTTAAAGATAACAGCTATGTAAATATAATAAGTGAAAACATTAAGAAGCAGATGATAGAGCAGATGAAAGCTGATAATAATAAAACTTATTGGGTTCATGTAGATGGCATCAAGGATATCTTTTCTCCTTTTGATAAAATATCAGAAAATCAGAACTTTTATATAAATCCAGAAGGTAAATTAGTAATATCCTTTGATAAATACGAGGTTGCTCCAGGAGCTATGGGCATTGTTGAATTTGTAATCCCTACTGATGTAATTCACAATATTTTAGTTGGTAATGAGTATATTAAATAAGTAAGAAACCCCTTTGTCAAGTACACAATAAAATAGGCTATCCACCTAGAATCAAAATTCTAGGTGGATTTTTTAGTAAGGAATAATATCAGTAATTAAAATTCATACTGCTAAGAAGCCTGGGCTTAAAGTTTACTGCCATTATTTATAACTTTGACAAAACCCATTTTGCCATATTTCGAACATTCTCATTTTCATCCTTACAGGCCTTTTGAATAAATGGCAAATACTCAGGCTTATAAGCATTTAGCATGGAGTTAAGTGCATTTGTTTTATAACGCCAAACCTTTTCCTTAGGAATGTACCAGAGTTTCGGCTGTACAACATTTCCTAGAAACTCGTAATCTGCTTCGATTATTTGCTCTAGGGATAATTTTTCACTGAGCTCAGAAAGATATGGAAACTCTTCATCCTCCGTCCATGAATTTTTATTAAATGGACATACATCTTGACAAACATCACAACCAAATACCCAGCTACCCATCTGCTTGTTGAATTTTTCATTAGGTAAATCCCAACCTTCCCATGTCGTGAGGCAAGAGATACATGTGGAGCGGTTCATAGTATAGGGCTGGGATAAAGAAGAGGTTGGACAGGATTTAATGCACAAATTGCAGTGTTCAGGACATTGCTTCAATGTTGGTGTTTCAATTAACTCCAGCTCTTTATCTATAAGCCATGCCTCTAAATGAACCCATGAACCCGATTCTGTATAGAAGAAATTATTTTTACGTACTATTCCAAGTCCAGCTTTTAATGCCGCCCAGCGTAATCCAGTAATACCAAATTTTCTTTCAGTAGCTGTTTTAAGCCCCAATGCTCGTAAGTAGGCTTGAAATTTCAAGCTTTCTTTAAACTCTTCAGAGTTTTCGTCTGTTCTGCTATCTACTAAATAATATTTAGCAATCAAACCTTTCAAATGTTCAGGAATATGATACTTTCCATATTGTTTTACACAGATTACTATTGATTTTGCCCAGGGGTAGGAGTCCTCTAAATGGGCAAAACGATAAAATTTCTTGTAAAATTCTTTTGTTTCTGGAATACGCTCAATTCTTTCATTAAGTTTTTCCTCATAACCGGACATATCAGATATTCTAATAATGCCACACTTTTCAAAGCCCATTTCAAGTGCCGCACTTTTTATTTGTTCTGCTAATAAACTCATTTCGCCTACACTCCTTCCATTAATTTATACTATCAAACTTCTATATATTTGTAAAATTGATAGATTCGAATTGACAATTCATTTTTACAAATATATTATTTATTATATAGAGATGGGGTGAAGAAATGGATATTAGACATTTTAAAACATTTAAGAGTATTATAGAGGAAGGCAATTTCTCAAATGCTGCAATGAAGCTAGGCTACACACAATCTACTGTAACAGCTCAAATTCAACAGCTGGAGCAGGAGCTCTCCATCAAGCTATTTGAGAAAATTGGTCGTAACATGGTATTAACCACATTAGGCAAAGAATTGATACCTTATACAAATGAGTTACTTGATACAGTTAAAAAGATTGAGAGCATTGGAAAATCAGGTGGTAATCTTACAGGAGAATTGAAGATTGCTGCTACAGAATCCTTGATATCTTATAAATTACAAAATGTGCTTAGATTATTTAAAGAAAAGGCTCCTAATGTAAAACTTTCTATAGTTTCGCTCAATTGCCTTGCCATAAAAAATATCTTATCCAAGGGAGAGATAGACCTTGGTTTGATGTATGAGGTGGGAAGTGAAATTGATAGTTTGATTACTGTTAAACTAGCTGATTTCCCCTTAGCTTTAATATGCCCGCCATTATTAGAGAAAGATAAATTTGATCTATGCAAACCTAATCAAGAAATAAATACAAGTCTTATTATAAATGAGCCTGAATCCATTTATCGAAAAATACTTGAAGATTATTTTTGCGAAAATAATATATGTTTAAAAAATACAATAGAACTATGGAGTATAGAAGCGATAAAAAAATGTGTTGCAAGTAATTTGGGGATTTCCTTGCTGCCTCGTTTTACAGTAGAAGGAGAACTGAAAAATGGTAAGTTAAAGGAGCTTGAAATAGGCTGCTCTGATACCGAAATAACAGCTATTTACGCTTATCATAAGAACAAATGGCTTAGTCCTGCAATGTTGCTATTTATGCAATTAGTAAGGGAAGATTTTAATATTGATTAAAGTAATTTATAAATAACTTAAGTGTTCCTATGTCAAATAAAATAATAAGCAAGCCTAATTTTTAAGCAAGCCCTTGATTTCAAGGGCTGCTTTTATTAATAAATATAATTTTAGAGATTATAAAGGGCAGATCAGCTTTTTTTCTGTGAATTTTTTGTTTCTTCAATTACATTTAATCCGAAAACCTCTAAAGAATGTAATATAGGGCATAAAGACCTTCCCAAATCTGTTAATGAATATTCTACATGGGGTGGAATTTCATCAAATTGTTTTCTATCTACTAGTTTATATTCAATTAACTCCTTTAAACAACGTGTTAGCATCAAGCTAGAGATTCCTTCTACATTCTTTTGTAATTTATTAAATCTTATAGTTTCATTTTTAGAGATCTCCCCAAGAATCTTCAAACGCCATTTTCCACTTATTATATTCAGAGCATAATGGATTGCATTTTCATCCATAGATACTTTTTCTATTGAGCGCTTGTTCATTTTAGCCTCCATTACTTACATTTATGTAACCTACTAAAGAAATTTTGCGTACTTGTTCAAGTTTATTTACATCAATATAATATTTTATATAAATGCATCATGCATGTAAAGTGTAATTAAGCTAAAACTATAAAACAAATTTAAGAACACTTTAAAAATATTGTTGTTAAAGGAGTATTTTAAAATGGAAGTAAAGGAAGCAATACAATCAAGAAGAAGTATAAGAAAGTTTAAACAAGATGCCGTACCTGATGACTATATAACAGAAATAATAGAAGCAGCACGTTTAGCACCTTCAGGAACTAATCTACAACCTACTCGTTTTGTAGTAATTAAAAGTAAAGAAATGAGAGAGAAATTAAACGAAGGTACACCTCTTCCTTTTGTTACAAAGGCACCTGTTGTTATTGCATGTTGTGTTGATAAGAATTCTATTATGGCATCAGGAGAGAGAATGAAAGAGTTAACTGAAGCAAAAGCTTTTGAAGATACACCATTAGATAAAAAAACTGGTGATAACAAAGATAAGGATGACTATAATAAAAGAAGAAGCAACATGAGTGAAGCTGCTTTAAAAGCATATATGAGTTTAAATTTAGCAATAGCTGTTGAACATATGATACTTAGAGCAACAGATTTAGGCCTTGGAAGCTGCTGGATAATGATGGTTGATGGCGAAAAGACAAAAAGTATATTAGAGCTTGATGACAGGTATGATGTAGTTGCACTAGTTCCAATAGGCTATTCAGATCAAGCACCTTCTCAAAGACCAAGATTACCCCTTGATGAGTTAATTATAAAGCAGTGTTAATTTTCACTTATGTTTTAAGAAAGCATTATCGTAGAATTAAATTAAAAAAACTGGCACTATCTTAGTACCAGTTTAATTTTTTTTTGTAAAAGTTTATTGAAGGTAACAATATTTTCAAAATTTAAATTTTTACAAGTTCTAATACTTTTTTAGGATCATCAAGGACATAATTTGCATTAATTCCATTTGAGGATTTTGCACCCCATAAGGCCAATGCAAAATCTATGCCTGCACTGTAGGCACACTCCATATCATATTTCGTATCACCAATATATATTATTTTCGATTTATCAATACCTGTTAGTTCAATTAACTTTAAAATTGGCTCTGGATTGGGCTTATGTTTTTCAGTATCATCTGCACAAACCACTGAACCGAAGTATTTAGGCAACCCAAAAGGTATAAAGTCATTTTCAAATTCTTCTCTTGTTTTTGAAGTAACTATACCCATTGAAATTTCCATTTTACTTAAAGCAGCTAAAGTTTCCTCAATTTTATCAAAAACCTTCACAAGATGGAAACTATCATTTATATACTGATTCCACTTAATAATGCAAGCTGAAACATTTGATATTTTCAGTTTTTCCAAGGTTACTTCTCCTGGAATACCCAAGGCAAATCTTAATTCATCAAAGCTCATATGCTTATTAAGCTCTTCCAATACCAATTTTTGAAGTGATGAAAGAAGCGCAAATTCCGTATCTAAAAGTGTTCCATCAATATCAAATATAATATAGTTATACATAATAACCCCCAAGTATTAATTTTATCTCATCTTATCAATGATTACTGTATTAATATTAAAGCTCAAATTTTGTTACAATATGCTACTAATGCACTTATACTCTAAGGCCCTGTTCCTACACCCTGAATGCGCCAGCCTATTTTATCAGATTCCTTTTCCAATATAATATATCTAGTTTCAAATTTTAAATCTGTAACTGCATACTCTAAAGTTCCAGCTTTGTTATCAGGAATATTTAATTGTTTAATACTTATTAATTTCCATGGTGCAGTGTTTTGCGTTTCTAGAACATAGGCATCCTTAAAACTACCATTAATCAGCTGATTATTGTCCATATTCATTGCAAGATAACTGGATACATTTTGCGTAGTCATGCATGCATACTGCAGCTTTTCATTATGGCTGTTAATAGCAGCATAATACTCTTTAATAATGTCCTCTGGCTTCATTTTAGACAGTTTTATTTCTAGCTCATTATTATAATCCATGTAGTCGCTAACCCAGCTATTCCATTCTTTATTTGTTATATCTGCTAGGCTTTTTCTATTCAGTGAACAGGCAAAGTTACTATGCCTTCCAGCATCAATAAATGCCCCAATAATTTTATTATCATATTTCACTAGGATTCCTCGTGAATCCATTCGAGGGCTCATATAGTCAGGCAGCGGCTCCCTTAGTCTATAAATGTCAACTTGAACTTTCTTACCTAGATATTCACTATAATCAAGTCCGATACTCTTTGAAAGCTCCTTATTATAAGCCCAATATAGTTTTACTGGATACTCTCCGGCCTCATATTTTAAGTTAGAAGGAAGTGTTTCATTTATTGTATTGATTCTATAATCGATAGTCCAATTATACTTTTTAAATAATTCCTCAGACGCCTTATCAATGTTAGTATCAAACTGTCTATATTCAGTGAGGTCCCTTATATACCTACAAAAACTAAAACCAGGGTCAAACTTATTATTATCAATTTGTATATATCCAAATGCAAATGCTGCATCATCAAAGGCAAATTTAATTTCCTTTTTGCTTTTGTCACTTTGAACCAAAATCATGCTGTTATTCTTAGCAGCCATTCCACTCATATTATTAATTTTAGACTCATCTTGTATCAGTTGGCTTTTCCCAATCATTGTTAAGATATCAGATATCATTTTGCCATCTTTGATTTTGACAGCTTTATTACTATACATACTGCTAGAATCAAACTTGACATCTATTTCTATTGTATTATTATAAATTCCTTGGAAGTTAGGTACTGAAGAAGTTTTTATCTCATTTACCTCTTTCTGAGCAGTAGGATTTATAACGGTTATTTCTTCACTTTTAGTAGGGTTTGAATTTTTTGCTGGTGAGCAACCTGTTAAAACAGATGATACTCCTAAAATTAAAATAAGCTGTACTATATAAATCTTTTTGTTCATTATACACCTCAAATTCACACTTTAATATCTTAAATTCATGTAGTTAAATTATAACATATATTTAAAAATATGTATTAATATTTCTATACATATAAAAAATGGACAGCTTTATTTAGCTGCCCTTAATATTTTTTATAATATATATTTTTTAATGTGTGGCACGAGAAACGCCCCGTGCCGCATTGGAAGTGGAACTATAGTAGTAAACAGTAAATATTTTGATAATGAATGTCTCACTTATTTCTAGTTAGTGAAACTATCATAGTAGGCATTTAGGTCGTTAATTTTCTTGTCTAAAACAAAATTCATGTTGTAATAGTCAGCAATGTGCTTTAAGAAGGTTTCTTTAGATACACCTGACTTTTCCATTAAATTATCAATTTCATTTAATATTTGTTCTGAAATTCCAACTGTACTGTTCATAACAGACTCTCCTTTATAAAATATGTGATATATTATATGTAAAGTACAATATAAAAATGATACATAATTAATACCTTATACATATATAATATAGCACATATAATATAATTTCAATATTAAAGTGAAATTTTTTAATAAATTAATGAAAAAGATGTGATAAGGGCCGTTTATAACGAAAATTCACCCTTCATTCTCTTATATTCTATGTAAGTTAAAAATATCATTATAATATCAAAAATTGTAAGGACAATTAGAAAGGCTGAATGATCAATTGTATAACGATAAATCTGATAAATAATAAATAAAACTAATGAAACAATAGTAAGGGGATAGGCCCAAATATTTCTTTTCCATAAAAAAATAATAAGAATAAATTTAACTAGACCATGAGAAATTAAATAGAACACACCAAAATTTTGCGTACTAATAGAGAAGCTAGCACTCATTTTAATCATCATATTAGATATAATATCATTTGGGTCTTCAGATAATTCGTGCTGTGTTAGTAAAACAACTAATTTGTTTAATGATGCCGGAGTGAAAAATTTTAATAAGATTCCACCTATTATTTCTAAAATCCCATCAATGGCTTTTAGTAAAATTCCAATTTCAAAACTTTTATGTATTAGATCGTTATTCATATATTTAGCTGCATCTTTTCTGTTTACATTTTTTACTGACATTTATTTTCACCTTGCTTATAAAAATTTATTATGCTCCTTTTATTAAGAAACACTAATCTATTTATATATTAATACTTTTTTATTAGATTTAGATTAATAAATCATTAAAAAAAACTTCTAATTACTATTGACAATTTCTATAGCTGCTTTACCGGTCATATGTTCGATTTTGATTTCGATTAAACATACTCTATCCAATTCTCTTTCAATTTCTTGCTGTCCTTCTTTAATATAATCAGGTGAATATTTTTCAACTAAGGATTGAAGAGCATATCGCCTATCTGAATCCTCAGTAATAATCCTTGCCCTGCCGAAGATAGAAACACTACGAAAATAGGTAGTAAATGTTTTTTGTACTACTTCATCTCTATCTATCACACAAAATGTTACCTTATCATTTCTTTTTATGCTATCAATCTTATGTCCTTGTCTAGCACTATGTATAAATAGTTTGTCATCTTTAAAAGCATAACTTACTGGAACGGTATAAGGATAATCATTGTCACCTATTACTCCTAAAACTCCAGATGTGCATGAATTTAAAATTTCAATTGTCTCTTCCTTGGATAATAATTGTTTTTTTCTTCTCATTTCTCGAAACATAATTATACCTCACTTAAAACTCAAATGTAGTTTGTAATATATCATTAATATTAAAGTACCATTTCGTATAGTTATTCTCTACAGAAGTATTTGGATTATCATTGGGGATTTCAGTAGAAACCCAATAAGGGCTTTCAAAAACATAGCTATCTCTGTTTATGTCAAATTTGAGCCTAATGTTTAATTGATCATAACCACTATCCATTATCGGATGGGATTCAGTTTCTTTTACTATAAAATCTTTAGTCATTTTTGTAATCTGTTTACACTCATCTAAAGACATTTGCTTACATGCAGCATAGTCAACATCTGCCATTAAATTTAAAAACCTCCCATTGAATATTATACTGCCTCAATTGGCTGCTCAACAACTGATTTACTGACATATGCTTCAGTGATTGATGATGTTATATTAAATATTTTGTTCACTCCATTCATAATTAGTACTAATTAACTAAATTTTAGGATTATGATAGAATCATATAGTATTTATACCTCTTTAAGTTAAATTATAACATATATACAATATATGTATTAAATTTCTATTCGTAAAAAAACTGGCAGAGGGAATGTCCCCATGCCAGATGCTGCTTTGCAGCTAGTTTCTCCAAATATGCCACATTGCATTGTCTTTACCTCTAGCAAATACATCAGTTCTATTTGGACCCCAAGATATTGCAGCTGGATCGGAGGTTATATTACCGCCAAGGCTACTCCAGCCACTCCAGCGAGAACCATCCCAAGACCTTGTGATTAATTCATTGTTTCGGCCTCTTGCAAATACTTCAAGTCTATTGGAGCCCCTAGAAGAAACTGCAGGTCCTGAAGTTAAGAACCCACCAAGGTCTTGCCATCTACTCCAGCTAGTTCCATTCCACCATATATGAATGAGCTGGTTGTTTTGACCACGTGCAAATACGTCAATTCTATTGTTTCCCCAGGAAACAGCAGCAGGAGAAGATGTTAATCTCCCAGCTATACGTATCCAATTACTCCATCGTAAGCCATTCCAATATCTATGCCATAGGGCATTGTCCACGCCTCTTGCGAAAGTGTCTAGCCTGTTAGGTGCCCACGAAGAAACAGCAGGAGAAGAGGTTGAGTTTCCTCCAAGGAATTCCCATCTGCTCCACCTGGTGCCGTTCCAGAAAATATGCCAAAGTGCATTATCTCTACCTCTGCCAAATACATCAATCCTATTGTTTCCCCAGGAAACAGCAGCAGGGGCAGATGTTAATATTCCACCAAGATTTACAAAGCCATTCCAGCGAGAACCATCCCACCATTTGTGATATAAAGCGCTATCAGTTCCAGTTGCAAAAGTATCAAGTCTGTTAGATGCCCGTGAAGAAGCACCAGGCGCAAAAGCTAAAACACCACCAAGGCTCTCCCAGCTGCTCCATCTGCTGCTTAAGGTAGTAGGATCATTCATGCTGCCAGCATCTGAATCACCATTTACAACCTCTTCTACATCTTCTTCATAAAATGAATCAATATCTTCAGGTCCATCATAAGCATCATTGTAACCAGAATTTCTTAGCTGTGTATCTAAAAAAGAGTAAGCATCTTCAGGTGTGTAATAAGGACAATAAAAATAATGATTATTATACATTGAAACCTCCAGTAGTTTTTGCTATGGATAAAAATCCTCATCACATTTATTTTATGGTTAGCTGCAAAACTTGTTACAGGAATAGTAGCACTTTTCCACTTTAATCCATAAGATATTATGGATAGTAATAATATATAAAGGAAATTATGTGTAATTGTTTGGCGTACTTTCAACATAAAAGCAACTATTTATGAGGTGAAATATGGATAATTTAAGGGTTTCTAACCAAGAAAATGAAAATGTTATTAGAGTTAGAGATAGTACTATTACAAGAATTTATACAGATGGCGGGACAGGATATGTAACAATATCATATGTAACTGTAGGCCCCAATAACATGCTTCAGAATAATCTTGTTACTTTGACTGTAGGACCCAATACAATAATACTAAGCCCATTTGGGGAAAATTTTTCATTTAATAATTTGAGAGTAGGGATGATAGTAGATGCTGATTTTTCATCTAAAATGACAAAAAGCATTCCTCCACAATCAGAGGCTTTTAAGATAGTTGTCAGTTATAAAAATTGGCCTTTCAATTCTAAAACGGACAGAGTGCTGGAGGTTGATGTTATAAATAGATTTCTTTACACAGGTTTTGCTGATGATATATATAGTCAAATGCGATTTGTCATAACAAATTCAACACTTATTTTGGATAGAAGCGGCAATAGAATAAGCTTACGAGATATAAGGGTAGGTCAGCTTGTAAGAATAGATTTTGCAACCTTTATGACACTCAGTATTCCTCCGCAATCTACAGCCTTTGCTGTCCAGGTTCTATAAATTAATCAATGTAAAGATGCCGATAGATACATTCTATCGGCATTTTTTGATAGCAAAAGTGGAAGTTAGCTAAACATTTACTATATTATCCATAAAGCTGCAGCCACCGCTTTCACAGCATAGTTTTAAATGATATTATATAATTAGGACGTTTCTACATAGGGGGATTATCATGAAAGAAAATAAAGTTTCAGAAAGAAATATATATATAATTTTAATTCTTACACTTATTTCAATAATCAGTTGTATTATATTTAAAATATTTTTATTCTACGGCTTTCTGGCAAGCATTGCTGCCGCTTCCTTTATACTTATAAAAAGCGGATTTTCCATATCTGAAATATTCAATATGATTAAAAAGGGTAATTCTGAATGCATCTCATTGTTTATTTTAGTTGCATTAATAGGGGCCATGATTTCTATATGGATGACCTCAGGGGTTGTACCAACTATGTTATTTTATGGACTAAAATATATGCAGGGCACCAATTTTTTATTTGCAGCCTTTATTTTAACCTCCATAGTTGCAATTTTTATGGGAACTGCTATAGGAACTGTAAGCAGTGTAGGCATTGCATTATTAGGACTAGCAAAGGTATTTGGGATACCTGAATATCTTCTTATGGGAGCTATAGTATCAGGAGCATTTATAGCTGATAAGATTTCACCTATATCAAGTCTTTTTAATCTCACACTTGAGTCTGTACAAGTAGGCAGTAAAAAAACGCTGCTCTCCATGCTTAAGACCTTTCTCCCAACTTATTTTTTAACTGCTCTTATATATTATTTTGCAGGGAAAAGGTATACTGCGGTGCTTGTAAATTCTAGCATTGACAATTTTACCACCGCAATAAACAGAAGTTTTGTTATATCACCCTTTGTATTAATGCTGCCTTTAGGCATTATAATAATGGCCTTTCTAGGAGTAAAAATGGTAAAGGCAGTAGCTTTAACCTTAATAGCTGGAATTGCTGTTTCTATTGGCCTGCAGAAGGGAAACTTTTATACTGTTATAGCTGCAGTATTTAATGGATATAAGGCTGTCACTGATTCTGCTGTATTAAATACAGTTTTAGTCAGCGGAGGGGTGAGGTCTATGATAGACATTCTCTTAATTATAACTGGCGCAATTAGCCTAAGCAGCATTTTTCAAGAATCCGGACTTATAATTCCTATAATTAATAGGCTTACAGGAACTATTAAAACAAAGGAAGGGCTAATTATAAAAACTGGGCTTATAAGCTGCATTATGACGCTAATAAGTGATGAAACTATTGGCATTATTCTGCCTGGAAAGCTTTTGAGCTATAAATATAGTGAATTAGGTATTGAGAATACAACCTTAGCTAGGACTATTGCAGATACAGGAACAATTATATCGCCCCTTATTCCTTGGAATGTAAATTCAATATTTATAGTTATAACCACAGGTATTCCAACTTTGGCCTATGGACCTTATTCCGTACTATGTTATTTGTCACCTATAATAACAGTAATTTTTGCCTATGGGAGCAGACTCTTCACTAAAAAACAGGTAAGAGAGCTGGAAAGTTCAAGAATATAAAGACATGAAAAAAATTAGAATCGCTAGTTTGGACAACCTACAGTTAGTAACTCCAAAAATAAAAAACACCTCAAATGACTGGCATTTGGGGTGTACCACTAATAAGAGTTCCTTTATTTTATAGCTTCACCAGCTTGAGGCTTTAACTCAATTAAGTAAAGTAAATTACCATCAGGATCATTAAAATAGGCAAATCTAGTTGTTTCAGAATCCATGAAGCGGTTAAATTTAATGCCTTTAGCTTTTAGATGTTCTACTTCTAAATTTAGTTTTTCTACTTCAAAGCCAAAAGAAATATTTTCTGTTGTCACAGGCTGGAGATCCTCTACTCCATCAGGATGTATTATCCAAATTGTTAAACCAGGTGCCTCAACCTGAGCTAAATGTCCTTCTATCTCAGATTGCAAATTTAACCCTAAAGTCTCCACGTAAAACTTTACTGCCTTTTTAAAATTTGCTGTTTCTATAGTTGTATTTGCACTTTTGAACATTATCTTTTCTCCTTTCGTCGAAACACGGGGCAGTTTAAGAGCGCTCATTCCATTTACAAGCAACCCGGTAAAGCCCGTTTGTCGATACCTATCTATTAATTGATCGTGCCATTCTGTTAAAAGTATGTCTTTTTCCTCTTATTGCTATACTATAATTCATAATATTTTCTGGTGGAGCAGACTTACTACCGGCATCTCCAATGTGATGCAAGTCTGTTCCAGTCATTTTGCACATTAGGGCAATCTGCTTTAAGGTTTCGGAGTCGGCATCTTCCTGTGAGGTTCCTATTGAAGTTAAGGTAAGAGCGCCTAGGCTGTGTGCATAAGTTACAAGCTCTCTGACATATTCCATGGTAATGCCAGGAACAGTACCAGGTGCAGGCAGTAAAATTATATTTGCACCTGCATTAACAAACTCTTTTATATCTTCTTTTGTAATAATGTTTTCCCCGGATTCCTTTAGGGATCCAGCTGCATGCATTTTTCCAGCTGCTAAAATAATCTTATCTCCTAGAGCTGCATTAATGCTTTTTAGTGAGCTGATAATAGCCTTGTTTGATACTCCTGTACCAGGGTTTCCTGTTAAAAGTATCAAATCAGCACCTAATTTATTAGCGGTAACTGCTGCATCTACAGTTGCTAGTCTTCCCTTTGATATAGCAGAAATTTCTCCAATTGTCTCTTGCTCATTTTCTACAGGCTCTAAATTAATGCCAATTAATCTTCCAGTAAGTCTCTTTATTTCTTTAATTATATTTTCTTTGTCCACCTTTGGAATTCCATGAAAAACAGGGTTAAAAACATCAAATACATTTAATAATAAAATATCTGCACCAAAGGCAGCAGCATATTCTGCACAGCTAATAGAAGAAAAGTCATGATCGAATACACCAATTATTTCTGAAACTAAAACTCTTCCTTCACTTGCCTCAATTGATTGTAATATATTTGTTTTATTCATCTTAGTAAAATCAGAAGCACTGCAATCTAATAAACGCTTTGTCATAAAAATACCTCCATAAATAAATTATTATATTTAAAATTATATTAACTTAACATCAAGGTTCTTTATATCTTCTCTTATTTCCTCGGTAATGTCAGAGTCTGTAATTAGGACATCAAAATCCTCTATAGAAGCATAGTTATAGGTACAATCTAAATATATCCATTGTTACAAGTAAAAATACTTTATCAAACTATACCTAATTCTTTCTTGCTTTATACTCTTGTGGAAATAAATTTAAATGTGTATTTATCACTTCTAAAATATACTGTAGTGTTTTTGTTGAAATGTATATTTATCACATCGCTAAATATTTTCATATAAAATTGTGCTTCTTTAATGATTATACAATAATATTTGCCTAAAAAAAATTAAAAATAATTTAATATGACAAATAGCATGGGAGGCTTCTTCCATGCTATTTACTTATATTAATTTTATAAATTAGGGCTTATCTGTATTTATCTCGCTAAATTACTTTGAAGAGAATTTTTGTAGATTAATTCTATAACTAAATTCTTCTTGCAATTTCATTAGCTTCAGCCACTGCATTAAGAGCTCTGCGAGCACGTACTGCATCACCCGCTGCATGACATGGTATTCCATTTAGCTCACAATACTTGCTTATAGTTTCAAAGCTACGTGCTCTTGCTCCGATGGCAACAACAACTGAATCACATGCAATTTCTTCTTTATTTCCCATTCTTTCAATAACAACAGCAGCTTCTGTTATTTCAATGCACTTAGCATTTGTTATTGTCTTTATACCAGATGAGTATAGATTTTCCATAACGCATATATTACGTAAAGGACCTAAATCCTTAGCCACTCTATCAAGCATTTCAACTACAGTAATTTCCTCTGCTTTTCCATGAAGGTATTCAGCAACTTCAAGTCCTACAAGACCTCCACCTATAATTACAACCTTACCGGAAGGAGCAGATTTTCCTGATAGTACGTCGTGGGAGTTTGTTACCTTTTGCAAGATTCCACCTGGTATATTTAAATTCATAGGAGCAGCACCTATAGTTATAATAACCTCATCAGGCTTTATTTCTTCAATAAGTTCTGTGGTGATAGGAGTATTAAGTTTAATTTCAACTCCTTCTCGTGCTGCCTGTTCACCCATGGAAATAGCAGCTTCCTTCATTTCTTCCTTTCTAGGAGCAGCACCTGCAAGTACAAACTGCCCTCCAAGAGAATTAGAAGCTTCACATATTATTGGATTATGTCCTCTTCTTTTTAAAGTCAATGCAGCTTCAAGTCCGGCCACACCTCCTCCAGCTATTAAAACCTTCTTTGGAGTATCAGTTTTTACAAGAGCATTGTCTGCTTCTCTGCCTAATGCTGGATTTCTCATACAAGTTATAAAAGGTGCTTCAGTGGATACAAAACCATCATAGCAGCCTTGATTACAGCCAACACACCTAACTATGCTGTCTACTCTTCCTGATTCAGCTTTATTGCAAAACTCTGGATCTGCAAGTTGAGCACGTCCCATTACAACCATGTCGCCCTTTTGGCTTTCAAGTATTTCTTCAGCTTGTAGAGGATCATTTATTCTTCCTACTGCAATTGTAAGCATACCTGTCTCTCGCTTTATTTTTGCTGCATTTTCTACATTAAAGCCTCTTGGTAAATCAATTGGTGGAACCTCGTACTTAATTGCAGCACTGGAGAAGTTTCCACGAGATACATCCAGCACATCAACTCCAGCTTCTTTAGCTAATTTACAAAATTCGATAACCTCTTCAATGGTGAGGCCGCCCTCTAAATAGTCGTCTTGGGCGTCAAGACGCATAAATAGCGGCATAGCTTCAGGTATATTTTCACGGATAGCATGTATACATTCAATTAAAAATCTTGCACGATTTTCTAAGCTTCCACCATACTCGTCGGTTCTCTTATTAAAAAATGGACTTAAAAATGAATGAGGGGTGTAGTTATGTCCAGCATGAAATTCTACAGTATCAAACCCAGCTTCAACTGCTCTTTTAGCACCCTTGCCAAAAGCTTTAACTGCTTCCACAATTGTTTCAAGGCTTGCACCAGGTATTGTATACTCTGTTCCCGGAACCTGCAAATCACTAGGTATAACTATCATTTGTGTTGGATCGCCGTGAGCAGCAGCAGTTCCGCCAAGCCAAAGCTGAGCACCTGCTTTTCCACCAGCTTCATGAATAGCAGCTGTAAGCTTCTTTAACCCTGGAATATATTTATCATCACATATTGCAAGGAATTTTCTAGGTGAAGCAGGAGCATACACTGAGCATACCTCTGTAAAGTTTAATCCACATCCGCCTTTTGCTCTAGCTGTGTGATAATTAATAAGCTGCTCTGTAACGAATTTATCCTCAGAAGCCATTTTTGTTCCCATTGCAGGAAACACTACTCTGTTTTTTAACTCTAAACCTCTAATTTTTACAGGACTAAAAAGTTTGCTGAATACCATAAGAACCCTCCAAAAGTTATTTTTTTAACATTATTTCTTTTAAAAATCACCATTAATATATTTATTAATGGCTTATATTCTTAAAATATATAGTTTATCTATAAGTGAATTATAGAATATTTAACAATCTAAATCAATATGTTTAAAACATTTTGTTTTAATTTTTTATATAATAAAAAGACTATTTGCTCAATAGCCTTTTTACAGCTAAAATATTAAGCTCTCTTTAAAGCATTTATTATATATTTGATATACTCTATTCTGCTATCTCTGCTTTTTATAATAGTTTCCTCAAAATTAATAATATCTTCATTTTCAATTGGATAAATAATAGAAGACATAAAAATCATTTGATTATATTTACAGCTAAGGCTATTACCTTTAATAATATTACATAATATTTTCTCTATTTTATCATTCATATCTTTTGAGGCTTTCATTATTTTCTTAGATATGTCATCCTCATCTTTTAAACTTGCTGCTTCTCGTAATATTGCAGTTATTCCAGGAAATCTTAAAGTATACTCCATTATTTCATTGGCAGTTAATATAAGTCGTTCTTCTTCATCAGATTCTTCATTATCCAGCATTGAAGAAATAATACTGGTATTAGTGATATAAAATTCCTTTACCTGTCTAAGCATTTCTTCCTTTGTGCGAAAATAATAATTAATGGCACTTACATTCACCTTTGCTTCTTTTGCTATAGCACGTATGGATACATCACTGGATCTATTTTTACTTATTAAATACAACGCTCTATCTAAAATTTTCTCTTCTATACTCTTTAATTCTCTCATGTATTAAAAACTCCTCTTAAGGCTATATCTCTTAAAAATGTTCTTCCAAGTTACTGATAACCTCAGTTATACTAATTTAACAGTTAATTTTTTTAACTGATCTCTAATTTCTTCAGTAATGTCTGAGTCTGTAATTACAGCATCAAAATCCTCTAAAGAAGCATAGTTATAGGTACAATCTAAATTAAATTTATCCTTTTCTACAAGTAAAAATACTTCTTTGCTATTATTAACTATAAGCTCTTTAATATTACCATCTTCTGAGGTGGCGGTACCTACACTGCTTGAATTTAAATTCACACCTGAGCTTCCTAAAAAACCTTTATTGAAGTAATATTTTGATACACCTTTAATTACATCTGAACCCATAACTCCACCGGATTTATTATCATAAATCCCGCCGATACAAATTAAGGTTACGGTTTCATTATCATAAAAAAGGGGAGTGATTATAACCATATTAGTTATTAAAGTCAGCTTTTTAGTGCTGTTAGCTATTAACTTGGCTAACAAATAGTTTATACTAGAGGCTTCAATAAAAATAACATCCCCATCTTCAATTAAATCGAAGGCTTTCTTGGAAATTATCTCTTTACTGTTTAAGCTTACGTTCATTCTAGTAGTAATAGGGCTGCTTTTGGAAATTTCTCTATTAAGAATAGCTCCACCATAGGTCCTCTTTAAAGCACCTTCTTTTTCTAATCTTTGAAGATCCTTTCTTATCATACCTTCAGTAACCTTAAAGATTTCACTTAGGTCTTTCACCTTTACTCTGCCATTTTTATTAAGTAAATTTAAGATCTGTTCATGTCTTTCTTCAGTAAACATTTTGTACCTCATTATTATCATTTAGTATTATTGTTTATTATTATTATAACATTATTATTAAATTATTAAAATACCTTGAAAAATAATTATAAATGGTATACAATGATATTAAACATTAACAAATGATAATTAATATTCAAGCTTTAATGGCTGATATAATCTAGCGTAATAGGGTCAGGCCTAGCGTTATACATTATATTATAGGCATCTTTTTGCGCAGCAATATAGCTGCGTAAGAAGATGCCTAATTAATGCAAAAGTGGAAGGACGGGGGATTTTTATATGTATAAACTTTTAGCAGTTGATATGGATGGTACATTACTAAATAGTAATAAAATAATTTCCAGTACTAATAAAGAAGCAATTAAAAAGGCCATAAAAAAGGGTACTAAGGTTGTTATAACCTCTGGAAGAGGACTAAAGGGTCTGGAAAACTATCTAAAGGAAGTGAATTTAACAGGAGAAAATCAATACCTTATTGCAAATAATGGCGGCACAATTTACAGAACTAGTGATTTTAAATGTATTGCTTATAAAGGCTTAAGGGGCAAGGACTTTAAAAAAGTTCATTCATTAAGCAAGAAATTTGGACTAAATATGATCGGATATACCCATGAAGGTGTAATTGCAGCAGAAGAAAATGAACTTTCAAGGTTTGAGACAAAGTTTGTTGGAACTCCTGTTAAAGTGGTTGATATTGATGCAGATCTTGAAGATGGGGCTGAGATTGCAAAGATATTATTATCTCAAACAGAAGACATGCTTCCTCAAAAAATACAGGAACTGCCAAAGAAATTTTTCAGTGACTATAATGTGGTACAAACAATGCCAATAATATTAGAAGTAATGGATAAAGATTGCAATAAGGGCTATGGTGTAAAAGTCTTAGCAGATAAGCTAGGGATTAAAAAGGAAGAAGTTATATGCATAGGGGATCAAGCTAATGATATTGAAATGATAACTTATGCTGGACTAGGAATAGCCATGGGAAATGCTATTGAGGAAGTCAAAGCTGCAGCACAATATATAACTTCAGACAATGATGATGATGGAGTTGCAAAAGCCATAGAAAAATTTATACTGTAGGCACCTGTGTGGCATGGAATGGTTCTTGTGAATCATTAGCATGTCCATCGTTAATAATAAATAAAAATGCATGCATATAATTTCCGATTTTTATATGATATAATATAGTTATGAAGAATTACTTTAAAATTTCTGCAACTAAAGGCATTAGTTTAATTTAAGAAAATGCTTTTATATGGTTATGAAATTAGGATTAATGCGCAATGTTAGAGACTTCAAAACAGAGGTCTCTTTTTTGTAAGGCTGTTTTTTTCACAAGATAGACAAACTCTTTAATATTCAACTATAAAAACAGCTTTGAATAAAGAAGGTGAGCGGATAAATGAAATTTATTAATTCAGTAATTAAAAGGCTATCATCACTTATTGTGGTAATAATATTTTTCAACATAAGTATTAGTAATGTTAAAGCGGAACAACTGATAAATAATGAAAGTTACAAGACAAATAAACAGATTATGCCATTTATTCCTAAAGGCTTAGAAGTAGACTCCAAAGGGAATATTTACATAGGTTTGGCTGGAGAAATAAACATTTACAATGCTTCAGGAGTCTTTAATAATAGCATTAGAGTTAAAACTTATGGAGTTTTTGAAATGAAAATAGACAGTAATGACAATTTAAATGTTGCTCTTGTTAGGGAAGATAAGATAATAGTTTATAATAAGGAAGGTTATATAACACAAGAGAAAGAGGATTATGATAATAAAGCTTATTATGAATATAAAATGGCTGATAAAATAAAAACAGATTCGAAAGGAAATAAATATGAGCTAAGTAATGTTTTGGGATATACAAAAGTAATAAAAATTACTCCAGATGGAACACAGAATATAATATATAAGATTCCATTATTATTATGGGTATTAAAAGCATTTATCCCTATATTTTTATGATTTTTTTCGTAATAGTAATATTGGTTTTTGTAAGATTAAAGAAAGATTAAAAAAGACTGATAGTTACAATATAATAAAACTAAGGAGCAAAAAAAATGGCTTTAAGAGAAATACTCTTATTAGGAAATGGAAGTTTGTATAAAACCTGTAAAGAAATATTAAAAGAAGAAATTGATTAAGCTAAACAAATTAGTTACTGATTTACATGATACAATGATGGCTTTCAGAAAAAAATACGGATTTGGAAGGGCAATAGCTGCAACTCAAATCAATGAACCATTTAGAATAATATATATCAATTTTAATGACAGCTCAATAATTTTAATCAATCCAATACTTAAGTTTTTTGATGATGAAGAATTTGAAATGTGGGATGATTGTATGAGTTTTCCCGGGGTAGAAGTTAGATTATATAGGCATAAGATGTGCAAAATTTATTACAAAGAATTGGAGTGGAAGGATTGCGTTTTAGAGGTTACTGGTGATTTATCAGAGTTAATACAACATGAGTATGATCATCTTGATGGCATATTAGCTGTTCAAAGAGCAATTGATTGCAAGTCATTCAGAATAAATAAAGATAAGTCAGAGTGCTTTTTATAAGGAAATTATGTAATTGCAAGGTACAAGGAGCGCATATGAAAACTTTTAAATTATCATTTAGAACATATAAATATGTTTTAATAATGTTTGCAGGATTAGCATTAGTAAGTTTACTTTATAGTACAATATGGTCATGGTTATTTGTTATTTCTTCTTATATATTTGGTATACTGGTTATAATTGATTCAATTAATACAAAAATAATTGTTGAAGAAGATAGATTAATTTATAAGCAATCTTTTAGGACAAGAGTTATATTTTGGAAAGATATAAAAGCTGTTATATTTGAAAAAGGCATGGAGGATTTCCAAATCACAGTATGGCTATTAACATCTGAAGATATGGCAGTCTATAGACCACTTAGAACAATAGGTATTAGGTATCTTATAAAGGATTATGAAATATTGATTAGACTTATTATTGAGAGGTGCAAAAACAATCCCAATATAAATATTGAAAAGAGGGTATTGGAGTTAATATTACCGGTTAACTGATAATAAAGGTGGATTTATTATGAAGAATAGTTTTGTTTATACTTTCAGGAGTAATAGGTTTATTATCACAAAATAATTTTAAAAAATAAGGATATTATTAATTTTGAAAACGCTATAAAGGAAGTCAAAGAAGAAGCTCAATATATAACTTCAGACAATGATAATGATGGAGTGGCAAAAGCCATAGAAAAATTTATATTGTAAGTGACTTTTAAGCTAAAATATCACTTACAATCATTATTGTTTAATTAAATAAGATTTTGCAATATGGTGCAACTTGTTTACAGTATAGAATTTTATCTTCGGCTTTTTCAGTCATGTTCATTTTTAAATATACTTTTGCAAGACAAGAAGCAATTAAAAGTTTATGAGGTATTTGAGATTTCTTGTAATAGGCTTCCAAAGACTCAATTAAATTATTGTCTAAATTACCATTTAATAATTCGCCAATTATTATATATGTTTTAGAAATGCTTTGTTCTATTTTTTTGCCAGGAATCGGAATTGATATATTTCCTAACTTTTCATTTAACCTTGATAATCTTAGACCCTCTTCATAGTTTTCTGATTCTAGATAACAAACTGTTGCTTTAACCAACAGCTCTTGAGATTGGACGTATGGATTTCTAGCATTCCAATTTATCTCATTTAACATTTGCTTAACTTTATCAAACTCGCCATAAAAGCAACATATTAAACATTTACAGGATACTAACACAGCGTCATTATCACTAATTTTTGTATTTGTTTTACTAAAAATGTTATCGTAATAATTTAATAGTTCTCTAGAAGTTTCAGTTTGGAATCCCTTATATATGTATTTTTTATTTTTATTGAGAATGAAATAAATATATACATATACAGCTAGTATAATAGCAACGATTATTAAGATAATATCTAGAATATTGCCATCTGCATTTTTTTTATAAATAATAACAAATGTAAGCATACATAGGGTAGCTAATACTTTAACCAAAATTTTCAACCAAGGTTTTAAAAAATATAAATTATTTTCTTCCATCTTCATCCCCCTTAAACTAACTCATAAAAAATCAATTTTAATTTTATAATACAAATAATAAATTATTATCTGTATCTTTAAATAAAGTCAAAAAAAGACTAACTTAGATAATTATAACACATATTAATCTTTAAATATCAAATTTACAAATTTCAAAGAATCTTAAACCGCCTGCTTGCAGGGAAATTGAGATCATTTCAACAAACAATGAATATTTAAAAGGAGGCAATCTTAAGGTATAGTTGTTAGGGAAAAGTAACTAATAGTATAATATATATAGATATTAGTTAATCACTCATCAATAAATTTATAATGGATTTGTATAATGGAGGGTATATTAATATGGATCTTACAGGAAATAAAATTTATATTCGCTTTTTTGAGAATTCAGATGCAGAAGCTTTACTTGATTTGCATGTAAGAAATAGTGAGCTATTTCAGAAATATTCCCCGACTTATGCTGACGACTACTATACACTTGATTCAAAACGCAAATATATTACTAACTCAATAAAGCATAGGGAAGAAGACAAAAGTTATAGCTTTGGTATTTATTTAAAGGATAACGGGAAATTGATTGGTGATGTGGATCTGTTTAATATAGCTCGAGGTGCACTCCAAAGGTGCTTAATTGGTTATTCGTTGGACAAGCAATATAATGGTAAGGGGTATACAACAGAAGCAGTCTCTTTAGCAGTTGAATTTGCGTTTAATGAATTAAAACTACACCGCATCGATGCAGGTGTTATGTTAAGCAATGTAGGTTCTATGCGAGTATTAGAAAAGGCAGGTTTTCATAGGGAAGGGATAGAACAAAAGGGTGTAAAGATTAATGGTCAATGGGAAGACCATCAGACATTTGCTATCATTTCTGATAATATCTAATATGTGGCACGAGAAACGTCCCCATGCCACTACAAATTAACAAAAAACACGCATTAAAGCGTGTTTTTTTGTTAGCAGCAGATTATTTACTTATATTTCACTTTGACTAAAGTAGTGTGTTTAATTGTTAGTCAGTATTGTTATGCTTTCTTATAAAAAATACTAATAACATTTTAGTTATTAAGCATATATTATATCGAATAAAAAGATTTTATTTGAAAGAGAGAGTGCTACAAGTGAAAGGAATTATTTTAGCAGGTGGCTCAGGTACACGTCTTTACCCAATAACAAAATCAGTGTCAAAGCAGATACTGCCAATTTACGATAAACCAATGATATATTATCCCTTGTCTGTTTTGATGCTTGCAAAAATAAAAGAGATTTTAATAATATCCACCCCAAGAGATGTTTCAATATTTCAAGACTTGCTTGGGGATGGAAGCCATATAGGACTTAGCATAGAATATGCCCTTCAATATGAGCCTAAGGGCTTAGCAGAGGCCTTTATAATAGGTGAAAAGTTCATTGGAAAGGATAATGTATGTTTAGTACTAGGAGACAATATTTTTTATGGCTTTGGTTTTTCGGAGAGACTTCAAAATGCAGCTGTAAGAAAAGATGGAGCTACAATTTTTGGCTACCATGTAAGTAATCCGTCAGAATTTGGAGTGGTGGAATTTGATGAGGCTTTTAATGCCCTATCAATTGAGGAAAAACCATTAAAACCAAAATCAAGCTATGCAGTACCAGGACTTTATTTTTATGACAATAATGTAATTGAGATTTCAAAGAAGCTTAAACCATCTGACCGTGGAGAATTAGAGATTACAGAAGTTAATAATGAATATTTAAAAAGAGGCAAACTTAAGGTAGAGCTATTTGGAAGAGGCATGGCTTGGCTGGATACAGGAACCTACAGCGGACTCTTAAATGCAGCAAACTTTGTAGAAGCAATTCAAACAAGACAAGGGCTATACGTGTCCTGCATAGAGGAAATAGCCTATAGAGAAGGTTTCATTGATAGTGAGCAGCTTAAGAAATTGGCAGAACCCTTAATGAAAACAGATTATGGCAAGTATTTAATGAAGCTTGTTATATAGCGGGTGATGGATATGAAAATATTAATTACAGGAAGCAAAGGTCAGCTAGGAACTCAAATAACAAACATTATAAATGCTAAGGAATCGGAGCTTGGAAAAATAAATACAGTATACAATGATGCTTTAGTAAAGGGCATTGATTTAGATGAGCTTGACGTAGCTGATTTAAATGATGTACGAAGGATAATATTGGATTTTGCACCAAACCTAGTGATTAACTGTGCGGCTTATACAAATGTAGATGGTTGTGAAGCTAACGAAGATGTGGCCTTTAAAGCAAATGCAATAGGACCTAGAAATTTAGCAATGGCCTGTGAAGAAATTGGGGCTAAGCTTGTACACATATCCACTGATTATATATTTGCAGGCAGAGGAGATAAACCATACAGAGAATATGATTTAGCAAATCCAATTAATGTATATGGAAAAACGAAGCTCTTAGGTGAAAGATATGTGCAGCAGCAGTGTAGAAAATATTTTATTGTAAGAACTGCATGGCTATACGGCTTAAGCGGAAACAATTTCGTAAAGACCATACTAAAAGCAGCAAATGCAAACAGCAGCTTAAATGTAGTAAATGATCAAAGGGGAAATCCTACAAATGCAGAAGACTTAGCTTATCACATACTAAAGTTAGCGCTTACAGAAGAATATGGTATATATCATTGTACAGGTTCTGGAGAATGTTCATGGTATGATTTTGCATGTAAAATTATAGAATATTCAAAGCTTGACTGTACAGTAAAGCCAGTAACTACAGATGAATATAAGAAAATAGCTATGAGGCCAGCTTTCTCCTCACTTGATAATATGATGCTTAGATGCACAATTGGGGATGAAATGAGACCTTGGCAGGAAGCTCTTAAAATGTTTATAAATAATTTAAGTAAATAGGTGGGAATATGAAAACTTATTTAGTAACTGGCGGTGCGGGATTTATTGGATCAAATTTTATCATTTATATGTTAAGTAAATTCAAGGATATTAAAGTCATTAATATAGACAAATTAACTTATGCAGGAAACTTAGAAAATTTAAAAGCTGTGGAGAATAATCCTGACTACAGCTTCCTTGAAACTGATATCTGTGACAAGGAGGCAATAATCAATATCTTTAAAGAATGGGATATTGACTATGTAGTTAATTTTGCAGCAGAATCACATGTGGACAGGAGTATAAAAGAGCCTGAGGTATTTGTGAAAACTAACGTACTTGGAACAGTAAATCTACTAAATATTGCAAAGGATAATTGGCAGGAAGGAACTAGCTTTAAAAAGGGTAAGAAATTCCTTCAGGTTTCTACTGATGAAGTATATGGTTCTCTTGGAGAAACAGGTTATTTTATGGAAACTACACCCCTTGATCCACACAGCCCATATTCTTCAAGCAAAACAGGAGCTGACCTTATGGTAAAGGCCTACTATGATACCTATAAAATGCCTGTAAATATTACTAGGTGTTCAAATAATTATGGCCCGTTTCAATTTCCAGAGAAATTAATACCATTAATAATAAATAATTGTTTAGGTAAAAAATCACTTCCTGTTTATGGTGATGGATTAAATATAAGAGACTGGCTATATGTAGAAGATCACTGCAAGGCAATTGATATGGTAATTAGAAGAGGAAGGCTAGGAGAAGTTTACAATATAGGCGGTCATAATGAAAGAACCAATATTTATATAGTAAAAACAATCATTGAATATATTAATAAAAATTTAGAGAGTGAGGTATCTGAGAACCTTATTCAGTATGTTGGGGACAGACTTGGCCATGACAGAAGATATGGTATAGATCCTACTAAAATTAAAGAAGAACTTGGCTGGTTCCCTGAAACCACCTTCGAAGATGGAATTAAAAAGACAATAAAATGGTACTTGGATAACAAGGCTTGGATGGATAATATAACAAGCGGCGATTATCAAAATTATTATAAAAATATGTATGAAGGAAAATAAAAAATGGATAAGTTTAATATATTAGAAACTTCTATAAAAGGTGTTTATACAATAGAGCCTAAGGTTTTCGAAGACAAAAGAGGTTACTTTTTGGAAACCTACAATTATGAGGATTTTAAAGCAGCGGGGCTTGGTATGGTGTTTATGCAAGATAATCAATCAAGCTCCTCAAAGGGAGTTCTTAGGGGGCTGCATTTTCAAAAAAATCATCCTCAAGGAAAGCTGGTAAGAGTTATAAAAGGAGAAGTATTTGACGTGGCAGTAGACCTAAGAAAGGACTCTGAAACTTATGGAAAATGGGTTGGAGTTATATTAAGTGAAGAGAACAAAAAGGAGTTCTATATACCGGAAGGCTTTGCACATGGGTTTCTTGTACTATCAGAAACTGCCGAGTTTTGCTATAAGTGTACTGAGTTTTATCATCCTGAAGATGAAGACGGAATAGCCTGGAATGATCCAAAAATCGGCATTAAATGGCCTATAGGTAATATCAGTGAAATAATTCTATCAGAGAAGGACAAAAAGTGGAAAGGCATGTTATGAGTAAATAATGTGGCATGAGGAAATTTCTCGTGCCACATTAGCATGTCCAGATTGATTGCTAAGGTATGTATTACAATGAGCATATTCCTTATTTCATATGTTAATATTTGGATTTGTAATTTTTTATTGTATAATGTTATAAAGGAATAATTTTTACTTAATTAATTTTTAGAATAGCTTACCAGCGGGTATTGTTTTATTTTTAATGATAGCCATAATTAATCATATATGTTATGGAGGAAAGTATATGAATATAACTAGAAGAAATATAATTGCTCTTACTTTACTCATTGGTCTTATTGCTGCTTATTTTTTATATGTAGGAATATTAAAAGGAGATATAGTTTTTAATTCTAATTTTCAAAGGTATGTTGAAAAAGTAGCTGGAAAGCAAATGAGTATAAAGAAAGAATTAAAAGTCACATATTTTAATAAAAATTATACAATTGTATTAAGTACTCCTAAAAATAAAGATGATGAATTATATGCAAATTGTTTTGAAGAAAAAATGAGAGGCTTGTATTATAAGCCAACTTATGGTGCATTTCAAGGAAAAAGTAATTCCTTGTATGGAATGATAGATCACTTTATGAATAATGAAAATAATGACCAATTTTATGTGGTTTATGGATATAATAGAGATTTGAAGGCGGCAAGTTATGAGGTAAAAACAAACAACGGTGGGTTAATTAGCATTGATATACATGATGAAACATATTTTTTAAACACCTATAAAGATATTGTATATCCAGTTATCTTTTTTAGAGATAGTAACAAAAATGATATCAGTAGAATTTTTTATGGTAGCTAAAGTTAAGCTTTATAGTTCATTTATTGAATTAAACCTAAGTGACATATGAGATGGGGACGTTTCTTGTGACACAGCAGCATCTCCATGGAAGGCGATGTGCATGTCCGCAGAAGCTTAGTGCCAAACTCAGGCTGCTAAATCTTTAGCTGGATTAAGATCAAAAAAGCCTTGGGGGGGTTAATACTATGAGAAAAATATTTGCAATCTTATCATTGGCCGTTGTTCTACTATTGACAGGATGTACATCTAAGCCCATTCCTGCCTTAAAAGGCGGCTATCAAAGTGATAGAGAAGGGGTTGGCTACGTAGTTTTAATATCATTTCAACCAGATGACAGTGGTTTTGTTGAATATATTGACAGCAGGGAGGTTGATAGAGGCACTTATAAAAAAATTGAAGATAATTTATATCAAATTAAAAGTAACAAGCAAGATTTTGAAGTTGCATTAAATGCTAAAAACGCATTTAACATTATAATTAAACAGCTTAATAATGGGAATCCAATTCAAATGAAGAACATAAGTACTACTCCAGGATATTTTAAAAATCCATATGGTGATGAAGACAAGTATAAGGCTTTATTAGAGGACAAAGATAAAACTCAAACTTCTCCAGTAACAGTAGAAGATAATAAACCTGCTGCAAAGTCAGGAATTGACTGGAAGTGTGTTTACATTGGTTCATTAATACAAAAAGATATGCCTGATATTAAATATCAGATAGTATTTAATAATGAAGATGAATGGAGAAAATATGCTAATGATAACCTGCCTAACTCAATTGTTGATTCGGTAATTAAGAATGTAGACTGGGATAAAGAAGGAATAGTAGTGCTGCAGGGTTATGCTGCAAAAGGATACTTTTCCTTTTTACCGCAAGTTTCGGATGTGAGAATTGAAAATGGCATGTTAAATGTGCAGTATGAAAATAATTTAGACACATCAAAAACATACTATGTTAGGTCTGCAGGCTACAATGAAATAGTTAAGGACATTTATATGATATGCCTAAATAAATCTGACATAGGAAAACTTAAAAAATAATATTCAGATTTATCTAGGCAGATTTTACACATTAGAAATCAATATTTCTAATAATGTCTGAGCAGGTTACAGTTATTTCAACATACATTCAATATGCTTCTAACACCTTATAGTGTTTGCTTGCAGGCGGTAACTGTAATTTCTAAGGTTCTAGAAAGAAATGGGCACTTTTCTTTCATTTTGTTAAAGTTATCTCCTTCTTTTAGAAACTTGGCATTGCCTTCAATTAAGAAGCCAGTTCCCATATATCTATAGCCCGCTACTTCTCTGCTGCCAAGAGTTAATTTAACCTTTGGGTTGGCATTAATATTTTTCTCTGTAACAATCATTCCAGCTGCAGGAATTAAAATTTTATTGTCATCTGTAACAATTAAATAGCTGTTCCACGTATTGGCAACATGAGCTTCATTGTTAGCACAAGTTACGATAGAAACTACGCCTTCGTGATTTAGTACCTCTAAAAACTTTTCTGTAAACATATTTTATATTCCTTCTTTCCTCAAAATGTGGACAATCTGTATCGTGGATAATAATTGTCTATAATTAGAATATAATTATTTTCATTCGGTGTCAATGGAAACATTTTGTAAGAGGGTATAATAACAGTATCTTGAATGAGTATAAATTATAAGATATTATTATTAAAAGACTATATACCAAGGAGCAGGAAAAATGAAATTTTCAATTGGAGTAGAATATGCAATACATTGTTTATTATATATGGTGAACTTAGAAGAGGGTAAATCAGTAGGAATACGGGACTTAGCCACCTTTCAGGGAGTCTCTGAAACATACTTGTCAAAGGTTTATGCAAAATTAAGCAAGGCCGGAATTATTAAATCCATACCTGGGGTAAAAGGTGGTTATGCACTAGCTCGGAGTGCTGAAGAAATAACATTCTGGGATGTTGTTGAAGCAGTAGAAGGAAGTGAACCATTTTTTCAATGTGCAGAAATCAGGCAAAATAATATATTATTAGATAAGGATAATTTACCGGACACAGTTACAAAGAGTCCTTGCACAATAAAAGTAGTAATGCTAGAAGCAGAAAATGAAATGAGAAAGTATTTAAGTAATAAGACTATAGGGTGGCTTTACAATGAGGTATATAATAAAATACTTCCAAGTGACGTGGCAAAATCTACAAATGAATGGTTTATTGATAAAAGAAAGTAAAAGAATGGTGTAGATACTTTGCTATTAAATTAGAATCCTGTGTATATGCCGTAATTGCGATTATGTACCTTTTTTAGATAAGTAGAGGGACAAAAAACAGCGTTAATATATGTGAATATTAACGCTGTTTTTATGTTGTTATTTATGATATTTTTTATTTTACACCTTATTACTTACAAGTTGAAAATACTACAACTTAAATATAAAATAATAGTATCCTTATAAACAATAAATTTATATAAGGCAAATGAATAAAGGGGTGGTACCGTTTTTGTGTTACGCCCGTTGAAAGGATGTGAGATAGATTATTGGAGAAAGAATTTAAAGGGGATTTTGTACATTTGCATGTACACACTGGATACAGCCTTTTAGATGGCTCTGGAAAAATTCCTGACATGATTGCCCGGGTAAAGGAGCTCGGCATGAAAAGCATAGCAATAACAGACCATGGAACCATGTATGGCTGTGTAGAATTTTATAAAGAAGCAATGGCTCAGGGCATAAAGCCAATTATAGGCTGTGAAACATATGTAGCGGCAAAATCCATGTACGATAAAACAAACAACAAAGAAAATGAAACACATCATTTGGTTTTACTAGTTAAAAATGCAGTTGGCTATCAAAACCTAATGAAGATTGTTTCACAGGCTTCCATTGACGGATTTTATTATAAGCCAAGGGTTGACCATGATTTTCTAAGGGAGCACAGCGAAGGAATAATAGCTTCTAGTGCATGCCTAGGAGGAGAAGTTCAATCTTATATTCTAAATGGAAACATAAAAAAGGCGAAAGAAACTGCACTGTTATACAAGGATATATTTAAAGATGGCTTTTATTTAGAGCTTCAATATCACTATTTAGATGAGCAGCTTAAGGTAAATGAAGAACTGCAAAAGCTTTCCAAGGAGCTGGATATCCCTTTAATATGCACCAATGATGTTCACTATATAAATAAAGAGGATGCAAAGGCCCACGACATTCTATTATGCGTTCAGACAGGTAAAACTGTAGAGGATGAAGATAGAATGAGATATCCTTCCACTGAGTTTTACCTAAAGTCACCTGAGGAAATGTATAAGAATTTCTCCTATGTGCCAGAAGCCATAGAAAACACAGTAAAAATAGCTGAAATGTGCAATTTTGATTATGAATTTCACGTTTCCAAGCTCCCTAAATTTCCACTGCCTGAAGAGGTTGATCCCTATATTTACCTAAGGGATACCTGTTATAAGGGGTTAGAGGAAAGATATGAGGAAATAACTTCTGAACTTAAAGACAGGCTCGAATATGAGCTTGGGGTTATTAAAAATATGGGTTATGTAGATTATTTCCTTATAGTGTGGGATTTTATTAGGTTTGCAAGAGAAAGTGGAATACCGGTTGGCGCTGGAAGGGGGTCAGCAGCAGGTTCATTGGTTGCTTATACCTTAGGAATTACTAAAATAGATCCTCTTAAGTATGGATTGATTTTTGAGCGTAAAGAGATGCGCTCTTTAAACTGGGTGAATTGCTGGAAAGCTAAACTTGAAAAAGCATGCTAATCAGCAGCCAAGCTTGGGAATGGCATAACAGTACCAAGATGGTTCAGAGACTAGAGAGATGAATAGCCAATTAATAATTCTCTCCAAGAGCGCCCAGTAAGCAAGATGTATTTTTGAATAAAAAAGCTGTAAGTGAAGATAATAAATTCAGAACATATATTCTTGTTTAGTGATATAGTCCAATCTGGGTTGGAAGTAACCAACAGATGAAAATGAGGGAAATCTCCAGAGCACAGGATAAAGAGCCTGTGGTTAATAACTAATGTTCTTAAATCCAGATAGAGTATCTATGCCAGATTAAGAATTAATTGTTATAACAAGGTATATTGTTCAGGTTGAGGTGTAAAAATGAGAAGATTTGAACTTGATCAATATAAAAGTGAAATTATAAGGTTATATGTTGAAGAAAAGTTATCCTGTAAAAAAATTTCCTTAAAAATTAATGCAAGTTTATGTGGTATTTACGATGCATTAAGAAGATGGGGAATAAGTACTCGAGATTTATCATTGAGTCATAGAGAATACAAAGTTGATGAAAATTTCTTTGATATTATTGATACTGAAGAAAAAGCTTATTGGTTAGGATTTATTTATGCGGATGGATATATAAGTTTACCAAATCATTTTGGGATAGCTTTAGCAAAGAAGGATATAGGACATTTACAGAAGTTGTTAATACACATGAAGTCGGATTATCCTTTAAAAAACTATCAAAGCAAAAGTGATTATGGCAAAACTGAATATACAAGATTTTTAGTAAATAATTCAAATATATTTAATCAACTTAAGAATAAGGGCGTTCATCTTAAAAAGTCACTAATTTTGGATTACCCTAATGAAGACATTCTGCCAAAACAATTATATAGACACTTTATAAGAGGGTATTTTGATGGTGATGGTAGCTTGATTTTATCAGTACATTCAATTAATTTTAAAATCTGTGGGACTAAAGAGTTTTTAACAGTATTAATAAATATATTCAATGAAATTTCTGATTATAAATTTCAATATAAATTATTCAAAAGAAGAAATGATGATAAAAACAACTATTATATATCATATGGTGGTAAATATAAAATTTATCCAATTATGAATTATCTCTATGAAAATTCAAAAATATATCTTGATAGAAAAATGGAAAAATATTTGATATTAAAGAACTTGTATAACAATTAATCATAGTCGTGCACTTTAGAAATATTGTGCTTAAAGAGCCCTGAATTGCTGGAAAGTCCTGAGAGCCTCATAAACCACAGCGAAAGATTGAGAGAAATCTAAGTGTAAAGGTGGCTTGACCATAAAAATTATGAGGATTTAAGTTAGTCAGACTTTACTGGATAACCAGCAGCCAAGTCTTGAAGAGAGAAAGGTCCAACGACTAGTGCAGGGGCACGTAGGGGTGAAATTTTTACCTCGAAGCGGGGCAACCTAAACCGTAAAGGTCGGTAGGTGAAGATATAGTCTATACCCACTACCTATGTAGTGCTAAAGTATCTCGAAAGAGAGGGTAGTTTAGATAGATTCTGACTTTTGTTACGAAAGAAGACAAGAAGTAATAGATTACGTTGTTGATAAATATGGAGTAAACAACGTATCACAGATAATAACCTTTGGAACCATGGCGGCCAGGGCCTGCATCAGAGATGTTGGAAGAGCCATGAACTATTCCTATGCTGAGGTGGATAAAATAGCTAAAATGATTCCAACAATGCTTGGGATAACCATAGATAAGGCATTAACCATAAATCCAGAGCTTAAGGCTGCCTATGATGATGACATGAGAGTGATGGAACTTATAGATGTATCTAGATCGCTTGAAGGGTTGCCAAGACATTCAGGAACCCATGCTGCCGGAGTTGTAATAGCATCTCAGCCTTTAGTAAACTATGTTCCAATGCAAAAAAATGAGGGGAATATAGTAACTCAATTTACAATGGGAACACTGGAAGAGCTTGGACTCTTAAAAATGGACTTCTTGGGCTTAAGAACCTTAACCGTCATGAACGATGCTGTTGAAATGATTAAGCAAAGCAGCGGAATAGAAATAGACTTAGACAAAATAAACTTTGAAGATAAAGAAGTTTACAAAATGGTTGGTGAAGGTAAAACTGTTGGCGTATTCCAGCTTGAATCTCCAGGTATGACCTCCTTTATGAAGGACCTAAGGCCAGATAACTTAGAGGATATCATTGCAGGTATAAGTCTTTACAGACCAGGCCCAATGGCCGAAATTCCAAGATATATAGAAGGAAAGAAAAATACTGATAGAATAGAATATGTAACTCCTCAACTGGAAGAAGTTCTAGATGTTACCTATGGGGTAATGGTTTATCAAGAACAAGTAATGGAAATAGTTAGAAAGTTAGCTGGCTATTCCATGGGGAGAGCGGACTTAGTACGACGTGCTATGTCCAAGAAGAAACATAAGGTTATGGAAGAAGAAAGGCATAATTTTATCCATGGCATTGTAGGTGAAAATGGAAACATTGAAGTACCAGGCTGTATTCGCAATGGAATAAGCGAAGATGCGGCCAATAAAATATTTGATCAAATGATGGACTTCGCATCGTACGCCTTCAACAAAAGCCATGCAGCTGCCTACGCAGTAGTTGGCTTCCAAACAGCATACCTTATGAGATATTACCCAACAGAGTTTATAGCAGCAATGCTAAACAGTGTCATGGGTATTAGCGAGAAGGTAGCATTTTACATCAGATTTGCTAAAGAACTTGGAATAGAAGTGCTTCCGCCAGATATTAATGAAAGCTACTCCAAGTTTACAGTTAAAGATGGGAAGATAAGGTTTGGAATGGCTGCTATTAAAAACGTAGGTATGAATGTTATTGATAGCATGGTTAAGTCCAGAATTGAAAAAGGTAAATTTACAAGCTTAACTGATTTTTATAATAAAATTGATGCTGCTCTTGTTAATAAAAGAGCCATTGAAAGTCTTATAAAGGCTGGCGCCTTTGACTGCTTTAAGGTATACAGATCACAAATGCTTGCTGTCTATGAAAAGCTTCTTGATGGCATTCATAGTGAAAAGCGAAGGAATATTGAGGGTCAGCTTAGCCTATTTACAGACTTTGCAGAAACTGCAGATGTTTTTGAAGTGAAGTTTCCAAAGATAAAAGAATTTGAGAAAAAGTATCTTTTAGCTATGGAAAAGGAAATGACTGGACTCTATATATCCGGCCATCCTCTTGAGGAATATGAAGATACCTTAAATCAAATGACCAATACAAGAATTTCGGAAATTGTTACAGGCGAGAGTCTTGAGGAAGGGATGCTAGAGGAAGCTCTTAAGATTAGAGATGGTGATAGGGTAGTAATTGGTGGTTTAATTGCTGAGGTCAACAAAAAGGTTACTCGAAAGAATGATATGATGGCCTTTATTAGGCTGGAAGACATGTATGGCGATATTGAAGTCATAGTATTTCCAAAGGTATTTCATGATTTCAAATATCTTTTAGAACCCGACAGTGTGGTCATTTTAAGCGGCAGAGTAAGCATAAGGGAAGAAGAACAGCCAAAGCTTTTATGCGAAAGAATTGAACCCCTTGTTAAACTTTCAAAGGAAAAAGTATATGTTTTAATAGAAAATGAAAGACTAAGAAAAGAAGCCTTCGAGAAAATGAAGGCTGTCCTCCAAAAAAATAAAGGAAACCAAATGGTGTATATCTGCACCAAAAAGGAAAGACAAAAATTTAGAGTAGATAGTGATTACTGGATTACCTTAAATGAGGAAGTCCTAGATTTTCTTAAAAAGGAATTTGGAGAAGACAACGTAAAAGTTCAGTAATGTGGAATGGGGACGTGTGGCACTGGGACGATACTTGATGCACTGAGGGATGCATGTGCCTAAAGAAACGTCCCTCTACCATACTGAAACACATTATTTGACAAATTACCTCAAATTACATGTTAAAATTCACAATATTAATTGAAATAATCATATCCATAGTTTAAAATATAATAGGATTAGTAGTATTAGTTTTAAAATCCTAATGGGACATAAATTGACCATGGTGGTTTAAAAATGATACAGCTTTCCATAAGATTAAAGTTATTTATTCAGTACCTCACAGTAATAAGGGACACTGGATTTTATATTAGGAGGAGTTTTATTATGAAGACTATTGGAATTTTAACAAGTGGCGGAGATGCGCCAGGAATGAATGCTGCCATTAGAGCTGTAGTTAGAACAGGACTAGATAAGGGCCTTAAGGTTATGGGAATACAAAGAGGCTACAGTGGGCTTTTAAATGGCGAAATTTTTGAGATGAATAGACACAGCGTTTCTGATATAATCCATAGAGGCGGTACAATGCTTATGACTGCCAGATGTGAGGAATTTAAGAAAGAAGAAATTAGAAAGAAAGCAGCACAGATTTTAAAGGTGTTTGGAATAGATGGACTAGTTGTAATTGGTGGAGATGGTTCCTTTACTGGAGCTAGGCTTTTATCTGAGCTTGGTGTTAAGACTATAGGAATACCAGGTACTATTGATAATGACTTAGCTTATACACAATACACTATCGGCTTTGATACAGCATTAAACACAGTACTAGATGCTGTTAATAAATTAAGAGATACCTCAACTTCTCATGAAAGAATCAGTATTGTTGAAGTTATGGGAAGAAACTGCGGAGACATAGCGTTATATGCCGGGCTTGCAGGCGGTGCTGAAAGCATTATAGTACCTGAAAAAGGCTATGACTTAGATGATATCTGTAAAACTGTTTTAGATGGAAAGCTTAAAGGAAAACTTCACAATCTAATAATACTTGCTGAAGGTGTTGGCGGTGCCAATGAGCTTGCAGAAAAAATCGAGGATATCACTGGCATAGAAACTAGAGCCACAATCCTTGGACATATTCAAAGGGGAGGAAGCCCTTCTGCCTTTGATAGGATTTTAGCTTCAGAAATGGGAGCTCATGCCGTAGAATTATTAGTACAGGGTAAAACTTCCAGAGTTATAGGAACTAGAGGCGGGGAAATAATGGATTTAGATACTATTGAAGCCTTAAATTTTAAGAGAACCTTTAATGAAAAATTATTTAATGTAGCTAGAGTTTTATCATATTAGAATGCATAACATAAATAATTGTTGTATACTATATGGGAAACAGAAGATTAGAGAATATGGAGCACACAAAGATTAATAATCTTTGCGTACCACTTAAAATAACAAAGGGGTTGAGAATTTATGAGAAAAACTAAAATTATTTGTACAATTGGCCCTGCAAGTGATAGTGAGGAGACACTATCAAAGCTTATAGAAGCTGGAATGAATGCCTCAAGACATAATTTTTCCCATGGAGATCATGAAGAACATAGGGTAAGAATGGAGCTAGTTAAAAAGCTTAGGGAAAAATACAAGAAGTCTATAGCAATAATCTTAGATACAAAGGGACCAGAAATCAGAACTGGAAAATTTGAAGGCGGCACAGTTGAGCTAAAGGAAGGGAGTCCCTATACAGTAGTCTGTGGGGAGGAGGTATTGGGTAACAATACTATATGTTCCGTAAGCTATGCTGATTTATACAAGGATGTTAAATTAGGAGATTTCATACTTATTGCTGATGGACTTGTTGGCCTTGAAGTAAAGTCAGTAGAAGGCAATAAAATTTATTGCACTGTAAAAAACAGCGGAACCCTTGGCAATAATAAAAATGTAAATGTACCTGGGGTTATTACTTCACTTCCTGCTGTTACTGAAAAGGATGAGGCTGATTTTAAGTTTGGAATTGAAATGGGCATAGATATAGTTGCTGCTTCCTTTATTAGGAAGGCAGCAGATGTATTACAAATTAGAAAGGTACTTCAGGAAAACGGAGGAGGAGATATCCTTATTTTCTCTAAAATTGAAAATCATGAAGGATTAAATAACATAGATGAAATTATAAAGTTCTCTGACGGCATAATGGTAGCCAGAGGTGATCTTGGAGTTGAAATACCTACTGAGGAAGTTCCTGTAGTTCAAAAGATGATTATAGAAAAATGTAATGAGGCAGGCAAACCTGTTATTACAGCTACTCAAATGCTGGATTCTATGATTAAGAATCCAAGGCCAACTAGAGCAGAGGCATCTGATGTTGCTAATGCTATATTTGACGGTACTGATTCTATTATGCTTAGTGGCGAAACTGCAAATGGCAAGTACCCTGTAGAAACTGTATTAATAATGTCCAAAATTGCTGAGCGTGCAGAAAAAGCTCTTAATTATGAGGAAAAGCTTAAAAAAAGAAGAAGAAATCATATTCCAAACGTGCCAAATGCTATTAGCCTTGCAACCTGTAATACAGCAATGGATTTAAAGGCTTCAGCAATAATTACGGCTACCCAAAGTGGTCATACAGCAAAAATAGTTTCTAAATTTAGACCAGAGTGTCCTATTATAGCAGTTACTCCTTATGATAAGGTAGCAAGAAAGCTGGCTCTTAACTGGGGTGTGTTCCCTATAGTTGCAGAAAAAACAGAGTCAACTGATGAATTAATTGATAAATCAGTAGACATTGCACTTGCAACTGGTTACGTTAAAAAAGGCGATGTTGTGGTAATAGCAGCAGGAATACCTGCTAATTACGTAGGCACTACAAATATGATGAAAGTACATATAGTTGGAGATATTCTAGTTCAAGGTAAAGCTAACGGAACTATTCACGGTTATGGAAATGCGAATGTAGTTAAGAACTTTAAAGAGGCTCAGCAGAATATTGAGGGCGGTGACATTCTTGTCGTAAAAGAGCTTGATAAAAATTATCTTGAGCTTTTAGATAAACTATCAGGTATAGTTACTGAACAGGAAAAAGTGGATTCCGAAATAATTATCGAGTGTATGATAAAGGAAATTCCATTAATATGTGGTGCACCAGATGCTTCAGAGATAATTAAAACAGGTTCTTTTATTACCTTAGATGTAAGAAGAGGAATTATATATAGCGGTAAGGTTAATTTAGTTTAATAGAGCTTAAATAAAAGAGAGGTTATGTGGCTAACACATAACTTCTTTTATTTTGGATTTAATATTTCTTTTAACTTCATAAGTTTTTTAATCTAATATTTTTTATTTCTACTGAAATATATTTATTGACTTAATGTGTAATGAGAAATACTTCAATTCCGCATTAAGTAACAACTCATGTAATGCCATTACTATTTACAATAAGTAAGAATTCATGTGAATGCCATTAATTTGTCATAAAATTAACAATATGTAAATTAAAGGTTGTTATTTTTTATACGATATATAAATTGAAGCCTTGTGCTTTATCTTTATAAGGCATGTGGATGAATTACTATTTGTATTAAGTAATAATTCATGTGGATGCCATTTAAATTTTTAATTTAAGATGGGGGTTACTATGAACAAGAAAATTATTTCAACATTTTTAAGTTTGACGATGGGTTTAACTATCTATTCGCCAATTGTTACCAAAGGTGCAGAGCCTTCAAAAATTAATAATAAGGCTCAAACCATTGAAAAGCTTAATAGCTTAAGTGATGGTAAGTTAAAACTAAGTGAAAAAAGTGGACAAGTATTCCTTACAGGAAATCTTTCAACGAAACAAGTTCCTGGAGAAAGTTCAGCATTGAAATTTATGGATGAAAACAAGTTTATATTTGGAATTGATAATGCTGCAAAGGAATTAAAAGTTACAGATGTTAAGAAAGATGAGTTAGGACACACTTACGTAAAACTTGAACAGCTTATTAATGGATTGAAGGTTGATGGAAGTACATTAAATTTACATTTTGATAAGAAAGGAGTTATCGTAAGTGTAAATGGTAAGCTAGAAAAAAATAAGTCCATAACTACATTGGGAAATGAAGCTGTTTCAGAAAGTGACGCAGTTGAAATTGCTAAAAAACAATTTACATATAAAAGCTTAAGAAATACTCCAAAAGCAGAAAAGATGATATTAACTAAAGATAATAAGAATTACGAAGTATATAAGGTTAATATTTTTTACATGGAGCCAACTATAGAAAATAATGATGTTTATGTTGAGGCTCATTCAGGTCAAGTTATTAAGACAGAAAGCAATTTAAGGTATGATGGGCCAGTATCTGGAACTGGTATAGATGTAAATGGAACCCAAAGGGACTTAAAATTGTATCAATCTGGAGCCTCATATCAAATGAAAGATTTAACAAATCCAGCGACAGCTGGCATCCGTACATATGACTCCAATCATGGCACTACAGAGGGAAATATTGTTTCTAATAGTACTAACAGCTTTAATAGCGAAGACTATAAAGCTTCAGTTAGTGCCCACTATAATGCAGAACAAGTAATTAATTTCTACAAGAATTTGTTTAACAGGAACAGCCTAGATAACAATGGAATGGCTATTAATTCCTTTACTCACTATGATAATAACTACAACAACGCTTTTTGGGATGGAGCGGAAATGATCTACGGAGATGGAGATAAAACTGAATATACTTATCTCAGTGGTGACTTAGACATTGTTGGACATGAAATGACTCATGGAGTAATAAGCAGCACTGCAGATTTATGGTATCACAATCAATCAGGTGCCTTAAATGAATCAATAGCAGATGTATTTGGTGTTCTTATTGAAACCTATAATAAATATAATGTAGCTAATGGAGGAAGCTGGAGCTTTAATCCTGCTGATTGGGTTGTAGGTGACGATGTATACACTCCAAATATCCCAGGAGATTCCGTAAGAAGCCTAGCAAATCCTACTCTAGATGGTCAGCCTGATAATATGAGTCATTATATAACCTCGGCAGACACAACAGATGAAGATAATGGTGGTGTTCATATAAATTCAGGTATACCTAATAAAGCAGCATATAATATTGCAAGCCTTATTGGAATGGATAAGACTGCAAAAATTTATTATAGAGCTTTAACAAATTATATGAGTACATATACAGACTTTGAAGGAGCTAAAGATTGTCTTGTACTAGCTGCCGCAGATTTATATGGGCAAAATTCTACGGAAGTTACAGCCATTAATACTGCATTTACTAATGTTGGAGTAATTGCCCCATCAATTGATGATCCTTATGAGCCTAATAGTACAATAGCTTCGGCATACCCAATAAATATAGGTACTACTTATCAGTCATACATTTCAACAAATACTGATGAAGATTATTATAAGCTTCATGTTACCGCTACTGGAGGCTTTAAGATCTTACTTTCAGATTTGCCTGATGATTTTGATTTAGATTTATATAATTCAAGTGGAGAATTACTTAAATCCTCGATTAATCTAGGTACCTTACCTGATAGCATTGAATTTGCTGGTAATGCAGGCGACGACTACTACATAAGGGTTTATACCTATGGTGCCTTTAGTACAACTCAAAAATATTCACTGCTTGTAACGAAAAAGGTAACTGGAGTAAGCTTAAATACAACTTCAGCAATTTTAAAAATTGGAGATAGTTTAGCTCTTCAAGCTGCTGTAAATCCATCAGATGCATCGGATAAGAATGTCACTTGGACTAGCAGTGATTCTACAGTAGCGTCAGTAGATAATACTGGTAAAGTTACAGCACTTAAAGAAGGTACAGCAGCTATAACCGTATCTACTGAGGATGGAAGTTATAGTGCAGTATGCCAGGTGTATATTAACCAACATGTTACAGGTATTTCATTAAATAAAACTAGTGTATTACTTAAACCTAACAGTCAGGAAACATTGTCAACTATTGTTCAGCCTTCATATGCTGCCAATAAAAATATAACTTGGAGCAGCAGCAACCCTACTGTGGCATCAGTAAGTAATGGCATAGTTAATGCTCTTAAGCCAGGTACAGCAGTAGTTACAGCAACTTCAGAAGATGGTGGTTATACAGCAGCCTGTACAGTAAATGTTGATAATGGAGTTTCATCAGTAGCTATAACAGGTACCAATATTCCACAGGGGGTAAATACCCAGGGCAGCCTTAAAAAAGGAGATAGTATAACACTAAGTGTAATAGTTAGTCCAAGCGACACCTTATTTGATAAAGGAGTTACATGGAGTTCTGATAATTCAGGGGTAGCTCAAGTTGACTCTAATGGAAAAGTAACAGCGCTTGCAAGAGGTACTGCTACCATAACTGCAAAATCGGTATCTTCAAATAATGCTGCCTACTGCAAAATAACAGTATCTGAGGATTCCTCCATAACAAACAGCAGATTAGGCGGAAAAGATAGGTTTGAAACAGCAACGGCTGTAAGCAGAGCCGGATGGACTACCTCTGATAATGTAGTTCTAGCTAATGGTTTAGGCTTTGCTGATGCATTAACTGGAGTTCCTATGGCATATATTAAAGATGCACCAATACTTCTTACTGAAGCAAATTCCATACCTAATGCAACTAATAGTGAAATTATTAGGCTTAATGCAAAGAATATATACATTCTCGGTGGAACTGGAGTAGTAGGGAAAAATATAGAAGATTCACTTAGGGCAAGGGGGTATAACGTAATAAGAGTATCTGGTATAAATAGGTTTGAAACAGCTATTGCTATTGGAAATGAAGTACTAAAGTCAAATAATACAGACACTGCAATACTTACAACAGCCAATGATTACCCAGATGCTCTAGCTATAAGTCCTTATGCGGCGATAAAAAAATATCCTGTTCTTTATACGGATACAAAGACACTTACACCAAGCACTAAGGCATTTTTAATAAAAAATGGAATTAAAAAGGTAATAATACCAGGTGGAGAAGGTGCTGTTTCCGCAGCAGTTGCAAATGAACTTACTAGCAACGGAATTACAGTAGATAGGACAAGCGGCATAAATAGATACCAAACTGCATTAAATATAGTAAATAAATATAAGGCTTCCTTTGACTATGACGTAATACTAGCAACAGGCCAAGACTTCCCGGATGCATTATCTGGCGGAGTACTAGCAGCTAAGAAGAAAATTCCTATCCTACTTGCAGAAAATAAAACTATAGATCCTGGTATGGCAAATTACATTAAGTCAAATGGTAGAATTACAATGTATATATTAGGTGGAACTGGAGTTATTCCAGATAATATTATCAGTAAATAAATGTTAATTTAGCTTAATTGTTTTTAAAGAATGCTGTTAAATCAGTATTCTTTTTTTACTAAAATGAAAGAAGTTATGTGACAGTCACATAACTTCTTTTTAGTTTCATGTTATTTCTTTTTTTAAAATTATATTCTAATATTTCTATTACTTAAAATGTGGTACGTACTAATAAGTAATAACTCATATGGATTATTATTATTTTATTTCTTCGGAGTTGGTTTTATGTCTTTATATATGAAGTTAAACAACTGATCTGATGTAGCATTTAAATCAATTTTTAAATAATCAATTCCATTATACACATAGTCACTCCAATATCCGTCTACAGGAAATCTTTCTTGATCCAACGAATGTGTTCCAGAGGTAAGTACTTTAGTACCTAGTGAAATAATGTCCATGTTGGACATGCTTGTTTCAGTGTAAGGGAGTATTGTGTTTACGGTTTTAGTGTAATTTGCTAAACCACCATTCTGTATTTTTTGAAATAATAGGTTTAGTACTGTTCTTTGTCTATCTGTCCTTTCAAAGTCGTTATTACCAACATGTCTTATTCTAGCATATGAAACAGCTTGCCTACCAGTTAAAGTCTGCAACCCACTGTGAGTAACAAGCTTTGGAGTTTGGTTATTAATTTTAGCCACTTCAACTACGCTTTCATTTATATATTCGACTTCGGCTGGCTTAACATTTATTTGGACACCACCAAGTGCGTCTATTATCTTTTCTAGACTAAAAAAGTCAACGGTAAAGTAATCCTTAATATTAAGTTTAAAATTTTGATTAATAGTCTTAATTGCTAATTGAGGCCCTCCATAGGAATAGGCTGCGTTAAGCTTTGTCATTCCTAACCCGTCAACATGGACGTATGAATCACGCATTAAGGAACTAAGTTTTATTTTTTTATTTGTCATATCAATAGAAGCCACCATAATGGCATCTGAGTTCCCGTTTTCTCCCTTATTACGCCTGTCCACTCCAAATAAGGCAACATTAATAACATCATCACCAGCTTTGTTAATATTATCTATTGTACTTTGATCTATTCCCAAATCCTCATTACTCTGAGATATTTTGGTATTTTGAATTTTACCAAGCTGAGAAAGGAGATATCCTCCACCTACACCACCTATAAGTAATATTATAAATAACAGCACCCATAGAAAAATTTTTAGCTTTTTATGTTTTTTAGTTTTTTTATTTGATCTTTTTCTTGTATTATTGTTTTGTCCCAAAATATATTACTCTCCTTTAATTAATAAATATCGTATCATTTATCAAATTACTGGCATAAACAAAATTATAACATAAAATAAAAAAATATAATATATAGTATTCCAACATATAACTTAATATGTCTTTACCGAAATAATAGATTCAATTAATAATAACATGTTGCAAAATCTTATTTTATATCCTAAAGATAATCGAATACCTCAGGAAATATTAAATATATTTAATATTTCCTAAAGCCGTATCTTATTAAGTCAAAAAATTTATCGGATAAAGTCAAATTATGTGACAATTTAATATTTATAAATAATTGAGAATTAAAGGGAAGTATGATATATTAGTAAAGAACTTCAACAAAATTTGATATTATTTTCTATATTTATCCAATTTCACAAAGTTTAAACAACAGCAATAATATAGAAAAATATATTAGAAAATGTTATAATTTTTTTAGGCAGGAAATAATTTTAGCTGTTTATTAAGAAAAAGCTTTATATATTTAAAGTGAGAATTTGCTATAATTAATAAACTTAATTGAGAAAATATTCAAATAGTGTACAAGATTTATGAGACTTGGAAGAGACTATATATTTATCGGAATAGAGCTAGCTTTTAAAGGTATATTTATAGGACTAAAATAATATAATTGGAAGGGACCTTTAGAAGCAAAAATTCAAACAAGTTTTGTAATAAAAGTTATAAACTATTCGTTATTATTAATAATAAATGATTATTGAGGTGTTTAATAGTTGGAAAATCAATTATTCGAAACAAGGATTTATAAAATATTAACTTATATTGTTGATTTTTTACTAATAATAGTTTCGGTATATTTATCTTTTTTTATTAAGTTTGGAAATAATATTAATAATTTTGATTTATCATCATTCTTATATATTTACCTTTTGATGATTTTTTCATATATCATATTTATGTATGTATTTGGAATTGATGATATTTTAAAAAAGGATATTGGTGAGATAATATATTCTATATCTTTAACTGTTATTTGCTTAATTATTACAACATCCTTTATCGCCTTTTTTCTGCAACTATACTCTTACCCTAGAACTGTTATATTAATAAGCAGCATACCACAGTTTATTTCACTATCTATTTGGAGATATATAGTATGGAAGATAATAAGAAAGAAGCATGGTATTAAGGATTGCTTAATTGTAGGTAATACATCAGTTGAGGAGTTAACACAAAAGATAACTATTAAACAAAAGGATCTATATAAAATTAAATATTTATGTAGTGATAAAAGCCAAAATATTATGAAGTATGTTAATGATGTAAAGGTAGTGTTTATCACCAGCGATGTTAGCTACTCAACAAGATATAAAATATTAAATAAATGTATTCCTGAGGGTAAAAGCGTTTATATAATACCAAACAGTTATGAAGTCATGTTGCTTAATTCTAAGCTTAATAGAGCTGATGACACACCTCTATTAAACTTAAATTCAATAGGGCTTACTATTGAGCAAAGGGTAATGAAACGAATATTAGATATTATAGTTTCAAGCATTGGTTTATTAATAACGAGTCCTATTATGCTTATTGTGGCTATTGCGATTAAACTCAGCGATGGTGGGCATGTATTTTATGGACAAGAAAGGGTTACTATTAGGAAAAAGACCTTCAAAGTATTAAAGTTTAGGACAATGGTTATAAATGCAGAAAAGCAAACAGGACCAGTATTAGCAGGTGAAAATGATCCTAGAATTACCAAGATTGGAAGAATACTTAGAGCGACAAGACTAGATGAACTACCACAATTTTTTAATATCCTAAAAGGGGATATGAGTGTAGTAGGTCCAAGACCTGAAAGACCTTTTTTTGTTGAGAAGTTTGAGAATCAAATTGAGGACTATAAATACAGAACATTAGTAAAAGCTGGGTTAACAGGATTTGCGCAAATATATGGAAAATATAATACTACAGCAGTTGATAAAGCAAAATATGATTTAATGTACATTAAAAATTATTCAATATTTCTTGATTTAAAGCTTCTACTTTTAACTGTTAAAATTATGTTTATTAAAGACAGCACAGAGGGTGTTAAGGATACCGTAAAATTTTCTGATTTTATTAAAGATAATGAAATGGAATTAGTGGTTGATCTAGAATCACATAAACACACTGATTTGGTAATTTAACAGTTAATTATAGTATTAAAGCTAACAAGAGTAATTGTTATCTACATGTTAGAAGGATAATGGAGATATGACTATGAAAAAGGTATTGTTTGTAGCCCACGTAGTGAAACATCATTTAATGACCTTTCATCTTCCATATTTAGAGTGGTTTAAAAAGAATGGATATGAAACACACGTTTGTTCAAGAAATGATTATGAAAATAAAGAAGATTGCATTATACCATATTGTGATAAATATTATGATTTGCCCTTTGAAAGTATGCCTTTTAATTTGAGAAATATTACTGCTTTTAATAAATTAAATCAGATAATTAAGTCAAATAATTATGATATTATACATTGCCATACACCAGTAGGTGGTGCACTGACACGATTAGCAGCAAAAAAGGCCCGTAAAAATGGTACAAAGGTTATATATACCGCCCATGGTTTTCATTTTTTCAAGGGTGCTCCACTTAGAAATTGGATACTATTCTATCCAATTGAGAAATGGCTTGCAAAATACACAGATATGATTATTACTATTAATAAAGAAGATTATGAACTTGCTAAGAAATCATTTAAAGCTGGTAAAATTGAGTATATTCCCGGTGTAGGTTTAGATACCGAAAGATACTCAAATATACGCATTAATAAATTAGATAAGCGTAAAGAACTGGAAATACCAGACAATGCTTTTTTTATACTCTCAGTAGGACAGCTTAATAAGAATAAAAATCATGAGACAATATTAAGGGGTATGGCAAAATTGAACAACCCCAATATTTATTGTATAATTTGTGGACAAGGAAAGCTAGAAAACTATTTGGAAAGACTAATAAATGAACTTGGCCTAGTTAAACAAGTTAAACTGATGGGTTATCGCCGAGATATTGACGAGATCAGTAAAGCAGCAGATATGTTTGCTTTTCTTTCTTATCGAGAAGGATTATCAGTTGCATTAATGGAAGCTATGGCTGCTGGTCTTCCAATTGTTTGTTCAAATATAAGAGGGAATAATGACTTAATTGAAGAGGGTAATGGCGGATATTTAATAAAACCAAATGATACTGATAGTTTTGCCAGATCAATTAAAAGGTTATTTGAAAATCCTGAACTTAGAGTAAAATTAGGTGAATTTAACAAGAAAGCTATTAAAAAATGCGACATCAATAATATTAAAAAAAGTATGGAGGAAATATATCGTAATATATAAATTCATATAATCGATGTTTTATTCACTCTACTGCTATATTTAAATTACAAAATGGTCGATTTTTAGTTAGGCCAAGATTAAGGACGGTTAGTAAATGAGTAGAATCAGTATTATTATGCCTGCTTATAATTCTGAGAATAGTATAACTAAATCAATACAAAGTGTTTTAAACCAAAGTTTTCAAGATTTTGAACTTATTATTGTTGATGATGGTTCTACTGATGAAACATTAAAGCTTGCAAACCTTTTTGCATCAAAGGATGATAGGATTAAAATTATATCAATAGCAAATAATGGAGTTAGCAATGCTAGAAATACAGGTATAAAGTATGTACAGAGTAAATACCTTGTATTTTTAGATTCAGATGACTACTATGAGCCAAGGGCTCTTGAGATTATTATGAATAATATAAAAGAGGATACTGACCTCTTAATATTTAATAGATTTACAGAATATAAGGATGGGAAATTCTTAAGTAATAAAGCTATTGAGGAATGTACTTATTCTAGTAAAGAAGATATTAGAAACCATGCAATTATATATATTAATAATTCACTACTAAATGTTCCCTGGAATAAGGTTTACAAAAAGGATATTATTGATAACAATAATATAGTCTTCCCAAATGATATTGATATTGCTGAAGATTTAATTTTTAATATAAATTATATAAAAGATATAAATAACATGTCAGTTATAAATGATAAATTAATTCATTATGTTATTGAAAAAAACAAAGGATTATCAGCTAAGTTTAGAGAAAACAGGTTGGATATAAGATTAGGTATTTATCATGAATTTGTGGCTTTATATAAATATTGGGGTTTATATTCAAAGGAAATTGAAAATTCTCTATTTGAAATTGTAATTAAAGATGTAATGGCTTATTTTATGGATTTCTATAAAATAGGGTGTGTGTTTACCAAAACTGTTAAAATAAGTAAGATTCATGATACTCTTAAAATTCAAGAAGTTAAAGTAGCATTAGAAAAAATAAAAGGTGAAGGTATAACTGCAACATTTATAAAGGCAGTATTAAATACAAATAATGCTGCATTAATTTTATTTACAGCTAAATTATTAAACAGTCGAAGAAAGTATTTATAGGAATTTGATAATATAGGCTGTTAAAATAAAGAAAAAGTAATAGTTAAAAGATTTATTAATGACTAAATTGGAGGTTTCATATGGATTCTATAAGGGTTTTACACATTGTCAGTGAAATGCAGCGCGGCGGAGTAGAGAACATGATTATGAACTTTTATAGAAATATAGATAGAAATAAAATCCAATTTGATTTTATAGTTCATGGAAGTAACAAAGGACATTTTGAAGATGAAATTTCTGAATTAGGTGGAAGGATCTATCATGTAACACCTAAAGGTGAGAGTTTTATAAAAAACTTAAAGGAAATTAACTCTGTTATAAAAGACAATCATTATTCTATAGTGCATTCACATCAAGATGCCATGAGTATGTTTGCTTTAAAAGAAGCAAAAAAAGCAGGTGCTAAAAATAGAATTGCACATGCTCACAGTACATCAATGCCTCCTTCATTTCTAGGAAAATTTATTTATCCATATGCAATTAAAAATATGAATAAAGTTGCTACACATAAGTTTGCTTGTAGTGAGGTTTCTGCTAAGTACCTATTTAATAATGACTTAAGCAATGTTTTTTATTTATATAATGGCATTGATACAGAAAAATTTAGTTTTAAGCAGGCCGTGAGAGATGAAGTTCGTGAAGCTAATGATTGGAAGGATGAATTGATTCTAGGACATATAGGTAACTTTTTATATCCTAAAAATCATGAATTTGTAATAAAGATATTTAATGAACTAATTCAAATACATCCCAATAGCAAACTTATTTTATGCGGTTCTGGACACATGATGTCTGAAGTAAAAGAACAAGTAATAAAGTTAGACTTAGTAGAACATGTTGACTTTAAGGGAAATGTTTCTAACATAAATTCTCTTATGCAAGGAATGGACTGCTTAATACTTCCATCCCTTTATGAAGGTTTTCCTGTTGTTACAGTTGAAGCTCAAGCTGCAGATTTACCTATCTTTATTTCTGATGTTATTACAAAAGAAACAAGGATTACCAAGGCAATAGACTATTTATCTTTATCAGATAACCCGAGGGTTTGGGCAGAACATATTCTTTACAAGGTAAATAGCTATCAACGTGAAAATAAAATAAATGATATTATAAATGCAGGATTTGATATAAAAGATGTTTCTTCAAAGCTAGAAAGCCTATATTTATCAATGTAAATAAAAAGCTTAATAACTTTACTGATTTATCATATTTTAAATAAGCTTATGGCTGATAGTATTAAATAATTATCCTAAAAGAGGTATATAACCATGAAAAATATTTTACAAAAAACAATATTAAATTCTTTTATTTTTAAGTTATGCTTTTTACTATTTTCATTCCTGTATATTTTTCCTTATACCATAAATATTTCACAAAATATTGCTAAAATCTTTTTAATTTGGGGAATTATAATAATTATTTTTGATTTAATAACAAAGAGACTAATTTTTCAAAATAAAATTAATTGGTTTATTTTTTTGTTTTTAATCTTATCCTTCTTATCTGTTATTTTAAATCCAAATAAGACCCATAATTTTATGGTTTTATTGTATCTAGCAATACAGACTATAATACCACTTACTGTAGATAAAAATTTAAAAGAAGATAAGGTATATAAAGAAATATACATCATGAGCCTTTTGACTATATTTATAACATTTTTTGTAGCTGCATCTTCCTTCATAATATTTCTCAAAGATTTCAAGGGCTCTGTAACTGTAAACAATGCGGAATATCTATTTGGTATATTTGAAGGTAGATTATTTGGAATAATGGGTAATCCTAACAGCGGTTCTTTAATAGCATTAATTGCTATTATTGTTTCATTAATAATTCTGGCCATGAGAAAATATAAGCTATTAAGAATAGGTAAAATAATGAAGGTGTTTTTAATAGTAAATATTATATTGCAATTTATTATACTTTTTTTAGGAAATTCAAGATCTACCTTCGTTTCACTTTGTGCAGCATTTTTACTGATTTTTACCTATAATTATTTAAGAAAATTTAATAAGAGTGTTAAAAGTATTATTACAAAGGTTATAACTATTCTTTTAATTTGCGTTATTACCTTATCAGGATTATACCTCCTTTCTAAAGCCTCCAATAAAATAGTAAGCTATCTTCCTGAAGTTGTAAGCAAAATAGAAGCTATGAGTTCAAGCAAATCAAAGGTATCAGTTCAAAAGAATGCAGCTGGCAGTGAGAATGAAAATACAAGCACAAATACAGGTTCTACTCATAACACTCCTGAGATAACTGCACCAGTGGATGCGAATCGAAAGTATAATAGTGCTGATATTTCCAATTCGCGTTTTGACATATGGAAAATTGGATTTAAGGTCTTTAAAAATAATCCTATATTAGGAGTCGGCAGTGAAAATATTCATGATGCAGCTATTAAGGTTGCGACTAGTGATTTTAGTGATCCTGGGATACTTGGTAATATGCATAACATATATATTCAAATACTAGCTGGCAGCGGATTATTTGCTTTAATAGCAATATTAGCATTTTTATTTAGATATTTATTAATAAATATTGGTTCCTTCGCTAAAGAAATTAAAAGTAAAAGCAGCGCTATTAATATTTATATATTTTCTATGATTGTTGCCCTCTGCGTAGAAAATTTCTTTGATTCTAACATAGTGTACTTTATGTGTTTGTTTATTGTACCAATATTTTGGAATTATTTAGGATATTCTATATATTTAGCTCAGCGAAAGGGTGACATAAATTGAAGAAAATACTCTTTTTAATTAATAGCCTTGAAGGTGGTGGAGCAGAGAAGGTTCTAACTACCTTAACTAACAATCTTTCAGAAAACTATGCTATTACCATTATGACAATATATAATGAGGGTTTATATATAAAGCAATTAAATGATAGAATAAGCTATAAGTCAATTATTAAAAGGCCTACTTTAAATAAAAAAAGAATTATGTTTAGGCTCTTGAAATATTTACCGGCGAAGCTTCTTCATAAAATCTTTATAAAAGACCATTATGATATCGAAGTAGGATTTTTAGAGGGCATATGCACAAAAATCGTTAGTGCCGCAGACAATACTACAAAAAAAATTGGCTGGATTCATCTTAACCTTGAATTAATTAAAAAGAAGAATTGGGAATTTATAAATAAGAATTTAGCTAAGATATACTATGATTCCTTAAATCATGTAATCTGTGTATCAGAAGATGTTAAAAAGTCCTACATTAACAAAATTGGCTCAAATAATGAGGCTGTTGTTATTTATAATCCTATTGATGCTGAAGATATTATAAATAAGTCTAAATCTCCCATAGAGGAAATTAGTAATGACAAATTTACTATTTCTGCTATAGGAAGGCTTGTACCTCAAAAAGGCTTTGATCGTTTAATAGAAGCAGTAATAAATTTGAAAAATGAAGGTTATAATTTTAAGCTTTGGATAATCGGGGAGGGCCACCTAAGGGACTCCCTACAGAAACAAATAATTGATAACAGTGTTGAGGATTACATTAGTTTATTAGGCTTTAAAGAAAATGTATATTCTTATTTAGCAAGCTCTGATTTATACATTTGCTCTTCAAGAAATGAAGGTTACAGCTTGACTGTTGCAGAGGCACTTGTATTAGGAATACCAGTAATATCTACTAACTGCTCAGGTCCTATTGAGCTTCTAGATGGGGGAAAGTATGGCAAGCTAGTTGAGAATTCTACAGATGGCATTTATAGCGGTATAAAGAGTGTACTAGATAATCAGGAGCTTTTAAAGGAGATGCAGCTAAAAGCTCAGGAAAGAGGTAGTACCTTTAATTTAGAAAAAACTATTAAGGATGTTAAGGAGCTGTTCGATTAACATGGAAAAGCCTTTTATAACTATATTTACTCCAACCTATAATAGAGCTTATAGATTAAATGCTTTATATCAATCTCTAAAAAGACAAACTTATAGTGATTTTGAATGGATTGTAATTGATGATGGATCATTAGATAATACTATTGATTTATTTGAAAAGTGGAAATTGGAAGCAAATTCTTTTAATATTAAGTATTTAAAAGTTGACAATGGAGGTAAACATCGTGCTATAAATAAGGGTGTAACACTGGCTGAGGGTAAGTTATTTTTTATAGTTGATAGCGATGATTACTTAACAGATGATGCACTAGAAAAAGTAGTAAAATGGGAGGCAACCTTATCTAAGGACCAAACAAATTTTGCAGGTATTGCCGGGGCAAAGGGAACAAGTGAAAAAAACATAATAGGTACAAGCTCCAATATTGCATATATTGACTCTACCTCACAAGAACGATTTACGTGTGGTATAACGGGAGATAAGGCAGAGGTATTTTATACAGATATATTAAGGAAATTTCCTTTCCCTGAAATTGAAGGCGAAAATTTTATAACGGAGTCCGTAGTATGGTTTGCAATAGGTAAGGCAGGCTATAAATTGCGTTGGTTTAATGATATAATTTATATTGCTGAATATTTACCCGATGGCCTAACAAGCAGCGAAAATACAATTTTTAAGAGTAACCCCAAAGGTTATTTAATATCAATGTTAAGTGATTTAGATAATCTTAAATTATCAAGATTAAAAAAAATGGCTTATTATGCTATGTATTTTGAAATAGGTACTTCCTTAGGCCTGTCAAAAGAGAAAATAATAAAGGATTTAAATATATCCACATTTATATTATTTTTATCCATAACTTTAAAGAAGATCAAGAAAGCTTTAATGAGAAATAAATAATAGCTTATTGGCAAAACATTTTAAGGACGTGATTTGATGCAGTCAAACCAAAGAAAAATAGGAGCGGTTCTATCTTTCGCCACAACTGCAGTTAATGCAGTTGTAGGATTTTTATATGTCCCATTACTACTTAGATACATGGGTAAAAACGAATATGGCTTATATCAGTTGATGGGATCCATCATTGCACTATTATCAGTTATGGATTTTGGCTTATCTGCAACCGTTACTAGGTATTATTCAAAATACAAGAGCTTAGAAGATGAAGACAATATGGAAAATGTATTGGCTTTATCAGGTCTAGTTTATGTATTAATAACTATAGTATTACTAATAGTGGGTATAGGGGTATATTTTAATTTAGGTTTGCTATTTAAGAATTCACTTACAAGTGATCAGTTAGTTAGTGCAAAGAAGATTTTTATAGTTTTTCTTATATACCTTGGAATCACAATTCCTTCAAAAGTATTTGATTCTGTTATTACCTCACATGAGAAGTTTGTGTTTATAAGAGTTTTGACTTTAATACAAATTGTTACTCAGCCAGTATTTGTTATAGCTGTAATGAATAAGTGGCCTACTGCACTTGCTATGGTAATAGTTCAGACAATATTTAGTATGGCTGTAATTCTTGTAAAGGCATATTATTGTTTTTATAAAATTTCCATGAAAATCAAATTACATCACTTTAACAAGAGCCTATTTACGGAAATGATGCAGTTTTCATTCTTCATTTTCTTAGGAGCTATATTAGATCAGCTCTTTTGGCAGAGTAATCAGATTGTACTAGGAATGTTTATAAATACTGCAGCAGTGGCAGTATATGGAGTTGCCACAACTATATCAAATAGTTACATGTCATTATCAACTGCCATTACAAGTGTATTTTTACCTAGAATTACAAGTCTAGTTACTCATAAGGTATCAGATAAAGAAATCTCAGATTTATTTATTAAAATTGGAAGGGTACAATTTTTGATATTGGCCTGTGTCTTAAGCGGCTTTATTATCTATGGAAGACAATTTATAAATGTATGGGCAGGTGCTGGTTTTTCAAATACCTATATTGTTACTTTGATTTTGATTATTCCTTTTACAATAGATTTGATTCAAAATATAGGTTTAACAATACTCCAAGCTAAAAATAAGCTTGCATACCGCTCTGTAGTATTTTTAATAATAGCTATAATAAACGTAATAGCTTCTATTCCACTTACTATTTATTTTGGAGTTATAGGATGTGCACTAGCTGCGGGAGTTTCTTTCTTCGTTGGAAACGCTATAATAATGAATATTTATTATTATAAGGTTACCCATATAGATATAAAGTTGTTTTGGAAGGAGATGCTGACTATAGCTGCTCCTACATTAGGATGTGCTTTAATTGGCGTAGGCTTAAATTATATAATTGCTGGAACCTCTTTTACTAATCTTGCAATAAAGTGCTTCCTTTATTTGGGCATTTATATAATTGCCATGTGGAAATTTAGCATGAATTCCTACGAAAAAGACTTAATAAATTCTATTCTATATAAATTAAATTTGCTAAAATTAAAAAAAGAAGGAATATAGTTATTTTTGGTATATTTACATAGATTAAGTTAAATCTATTAGTTTTATTTGGAAAGGGGAAATATTTCAATGAATATACTTGTAACCGGAGGCGCAGGATATATAGGTTCACATACCTGTGTGGAGCTACTTAATAATAATTATTCTGTTATTGCAGTTGATAATTTTTATAATAGCAAAGCTGAAACCATAGATAATGTAAAGAAAATAACTAATAAACAATTAACTTTTTATAAGGCAGACGTAACTGATGAAGAGGCAATGGAAAGCATATTTGCAAAGCATAAAATAGATGGTATTATCCATTTTGCAGGTCTTAAAGCAGTAGGTGAATCTGTAGAAAAGCCCTTGGAATATTACTATAATAACTTAGTAAGCACATTGGTTTTAACAAAGCTTTGCTTGAAGTTTAATGTTAACAAATTTGTCTTCAGCTCATCAGCAACAGTTTATGGCGATAACAAAGTTCCGTTTGTGGAAACAATGAAGCTTCTACCTACTACAAATCCTTATGGGGAAACAAAAGTTATGATTGAAAGGATTCTATCAGATATAGCCAAGGCAAATCCAAACTTCTCATTAGCGATTCTTAGATATTTTAACCCAGTTGGAGCCCATGAGAGTGGTCTTATTGGGGAGAGTCCAAATGGTGTACCTAATAATTTAATGCCTTTTATTACAAAAGTTGCAAAAGGTGAACTTGAAAAGCTGTATATATATGGCGATAACTATCCTACAGTTGATGGTACTGGGACTAGAGATTATATTCATGTAATGGATTTAGCAGAGGGTCATGTAGCAGCCCTAAATAAGCTTAAATTAGGTGTAAATATTTATAATCTTGGAACTGGTCAAGGCACTTCAGTGCTCCAGCTAATAAAGGCCTTTGAAGAGGCAAATAGTATTAAGATTGCTTATGAAATAGCACCTAGAAGGCAAGGAGATATAGCTTCCTGTTATGCAGATGTGAGTAAAGCTGAGAGAGAACTTGGCTGGAAAGCCAAATTTGATGTTATAAAGATGTGCGAGGATGCCTGGAAATTTGAGAAAGGTCAAGCTTAAAAAATAAGTAATCTATATTTTAAAATAAACAAAGTTGTATCAACTCATTGATACAACTTTTCTTTTTAATTAACGAAATAAAGAACTATTACTCAAAAATTAGGTTAAGCTTTGATTTTACTATAATGAGTTTATTATAAAATAAGAATATGTAGTTTCTAATAATTTTAACCACCTTTTTTAGTACAAAAGCTAAGAAACTTACAACTAATGTAAAGGCAATAAAACGAAGCCATTCATTATTTATTAATTTAAAAAATTTAAAATATCTCATTAATATCATAAATTCTAAAAGATATATTTCATATGAAATATTGCCTATTACTTCTAGAATATATAACAAAATTGAAACCAATTTTGATTTTATTAATGCCAAAATACTAAACAAAGATACAATAGCCACAGCTGCCATAAATGCAGCTAAAGTATAATAATTCATACTTAGATTAACTTTAACAACATACTTACTGAATAAAACTATAGATATTACTGATACAATACTGATAACACTATACAATAATACTATATTTATTTTTTTTATCCTTTTATAGAGCAACCCTATTAACACACCCAAAGGAAACTCTATATAGTAAAGCCCCGCACCGCTATCGCCTGAAAATATATTACTATGTACATAAATAAAGTAAGTAATAATAGAAAGAAGTATAAATTTTGAAAAATTATTTTGTGGTAAACTAAATATAAAGTAAAAAGCTAAATACCATATTAATAAATAAGTGATGTACCACATACTAGGATCTAAAGGTGATTGAGGCTGTATTCCAAATAATGTTTTTAAAATAGTCACTTTTGGATAAGCCTTGTTTAAAGCAAGCCTGTCTATGCAAAACCATAATAAGGTTATTAAAAAATATGGTAATATTACTTTATCTAACCTTTTACTTATAAAATCCTTTGTACTCGATTTAAGATAAGATTGAGTTAGGCCAAACCCAGAAAGGAATAAAAAAATTGCAACACCATAGGCTCCTGAATGATTAATCAAGCCTAAATGACCAAGAAGAACTAATAGTATTGCAATTCCCTTAAGTCCATTTGTAATTTTTTTATTAAGGAATTGTCTTTCAGTATCAATATAATCTATAAAAGTCATTCATCCACCCCATAACTTAGTAATTCACTTTAAACTTTATCTTCTTTCGCAAAGCCTGTCAACTTATTATAGTTTTAATTTAGTATAAATTTAAAATGTCACTAATAATAAAGTGGTATCAACTTGATACCACTTTATTTTTTACTTAATTCTATAAAATCAAGTTCCACCTACCTTAAAGTTTATATATTACTAAAGCAACCCTCTGAAAATAAATTTCAGAAAAAGCAGAAAAATATGAAATTTTATATTGAAAACTTTTACTATAGGGTATATTATACATTTATAAGAACTATAACTAAATAGCAGAAATAAATAAGAATATCAATTAGTAATTTGCAGAAATGCTAGGAGGTATTATAAATGGAGATTAAAAGATTTAATGATTCTTATATTAATGGAGTTGTAGAACTTTGGAATAAGTCCTGCGGTACAGAAATAACCTACAAGCCTTTTACAGAAGAAAGCTTTAGGGATAAGTTTATAAATAATGTTCATTTTAGTTATGAAGGAACCTTTGTTGTAATTGAAGATGGAAGGATAATAGGTTTTGCCAATGGCCTGTTTAAGAAGGAATTTCTTCCAGGGGAGAGCTTTGAAAATACACCTGGATACTTAACTTTTGTACTTGTTGACAGGGAGTACAGGAACAAAGGCTATGGAAGCTTCCTATTAAAAGCTGTAGAGGATTTTCTTATAGGTCGCGGTAAGAAAATGATCCAAATAATCTTCTTTAATCCAATAAACTTAGAATGGTATATTCCAGGCTCAGATAATAAGCATGATCATCCAAATGCTCCTGGGGTTGACGCAGACAGCTATGCTTTTGAATTTTTTAAGAAGCATGATTACACAGTAAGAACAAAGGAAGCTGCCATGTACCTTGATTTAGCAAAGTTTGAGTTTGATGAAAAGTCTCTTAAAAAGCTTGCTCAGCTGAGAGAAAAAGGGATTATTATAGAATATTATGACGCTAATAAGCATCAGGGCTTCGATGCCTTATATGACGATTTAAAGCATGAGCTTTGGAGAAAAGAGATAAAGGACAACCTTTCACTTGAAAAGCCTTTTCCAATAGTAGTTGCCGCAGACAAAGGAGAAATTTGTGGATTTGCAGGCCCTATAGAGGTGCAGCAAAGTGGAAGAGGAAAATTCTCAGGAATAGGAGTTGATTCGAAGCATCAGGGAGCTGGAATTGGAAAGCTGCTATTCTTTATGCTTTGTGAAAGCTTTAAAGCAGAAAGTGCAGGCTTTATGTCCCTATTTACGGGAATCGAGAATAATGCAAAACGGATGTATGATGCTGCCGGCTTTAATGTGGTAAAAACTTGGGCAGTTATGAGAAAGGAGATCTAGCATGGAAAGAAAACAACTTCATATAATGGCTATCGGTGCACACGTTGGCGACATGGAGCTTACTGCAGGGGGAGTTCTTGCATCACATTCAGTGATGGGAGATAAAATTACAATAGTTAATATGACACCTGGTGAAAAGGGAAACCCACCTCATCTATCAGTTGAGGAATATGCAGAACAGAAAATAAGAGAAGCTAGGGAATTTGCTGAAATGCTTGGAGGACAAAGTATAGTACTGGATTATAAAGATGGGGAACTGCCGGACACAGATGAACCAAGATTTAAGGTTGCTGATCTAATAAGAAAACATAAACCGGATATTCTCATAACACACTGGAAAAACAGTATGCATAAAGACCATGCTGCAACTAACAGAATTGTTGTAGATGCACAATTCTATGCAGGAATAGCAGGTTTTAAAAGGGAAAACCCAAGGCATTTTGCAGCAGGTCCTTATTTTGCGGAAAATTGGGAAGATCCCTATGATTTCAAGCCTTATACATATATAGATATTTCAAAGGGCTACGAGCTGTGGATGGAAGCCTTAAAGAAGATATGGTTTGTTACAAATAGTACCTCCTTTAAGTATTATGAATATTATGATGCCTTAAGTAAGGTAAGAGGCTGTGAAGCGAGAAAACCGAGAGCACAGGCCTTTGCAGTAGATCCACTGTCAATTAAGCAAGTAAAGGAATCCTTTTAGGAAGTGATGCTCTATGCCAATTAGTATGGAAAAATTGGATTACGCCTTTGGACTTATAGAATATGGTATTTCAAAGGGCTATTTTCCAGGTGCCGCTGCTGCTGTTGGATATAAAAATGGAATATATAAAATTAAGCATTACGGAAATAGGTGCTTAATTCCAAAGAAGCTTCCAATGGAAAGAGATACCTTGTTTGATATGGCCTCCTTAACCAAAGTGATAGCCACTAACACCTTGTTTATGATATTTTTAGAAAAAGGCCTTATTTCGCTATACGACAAGGTAAGCGAGTATGTTGAATATTTCAAGGATGAGAAAAAAGTAGATATAACTATCTTTAACCTGCTTACTCACACTGCCGGACTTCCTGCCTTTGGACCTCTTTACAGACTTTGCAGGGATTTCCAGGACGCAGTTAGGTTTATTTCCAGGGAAAAGCTTATTTATGAGCCTGGAAGTAGAGTTGTATACAGTGACTACGGCTTTATTTTGCTTAAATATATTTTGGAGAAAGTTGGAGAGGATTCCTTGGACAATTTATGCAGAAAAAATATATTTGAGCCCCTGGAAATGAAGGATACCTGCTTTAACCCTAAAAGCAGCAATGTTGCTGCTACAGAGGTAGATTCAGAAAGTGGAGAAGTCTTAATGGGCATATGTCACGACGAAAATGGGAGATTCTTTAATGGGGTGTCAGGCCATGCAGGCTTGTTTTCAAACCTTGAAGATATCACTAAGTTTGCCTCCATGCTTATTAATGAAGGAAGTTATAAAGGCAGGAGATTAATTTCAAAAGTGGCCTTTAAGGCTATGATACATAATTATACAGAAGGCTTGGAAGAAAACAGAGCTTTAGGATGGTGCGTGAAGGGCGCAGCAGTGTCCTCAGGTGGGGATATTATTTCTCCCAAGGCCTTTGGGCATACAGGCTTTACAGGTACATCCCTCTGGACAGATATAGAAAATGATATTTATATTGTGCTTTTAACAAATAGAGTTCATCCTACCAGGGAAAATACTAATATAATAAGATTTCGTAGAATATTTCATAATGCAGTTATGTCAGCAATAGAAGGATAAATTTATGGGGTGATAATGTGGAAAAACTAATAGTGAAAAATGGTATAGATGTAATAGAAAGCTATAGCCATCTTTTTGAGGGGAAAAGACTAGGGCTTGTTACTTGTCCTACGGGAGTTAATAAGGGTCTTAGATCTACTATAGATATATTAAATGAAAAGTTTAAGCTCACTGCACTTTATTCTCCTGAGCATGGAATAAGAGGAGATCTCCAGGCAGGAGCAGCAGTTGATACCTACATAGATGAGGCTACCGGCATAACAGTGTACAGCCTTTATGGCAAGAATAAGAAGCCTTCACCTGAGATATTAAAGAATATTGATGTATTGGTATTAGATCTGCAGGATATTGGGTCAAGATACTATACCTTCCTTTATACCATGGCCTATTGCATGGAAAGCTGCGCAGAAAATAATAAAGCATTTGTAGTTTTGGACAGGCCAAATGTAATAGGGGGAGAAGCTGTAGAAGGAAACATACTTGATGTAAAATTTAAGTCCTTTGTAGGCATGTATCCTATTCCTTCAAGATACGGGCTTACAATAGGTGAATTGGCCAAGTTTTTGAATAAGGAATTTAATATAAACTGTAATCTAGAAGTAGTAAAGCTTCAAGGCTGGAAAAGAGAAGCTTACTTTGATGATACTGATTTACTATGGATTAATCCAAGTCCCAATATTCCTACGGTAAATACAGCAGTGTTGTACAGTGGAACTTGTCTTTTCGAAGGGACAAACATCTCTGAGGGAAGAGGCACCACGAGACCCTTTGAAACTATTGGTGCCCCTTGGCTATATGCCTATAAGCTGGCAGAGGCTATGAACAGAAAAGGTCTTGATGGTGTAATTTTCAGGCCAACATACTTTGAGCCTACCTTCTCAAAGCACAAAGGAGAGCTATGCAGAGGTGTACAAATTCATGTTACAGATAAAAGAAAGGTTAAGGCCTTAGAGGTAGGAATACACCTTCTCTATGAAGTGATGGATATGGATAGGGAAAAGTTCCAGTGGCTGCCTCCCTTTAAGGAAGGGCTAAATCACTTCATTGATTCTCTATCGGGCACTGATGAAGTTAGGTTAAGAAGACTAGAAGCTGAAGAGTTTGTTGAGAAGTGGAAAAAAGAAAATGAATGGTTTAGAAGAATAAAAGAAAGTTATCACATGTATTAAATATAACCCTTAAACTGAAAACTGGAATCTGAATTCTTGATTGTGCTGATAAATTATCTGGAACTTAAGGGGAATTTTATTTAAAGCTCTTATTAAAAAAGGAGTTGTTATTTATGGATACTGCACTTGGCAGCAAATATGGGTATATACCTAAGGAACATGCAAAGGTAAGCAGGAGCAAAAAACCTCAGAAAATAATGATAGCCTGGGACTCTATTCAAAGCAGAGAAAATAATAAAGGGCATTATGACAAATATATAAACAGAAATTGTATGGAACAAGGCTTGGATGTAATATCACCTACCTGGTTTACAAGGGAAGGAGATGCTAATAATGTTGACAGCATAAGAGTTGTGGAAAGATGCGACAGAGAATATGTAAAGCTTGCCCACAGTAATGGCTATGAGGTTTGGGGACTTATTGCAGACTTTAACGCTGACAGAAACTATGCTGTTTACACAAATGAAGCTTTAGTTGATAATGAGATTAAGGATATAATTAAGTATGCTTTGGAATATGATTTAGATGGGATTAACATAGATTATGAAGGCTTTGGAAGCAGATGCAAAAATGCGTATAATATCTATGTAAAGAAGCTTTGTGCAGAGCTTAAAAAGCATAACCTGGTTTCCTCCATCGATATAACAAGGGAGTCTGAATCCGATGCCTGGGGAAAATGCTATGACAGAAAGGAAATTTCAAAGCATGTGGATTATGTATGCTTAATGGCCTATGACGAGAACGGAAGGCTGGATGTAGTTCCCGGCTCCACAGGCTCACTTCCATGGGTGGAAGATGGAATAATAGAGCTTCTAAATATGGGTATTCCAAGGGGAAAGCTAATCCTGGGAGTTCCTTTTTACAGCAGAGATTGGAAGCTCATAAAGCTTCAGCCTAAAGCAAAATCTGTGGTAGTTGTGGAATGGGAAGGAATTTCTGCTTATTTAGAGCCTAAGGAAACTTCAAAGAAAATTGTTATTAAGCCTGGGGATATGTTTGACTATATTGGTGAAACTAACGATTATTACAAAGTCCTGATTAACGGTAAGGAAAGCTATATAAATAGGAATATATGCAGGCTACTTAATCCTGGTGAGGAAATATACAAGGCAGTAGAAGTTGTCCCCATAAGCATAAAGGAAATGCAAGATAAAAAAGAAAGTTCTCAGCTAGTGTATGACGATTATTCCGGACAAGATAAATTAATCTATAAAGATGAAACCGGAGATACGCATTTTGTTTGGGTTGAAAATGAAATGTCCATGAAAAAGAGAATTGACCTGGTTAAAAAGTATGATCTGGCTGGTGCTGCGGCATGGATGCTTACTCATGAGGTTGAGGAGATATGGAAGGTTATTAAGAAGCTGAAAAAATAAATTAAATTAGACAGGAGAAGATAATATGGGTTACGTTATAGGAATCGATGGCGGTGGAACAAAGACTGCTCTTAAACTTGCTGATAATAATGAGAAGATAATTTTAACTAAAGAAGGAGGACCATGCAATATAAACTCAATGGGGAAAGAAGCTGTTTCAAATATGCTGAAGGAACTGCTAAAGGATACCCTTACAGAAGCACAGTTATCTATGGAGGACATAGAAACCTTATGCATAGGTACAGCTGGAGTTGACAGACCTTCTGACAAGGCTATTATGGAAGAAATAATAAGAAATACTGGCTTTCAAGGTAAAACTATTATAACCAATGATGCGGTTACAGCCCTTTATGGAGGAGTAGGTGGAGCTGAAGGTGTTATCCTCATATCAGGCACAGGCTCAATCTGCTACGGCAGAAATGCTGATGGGGAAACGAAAAGAGCAGGTGGCTGGGGACATTTAATAGGAGACGAAGGCAGCGGATATTATATCGGAATTAGTGCCATAAACAGAATAGCTAGAGCTTATGACGGTCTTGAAGAAGAAACAATCATGACAGATTTAATCCTTAAGCATCTAAAGCTAGAAAATGCATCAGGACTAATCGAGTATGTCTATAGAAGTGGTGCAGGCAAAAGCGAAATAGCGTCTCTTGCAAGGCTTGCGGATGAAGCCTACAAACAAGGTGATATTGCAGCAGAAGAAATACTGGCAAAAGCAGCATATGAGCTTTTCTTAATTAGCAAGGCAGTATTAGATGGCCTGAAATTAGCCGGAAAGAAGGCTGTACTTGCGGTTAATGGAAGCGTTATAGAAAAAAATGAGAAGATATCCTCTGAATTTAAGAGATTAATGAGCAGAAATTACCCTCTTGTTGAAGTGGTCAATATGAAGAATGATGCTGCTTTCGGAGCAGTTTTAATGGCAATTAACGGTTAAGTACTTGGTTGGTTTTTCATAAAGGCTCTGTTAGAGAATCATATTGAAATCCCACATGTTATACTTGAACAAAGACTTCATAAATAATGGGGAGGTTTACATGAAAGCTAGAAAAATTAGACCTGAAGAACACATAGATGCGCTTAAGATACTTTCTATTGCCTTTAGATGGAGTAAGGATTTTAGCGGCTCTGATAAGGAACCTGAGAGATTTTATAATGGTTATGAGACTTGGAGAGCATTTTTCAATGATGATGGTAAGATGTGCTCTGCCATGGAAATATCCCCCTTCAAGGTTATATTTGAAGATAAAGTTGCATGCATGGCAGGAGTTGGTGGAGTGATTTCCCTTCCTGAGGAGCGGAATAAGGGCTATATACGAAAGCTGTTCCAGTACTGTTTTAGTGAAATGAGAGAAAACAAGCAATGGTTTTCTTTTCTCTATCCATTTTCAAGTGAATATTATAGAAAATTTGGCTATGAAACAAGTGTTGGAAAGGTAAAATATATTGTACCACTTGCCTCCTTCAGGCATTTTACAAATAGTGGTCAGCTAAAACTGTATATCCCTGGTACTGATGATAGCCACATCAAGAGTATTTATGACAACTTTGTTTCAAAAAGGAATTTTGCAGTGCTTAGAAATGATATTTTATGGAAAAGGCATATTGGTGAAGATCCTTATAAGAACAACATTTTTACGTACATATGGTATAACACCGAGGAAAAGCCTATGGGATATGTCACCTTTAAGTGTCAGAAGAGATATGACTTTGGTGCAGACATGATTCTAAAAGAGCTTATATGGATTGATAATGAAGCATTGACCGGAATTTTTAATTTTCTTGGCGGTTTTGCACCAAACTACAAGGATTTTATATGGGAAACTACCGAGTTTTATAATTTGGGCCTTCTTTTCCCGGATTCCTCCAGCGTAAAAATAGAATTATCTAATTTCGGAATGAGCAGGATTGTGGATTTAGAAGAGGTATTAAAGCTTAAACTCTGCCCTAAAGGTGAGGGGACCTTAGCCTTTGAGGTTAAGGATAATTTTCTGGAATGGAATAACGGAAGCTTTGTAGTTAGCTGGAATAAAGAAGGGGTTAAAGTGGAGAAAAAAGACTGCTCACCGGACCTAAGCTGCAGCATACAAGTACTTACCCAGCTTATAACCGGATATGTGTCCTTAGAGGATCTAATTTGGAGTCAGGATTTAAAGGTGATTGGAAACTTTAATCTGCTTTCAAGTTATTTTAAAAGGAAGCCTATTTATTTAAATGAAAGTTTTTAATTTTGTTGATAAGTATTATAATGCAGCATAGTTTATTTGAACTATAATTTAGAAAATGAGATTTTCCTTCTGTAATTAGAAATAAATGCTAAAAAAGACATGTAATGATAAATTTACATGTCTTTTTCTATTTGTAACTTTGCAAGAAACTTACCTTTGGTAGGGCACAGGTGTTATGTTTCCTAATATAACTCTTTCCTTAGCTCCCGTTGCTCCCAGTACATTTGAAGCCATCCCGTTTGCCGTTTCGTTAGCGAGAACTGCAAAGGCAATAGCCTCCTTTGCATCAGAGGAATAGCCAAGGTCTTCCTGAATCATAATTTTGCATTCAGGAAGAAGCTCCTGAAGCATTTTAACAAGTGTATTATTATAGCTTCCTCCGCCTCCAAGAATAACCTCATTAATAGGATATCTATTAAATACGTAATTTCTGTAATTTACTGCTATAGACTTTGCAGTAAACATAGTTACTGTGGCGATTAAATCTTCAGCTGAGAGGTTGTTCCATTTCTCAAGCAGCACATCTACAAATTGACTTCCAAAGAACTCTCTGCCTGTTGTTTTTGGAGGAGCAGCATTGATATATTCTATGCTCATAAGCTCATTTAGCAGCTCTTCATTTACTTTACCCTGAGAGGCAAAATAGCCGCCTTTATCATACTTTTGTCCCTTAAGTCTCTTTGTAACTTCGTCTATAATCATATTTCCTGGGCCTGTATCAAAGGCATACATCTGATCTAGAGTGCAATTAGTAGGCAGCACTGTTACATTACCAATTCCTCCTATGTTCTGCAGTACTCTATTTTTATCGCTTCTATAAAGCAGATATTCTGTGTATGGTACCAGCGGAGCTCCCTGTCCTTTCGCTGCCATGTCCATGGTTCTGAAGTTAGAAACTACTGTTACACCAGTTTCATAGGCTATAACAGAAGGTTCTCCTATTTGAAGAGTAGAAAGCACCATATTTTTATAGGGTACAGGTATATGATAAACAGTTTGACCATGTGAGCCTATTAAATCAAGCTTCTTTATATCAAAATTAGCCTTTTGACAAACCTTTTTAGCTGCTTCAGAGAACAGATATCCAAGCTTAAAGTTTACACTGCATATAAGTTCTACATTTGACCTTTCAACGCTGAAGCAGTCCAAAATCTCCCTCTTTAAATCCATAGGTATATCTTCATTTATGAATTCTATAAGCTGAACCTTAGTTTCCTCGCCAAAGCCTTCGATTTTTACAAGAGCTGCGTCTACACCATCCAGTGATGTACCTGACATTAGACCAACTACATACTTTTCCATAATTCACCTCGCTAATAGAATATTTTAGCTTATGGTCCATTTTTACTGAAGCTTCAGTATCCAATTTATCACTTTTTCTGAGCTTTCCTTATTTTTGGTATTTACAACAATACCTATAACTTTGTCCTTTGTATCGTATCCGATTTTATCTAGAAGCTTATTGCCCTCAACACTAATGCCATACACTGAGGAATTTGCTCTAACTAGCTTATAGGCTTTATTAGCATTGTCAAGCTTCAAATCATCAAGTTTCAAAAATGTGTCCTCATTCATGTAGTTATTGAAATCATCCTTGTTCATAATTAAGATATCTACCTCTTTAGCTGCAATTTTCACAGACAGCTTCTCCACATCAGCAGGTTCTAGCTCCTTTAACTTGCCGCTGGAATCCTTAGATCTATATAATTCTACTAATGCAGAGGTTCTTTTATTAGCTTCAGGAACAAGCAGCTTAGTAATATCATTTTGAAAATTACTTACTTCTTGGCTTCTTGAATTGTCAAAGTAGCCTACCATACTAAGATTAATTATATATTTTTCTCTTGTTAAATATGAGCCTATTAATACTACTGCTGCTAAAACAGCAAAGATACAGGCAAATATATGCCATTTATAGTAGTACCAAATATTCTCCAGATTTTCTTTTGGAGGTAGATTCTTAATTTTTCCCAAGATAAAACCTCACTTTAGCAATGTTTTTTAAAGGTTGTCTAACAAATTTCAAAGCGGCATTTCTTATATGCACATATATATAAATATATAAATATATAAAAATATAAATATATTTATATTTATTATAGGCTTACTGGAAGCCTTCCTGTCCCTTGAATTTCGCCTTTTAAAAACTTTATAAGGCTGTTTAAGGAAATTGGAGTATATTCATATGCAGCCACGTAGCATGGAACAAAATTAAATGCTTTTAGGTCATATGGATTTCGCATAGAAATCACTATTAAATTTTTATTCTTCTCATAAATTTCGCTTACAAGTGCTGACTGCTCTTTATAAAGATGTGCATTATAGGTAAATACTATAACCTTATCAAAACTGCCTGCTATTTCTTTAATATGTGCAGTCTGCTCAGCTGTGGGCTTTATGTCTATAACTTCATTATAAAAGTTTTTAAAATTCTTTCCAATAACTTTGGCTATGCTTCTTTCAGATAAAGAATCATCGGCGCCTGTGGTAGATACTGCATTTGTTGAGATTGTTAACACCTTTTCTGTATTTTTAAGGGGGAGCATTTGCTCATTTTTTACAAGTGTAATACTTTGCTCACTTATTTTCTGTGAAAATTCCTTGTGAACTTCATTGTTTATTACATCTTCAATATCCCTAAAACTTGAATTCAAGAACTTGTCAACTTCCAAGGTATTCTTTAAGCTTATTATTCTGCTTACAGATTCATCTATTCTTTCCTCACTTATCCTACCACTTTTAACTGCTTCTAATAGATTATTATAGGCCTTAACCTGCTTCTCAAGAGTATGTGAAATAAAGATTAAGTCAACTCCGGCCTCAACTGCCATAACTGCAGCATTTTCCGTTCCAAAATAATTATCTATTGCCTTCATTTCCATACAGTCAGAAACTATTAATCCCTTAAACCCAAGTTCATTTCTTAAAAGCCCATTTAATACCTTCTTTGATAAGGTAGCAGGCAGGTCTTCACTTTCGTAGGCAGGGAAGATTACATGAGCGGTCATTATGGCATTAACACCGCTTTCAATTGCCTTCTTAAATGGATATAACTCAACCTCATTGAGCCTTACTTTATCATGAGGAACGCTGCTTAAAGCTAGGTGAGAGTCAGTACTTGTATCACCGTGACCAGGAAAATGCTTAGCAGTAGCTATTACTCCGGTTTCCTGAAGCCCTTTGATATAGGCAGTTCCCAGTGCAGCAACTCTTTTAGGATCTTCTCCATAGCTCCTTACACCTATTACTGGATTATCAGGATTATTATTTACATCTAAAACAGGGGCTATATTCATATTTATTCCTAAGGCCTTAAGTTCTTCACCAGAATAGCAGCCCTCATTATATGCATCCTCAGTGGTTCCACCGGCAGAAAGAGCCATATTTCCTGGGAAGAAGGTGGCTCCCTTTGGTATTCTTGTAACCATTCCGCCTTCCTGATCTATGGTTATGAATAGGGGAACATTGTTTTCTTTAATTGCCATTCTTTGAAGTTCCTTATTCATTTCAAATAACTGCTCTGCACTATTTATATTTCTTGAAAAATAAATTAAGTTTCCTATATGATATTCCTTAATAACCTTAGCCACATGTTCATCTATATAAGGTGATTCAAAACCTACAGCAAACAGCTGACCAATTTTTTGTTCTAATGACATAGCTTTTATATTCAAAATAAAGCCTCCCAGCTTAATAAATAATATAATTTATATCTTTTTATTCATAAGCACATAACTTTTCCAGGGCATAAAATTAAATATTTCGTAAAAATCTAAAAGATCCGTCCAATCAATACACATTTTACTTACTCCACGCTTCTTTTGAATGTCAATGCATTTCTGCAGCAGAGTAATTCCAAGTCCTAATTTTCTATAATCTTCATCAATTCCTATTGGTCCTAGTCCGCCGAAATTATTGCCCAGTAGTTCTCTCCAATAAATTCCCGGCCCTATTACCTTTGAATATTTATCAAAGATATGACTGAAGCCTACAACCTTATCCTCATTTTTATCTACTATAAGGACTAAATCTCTGTACTCCATATCATACTTAAGGTAAAGGCACATATCCCCATACCACCTGCCGGGAAAGGTCCTTTTGAAAAACTCCATTAAACTGGATAGATATTTATCAGTAAGAAAGCAAAATTCAAAGCGTTCATCTCTATTAAGCTTCAGACCACGTTTAAGGACTATTTCCTCTAGGTCTATATTACTTATGTCGCATACTAAATCGCTTTCTATATTTTCTTCTATAAAGCCTTTTTTCTTAAAAAAGGCTACAGATTGTATATACTCAGTTGGGGCACCTGGAAAGAAATGAAAGGTATCCCTTCCAATGGACAGAGTCTCTACTCCTTCATTTTTAAGCTCAGCTTCGCATAAGCTTAATAGCTTGCCACCAATCCCTTGACTTCTGTATTTATAATCTACAACAATAGAGTTAACATTACCCTTATTTTTAGAAGGGGGCAGGAGCCCTAAGGGGGAAACTTGCCGCTTGTATATAATAAAGGCTGCCAGCTCCTCTCCATTAAATGCACCTAGAATATATTGAAGATTATAATTCTTATCCATTTCCAAATTGCCATAGAATAGTTTTTCATCCATGGGAAAAAGAATTCCCAGGTTTCTATTCCACAATTCTATTACCTTAGGATATTCTTTCTCAGCTATTTTCCTATAACATAACTCCATTTTCATAATCCTTCTCTCTCTATTAACCTTTAACAGCACCAACAACTACGCCTTCAAGGAAGTACTTTTGCAGGCTGAAGAATAATACAAACATAGGAAGTGCTGATATGGTCGCTCCTGCCATCATAGGTGCCAAATAAGTTGTGTTGGCGAAACGGAAGCTCTTAAGTCCTACCTGAATAGTCTGCATTGCAGTTTGACTAGTAACTAGGAAAGGCCAGAAGAAGGAATTCCAACTACCCATAAAGGTAAGTATAGCCATTACAGCTAAAATAGTCTTTGAAATAGGTGCTATTATTTTGGTATATATTTGAAATTGATTGCAGCCTTCGATTTTTGCACTTTCAATAATCTCATAAGGTATAGATGACATAAACTGCTTTGTCAAAAAGATATTATACACTGTACATAAGTCAGGAAGGACCAAAGCAGCATAGGTATTTGACAGCTTGAACACATTAACTACAAGTATATACAGCGGAACCTGTACAACCTGATAGGGTATCATCATAGAGCAAAGGAGGAGATAAAATAATGCATTTCGACCTTTAAAATTTATTTTAGAAAATGCATAGCCTGCCATTCCTGCAAATACAACATTTGAAAGGGTTACAAGGCTGGCAACAACTAAAGAGTTTATAAGCCATCTGATGGAATCTGGGCTAAACTCAAAAAAGAACTTATAGGAAGCCAGTGTAAATTTTTGTGGCAGAAGGCTCATAGCTGCAGCGCCTGCTTCTACAGGATCTGCAAAAGAAGAGATAATCATAAAATATATTGGGAAAATAGTAAATAAAGCAAATATCAATAAAACAATTATTGATGCGGATCTGTTTAAAATAAATCTGGACTTATTTTTCTTGTAGGAACTGTATAGTGACATTTATGGTAACCTCCCTTTCCATTAAAATTGCACATCACTGCCAAGAAATTTAAACTGTATTATAGAAATAATTACAATAATAAACGCCAATACTAAGGACTGAGCTGCCGCTACTCCAAATTTTGAATACACAAAGGCATTATTAAATATTAATAATCCAACCATTGTGGTAGCATTATCTGGTCCGCCTCCTGTCATCATGTAGGCATTCATAAATACCTGGAAGGAACCTATAATACCTGTAACCAAGAGAAACAAAGTTGTTGGCTTAACAAGGGGTATTACTATATATCTTAATTTATTTAGGAAGGTTGCTCCATCTAAATCAGCGGCTTCAAAATAACTGTCAGGTATGCCAAGCAATGCAGCAATGTATATAATGATACTTGTCCCATGGCTTGAAAGCCAAGTCATTATAAGCAAGGATAACATGGCGGTCTTGCTTGATCCAAGCCAATTTTGGTTTGTAGCTCCAAATAATTCTAAAATTTTATTAAATAAACCCTCAGGCAGGGGATCATAAATCCATAGCCACACAACTGATAAGGCTACCCCCGATGCTATTGCTGGAAGATAAAAAACAGCTTTGAAAACGGTCTGAAGCCATTTTTTAAAAGGGTATATTAATATGGCTATAATAAAGGAAATACCGAGGGATACTGGTACTGAGCAAACAGTGTAAACAACTGTATTTATTATTGATTTACCAAATAGGGCATCTGTAAATAAGCTTTTATAATTATCTAGACCAATCCACTCAGGACCTAGGGGTCTATACTTTTGAAAGCTTATAATAAATGCACTAATTACCGGATACAGTGTAAACATGCAGAACACTATTAATGCAACAATTATAAATATATAGCCCCAAATGCCGTCTCCTTTTACTCTTTTCTTTTTTTTGATTGAAGTATCCATAGTGCCTCCTATTTATCGCATTTATATATTTTAATTTTCACTTAGTAAAAATATATCCCACCTAATAAATTAGGTGAGATATATTAAAATTTGTTAGTCCTTAACTATGCCGTTATCACCAAATGCTTGAACTGCTGCAGCTTTAACTGCATCATACATTTGCTGTGGCGTAATCTCTCCTGCAAGCAGTGCTTGGAATTTTGGAACTATAACTGTGTTTTCAATTTGTATATTCTTATCACCTAACTCTGAAGGAATGTCAGGACGAGCTTCTACAGCTTGTTTTAATAAAGTTTCTACTGCAGCAGCATTCTCTGCACTTCTAGCAACTGTCATGCTCTTTGCAGCTTCTGCAGAACTCTTAGTAATTTGAGCTACAAATAAGTCATTATTTGTTTGTGCTGCAACCTTGCCTGATGACAAGAAGTAAGCTGCTTTAGCTACGTTTTGTAAATGTTCCTCAGTTGGAGCTTTCTTGCCCTGAAATGCTACATATCCATCTACTGCTGGTGAAGCCTGCTGCTTATTATCTCCAAAAGTAGGAACTGGAAGAACTACATAATCTACCTTGATACTGTCTTTTACAGCACTTGTGTCTTTGGCATCAAGTTTCTTATTATTTGTATTAGCAGAGTTTTCAAATACAGCAAGTCCTTTACCAGTAATCATTGTTTGACCAGTTAAGAACATGTTCCAACGCATACCTGCTGTAACTGAGCTTAATTCCTTTGGCATTGAACCATCATCTATTAATGTTCTTATTCCCTGTAGAACCTGTAAGTAATTCTTGCTGGTATAAGCATATTTCAAATCTTTAGTAAATGGAGATGGCATTCCAGCTTCTTTTACTAGTATGTTTAAATAGTCTTTTGCTGCAACTCCAGAACATGCAAATACAAAACCATAACGGGAGGTTTTGCTGCCGCTCTTTACTACACCTTTTTTAATAGCTTCTCTGAATTGATCAAAGGTCCAGCCATTTTTCTGAATGGACTTCCAATCTATTCCTGCAGCCTCTAAGTACTGTTTATTTCCTCCTAAAGCGTGAATTTCCATATATGCTGGGAAGCCGTAAAGCCCTTTCCCATTTTTCATATAGGCTAAAGGACCAGGTTCAAAGTCATTAATCATATCAGTGGTGGCATACTTGCTTATATCAACAAGTTCACCTGTTTGAACATATTTAGATATACCATCTGATCCAATAAATGCAATATCTGGAGGAGTGCCAGCGTTAACTTGAACATCCAGCTTTTGGGTCATATCTTCCCAGCTTGCGGACTCAATTTTAAGCGTTAGGTTTGGATACTTAGCATGGAAATCAGCTTCCATCTGAGAAAAGTTCTTTTGATAATTTGGAGAAACTGGTGGAAGAAGAGCTGTAATAGTGTCTTCTTTAGTTGAGCTTCCTGCTGAAGTTTGGTTAGTTTTGCTCTGGCATCCTACAAAAGTAGAAGCAACGATTGCAGAACACATTGCCAATGCCATGATTTTCTTCACGTTTTTCATAATATCCCCCTCTATTTTTATTATTTTATAATTGAAAACGTAAACATTTAGGTCAATGTCAACGTTTTATATTATACGAACTTGAGCGACTTTTCTAAAATTTCATTATAGTATAATAATATACCTTCTAAATCTTTTTTTCAATAATTTATTTAAATCTTGTAAGAAAATTTCATTAAATTTTCTGTATTTTTTAAAAACTTATATTATAATTAAATCATGTTTATATAGAGAGGTGCATTGTATGGCAAAAGAAGATTTTATTGATAACAAACTTTATACTATTACAGGTTATATTTGGTATTTTATTGCGGGTGCTTTTTTATTTTCAATATGTAGTATTTTTTTAATTTTAACAGTACTAGTTTATGGGGATAACCTTTTTACTGATGGAATAATATTTTTTGTAATTTCTCTCTCCTTAGAAGGCCCCGCCGTTACTGCCTTATTAAGTGTCATGGGAAGATTGATTAGGGAGAAGGAGATTGCTATAGTAAAAGATTACTTTAGAGACTATAAAAACAACTTTCTGCAAGCTTTAAGTATATCCCTTGTTTTATCAATGCTTCTAGCCTTTGTATCCCATGATTTATCTATCATAAGATCAAGTAATAGTACAAGTACAATTATGAGGCCTTTATTATTTACAAGTTTATTTATTCCAATAATCATTAGCCTGTACGTGTTTCCTATAATATCCCGATTTTACATAAGCTTAAAAGATGCAGTTAAGCTTTCTATTTATTACTCAGTTAAGAATTTTAAGATAACTATACTTATAATATCCGTACTTATTTTGGAGTATCTTTTGATGAATTTGATTAGTGTCTTTACCGCATTTATTTTGTCTAGTCTGATATGCTATATAGTTATGTATTATGAAAAAGAGGTACTAAAAGAAATAGAAGGAAAAATTAAACACAACTAGAACCAAATTAAGTTACAAATTTTAAAGGTATATTTTAAGAACAATTAGTGAAATTAAATTTATATATAATTAAAATATATTGAAATGGAATTTCAGAAATGTTAATATATTTGTAAGATTAAATATATTTGCAACATTAAATTATATAGAGGTGGCAAAATGAAAAGGACTAATTTAGATAACCTAGTTACTGAAAAGGTTAATCAATCTACCAGTAATATAGACAAGGTTTCAACTCTGGAAATGGTAGCAATGATAAATACTGAGGATAAAAAGGTTGCCTTCGCAGTAGAAAATGAGTTACCCAAAATAGCAGAGGCTGTTGACGCTATAGTACAAGCCTTTGAAAATGGGGGCAGGCTCATATATGTAGGAGCAGGTACTAGCGGAAGATTAGGAATACTTGATGCAGTAGAATGCCCACCAACTTATGGTGTTTCATATGAAATGGTACATGGCATAATTGCAGGAGGAAAGGAAGCAATTTTTAAAGCAAAAGAAGGAGCAGAGGATAACCTAGAGCTTTGCAAAGAGGATTTAACAAACATTGAGTTCACTAAGAAGGATGTAGTAGTTGGACTAGCAGCTAGCGGCAGAACACCCTATGTCATTGGAGGACTTAATTATGCTAATAGTGTTGGAGCAGTTACAATAGGTGTAACCTGCAATCCGGACTCTGAAATATCAAAAATAGCGAAAATTTCTATAGCTCCTGTGGTTGGTCCAGAAGTAGTATCCGGATCCACAAGAATGAAATCAGGCACAGCACAAAAAATGGTACTTAATATGCTTACTACTGGTTCTATGATAAAGCTCGGCAAGGTGTACAATAATCTTATGGTAGATGTAAAGGCAAGTAATGAAAAACTAGTAGAAAGAGCCATAAGGCTTGTAATTGAGGCAACTGGTGCAGGTAGAGAAGAAGCTGAGAGGGTTTTAACAGAAAATGAATTAAATGTAAAGCTTACCATTATGATTATTAAATCTGGACTTTCGAAAGAAGAAGCTTCTAAGCTGCTTTCTATTAATAAAGGCTTTATATCAAAAGCTTTGGAAAATATAAAGTATTAAGATCTAATATTTTACATATTGAGTGTAAACCTTTAAGTCTTCCTTATTGGGAGACTTTATATATTTAAAAGTTATTTACATAGCTTTATATTTCAGAGGCAAAATATGATATAATTATAATTAATTTACTATAATAAATGAAGAAAAAACCTTAAGTATCTAGGGACTGAAATAAGTTCGAACATCTCTTTGCACTGAAAGTTAAAGACGTTATTAGGAGGATAAAACAAGAGGAATCTTTCTGCTAAATAAATTGGAGATGAGGGTAGGTTTAAATTTAAAGGAGAGAGAATATGAATTGTTCACTAATAATTAAGCAGAGTTATGAAAATATGACTGAATCAGAAAAGAAAATTGCTGAATATATCTTAAATAATACTAGCAAAATATATCAGCTTTCAGCCTATGAACTGGCTTCGCTAACAGGAACAAGTGGAGCAAGCGTCATAAGATTTGTTCGTAAAATAGGATTTAAGGGTTTTCCAGAGTTTAAGATTGCTCTTGCGAAAGATGATGTTCAAGAAAGAAATGAAGAAGTTGATTATGATTATATAGATACGAAAGATACCATTAAAGAGGTTATTATTAAAACAGGTAGGAAAAATATAAAATCAATAGAAGACACACTTGAATTGTTAGATGAAAAAGAAGTTAAAGAAGCAGTGGCAGCTATACAAAAGGCGAAAAATATATACCTTTTTGGATTAGGGTCTTCTGCACTAACAGCAATGGATTTTCAATCAAAGCTTTTAAGAATAAATAGAAACGCTCATATGCATCTTGACAGCCATATGCAGCTGTCAATGGCAGCACTTATCGAACCTAAGGATGTAGCTATAGCAATCTCTTTCACCGGCAAGACGAAAGAAGTTTATAAAGCCATATCAAAAGCAAAAGAAAAAGGGGCAAAATGTATTTCTATAACAAAATACGGAACAAACCCCATAAGCGAAGTTGCAGATATTAATTTTAAGGTTCCTAGTATTGAAAAGGATTTGAGAATCGGGGCAATATCATCTAGAATAGCTCAGCTAACACTGGTTGATATACTATTTATTGGAGTAGCAAAAAACGATTTTTCAAGGGTTGATAGATACTTAAAGGAAACCAGGCTAATGGTTGAAGAATTGAAATTAAAGTAGCAAATAAAACATGAAGTTAGTACAGTTTATGTACTAACTTCATGTTTTTATTTAATAGAAAAATTATATATCTAGGGTATAATTTTATTAGCTTACTTAACTTTCACAAATTTATTTTTTTGAATTAATTCATAACTATAATCTACAGGCGAAGTTACACCAATAGGTGCAGCATACCAAACCAGCATATAGTTATTTCCACTGCTTAGGAAGCTCTGAATTTCAGCAGCATCCTGCTCAGTAACATTAATTGGGTTAAGAGTTTTTACCTGATAATGCTGAGGCTCGGTTCCCTTGTTTGTATACTTTTCATTAACAAAGGTTACCATATAATCTACATGTCTGCCTAATACCTTATCTAAGCTTTCAAAACCGCTTAGGCTGCTTCCGTTATTTGTATAACCAATTTCAGGTATTGCTATATTTTTAATATACCAGCCTGGATTTTTGAAGATGCCGTTTCCGTTGCTTCCCCAATCTGTCATATATCTAAAGCTGATATAAATTTTCTTTCCAGCGTATGGAGTAAGATCAAAGGTTTCAGTAGTCCAGTCTTTTGCAACACCTGTAAGCCCTGGCATATTTGCTTTGATAGTTGGATAGCCTTCATCTACCACATCAGATCTAGTATTTTCATTACTTAGACTCTTCCAAGTTGCACCGTTATCTGTTGAAACTTGTACTGCACCAAAGTCCCATTGTTCTTCTATATCGTATTTAGTATCAAATTTTAAGGTAGCTGCTTGTTTCCCTGTTAGATCTGCAGAAAAGATTAGTTTATTATCCATTTCATCTCCTACATTACCCCAAAGCACCTTGCTTCCGGCACTAGAAGGATCATCTGCAACCTTCCAAGGAACTCCAAGAAAATCTATTCCATTAAATTTAATATCCTTTATGTTCTTGGTATCATTAAGTTTAATATAATCTGCTCCCCAAGCAGGTACACCAGGTTTTTCATATTTTAAGGCGCTGTCATAGTTTACTTTAAGATCAATACTGTCAAAGTTATAAATACCATTTCCAGGATTCTTGCTGTCTACTGAAAGTGCTACAGTAAATCTTCTGAAGAGTTCGTTAAAATCGATTCCTGTATTGTATTGTTTCAATATTTTATTTACACTTGCAATTCCATGATCCTTGTCTTTTGCCAAGCTCTGAATAAAATTCTTACCAAAGTGGTCATTTAAATATAATTGAAGCAAATATGCTTGACCGTAGTCTGCTAAGGTTTCTGGACCAGTTGGATAGCTGTAGTACTCATCCCAGCTTACCAGTGAATTTTCTGGATGATCTAGGAAGTAGTTTATATGACCCATTGGCTGTCCAAAGCCGCAGAGATATTCTGCAAAGTCTGCCATACCTTCATTTATCCAGGTTTCTTCTGCAGGATCGTTATCTGCATGAATAAGATGCTGGAATTCATGAGCAAGAGTAGGTAGGAACGTATTATCAAGTCTAGTTGCCCAATTGTTAGTATCAATAGTTATAATATTTCTGTCTGTATATTTTTCAATAGTTCCCCAATAAAAGCCTGCAACAAAAAATGGATAGGTGGGATCATAATAATTTTCATCTCTTACATTATCAACAAGAATTATTACCCTTTCAGTGCCATCTATCGGCTTGTAATAATCCTTTGGAAGTCCAGCAAGACCTGGAAGTGTGGCATTTACACCAGTATGTGAATCAGGAGTTCCAAAGAATTCTGTATCCTTTTGATAAATATCGTTATCAAAGGTGTCGCGAACCTTATCCACCTGCTCTTGAGTAATAACAGGAGTTGGTCTAGTATCTCCAACTGGATATGCTATGTTATTTGCAACCCAAACTTCACATTTGTCTCCAATAGATTTCAAGGTAAAGGTCTTAAGATAAACCTTACCTGTTGCAGAGTTATTTGCAGGGAAAGTCATTTGTGTTCCAAGGGCAGCAGCACTATTGCCATTAACAGCAGCAGCTTTTGTAGTTACTCCATTTGCCTTAATTTCTGCTGCAGATTGTTTAAGCTGTTCATCAAACTTTGCTTGTGCATCTGCACTAGAATCCATAGCACGGAGCTTTGGACCTATATCCATTGTATCTCCGTATCTAGCAGCGTTCCAGCTGTCTGAAGCTGTCTTAGCTATTACAGGCTTCTTGATACCTGCGAGTGTAGCCACAGTAGTAACAGCCAGCATTAAAGCCAGCACTTTTTTGTTAAACCTCATTTAAAAACCCCCTCATTATCATTTCGAATAATGGATGACCATTTATCATTACTATAGATATTTTGTATTAATGTTTTTTAGAACAATTAATATTAAAGATAGGCATAATAAAATTAAAAATATAACATTTTAGAAATCTGTAAAACTTTGTAAATTTCGCATATTATTAAGTATACCTATATTTTTAGACATTTAATAAGATAATTTGAGGTTTTATGAAGTATTCAGACAGCACAATATTTAACTTTTTCCAAATAATGTAAATGTTACTTATATGGAATCTATTTAACATAAAATCTTATTTAATGCATTACGGAATATACTGGCTATGAAATCAATTCAGATATATTAATGGTTTGCATTAATAATAAACTAAAATATATGAATAAAAAATGAACTAAAATAATAATTAATAAAAGTTATTGACAAAGGATAAATTTGGACATTATAATATACATTACATGGAAAGTATAAATATTTCCATATATGTAATATAAAGTAATACAGTGTGAGGAAAAACAGAAATGAGGTGAAAAATGAAAGCTTTGTTTAATGGGGAAAAGAATGAGAATTTAGTAGAAATAAATATGAATAGTTATATTAAAATTTTAATAGGGGGATATACTAATGAATCATCACGAAATCGAAACTTGTGTTATTAAAGCAAAGACTGGAAATACAGAGGCTCTACTGGAGCTTATTGAGCAGTATAAGCCTTTTATTTTTAAGACCGCCAAGGATTACAATATTAAAGGCTTTGACGTATATGATCTTGCTCAAATTGGCTATATAACCTTAATAAACTGTGCAGAAAAATATAAGATAGGCTCTCACACCTTTAGTTCCTATGCTTTTAATGCAATTAAAAATGCTTTTAGATATGCAGCTAGGCAAAATAATAAATACTCGGAGGAATATAGCCTTAATGCACCTGTCCAAAATGATGATTTTGAAAGCAGTGAATATGTAGAATGTATAGCTTCTACAGAGAATATAGAAGAAAAACTAATAAAACTTGAAGTTAATAAAAGACTTAAAAGCGCAATAGCTTCACTTTCAGAAGCTGAGTTAGAATTTGTCATAATGGTATATTTCTGTAATGCAACAGTAAAAACCTATGCTGAGAAGAAAGGATTAAGCTATATACAGGCAATTAGATTTAAGAATAAGATTTTGGAGAAACTATTATATAAAATGAGGACAAACCCTATTTAGAAATTATAATTTACATAAAGTAAGCTCAATGGATTTATATGGAAGAATATAATACAATAAAGTTTGATTAAAAAGAAAGCCACAGCTTTCTTTTTTCATATTTAAAATGTTTTTATGGCATATATACAAACTATATGTTTTATATAGGGATTTTTTATGAAAGTAACAAAAACTTGACGTAAAGTGTTATATTTTGTGATAAATTGACAATCAAAATATTTGTGAAATACAGAAAAATTTGATATATTATACATATGCCGGTAAGAAAATTATGTTGAAATAACTAGTTTTTTCAATAGTAGCCAATAAAACTAATAAATTGTCAATAATATGTAGAATGATATGCTTAAAAATGGTATACTCTTGTATAGACAAGTATACATTAGAGGTGAATGAATTGTTAAATAGGAAAAGCTTCATGCCCTATTATTTGCAAATTTATTATGAGCTGGTAAATAAAATCGAGGCAATGGTGTACAAACCTAATGATCTGCTGCCTTCAGAAAATGAATTAGTAGAGGAATATGGGGTTACAAGAGTAACTATTAGAAATTCCATTAAGAAGTTAAAGGATGAAGGCAGAATTAGAACAGAAAAAGGCAAGGGCTCCTATGTTAATCCGCCAAAGCTTATACAAAACTTAGACAAAATATATAGCCTTGCCAGAGACTTTAATGAAGAGGGCCATGAAATAAAAAGTGAACTTATTGAGGTTCACACTGAGCTTTGCGATGAAACAATCGGAAAACACCTTCAGTTAATGTCTAATGAACAAGTAATTGTAATAAAAATTCTTAGAAAAATAAATGATATACCAGTAGTAATACAAGCCTCTTACTTACCAATGAATATCGTTCCGGGACTTACAGCTTCTGATATGGATAAATGTGCTATTTACAATTTACTGGAAGATAAATATAACATAAAGCTTGTAAAGGCTACAGAATATTTTGATCCTGTAATAGCTGATGAATATAGTTCAGAGTTGCTTAAGGTGGATACAGGTACGCCTTTATTTTTGACGGAAAGAATTACATATACAGAAGGCAGGAAGCCTATAGAATTTAGAAGATGCGTAGTAAGAAGCGATAAATTTAGGTTTTCTGTGGAGCTTAGTTAATAAACTAATGCTAATAAAAAATGAAGCTTAATCAGCAATGTCATAAGGATTAAAGACATAATTTAATTGGGGGGAAGGAAAATTTATGAGGAGGGTTCTTGATATTGTATCAAGTTTAAGTTTATTGATTGTCTTATCTCCAGTTTTTTTAATAATCGGATTAATAATTAAATTGGATTCAAAGGGTCCAGTATTTTTTACCCAAATGAGGATCGGCAAGGATAATGTACTATTTAAATTTTATAAGTTTAGAACCATGAAGGTAGGCACGCCCAATGTGGCAACTGAAAAGTTTGATACTACAAAGGGTTATATTACATTCTTTGGAAAGATATTAAGAAAATCAAGCCTAGATGAACTGCCACAATTAATAAATATTTTAAAAGGGGACATGACCTTTGTTGGCCCTAGACCAGCACTTTTTAATCAATATGAATTGAAAGTACTTAGAACAAAGACAGGAGTACATAGATTGCTTCCAGGAGTTACTGGCTGGGCTCAGGTAAATGGAAGAGATAAATTAAGTGATGAAATTAAGACATATTTTGATGTAGAATATTTGAAAAATAGATCAATTTTATTTGATTTTAAGATATTAGTTAAAACTGTGTTTAAAGTTTTAAAAGCTGATGGAATTTTAGAGGGTGGAAAAAAACGAATTGTTGAGGATAAAAAAGCGAGTATGTAGGGGTAAGTGGTAGTTGAGAGGCTACCATTTGTAATGTGAAATAGAAATTATTATGGGATGAGGTGAAAAGATGTTATTAATTACAGGAATTACGGGATATAGCGGAAAATACTTTCTGCAAGAACTTATAAAAAATAAATATGAAGATAATATCCGCTGCATCGTTAGAGACACATCTGATACCTCAATGTTAGATAGTAGTGGACTTAGAATAGAGAAGATTATTGGAGACTTAACTGACCAGGAGCTTATGAACAGAGCGATGGTAGGAGTAGACACGGTAGTTCATATAGGTTCAATTTTTTACTCAATTGTTGTGATGAAATCAGCAGTATTAAACAATGTCAAAAGAGCAATATTTATTCATACGACTGGAATTTATTCTAAGTATAAAAGTGCATCTGAAGAGTATAAGAATATTGAAATGAAGATACAAGAAATTATTAAAGAGAACAATTCCCAAATAGGACTTATTTACTTAAGACCAACAATGATATATGGCTATTTAAATGATAGAAATATGATTGTATTTATAAAGATGGTTGATAAGCTTAGACTTTTTCCAGTTATTTCACATGGAAAGAATTTATTACAACCAGTGAACGGAAAAGATCTTGGAAAAGCTTATTATCAGGTATTAAGCAATTCAGAAATTATGAGTGGAGATTATATTTTATCTGGTAAAAGACCAATCTCAATGCTAGAAATGTTTAAATTAATTAGTAAAAACTTAAATAAGAAGACAACATTTATTAGTATACCTTTAAGGCTAGGAGTCTTTATGGGAAGATTTCTTAAGGTATGTACATTTGGCAAAGTAGATTATATAGAAAAAATTCAGAGAATGGGAGAAGACAGAAGTTTCCCTCATGATGCAGCTGAAAGAGACTTTGGATATAGACCCATACTATTTGAAGAGGGACTAAAAATAGAAGTTGAAGATTATTTAATAAATAAAAAATAATATGTGGGAGTCTACATTTAATGAAGATATTAGTTGTATGTCAGTATTACTTTCCAGAACAATTTAGAATCAATGATATATGTGAACAATTGGTGCAAAATGGTCATTCAGTGACTGTACTGACAGGCTTACCAAACTATCCAGCTGGAAATATTCCAGATGAATATAGATGGTGTAGAAAGAGAAAAGAAAATATTAATGGAGTTGAAATATTCCGTTGTTTTGAAATAGGTAGAAGAAAAGGTGCTGTTGGGATGGCATTAAATTATATGAGTTATATGCTATCAGCTTCTTTAAGAGCATTATTTTTAAAAAAGGATTTTGATATTTTATTTGCATATCAACTTTCCCCTGTGACAATGGTACTCCCAGCAGTAATTATGAAAAAACGTTCAATGAAGCCATTATATTTATATTGCTGTGATATTTGGCCTGAATCAATAAAAAACATTATATCAGATGAAAACAATTTTGTTTATAGAATGGTTAAGAAATTCAGTAGATATCTTTATTCTAAGTGCGATGCTATAACTGTTACTTCAAAACCTTTTATTAAGTATTTCAATCAAGTACACTCAATACCAATTAATAGGATTTCATATATTCCTCAGCATGCTGAAGATATTTATCTAAAGATGGATTTTGCACCAAGTGATGATATAACTGACTTTGTATTTATGGGGAATATTGGAATAGCTCAGGATATTAAGTGTATCTTAGATGCAACTGAAAAAATCAAGCATATACCTAAGTTTAAAGTACATTTTGTAGGCGATGGATCTTATTTGGAAACTAGCAAGTCAATTGTTAAAAATAAGGGACTTGAGAATATTGTTGTTTTTCATGGAAGGCATCCATTAAATGAGATGCCTGAATTTTACAAGTTAGCAGATGTATGCCTTTTAACTTTAAAGGCAGATAATATGGTTGGTTTAACAATGCCTTCAAAGTTACAGGGTTATATGGCAGCAGGGAAAGCAGTAATAGGAGCAATTAATGGTGCTGCTCAAGATGTTATTAATGAGTCCAAATGTGGTGTTTGCGTTAATGCTAGTGATTATAAAGCTTTGGCAGAGGCTATGAAAGACTTTATAGATAATTCTTATAAATATAAGGAATGTGGCGAAAATGGTAGAAGATATTTTATTAATCATTTCACCAAAGAAAAGTATATAATAAAACTTCAAAATGAGTTGAATATGTTGGTGGAGGCTAGATAGATATGTTTAAGGGGAAAACTTTGCTAATAACAGGTGGTACTGGAAGTTTTGGAAATGCAGTACTTAACCGTTTTTTAAATACAGATATTGGAGAAATTCGTATTTTTTCTAGAGATGAAAAAAAACAAGATGATATGAGAAAACTGTATAAAAATGATAAAATCAAATTTTATATTGGTGATGTAAGGGATTTAGCTTCTATAAAAAATGCTATGCACGGAGTAGATTATATATTTCATGCAGCTGCATTAAAACAAGTTCCTTCCTGTGAATTCTTTCCACTTGAAGCTGTTAGAACAAATATACTTGGAACGGATAATGTAATTACAGCTGCTATAGAATATGGTGTAAAAAAAGTAATATGTTTGTCAACTGATAAAGCAGCTTATCCAATAAATGCAATGGGAATATCAAAAGCCATGATGGAAAAGGTATTTGTAGCTAAGTCAAGAACTGTATCTCCAAACAAAACTGTAATTTGTGGTACAAGGTATGGTAACGTTATGGCATCTCGTGGTTCAGTTATTCCACTTTTTGTAGAGCAAATAAAAAATAGACAACCACTAACTGTGACAAATCCAGATATGACTAGATTTTTAATGAGTTTAGATGATGCAGTAGAGCTTGTAATATTTGCATTTCAAAATGCCGAGTCTGGGGATATCATGGTTCAAAAGTCACCTGCTTCAACAATTGGAGATTTAGCAGAAGCAATAAAGGAATTATTTAATTCAGATAATGAAATTAAGATAATAGGTACTCGTCATGGAGAAAAGCTTTATGAAACCTTATTAACAAGAGAAGAATATCTTCATGCAGAAGATATGGGAAGGTTCTTTAGGGTTCCAGCTGATAAAAGAGATTTGAACTATGATAAGTACTTTGAAATAGGAAATGAAAACTTATCGATAGAGAAAGAATATAATTCACATAACACAAGGATTTTAAATATTGAACAGATTAAAGAAAAATTATTAGAACTTGAATATATAAGACAAGAATTAGAGATGTGGCATTCTATGAAAGAAGCTGCTATTACTAAAGAAGAATTTTAATAAGATAAGTGAAAGGTAGGAATAATAGATGAAATTTCTTATATTAGGTGCTACTGGTATGGCAGGGCATACTATTTCAATATATTTACATGAACAAGGTCATGATGTAACAACTTTTTCAAGAGATCCTTTTCTTTACTGCAATAATATAACTGGAGATGCTATGGATAAGGCTTTTATAACATCAATGTTGAAAAAAGTAGACTATGATGTGGTTATTAATTGTATTGGTGTATTAAACCAAGAGTGTGATAGAGCTCCATCAAAAGCCGTATATCTTAATAGCTATTTACCACACTTAATTGCGGACTTACTTAATGAAACAAAATCTAAATTAATTCACATGAGTACAGATTGTGTATTTTCTGGTAAGGATGGTACTTATAATGAGGATAGTTTCCCAGATGGTGATTCTCTTTATGATAGGACTAAGGCATTGGGGGAAATAAAAGATAATAAAAACTTAACCTTTAGAAATTCAATTGTTGGCCCTGATATGAAAGAAAATGGGATAGGACTATTTAACTGGTTTATGAAGCAAAATGGCAATATAAATGGATATTCGAAAGCTATATGGACAGGAGTTACAACTTTATCACTAGCTAAAGCTATGGAAAGAGCTGCATTAGAAAATCTAAAAGGTATATATAATCTTGTAAATAACGAAAACATAAGCAAATTTGATTTGCTTGGTTTATTTAATCAACATTTAAGGGATGGGAATATTATTATTTCACCAAGTGATGCTGTTAATTTAAATAAATCTCTTGTTAATAATCGAAAAGGTTTTTCATTCAAAGTACCTAGTTATGAACAAATGGTTATAGAGATGAAAGAATGGATTTATAATCATAAAGAGTTATATCCACATTATTTTAAATAAAGAGGAGTGACATTGTTGAGTAAGTTAAAATTGATGACAATAGTTGGGACTCGTCCAGAGATTATTAAATTATCAGAAATTATTAAGAAATGCGATAAATACTTTGAACATATATTGGTACATACAGGTCAAAACTATGATTACACATTAAATGGAGTATTTTTTGAAGAATTAGGTCTTAGAGCTCCAGATTATTATCTTGGGATTGTAGGTGATAATCTTGGACAAACTATGGGAAATGTTATATCTAAGTCTTATGAATTAATAACTGAAGTAAAGCCAGATGCTATACTTGTACTTGGGGATACTAACTCATGTCTCAGTGTAATATCCGCTAAGAGATTGAAAATTCCAATATTCCATATGGAAGCAGGTAATAGATGTTTTGATGAGAATTTACCGGAAGAAATTAATAGAAGAATTGTTGATCATACAAGCGATGTAAATTTATGCTATACAGAACATGCAAGACGATATCTAAATTATGAGGGCGTTTCAAGAGAAAGAACATATGTGGTTGGTTCACCTATGGCTGAGGTTCTTACAGCAAATATTGAAAAGATAAAAAGTAGCAAAATACTAGAAACCTTAGGGTTAGAAAAAGGGAAATATATTCTTCTTTCAGCACATCGTGAAGAAAATATTGATATTGAAGAAAACTTTTTGGAATTGATGAATGCCGTTAATTCAATGGCTGAAAATTTTAATATACCTGTTATATACAGCACTCATCCAAGGAGTAAGAAGTTTATAGAGCAACGTAATTTTAAGTTTCATCCCAATGTAAGAAGTGTAAAACCTTTTGGGTTTGCAGATTATAATAAATTACAACTTAATGCATTATGTGTAGTATCAGATAGTGGAACTATACCAGAGGAAGCATCCTATTTTAAATTTCCTGCAGTATCTATAAGAACTAGTACAGAAAGGCCAGAGGCATTAGATAAGGGAAATTTTATTATTGGTAGTATTACAAAAGAGCAGGTATTGCAAGCAGTAGATTTGGCTGTAGGCATGAATAGAAATATTGATTTAGGTGTAGATGTACCTAATTATGTTGATGAGAATGTAAGTGTTAAAGTTGTTAAAATTATTCAGAGCTATACTGGAATTGTTAATAGAATGGTGTGGAGGAAATCATGAAAATAATGGTTTTTGATGTAGCGGCTGAAACAGTTGGTGCCTTATCGGTATTAAATGATTTTTACAATGATTTTAAAGCTGACGTAGAAAATGAGTATATATTTATTGTAAGTAAGCCAAAGTTACGAGAAATGGAAAACATAAAGGTACTGCGGTATCCGTGGATTAAAAAGAGCTGGTTACATCGTCTTTATTTTGATAATTTTATTGCGCCTAAATTGATACAAGTGCACAAAGTAGACGAAGTACTTTCATTACAAAATGTTATTATCCCCAATACTAAAGTTAAGCAAAAAGTTTATGTACATAATTCGCTACCGTTTGTAGAGTATAGGTTTACTTTCACTGAGAACAGGCTACTTTGGGTATATCAAAATATATTGAGTAAAATAATGTTTTATTCGATGAAGAAAGCTAACAAAGTAATAGTCCAAACTGAATGGATGAAGAAAGCATGTATAGAAAAGATAAAAATAAAATCAGAAAAGGTAGAGGTTATGCCACCAAAAATTAATATTGAAGTAAAGAAATATTTTAAACATACAAAAGAAAGTTTATCTACTTTTTTTTATCCTGCAAGTGGTTTTGATTTTAAAAATCATAAAATTTTTATTAATACTTGTTTAGAACTGAAAGCATTAGGAATAGATAATTATAGGATTATATTAACATTAGATGGAAGAGAAAATGAAGTTATATCAGATTTATTTGAACAGGTAAAATTACATAAATTACCTATAGACTTTATTGGAAATATATCAAGAGAAAAAGTATATGATTATTATTCAGAATCTGTATTGATATTTCCATCGTATATTGAAAGTTCACCATTACCGTTAACAGAAGCAAAAATGCATGGAACTCCAATATTGTGTTCGGATTGTGCATTTTCGCATGAAATATTGGATGATTATGAGAAAGTAAGATTTTTTAATCCATTTAAATATGAAGAACTAGCAAATGAAATAAAACAGATTATAGATAGCAATATACATAGGGTAAATTAAAAAAATTTCAATGAGATCTAGCATTACTGTCTTTTCTGAAAGCTAGTCATTTATATTGATTTAATAAAAAACTTTCTGCTATTAATACATGCAAAAATATCATAATATGGAAGTATAATTTGATGAAAAAATTAGTTTACATTGCTCAAGTTGAAATGCGAAATAATCAATATAATGGTGTATTAAAAAATATTAAATCAATATCATATTTTTAGAACATATTTTGTTACATTATAATTGCTTATTCAGGTAATGATATATGTGTTTACCATGAAGATGATATAAAAATAATATCAGATAAATAGTCTAAAATGCATCGTTGATATAAATTATTTCACTACGCATACGATTTATAAAAGAGCAGGAAGCAGAATGGTGCTGTATTAGATACTGTGATTCAGATTACTATTTCTTAAAATTAGTTAAGAGATTAAAATTGTGATATAAGAATAAGATCATAGTTGAAATACTAACATATGGTGTACAAGCCTAATGAGCAGCTGCTAGCTGAAAATTAATTAGTGGAGTAATATGGTGTTAATATGGGCACGCCTTTGTTTTTAACAGAAAGAATCACATATACAGAAGGCAAGAAACCCATAGAATTTAGGAGATGTGTAGTAAGAATTGATAAATTTAGGTTTCCTGTGGAACTTAACTAAAGAGTTAGTTTAAATAAAGTAAGACAAACTCAAGCTACGATGTATATCAGATAATAAAAATGTTAATGACTTTAGTTTAGGAGTGTTGAATAAATGTATGTTTTTTTCTTTTATTTATCTAAATATTATGGGGGTGCGGAAAGACGATTATTTAGAGTGTTTAATAAAATTGCAGAAGATGGGTTAGACTTTGACTTGTTAATTATCGGTGATAGAAATATAGTAGAAGAATTTATAAAAAGTAATGTTGATAAATGCTATTTAAAAGTAGTAGTTTGTAAGAACGTACTGCAAGCTATTAAGATTATTTTTAAAAGAAAATACAGGGTAATATGTTTTACTGATTCTCGTCTATTATATCTTCCCATCTTATTAATAAGTATGGTTACAAGAACTAAAAGACTAATGATAATTGCATCTATAAAATTGTCTGAACTTGAATTTGAAAATTATATAGCAAAATTAGTATTTAATTTCACAATAAAGATATCTAAACATATTGATGTCCTTTATCCTTCAAAAGTACCGATGTTAAGGAAAGTATATCCAAATAAGAAATTTACAACAACACCTAATTCTTTTACAGACTTAAACAAATTTATTCCTAATGAAAAGAAAAATATAATTTCTTTTGTTTCAAGACTAGTAAAAGATAAAAATGCAAAACTTTTTTTAGAGAGTATTGTGTTATGCAAAGAAATAATAAGGGAAAGAAAATATAAAGTTTACTTGTGTGGTAATGGTCCAGAATTCAGTAACTTGCTTAAATATGTAGAAGATAAGAATATTTCCGATATTGTAGAGTTGAAAGGATATATTAACCCTAAAGATATTTTGCCTTTTTCAAGAATATTTATGTCTCTTCAAATTAATGAAAATTATCCATCTCAGTCACTATTAGAAGCAATTTCAAGTGGATGTTATATAGTGGCTTCTAACAAAGGTGATACAAAGTGTATTGTTAAAGAACAATTTGGTAAGTTGGTAGAATTAAATGAAAAAAGTATTTCAAAATCAATTATTGATTATATAGAAAGTAGTGACAATAATAAAGAGTTGGTAATACAACAAGCCCGAGATTTTGCAATAAAGAATTTCGATATTTCTATTTCGTATAAATATTTTAAAAATATTCTATTGAATTTAGGAGAGAAATGATGAATGTATTATATCTCACTTCGATGTATCCTGTTAGTTCAAATTATAATGGAGGTATATTTATTACACAAAGAGTAAAGGCATTGAATAAATTAGGAATAAAGGTAATACCGGTTGCAATTATTCAAAAGGATACTACAATTTATCATCTTTTTAAAAAATATATTTTCAAAAGTAATAATATATATGATTTCATAAATTATGGAGAAGAAGAATATGTTCAAGATGATATAAAATACAATGTTGTATACTATAAAGTCGGGATAATAACTAAAATAGTAAATTATATTTTAGGAGATTCTTATATTACGAAGAAGATTGCTAAAAGTGTTTCTAAAAGTAATTACTATTTTGATATTATACATGCTCATTGGTTACATAGAACAGGAAGTGTAGCTAGAATAATTGGTTTGAAGAGTCAAAAGCCTTATTTTGTAACATGTCATGGAAGTGATGTTAATTACATCCTGAATAATAAAAAAATTCGCTATCAAGCAATTAGAACCTTGCACGAAGCTACAGAGGTCGAATTTGTGAGTAAAAAACTATTACATACTGCACAGAAGTACGGTTATAAGGGTAATAATTATGAGATTATACCAAATGGAATTTGGATAGATAAATTTATTAGAGTTCATAAGAAAAATACTAATAATACTATAAAAAAAATAGGTTTTGTTGGGAATCTTATTGATGTTAAAAGAGCTGATAAACTTGGAAAAATAATAAGCAATATAGTTAATGGATATGAAAAAGAAATCGAGATTATTATTGTAGGTTCAGGTAAATATGAAGAACAGTTAAAAGTTGAATTAAAACATTATAATGTTAAGTTTTATGGAAGTGTAAATTATTCAATAATACCAGATATTATGAGCCAGCTTGATTTATTAATACTTCCAAGTAGAAATGAGGGATGGCCATGCGTTGTTTTGGAAGCTCATATTTGCGGCGTTCCAGTTATAGGTAGTGATAGGGGTGGGATTCCAGAGGCCATCAATAATAATGATTTCATTGTAAATGAAGATATTAACTTTGAAGAACGCTTTTCTAGTAGAGTTATTCAATATTTAAACAATCAAATATTTGTAGATAAAAATCAATTAATTAATAGAGCAAAAGAATTTGATTGGACTTTACTACAGAAAAAATCATGCGAAAATTATAACCGAGGAGTAAAATGTTACTAATGAAAAAACTTCTTAAAACAACAAGATATTTATTAATATTTGCTTCTATATATTTAGTGATCCTTGGAAGTGTTTATAATATAGAAAATATAATATTAATTTCGATATTATCACTATTCATTTCTAATATGATATATAGCATTGAAAATATTAAAGATAGAATAGTATATTTTACTTTTAATTGTACATTTTTTGTTTTTGAAATTGGCTTGATGTTTGTAAACTTTATAAATGGAACTAGGCTACTTGAGTTTTCAGATGATATCATTTTGCATACTCTTTTAACTTTATATTTAAGTCTATTTTTTATAAATGTTGGTGTATTAATTATTGAATTTTGGAATAAGCAAAAGTATACTAATCAAATAATTATTTATGAAGAAGTAAATTGGCTATTAGTTGTCAGGAGAGTATGCTTAATTTTTTTCTTTGTTTTATTTCCATTTAAAATGCTTTTTATACTAGAAAGAGTAAAATTTGTTATGGAACATAGCTATATATCATATTATCTTGATTTTCAAAGTAATTTACCTTATTTGTTTATAAAATTTAATGATATGTGTAATGTTTCTTTTTATGCCTTTTTATGTACAAAACCTAGAAAAAAGGAAGTTATTATTCCAATATTGCTATCATTAATTGCTTCAGTAATTAGTTTGTTTTCAGGTCAAAGAAATATATTTGTATTAGATATATTAGTAATTTTAATTTATATAGTTATTAGAAACTTTTTAGATGATAAGAAATATGAGATTTGGATAAAGAAAAGATCAGTTTTGATACTATTAGTTATTCTACCTTGTTTTACAATCGCAATGAATTCATTATCTTATATTAGAAATAAACAGACATTTCAATATCAAGGTGCAGGTAGCTCCATTGAAGAATTTTTGAAAAATCAAGGGTTGAGTGTAAATATAATATCTTATGGTAAGGAAATGAAAAATCAAATTCCTAATAATGGATTATATACTTTAAATCCTATAATGTTATTCTTAAAAAACAATGTATTTTCTAAATTATTATTTAATTTTCAGATATATAAACCTCAAACAATTGAAATGGCATTAAATGGTACAAGTTTTGCTAATACGATAACATACATGATAAGTCCTACTGCATATTTATCAGGATATGGTGCTGGTACTAACTATGTAGCAGAATTATATCAAGATTATGGGTATTTTGGGGTTGTTATTTTTAACATAATTGTAGGAATAATATTAATCAAATTTGCTGAACTTTTTACAAATATTTCTTGGTGGAAAAGTACACTTACATTGTTACTTATTAGAAATATATTATATATACCTCGAAATGAGACATTATCCTTTATTATGGTAGGGTGGAATATTATAAATTTACTAACTCTTCTATTAATATATTTTATATCTAAACTCTATTATAGAAAGAAATATAATAAGAAATTTGTTTGTACGCAAGATATTGACTAATTTCTTATTTGCCATTGTTTGATTTTTAAAGATATTATTTTACTAGAGTATACGGTACAGATCCTTACGAAGCTATTCTATTCCTTTATAATAAGTTAGGCTGATTAACTAGCAATGCTATGACCAGCTTAGATGATATTACAGAAACTTAAAATTTAGAGGTGGTTTATTTCACCTCTTTTATTTTATGTAGGGTTTATGTCTGGAGATTCATACCATATAAAATATAATAATGTTTATAATTTCTGCCATAGTAAATGTTTCAACTAATTTCTTTAATATAATTTTAGAAAAAGCATGTTATGCTGTATTTGAAATATTCCTTACTGTAAGCAACGAGAAAATTATTTTCAAAAGCGATTCATTATCTTTATCAAATTTAACAATTACCCAAGATGGTACGAAGTATACTATAGCTGGAATGACAATTTATAGAGAATTTTAAGTTATGAATAATTAATTAAGTAGGAGGTCCTGTATTATGATAAAATGTAAGGAAGATTATTTGAGATATTTAGAGGAAGATAGAAAAGCACTGGCGATTAACAGAAAAAAGCCAAAATTTTTTAGTGATGAAATATGGAAATTTGAAAGACTATTGCGAAAATTAGAATATATAAATAATTGCAAAGGAGTTTTATATAAGCCATATTTCTATTTTACTAAATATAGGTATAAAAAAATAAGCATGAAATTAGGTTTTACGATACCTATAAATATTTGTGAAGAAGGATTAAGCATTGCACATCAAGGTACTATTGTAATTAATAATAAAGCAAAGATAGGTAAAAACTGTCGAATACATGTTGATGTGAATATTGGTGGATTTCTTGATGATGCGCCTATTATCGGTAATAATGTATATATAGCTCCTGGAGTAAAGATGTTTGGCAAAATACAAATAGCAGATGGAATAAAAATTGGTGCAAATGCTGTTGTTAATAGATCTTTTTTAGAACCAAATACAACAATAGTTGGTGTGCCTGCTAAGAAAGTTATTAAAAACGTTTAATTCTCAATTGAATACTATTATTCATTTAGGAAGGGGGGAATCTATGACTACATGGAATAATTTAATAAGTATAAATGAAACAAATACAAGTAATAAAATGGGTATGAATTTAAGTGATATAATGCTTGAAGTAGCCTAATATACTAATGCTAAAATAACACAGCCTTATAGTATGGTACCTGATGTAAAAAACAATGCTATTTTAATACAATAAAAATCCTTTATATTAGGATTAGAAGCTATAATTTAGTTAGTATTACTTTGAATGAATATACATATAAAAGAAATTAGTTATTAAAAATGTTTATTATCACAGAAAATTTAATCTGTTTAATTTATTACTATAATATTTATAATGGAGATTGACTAAGTATGAATCTAAAAGTTTTAATTGGAAAGTTGATTATTAGATTTGAAGAAATAAAAAATAAATATAAATCTGATTATTATAATAGTGTTATAATTAATAATGGCGGTATTATTACTGGAACTTGTATTATTAAATTTCCAAGCAATATAATAATTGGTGAAAATAGTTTTATAAATGGCGGTTGTATTATGGCATCGGAAAATGCCAAAATTATAATCGGGAAAAATTGTATGATATCGTATAATGTTCATATTAGAACTGATAAACATATATATATAAATAAACAAAACAATATGAATACTCAAGGATTTGAAGAAAATAATATTGTAATAGGTGATGATGTATGGATAGGGTTTGGGGCTCAGATAATGAGTGGAGTTACAATTGGGAATGGAGCTGTAATTGCTGCTGGAGCTATTGTTACTAAAAATGTTGAACCGTATTCCGTTTATGCAGGAATTCCTGCTAAAAAAATTAAAAATAGAATATAAAAATAAATAAATAACATGTTTATATAAAATGACTATGATTGGAGAATTAGGAATGCAAGAAAACCCTAGGCAGTTTATTAAAAGATTAACATCATTTTCGGTAGGTCCTTTTATAGCAGCAATATTTGGATTTATAACTGTGCCAGTTACAACCTACTTGGTGTCGCCTGCTGATTTTGGAAAGTCTGCCATGTACACCATGGGATATTCTATAAGTACTTTATTTATTTTTTTAGGTCTTGATCAAGCTTTTGTTAGAGAATTTAATGAATATAAAGATAAGAGCGAGTTATTTTGGAATTCTTTAATAATTCCATTAATATTTTCTATTCTAATAGGAGGATTTTATGTAGTATTTTATAAAGCTATATCAATACTTATGTTTGATAGTGTTGAACAATATATAATAATAATTTTAGCAGTATCATTACCTTTCGCAGTATTAGATAGATTTAATATGCTTGTGCTAAGAATGGAGGAAAAAGCAAAAATATATTCATTATTTAGTATATTAAATAAACTTTTGGCACTTTTAGTATTAATACCATATTTAATATTTATCGATAGAAGTTTTAAGGGAATTATAAATGCTACATTTATTAATTTGATAATTATTTGTATAGTAGAAAGTTATTTTGTTAAGCATGTATGGAAAAGAAAATTTATAATTAATAAGGCAATGTTAATAAAAATGTTTAAATTTGGGTTACCTTTAGTGCCTGCAACAATTATCGGATGGTTTCTAAGTTCAATGGACAGGTTAGCATTAAGACAATGGTCAACCTTTAATGAAATTGGAATTTATTCAGCAGCATTTAAGATAGTAGCAATTTTAACCTTAATACAGCAGGCTTTCACAACCTTCTGGACTCCAACAGCCTTTAGATGGCATAAGGAGGGAATAGAAAACAGTACATATATGAAGGTAAGTAAATTATTATTGACAATAATGGTTCTTGTATTTTCAAGTATTGTACTCTTTAAAGATATAATTATTAAGTTGCTTTCATCTAATTACATTAGTGCTTCCAAAAGCATACCCTTTTCTTTATTTTTTCCTATAATGTACACAATATCAGAAACTACTACACTAGGTATTTTATTTTCCCGTAAAACCTCATATAATATTATAATTTCTGTTATAGCAGCAATTTCAAATTATATAGGAAATTACTTATTAGTTCCTAAATTTGGAGCAATGGGGGCATCTATTTCAACAGGAATTGCTTACATTATATTCTTTTGGTGTCGAACCTTAATTTCAAGAAAACTATGGTTTAAGTTTGAAATTAGAGATTACTTGATAAATACTATTTTATTACTTTTATTATCAATAATGAGTATAACAATAAATAACTTTTTAATTAATTTAATTATTATTATTATTATATTATTTGCTAATAAAAGTAGCATTATAGAGATTTTTAATTATATAAAAAAGATGATAGGAAATCATTATACAAATTTAAATTCATGTGATGAGGGATAAATAGTAAAAAGTAAAATTTAGATGTGGGGCTAAAACATAACTTTGACAAAGAAGTACTCATAGATGGGCGCTCTTAGTAATGAACTTTCTGATTATAAGAAGCTTATACAAGGAAATATAGTTACATACAGAAAATTGAATAAGAAGAATTTTATTAAAAAATCAGTTTCACATCAATTCTGCGAAGCTGATTTTTTAAATATAGTATTACACTTCCAAAAGGTCAACAAATCTAACTTTTTCTAAATTAGATTCCTTAATACCATATGATTTACTAGTTAAATTTTCAACTGCTTTTACAAGATTCATAGCGCCTATACCATATTTCTTCATTAAGTACATTTTGGATGCGCAGTGAGTATAACTGTGAATCCAATTTTAATTAAACGCTTTCCTAGTCCATTTTCAGCCATAACATCGGCAACAGCTGTACCCAAACCGTCTACCGTTAAGTGGTTTTCTATTGTAACAACACCGTTGATCAATACATCTCTATAATATCCAAAGGTTTTATCCCATCCAGCATCATTCTTATATTATTATTTCTTAATTGATCATATTTGTCGAATATTACTTTTGCCTCTTCTACATTATCATATACTTTCCAGTATCCAACTAGCTTACACTTTTCATCAGGATAATCAATAAAGAAGGCTACATCTTCTACTGGATATCCTAGGAAAATACCTATTTCATGAGGACAAGTACTTTTAAACCGCGTAGATAAATGTGAAAAGCATTGTTCAATATTCATCTCTTTACAGTAGCCAAACTTGGTCAGAAATTCGCTATTTTTATAATCTTTTATAACTGTTTCTAATTTCTCTTTATTATAAAATAACACTACAGTATTTTTTTGACCCTTTTTTAACTCACAAAAGTCAATATTAAGTATTTCTTTTATATATCCTTTATAAGCTTTCCATGTATTTTGTAGATTATGATTATTATTACTGAAATTAAGCAAAGAGGATACTTTTTCTTTTGCCAAGGTTGGGGCAGCACTACATATTATTGTTGAAAATAAATAATCTATATCATTATAACTATTTAATATGCTTTTAAAACTTATTGCTTCCTCATTAGTCATATCAGTGTCCTCCATTGATTCATACTACCCGCACAGTTAATAAATAACACTTATACTTTACCTTTAAATTTTGTTAAATATACATTTTATCAAAGACTTTTGAGGGTGAATTTTCTAATGAAGTATTTACCTTTAATTAACATTAATGGTAAAATGAAATAATAGCATATTTATTTGGAGGATCTTAATATGAATAAATATTTTAAATGGGGAATTATAGCAGCATCCATTACTTTAGTAATAGGTGGTGTAGCACTTTTTATTGGGATTTTGATTAAACCTAATCATAAAGATGCACAAGTAAAGCAAGAAACCCCAACTTATGCAGAAACAAAATCAATTAAGCAAGGTACAGATAACTTAATGCTTTTAAAAATTGGGGGCCAGGAATATGATTTACATGATAGAGACAGAGTACTTAGATTAATTCATGAAATGACTCATACTAAAGTTGAGGCTGAAGTAAGTAACAGATATGTGGAAATAACCCCTGACAGAGTAGATGCTCTTATATTAGCTATAAGCAATACAGATTGGAAAGATAAAGATTACCTCTTAGATAATCTAAACAAATGGAAAGGTAATGATTTTTCAAACTCAGTTGATGTTCATAACTATATATGGCAACTTGAAGGTGGCGAGACTGGTAAAGCTACAGCTTTAAAGAAAGATTCCAATTAAGTGGGGGCAACACATGATATGAAAAAAATCTATAGTAAGAAAACTATCATTATAATAGCCATTTCTATTGGATTGATTATTGGAGCCTTCTTTCTGATTAATTATATTATAGATAAGCTTTCGGGAAATCTCGAAGCTAAACAAAATATTAAATCTGTCAGCCAGGAAATTTCCAAAGATACATCAACTGAACTTAAGCCAGCAGACTATTATCCTGAATCAAATATATACGACATTATGCACAGAATGACTAATTCTAAAATTATTGCAAAGGATGGGCAAATATGGGGAACATTACCCATGGGCAAAGAGCAAATTCAAACTCTTAAACAGACTATTGAAAAGATTAACTATCCTGATAGAGAATATTTACTAGGAGCTTTGAGCAGATGGGAGCAAGGAGATTTCTCACAGTCCGTTGATGAACATAATTATTTATGGAATAAACTTGGGGGAACCGTTGGGGAAGCTAATAAACTAAAAAAATGACAAATTACAAAAGGGTGATAAATCAAAATACATGATTTATTGCCCTTTATTATAGTGAAAAAATCTTTTTACACTTGCCTTAATTTTTATAACAATAATATTGACAACTGTTTCAGTGAATGATAAAATTTACTTAAACGTTTTCCTAAAACGTTTAAGTAAGATTGAAAGGCTGAGATATATGGCAGTTACAATAAAAGATATTGCACAGCTTGGAGGAGTATCAATTGCTACTGTTTCTAAAATTTTAAACAACAAGTCTGATGATATCGGAAGAGAAACAATAGATAGAATTAAAAAGATTATTGAGGAAAGTGGATATGTTCCAAATTCTATAGCAAGAAGTATGGTTACAAAGGCTACAAAAACTCTTGGACTTATTATTCCGGATGTGAGCAACCCCTTCTTCACTAACCTTGTAAGGGGAGCTGAAGATACTGCAAACCAGTATGGATATACTATATTTATTGGGAATACTGATGATGATATTGATAAAGAGATAAAGTACATAAAGACATTAGAGGGGAAAAAAGTTGATGGTATTTTATTAGCAGGGGCAGCAATAAGAAACAAAGAGAAAGAGAAAAATTTGAATATATTAGTTCCTACAGTTGCCATAGATAGGAATGTCTATTATGAACAAATAAAAGGAATAGTAGAGGTAGACAACTTTAATGGTTCTTATGAAGCTGTGAACTACTTGATAAAGAAGGGCTACAAAGACATTATTTTCGTTTCAGGTCCTTGGGATACCAAACCAACTATAGACAGATATGAAGGCTATAAAAAAGCTCTTTTAGATAATAATTTAGAATTTAATACTGACAATGTTTATAGTGGTACATATACAAAGGAATTTGGAGAGAAAATAGCACAAAAAATATATAAAATATGCAAAGATAAAGCCATATTCTGTGGAAATGACTTAATAGCATTTGGAATAGTCAATGTTCTTAAAAAGAAAGGTATTGCTATACCAAAGGATACTTCAGTTATGGGATTTGATGATATAGACATATGCACATTCATATCTCCAGAATTGACCACTGTTAGGCAGCCAAGCTACGATATCGGCTGTGAGGGAGTGAAAATGCTAATAGATATTTTAGAAAACAGGGAAGCAGAGAGACATAAGATTATTAGGACCAAGCTTGTTATTAGGGAATCGTCTTAGGGAGGTAAACAATTTGAATAATGTTCTGGTTATAGGGAGTATCAACTATGATACTTCAATAGTTGTGGATAGGATTCCGGTGAGTGGAGAAACCATTAAAAGTACAAAGATAGAATATCATTATGGCGGCAAGGGTGCCAATCAGGCGGTGGCTTCATCTAAATCTGGTACTACCACGTATTTAATAGGTGCATTAGGAGATGATGCTGAAGGAGCAGAACTAAAACAATCATTAATAAATTCATCAGTTAATATTAATGGAATTATTGAAAAAAAGGCATTAGTTACAGGACAAGCTTTTATTACAGTAGCTGAGAATGGAGATAATGCTATAATCGTAGTTCCTGGAGCAAATGATAATTTGTCTATAGAGGATATAAGCAAGAATAAATACCTATTTAAGGAAGCCAAGGTTTTATTGATTCAGCTGGAGATTCCTATGAAAACTGTAGAATATTCGCTAAAAGTGGCTAAAGAAATGGGATTGATCACTATTTTAAATCCTGCACCGGCAGCTCATATTTCTTTAGATTTGTATAAATACATAGATATATTGACTCCAAATGAAAAGGAATTAGATATTCTTGTAGGTATGGATGAAAGTAAAAGCTACAGCGAGAAAGCAATGACACTAATAGATAAAGGAGTTAAGAGTGTAATAGTAACACTTGGGGAAAAGGGTGCTGTAGAAATAAATAAAGAATATATAAAAAGCTATTCTTCATTTAAAAGCAAGGTTATTGATACAACTGGAGCAGGTGATTGTTTCAATGGGTATCTAGCTAGCTCATTGGCACAAGGAAAAACTATAGAAGAAGCAATAATTTATGCAAATAAGGGAGCTTCTTTGAGTGTAACCAAAAAAGGCGCTCAAAACTCTATTCCAACAAAGGAGGAGGTTGAAACTTATTTTAGGGAAGTTTAGTTAGAGGATACATAAAAAGAAAGTGGTCTAAATTGAAAAAATAAAAGTGATGAGGTGAAAGATTTTGAAAAAGTTAATATCATTAATCATGTTAGTAGTATTTTCTACTATGTTATTTGCAGGATGCTCAAAACCTGCCTCAAGTAATCCAAATAGTTCAGGATCATCTAAGAAAACTTTAAAGGTTGCATTACTTATACCTGGAAATCTTGGGGACAAGTCCTTCTTTGATGCTGCAAATAATGGACTAAAGCTAATTAAAAATGAATTAGGTGCTGAAACTAAAGTTGTAGAAATGGGAACTGACCAAACTAAATGGGAACCTACACTACAAGATATCTCTGAAGGTGATTGGGACATAATAATATCAGGAAATTCAGCAAGTGAGCTTCTTAACAATATTGCTGATAAGTATCCTGATAAGAAATATATAAACTTTGATAATGCAACAAATAAGGCTTCAAAAAATGTATATGCAATGTCATATAAAACTAACGAAGTGTCATTCTTGGCTGGTGCTTTAGCTGGACTGGTTACGAAATCCGATATGCCTTTAGCAAATAAGGATAATGTTATAGGATTTTTAGGAGGAATGGATATACCTGGAATCAATGATTTTCTTGTGGCATATATCCAGGGAGCACAATATGTAAATCCTGATGTGAAGGTTATTACTTCTTATGCAGGAAGCTTTACAGATCCAGCAAAAGGAAAAGAAATAAGTAATGCTCAATATAGTTCAAAGGCTGATATAAGCTTCAACGTAGCTGGAGGAACAGGACTAGGACTGATAGATTCAGCTACAGAAAATAATAAGTATGCTATCGGTGTGGATTCCGATCAGGCAATGATATATAAAGCAACAGATGCTAACAAGGCTAGTCATATTGTTTCTTCCGCAGTAAAGAACATAGATAAGGCATTATTAGATGCTGTGAAGAGATATCAAGATGGAACCTTAAAGTATGGAGTAAATGATACACTTGGGTTAAAGGAAAATGCCGTTGGTCTTGCAAAAAATGAATACTATAATGCTCTTCCACAAAATATAAAGGATAAATTAGATGAACTGACAACTAAAGTTTCTAGCGGTGAAATAAAAGTTAAGTCTGGATTTACTATGAGTACATCAGAGATAGAAGCCTTTAGAAACTCTGTAAAACCATAACTGCTTAGCTTTTCTTAGATAATAGGTAAAAGGTAGGAGAGAAATCCCCTACCTAATTATTTTAGGAGGGGTAACTTTGGATAATAGTATATTGAAGCTAGAAAATATTACAAAAATCTATGGAAATGGTGTATTAGCCAATAATAACGTTAATCTGGACATAAGAAAAGGAGAAATTCATGCTATCGTAGGTGAGAATGGTGCCGGTAAGTCTACATTAATGAAAATAATATTTGGCATGGAACAGCCAAATGAAGGAAGTATTTATTTAAAAGGACAGAAGATAAAAATTGATAATGCAAACAAGGCTATAGAACTAGGAATAGGAATGGTACATCAACACTTTATGCTTTTACCAACTTTTACTGTTACCCAAAACATCATATTAGGAATGGAACCTAAAAAGGGAATAAAAATAGATTACCAAAAGGCTGAAAAAATGGTAAGCGAGTTTGCAGAAAAGTACAATTTTAGAATTAAACCTAATGATAAAGTAAGAGATTTATCTATTGGTATGAAACAAAAGGTAGAAATAGTAAAAGCCTTAATAAGAGGAGCTGAAATATTAATACTGGATGAGCCTACAGCGGTATTAACTCCACAGGAAACTGAAGAATTATTTGAGCAGTTAAAACTTCTTAAAAATGAAGGGCATACAATTATTTTCATATCTCACAAGTTAAAAGAAGTTAAAGCTATATGTGATAGAGTTACCATTATGAGAAAAGGTGAAACTAAGGGTGTATATAATATAGCGGATGTAACGGAAAGACAAATATCAAATCTTATGGTAGGAAGAGATGTTGTCTTAAAGTACGATAAAAAAGAAGCTGTACCTGGTGATGTAATTCTAAAGGTAGAATCTCTTTTTGCGAATTCCCATGAGGGCAATAAAGTTCTTGATGATGTAAGTTTTTCTTTAAGGAAAGGTACAATACTCGGAATAGCTGGAGTTGAAGGGAATGGACAAGGTGAGCTTATAGATATAATTACAGGGAGAAGACAAGCATATACTGGGCAGGTTTTGCTGGAGGATACAGATATAAGGCAGCTATCCATAGCTCAGCTGAGAAACAAAGGACTATCATTTATTACTGAAGATAGAATGAGTCTTGGAATTGCTGGAGCAGCCAAAATAAGTGAAAATATCATCAGTAACAGATATAAGTCAAAAGATATTAATGGAAAGATACTTACTAATAAAAAGAAGATAGATGAAATCACAGTAAATCTCATCAAAGATTATGATGTTGCTTGCAAGAATGAAAACCAGTTAATCGAACATTTATCAGGAGGAAACATTCAGAAAGTGGTTGTTGCCAGAGAATGTTCTGTTGCTCCGAAGGTACTTGTTGCTGAACAACCAACTCGTGGAGTTGATATGGGAGCAGCAGAGTTAATACACAAAAAACTTATACATATGAGAGACAATGAAACTGGTATTTTGCTTATAAGTGCAGATATATCGGAGGCTATGGAAGTAAGTGATTATTTAATAGTTATGTATGGAGGAGAAATAGTAGCATTTATTGATAATCCATCCTCAATTTCTGAAGAAGAATTAGGTGAATATATGCTTGGCATAAAAAAACAAAGTCATGAAGAAATAAGGAGGGCTTTTTGTGGATAAGGAATCTAAATTTGAGATGATAAGAACCATTACAGCAGTTTTAATTGCCACAATTATAGCTTTTATAATAATTTTATTTGTAAGTGATAAGCCTATTTCTACAATTAAATACTTTGTTATTGGACCACTGCTAAAAAGCAGATATATGGGGAATGTAATTGAGCAGGCTATTCCCCTGATATTCTCTGGTGTAGCTACAGCTATACTGTTTCAGACAGGATTATTCAATCTTGGTGCAGAGGGTATATACTATTTCAGTGGTCTCTTGGCAGCAATAGTAGGTATTAAGTTGTCCTTGCCGTGGTATATCCATCCTGCAGTTGCTATTATTGTAGGCTGTGTAGCCGGTGCAGTTGTAATGGCTATAATAGGTTTTTTCAAAGCTAAATGGAATGCCAGTGAGCTTGTAATATCATTAATGTTTAATAGTATATTATATGGAATTGGTTTGTATATACTTAACTACTATTTTAAAGAGGTTAATACAACTAATCTTCAGTCTGTAAAAATGCAGGATACGGTATTACTTAATAAAATAGTTCCTGGCACAAGAATTCACAGCGGGCTTATAATTGCACTTGTTGTTGTTTTTGTGATTCATTTATTTATGTACCGGACAAAGTGGGGATATGCTCTAAGGATGACAGGCTACAATAAAGAGTTTGCAAAATATTCTGGTATTAATACAGTGAAAGCAATAATTATTGCAAGCTTAGTTGCAGGATGTGTTGCTGGAATTGGTGGTTCTGTTGAGATAATAGGAATGTATGATAGGTTCCAATGGGCTGCTCTTCCTGGATTAGGCTTTGATGGCGCACTTATAGCAATGCTTGCAAAAAATAAACCTTCAAATGTTATATTCTCAGCACTGTTTTTAGCTTATATAAGGATTGGAGCGGATTTAATGGCCAGAATGACAAATGTTCCGGCAGAAATGGTGGGAATAATGCAGGGACTTATCATACTTCTTATTTCTGGTAGAAAGTTTATGCAAGGCTATAGAAATAAAATGCTTCTAAAGGGGGTAAAGGTGCATGGATAAAATTGTGAATCTAATATTTTCATCAAGTTTTGTTTTTTCCATAATAAGAGTTACAACACCAATACTTTATCCGGCATTAGGTTCTGTAATAGCTGACAAAGCAGGCATACCCAATATAGGATTAGAGGGAATAATGTTAATGTCTGCTCTTGCAGGAGTAGTAGGCAGCGCTTATTCCGGAAGTGCTATTGTAGGATTACTTGTGGCTATAGCAGCAGCCATACTTATGTCATATTTGCTTGCCTATTTTACACTTGAGCTCAAGACAGATGTAATATTAGGAGGTATAGCTCTTAATCTTTTTTCCTCAGGTGCAACCATATTCATATTGTATTATCTAACAGGGGACAAAGGAACTTCAGCTTCATTGGCTAGTAAGGTTCTTCCCAATATAAATATTCCATTAATTAAGGATATACCAGTAATTGGACAAATAGTATCAGGGCATAATGTGCTTACCTATCTTTTAGTAATCCTGGCTATAGCGATATGGTATATGTTTAAACATACATCTCTTGGCTTAAGACTGAAGGCTGTAGGTGAAAATCCTAATGCAGCAGAGTCTGTAGGTATTAATGTAAACAAAAATCGATATATTGCCCTAATTATGAGTGGTATTCTTGCAGGACTTGGAGGAGCATTTCTTTCTATGGGATATGTATCATGGTTTTCAAGGGATATGACAGCAGGCAGAGGATGGATAGCATTAGCAGCAGAAGCTATGGGATTAGGTTCAGTAGTTGGAACTGTTTTAACATCACTACTTTTTGGAGCTGCTTCTGCATTATCAAATGTACTTCAATTGGTAAATATGCCTGTTGAACTAGTTACAATTATTCCCTATGTAGCTACTGTAGTAGGACTTGTAATTTATGCTATAAGGGAAACTAACAAGAAAAATGAAAAGGGAGTAGTGTGATGAGAAAAATAATAATAGATTGCGATCCGGGACATGATGATGCATTTGCAATTATGACTGCTTCGGCTCACAGAGATGAACTTAACACACTGGCAGTTACTACTGTGGGAGGTAATCAAATATTGGATAAGGTTACCGCTAATGCTCAAAAGATACTTTCTTATATAAAAGAAGATATACCTTTAGCATCCGGACAGGCAACTCCTTTAGTAAGGCTAATTCATACTGGGGCAGACGCACATGGTGAGACTGGTATGGACGGTCCCAAATTTGAAGACTACAATTATCAAATTGAAAGTAATAACGCAGTAAAGTATATGTATGATTTAATTTCAGCTTCAAAAGAAAAAGTCACTATTGTAGCTATAGGCCCTCTTACTAATATAGCACTTTTACTTAGGACTTTTCCTGAAATAAAAGATAAAATCGAGGAAATATGTTTAATGGGTGGAGGTATAAACAGAGGTAATAGAACTCCTACTGCAGAGTTTAATATTTATGTTGATCCGGAAGCTGCAAAAATAGTTTTTAATTCTGGAGTAGAAATAGTAATGGCTGGCTTGGACGTAACTGAAGAAGCCATGATAATGGACGATGAAATTGAATCCTTAGAGGATAAAGGAAAGGCATCTAGGTTGGCGTGGGAGCTTTTACAGTTTTATTCAATAGCCAGCAAGAGATTTGGGTTTAAAGGAAGTGCCCTGCATGATCTTTGTACAATAGTATATTTACTAAGACCGGATTTCTTCAAGGGTGTGAAATATCATGTAGATGTTGAAACCAGTGGAGAGTTAACAAGAGGAATGACCATTGCCGATAAAAGGCCTGTCCCGGACAAAGCACCCAATACTCTAGTTCTCACTGAAGTTCTAAGATGTCAGTTTGTAAAGTTCTTCATTGAAAGTTTGGAAATATTGGATGAAAGACTTAAGCTATAGGAGTAAGAATTATATGATTCAAAAAGATTATATTGAAAAAGTTTATTCAGGATGGCTTGGAAAAACAATAGGAGTTAGACTTGGAGCTCCAATTGAAAACTGGACTTATGAAAGAATAAGTAAGGAGATAGGTGAACCTGAGGGCTATATTCATGATTACAAAATGTTTGCTGCAGATGATGATACCAATGGTCCTGAGGTGTTTATAAGGGCCTTAGAGGATTTTTCAATTAATGCAACTTCAGAGGAGATTGGTGATACATGGCTTAATTATATAGGTGATACTCACGGTATGTTTTGGTGGGGAGGCTATGGAGTATCTACTGAGCATACAGCTTATATGAATCTGCAGCATGGCATTAAAGCCCCTCTTTCTGGCTCTATGGATGTGAACGGACTTACTGTTTCGGAACAAATTGGCGGGCAAATATTCATTGACGTATGGGGACTTATAGCTCCGGGCAACCCTTCACTTGCTGCGGAATATGCAGAAAAAGCAGCTAGTGTATCCCATGATGGGAATGGAAAATATGGTGGGATGTTTATTGCAGCATGTATTGCAGAAGCATTTGTAGAAAAGGATATAAAAAAAATAATCGTTAAAGGGCTTTCTGTAATACCAGAAGATTGTGAATATGCTAAAGTTACAAGAGAGGTAATGAGGTTTTATGATGAGAACCCATATGATTGGAGAAAGTGCTTTGAATACATCCTCAATAATTATGGTTATGACAAATATGAAGGTGGATGCCATATAATTCCTAATGCTGCAGTTATAATTTTATCCTTATTGTATGGTGAAGGAGATTTTTCTAAGACAATACGTATTTGCAATTTCTGCGGATGGGATACAGACTGCAATGTAGGCAATGTTGGATGTATTATGGGAGTAAGGTGCGGACTTGTAGGAATACCATACTTTTGGAGGAAACCAATAAATGATGTTTTTGTAAGTTCATCATTGATTGGAGATTTAAATATAACTGATATACCTATTTTTTCCGCATATTTAGCTAGAATTGGCTATATTTTGGCCAAAGAAGAAATACCTGAAAAAATAAAAAACTTGGATGAAACCGGTGAAATTTATAACTTTAACTTGCCCGGTTCCACCCATGGATTTAAAGCATTAGAAGAAAACGTGATTTTAGAAAATAATAATAAGCGTCTTAGAATAAGCATTAATAATGAAAATTCTGTTAAAGTATTCAGAAAAACCTATTACAGACCCTATGATTTTGAAGATGACAGATATTCACCGGACTTTTCTCCAATAATTTATCCCGGCTACACTATATCAGCAGAAATTAAAACTGAAGGTAATTGTCAAGTTAACGCAAGATTATATGTTAAGGATGGAAATACAAATACATATATATACGGAGATAAAACGGAACTTTCAAAGGAAAAGTGGAGCAGTTTATTCTTTCACATTCCAGAACAAGAAGCAGTATGTTTAGATGAAATGGGTGTAGAATTTTATTCTAACTCTCCAATTAATAGTAATGTTTATATAAATGAGATAGCTTTTAAAGTATCACCAAAATACATTTTAGATTTTTCTAAAGAAACTGTTCATAAATGGAGCCCTATTCGTAAAACGCCATCACAGCTAACTTATTTAAGAGGTATATGGGACCTTGAGCATGGCTGGCTAAGCGGCAGTGGTTTTGGAAACTCTGAAAGTTATACCGGCAGCAGGAAATGGGCAGATTATGAGGCGGAATGTGAATTAATGCCTGTGTGGGGCAAAAAACATAATCTTAATTTCAGGGTTTTGGGGGCAATGCGGTCCTATGCCGCAGGACTTGGTGAAGACAGCAAGCTAATATTATATAAGAATGTTGCCGGAAACTATATAGAGCTTGCTTCCAGAAGCTTCGAATGGAAATATGAACAATCTTATAAATTGCGTATTACTGCTATTAAGAATCAATTTGCTGTATACATAAATGAAAAGGAAATGATAGATTACACTGATACTAGTAATCCTTACACTACGGGACAAGTAGGATTTTCAGCACTCAATGGTGCACATACTCATTACAGATATTTAAAAATTAAAGCAATTAAGTAATAATAACAAAGTAAAAATAAGGCTAATGCTGCTTGTGGAAATGTAAAGGTTACTCCATTTAGTTCTGCTGGCAGTATTGATATGGGGATAGACACTGTTAAATATTTAGGTGATAGTTTAGCTGTTATTCTTGCTCACCATGGTGTAATGACAGTTGGAAACTCTCTAAAACAAGCACTTTACGCTGCTGTATATATGGAAGAAGCAGCAAAATGCTATTTAGCTGCTAGAGCAGTTGGAGAAACAAAACAAATGACAGATGAACAAATAAAACAAGCCGTAGAGGTTTTTAAATACTGGACAGGGGACTGCAACAATTCTAAAGAATTTAGTGAGGCGAGTTTAATTGTATAAGTTCTAGTTTGTAAAAACAAAATAGAATAGATTTAGATGAAAACACTAAAAATAATAAATAGGTAAATTAATTTGGTATATATTTACTTATTTTATCAAATAAATAAAAAATTGACGTAATGTAGTATATTCTGTGTTAATTTGGCAACTGAAAAAAATTGAGAAATACATAAAAATTTGATATATTATTAATATACTGTTAACAGAATTATGCTGAAAATGCTAGTTTTTTTAAGAATAAGTAAATAATACTAGTGATTTATTAATAATATGTAAAAATGTTTACTTAAAAAATGTATAATCTTGTCTAGATAAGTAAATATAAACTGTCCTGCAGATCAAGGACAACTGTATAACATAGATTCAAAGGCGAAAGATAAACTCAGGGTTGAAGGGATATAGTTACTTGCTGATAAAGGATACTATTTTATTAAAGACATAAGAAAATAGTATTATAACTTATGTGCCCAGGCCTATGAATTCAAATTTCAATGTTGTAAAATTATATGGGGGGAAATATTATATGTTAAAAAACAAAAGAATTTTTTCAGTAATCCTGAGTGCTTCTTTATTGTGTGGAGTTTTAAGCGTGGCTCCTGTTTTTGCACAAGAAGCAAATACAGGAACTACAAGACTATCAGGTAATAATAGATATGAAACTGCACTAGCTATTAGTAAGTCTGGTTGGATGCAGGCTAATACAGTTATTATTGCTACAGGAGCAGATTATCCAGATGCATTATCAGCAGCACCATTTGCAAAGGTAAATGATGCTCCAATATTATTGACAGAAAAAGGCGCACTAAGTTCAGATACAATAACTGAAATACAAAGATTAAAAGCTACAAATGCTATTTTAGTTGGTGGGACAGGTGTTATAAGTACAAATGTAGAAAATCAGCTGAAAAATATAGGAGTTAATTTTACCAGGATTGGTGGAATTAATAGATATGAAACATCAAAGCTAGTAGCTGAAAAATTAGGTACAAGCAATGGAATTATAGTAGCAACAGGTTTGGATTTTCCAGATGCACTATCAATAGCTCCAATTGCAGGAATTAAGTCCATGCCTATTTTATTATCACCAAAGGATGGATTAGATCCAAGTGTAGCAGCCTTTATTAAAGATAAAAGCATACCAGTTTCATATATAGTGGGAGGAACAGGAGTTTTAGGAGATAAAGTAGCTTCAAGTGTACCAAATAGTAAGAGACTTGGCGGAAAAAATAGATATGAAACTAACCAAATTATCAATAATCAATTTGTAGGAAGCTTAAGTTTTGGAACAGCCTTTTTAGCTACAGGAAATGATTTCCCTGATGCATTGAGCGGATCAGCTTTAGCAGCTAAAAATAATGCTTCAATTATATTATCAGATAAAAATTCAATGACAGATGAAACTCTTAACTTCATTAAGAGTGAAGGCGTAATGAATGTATCTATTTTAGGTGGAACTGGTGCAATTAGTAATAGTGTACAAGATGTAATTACTAATACTATTAATAATAACATAGTGAATCCATCAGCAGTAAGCTTAAATAAAACCACCAATACACTCACAGTAGGTGCAACAGATACTTTAATAGCTACAATTTCACCATCAAATGCTACAAATAAGAATGTACAGTGGAGTACATCAAATAGTAATGTAGCAACAGTAGATGCAGCAGGGAAAGTAACGGCAATAGCTGCAGGAACAGCAACAATTACAGTAACTACAGTAAGTGGTAACAAGACCGCAAGCTGCAATATTACAGTTGAAAATCCAGTAATAAATGTTTCATCAGTAAGCTTAAACGAAACTTCGAGTACACATACAGTAGGTAATACAGATACTTTAATAGCTTCAGTATTACCATCAAATGCTACAAATAAGAATGTACAGTGGAGTACATCAAATAGTAACGTAGCCACAGTAGATGCAGCAGGAAAAGTAACTGCAATAGGGGCAGGAACAGCCACAATTACAGCAACTACAGTAGATGGAAATAAGACAGCAAGTTGCAATATTACAGTTCAAAATCCAGTAATAAATCCATCTGTACCTGCTAATATGGTAATTTCTTATGCTTATAACTTTCTGGGGACACCTTATTTGTGGGGTGGTAATTCGCCAAATGGCTTCGATGCTTCAGGCTTCGTACAATATATATTTGCTCATTTTAACATTACGGTAGGAAGAACTATTTATGACCAGGTCAAGGTCGGGAATGAGATTTCGAGGGAGAATTTATTGCCAGGAGATATTGTATTTTTTGGAAGTCTGACAGCGCCAGTTCATGTAGGTATATATCTTGGTAATAATACTTTTATAAATAGTCCACACACAGGGGATGTTGTAAAAATATCTCCGATGACCCGGACAGATTACGCCACGGCGAGAAGGGTTATAAATTAGATATTGTTTATGATTATGATACTTCGATAATTGATTATAGCGTTAAAGGACGTATTCAAAACTCTCTCAAAATCCTTAGGTCGATACAAGTATTTATATCAGTTCATGAACAATCTTTTGAATAAGCGAACGAAAGGAACCTCAATTGAAGTGCACCCCAAATGTTAGGTTCCTTTAAAAATGAAAAATTACTGACTTATCTTGATAGTCATATATTATTAATAGTAACATAGTTATTCCATCATCAGTTAGTTTAAACAAAACTATGAATACACTTACAGTAGATGATACAGATACTTTAATAGCTACAGTATCACCATCAAATGCTACAAATAAGAATGTACAGTGGAGTACATCAAATAGTAATGTAGCCACAGTAGATGAAGCAGGAAAAGTAACAGCAATAGGGGTAGGAACAGCAACTATTACAGCAACTACTATAGATGGAAATAAGGCAGCAAGCTGTACTATTACTGTAACTGATATAGTAACATTTAAAGATAAGAATTTAGAACAAGCGGTAAGAAATGCTATAAATAAACCAACAGGTACTATATTTAAAAGCGATGTTGCTCATATTACATATCTACATTTATACAATAAGAATATAAGTGATATTAGTGGAATTGAAAACCTATCAAGTTTACAGACACTTGATTTAGAGAATAATCAAATAAGCGATATTAGTGCTATGAACGGATTAACTAATCTACAGTTTCTTAATTTAGACTTAAATGGAATAAGTGATATTAGTGCATTAAAAGAATTAACTAATTTACAGGACCTATATTTAGATAGTAATCGAATAAGTGATTTTAGTGCCTTGAAAGGATTAATTAATTTAAAGTATCTTAAATTAATTGACAATCAAATAAGTGATATTAGTGTTTTGAAAGAATTAACTAATTTACAGGAACTATATTTAAGTAATAATGAAATAAGTGATATCAGTGCTTTAAGGGGATTAACTAATTTACATCAACTTGAATTAATGAATAATCAAATAAGTGATATTAATGCCTTAACTGGATTAACTAATTTACTGGACCTTGGTTTAACTGGCAATCAAATAAGTGCTGTAGACCAACAAAAACTAAAAACTGCACTGCCAAATTGTGAAATTTTGTTTTAATAGAAAATATGAAAGAGCAGCTGGAAAGGGGGACTAACCAGCTGCTCTTAATTATTTATTATGGGGAATTAATTTTTTCTTGCTATGTTTATATAATAGCTTTGAATTATGACAATATCATGATAATAATAAATATTAACTGTTAATTAGATTTTAATAATTTATAAACTGTTAAACTATATTTATTATTTAGCAAATATGAATTTTAAATACCCTCATTAAGCCCTTTAGGGAAGAAGAAAGAATAATCGAGAGCTGTAGCTTTAAAGTGGAAGTTAATACCTTAAAAAATTCTTATACTAATTTACCATTAAGCTGAATATTATGCTATAATATGGGAGTACAATAATAGCCTAACTGAAAGAAGGTTTAATAGATGAAAAGAGGCAATAAATTAATTGCAGCTGCTATAAGCTGTTTAATTCTAAATTCAATGGTTTCAGAAGTCAAGGTGCTTGCTGCTGATTCATCTCAGTACACAAGACTTTTTGGTGCTGACAGATATCACACAGCCATAGCGGTGGCTAAAGCAAATTGGACAACCTCTGATTACGCTGTTATAGCAAGAGGAGATGACTTTGCTGATGCACTTTGTGCTGGCCCTTTAGCAAAGGCTTATAATGCTCCCATATTGTTAACAGCACCTAGTAAATTAGATCCAGATGTTGTAACACTACTTAATAATTTAAAGGTAAAAACAGTATTTATAGTAGGAGGAACTGGCGCTGTATCTGATAATGTGAAAAAACAGATTACTGATCTTAATATAGATGTTAATCGCATTAGTGGCAGCGATAGGTATGGAACTTCAGAAAAAGTAGCTGAAGAACTAAAGTCAAAGATAGGCAGTATTACAAAGGTAGCTGTGGCAACAGGTCTTGATTTTCCAGATGCACTATCAATTTCTCCTATAGCATCAAATTTAAGTATGCCAATACTACTTACAAATACAAATAGTATGCCCAGTCAAATATCTCAATTTTTAAGTGCTAATTCTATAACCCAGTCCTATGTGGTTGGAGGAGCAGGTGTAGTTAGTGATGCAGTAAAAAATAAGCTTCCAAGTCCAATAAGACTTGGAGGAGCCGACAGATATGCTACTAATGCAGCTGTATTAAATCAGTTTGATAGTGTACTTAATTACAATAATATTTATGTAACTGTAGCAGATGGAACTTCTAATGATGAGTTTGCTGATGCATTATCAGGTTCAGTTGCAGCTGCAAAGACTGCTTCACCTATGATTTTAGTGTATAAATCTTTGCCTGATATTATTGGTAACTTTATCTATCCAAGACTTATGGGAAATACAAAGGTTATAGCACTTGGCGGTACAGCGGTGGTACCTCAATCAATTGTGGACTTATTAGTGAGTAAGGCTGCTGCCCCAGTGCTAAAGTCAATAGCACTAAAAGATACAGCTAGTAATGTAACTATAAATGCAGTAATAAAAGAGCCTTCAGCTAATTCTAGTATTGGTACTGTGCAGTTTACAATTCCTTCATCATTGCAGAAGTTTGATACTGGAAGCGCTGTTTTATCTGAAGATTTAAGCTCTGCATCTTTAATTTCTCCAAATATAAATAAAACAGTTTCTAATATAAAAGTAAGTGATGACTTCGGACAATTAATATTTAATGCTGTAACTTCCGCAGGTTATAATCCAGCTGATGGAATCTTAGCCTCAAACATACAAACATTATTAAATGGTTCAGTATTAACATTAACCGATAAATCTGGAGGGGTAAAAAAATACACTATAGTAATTACAATAAAGTAAACCCATAGGGGTTAATTATAGAGGGACGGGCAAAATGAATAGAAAAAGAGTTTTATTTAATAAAAGTATTACAATTTTTATTAGTTCAGTTTTGATTTCTGCGGCCTTTACAGGGAAGGTATCTGCAGATACAGTTCAAAACAATATAGCTATTAAAAGACTAGCAGGAGCAAATAGATATGAAACTTCAAGCATAATAAGTAAATATGGGTGGAGTAATACTTCAGATAATGTAATTTTAGCCACAGGAGAAGACTTTCCAGATTCCCTATGTGCTGCGCCTTTAGCTGCTAAACTAAATGCTCCAATTCTATTAACTAATAAGAATTCCTTAAATAGCTTTACTAAAAATGAAATTACAAGGCTTAAACCTAAAAATGTATATATTATAGGTGGACAAGGTGTAGTATCAGTAGCTACAGAAAATGAAATTCGAAAAATGAACATAAATACTATCCGCATTGCTGGAAGCAATAGATATGAAACCTCCATTCAGGTAGCTAAGTTTATGGATAATCCTAAAGAGGCTTTTGTTACTACAGGAGATGATTTTCCAGATTCGCTATCTGTAGCATCTATCGCTGCTAAAAGAGGAGATCCTATTATACTTACAAAAAAAGATAGCATTAGCAGTGACTTCATGAATTATTTAGTCAACAATAATATAACAAAGTCCTATGTAATTGGTGGACCAACTCTAATTAGTGATAATGTATATAACCAGCTGCCTAATTGTACTAGAATATATGGTAAAAACAGATATGAAACTAATGTGAATGTATTAAATACCTTTAGTGATGTATTGAATCTAAGTAAAGTTTTTATTACTACAGGAGAAGATTTTCCTGATGCACTTTCCTGTTCTTCCTTCGCTGGTATTAATTCAGCGCCTATTATTTTAACTAATATAAAAGGAGAAGAGGTAACAAAGAATTTTTATAAATCTATAAAACCATTTATTAAAAATTTAAATTTACTTGGTGGAGAAGCTGTTGTTCCAAGCAACATAGTTGAAACTGCACCTCAGGGTCCTAATGCTAGAAATCCTTTAAACATCCCAACATATGAAGGAAGTAATCAAGCTGTACATCCTAAGGTATTATATTTTCAAGATGGATGGAATGGGTGGAAATACTGGATGGTAATGACACCTTACCCTAATGGTGTAGATACCTGGGAAAATCCTTCAATAGTTGTTTCAAATACAGGTACTCAGTGGCAAGTACCAAGAGGACTAGTTAATCCTCTTACTCCATTGCCTCCAGATAGAACTCAACATAATAGTGATCCGCACTTAGTATTTAATCAGAGTACAAATGAATTAGAGCTTTGGTACAGGCTTACTTTAAGAAATCAAGAAGACAGAATTTATAAAATAACTTCTGCAGACGGAATCCATTGGTCAACTCCACAATTTATAATTTCTTTTAAAAATAAAGAGTGTTTAAGCCCTGCAATTATTTGGGAAGACAATAAATATAAAATGTGGTATATAAGTGAGGAATATAAATGCATGTATATAGAGAGCTCAGATGGGGGCTCGACTTGGACAAACCCTGTTGAAGTTAACTTCAATTTAACGGATACCTATGTGCCCTGGCATATAGATGTAGTTCATACGGACTTAGGCTATGAAGCTGTATTTTGTGGGGCTAAGAAAGAGGAAATGAATCAAAACAATAGAATTCTTTTCTGGAGCGTTTCAAAGGACGGAGTAAATTTTGGCAGATCAAAGGTTATCTTGCAAGCAACCAATGATAGTCTAGCCTTTGACAATAAACAAATTTACAGATCTACCTTTGTAAAGGTGGATGGAGTCTATAAATTGTTTTATTCAGCCATGGATAAAAATATTAAATGGCATATTGGGCTAACTCAAGGTTATAGCTTAGATGATTTACATGGGTATTAAAAGCAAAATGGGATACGCAGAGAAGACTGGCTAACGAAATAGATTACCTTAATGGGTATTAAAAACAAAGGTCCCCGGGGTGGTACATTTAGATCCCCGGAGACAATGTTTTTTGCTTGCTCTCGAAGTCATTCTTTAAAGTATTAAGCTAGTCCTTAAAGGCTAAAAATTTATTTTACTCTTCTTCATTCCTAAACTTAATACTAAATCAACGGAAATAAAGTTTGCTAATATTGACCTTCTGCCATAGCTCATAAAGGGCAAGGTAATTCCTGATATTGTCATTATAACTATAGCCGTTCCAATATTCTGAAAAACAGAAAATAAAAGTGACGAAGCAACTCCATTACATACTAATCGCGACATAATTGTAGGAGATTATTTTGAAATTTTTATTATTCTTGATATTAATATGAAATATAGTATGAGTTCTTAGAAGAATTTCTTCCTTGGAATCCATGGATTCAGGAATACTGTAAAAAGAATAGTTAAGAAATTTAGTGCCATCCTCAATCGGATGGCACTTTTATTATAGGTATACATTAGGTAATTTATAGCTTACGTTTAACATATCATATATTGCTTAATAGAAAATAATTTAGACACAAGATCAATCTCAAATAATATAATAATTGCTATAATGGTTGCTGGTTATTAGTATTGAACGGATGTTTTTAACCGTTTATCATATAATCAAGGAGATAATGAAATGATATTAACAAAAAGGCAAAAGGATATTTTAATTTATTTATGTTCTCAAAGGCAGTATGTAACAATTAAGCAACTAGCAGTTAAGTTTAGTGTTAGTCCTAGAACAATACAAAATGATTTTTCTTTTATTGATTCATTTCTATCAGGTTCAAAAATAATTGTTGATAGAAAATCAAGCAAAGGTATAAAGCTTAGTGCTGATGATTCAGAAATCTCTAATTTGCGAAGGGGTCTGAACTCACTAAATTTTAGAACCCTAGATAATTATGAACGATCTTCAATTATTTCATTACTTTTGTTATGTAATCCTATTAATACCTTTGATCAGCTGGCTAATGCCTGCTGTGTAAGTAGACAAACAGTAATTTCTGATTTCCAGCAGGTTGAGAAAGAGTTTACAAGGGAAGGTGTTGAAATTCATAAAATTCAAGGTAAGGGCATTAAAGTCTCAGGAGTCGAAAATAGAATTCGTAAATGTTTTGAAAATATATTGTCCTCATTAATCTCAGATGAAGTAATAGTGAACGTTGTTATGGAAAATTCCAGATTAATGGAGTTTGATAAAACTGCGAATGAGATAATGGAGCTAGTTGAAAATAAACTTAATGTAAGATTTGCTGAGGCAGCGAACATACAGCTTCTGCTTGAGTATTCACTGCTTAGAATTGATGGTGGCAACATTTTGCATGAACATGAGGAAGGCACTAAGTATGAAAATTTAATTAAGGCCTTATGTGGCTATACATACTCAATGGGTGATAAAGCCTACTTCTGTAGTTTGTTAATGAATGCAAAGATAACAGAACAAAACCCTTATAACTTAAAAGTCTATCATGATGACATGGATGAAGCAAATATAATATCAAAATATCTGTTTGAAGAACTGCAAGAAATTCAGCCTTTGGATAATAGCAGCATGGAATGCTTTATTCACGGCCTAACCCTTCACTTAAGAGTCGCTATATATCGCATTAGAAATAAAATAACAATACAAAACGAACTCCTGTTTCAAATAAAAGTAAGTATTCCACTTATATATGAATTTACCAAGAAGCAGTTATTAAAATGTGAAAAAAGATTCCATTTGGAATTTGATGAAAATGAGATTGCATTTATTGCAATGTATATTGCATCAGCCTATGAAGATAGCTTTATGACAAAGTCAAAGATGACTGTACTTTTGGTTTGCTCCTTTGGTATAGCTACTTCGTCTATTTTAAAGACAAGAATCTTGCAGGCTATTCCGGAATGTAAAATTGTTGGGCCTTTGCCGGAAAGGGATGCAAAGAATTATGTTAGCAAAAATGAAGTTAATCTAATTATTTCTACAAACGATTATCATGTAAATGATATTCCATCCATAACGGTTAATCCTTTACTTTATCCTGAAGATGTGGATTTCATAAAGAATCGTCTGTTCCAGCTTTCCTATGCAATGATGTGCAATCATTTTATTAAATCTTATGCAAATTGTGAAAAGGAAGAAAGAGTGCAGACATATATGAGGGATTACGTAGCCAGGGAAGATATTCAAATTGTTGACTCCTGCAAGACTTGGGAGGATGCAATCAGACTGGCAGCAAAGCCTCTGCTTGATAAAGGCAAATTAAAACAGAGATATATTAATAAAATGATAGAAGCAGTAGAACAGTTTGGAACCTATATGGTTTTAGTACCTGAAACAGCATTTATTCATGCAGGAACAGAAGATGGAATCAATGAAAACTGTACTGCAATATTGATATTAAAAGATCCAATTATATTTGGTAGTAAAAATAGTAAGGTAGTTAGAAACCTAGTTGTTCTTGGAGTTAAGAACAAAAATGAAGACTCGTTGTTAAAGCTGTTATATATTTTTGAAAATGAATTAAATTTGTTGAGGTTAAAATCCAAAAGAATAACGACAGATATTATTCTCAATATGCATAGTTTGGAGGGATAGTATGAATGAGCTAATTAATTTTGAGAATATTAAGGTTAAGGCTGAAGCTAAGGATTGGGAGGAAGCAATAGAAATAGCAGGGTATCTGTTATTAAAAAGTGGAAAGATAAAAAGAGAATATGTTGACAATATGATAAAAGCTGTTATAGATATGGGACCGTATATAGTTATCACACCAGGGCTTGCATTGGCACATGCAGAGCCGTCTCCGGCTGTACTAGAGGATGCCGTATCAATTATTAATCTTAAAAATCCAGTTAATTTTGGCAGTGTAAATGACCCTGTAAATGTAATATTATGTTTGGCAAGTACAGATAGTAATTCACATATAAGCATTCTTCAAGCAGTAGCTGAGAAGCTTATGATAGAAGGAATGATTGATAGAATTGCCTCCTGTGAAAGTGAACAGGAAATTTACTCACTAATAAATGAATAGGACTTTAATGTTTATGCATTTTATATCAAATTAGAAAGGAGGGATAAAGTGGACAGGGTAGTAATTCAAACAGTTTGTGGATTTGGATGCGGGTCTTCATTAATGCTCAGAATGAAGATAGAAAGCATTCTAAAGAAACACAAGCTGGAGGCAGAAGTATTTTGCGGCGATGTTGGAACTTGTTTATCTAATAACTGCAACGTTATATTTATTTCAACAGAGCTAGCTGAAAGAATTATTGACAGAGCAAAAGTACCTGTTGTTAGCATCGATAACTTTATGAATCAAGCTGAAGTTGAGGGAAATGTTTTATCCTATTTTGAAACGCTGAAAAAATAAGGGGGGTTAATTTATGTCAGTGTTAAATTTCATAATTAACGAGATTTTCGGTCAAGGCGCAATATTCTTAGCTCTTATAGCATTAATAGGTTTATTATTACAGAAAAAATCATTTACAGAAGTTGTTCGTGGAACAATGATGACAGCAATTGGATTCTTCGTTTTATCTGCTGGTACCGGTATAGTTACCGGAAATTCTATTGATGGTTTGGCAAAAGCATTTAATACAATACTTCCACAAGCAAAAGCTGCAACCTCAGTAGATATCGGAGCACAATATGGTACTCAAATTGGTATTGTAATGGTAGTTGCATTCCTTATTAATATTTTATTTGCACGTTTTACAAGATGGAAATCCGTATTCTTAACAGGACACATGCTATACTGGTTCCCATTCGTATTCATAGCAGCAGGAGTCGATGCTGGATTAACCGGATCTAAATTAATTATACTTGCTACGATATTTACTGCAACATACATGTTAGTTTCTCCAAATTTAATGCGTCCATTTGTTAAAGAAGTTACTGGTGACGATTCCTTTACTATAGGACATCCAACAACAATATTGTCTGTAATATCCGGATCTCTTGGTAGAGTAATAGGTGATAAGTCAAAGTCTACTGAAAGCTTAAAATTCCCTAAATCATTAGGCTTTTTCAGAGAAGTATCAATTACTGGTTCAATTACTATTTGTATAACGTATATTGTTATGGCAATTGTTCTAAGCGCCAATGGTTTTAATCCAGCAAAAGTTTGGGGTTTTGAAGGCGCGAAAACTGGTATATTCACTTATATTTTTACACATGCAATTTATTTTGGAGTTGGTGTTACCGTATTGCTTCAAGGTGTACGTATGTTGATTTCAGAAATCGTTCCAGCATTTAAAGGTATAGCTGATAAGGTTGTTCCTGGTGCTATTCCTGCACTTGACTGCCCAATCGTATTTCCATATGCACCAAATGCTTTAATTCTTGGATTCATAGTAGCTATGATTACTTCAGTTGTTACAATTATTTTAACAGCCGGCATGTTCCCAACGGTTATCATTCCTCTAACCTTCACCTGTTTCTTTGAAATAGGAACTGCTTCTATCATTGGAAATGCAACAGGCGGAATCAGAGGCAGTGTCGTTGGTGCAGCAGTCAGCGGAATTATAATGGTATTCCTAGTTGGATTTGGTTCATACTTCTTCAGCCACACTATTCAATCATGGATGCTTGTATATGGCGGTCAGGACTTCTCATTGTGGGGAATTATTGAAGGATTAATTGCTAAATTGATATCCTAAACTAAAATAATAATTTTTTAAAGAAGACATTTCATTTTGAAATGTCTTCTCTTTGGAGGCATAAAGATTAGTAATCTTTATGTACTGTATACGAGGAGGGTTAAAATGAATTTTGATTATGTTGATAGGATCTTGGAGCTTATCAAAACTATAGAAATTGAAGAAAAAGATAATATGGAAAAGTGTGTTGAGCTGATCACAAAAACGATCTTAGAAAAAAGATCCATCTATACCTTTGGTGCAAGTCATGCAGGAATTTTAAGCGAAGAAATGTATTACAGAGCAGGCGGTCTTATGATGATCAATCCAATATTCGGAAGAGAAATCATGCTAGATACTTCTCCAATTACAATAACAAGCAAGATGGAAAGATGTGTTGGGTATGGAACAATATTGGCAAGTAAAATCAATTTCATGAAGGATGATCTACTTATAATTCATTCTGTTTCAGGGAGAAATCCTGTTTCCATTGAATTAGCTATTGCAGCGAAGGAGAAAAGCGTAAAAATAGTAGGACTAACAAACCTGGAGTATTCAAAATCTGTTTCATCAAGACATCATTCAGGAAATAATCTTTATGAATTTTGCGATATAGTTCTTGACAATCATGGTGATATTGGTGATGCATGTGTCGCTCTAGAAGGCTTAGAGCAAAAGGTAGGTCCCACTTCTACAGTTATTGGCGCAACTCTATTAAACTCTATTATAGCAGCTACGGCTCAAAATTTAGTTAAGAAAGGCATGAAAAATCCACCAATATTTTATAGTGCAAACATTGATGGTGGAGATGAATTGAATGAAAAATTATATGAACAATATAAGAATTCAATTCATTATAAGTTCAAGTAGTAATCCAGTTACGTTGCATACTCGTAAAGATTCTCGGTAAATTGTAGCAAGCATAAACAATCCCACTAAACTGACAAGTATTTAATATATTCTCAAACTGTAGATGGTCATAAAAAAATATTTAAAGATACTAATATTTGTTGAAATTAAAATTTTTATATATTGGGGCTTGGGAATTCATAAAAAATACGATGTTAAGGCATATGGTTTGGATGTACCTATATTCTCATATTATCAAAATATAATAAAAGCTTAAGGAATAGAAAAATAGAAAAATAAAGAGCAGCTGAAAAGGGGGACTAATCAGCTAAAAAAAGACCCTATAGAATAGAGTCAGTATGAAGTTGGGCTTTATGCCCCTTTTTTCTAACTGTCCATTCTATAGAATCCATTTTAAATAGCATCTTCTTTTTTTATAAGTTATATTAACCCCATATTTTAAAGAATCCACCAATTAGACCAATTACAAGTAATAAACCTATACATTTAACTGGAGTCCATTTCTTCTTTTTAATTAGGAAGAATAAACCTAATGTGAAGAGTAGTGGAAGCATTTGAGGAAGAACACCGTCTAATATCTTTTGTATATCGATTGGAGCTTTTCCATTTGGTATTACAATACCTAATTTTGTTGCACCATAGTTTGAAGTAAGGGCTCCAACTACGAATACACCTAGCATAGAAGCTGAACGTGTAAATTCTTTTGCATTTCTAGTTAAAATATCAATTGCTTTTGAACCTAAGTTATATGACCAGTGCATTAACCAATATCTAATTCCAAATTGAACAGCATTGAATATTAATAAGAATAGTATTGGACCAGCTAAAGATCCACCAATAGCCATATTAGCAGTGATACCAGCAGTAATTGGAACTAATGTGAACCAGAAAATAGCATCTCCTATTCCCCCTAAAGGTCCCATTGCAGCAACACGGACAGCACGGATAGTATTAGTATCAGCCTTTTGTCCCTCTAATGATAAAATTATACCCATAACAAAAGTTACAAGGAATGGATGAGTATTAAAGAACTCTAAGTTGTGTTTCATAGATTTTGCAAGGTCATCTTTATCAGTATGAATCTTTTCTAATCCAGGTAATATTCCATATAGCCAGCCAGCAGCTTGCATTCTTTCATAGTTAAATGAAGCTTGTAAGAATAATGAACGCCAAACCATTTTGTTTAGAGTTTTCTTATCAAGTTGTTTGGCAGGAGTTAAATCATTATATAATGTATTATTAGATTCCATCTTCGTCATCTCCTCCTATTCCTATATTTGCTGTAACAGACTTCATTTTTACATTAATTTGGAAGTCGTAAATACATACGGCAATTCCAATGAGTGCAATTAATAATAATGCTGATCCACCTAAACCGTCTATTTTACCTATGATAGTTGCAAGTGCAAAACCTGCAAAGTAAATTCCCCATAAGTCATTTGATAACATAATACGTAATAAGATTGCAAATCCAACATAACGCATCATTTTACCAGCGGCACTAAGACCACCCATGATCCAAGCATATTGTGTTGATAGTGCTGTTAATTTAGCACCAGCAGCGTTACCGCCGACTAATCCTATAACAACTACAAGGGCAAAAAATCCTCCCAAAGCAGCCATTGCTAAATAGTTAATTCTTACAATACCTTTTGGATCTGCTTTTTCAGCATACTTATCAGCTTTTGACATTAATGGTGACATAATTGTGAATAGTAAAGTAACACAATATTGTCCTATTAATGCAAAAGGAACTGCAAGTCCAACTGCAGCAGCTGGTTCTAATTTAGAGGAAATAGCAAATACTACTGCCATTATTCCTCCTATAACAGCATTTGGAGGTTGAGCTCCTCCGACAGGCATATTTCCAATTGTCATTAATTGATAAGTTCCACCTACAATAAGTCCAGTTTGTAAATCTCCAAGAATTGCACCAATAACAGCTCCTGATACGATTGGTTGATATAATGACTCTAAGAAACTGAATTGGTCAATACCTGCTATAAATGCAAAGACTGCAACCAATAGAATTTGTATAATATTAAAATCCATTTGGCATTCCCCCCTATATTATTTGATTATTTAAATATTTTCTCAATATTCTCTGAGCTTTCAGTAGGAACTCTTCTTATTTCAAGCTCTACTCCTAGTTCTCTTAACTTTCTGAATGCTTCTACATCCTTGTCATTTACTGCGACAGAACCAGCAACTTGCCTTTTCCCTTCTGCCATGTGCATATTTCCAATGTTAACTTTCTTTATTGGAACTCCACCTTCAACAAGCTTTAACACATCAGAAGGAGTTTCACAAACTATAAATATAAGCTGTCTAGCATTAGCTTTATGAATTGTACTTATAGTTTTTTCTAATGTCCAATAACGAGTTGTAGCATAAGATGGTGCACACATATCCATTAAACCTTGTCTTAGTTTATCTCCAGCTACAACATCATTTGCAACTAGGATTAAATTTGCACCAATAGAACCACACCACTGAGTTGCAACTTGTCCATGAATTAATCTATTGTCTATTCTTGTTAATATAATATTTGGCATAGTATCACCTCCTTTTTTGAAAACATTTTGTTTTCGTTAATAGGATTATACACTATATACAAATAGGAATCTTTATACTTTTTAGTACTTGTTTTATTTTTTTTAACAACGTTTACAAGATAGAGTTTATTTTAGTTTTGTAAAAGTATGATTTTAGTGATATTATATGGTATATATTAATAGTTTTATAATAGTGTAAAAACATAGTTAATAGTTTGATGTAAGATATTTATTACAATATATATAGTAAAATAATCATACAATTTATAATGGGGTGATTTAATATGTTTGATAAAACAACTAGTGCTAAATTTAGAAAGTATGGTTATATTTATGATGACGCTAAGGATGTAGAAAAAGGGGATCTAATATTAAAGCAAATTGTAACTAGTGATAAGGTTATTTCTAGCTTATATAATTTTTCAGAAGCAACATACATAGAAATTATTGATGGCATGGCATCTATATTAATAAGCGATTCAAGTAACGGTGATTTTAAATTATTTGCAATACATAGAAAATTAGAAATCAAGCCAAATATGTATTTCAATATTGTTCCAATGACTAATCAGACCACTTTTAATTTAATAATACCATGTGGATATAACCTTAAACTTGAATTTTTAAATCGTCCATATGTTTATAATAGAATATTGTCTACTATAAATATTCCTGAAATAATTGCTTATTATTATACAATTAAAAGCCCACATTATAATTTTAAAGGAGAAAGACATAATTTATTTGAATTAACATTTGTAGATAATGGAACCTTAAATACATCTATTGATGGAGTTGATTATACAATAAACTCATCTGATTTAATTATATATGGTAAAAATCAATTCCATACACAATCTGTAAATAATGATTCATCTTGTTCGTATTTAACAATTGTTTTTGATATGGAATGTGATGACTCTAGTTTAATATGTAATAGAGTATTTCATTGCAGAAAGGAATTATATACGGCTATAAGAACCTTATCAAAAGATATGTCAAGTACAATGCCATATTCAGAAAATCTTATTTTAAGTAATCTTCATGAAATTATAATTAGATTATTCCAATATGATTATTTGGACATTGATGATATTAAGCTACCAAAAGAGCCACATCAGCATTTTCAAGATGAATTATTAGAAAGGATATTAGCATATATAGATAAGAAAGTTTATACTCCAATAACTATAGAAGAACTTTGTGTTGCATTTTCAGTTTCAAGGTCATCTTTGCAAACACTATTTAAAGAAAATTTAAATACATCACCGAAGAAATATATTAATGATTTGAAATTAGCAAAGAGTAAGCAATTAATTAAGGAAAACAAACATACTATTAGTGAAATAGCATTTATGTTAGGTTTTAACTCTATACATTATTTTTCAAGAGCATTTACACAACATTATGAAATAAGTCCTAGTGAATATGCACAAACTTTATTTAAATGAAAAAGAGCTGTTTTGCGACAGCTCTTTATTTTATGATTTATACAATATTTTGAATTGAATATCTAGATATACTTATAACTGTATTTTTAGCAATTTCAATTTCTACTTTTTCTTTTCCTACAGATACAACTTTACCATAAATCCCACCGCAAAACATTACATTCATACCTGGTTTTAATTCAACATGTACATCTTTAAGTGCAGAAGTCCTTTTTTTTAGGTTTCTTGCAGATATAAATATTAGTATTAAAGCACCTATACCAACTAATACTGCAACGGTGATACAGGTCCACAGAACTACTTCCCAATTTATCATCATTAAATGCCATCCTCACTTTCTTCATCTTTATGAATTATAAGTTTAAATTTTACAACACCACTTTTACCTACTTCAATTGCTGATTCAGATAATGAATGTAAATCTTTTATAATATCTCTAGTCATAGATATTTCAAGAAGCATAGGTAAATTTGTTCCACCGATTACTTCCATTGGTTTCTCTATTTCTGTTTTAACTTCAACTAAGGTTTTAAAGGGTGAACCTCCAGCTAAATCGCTAAGAGCCAAAATACTTTCACAATTATCTAAGTTTTTTAATGAAGCATAATATTTTTTCTTTAAATCTTCTGTTGAATCTTTTCCTTCAAAGTCAACAAATTCTACATTGCAAGGTTCACCTGCAATTAGCTTTAAAGATGTGTGTAATCCTGATGCAAAGTTACCATGTCCACTAATTATTAACCCTATCATTTTACCATCTCCTAAAATAGATTGTACATATAAATAATAAATTATTACTCTCCATTATAATTATAATGAAGAGTAATTTAATTTCAATTAGAGTGGTGAAAGATGTAATATGTCTGTTAAAAAGTGCAAATATTAGATTGATAAACTCATGTATAATTAAAATAACTTACGCAAGGAGGTATATGTATGTTAATACAAAGTAAAAGAGTTTGGATTGCAGATCAATTTATACCAGCACAAATTGAGATTGATGATAATAAAATAGTTAATATTTATACATATAAAGAAAAAGAAGGTGCTTATGATTATGGTAGAAAGAGAATTCTACCAGGGTTTATAGATGTGCATTGCCATGGAGCATATGGCTTTGATACAAATGATGCAAATGAGCAAGGATTAAGAAATTGGACGAAGAAGATTGCAAATGAAGGAGTTACTTCAATATTACCTACTACTATAACTCAAAGCAAAGAAGTACTTACTAAGGCTTTAGGTAATATTGCAAAAGTAGTGGAAGAAGGATATGAAGGAGCAGAAATATTAGGAATTCACTTTGAAGGCCCTTATCTTGATATGGAATATAAGGGAGCTCAGCCCAAAGAATATATAGTTAAGCCTACTATTAAAGAATTTCAAAGTTATCAAAAGGCAGCAAAAGGATTAATAAAATATGTAACTTTGGCAACTGAAACAGATGAAGATTATTCACTTACAGGATATTTGTTTGATAATGATGTAGTAGTAAGTATAGGACATTCAGCTTCAACATATGAAGATGCAATAATTTCTTTTGCTCATGGAGCCAGATCACAAACTCATGTTTATAATGGGATGACATCATTTAATCATAGAAATAATGGACTAGTAGGAGCAGCACTAAGGGTTAAAGGAATGTATGGTGAAATAATTTGTGATGGAAATCATTCTACAACTGCAGCTCTATACAATTTTTTCAATGCAAAGGGACCAGATTATGGAATTATGATTACAGATGCTTTAATGGCTAAGGGATATGAGCCAGGTTCTAAATTTATATTTGGAGGAAATGAAATAGAAATTTATGAAGATGGAAGTGCTCATTTAGTAGAAACAAAAGGATTAGCTGGTTCTACATTAAAGATGAATGATGGACTTAGAATATTAGTTGAAGAAGCTATGGTACCTTTTAATTATGCTATTAATTCCTGTACTATAAATCCAGCCAAGTGTTTAGGGATTGATAAACGCAAAGGAAGAATAGGGGTTGGATATGATAGTGATTTAGTAATTCTTAATGATGACTATTCAGTACATCAAACATATTGTTTAGGAAAGGAGATGTTAAAGTGAAAAAGAATGATGTAAATTTATCTGGAAACAACTTATACTTGGATAAATATGGAGATATAGTTTATTATAATATCTTTGATAAAAATGGTTATATTGTATCTAAGCAATTAGAATCAAAGTTTAAGCTTTTTTATTATAGATACTCAATTATATTTATTGTTATGATTTTGCTTGGAGATTATTTTAAATCTTTGCAGAATACCTTTCTAGTTGGAATTGGAGCCATAGTTTTAGTGGAACTATACTTTAGAGTCTTCTTTCTAAAGAATCTAAAGGTAATTAAAGAATTTAAAAGAGAACGTAAGACTTCAAATTTAGAAAGTATTATTAATAGTAAGGAAAAAGAAAAAACAGTAATGAGAGCAGGTGCTTATGCTTTGTTAAGTGTTCTTATTGTTTTGAATGCAATACAAAAAAATTTTAATACATTATTTTTAACATTAAGCGTATTAGGGGCAATGTATAGTTTTTATATAGGAATTATTAATATTATTGCCTTTAGTAAAATGAAAAAAATATAAGGTAATATTTTAAGAAAATTAGTTTAATAGACTTGAAAATTTGTAAAATAAAGAATTAATAGAAAATCCAATGTATTAATTATCAAAGAACAGCAATATAACTGTTTTTATAGATATCTAAAAATCAAATTATATGAGGAGGTATTAAAATGCTATTTGGAATGAGCGATGACAAAATTAAGGAACTAGGAGCAGTTTATACTGCTACAGAAATAAGACAACAACCTAAGTTGTGGGAACAAACTTACAATATAGTAAAAGAAAATGAAGAAAGAATAAAAGATTTTTTAAATAGAAAATTAAAAAGTAATACTAGAATAATTTTAACTGGAGCTGGTACTTCAGACTATGTTGGAGATACAATTTATTTATACTTAGCAAAAAAGTTAAAATTAAGAGTAGAAGCTATAGCTACAACCGATTTAGTATCAAATGCAGCAGAATTTGTAGAAGAAGATGTACCAACAATCCTTGTATCTTATGCTAGATCAGGAAATAGTCCTGAAAGTGTTGGAGTTTATGATATATTTGAAGAAAATGTAAAGGACATAGCACAATTAGTTATTACATGTAATAAAGATGGAGAACTTGCAAAGAAAGCAGCTTCAAGTAATGATAATCTTTGTGTACTAATGCCAGAACTTTCAAATGATAAGAGTTTTGCAATGACAAGTTCTTTTAGTTGTATGTTATTAGCATCATTATTAATATTTGATATTAATAACTTAGAACAAAATAAAAAATATGTTGATACAGTAGTTAATCAAGGAAACTCAATTTTAGAAAATAATTGGGAGGATGTAAAAGAATTAGTAGATTTTAATGCATCAAGAGTAGTTTATTTAGGATCTGGAATACTAAAAGGACTAGTACAAGAAATGGCTCTTAAAGACTTAGAACTTACAAGTGGAAAAGTAGTTACTGTTTGCGAATCTGTATTAGGATTTAGACATGGCCCTAAATCAATAATTAATGATGATACTTTAGTTATATTTATGAATTCTACTAATAAATATACTAACCTTTATGATATGGATCTTATAAGAGAAATTCATGGTGATACTGGAAATCATAAATTAGCAGTTGTAAGTTATGCTAAAAATGAAGAATTAAATAGTTTATGTGATAAATATATAGAAGTAAATGGAGAAGAAGTTCCAGAAGTTTATACAATATTTAATTATATGCTGTTTGGACAAGTGTTTGGATTATTAAACTCACTTAGATTATCTATTTCACCAGATAATCCAAGACCTGATGGTACAGTTAACAGGGTTGTTAAAGGTGTATTTATTCATAAATACACTAAATAAATTTTGAATTTTAAATTTAAAAAGTAATAAAAATATTTTATGTGAAAATAAATAGGTATATCATTAGGGAATTAAAGGTTCATGCAACTTATATTGAAGGAGAGTTAGTTTTCAATGGTGAGTAAACTAGATTTATTACAAGAAATAAAAAAGGTTAGAAATATAATATTTGACATGGATGGAACGCTTATTAATACAGCTCAAATAGCTGTACAAGCATGTCAGGAAGCTGCATTAGAATTTGATTTACCTATTCCTCATGCTGAAAAAATTACAGGCTTAATAGGTTGGGCAAATTGTGATTTTTTTCCTAAATTATATCCAGAAGCTGAAGAAGATTTATTAGAAAAATATGCCCAATTAGTATGTGAGAAAGAACATATTATTATGGAAAAATTAAAAGAAAAGCTTCTTTTTCCAGGAGTAATGGAAATGCTAAGTGTATTAAAGTTAAAAGGATATAATCTTTTTATTGCTAGCACGGGATCAACTCAGCACGTGAATTTTGCATTGAGAAACAGTAATATATATTCTTTTTTTGACAATATAAAATGTAATCAACCAGAGAAAATAAAAATGGTAGAAGAAATAATAAAAGGCGGTCCAAAGGGTGGCTTTATAATTATGGGCGATAAGTGTAAAGATTATGAAGCAGGAGATGCAAATAATATTATTACTGTTGGGGCAGCTTACGGTTTTGGGAGTAAAGAAGAGATAGAAAAGTTTGATTTAACATTAAGTCAGCCTTTAGATTTATTAAGGCATTTAGAATAATAGTCAGGAGGAGTATTGTGAGTAATGTAAACCCATTGATAGAAATAGTAAAAAGTCAAAAAAAAGGCATTAAAAAAGGTATATATTCGGCTTGCAGTGCAAATGAATATGTAATTGAAGCAGTTTTAGAGAGAGCACTTTCCAATGGTGATTATGCATTAATAGAAGCTACTGCTAATCAGGTAAATCAATTTGGTGGATATACTGGGATGAAGCCTAAAGACTTTAAAGAGTTTGTTTATTCAATTGCAGAAAAGGTTAAATTTCCACTGGAAAAAATAATTTTAGGTGGAGATCACTTAGGCCCACTTACATGGCAGAATGAAAATACTATAGAAGCAATGCAAAAGTCTGCAGAACTTATTAGAGAATATGTACTTGCAGGTTTTACAAAAATACACATAGATACAAGTATGAAATTGAAGGAAGACAATAATTCTGCTCAGTTTAATACAAAAATTATAGCAGAAAGAGGATCTAAACTTTGCTTAGAAGCAGAAAAAGCTTTTGGAGAGTTAATAAAAAAAGATGCTGGCGCTATACATCCTGTTTACATAATTGGAAGTGAGGTGCCTATTCCAGGGGGAAGTCAGGAAGAAGAGGATTTGGTGAGTGTTACAAAGGTGTCTGACTTTGAAAATACCGTTGATACTTTTAAAGAAGCATTTGTTATGAATAATTTGATAGAGGCTTGGGAATATGTCATTGCAGTGGTTGTACAGCCTGGCGTAGAATTTGGGGATGAATCTGTTCATGATTACAATAGGGAAGAAGCAAAGAATTTGATAGAGACACTTAAAAAGTATCCCAATTTTGTATTTGAAGGCCATTCTACAGATTATCAAACTGCAAATTCTTTAAAAGCTATGGTACAAGATGGTATTGCTATATTAAAAGTTGGGCCTGCTCTGACATTTGCTCTTAGAGAAGGGTTATATTCTTTGAATTATATGGAAAATGAATTGTTTAGGTATAATCCTGAAATTCAACTCTCGAATTTTATTGAAACACTTGATAAGCAAATGTTGAAAAAGCCTGATAACTGGCAAAAGCATTACCATGGTACTTCAGAAAAAGTAAGGTTTGCTAGAAAGTATAGTTATTCAGATAGATGCAGATATTATCTTCCTTTAGAAGATGTAAAGGAATCAGTTAAGTTACTAATAGATAATTTGAGAACAAGAGAAATTCCATTGACACTGATTAAGCAGTTTATGCCTTTGCAGTATGAAAAAATAAGAAATAACAAACTTAAAAATGATCCAGAAGCTCTATTAAAGGGTATAATAATTGATTGCATAGAAGATTATATATATGCAACAAATCCATAACATGAGGGTCAATTTTACTTGCAGAAACATCATTACATTAATTAAAGTGGAGGTTCAGAATGAATAAAATTTTATCTACAAAAGATATTTTGATAAACGCAATGAAGGATCATTATGCAGTTCCTGCTTTTAATATTCATAATCTGGAAACTATTCAGGTGGTTGTAGAAACTGCTTTTGAAATGAGGTCTCCTGTAATTCTTGCTGGAACACCAGGAACCATCGATTATGCAGGGGCAGAATATGTTGTTTCTATTGTCAAAACAGCTTCTAATAAATATGATATACCTATGTCAATCCATTTAGATCACTTTGAAAATCCAATAGAGATTAAAAAGAATATAAATACAGGCTTTAAGTCATGTATGATAGATGCGTCTCGTGAATTATTTGAAGAAAATATTAAAATTACAAAAGCTGTTGTCCAATATGCACACCTTTATGGAGCAACTGTGGAAGCAGAGCTTGGAATGCTAGGCGGGAAAGAGGACGATCTGGTAGTTGATAATAAAGATGCTGCTTATACGGACCCGGATAGTGCTGTTGAATTTGTTAAGAGAACTGGTATTGATTCGTTGGCTGTTGCAATAGGGACAGCACATGGCTTATATAAAGGGAAGCCTAAGCTAGATTTTGAAAGATTAAAAAAGATAAGAGCAATTGTGGATATTCCTTTAGTACTTCACGGAGCATCCGATGTCCCAGATGAGTTGGTAAGAAAGGCTATAGAGCTTGGTATAAACAAAGTGAATATTGCCACAGACCTAAAAATTCCTTTTTCAAATGCAATTAAAAAATATTTTGAGGAAAATCCAGATGAAAGTGATCCAAGAAAATACTTAACACCTGCTAAAGCAGCAATGAAAGAAATTATTAAACATAAAATTGAAGTTTGTGGAAGTGCAAACAGAGTTTAGAATATGTTTTCTTAAAATATATATGCCTTACATGCGTCAATGTTATATATAAATTATATTAAATAAAAAATAACTTCAGCTTTTTGCAAGTTGAAGTTATTTTTTATTCTTACAATTTATTATATTATTGTTGTAAAATATAGAATTAACTGATGTAAAGAGGTTTATAAACTCATAAATAATATGTACAGTTATAAGGATATATATTGCAGGGTTCTAATTTTATCTAAATATTTACACCTACAATATAATAATGTTAAAAGAAAAGGAATAAGTATTAAAGAGAATAAAATTATTAATATTAAGGAGAGTACATGATAAAAAGAAGTAATTATCATTTTAGAAATAATAATTTTATTAAATTTAGGATTGGAGCAGTAATAATTAGTATTATAGTAATTATAGGTGTAATTATGGTTTTTCCGCATTTTTTGAGAAATACTTATATAGTAACCATTACAAATAAAAGAATAATAAAAAGTAATAACACTGACAAGTATTTAATATATTCTCAAACTGAAGATGGTAAAATAAAAATATTTCAAGATACTAATAGTTTGCTAGAATTAAAATTTTTGTCTGAAGATATTTATTGGGGATTGGGACTTCATAAAAAATACGAAGTTAAGGCATATGGTTTGGATATACCTTTATTCTCATATTATCAAAATATAATAAATGTTAAAGGAATAGATAAATGAAAAAATAAAGAGCAGCTGAAAAGGGGGACTAATCAGCTGCTTAAAAAATAATATTTATTATAATGGGGAACTCTTGTCTTGCTATGTTTATATATTAGCTTTTCATTATGTCAGTAATGTGACAATAATAAATATTAACTGTTAATTACTTTTAAATAATTTATAAACAAAGAGGTTACTGCGAAAGTTGAGTTAATAAACAGCTTATTTATTAATGACTTTTATAATATAGCACACCTCATCATCATTGATGTCTATATCGTATTCTGCACCAAGTATGTCACAGGCTTCTCTTGCAGCTGCAAATTGCTTTGGGTTATTCAGCTTAAACTCTTCAACATTATCAAATCTGACCTTGTCGCCGTGAATACATCTATCCAGCATACAGCCCATATGAAGAATTAAGTCCATTATATTGTCCTTATTGCTGATAGAATCATCAAGGCCCATTTTAATGATAAAATTTTTAATATTGGCTACTGCAATCTTTGGATTAACAAATTTTAAGTATTGCTCCAGCATATCCTTAGAAAGCTCATAAACACTTTTAAATACATTCTTTTCGTAAGATTGATTATGGCTTGTGCCCTGAATTTTTGTATCTAGATATTTTGAAAATTCCTCTTTAAACTGAGAACTTAAAATTTTATTAATTGGAAAGTAAGGTATACCGATATTAGGATTTATGCTTCCTACAAAGGCTAAAATATCATATTTGTCTGTAAGGCTTTTTATATTATTTTTTACTTCTGAGTAGTTTGTAACTATTAATTCGATACCCTTTTTATATTTTTCATCAAGATTTTGACATAATATCTGCTTAGCCATCATGCCTGTGCCTTGCCCTGTTACGCATAAGGTAACAATAGCTTTCTTTTTTTCAGAAGCACTTACAGCTGTAATAGTATCAACTGCTGCTAGTGAGGTATATATAGTGTCTAAATCGTCATTGCTGTACATTATTTTTCTCACAGCTTCTAAAAGAAGAAGGGTAGAGATGTTAGCTATTGTTTTTATCTTTATTGAAGTTTCCCTTTCTAGTTTATCTCCAAAATTACATAGCGAACCCATGTCTACTGCAAGCAAGATTCCATGTCCTTTATTTGCAGCTAAGGCAGTATTCTTCAGCGCATTATAAATGCTGTCAACACTAGAATCCAAAGGCATATCTATAGCTTTTACAATGTTGGTGTTAAGCAGCTTATTAGCTACTTCTGCCATGCTGGATGCAGTGCTTTGGCCGTGGCAGATAACTATTATACCTATTTTTGAATCAATGCAGGAGTCTAGTTTGTTGTTTGCAAGTAATATTGATAAAAATCCTTTTTCATCCTCGGGCACTATTACACCAAAGGTGTCACTGATTTTTTTTATTAGAACTTTAGAAGCATTATATTCGCTAGGATATTCAGATCTTACCTTGAGTATATTGGAATTAACTATTAGCTTTCCTTCTCTGATTCTTTGTAGTAAACCATTTATGTGAAAAGCAAAGGCAAAAATAAATTTTGGATTAAGGCTAACGTTTAGTTCTTCTTCAGCTATATTTATTAGGCCAGCAGATAAATCAACTACTTCTTTTGGTATTACCTTGTATAATGTACTCTTATTGAGTCCTGCTGCACTAATATTATTAAGCATATATTTAAAATGTTCATCAATTAAGTTTTCGATTTTTAAATCAAACTGCTGACTACTAAGCTCAGAATCTTTAAGCTTCTTTATATAGTCATTTATCTTATCATATATGTTATCGTTTGCTTTTTCTACATAAGAATATCGTTTATTTCCAGGGAATAAAACTAAGTATTCATTAATCATATCCATATAGTTTTTATCGTTAATATTTATTTTATTATTGCTAAAAACATAATCAATAATATCTTTACTAAGCATTTCAAACTCTATTGAAATGTTATTTTTATTTTTAATGTAATTTAAAAATGACTTTGCACAAACTAGCTTTATCTCTGACTTCAGCTGTCCTATATTACCACCCTTAAATGGATATAGGGCTAGGGCTTTTAAAACCTCCGGGGAAATTCTAATATCTTTGTTTAGATTTATGCACTCATAATAAAAGAGAGTTTCTATAATCTCCATCTTTTCCTCTATAGCCTTTTCTCTAAATGAGGGCAGGGTTATTACTACAGGAATTCTCCTTAAAAAAGTTGTTAAAAGTGCCTCATTTGGTTCTTCAGTAGTGGCAGCAATTATCATCACATTGCTCTTATTTGTATTACCGGATTCTCCTAATTTGTGATACTGTCCTTTATCAATAAGATAAAAAAGCATTTCTTGTCCATCAGGAGGAAGTCTGTGCACTTCATCAAGGAATAAGATACCACCATTTGCTTTGGCTACTAAGCCTTCTTTATCAGAATTTGCACCAGTAAAGGAGCCCTTAACATGTCCAAAAAGCTCAGAAAGTAAAAGCTGAGGGTTATTAAAGTAGTCAGAACAGTTAAAAGCTACAAAAGGAAAAGAACCTTCATCTAAGCCTTTATTTACTTTAGCATATTCATACATGGAGGAGGCAAAGGTGCTCTTACCAACACCGCTTTCTCCAAGCAGCAAAGTGTGAAGTCCTTTTGGAGGATACATAAGCGCAGCTTTAGCTTGTCCGATTTGATTTATAAGACTGTTGTTAGCACCAACTAATTGAGTGAAGGGGTCTTCAGAGATATTATCTTCACTTTTGCCTGTGGCTTCCCCAGATTTGAGTGAGCTAAGCAAGGTCTTAAAATCTTGCAGGCTATATACAAGGTTTGTTTCTTCACTATTTATCAAATTTAAAGAAGCTAAAATAGCTTTTGGAAAAAAGGAAACAGGTCTTGAATTTATTTTTACAAGTTTATTCTGTTTAAAAAGAGTATTTAAAATAGTGCTGGCATTATTTCTTACAATATGCAGATTCTTTTCTATATCACTTGTATATACTCCAAAATAGTTTTGATTTTTTATGCAATCATTAATGTAGTCTAGAGTTAGTTTATTAGTTATATAATCGTTTACTGCATCGATGTTTTTCAAAATATCACCTACTATTTTTTCTTCTTAAAGTTAGTACTTTTAAACTTATCAAAGGCCTTAGGAGGTGGTATTTTTTTAGTGTACCTTTCTAGGAATAGTGCTACAGCAAAGGCTATGATTGCTAGGTAAAAGTTTTTATATACTAGTGATAATAGAAAAAGCACTAATGCAACAAATACGGAAATGTACCATAAAGCTATCTTCACAACATTCACCTCCTTAAGCATAAAATTTTCCTTGCTATTATATTCATTTTTATCATAATATAATTAAATTGTAAATACAAATGCAATTTTATGAAATATACCTGTTATTAATTTTTATACTGTGACAACAATAGTTGTTAAATTATTTAAATAAAAGTTGAAAGGAGCTTGAATATACTATGAATGGCATTGATTTACATGTACATACCTATAATTCAGATGGAACAAATAGCCCTAAAGAAATTATTAATATTGCAAAAAAAACAGGATTAAGTGCTATTTCTATAACGGACCATGACAGCATTGAAGGAAATGAGGAAGCTAGGGAGGAAGCAGAGAAATGTTCTATAGATTACTTGAGTGGAGTAGAATTAAGTGTATCCTATGGTGAAGGCAGATTACTGCATATATTGGGACTTGGCATAGATATATACAATGAGGAATTTCTAAAGGTTTATAAAGGAATTAGGACAGCTAGGGAGAAGAGTGTAGGTGAAATTCTAGAAATACTAAAGGGGAAGGGCATAGCTATAAGCATCGAGGTTTTGATAAAAAGAAGTTTAAAGAAGAACTTAGATAGATATGACATCCATAGATACTTTATGGAAGAGAAGCTATGTAGTAGTGCTCAAGAGGTATGGGATAAATATCTGGATCCAATTCCATACAAGAAAGAAGAAATACTAAGTGCTGAAGAAGCTATTTATATAATAAAAAAGGCGGGCGGCAGATCTTTCTTAGCACATTATAATAAAAATATTGGCCTCGGTGGTCTTAGAAAGTCAGATATGGAAAAAGAAATTAAAAATTTAAAGGATTTAGGGCTCCATGGAATTGAAAAATATTACCCAAGCTTTACTCTAGAGGATGAGCAGTTTGCAGATTATCTTTTAGAAAAGTACAAGCTGTTGGCTTCTGGAGGAACTGATTTTCATGGAGGTAATAGAGCTGACATAAGACTTGGAATAGGCAATGGTGAATTTAATGTACCATATGCAGTATATAAAAGCATTATTAATAGCATAAGAAATGGTTAAAAGTTATGCACTATAGTTTTTTTAAAATTATAGTGCATAACTTTTTAAGTAAACATTTTCAAAATTCAGAATTGTAAACCTATGCACTAAAGTTGGCACGGTATTTGCTAAGAATATAGGTACAAAGAAAATTAGCTAAAGGAGAATGATTTCATGGAAGAAAATGTAGCTTTATTACATGAAGATTTAATATTAATGGATTATGGAGCTAATAACAAAGAAGAATTACTAAGGGGCCTAGGAACAATACTAAGAGAAAAGGGATATGTAAAAGAAACTTATATCGATGGACTACTGGAAAGAGAAGAAACCTTTCCTACAGGACTTAATACTCCAGGAGTAAGCGTAGCAATACCACATACTTATGCAATACATGTAGAAAAGCCAGCTATTCTTGTGGCAAAGCTAAAAAAGCCAGTGGTATTTAAAGAGATGGGTTCAGGTGAAAACGATGTAGAGGCTAAGCTGATTTTCATGCTAGCTATTAAAAATCCAGATCAACAGGTTATAACCTTAAGTAAGCTAATGTCAATATTCTCAAAGGAAGAAACTCTATTAGAAATATATAATGCAAAAGAAAAGCATGATATATACCTAACTATTAAGAATGTATTGGAAAAAGATAACTAAGATATAATTAAAAATTAATTATATAAAAATTAAAGGGAGGAAAAAATTATGGGTAAAATTAAAAAAATCTTTGTAGCTTGCGGATCAGGAGTAGCAACATCACAAACAGTAGCATCAAAAATCGCTAGTATGTGCGAGGATGAAAATCTACCAGTAAGTGTAGAAGCTGTGGACATCAAGTCACTGGAAAGCATAATAGACCAATGTGACATTTATGTATCTATAGTTCCATTAAAGACAAAGGAGTGGGGAAAACCAACACTAAGCGGAATACCATTCTTAACAGGTATGGGAATCGATGCTGAATTTGAAAAGCTAAAAGAAATAGTTAAAGCAAAGTAAGTATCAAAATGCATAGAAAAATATAAAAAAATATCTCCAAGAAATAATAGATTAAATCCAGGAGATAAAAATAAATATAAATATAAAAATAAAAAAATATGTTATTTTATTTTATCACAAAAAAGTAAAAATATAAACAAACTTTAGGAGGTTAATATAAATGAGCGCAATAATACATTATATCCTTAACCTAGGTGCAGCGGTGTTTCTCCCAATTATTATGATAATTCTTGGTCTTAGTATGAAGATGAAACCTAAAAAGGCAATTATAGCTGGTTTAACTTTAGGTATAGCATTTACTGGAATGAGTGAAATTATAAACTTCATGTTTGGTGCAATAAGTCCTGCGGCTAGTGCATTTGTAAAAAATACAGGAATACAGTTAAATGCAATTGATGCAGGTTGGGCTCCAATGTCAGCGATTGCTTGGGCATGGCCATATGCATTACTACTTTTCCCAATTTGCATAGGAATAAATATAGTAATGTTAATATTAGGTTGGACAAACTGTTTAAACGTAGACTTATGGAATGTTTGGGGTAAGATTTTTACAGCAACACTAATTGCAGCAGTTACTGGAAGCATTGCATTAGGACTTGTCGGTGCTTCAATACAAGCGATTTTAGAACTTAAGAATGCAGATATAACACAAAAGCAGTTATATGAATTAACTAAAATACCTGGAATTGCATGTACTCACTGTATGACATTAACAGGTGTAGTATTAGCTCCAATTAATAGATTACTTGACTTTATACCTGGACTTAATAAGAGTAATATAGATGCAGCTAAATTAAAAGAAAAGATTGGTGTGTTTGGCGAAAACAGTGTTATGGGCTTTATAGTTGGTGCACTAATTGCTATATTTGCAAAGTATGATCTTAAAGGTATATTAAATACTGCAGTTCAAGTTGCTACAGCATTAGTACTTTTCCCAATGGTTGCTAAGTTATTTATGCAAGCATTAGCACCTATAGCAGACGCAGTTGGCGATTTCATGAAGAAGAAATTCAAAGATAGAGAGCTCTACATTGGACTTGACTGGCCATTTCTTGCTGGATTATCAGAAATCTGGGTCGTTGCAATATTAATCGTTCCAATAGAATTAATACTAGCAGTTGTTATGGCAAAAACAGGTTCAAACAACGTATTACCTTTAGGTTCAATAATAAATATTTCACTAGTAGTTCCAGCTATGATAGTAACTGGAGGAAATATTATAAGAATGATTATATTATGCATAGTAACAACTCCTATTTTCTTACTAGTAGGAACAAGCTTTGCAGGAACAGTAACTAACCTTGCTAAAGCAACAGGCAGCATCCAAGTTCCAAATGGACAATTTATGAGCTGGTTCTCCTTTGAAATACCGGCATTAAGATGGGGACTTGCACATGGATTTAATGTAATTCATGGTGAATTCTTTGGAGTAGTTGTACTAGCAGTGCTTGCTGCATGCTTCTTCTTCTATATAAAGTACATGAAGAAAATGGATGAAAGAATAGAAGCATAAGAGAAATATTAAGACAAGCGTGGGTAAATAACTTGTAATTTTGAGGAGGCATACATTATGTTAGAAGAATTAAAGAAAAAAGTAGTAGAAATAGCGCAGGAAGCAGATAGATCAGGATTGTGCAAGCACAAATCAGGTAATTTTAGTATTAGAGATAAAGAAACTGGATACGTGGTAATCACACCAGCAGGTATAGCAAGAGAAAAGCTAACTTACAGAGATATATGTGTTATAGATGTAGATGCCAATGTAATAGAGATGGAAACAGGCTTAAGACCTTCTAGTGAAGTAATGATGCATCTTGAAGCATATAAGGCAAGGCCAGATATAAATTCTGTAGTGCACACTCACTCAAGATTTGCTACTTCCTTTGCAGTATTAAGAAAGGAAATCCCAGCTGTTGTATATGAAGGAATGTCCTATGGAGGAAGAATTCCAGTAGCTCCTTATGGAAGACCTGGTACAAGACAACTTGCAGAAAGTTTAATAGAGCCATTAAAGCAGTCAAATGCAATATTACTTGAAAGTCATGGAGTAGTTGTTGTAGGTTCAGATCCAGATGATACACTTTTAAATGCACACTATGTAGAAGAAATAGCTGAAGTTTACTTTAGAGCATTACTTATTAACGGAGGAAAAGAGCCTAATGTACTGCCACAAAGCGAGCTTCAAAGCTGGGCTTACCCTTCAGAAATAAAATTTGATAAAGTAAAAAGAGGATAGAGCTATGAAGAAACTAATTAATAAACCAGAAGATTTTGCAAGAGAGACTATAGAAGGCATTTTAGCAGCTCACAGCGACAGCTTAAAAATGGTAAATGATAATTTTAGATGTATAGTAAGAGCCGATGAAAAGAAGCCAGGTAAGGTAGCTATAGCTACAGGAGGTGGCTCTGGCCACCTTCCAACCTTCCTTGGATATGTTGGATATGGACTAGCAGACGGAGTAACTGTAGGAAATGTTTTTGCATCACCAAGCGCAGAATGCATGTATGAGGTAGATAAAGCAATAGACAATGGAGCAGGAGTACTTCATCTATATGGTAATTATGGCGGAGACATAATGAACTTTGGTATGGCTAAAGATATGGTAGAGATGGATGATATAGAAGTTGAAGAAGTGCTTGTAACAGACGATGTAGCTTCAGCTCTTAAGGGACAGGAAGCAAACAGAAGAGGAGTGGCTGGATTATTCTATGCATACAAAATAGCGGGAGCTGCTGCAGAAAAGATGTATAATTTACAAGAAGTAAAGAGACTAGCTCAAAAGGCAGTAGACAATACAAGAACTATGGGTGTTGCTCTTACTCCATGTATAGTTCCAGAGGTAGGTAAAGCTACTTTCTCCATAGGTGAAAATGAAATGGAAATAGGTATGGGAATCCATGGAGAGCCAGGAATTAAAAGAAGTGAACTTAAGCCAGTGGATGATGTTGTAGAAGTTATGCTAAATAAGATACTAGAAGACATGAGATTTGAAGAGGGATGCAATGTTTCAATATTGGTAAATGGCTTAGGTGCTACCCCAAAGGAAGAACTATATATTGCTTATAAAAAGGCTCACAGCATATTAGAGAAAAATGGAATAAAGGTATATAGGCCATATATTGGAGAATTTGCTACTTCCCTTGAAATGGCTGGTATGTCTATAACATTATTAAAATTAGATAAGGAACTGGAAGAATTGTTAGATTTTAATGCTTACTCACCATTTTTCCAACAATTTAGATAATCATAGGAGGTTAAAGCCCTAAATGGGCTTTAACGGGCAACTTACGAGCGGGAGCGAGTGAGTTAAGTTGCCCCGTGGGCGGAGCCAAAGCCCTAAATGGGCTTTAACGAGCAATTAGGGAGCGGGAGCGAGCAAGCCTTAATTGCTCCGTCTTCCGACTAAAAGGAGGAATAAGCATGGAAGCAATAAAAAAGCCATTTGTTAAAGATATATTAGGAAACATAGTAAATGCAATGAATGAAGCAAAGGATTACCTAACAGAACTAGATTCAGCTATGGGAGACGGCGACTTAGGTTTAACTATGACTAATGGTTTTGGCTGTCTTTACAATGAATTTGATAAAATAGAAGCTGCTGATATGGGCAATGTACTTATGAAACTTGGAATGACTATGAATACAAATGTTCCATCCACTATGGGAACTTTGATATCGATATGCCTTATAAAGGGAGCAAAAGAGGCTAAAGGTAAAGAAGAGTTAACCCTGGAGGATTTAGCAGCTGTAGGTAGAGCTGCAGTAAAAGGAGTAATGGAAAAAGGAAAAACTAATCTAGGGGATAAAACCATGCTGGATGCCTTGAATCCTGCAGTGGAAGCACTAGCTGAAGCTTCAAAGAGTGGACTTAGCTTAAAGGAAGCCTTTGAAAAAGCATACAAAGCAGCAGAAGCTGGAGTTGAATACACAAAGCAATTAAAATCAGTGCATGGAAGAGCGGCTTATTATGGAGAAAAATCACTTGGAAGACCAGATTCCGGTGCTGTAGCAGTAGTGCATATATTTAAAGGAATAAGTATGAGCTTTAAATAATAAAGAGTAAATAAGTACTACACAGGATTATGTAAGAAGATAAATTTATATGAAAAATATTTAATTAAAGTATAGTGATAATAAATATAGTAGAGCAGTTGAAAAGGGGGACCTTTCAGCTGCTCTACTTAATATGTGGTACTTGTACGTTCCTAAACAAGCCTTATAGGTATATATCCTTCTTTCGTAATTGTGCTTATAGACCTCTCATCTTTTCTGGCAACCGGAATTGGTTCAAAAGGAATTATGGTTTGTATGTCTTGTTCATACACGTTTATGTTATCACTTTTCTTATTATCAGTGCTTATATACAGCATGACATGGCCTTTCCCCTCTCCGTTATCGATAAGTAACGCATCTCCAGGCCTTAATTCATCCCAGGAAATTTCGCACACAGTTCGTCCATCTATTTTCGTTCCATTTTTAACAGCATTATAAAGAGACAATGTAGTCTGTCTTCTTACCCCCCAAGCAGCACTAACAAACCCTGAGCAGTCGTTGCCGTATAATGTATTACTCCCTTTTATTTTATTCAGAAAGTCCTCTGGAGACTTAGTCTGGTATAAATCCATGCTATAGGGTATACCATAATAAGTCTTCCCTTTTATAAATACGTAATATCCATATTTATCAATCAAGTTATGGCTTGGAATCCATTTTACCTCTGTCATGGCTTTTGCTCTTTCAAGTACTTCTTTTCTTTGTTCATCAGTTAAACCTGGATTAACTTGTTTATTATTAGGATTATTGTTGTTTTTATTATTATCACTGTTATAAGTAATATCATTATTATTTAATGAAAATGGCATTATACCTTTATTGTTGTCCATGTTATTGGGATTGGATGCAGGTATAAAAACAAATACTGCAAAAATAACTAATATAAAACAAACTACTATTTCAACCATCCACTTAAGTACTTTAAAAATTATCATCCTAAGCACCACCTTTTTACAAGATATATTTATAGATATTTTATCTTATTAAAATATATGACTAGCATGCCAATTATAAAAGATAAAAAACTAAATATATTTGAGCCAATGAAACATTAACACTATAAAGAGCATCTTCAGTGTGTTTTATAGGTCATGAATGTATTGGAATTATTAAGATAGCAAAATATAGTAGAGCAGTTGAAAGAGGGGCTTTTCAACTGCTCTACTATATTTTATATTAATTTATGAGGGGTAACTCTTGTCTTGCTATGTTAATATTATCTTCTTGTTATGTCAGTAATGTGACAATAATAAATATTAACTGTTAATTACATTTTAATAATTTATAAACAAAGAAAAGCAGTGACTATCAGAAGGTGGGATAAAGAAAAGTTGATAACCTTTGTTTTTTTACATAACAGAATATTTATTTAGTCCCTTGAAAACGATATTAAGTTGTGCTATTATAATATCAAAATACAAAATATTGTACATTAAGGTGCTGTTATGGATATTAAATCACAACTAATGCAAAAAAATGGTCTAGTAGCAATAAAATTGTCAAGAGAGCTAATAACAATGCAGGAAGGAGACAGAATAAGTACTATTGCAGAATATTCTGCTAAGTATGAAACCGCTAGGGGTACTGTTCAATCTGCTTTAAAGCTATTAGAAGAATCAAAGGCTATAAGTATTGAGGCAAGAGGTCATCTTGGCAGCTTTATTAGCTTTATAGATTATGAAATGCTTTGGAACTTTACTGATTTTGGCACCATAATGGGAGCTATGCCGCTTCCCTATTCCAAACTTTATGAAGGGCTAGCTACGGCTCTTTATAAGGAAGCCGAAAAAAGAAAATTTCCCTTTAGTCTTGCCTATATGAGAGGTGCAGAAAATAGAATTAATGCATTAAGTACAGGTCGTTATGATTTTGCAGTTGTTTCTAGGCTTGCAGCTAATCATAGTATTAGGAATGGAGGAGTTATTGATATAGCACTAGAGTTTGGGGAATATAGTTATGTAAATGAGCATGGTATGGTGTTTAAAGATCCTTATAAAAGAACTGTTGAAAATGGCATGAGAATAGGGGTTGATAGAAGCTCTATTGACCATTATTTACTTACACTTTCACAATGCAAGGATAAAGTTGTAGAGATAATTGATTTACCATATAATCAGGTAGTGAAGAAGCTAATGCTGGGAGAAATCGATGCAGCTGTTTGGAATATTGATGAAATAATTGAAAAGAAAAGAAATATGAAATATTATCCTCTAACTACAAATGAATTTTTAGGTGAGGACACTGAAGCTGTTATAATCGTTAATAAAAACAATTATGGTATAAAGAATTTACTCCAGCAGTTTATAAACCGTGATAGAGTTAGAACCTGCCAAAAAGAAGTAGTAATAGGGGAAATAATCCCTAACTATTAGAATTTATTTTAAGATATAAATAAAACAAAAAATTTTTACTCTCAAAATACAAAATATTGTACATTGGAGGATGGACTATGGAATTAAGTATGAGACTAGATATTCTTAAAAATGCTGGGCAAATTTCTGAGGAAACCTATGACGCTCTATTAAGAATAATAAAGATGTTTAAGAATAAATGGGAAATAGAATTAACGGAAGAGAATGGTGCTATGCTAATTACTCATCTTTCTATAGCCTTAGAAAGAATAAAGAAAAATGAACTAGTAGATGGTATAGAAGAAGAAACCTATAAGGAAATAAAAAATCACTGTCAATATGAGCAATGTAAAAATATATTTAAGGACATAATGAAAGAGGCTGCAATAGAAATACCTATAAATGAAGAAACTTTTATTATGATGCATCTTTGTGCATTGTTTGAATCAAATAATTAAAGAATATATAAATATATAAATTATATGAAAGGAGTTTTTTAAATGCTAAGGATAGTAGTTGGTGGACAAATTGACAAGCAAAGAGTGGCTGATATCATAAAAAAAATAGGAGGAGAGGATATCACATTAACAATCAAATCTGATATTGAAGCAGCTATGGCAATTAAGACTAATCAAGCTGATTATTATTTTGGAGCTTGTAACACTTGAGGTGGCGGAGCTCTTGCAATGGCTATAGCACTTCTAGGGATGAATCTTTGTTCTACTGTTTCCATGCCTGGTAATAGAAAGACTGATGAAGAAATTATAAAAGAGATTGAGTCTGGGAAAAAGGCTTTTGGCTTTACACCACAGCATGCTGAACAGGTTATACCTGTTATCATGAATAAAATATTAAATAAATAGGGGGAATCATTATGAAATTTTTAATTGTTGCTTTAATAGGTGCTTTAGCGTCAATTTTAGCAAACAAAGGTGTTGCAGTTTTTAATGACGGTCTTAGACCTATTGTTCCTGAATACCTTGAAGGCAGAATGGACAAAAAGGCCATAGCAGCTACAAGCTTTGCTTTAGGCTTTGGACTTGTTATTGGCTTTGGTATTCCCGTATCAATTGCTGCAAGTATTATACTAATTCATAGTATTTTACTTGGTACAGATATTATTGGTACTTGGTCTCCAGATGGCAAAAAAGGTATGGTTATTTCTGGCGTAGTTGGAGCAGTATACGGAATTGGTATAGTAGCTGGACTGCAGTTTATTGTAAATATATTTAAGCTTTTACCAATAAATTTCTTACCACAACTTGGACAAGTTGGTACTCCAATTGTTGCAGCCTTCGCAGCTTTTCCAGCAATAGTTGTAGCTTACCAATATGGTATTTTAAAAGGTGGAATAACTTTAGTAATCTCCTTCTTAGTTAGACAGTATGTACAATATTATGGAAAGTTTAAAATTGGCTCTGGTGCTGTAGCTTTGAGCCCAGAAGGAATGGCACTTCTTGCAGGTATGATTATTATGTTAATCTTTGCAATGAATGAAAAAGTTGATCCAAACGCAACTACTGTGGATTTAACAGCTATTTTTAGTGAAAGAGTTAAGAAAATAAAGAAAAACCTTCCTTACTTAGCTGCAATAGGAGGCTTAATTGCAGCAGCTACAAGCTATGGTATTGTAGCTGGAGATCCAATATCTTTAAATCTATTAGCTAAAGGACAGCATCTAGAAGCAGCTATGACTGCCTTTGCAAGAGGTATAGGGTTTATTCCGCTAGTAGCTACAACAGCTATAGCAACTGGTGTTTATGGGCCAGCTGGAATGACTTTTGTATTTGTTGTAGGTTTGCTTGTTAAGAATCCAATACTGGCATTTGTTCTTGGCGGTGTTGTTATTAGTGCAGAAGTTATGCTTTTAGATATACTTGCAAAAATGTTGGACAAGTTCCCAGGTGTTAGAAAATGTGGAGATAATATTAGAACAGCTATGTCTAAGCTTCTAGAAATAGCACTGCTTGTTGGTGGTATGATGGCAGCTCAAGCTATGGCTCCTGGACTTGGGCTATTTGTAGTAGCAGGTATCTATGTATTAAATCAAACAGCAAAAAAACCAATAGTAAGTATGGCTGTTGGTCCAGTAGGAGCAATTTTTGTAGGAATTCTTGTTAATGTTTTAGCTGTATTAGGTTTATATTGGAAATAATAAATGGGGGCTAAAGGCCTCCATTTTATAATAACTCTTTGACGGGGAGAAAAATTATGAATGAATTGCTTTTAGATGAATTATTCAGGTTATCCAGGGCAACCATTAAGGCATTAAATTACAAAAATAAAACAATAATAGATGTAAATGAGGATATGCTTGTAGAAGCAAAGGAGCTACTTAGTAAGGGCTCAAAGGTATATACCCTAGGAGTGAAAAATTCAGTTCAAATTAATAGAATGTTTATTAAAAGGCTTATTGATAGTAAAAAGTACTTATGGCATACAATTGATAGTATGGCTGTAGGCGGAAGAGCTGTAGATATGAATATATTAAATCCTATTACCGGGAAAATTATGACTGGTTCCTCAAGCTGTACTGCAATAAATGTGCTTTATGGAATTAATGATTTAGGTATCGGTACAGATGGCGGAGGTTCGGTACTAGCACCTGCCTTAAGTTTAAATTTGTACTCAATTATGGCAAAGGGAATGGGATTAAAGGGCTTGTCAAATAGAGTTTCAACAGATGGCATAAGCTTTGTGCCGGGTATAGGTGTTATAAGTCATTATCTTGAAAAAGCAGAAGCTGCAGTAAAAGAGATGGCAGAAATAAAATGTAAAAAAGGTAGTATTAATGATATTAATATTGCTATATGTAAAAAGGGAAATATTACGCTTCCAGATGGCAGCGATATGAGAGAGAAATTAAATTTAGTTTATGATAGATTAAATAAATTAGGTGTTTCAGTAAGTGAAGAGGAGTTTCCTGATTTTACGCAGAGGGAAATTTCAATAATTAGGGTAAAAGAGTTATTAAAAAAATACAATATTCTTATAACCTATGAAGGCCCCATAGATTTGTTAGGTATGGGAGACTCTGTATTTGGAGGCTTTGGAGATTTAGCCTCAAGAATTCAAGGATTAGGTGGAAAGTATATGGTAAAAATAGCAAATATGATAAATGCTACAGCAGTTACCTTACCTTCCTCCGAGATTTCATCAGGAATTGTTATAACTTCCAGAGAGGGAATAGATGAAGGTCTAACTGCTATTGAAATTGCTAAAAGCTTAAGTGACCTATACAAACTGCCAGAGCTTTATTACAGGTATTTTAAGGATTCCTATAAGAGAAAACAGGAAAACCTTATATTTTCGCTGTAAATAACTAAAGGAGGTAAAGATGAAATTGCAAGAAGGAATTACCTATATGCATGAACATGTAACCATAGATTTATCTGGGGTAAAAAAAGATTTAGACTGCAAACTTGATTTATTAGATGAAACTATAGAGGAATTTAAGGAACTTAAGAAAAAAGGAGTAGCTAATGTCCTGGATGTTACTAATAGAGGTATGGGTAGAAATATTGAATATGCTCTAAAGGTTAAGGAAGAGACAGGAGTAAATATAATTTTCTCAACTGGTTATTATAAAGAACCTTTTCTGCCAGAAGAAGTTTATAGGCTATCTGAGCATGAGTTAAAAGATATTATGTTAAAGGAAATTATTGAAGGAATAGATGACACAAATATAAAAGCACAGGTAATAGGAGAAATAGGAACAAGCAAAGATAAAATTACACCTATTGAAAGGATGCTTCTCTCTTTGGGGGCCAGGGTTCAAGATGAAACAGGGAAACCTATATCCACTCACACTACTCTTGGAACTTTAGGGCTTGAACAATTGGAGATACTAAGGGAAAATGGAGCAAATTTAAATAAAGTCATTATTGGACATGTTGACCTAAGCGGTGATTTTGATTATATACTAAGGCTAATTGATAAAGGCGCTTATGTAGCCTTTGATACAATAGGAAAGGTTAATTATATGCCTGAAGAAAAAAGACTTGTAATGCTTAAGGAAATTTGCAAAAGAGGGCTTTCAAATAGGGTAGTCATGTCAATGGACATAACAAGAAAGTCTCATTTGAAAAATAAAGGTGGCCTTGGCTATAGCTATCTTTTAGATTATTTTATTCCCTTTATTAAGGAAAATGGAATAGCTGAAAGTGACATAGAAAATATGCTTATTAAAAATGCAAGAGAGATTCTTAAATAGATAGATTCGCTTCAAAATGCAGATTATAAATCTTATTTAAGAGGCTAGGCTATATGGCAATTATGACAGAAAGGGGCCAAAATTATGAAAACTTATCCATTAGAATCTATAACATTAGAAGAAGCAAAGAAACTTCAGTTTAAGGTTGTTGATGCAGTAACAAGATACTTCAAGGGTACTGAGATATTATCACTTGGGGACTTAGGAGTAGTACAAGGACTAAATAAGCCTAGAACAACCCTTAAAACTGAGTGTGTATTAGCTGACATATTTGAACAGGAGGCTGCCGTATTAGTAAGGGGTGCGGGAACTGCTGCTATTAGGTGGGGACTCTATAGCATAATGAAGGCCAATGAAACTCTTCTTATTCATGATGCTCCTATATATCCCACAACAGGAGTTACGGTAGAGAGCATGGGACTGAATACTATTAAAGCGGATTTTAATAACAGTAAAGAACTTATAAGGACTTTAAAGGAAAATAAAATTGATGGAGTTCTTATACAATACACAAGACAAAAAATAGAAGATTGCTATGATATTGAAGAGGTAATAAAGCAAATTCGCGAAAATTTAGGAGAAGTTCCTATTATTACGGATGATAACTATGTAGTAATGAAAGTAAAAAAGATTGGTGCTCAGCTTGGAGCAGATCTTTCAGCTTTTTCAATGTTTAAACTGCTTGGGCCTGAAGGAATAGGCTGTGTAGTAGGAAAGAAAAGCTACATAGATAAAATAATAAAGAGCAATTATTCCGGCGGCGGTCAGGTACAGGGGCATGAAGCAATGGCAGTTTTAAGAGGACTTACTTACGCACCTGTAGCCCTAGCCCTGCAAGGAGAAGTAAACAATGAGCTTGTTGAGAGATTAAACCTTGGAGAAGTAAAAGAAGTTAAAAGTGCTTTTTTAGCAAACGCTCAATCAAAAGTACTGTTAGTAGAATTAGAAAAACCTATTGCTCAAAAGGTTATTGAAGAGGCTGAAAAACTTGGAGCAGCACCAAACCCAGTAGGAGCAGAATCAAGGTATGAATTTGTACCAATGTTTTATAGAGTATCAGGAACCTTCAGAGCAGCAGACAGTACCTTAGAAACTAGAATGATTAGAATTAATCCTATGCGTTCTGGAGCAGATACAGTTATTAGAATTTTAAGAGAAGCATTAGCAAAGTCTCTATAAGGAAGGTTTGAAGACGGGTATTTTGAAACAGCATTATGAGTTTAGGCTACCCGTATTTAAGACTGGAAGGAGGAAAACAGATGTTTTTAGAAACCGCATTAAAGAGAAACCCAAAACTTATAGAAACTGCATTTAAACTGCACAGCGAGGGTTTAATAGAGCCTGACACTTATATATTAGATTTAGACACTATATTAAGAAATGCCAGGGAAATAAAAAATGAAGCAGATAAAAATAATATAAAGCTATATTTTATGACCAAACAATTTGGAAGAAATCCCTATATATCAAAAGAATTAATAAAGCTGGGATATGAAGGTGCCGTAGCAGTAGATTATAGAGAAGCAGAAACTTTAGCTTCAAATGGTATAAAGCTTGGTCATGTAGGACACTTAGTTCAAATACCAAAATATAAGATAGAAGCAATACTTAAGTCAAAACCAGAATTTATTACTGTTTATTCCTTGGAAAAAGCTAAAGAGGTATCAGAGGCAGCTGTTAAACTTGGATTTACACAAAAGATAATGATTAGGGTGATTGATAAAGGAGATATACTTTATCCTGCACAATATGGAGGCTTCTATTTAGAGGAATTATTAAAGGCAGCTGACGAAATAATAAGCCTTCCAAATTTAAAATTAGCGGGGTTAACTTCATTTCCTTGCTTCTTATATAATAGTGCAATTGGTAGTATAAAGGAAACCTCTAATGTCTACACTTTGCAAAAAGCCAAGAAATTATTAGAAGAAAAGCTTGGAATTAAAATACAGCAAATGAACATGCCTTCAGCTACTTGCTGCATTAATATGGATAACATAGCAAGGCTTGGCGGGACACATGGAGAGCCTGGGCATGGACTTTTAGGAACAACACCTATCCATGCAGTAAGTGAACAAGTTGAGAGACCGGCTATAGTTTATGTAAGCGAGATTTCACATAACTTAGGAAATGAAAGCTTTTGTTATGGTGGTGGGCACTATAGAAGATCGCATATGGAAAATGCTTTAGTAGGAAAAAGCATAAAAGATTCTAAAAAATATAAGGTTGGAACTCTGGCTCCTGAAAGTATAGATTACTATTTCACTCTAGAAAATAAGGCTTCTGTAGGTGATACAGTTATTATGTCCTTTAGAACTCAAATTTTTGTAACAAGAAGTAGAGTAGCTGTAATAAAAGGAATTCAGAGTGGTAAACCTGAACTTGTCGGTATATATGACAGCCAAGGAAAACTGCTGGAAGGAGGGCGGTTATATGAATAGGTTTATTGTGATTGTTTTAGATAGCTTTGGTGTAGGGGCAATGGAGGATGCAAAGATAGTAAGGCCGGAGGATGTGGGCTCAAACACTTTTGGTCATATACTTGATAGTATTCCTCATTTAAAGCTGCCTAATTTAGAGACCTTAGGTATTATGAATACCTTAGGAAGAGAAACTGAGCTTATGAAGAAAAATCCTAAAGCGGTCTATGGAATCTCTAGCTTAATGCATTATGGAGCTGATACCTTCTATGGTCATCAGGAAATAATGGGAACAAAACCTAAAAAGCCAATAAAAGAGCCTTTTTCAAAATCTATTGATAGAGTTTATGAGAAACTGGTGAATGCTGGTTATAAAGTAGAGTATAAAGGAGACAAGCTTAAGTTTTTACTTGTAAATGGCTGTGTTACAGTTGCAGATAATATTGAAGCTGATTTTGGACAAATATATAATCTAACGGCTTCATTGGATTTAATACCTTATAGTGAAGTACTTAAGATTGGGAAATTAGTTCGTGAGGTTGTAGAAGTATCCAGGGTAATTCCTTTTGGAGGAACAAATGTTACTATGGAGAATATTTTAGCAGCTGTAGAAGAAAAGGAAGATAAGTTTATTGGCATAAATGCACCAAAATCAGGGGTTTATAATGAAGGCTATCAAGTAATTCATTTAGGCTACGGAATAAATCCAGAAGTTCAAGTGCCTACAATTTTAGGGAAAAAAGCAATACCTGCAGTACTTTTAGGAAAGGTAGCAGACATAGTCGAAAATAATTATGGTAAAAGCATATCTTGTGTTGATACAGAAGAAGTTATGAAACTTACAATTAATGAAATGGATAAAATTAAATCTGGGTTTATCTGCACCAATGTACAAGAAACAGATCTAGCAGGGCATGCAGAAAATGTAGAAAGATATGCAGAAAAATTACAGGTTGCAGATAAATATATTGGACATATTATGGACAAGCTAGAAGGTAATGATATATTAATTGTTATGGCTGATCATGGCAATGATCCAACTATTGGCCACAGTCATCACACAAGAGAAAATGTACCAATTCTTGTTTATGGAAAATATATTAAGGAAGGATTTATTGGGCATCGAACTACATTATCTGATGTAGGCGCTTCAGCAATGGAATATTTTAAATCAAGCGGAATAGAAAATGGGACTTCTTTTCTTAATAAAATAGTCAGCGTAAATAGCTTTAAATAAATAAGCTATTTACGCTGACTATTTTATTATATCTGGCTGTTAATCCATTTAATAATGTCTTCATACACTTTTTCATTTCCTATTTCATTTAAAATTTCATGTCTCATATTTTTATAAAGTTTCATCTGTATGTTATTTATGCCGACTTTCTTATATTCCTCATAGGCTTTATTAACCATCCTACCATTACGCCCTACAGGATCTTTATCTCCTGAAATGAGAAAAATAGGCAGATCTTTCGGGGTTTTTATAATATTATTTTTATCAGTAATAAAAAGCAGACCATCAAACATATCTCTAAAGGCACTGGATGTAAACACAAAGCCGCACTTTTCATCTGCTATAAACCTATCCACTACTTTTTCGTCACTAGAAAGCCAGTCCTGCTTCGTTCTTATAGGCTTAAATTGATTACAGAAAGAGTCATAGGATAGCCTATTTAATGTATAATTTCTATATTTACCACCATTTTTTTCTATACTTCTTTCCGCTAAAAACTTTCCAAACTTCAGCATTGCCCTAGGATTATGTGCTGTACCAATTGCTATTAATCCATTAATTTCTGTGCCATATTCTATTGCATAATGCCTTACTAGAAAAGATCCCATGCTATGTCCTAAAATAAAAAATTTTAAGCTTTCCTGCTCTTTTTTTATAAACTTTGTTAGCTCATTCAAATCCTCAACAAGAATATGCCACCCGTTTTTTTCTGCAAAATATCCCAAGTCATCATTGCTTTTAACTGATAAACCGTGTCCTCTTAGATCATTTGCATAAACCACATAACCTTTGTCTGTCAAAAATTGTGCAAAATTAATATACCTTTTAGCATGTTCGCAGGAACCGTGTACTAGCTGAATTACTCCTAATACATTTATATCCTCTTCTGGCTCCCACTTGTAGATATGATTTTCCTGTCCATCCTTCATTATAATAATAAATTCACTGCTTCTCATAAAGCTCGCCTCCACATTCTAAAAGAAACATCCTAAAATCCAAAATTAACTTTTTTTAGTTCTAGCTTTGTTGTAACATTAATAACATTAAATGAATAGTCCATTAACTTTATTATAATACTATTTGTCTTATTTGAAAAATATGTAAGTAACTTTTAAAGAGATGCTGCTCCATGTAGGCCTCTCATAAAAATAAAACCATTTCAATATATAAATTGAAATGGTTTTATCAGCATTTAGAGTTTATTAAAGTGATGATTTAAAAATTAGTTTCGTATTATATAATCGAAGGCGCCTAAGGCTGCACTTGCACCAGAACCCATAGAAATAATAATCTGTTTGTATGGACTATTGGTGCAGTCGCCTGCAGCAAATATTCCTGGTACATTTGTTGCACCATATTTGTCTACAACTATTTCACCTATTCGGTTGCGCTCCACCGTATCACCAAGCCAATCTGTATTTGGTACAAGCCCTATCTGAACAAACACACCCTGAAGCCCAATATGACGTTCTTCACCAGTAGCACGGTCTGTGAAGGTAATACCATTTACTTTGTCAGTACCTGTTATTTCCTTTGTTTGAACATTCTTATAAACAGTAACATTAGGCAAGCTGTAAAGGCGCTGCTGAAGTACAGCATCAGCCTTCAGTTCCGGCATAAATTCAAGTACTGTTACATGATTAACTATTCCAGCCAAATCTATGGCTGCTTCAATACCGGAATTGCCACCGCCGATAACTGCTACATCTTTTCCTTTAAATAGGGGACCGTCGCAGTGAGGACAGTAGGCCACACCATTATTTTTGAATTTCACTTCACCAGGTACACCTACATTTCGCCAGCGGGCACCTGTTGAGATGATTATGGTTTTGCTTTTTAAAACGGCTCCATTTTCGAGTTCCACTTCTATTAAATCCTTATTGATTATGCCCTTAGCACGCTGAGCCTTCATAATATCAATATCGTATTCTTTAACGTGTTCTTCAAGGCTTGCTGCCAGCTTAGGGCCTTCGATATATTTTAAACCTATGAAATTTTCAATACCCATAGTTTCCAGCACCTGACCGCCGAAGCGTTCAGCCACAATCCCTGTACGGATGCCTTTACGTGCTGCATAGATAGCTGCACTGGCTCCTGAAGGGCCGCCTCCAACAATAAGTACATCGAAGGGTTCTTTACTTTCAAATTCTGAAGCATCAAATCCACTGCCAAGCTTCTCAAGTATCTCCTCTATGGACATACGGCCGCTGCTGAAGAATTCGCCATTCATATAAACAGTAGGTACAGCCATAACATTTTTACTTTCTACTTCCTCTTTGAAAACTGCACCATCAATCATAGTATGAGTAATATTAGGATTGATAATGCTTATGATATTCAGTGCCTGAACCACATCAGGACAGTTGTGGCAGCTTAAACTGATGTAGGATTCAAAGTGGTATTCACCTTTAATGTTTTTAATTTGTTCAATTACCTTATCATCAACCTTTGGAGCCCTACCGCTGACCTGTAGTAGAGCCAACACAAGGGATGTAAATTCCTGGCCTAAAGGAACACCTGCGAAGGTTACCCCTATATTTTCACTTGCCCGATTTACACTAAAGCTTGGTGTCCTTGCAAGCTTAGTTTCCTCCACAGTTATCCTAGATGACATTAAAGCTAGCTCCTTTACAAGAGCTAGCATGTCATTAGATACTGAATCGGACCCAGCACTTACTTTCAGAACCACATCGCTTTCAATAAGCTGTAGATATTTAGCTAATTGGGTTTTTATATCTGCGTCCAGTATCATGTTTTTACCCCCTTTATTAGATCTTTCCTACTAGATCAAGGCTTGGCTTAAGTGTTGCAGCTCCTTCTTTCCATTTAGCAGGGCAAACTTCACCAGGATTATTTCTTACGTACTGTGCTGCTTTAATTTTGTTAACTAATATGCTTGCATCACGACCTATGTTTCCAGCATTGATTTCAACAGCTTGAATTACACCGTCTGGGTCTATGATAAAAGTACCACGGTCAGCATTACCTGCTGCTTCTATAAGTACATCAAAGTTTCTTGATAGTGTATGTGATGGATCACCAACCATAGTGTAAGTGATTTTACTTATAGCTTCTGAGCTGTCGTGCCATGCCTTATGTGTATAGTGAGTATCTGTTGAAACTGAGTATACTTCAGCTCCAAGGCTCTTTAATGTATCATAATTGTTCTGTAAGTCCTCTAATTCAGTAGGACATACAAATGTAAAGTCTGCAGGGTAGAAGCAAACAACACTCCACTTTCCTTTAAAATCTGCTTCTGTAACCTCCACGAATTTTCCATTTTGATAAGCCTCCGCTTTAAATGGTTTTATTTCAGTTCCTATTAATGACATAATAAATTTACCTCCTATGATTTAGCTTTAAGACTATGCATTTAATAGTAAATATGTATAATTTAAAGCTAATTAATAATTATTATCTATTGATATTAATTATCGTATATATTAAAGAAAATGTCAATAAGCTTATAAAAAAATTTTGTAATCATATTATCAAAATATAATAAAAGTTAAAGGGGTAGAAATTTTGGAAATTGAAAAAAATTGAAGAAAGCATAAAAATTTGATATATTATTGAAGATACTAATTTTGGTAGTAATATGTAAAAGTGTTTGTAAAATTTTAAATGGGGGAACGATTATATGTTAGAAAACAAAAGAATTTTTTCAGTAATATTAAGTGTTTCTTTATTGTGTGGGGTTTCAAACGTAACTCAGGTTTTTGCACAGGACGCTAATATAGGAACTACAAGGCTATCAGGTAATGATAGATATAAAACTTCATTGGCTATTAGTAAGTCCGGTTGGGCGCAGGCTAATACAGTTATTTTAGCCACTGGAGCAGATTATCCAGATGCATTATCAGCATCACCATTAGCAAAATCATATGATGCTCCAATATTACTGACAGAAAAGAATGCACTAAGTTCAGATACTATAGCTGAAATACAAAGATTAAAAGCTGCAAATGCAATTTTAGTTGGAGGGACAGGTGTTATAAGTACAAATGTAGAAAACCAGCTAAAAAATATGGGAGTTAATATTACCAGAATTGGTGGAATTAATAGATATGAAACATCAAAATTAGTTGCGGAAAAATTGGGTACAAGCAATGGAATTATAGTAGCAACAGGTTTGGATTTTCCAGATGCACTATCAATAGCTCCAATTGCAGGAATTAAGGCTATGCCTATTTTATTATCACCGAAAGATGGATTAGATCCAAGTATTGCATCATTTATTAAAGGTAAGAGTATACCAGTTTCATATATAGTGGGAGGAACAGGAGTCTTAGGAGATACAGTATCTTCAAGTGTACCAAATAGTAAGAGACTTGGTGGAAAAAATAGATATGAAACTAATCAAATTATTAATAATCAATTTGTAGGAAATTTAAGTACTGGTACAGTTTTTTTAGCAACAGGAAATGATTTTCCCGATGCATTGAGTGGATCAGCATTATCAGCTAAAAATAATGCTCCAATTATATTATCAGATAAAAATTCAATTACATCAGATGCTCTTAATTTTATAAAGAGTCAAAGTGTAAGAAATGTAACTATTTTAGGTGGAACTGGCGCCATTAGTGGAAATGTATTGGATGTACTTACTAATGTTATAAATGGTAACATAGTTATTCCATCTTCAGTAAGTTTAAACAAAACTACGAGCACACTTATAGTAGGTGATACAGACACTTTAATAGCTACAGTATCACCATCAAATGCTACAAATAAGAATGTACAGTGGAGTACATCAAATAGTAATGTAGCGACAGTTGATGCAGCAGGAAAAGTAACGGCAATTGGAGCAGGAACAGCTACAATTACAGCAACTACAATAGATGGAAATAAAACTGCCAATTGTAATATAACTGTTATTACTGCAGTTGTAACATCTCCAGTATTTCAAAGTTTAACAATAGATAAACAAAATGCAACAGTAGGAGATACAATAAATTTTACTGTAAATGCCTCGGATAATATATCAGGAATAAAGAGTATATATATTACTTATAGAACACCAATCACAAATAAGGCAGAATTTATTTATTTGTCTTTAAAAAATGGCGTATATGTAGGAAGTAAAACAATTACAAACAGTGATGAAGCAGGAACTTGGAAGATTGAAGAAATAGTTTTATTTGATAATGCAAATAACATTACGCAGGTATGGAATACTGCTGGTGGATTTAGTGGAACAGATACTTCTACAGATAAGTACCAAGACTTAAGTTATGGTAACTTTAATATTAATGGAACAAGCGCAGATGTAACATCTCCAGTATTTCAAAGTTTAACAATAGATAAGCAAAATGCAACAGTAGGAGATACAATAAATTTTACTGTAAATGCCACGGATGATATATCAGGAATAAAGAGTATATATATTACGTATAGAACACCAATCACAAACAAGGTAGAATCTATTTTTTTATCTTTAAAAAATGGCGTATATGTAGGAAGTAAAATAATTACAAACAGTGATGAAGCAGGAACTTGGAAGATTGAAGAAATAGTTTTATTTGATAATGCAAATAACATTATGCAGGTATGGAATACTGCTAGTGGATTAAGTGGAACAGATACTTCTACAAACAAGTATCAAGATTTAAGTTATGGTAACTTTAATATTAATGGAACAAGCGCAGATGTAACATCTGTAAGCTTAAGTAAAACAACAGATACATTAACTTTAAGCAGGAAATTAATTGTGTCAGTCTATAAGTAGTAAAAAAGGTATTGGAGTTAATCCAGTACCTTTTTAATGGCAATTTTATTTATTTTAATTAACAGCTCTTTTTATTATTTATTTTTGCAATTCTCATCAGCTGTTTTATTTTTTTCTATTATTTATTCTACTGCGTGCGGTACTCCCATTAAACCATTATTGTAGTTATCAAGTGTTGAAGCCCATCCTAATACTAAGTTTTTATTAGTTTTAGAAAGGCTGCTCCAGCTAGAGCTATTATTGGTTGAAAGGAAGGCATCAGCAGCTGCTATTGTTTTATTAATAACAGTTCCATCAGCACCATTTGCAATGTTAAGTTTAGCTGCAAGAAGCTGAGCGTAAAGCTTATTTATTCCGTTGGAGGCATCTCCGTTCATGCTTAGATACTTTACAGCCAGAGAAGCTGAAGTAACATTAACACTCTTTGCTCCATTAGGCGTACCAAGCCATATTGGAAGATATTGTGTCACTACGTCCTTTTGAGGACCAAAGCCTGCATGGGTTTTCCAATAACCAATTGTCAAGGTTGCACCGTGGCTTGGAAGGTGGATGATAACACTCCAGCTTGAACTTCCAGTAATGCCTGTATCATTCGTAGTGAAGGTTGCAGTGTTGTTAACTGTATAGTCTCCACTGCTGGCATAAGGACCAACTGTCCATAAATAGGTATAGGTTTTTGGCAGCACATCAGTATAAGATAATGTTCCCAAAGTTCCAGCAAGGCTATCAGTTACATTTACACTCTCATCTACTAGATTTATAGAAGCATTGGCAAAACTAACATTGGCTGTACCTGAAAAGGCTGTTGTACCATTTGGTGCAGTATTGCCATTTGAATCATAAGCATAGTTTTGAAGTACTGCAGATGCAGTATTAATTCTATCTGCTGTATCCGGCAGGTTAGCACTGTAGGTACCGTTTAGGGTTGCACCGGCATCCAGTATATACGGGAAGGTTACTCCAAAATTTGTTGATGCTGCAATATCAGGAGCTACAATATCACTTATACTGTTTATTACAGCAGCCATAGGAGCAGGATTGTGTACACTTATAGTTCCTGCGGCCTTCCAATTGATGTCAGTATACTTCCCATCCACTGTAACTTTATAATTAACTGGGAAGATCTCATTTAATGCTAATGTAATTTCTGATTGGTCTCCTGTTTTATTTATTGTCCAGGTATAGGTCCTTGTAAATGCAGTGTTTGCAGTTTTTGATACATCAAGTGCATAGGTGTTAACAGTTACACTTGCTGTTGAATCCGCACCTGTTTCTTTTATTGTTGCTGTATTTACATTAGTCCCTTTGTCTAAAGCTGAGAAGGTCTTATCATAAGACACACTTCCGCTTGTGTTGAACAAATAACTGCTACCATTAGTATCATCTACGTGAATAACATCATTCACTAGGACAGGGCTTGAAGGAAAGCTAAAACCGTCACTGCTGGGACTTGGTCCCTTTGGGGTTCCTAAACTTCCAGAGTGATTGGTTATTGTAATATCTGCCGTAACTTTGTAAGTTAAACTAAGATTTGCAGCTGGATAATCAATTGTATAGCTGTAGTTCCCTGTTTCACCTGGATCAAGAACGGGATTTCCACTTATATCAACCGGTACTGATAAATACAGCACTGAACCAGAAGGATTAGTCAATCTTACTGTTATGGATAGATTTTCAGTAGATTCGGCACCCCCATTTGTTACAGTTACAATGCCTGTAATTTTTTTATAATCTATTCCAGTGCCTTTTGTTACAGCAATGTTATATTTGGAGGTACCAGTGTCCCCTTGAAACAAATTCCATACATTTGGAGTAACAGATTTGTTAATGCTCCAATCAAAAACTCTCTCCCAAGAAGGAGCAGCAGTTACATTTGCATTAATAAGCGTTGTTCCATTTTGCCCATTTTGTACATTTTGTACATCTGCATAAGTTGGAATTGAAAAAGAAAAAATCATCATTAAACTTGTTATTAATGATATAAAAAAACCTTTCTTTTTCATATAATCACCTCCTAAATAATGAATTAAGATATAAAAGAGAGTTCAATTCTTTTAAAAGATAATTCACCCCCGCATAAATAATCGGCATTTTGTAATAAATTGTGCAAAGCAATTAATTAGACCATATATTATATGCCTGCAAGGTAAATATATGATGGGTTACTTATATGTGTTACTAAAAATATAAGCATTATTAACGGCAACGCACATATTGATTTATTCTAAATTAGAAATGATAAAAAATTAGTAAATTAGATTTTTTTAAAGTTATATTTACAATATTTTCAATAAATGATATAATAATGTATGAAAATGAATAATACATTATTAAGGCGTGTTACTTCTTAACTGAAGGCATAAGCCAAAAGAAAACAATTACTTTCTTTTGGCTTTTTTTATTTAATAACTCTTTCTATTTCACATTATAATATTAGGTAATTGCGATGGGAGGGATGCCGATTTTGTGGACAAGCACTTCATCTTGGTGAAAACGTTTTATAACTAATGATGAATTTATGATTGAGAGTATTAATTAAAAATTTAATTGGAGGTTTAAAAATGTCTAGGTGGAAAAATTCAAAAAAATTAATAACTGCTCTTCTTTCGGCTTCAATGCTTGTCTTAAATGTACAACCCATGCTTTCAAGTAATGGAATTACAAAGGCTGCTGCACAGACACCAGAGGAAGAAGCTGCTGCAATAGTTGCAAATATGACTCTAGAAGAAAAGGTTGGTCAAATGTTTATGCCAGATTTCAGAACCTGGAATGGCAGTGACCTTACTGTGTATAATGATGAGGTTGGAAATATCATTAAACAGTATCATCTTGGAGGAGTAATATTATTTGCCAATAATGTAAAAACTACAGATGCATCTGTAAGGCTTATTGACGGCCTGCAGAGTGCTGCACCTGTCATGCAAAATACAGGAGCTAAAATCCCATTAATTACAACCACCGACCAGGAAGGCGGATCAATTGTAAGACTAGGGCAAGGTACTGTTATGCCAGGAAATATGGCTTTAGGGGCAACCAATGACCCTCAGGAAGCCTATAAGGTTGGTAAGGCAACTGGCGAAGAATTGAAAGCTATAGGTATAAATGAAGATTTTGCACCGGATCTTGACTGTAACATAAATCCTTTTAATCCTGTCATCGGTGTAAGATCCTTTGGAGGAGACCCAAACCTTGTAGCAAAAATGGGAACCGCCTATATAAATGGGCTTCATGATGCTGGTGTAGGCGCTACAGGAAAGCATTTTCCAGGCCATGGTGACACTTCAACAGATTCACACCTTGGACTGCCTGTTGTAACACACGATTTAGCCACGGTTCACAACTTGGACTTAGTACCTTTCCAGACTGCTATTAATAATGGAATCGACATGATTATGACAGCACACGTTGTATTCCCAGCTGTTGATAATTCTACAGTTACTGCCAAGGATGGCAGCACCGTTAATCTGCCTGCAACCCTTTCCCATAAAGTATTGACTGACTTACTTAGAACTGAAATGGGCTTTAAAGGCGTTATTACAACTGATGCCATGAACATGGGAGCCATTACACAAAATTTCGGCGATGTACAAGCATCAATAATGGCTATACAGGCTGGTACTGATATTTTACTTATGCCTGCAACTGTTACAAATACAAATCAAATCGGAAATCTTGATAAAGTATTTATGGGAGTTATTAATGCAGTAAACAATGGAGAAATTTCAGTAGCAAGAATTAATGAATCAGCTCAAAGAATTATTGCTTTAAAAATAAAAAGAGATATATATAATCCAGCTGGTAATACTGACACCAGAACAACAGACCAAAAGGTTTCTGATGCACTTAAAGTAGTTGGTTCAGCTGAGCACAAGGCAATTGAAACTGAAGCCTCAAATAAAGCTGTAACCTTAGTTAAAAATGATAATAATATGTTACCTTTTAACTTAAAAAGTAATGATACTGTAGTAATATTCACTCCACTATCCGACAGAACTACTCTTTTGGTAAATTCAATGGAGGAGGTATTTAAGGCAAGAAACCTCACTGGTGTTACTATTAAGTCCTTTAACTATAGCAGCAGTACACTTTCAGTAGCTATGAAAAGTGCTATAGACAGTGCTAATTATGTAATATTAGGAACCTATGGTTATGATAAAAACAGCACTACACCAGGATATAACTACTATACTTTATTCCCTCAGAATGTAATTGCATATAATTTAATCAGTAAAAATGCACCTCTTGTTGCACTCTCAATGGTTAACCCCTATGATATTATGTCTATACCAAATGTAGGTGCCTATGTAGCTACCTATGGCAGATATGCAAACCAGCCAAATCTGGTATCTGGTATAAGAGCTATCTTTGGTCTAATTAACCCAAGTGGAAAACTGCCTACAGACATACCTGATGGAGTAGCTGGCTACAATAACAAAACCTATATTTATAGAACTGGCTTTGGATTAAGTTATCCTATGGCAATTAATGAGACTCTAAGCAATTCTTCCTTAGAGAGAAATCAGACTGCAAACATAAGTTTAACAGCAGCTTATTTAAATGGTATTCCTCTTGACCTTGCAAAGGCTGCAATCACCTTTACTTCCTCTAACCCAGAGGTAGCTTCAGTAGAAAATGGAATAGTAACAGCTAAGAATACAGGAACAGCAGATATTTATGCATCAGTGACCATTGACAGCGTAACAGCTCAGTCTAATAAAGTTACAGTTGTGGTAACTACAAGCTTTGATTCCATTAATGGTTTGATGAAGGATTATATAACTAATGGAAAGCTTTCAGGAGCATTAGTACCTCAATTGAGTAACAGTCTAGAGCAAGCTGAAAAATTCTACAAGGAGAATAAATTAGATCAAGCTAAAAAGCATATGGGTGATTTCATAAAACATCTTAACAATCCTCCTATGAGTGACAATATTTCTAAAGAAGCAAAAGATATCTTAAATTCTGATGCCAATGCTCTTGTGAAGAGCTGGTAATATGAAAGATGTGGCATGGGGATGTTTCTCCTGCCACATTTTTTTAATTATTTACATAATAATTTCCTAATTTTATGTAAATCATGCTATAATATAGGAGTTGAGTTTATATTAGAAAGAAGGGTTTATAAATGAAGAACGCAAGAAGATTAATTGCAGCTGCAATTGTAAGCTGCATGGCATTTAGCCCAGTACTTCCAGTGAACAAGGTATTTGCAGCAGATGCTTCACAAAGTACCAGACTTTATGGCTCTGACAGGTATCATACAGCTATAGCAGTTGCAAGAGCAAATTGGACAAGCTCTGATTATGCTGTAATTGCATGCGGAATAGATTTTCCGGATGCACTTTGTGCTGCACCACTAGCAAAGGCTTATGATGCTCCTACAATTTTAACAGCTCCAAAGGGTTTAGATCCAGATGTAATTACATTACTAAAGGACCTAAAGGTTAAAAATGTATTTATAATTGGTGGAACTGGTGCAGTATCAGTAAATGTTGAAAATCAGCTAAAGGCACTAAGTATTAAAATCACTAGATTATCTGGAAGTGATAGATATGGAACCTCAGCAGCTGTAGCAGCAGCATTAAAATCAAAACTAGGAACTATAACAAATGTAGCAGTCGCTCCTGGTTCTGATTTCCCGGATGCCTTATCAATTTCTCCTATAGCAGCAAACTTAGGTATGCCAATACTTTTAACAGGCAAATATAGTGTACCAAGTCAAATTTCATCTTTTATAAAAGCTAACACAATAGCACAAACTTATGTAGTTGGCGGTACTGGAGTTATTACTGACTCTGTAAAAAATACTCTTCCAAGTGCTAAGAGATTAGGCGGGGCAAATAGATTTGGAACAAATGCTGCTGTTTTAAGTGAATTTAAGAGCTTACTTAATTACAATACTGTATTTTTAGCAAATGCAGATGGTCCAAATGGTGACGAATTTGCAGATGCTTTATCAGGTTCACCTGTAGCTGCAAAAACAGCTTCACCAATGGTATTAGTTTATAAAACACTAGATACTTCCTTAGCTGATGTCATAAATCCAAGTATTATGGGAAATACAAAGGTTATAGCACTTGGCGGAAGTGCAGTTGTTCCTGATACAATTGTAACTCAAGTTGTAAATAAGATAGCAGCTCCTGCCTTAAAGTCAGTTAGCTTAAAAAATACGGCTGATAATGTAACTATTAACGGAACTATTACTGAACCTACTACAGCAGGTGGAACCGGTACAATTGAATTTGTAATTCCTGTTGCGGTGCAAAAGGTTGATTCAGGAAGTGCAGTATTGTCACAAGATTTAATGGATGCTGCTTTAACCTCAAGTAAGGTTAATTTCATGGTTAATAAAATTGGAAAAACTGATAACTTTGGAAACATTATATTTAATGCTATGACTGCAGCAGGCTACAATCCTAATGATGGAGTATTAACTTCAAACATAAAGACCATATTAAATGGTGCACAATTAACCTTAACTGATAATTCAGGAAGTGTTAAAAAATATACTTTAGTTATTACAATAAAGTAGCTATTTTATCCCCTGATTTTTTCAGGGGATTTTATTTAACTTAAATTTTAGGAGTGGATCATGAGGAAAAAGAAAAATTATATTTTTTTAGGCTTATCCGTTTTCCTTTTACTTATTGCAGCATTAACCTTTTTTACATTTAGTTCTCCAAAGTTTTCTAGTAAAAAATCAGCCGAATTAGAGACTCTAGAAAAGGTGAAAGTTGCCACAGGAAATGGAAAGCTAGTCCTTGATAACGAAGATACAAACGCACTTATTAATTTATATTTTAAAAATAAACTTAGTAGTGGTCCCTTAAAAGTAAAGGACATTTATTCTGATATAGAGGGCAGCAATATTTCTTTATTTGCCCCATTTAGTATTAATAATATAAACCTAACTGTAAGCACAAATGGGACACTCTCATATGAAAATAATAAATATGTATATAAATTAACTTCTATTAAGCTAGGCAAGCTTCCCATACCTAAAGGGCTTTTGTTTTCAATGGCAAAAAAATATAACAGCAGCAGCATTTGCTTTATAAATGGAGAAATTCAGCTTAGTAATATTTTGCCCCTAAAAATAAATGAACTTAAAGTTAAGGATAATTTGCTTTTAGTGAGCCTTGTAACAAGCAAGGAAAATCCAAATGCTACTGCAAAAGGTGGGAATAATAGTTCTAAAAATATAGTTACAGAATTATTTAGAAATATGCTGAATATTGACACTGCAAGCAATACCTCCAGCGGTACAAATAGTTCTAGTAATGCAAACAGCAATAATAATTCAAGCAGCAATAATGGTTCAAGTAATAGTGTACAAAAACCATCTCCTGAAGCTGATAATAATAAGAAATTAAGGCTTTTAAATAGCCAGCTAATTACTGCAGCTATGTCACTTAAGTCTTCCCAGGAAATTAAGGTTATGAACATGATGGAGACAGCGGTTCAAAGGGTAATTAGTAATCCTTCCTATAATTTTTCAGCAGATATTAATGAAACCCAAAAGTACTACAACACACTTACAAAAGATCAGAAAACACATGTTAAACAGGCTATACTCTCAAATGTAGATATTCAAAATGCCATGGACTTACAGGCAATGGTAACTAAATAAAATTTTCTTTAGTTCTTAATTTTACATTAATTTCTTAAGTAACTTTAAGAAACTTTACAACTTATGAATATTTTCGACATAGAAAATAACACAAATTGTTGATTAATGGTTTAATTTGCTAATAGTAATAGTTAACTTATGCAGGCTGATTTGCTATAATCTAGTTGGACAATATTATAATTTGACGAGGTATGACTATGAGTGAAATAAAATACAAATTGGAAGTTAATAATAAGTTAATTACTTCTGTAGTTAATTTAAAGGAAATTAGTACAAGCTCTATAATTAATGAGTGCATTAGTTTATATTTTGAGAGAAGTAATGAGGAACTAAAGGTATCCATTAAAAATATTGGAAGTGCTAGTATTCTATTAAATAAACTGCATCTAGAATTATTCTCCACGAGAGATTTTAAGAAAACTAATATTATTATAAACCCTAAGACAATTTATGAAAAAATGAGCAGTGTACATATTGATAGAGTGAACGAAAGTGAAAGAATACAATCCTACTTATTTGAAACCCTAATAGACAATGAAAATAATAATTGTAGATTTTTTGGTTTCCTAGGCTCTAGATACTCTAGAAATAATATAGAAAATGTATTAAATAAAAATGAGTTTCATGTAGAGGCAGTATATAATTTTATAAATTATGAATTAAAGCATGAGGAAGAACTTATGCTGGATTCTTTATTTATTACAGAAGGTCAGGATATTTTTCCGCTTTTTAATAGCTTCATGGACAAAATGCTTATTAATAATGATTTAAGAAATGATAATGACCTTAAAGCAAAATTAGAAAGTTCGAGTGTATATAGTATCCTTTATACTTATAAGGTAAATAGCAGCACCCTTAAAATAGATAATAAGCCCGTATATCTTAAAGTAAACAAAAAGAAGCTTTATGCAGTGGACATATCAACTGAAGAGGGTAGAAATAAGGTTTTCTCCAATGCCAATGCAGTAATTAACAAAGTAAGTTTACTAGATATAAATGGCATAGGGCAGTATATAAGCATAATTGAGGAACATAAGCTTTTTAATGCTCATTATGAATTAAGCAGGCTGTTAACCTTTATTAAGAGTCGATTTGAAGAATATAGATTTTTCTCTGATGACTATCCACTAGGCTTATTAAACTTTAAGGTTACTGTAGAAAATAGAATATTCGACTTTGAGGAGCACAAGGGATTATTAAGTCAATTGACTAAAAAGGATAATAACAATATAAATTATGACTTTTTCTTTAAACTTTTAATGCAGAGAATTATTTCCTACAGCCATAAAAGCTTCTCCACAAGTAATAAGAAAATAAATGAACTTATGACAATTATCCTTTCAGGTGCTAATATTAATTCTTTAGCAAATAAAAATCTATTGGCAATGGCTTTAGACATAGGAAATAATTTCGCTGTTATACCCTATGCAGGAAGAAACAAAGTATTTGGATTACTCCTTACAGGCACTGAAAACATGTATATAGCGGTATTTAATTTTGAGAATAAGGGCGCAAAATTCTATTGTGATTTAGAAAGCCAAGCCTATATTCATGAGGCAGATGGTGTAGCAACTGAGGTTTATTCAGACAACAATTATCTTATTTCTGATGGAAAGCTGTATATAAGAAATGTACCTTCAATGGATTGCTGCTTGTTTAAGAAGGCCTTAAACAAAACCGCATAGCTATTTTATAAAAAGGTATCTAATTGGATACCTTTTTATATTTATACATATTTTATGAGAAAAATCTTTAAAATCCGACAATTTTATTATATAATAAAAGTTGGTTATTTGTAATATTGAATGCTTAGGAGGAAGGCAATGGAATTAATTGAGTATTTAAATATATTAAAGAAGAGATGGACTTTAATAGTTGTAATCACTTTAGCTGCTGCTTTAATAAGCGGTATAGTAAGTTATTTTATAATAAAGCCAACTTATAAGGCAGATATTTCAGTTATAATACAAAAGGAAACAAGCACAGATGCTTCAAAAAGCCCATCAATGAGTTACAATGATGTTATGATGTATCAGCAACTGGTAAAAACCTATAGCGAATTTGTTAAATCAAGAACTGTAGCAGAAGATGTAATTCAAAATCTTAACTTAAAGCTTAGCACTGATCAGCTTCAAAACATGGTAACAGCGGCTCCTCAGGGAACTACAGAGTTTTTAACCATAACTGTTAAATCAAAGGATCCAAAACAAGCTATGGATATAGCTAATCAACTAGCAGTATCCTTAAAAGATGTAAGTAAGAATGTAACAAAATCCGATAATGTTGGAATATTGGACAAGGCTCAGCTTCCAATTTCTCCAGACAGCCCAAAGACAAAGCTTAACATAGCTATTGCCTTTTTGCTTGGATTAATGGTTTCAGTAGGAGTAGTATTTTTAATAGAATATTTGGATAATACCATTAAGACCTCTGAGGATGTAGAAAAGCTTATAGGTATTCCAGTTATTGGGACAATCCCCTTTGTTACAGATGTTGAAAAATAATGAGGTGAACGTATGCTTAATGATATGATTTCAATAAAGAATCCTAAATCTCACGCTGCTGAGGCCTTTAGGACACTTCGAACTAACATACAATTTTCTTCCCTTGATGAGGAATTGAAAACATTAGTTATTACTTCCACTCAGCCTGGAGAAGGCAAGAGTACAGTTATTTCAAATCTTGGAATAACCATGGCTCAAAGTGGTAAGAAGGTACTTTTAATAGATTGTGACCTTAGAAAGCCTACAATTCATAAGAAGCTTGGAATCTCCAATCAGGATGGGCTGACAACTTTATTAGCTAAAGAAAAAAGCTTTCTTGAAGCCATAAGAACTACTAATATTCATAACTTCTTTGTGTTAACCAGCGGGCCAATTCCTCCAAATCCAGCCGAGCTTTTAGGCAGTAAGAAAATGAGAGCCTTAATTGAGGAACTTAAAGGTCAGTTTGATGTTATTTTATTTGATGCTCCTCCGGTTTTAGCAGTTACAGATGCTCAGATTTTAGCTACTTATTGTGATGGTGTTGTTTTTGTAGCTAGCTTTAGGCAAGCTGAGAAACAGGCTTTAGTTACTGCTAAAGAACTAATAAGTAAAGTAGGCGGCAAGCTTATAGGAGTTGTAATAAATAAAATTCCAAATAACTCAAGATCCTATTATTACTACAATTATGAGTATAAATAAAATTCACAGGAGTGAAATTTAATGATAGATTTTCACAGTCACATTCTACCTTATCTTGATGATGGCTCTAAAAATTATGACATGTCCTTCGATATGCTTAAGCTTTCAGCAGAGGAAGGTACAGAATTTATATGTGCTACCTCGCATTTTATACCGGAGGAATTGGAGCAGAATAAGAAGCACTACTATGAAAGGCTTGAAAGCATAATAAACCTTGCTAAAACTAAGAATATTTCTATCAATATTCTACCAGGTCTTGAATTATATTTACATCCGGAGCTGCCAAAGTATTACAGCGAAAAAAGAATATGGGGGATTAATTTAACCCCTTACGTTTTAATTGAACTTCCTATGCAGCAGTTCCCAATGTATACTGATGAAGTGTTTTATGAACTTAGGCTCCAGGGAGCTATGCCTATAATTGCTCATCCAGAAAGAAATTTTAAAATAATGAAGGATGAGGGTCTCCTTAAAAATCTCATAGAGCAAGGAACCCTTGCACAGATAAATTCCGGAAGCTTAACAGGCATCTATGGCAAGGATATTCAGACCTTTGCATTGAATTTAGTAGAGAGAAACATGATCCATCTAATAGGCAGCGACGCCCATGATGATAAGCGCAGAACTACAAGGCTTGCAGATGCTTTAGAAATAATTAAGAACAAGAATCCAGAGCTTTATGCATGGATGGATGAAAATCAATATAAAATTATAGAAGGTAAAGAAGTTGATGTTTTAGATATTAAGCCAAACAAGAAGAGATTTGATTTCTGGGGTTTAAGAAAATAATTTAATAATATAAGCTACCCTGAAAAAGTTTATTTAAAGCCTATTTAATGAAGATTGCAGCATTTCTCTTTATTAAGTATAACTTTGGCTGAATTTTACCTGCAGGGTATTTTTTTATAATTATTACCATATTGTAAGCGTATATCTTTAAAGTAAGGTATTTATACTGCTTTACATAATATGGGGATAGGGGGCAATTTAATTAATGAAACAAGTAGTGAATCACAGTGCTTTTATGCTTACTATAATTGTAATTCTGGTATTATCTCTAATATTTGTAGTTGGCATAGGACAGAAAAAACAAAATAAATTAACTATGGAGCTTACATCTTTGCAGAAGGATATTTCTAAAAATAATCCTCCAGCTGTTAACAGCAATGAAAATAATACTGAGGCTGCATCTAAGCCTGTTTCCACAGCTGTTTTAAGTAATAGTACATACAAAGGTGTCAAAGCCTTGGGAAACTTTGATAATGACAGATGGAAAAATAAAAAATGGTATACTATTGGGGATGGAATGTCTGCAGCAAATAATTATCAATTAAAAGTAAAAGCTATGACTGGTATGGATATGGTAATAAATGATGCAGCTGCCAATAGAGTTATGAAGGATTTAACCTCAAATATATCAGCAGAAAAATTAAAAGATATGGATCTTATAACTGTTCTTGCTGGTACAAATGACTTTGCTTATAATACACCTCTAGGAACAATTGAGGATAATGATACTCAAGCTACTTTTTATGGAAACGTAAAGAAGGTTATAAATGATATATTAAAAGCAAAACCAGATGCTAACATAGTCTTCATCACACCTCTAAAAAGAGGGACTTTTATGAATGAGCCAGTATATCCAAATCCCAATAAAGCAGGCTATAAAATGGAGGATTATGTACAAGGCATTAAAGCTGTTTGCAGCACATATAATATTTTAGTATTGGATGCCTTTAATAAAAGCGGCATAACAGAAAATAACCTAAAGCAGTATACCATAGATAATTTAAGCTTAAATGAAAAGGGCTATCAAAAGCTTAGTCAGGTTATTTCTGATTATATTAAGACTATAAAATAGGAGTAATAGAATGAAGGAAAATGGAAAAAGAAAAAGGATAATTATTTCAGTTATTATTGTTTTTGCAGCCTTATTTGCCGGAATAGGTATCTATTCCTATTCACTCTTAAATAAAGTTAAGAGTACAGAACTGCCAAAAGATAATAGTTCTCTTGGTATAAAAGAGGAGGCAGTACAGCAAATTGAAAAGGAAGATCCTAAGAAGGATGTAGTAAACATCGCTTTATTTGGCTTAGATAGAAGATCAAAGGATGAAGCCAGCCGTTCTGATTCAATTATAATAGCTTCTATTGACTATAACCATAATAAAATTAAGCTTTCCTCCATTATGAGAGATACCTACGTTGACGTTCCGGGCCATGGAATGACTAAAATAACCCATGCCTATGCCTATGGGGGACCGCAGCTGGCTATTAAGACCTTAAATGAAAACTTTAATCTTAATATAAAGGATTATGTTACTGTAGACTTCTTTAGCCTGGAAAAGATAATTGATGCCTTAGGTGGAGTCAATATTGATGTGAGAAATGAGGAACTCCCCTACATAAACGGCTACATGAAGGAAGTTACTAATATTGAAAAGGAAAAAGTTACTCCTGTAACCACCGCAGGAAGCATTAATTTAAATGGACTTCAGGCTGTGGCCTACAGCAGAATAAGATATATAGGAAATGATTTTGAAAGGACGGAAAGGCAGAGAAAGGTTCTGACTCAAATACTAACTAAAGTACAAGAGGCAGGAATAACAAAGTATCCATCACTAGTTTCCACATTATTGCCATATGTTGAAACAAGCATCTCTAAAGGAGAAATAGTTTCCCTTGGTGCAGGTATTTTATCCTCAGGCATGAAGACCATAGACCAAGAGAGGTTCCCTGCAGACGGCAATTGGAAAAATTTAATGATAAATAACGTATATTACCTTGGAACAGATTTAAAGCTAACAACAGATCAGCTTCATAAATTTATTTATGAGGATATTAAGCCAAGTTCAGACTCTGTTACAAAATAAGAATTGTAAAATTAAAAAGAAGGCTTCTGCTTTCTTTTTTTGTCACCTAAATAATGCCTCCTGCTTATAATGTATCAAGTATATATAAAAGGAGGGATGTAAGATGATGAACGTAAGTATAATTACTCTAAGAGAGTGCATTGAAATGCTCATAGTTTTAACAGCATTAACTACCTATGTTGTTAAGCTAGACAAAAGAGAACTTACTAAGTATATATATTCTGGTGTTCTTGGTGGCCTTGCCCTAAGCTTACTTGCAAGTTTTTTCCTGTATAATCAAACTGCATACTTAAGCGGATATACAAAAGAGCTCTTTAATGGTTCAGTTATGCTTTTCCTTTCTGCCATTGTTGTGTATTATATTATCTGGATGAGAAGGCAGAAGAAAAATTATAATTTGCCAATTGAAGAACGATATAATATTAAACTTACAGGACTGGGTTTATTCATATTTTCCTTTTTAACAGTATTTAGAGAAACTCTTGAGATAATAATTTTTATTATTCCTCTTTTAACAGACGGTACTTTAGCTATAATTATTGGTGCATTAATAGGTTTCGCAATGTCCTTACTAGTCATGTTCGTCTTCTATAAGACAAGCATAAAGTTAAGCATGGGCTTACTATTTGATCTTATTTCAATACTCATGATATATGTGGGTGCAAGTATGTTCGGTGAAGGCATAAGTCTTATTTTTCCAAGTGGGGGAGCACAGTTACAACATGTAGGAATGCTTGCCTATGGCCTTCCTGCCATGTTTATATTTGTTAAAATCATAATTAAGGATTATATTAAAAAGTAGTATATTTAATTTAATAATTGGTAAAAATAAAAGAATGCATGTTAGTGCAACTGATTCATTTTATTACTTGGCAGCTTAAGCTGCTATTTTTTTTGTTAAATTTATTTAAATTTCCCCATTATCTACATTGCTTTATAATTTATTTTATAAAATTACTATTCATTAAATAGAATAAATTTTTCATTATTGTGCAAAATATGGCTAATGATATTGAGAAAGGTGGTTTTATTTATGAATGGTGATTTAAGCTGCAGTGCCCTTAATTGCGTGCATAATATGACTGGGCTTTGCTCAGCAAACCAAATTCATGTTATAGGCAGCAGCGCTTACAGCAGTGCAGAAACAATGTGCAATACCTTTGCTGAAAAAGGTATTAAAAATGCTTTTACTCATCTTACTAATATGAATATTCCAGGTGAAGTTAAGCAGGTGTTTACTAATACCTCAATTGAAATGAGTCCTGTAATTAAATGTGATGCTCTTAATTGTACATATAATGATAACAGAGCCTGCTCAGCCTCACACGTACAGGTACACGGACCGGATGCTAGTTCAACTGAAGGAACCCAATGTGAGACTTTTAGAAAATAGAGAATATTAGAACTAAATTAATCAACAATAGCACTGCTTCTACTACTAATAATATAATACCTATGTTAATGATACTTATAAAAATTAATGAAATATCATTAAAGTGAAGTTAGATAAAGAGTAATGAAAATAATAAAAAAATGAAGAAATAATTACAAAATATATTATTAAAAGAAAAAAAGTTCTAAAAATTTTATTTGTAAACAGTTACATTTGACAATATTTTACAACAAACTGTTGACAGATTTAAAATATTGTTATAAAGTAGTTTTATAATTTAATAAGACCTCACTTTTACGGTGGGGTAGAGGCGCGGTGCTTAATAGTCCTTAGTGGAGCTTGAGAAACATTGAAACTAGGGAGAAGGATTCATCGCCGAAGCTTATAATATTCTCTATATTATTTGCTGGGTCTGCAGTTAAGAGCTGCAGGACTGTCTCAATAGACTACCCGGTTTATTGAGTTGTGCTATCTCATTTGGGAAATGAAGGGGTTTAGGAGCAAGTGTGCACATTGCGACCTGAGGTTACCTCAGGTCTTTTTTTGTTCAAAAAAAGACCGAAATGAGAAATATGAAAATCCAAATGAAAGATTAGCCTTTTTTAACTGCAAAAGCAGAAAATATAAGAAAAAGGAGATATGTAAAATGAAAAGAAAATTTTGGTCATTAATGGCAATGTCACTAACAGCAGTATTAGTTTTAGGAGGATGCGGGACAAGCAATACCTCAAAGGATACAAAGGCACAGGCAGCAAATGATGCTGGAACCTTTAGAATTGGACTTGAATGTGGATATGCACCCTTTAACTGGACACAATCAGATAGTTCAAATGGTGCTGTTAAAATAGATGGCAGCTCAGAGTATGCAGGAGGCTATGATATTGAGATAGCTAAGAAAATTGCAGATGGTCTTGGAAAAAAATTAGTGGTAGTTAAAACTGAATGGGATGGCCTGGTACCAGCTTTGACTTCAGGTAAAATAGATGCAATTATTGCAGGTATGTCACCAACTGCAAAACGTAAAGAGACTATAGATTTTACAAATAACTATTATAAATCAGATTTAGTTATGGTGGTTAAAAAAGGCGGAAAGTATGACAATGCTGCATCAATACAAGATTTCAGCGGGGCAAAGGTAACTGCTCAATTAAATACCTTCCACTATTCAGTAATCGATCAAATTAAGGGTGTTCAAAAGCAACCTGCTATGGATAACTTCCCCGCAATGAGAGTTGCTCTTCAATCTGGAATGATTGACGGATATGTTTCAGAACGTCCAGAAGGGGTTAGTGCTTCTGCAGCAAACTCGGCTTTTAAAATGGTAGAGTTCAAAAATGGCTTTGTTACATCACCAGACGATACAGCAATTGCAGTAGGTGTTGCAAAGGGCAGCGATTTAACTGAAAAAATCAATAAAATTCTAGCTACTATTCCTGTAGATCAGCAAAAATCTATCATGGATACTGCTATTAAGAATCAACCAGCAGCAAAATAAACAGTACAAAACTTATTAAGGCATTATAGAGGCGGCTTAGTTTGTAGTATAGATATTAGATTGGACAAGCTGCCCTGCACAATAAAGCAGGAGTGATTAAAAATGAGTTTTCAATGGGTAATAAGAATTATTAAAGATAACTGGCCAATGCTCCTTCGTGGAGCTGGCATGACACTTTTGATTTCAATGATTGGTACTATATTAGGCTTTTTTATTGGCCTTATAGTAGGCGTTGTACGAACTATTCCAATGCCTGAAAGAGGTATAAAAAAGGTAATTCTTAAAGTTATTAATGCTGTTCTCTTCATATATATAGAATTATTCCGTGGAACACCAATGATTGTACAAGCTATGGTAATTTACTATGGTTCTGCCTTAGCTTTTGGAATAGATATGAACAGATTAACAGCAGCAATATTTATTGTTTCTATTAATACTGGTGCCTACATGTCTGAAATTATCCGTGGAGGAATAGTTTCAATTGATAAGGGACAAACTGAGGCGGCTCAGGCTATTGGTATGACACATCTTCAAACCATGCTTAATGTTGTACTGCCCCAGGCAATTCGCAATATTTTGCCAGCAATGGGTAATGAATTTGTCATCAATATAAAAGATACATCAGTGCTTAACGTAATATCTGTAACAGAGCTTTATTTCGAGACAAAGTCAATTTCAGGAAATAATTTTAGATATTTTGAATCCTTTTTCGTTGCATGTATTCTGTATTTTATAATGACCTTTACAGTAACAAGAATCTTACGTTTTATAGAAAAGAAATTAGACGGACCAGAAAATTACACTATGTATGCTAATCAGATGCAGATATAGGTGCAAGGATTTATAAAAAGGAGACTTAGAAAATGGAAAATGTAATTGCGGTTCAGCATTTAAGTAAATTCTTTGGGACTCATGAGGTATTAAAGGACATAGATTTCTCAGTAAAAAAGGGAGAAGTGGTCTGCATAATAGGTTCCTCTGGCTCAGGAAAATCAACACTTCTTCGCTGTATTAATCTTTTGGAAAAGCCAACTAGCGGCGAAATTATCTACAGTGGAGAAGACATTTTAGATGACAAGCATAATATAAATGAGTATCGTACAAAGCTAGGTATGGTATTTCAGCAATTTAACTTATTTGACAATCACAATGTTTTGCATAACTGCATGGTTGGACAGATAAAAGTACTGAAGCGCTCAAAGGAAGAAGCCAAAAAGGTTGCTTTAAAATATTTAAGGATTGTAGGCATGGAGCAGTATGTCAATGCTAAGCCTAAGCAGCTATCAGGCGGTCAAAAGCAGCGTGTAGCCATTGCTAGAGCACTTTCAATGGAACCTGATGTTATTCTTTTCGATGAACCAACCTCAGCACTGGATCCTGAAATGGTTGGGGAAGTTCTAAAGGTTATGAAGGAACTGGCTCAAAGCGGCCTCACCATGCTGGTAGTTACTCACGAAATGGGCTTTGCAAAAGAAGTATCAGACCGTGTTGTATTTATGGATAAAGGAGTTATTGCAGAAGAGGGAACCCCCGAGCAAATCTTCAATAATCCTACTGTAGAGCGTACAAGGGAGTTTTTAAAAATTTAATAATGGCATCCACATGAGTTATTACTTATTGAATTTAAAAGGCAGCTTTCAGAGCTGCCTTTGCTGCGTTCTATTATTAAATAAACTATCATTAAGAATAGTTTGCTTGTTCTTTATTTTCTCCTCACGCTTAGTCCTATACCCCAAACTACTACCCCAATAAAGGTTGAGGCAAAAACCTTTATTGCCAAATTATTTTGTTTTATGAAAGAAATAAATTCTGACGGATTAGTTAAAATTTTATGTTTGTATTCATACCCAAATTTTATGATGTTTAAATCAAATAATGTCCATAGAATAAAGATTGCCAAAATTGAAATAAGAAACAATATAAACAATATAAACTTTCTCAACACAATCAATCCTTTCTTATTAAACATTATTTTAAAATATATATATCGTAAAACTTGTATATATACGTCAGATAAGAAGATTTTATTGAACTATATAAAAGTACATTAATCCCTAAAAGATATATTTACTTTAATTTACTGCTTTATCTTTAGATAATTGCTTATCAGCAATTTCTTTTTTTAAGAGGGATAACCTATGTTTGGCAAGAGAATTATCTGGTTCTTTTTCCAGAACTATATTTATTGCTTTCTTAGCCTTGTCCAGTTCACCTTTATTCTCATATAATTCACCCAGATCAAGCAGGGCATTTATGTTATCAGGCTTGGATTTTATATAGTTTTCTAGACATTCAATCCTTAAATCCCAATGTAAGTCTGGAAAAGGAGAGGGAGTAGCCATTTTAAAATATTTTTTCCAATCATTATTAGCATCTGTTTGAAGGCTCTTTTCATAATCTTCAACAGAAAAACCAACAACATCATTAAAAGCAGTAGTAAAATCTTCATTTTTGGTTTTTAGCAATATATCTTTTATTATATTCTTGCCTTTTAATAAAATCAGTTCGTCTACCGCATAATAGCCTTCTGCATATACATTAGTTTCATTACAATAATTTTCCCATTGCTTTTCTGTTTCTAGTTTATCGAGATCTACCATAAGCTTTGGCGGATCTATCCCTCCTCCTTCTTCGCCCATATATGAGGCAATTCCTTCATCAAACCATGCTGGGATGCTTTTCCATGGTAATTGATTTTGTTTCATAAAATCAAGATAAAAATGATGAGCATATTCATGAAGTATAGTATTTTTCAAATTCGCGCTTTTAATTCCAAGAGCTAGGGCATCTTTGTAACAATCATTTATATAAATATATGCTGTTTCTTCATCATCAATATATAATCCGTCCATATTTGTAAAGCCGGGGTTTCTTTTACTGAATATCTCCTTGTTATAATCAAATCTAATTGATATTGGAGAAATTGCAACATTAGGAAAGATTTTATTATTTTCTGAAATGGCATCATCCAAATAAGCTTCTATTAACGGCAGTGCCGGTTGAAGTTCAGAGTTGTAATAAATCGTAATATTTTTATGGGTTACAGATAAAAAGGAAGTATTGTAGCTGCTTAGATCATTACTTTGCTTATAAGAATTTTTATTTTGGTTATATATTTTCGAATATACCTTTAGCTTGGCAAAAACATCATTGCCATAATCCTTTGCAAGTACTGAATTGGTCATATTGATGAATTGAAAATTTATGCATAGGGTAATTAGCATAATTAGGAAAATAAGTGCACTGAGCCTTCCATTAGTAAATGAAACCCTTGATTTCCCGGTGATGATCCATGATATTCCATAAATAAACAAGTTTAAAAATGTAAATATAATTACTTTTTCTGCAATCTTGTTTCCCGCTTCATTAAGGAAAAGAGAAAGTATAAAAAAAAGAAGAGTAGGAATTACAAAAGCTATTATGGGGAAAAGTGCAGATTTAAATTTTCTTATTTTGGATTTATTAATATTATTTAATTTGTTTTCAATTGACTTGGAATCATCCTTTCCTGAAATGATGCTTTCCTGGGGAAGCTCTTTATTATCTCTCATAAAGACACCTCATTATATTTTGAATAAAATGTATATATGATTATTCTTCACTTACTCTAATTACTTTTATTTTTCTATATAGATTAATACAAAAATAAAATACGTTATGGGTTTGTAGTAAGTATAGTTTCAATATTCTTTTGAGAAAATTCATACCAAACTGCAGCTTTTTTCCCTGATTGTTCATTTGCAAAAGAATCAAAGGATTCTTTTGTAACTGGTTTATTATTAATGAAGTATGATATGGTTAAGTTAGCATCACCTTGACTTGACTTACTGTATCCTAATGTGTCAGTTTTAGGGGCATTTGCCTCAAAGCTCAATTTTCCCCAGCCATTATCTGCTGCACCGTTTGAGAAACGAAATGTTCCATCTGCTTTTAATTCTTCTAAACCTCTGTATACAATAAGGTATCCATAAACTATACCATTCATATAATGCAAAATTTCATAAAACTGTGGCTCGTTACCAACTGACAATTCAAGAACAACTTCAGGCTTATTGTCGCTGTCCATGTCCAGTACCGTAAAATGCGTTACTTTGAAGATGGTTCCATAAATTTCTATGTTAGTTAAAAAATCATTTAAGTATAAATTTTTCTTGTTATCTGTACTAAAAAATTCAGCCTTATTCTGCAATACTGCCAATATAGGATTATAAGTTGAAACCTGAGTTTCTGTATTTTCACTTTTACCCTCTATAGAAGTAGAAGAAGGATTTGTTGAAACATTGGTGCCAGTGATTTTGTTACTATTTGTACTACTTGAATTATTTGTACTACTTACACTATTTGTATTACTAGCACTACTTGTACTACTGATTGTACTTAAATTACTGCTAGAACACCCAGTAATTGAAATACTTAGCAGAAACACAAGAAGCATACTTATTATTTTGATTTTCATTCAAATCACTCCTATAAAATCTAAATTATCATTGGCTCGCTTTATAATACAGCTGCTTAACAATATAAGAATACAATTTGCTGCTAATCTGTGGATAATAGAAACTTCTTAAATGTTTCTACTGTTGAAAAATAGTAATCTGAATTATTTCTCATGTAATCTTCTATTTCGGGAATTATGTGAGACCATCCTGCTGCTGCAAATTTTACATTACAACTTCTTGACATATCTAATCCAGGCTTTAAATCATCTAAAACCAATATATCATTGGTGTCTAAATTAAATCTTCTCATAATTTCAATAATTGGATAAGGATTTGGTTTTCTCTGGTACTCTTCTAATTCCCAACCAAATATTAAATCTGGACTCAAATCACAATGTAAAGTGTAGTCTCTTAAAATTTGTTCACTTTCTGAATGAGAAACGACACATATTATGCCGCCCAATTTTTTATATTCTTTTATTAGTTCAGGAAAACCTGGATAAAAGTCAGGGGATTTTTCTTTCGTATAACTTTTCCATATTTTATATTGGTAATCTTGCTCCTCCTTGCTAAATTTTAGAACATCCTTACATAGCTCTGAAAAACCAGGACTAAAACAATATGAGACAAATTCTTCAAGACTCAAAGAACTCATATCTGGTCTTAAGGCTTTTAGGGCATTTATAAAGGATGGGTAATGAATGTCGGGTGTACTTTTAACTACTGTATCATCGTGGTCTAAAATTAAGCATGGGTATTTCAATTTAAATCCTCCCTTAACTATCTGGAACGGTCACAAATTTCTTTTGCATATGGTAAGATAAAAAGTAGGAATTATTTCATTTGTTCTATACTATTTTCTACTATTGCCACCATATCATCTTCTGCACCAAGACTAAAGTTAAAAAAAACGCCCTTTCCTCCTCCAGCACCGATTGCTGAAATAAAGATATTGCTACCATTGCCCACTATGGTAAGGCTTAAACTTGCTCTGTTTCCATTTCTCGCAAAATATTTATCGTAAACTTGAACTGCTATTTTAGTATCTCCAGTAGTGTAACTGCTTTCGTCAACTAAATTCATAGATATTCCACTATTACCAATATCCTTTTGTAGACGATTGACCACTTCCTCAAATTGGCCAACAACAGTCGTTTCATACTTTGCCATATTCCACCCTCCCTTATTATAGTTAGCTATTTTTTTATTTCTATATTACACCAATTATAACATAAGTAGTAATAAACCTATATACCTTTATCCTATTTCACCACCATTAAAAACGTCACAAACGCTTATTGCTTGTGACGTTATAAAAGAAAAATGCGAAGTAACTCTCCTATAACATTTCACTATGAATGTGATTTTAATTATATTTTCAACATAGATGCCAGTCACATCACAAAGTCATATTATTTGGTATAGTCGAAAAAGTCTTTCCATCCACTCTCAATAAAAGATTTTAATTCAGGCGATAATAGTCTAATTTCCTCCCGTTTTGAAGGATTAGTACGAATAGTAACCTGTCCTTTAATATTTTGTGATGGTATTAATTTTTGATTATTTATATAGCCTTCGCTCACAGACGAATTTATAAATATTTCTGTTCCGTTTTTCAATTCTATCATGAAATATGCTGGCGTACTTCCATTAGAGATAGCCTCATTACTGGCATTACCCATTATTCGCCCTAACTTTAGCCAATTTAAAATATTATTGACCATATATTTATCTTCTTTTTTGTTCAAATCAAAGTACAAGTCTTTATATTCTCCTAGTCTGACATTACCTAAAGTTGGAGGTATTATTTTTACAGATTTTATATCTTTATAAGCAGGTACTTTGAACCTTCCTCCATTATATGTAAGAATCGCTGAAGTAATTGCCAATACTAAGATTATAGTTTCTGGTATAATTAACCTTCTTTTCATTTTATCGCTCTCCTAATATATTTATATAGTGAGACGGATTAATTACAGAAAAAGTTCCAAATTTAATACAGAAGAGACGCTTTATTTTACCATTGTTTTTATACATTTATTGGAGTTATCAAAGCAATAAAAATAAAGCCTATGCTAAAATAAAGCACAGGCTAATCATACTCATTTTTTGAAATGCAATATTTTCTATTATGCCATAATATATGAAGATAGAGAATCATCTTAACTAAATGTTATGCTTATTAGTAGCTGTTAATGACGTAATTTATTTGGATTTATCTACTACATAAATGATATTCATTCCGCAATCAAGAGTTCCTGGCAGTTTTGTAAATTCAATCTCTTGCTTTACAATAAGCTCCCAAAGCTCTTTATCTTGTCTTGCATTTTCTAACGCATCATTTCTTGATTGAGAAAACAAACCTGCTGAACTTTTTTCTATAACTTTTACTGGAAAATTTGAAAAGAGAGTATCCATTTCAGAACTTCTCATCATATGTACATAGTGCTTACTTGGGACAGGATAATGTTGTTCATCTTGAACCCCTGTATCAAATAACCATTTAGTTGCTTCAATTCCAAATAAGTTTTTTTCCTCTCTGATACCATCTAAATAAAATAATGATGAACCTATGAAACTCATGGCTCCGATAATCAGTTTGCCTCCTGGTCTTAATACTCTAAGCATTTCTTCTATTCCCATTAATTCCTTTTCAAGCAAATAATTAATAACACCTCCTATACAAACTATGCAATCAAATGATTCATTCTTCATAGTTGGCATATTAACTACATCTAGTATTAAAAAATCTTTAATACGATTATACAATGATAATTCTTTCATCTTTTCTTTATTAAATTCAACTTGATGAGATGATATATCGGCAACAGTAAGTTCTTTGCACATTTTTACAATATCTTTCGTATATCTTCCAGACCCTGCTCCGATCTCAAATACGCAATCCGATGGTTTTATATACCTCTTTAAAATATCTAAATGAACATTATATAAAAGTTCTCCCTGTGAGTCCCTTTCAAGTCTAGTCCACTCTCTGTCGCCATAATTGTCATAATGATTTCTGGGTATTTCGGGGTTGTAACTCATGAAAACATCTCCTTTTAAAATTTAATAATAAAATATCTGTAATGTCACAAATGTCACTTTCATTCATACAACCACCTCCCAAGCATTAAATTATGTTTAATTCATATTTAAGTACCATGTTGAATTAATTTATTGGTAATTATATCATATTTTCTTATTTTTTAACACCTTGCTATATAATTCTAAAAGATGACCACTCTATCAAATTAATTTAAATTTTATTTAAGTAAATAAAGTTTTCTGTTAATGAACTACATTATTGACTATTGTAAATATTGGAATTATAATAAAAGTGAGTAATCACTCATATTTTATTTATCATTAATAAATAAAATACTTGGAGTGACTCATTAGATAAATTTTGTAATTTAATATTTGTATTTTACATAATTAAAGGAGTGTGATAACTTGACTCGAGGAAATAGGGAAGAGGAAATACTAGAGGCTGCGGTTAAGATATTCTCTGATAAGGGCTACAGTGCTGCAACCACTAGTGAAATCGCAAAAGAAGCAGGAGTTGCTGAAGGAACTATATTTAGATATTTTAAAACCAAAAAGGATATCCTAACTAAGGTAATGGTAAAGATGGTTACTGTTATGGGTGAAAAAATAATGTCCAAGAGGCTAACAGAAATCTTTGAAAATAATAAGCATTTAAATGAAAGAGAAATGCTTAAATATCTTTTAAAGGATAGACTTGCTATTGCTCTTAAATATTTTGATATGGTTAAGGTAGTTTTAACAGAAATTCAATATCATGAGGATTTAAAAGAAGCCTTTGTTAATAATATTATTATAAAGGGCAAGGACCTTTTATCTTTATATTTTAAAGAAGGTGTGGAAAAGGGGATTTTTAAAGATTTAGACATAAATATTACTATAAGATCCTTACTTGGGATGATGGGAATGTTTATTGTACAAAAACAATTCATACCAGAGCTAATTTCAGTTGAGGATGATAAGCAGCTGGATATAATGTTGGATATATTTTTATATGGCATAGCAAATAAGAAATAGAATTAATTATAAATATGAAAGTTTATTAAAGGGAGTGGGTAACGGTGAAAAAATTAATAGCCTTATTAATGACCTGTACATTTTTAGCTACCATTACAGGCTGCACAGCAAAGCAAGCTGATGATACCAATAAATACACAGCTACAGTTGAGGCTGAAAGTGTATATATTCCATCAGAGACAAATGGTAAGTTAAGTGATTTATCCATTAAGCAGGGAGATATAATTAAAAGCGGTGATAAAATTGCAGTTGTGGATACATCTGCTCTTGCGCTTCAGAAAAAGCAGGCAGAAGCAGACCTAACTATGGCAAAGTTAAAGCTTGATGATTTGCCAAGCAAAGCTTCGGATAATATAAAGCAGCAGGCGCAGGCAGCGGTGGATCAGGCACAGGCTTCTGTAGATTTAATTCAGCTTCAAATTTCAAAAGCCACTATTACTTCTTCAATTGATGGTACAGTTTCAGATGTATTTATTCACAAAGGAGAAATGGCTGCTCAAGGAATGAATATTGCCAAGGTAATAAATCTTAAGGATAAATATATTAAGGTATACGTAGAAGAAGCAAAGAGAAATGCTGTTAAGCTCGGTGACAGCTTACCAATATACTATAATGATAAAAAATTAGCAGATGGCAAGGTTGTATTTATAGCACCTCAATCTGAATTTACTCCTAAAAACACGGAAAGTAAAAGCGACAAGGATAAAACTGTGTTTGAAGTAAAGATTAGTTTAAGTGATGCTGCTGATTTATATCCAGGTATGATGGTGGATGTGGTGATAAAATGAATGCAATAGAAGTAAAGGATTTAACGAAGAATTTTGGCAGTTTTACTGCAGTAGATGGTATTAGTTTTGAAGTACCTAAGGGTAAAATCTTTGGCTTTTTAGGGCCTAATGGCTCAGGGAAATCCACAACAATACGAATGCTTTGCGGTGTACTTACTCCTACAAAAGGTACAGCAGAGGTTCTTGGCTACGATGTAAAAAAAGAAGCAGAGAAAATTAAGCAAAATATTGGCTATATGTCTCAGAAATTCAGCCTTTACGAGGACCTTACTGTTAATGAAAACCTTGATTTTTATGCAGGCATCTATGGCCTTTCTAAGACTCTTAGAGAAGAAAGAAAAAAGGCAATCATTGCTATGGCAGGCTTAAATGGAAGAGAAAAGAATATAACTAAGAATCTCTCAGGGGGCTGGAAGCAGAGGCTGGCTCTAGGTAGTGCTCTTATTCATAGGCCTCAGTTATTAGTGCTTGATGAGCCTACAGCTGGGGTTGATCCCGTATCAAGAAGGATATTTTGGGAGATGATTTATACTTTAGCAAAGCAGGGAATAACTATTCTAGTTACCACTCATTATATGGATGAAGCTTCTAGCTGCGATTTATTAAGCTTTATATTTGATGGTAAAATAATGGCTACTGGCACACCTAAGGAGCTCATTGAAAGAGAACAGGTAAACAACTTGGAGGATGTGTTTATTAAATATGTGGAAAAGTCAACGAATCAAAAAATAGAAGCCTCCTTTGAAGAGCTTAAAAGCATTATAAAGGAAGATAGGTGATGGGGATGAATTTCCAGAGGTTTAAGTCTATTATAAAGAAGGAATTTATACAAATAAAAAGAGATAAGGCAAGCTTTGGAATAGCTATTGGAATGCCCATAATGATGATACTCTTATTTGGTTACGCAGTAACAACTCAGCTTGAAAATATTTCAACCGTTGTGCTGGATCAAAGTAAAACCGCTGAAAGCAGAGAACTTATTAAAAGCTTCCAAAATACTTTATATTTTAATATTAAGGAAGAGGTCAACAGTGTGGATACTGCCGAAAAGGAAATAAACAGCGGTACAGCTCATGCAGCTATTATAATTCCTCCTGATTATTCAACCCAGTTATTAAACAAAGAGAAACCTACTATTCAGCTTTTAATAGATGGATCAGATCCTACAACAGCGCGAACTGCTTTTAGCAATGGGGTTTTGGCAGGACAAAGTCAGGGGCTAAAGGTAATGTCAAGTTTAAGTGAGAAGTTATCACAAAAACCTCAGCTTGGCGGGATTGATGTAAGTACAAAAGTGCTTTATAATCCAAGCCTTAGAAATCAAAATTATACAATACCAGGGCTAGTAGGGCTTGTAATGCAGAATATAACTGTATTGTTAACAGCCTTTGCATTAGTACGTGAAAGAGAAAGAGGAACTATAGAGCAGCTTATTGTCTCTCCAATAAAGTCCACTGAGCTTATACTTGGAAAGCTTGTACCCTATGTTATGATTGGCTTCTTAGACTTTTTGTTCTCCTTAGCACTTGGAATGATGTGGTTTAATGTGCCTATTCACGGTAGTCTTGGACTATTATTATTCTTAGGAGCCGGCTTTGTAATATGTGCTCTTGCCATTGGAATACTTATATCAACGGTTTCTAAAACTCAGCTTCAGGCAATGCAGCTTAGCGTAGTTACGATTTTACCCAGTGTTCTTTTGTCAGGCTTTGTATTTCCAAGAGAAGCTATGCCGAAAATAATACAGCTTATCGGCTATGTTCTTCCCTTAACTTATTTCTTGAATATATTAAGAGGTATAATAACAAAGGGCGTAGGAATGGAATATTTGTTTAATGATGTTGCTCTTCTATTTGCATTAGGATTAATTTTACTTATAATAAGTATTGTAAGATTTAAGAAAAAACTTGACTAGGTGGTGGTGGCACATGGACGTTTCTCTTGTCACATTAGCTTGGGCTGGGATGTCTCTTGCGACACATTGAACCTTGCACTATCTTATATATTAGGTTGCAGCAGAAACGTCCCTCTGCCACCTTTGCGAAGGAGAAAATATGGCTGAAAATATAGCAGTTGAAAAAAATAAGGAATATATTATAGAAATAAAATCACTTGGCTTTGAAGGCGAGGGAGTAGGTAAAATCAATGATTTTACTGTATTTGTGCAGGGAGCTTTAAAAGGTGAAACAGTTAAAGTAAAGATAGTAAAGGTAGCAAAGAGCTATGCCCATGGTAAGCTAATTGAGATTATAAAGCCGTCTGAATTTAGGATTGAGCCTAAGTGCGGAATATATAAAAAGTGCGGCGGCTGCCAGCTTCAACACATGACCTATGAAGCACAGCTTGCATTTAAAACTCAAAGAGTAAAAGAGGTTATGGAGAGAATTGGAAAGCTCTATAATGTTGTTGTCCATGATGCTTTAGGAATGAAGGAGCCTTTTAGATATAGAAATAAGGTGCAGCTTCCTGTAGGATATGCAGATGGAAAGGCTCAAATAGGTTTTTATGCTCCAAGAAGCCATGATATCATTGATATGGATAGCTGCCTTATTCAAGATGAAGCTGCAGATAAGGTAGTTAAGCTTACTAGAGAATGGATAACAAAATATAATGTTAGGACCTATGATGAAAATTCTGACAGCGGGCTTATTAGGCATATAATGGTGAGAAAAGGCTTCAAAACTGGCGAAATTATGGTAGTTCTAATTACCAAGGAAGAAAAACTGCCTAATTCTAAAGATTTCATAGATATTTTGGTTAAAAATATAGAAGGCATAAAAAGTATTGTGCAAAATATTAATCCTAAGAAAACAAATGTTATTCTTGGGGATAAAAATATAACCTTATGGGGACAAGATAAGATTACTGATTATATTGGGCAATTTAAGTTTAATATATCACCTCTGTCCTTCTTCCAGGTTAATCCTGTCCAAACTGAGATTTTATACAAGAAGGCTCTTGAATATGCTAACTTAACTGGTAATGAAACAGTATTTGATGCATACTGCGGGACTGGAACCATATCTCTATTTTTATCTCAAAAGGCCAAGAAGGTTTATGGAGTTGAAATAGTACCTCAGGCTATTGAGGATGCAAAGAAAAATGCAGTAGAAAATAATATTACTAATGCAGAATTCTTTGTAGGGCAAGCTGAAAAGGTAATTCCAGAGCTTATTGATCATGGAATAAGTGCTGATGTGGTTGTGGTGGATCCTCCTAGAAAAGGCTGTGAAAAAAGTCTATTAGAGGCTATAAGCAAAATGCAGCCTCAGAGAATTGTTTATGTGTCCTGTGACCCGGCAACTTTAGCTAGAGATTTAGGAATACTTAAGGAATTGAACTACGAAACTAATGAAATTCAGCCAGTGGATATGTTCCCGGGAACATTTCACGTTGAGTGTGTAGCAATGATGACGTATTGTGGTGATAAGAAGAGATAAGACGGTTTGACCACAAAATGTTGTGGTTTTGAAACAAAAAATGTCGAATCTCCCTTCTATTTTATTTTCTAATTAAATAGAAGGGAGATCCGGTAAAACCATTATGAAATTGATGCTGCATAAATAGCTTTAATGGAGCTTGACAATGTCCCATTAAATTCTTCAACCGTTTGCTGAGCTGTCAGGCCTTGAGATAGAGCACGCGAAAAGCTGGCGATCAATCCTTGATTACGTGATAGCTTTTCATTAGCTTCAATTTGAGTATATCCCCCGGACAAAGCCACAACCCGTACAATATGAGGATCACTCATTAAATCGCTAAAGAAATTATCTTTTGTTGGTATGGATAGCTTAAGCATGACTTTTTCATCTTGTCTAAGACTAGATAATTGATTAAAAATTTCATGCTTCAATATTTTTTCGGATTCTTCCTTATCCGGGCTGTGAATATCCACCTCAGGTTCAATAATTGGAACCAGCCCGGCCTCAATGATTCGTTTACCAATCTCGAATTGTTGCTCAACCACCTTTTTTATTCCTACGTAGTTGGCATCTTTAATAACAGAGCGCATTTTGGTTCCGAAAATGTTCTTTTCAACAGCCCGCTTTAAAAGATTGTTCAAATCCGAGATTGGTTTCATAAGCTGAACACCATTCTCAATAGCTGCCAGTCCTTTGTCAACCTTTAAAAAAGGAACGATGCCCTTCTTCTCCCAAAGGTAATCAGCAGTAAATAAATCATTAACGGTACGGTCCATTGTGTTCTCAAATAAAATGGCGCCCAAAATATACTCGGAAGTAAATGTAGTACTTGTTATAATCCGTTTTCTCATGTCATGCACTAAGTTAAACATTTCTTCTTTATTAGAATAGTTGTCTTCCTTAATTCCATATTGAAGAAGTGCTTTTGGAGTACTTCCGCCACTTTGATCTAAGGCAGCTATAAAGCCTTTTCCTGTATGGATTCGATCCGTTTGCACCTTATTCATTAAATTATCTCCTTTCTACGAAAAACAAAATGATATCTTAAATTTTATTATAGCACGTTTGCACACTTATATACAGTTCCCTGTTTAAGCTCACTCATTAAAAACCAAAATGCTATAATATGGTTGTTCTAGACAAATATTAATTATAATGAAATTAAAATAAAAATATGAAGGGCTCAAGTATGAAGGAGATTAATGCGTTCGCTGGGGTATCCTGGAGGAGATATCAAAATGCAGAACCAGCTGTGGGATGTAACAAAAAAGCTTTTACAGCAGAAAAGTTTTATTGATTAAGTTTTAAAAAAGACATTTATTTTATTCTATATATCTTTCCGCAAAGGTCCCACCAGGTTCAAATGGCATCTTTTTTAACCGTTCAAGGCATATGGAGTGTGTTATGAATATAGAGAAGAAATAGATTTTCTTGATTCACTCTTTATTGACTTTTCCGATGTATAATAGTATACTGATAGAAAATTTGAAATTTGAGGTGAAAAAATGATTAATTTTTCTTGCTAATTTTTAAAGTACATTTAATACAAAGATAAACAGGTGAATTCTGTTTGTTTTGTTGTACTTATGCAAGAAAGTTATTATTTTTCTCTTAATATATACACTTGTGTTATGCTATAATTTTTAGCTTAACTACGTATATCTATGAGCTGTAAGAATAATTAATTCTTGCGGCTCTTACTTTTTTATAAATAATTCGAATAAGGAGGATAAATAATATTATGATAAATAAAGACACTTTGCTAACACATGATAATCTCCATATAAAGTCGGATACTGCAGGCAACACTTATATGGAGTAATAACATGGTCGCCTATTGTTCCGACTTTGTTATTTATACTATTAAATACAGAGGAGGACAAAAATATGTCTTTAATAAATATTACAAATCTAACCTTTGCTTATGAAGGTAGCTATGATAATATTTTTGAAAATGTAAGTTTTCAAATTGATACCGATTGGAAGTTAGGCTTTACTGGAAGAAACGGAAGAGGAAAGACTACTTTTCTAAATCTTTTGCTTGGGAAATACGAATATAATGGAAACATTTCAGCTGATGTGACTTTTGAATATTTTCCTTATGAGGTGCAGGAACAAAGTAATTTCACCATAGATGTCATAAGGGAGATTAGTCCAAATTCAATGGATTGGGAAATAATAAAAGAATTATCTTTATTAGATATGGACTACGATGCTTTATATAGACAGTTTTATACGCTATCTAAAGGAGAACAGACCAAAGCATTGTTGGCTGCTATGTTTTTGAAGGAGAACTCCTTATTACTTATTGATGAGCCTACCAATCATTTGGATGCTGAAGCTAGGCAAAAACTAAGTAATTACTTGAAAAAAAAGAAAGGATTTATTCTGATTTCACATGATAGGTATTTTTTGGATAATTGTGTTGACCATATCTTGTCTATTAATAAAAGTAATATTGAAATACAAAAAGGAAATTTTTCTTCATGGTGGAGAAATAAAGAATTACAAGATGGCTTTGAGCTAGCAGAAAACGAAAAATTGAAAAAGGATATTAACAGACTGTCCAGCTCGGCAAAACGTACATCTATGTGGTCAGATAGCGTTGAAAGCACCAAGCATGGAACTACTAATTCTGGAAGCAAATTAGATAAAGGATATGTTGGACATAAAGCTGCAAAAATGATGAAGCGTTCTAAAAATATAGAAACTAGACAACAAAATATGATTGAGGAAAAATCAAAGCTTCTTAAAAATATTGAATCAAATGAAAGTTTAAAAATAGTACCGCTTACTTTCCATGATAAAAAGCTTGTAGAACTTACGGATGTTGCAATTGAATATGATGATAGAATTATCTGTGAGGGAGTAAGCTTCACTATTGAGCAAGGAGAAAGAATTGCTATTCAAGGAAAGAATGGCAGCGGAAAATCTAGTATATTGAAATTAATTTATGGAGAAGACATCCCCCATAGTGGAATTGTAAGAAAGAATAATAAGTTAAACATTTCCTATGTTTCACAAGATACTTCAGATTTAAATGGTAACTTATCTGAGTATGCAGATAAACACTGTATTGATGAGAGTTTATTTAAATCGATACTTAGAAAACTTGATTTTTCAAGAGGACAATTTGAAAAGAATATGGAGGATTTTAGTGGAGGACAGAAGAAAAAGGTTTTGCTTGCAAAAAGTTTGTGTGAACGGGCACATTTGTATATTTGGGATGAACCATTGAATTTTATTGATGTAATTTCTCGTATGCAAATTGAGAAATTGTTAATTGAACATGAATCTACAATTTTGTTTGTTGAGCATGATAGTGCATTTTGTGAAAATGTTGCAACAAAAACAATAAAATTGTAAAGGTAGAAATGGCAATGATACTAATCAGTTCTTGCAGATTCTTAGCCTAAATGTATAGAACTACACCTCAGCTTAAAGTATAATATCTTATGTATACCGACAATTAAGGGAGGTTACTACTTTGCATAATGAGACGAAAGCTTTACTAGCAAATACTTTAATAGTTATGCTACAAAAAAGACCAATCGACAAAATAACTGTAAAGGATCTTGTTGATGAATGTGGACTAACGCGACAGACTTTCTATAACCATTTTTATGATATATATGAACTTGTTGAATGGATTTACTTACAGGCTACTGAAAAATCACTTGCAGAAAAGAAGGATTATGATACCTGGCAGCGGGGCTTTTATCAGGTGCTAATTTCCATTCTCAATAATAAAGTTCTAGTGCAAAACACCTATCGATCTACTAATCGTGATTCCTTAGAAAGATATATGTATACTGTAATCTATGATCAGATTATTGCTGTAGTGGAACGGCAAGCTATTGGAATGTCTGTTGATCAGAAACACAAAAATTTTATTGCACATTTTTATAGTCTAGCTTTTATAGCACTCATTTTTGAGTGGCTAAAGGATGGGATGAAAGAAAAACCAGAAGATATAGTAGAGCAAACGGCTGTATTAATAAAAGGTGATTTTGAAAAAGCATTAAAAAAATACGCAAAATGATCATAATTTACAAATAAGGGGGTGTGTAAAAAATGTTTACATTCCCCCTTATTTGTAAATTGTTTTAATAATCCTCATGACTTACATTATATACAAGACGATGTCTTACAAATAAAATATAAAGATGAAAGAGGGTTATATTATTATGAATATTTACACAACTATGTATCATCCTCACAAGCCAGCGGGGATTAATGGACGTAAAGCGCATATCGTAGGAGGAGGTATTGCCGGACTTGCCACTGCAGCTTTTTTGATTGACGATGCCAAGATGCCAGGAAAGAACATCACCATTTATGAAAAGAAACCAGTCATGGGCGGTTCAATGGACGGAACCAGAAACGAACAAGGCTATCTTTGTCGTGGTGAGCGTGAACTTGAACCATATATGGAGTGTCTCTGGTATCTGTGCAGCAAAATACCTTCTCTAGAAAACGAAGGACGTACCGTGCTTGACGATATCGTAGACTTCAACAGGGATGAACCTATACACACCGAGTCCCGTGTTATCATAAATCAGGGAGAGATAGACAGCCACTATCATGAATATAAGCTTGAACCAAAATATGTTGCAGCTATGAACAAGATTGTTGCTTCATCCGAAGAAGAGCTTGCCGATAAAAGGCTTGATGAATTCTTTGACGAAGCTTTCTTTAAAACTAACTTTTGGACTTGCTTCCATAGTCAGCTAGCTTTTAAGCACTACCACAGTGTTATTGAGTGCAGACGTTACTGGCAGAGATTTACATTCGTAAACCGCCATGAATATCTGGAGGGCTTTATCCATACAAAATATAACGAGTATGATGCTATTATTCTCCCAGTTGAAAGGTGGCTCATTGACAAGGGTGTAAACTATGTTAACAGCTGCTCAGTATATGATTTAGATATGGATGCTCACAGTAATACGGTACAAGCTATCCTAATGAACCAGAATGGTACCGAAAAGACCATACGTGTCGGCGTTGAGGATTTAGTATTTGTAACGAACGGCTCAATAAGCGAAAACAGCTGCTTTGGTGACAACAAGACTGTTGCTCCTACAAACCGCGACATAAAAGACATGGGCACCTTTACTATCTGGCAGAACCTTGCCAAAAAAGACGAAAAATTTGGTCACCCAGAAAAATTCCTCGGTGATATCGACAGAACAAAATGGCTTTCTTTCTTCCCGACTGTAAAGGGCTATCCTGAGTTTTTTAAAAGAATTGAAGAGATGTCCGGAAGCCCAGCAGGCACTGGTGGCCTGATGACATTCAAGGATTCCAATTGGGATATATCCTTTGAAATACATCACAAGCCTTTTTTTTCATATCAGGCTGACGATGAGGAAGTCGGCTGGGGCTATGGCCTGTATGGTGAGAACGTTGGCAACTATATTAAAAAGCCTATGTGCGACTGCACCGGTGATGAGATACTGACAGAACTTCTGTATCATCTTGGTATGCTTGATATTAAAGACCAAGTTCTAGCTCATACTTATATGTCTACTGCCATGATGCCTTATGTTACAAGTCAGTTTATGCCACGGAAGGTAAGTGATCGTCCAAGAGTTGTACCTGATGGATGCACTAATTTAGCATTCTTAGGTCAGTTTGTAGAGGTCGATGATGATGTTGTATTCACAGTTGAAACTTCCGTTCGTACTGGACTTGAGGGAGTTTATAAACTTCTAAATTTGGATAAGGATATTATTGAGGTCAATCCTTCCCGTTACGATGTTCGTTACATGATCGAACGCGCAAAGAAGTTCAACGGAATAAAGGGTGCTGTCAAGGAAGAAGATCTGCCAAATGTTGATCCATCAATGCTTCCTGCTTTCAAGAAAGCTGTTATTAACAAAATTAACAGCATACCACCGTATTATCAGATGTACCTCGGACGTGACAAAACTGTGCCATTAAAAGATTCAGTTCTTCACCCTGGAGCACCACTGAGTAAATAAGTATAAATCAAATGAGGGATAATGTTCTCTGCGTCATTGTAAACATAGGGCTTAATACCCCTATTTGAGTGTCTATTAAATAATAATTTATATGCCTCCGGTACAGTCTGAACTGAACCAGAGGCATTTTTTATAAAAATTATTAATATTATGCTTATTTAAGAACTAATTAATCGTTGATCAATTTCTTGATGTAATTTATTCTATTATATATAATATGAATAATTATGTATATAAATAAGGTTGAATCCGATTTTTGTATTAGAAAACCAAGCATTTCTCATCATCTGCAAATACTAAAGGACGCAAGGATTATAAATATGCACCGAGAGGGTACCATGAATTTTTATTACGTAGATGCAAATGAGAGTGAATGGGGAAAAATAGCTGACCTTATAAATCATGTGCATGCAATTGTGCAAAAGGCTGCTCAAACTGGCTATCCACAAGAAATATGTGAAGCTAATTCCTAAAAAGATATTAGCAAATAAGGGTATGCCAGCATCATTATCAATATGATTTCCAGTAGTTTTACTTTTCTGTAGTTAGTTTATCTACTGGAAATTAGCTTAAAACTGACTACAAATCTTATTAAATAGGAGAATTAGTATGGATATTTTTGAAACAATGAAAGCACGTCATTCGGTACGAACCTATAACAACAGAAAAATTGAGCCTAATGTTGTAAAGGAACTTCATATGCTTATTGATCAATGTAATAAAGATAGTGGTTTACATATCCAGTTATGCCTTGATGAGCCCAATGCCTTTGACGGCTTTATGGCACATTACGGTAAATTCAACAATGTGAAAAACTATATAGCACTGATAGGGAAAAAGTCTAAAGATTTTGATGAAAAAATAGGATATTATGGTGAAAAAATTGTTCTGAAGGCTACAGAACTTGGACTAGGTTCCTGTTGGGTAGCAATGAGTTATAGTAAAAGCAAGTGCAGTGCTGCAATAGATAAGGACGAGAAGCTTATTTGTGTTATTTCTTTGGGGTACTTTGACAAGGATGGCGTTCCACATAAAACGAAGAGTATAGAAGAATTAAGTCGAGTAAATAGTAATATGCCTGATTGGTTCCGCAGCGGAATGGAAGCAGCACAGCTGGCGCCTACCGCCATGAATCAGCAGAAATTTCTTTTTATTCTTGATGGGAATAAAGTCACCGCAAAAGCTGGCATGGGATTTTATGCAAAGCTTGATCTAGGAATAGCAAAATATCATTTTGAGCTTGGTGCTGGAATAGAAAACTTCAAGTGGTCAAATTAAAAGAAGCTGTACTTTGGTGGTAAAATTATAATTCAGCCCTTTAAAATATTTGATTATAATAGTTAACTGTCACGATAGTGGCAGTTTTTTTGTATAAATCTCATCGGTAACATGTTCGTTGGGAGAATTTTAGTTTCTAAAAAATAAACCTCTAGACAACCACACTATTCTGTGTTACTATATACTAGTAATAAGTAATACTGAATACAAGTTATACAGAATAGCAAGGATGTAAAAGTCCTAAACGGACTTTTACGAGGTATAAAACCTAAATGGGCTTATACGGGTAGTCTGCCGATGAGTAATCGGCAATCTAGACTAGCCAGTGAAAGCGAGAGGAAGCGAGTAGTCTAAACTACTCAGTGCTTGACCACTAAAAGGAGGAATTACATTGGAGAACCTTACGGAAATGCTCAAAGGCGTGCTGGAAGGCTGTGTTCTTGAAATCATCAGCCACGAGGAAATCTACGGTTACGAGATCACGCGGAGGCTGAACGCCCTTGGATTCTCGGACGTTGTGGATGGGACAGTTTATACCATTTTGGTGCGGCTTGAGAAAAACAATTTGGTGGAAATTACGAAAAAACCATCCGATATGGGGCCGCCGCGAAAGTTTTTCGCGCTCAACGACGCAGGGCGTAAGGAACTACGGAAGTTTTGGGAAAAATGGGAGTTCGTATCATCAAAAATTAATGAGTTAAAGGGGAAAATATAATGAATTTCTGGGAGAAAATCACAGGCAGCGATATGACAAAAGAATTGAAAACTTTTGAATCGCGAGCCAAAAATCTACCGACTGATTATCAAGCGGCATGGGAAAAAATTAATACCAATCTTTGGAAGCACTCAGATTTCACCGGTCGCAACCTAATGCCAATTCTTGACGGTGTGCTTGGCCTGCTCGAAGAAACGGCTGCGGAGGGTCAAAGTGTCCAAGAGGTTTTGGGTGACGATATCAAAGGCTTTTGTTCAGCGCTGGCCGGCGAAGAAGGGGCAAAGTCTTATCGCGACAAGTGGCGCCAGCAACTCAACAATAATATCTCAAAAAAATTAGGTAAATAGGAGGATAAAATGAGCATACAAGATATCATCGAAGGCAAAAAAAAGTGGCGAGCGCACGTGGCACGTGTCAAAGTGCTCCCGCAAGATTATCAGCTTGTTTATAAAGAGATTCAAAAATATCTCTTCAAGGTCGGCCCTGTTGAGCTAACCGAGGGGACGGGTTTGCTCTCGGGGATTATCGATCTTTTTGAAGAGGGCGCTGCTTTGGGGAAAGGCGTACTTGAAGTGACGGGCAATGACGTAGCTGCTTTCTGCGATGATCTAATCAAAGATTCAAAAACTTACGCTGACATCTATCAAGAATCTGTTGACCAAAAAGTATACAAGGCCATGAAAAAGGTTACGGATAAAACAAAGTAAAAGGGGGATATCAGGATGGAAAAAGCAATCGAAGTCAGAGGTCTGCGAAAGTCTTTCAAGGACACAGAAGTCCTAAAGGGTGTCGATTTTGAAGTGAAGCGAGGTGAGATTTTCGCTCTACTTGGCTCCAACGGTGCGGGCAAAACCACCACCATCAACATCCTTTCGACACTTCTGAAATCCGACGGGGGAAACGCGACAGTGAACGGTTTTGACGTAGCTTCGCAGCCTGACAAGGTGCGTCAATCTATCAGCCTCACCGGGCAGTTCGCCGCCGTGGACGGCATTCTCACTGGGCGGGAAAACCTTATATTGATTGCCAAACTCCGGGGGATACGAAATCCCTCTCAGACCGCCGACAACCTGCTTGAACGTTTCGGATTAAGCGATGCGGTAAACAAACGGGTAGGCAATTACTCCGGCGGCATGGTACGCAGGCTTGACATCGCCATGAGCCTTGTGGGAAAGCCAGCCATCATCTTTCTCGACGAGCCTACGACTGGGCTTGACCCTGAGGGGCGGCTTGAGGTCTGGAAAACCGTTAAGGAGCTTGCCGGCAGCGGCGTGACGATTCTGCTTACGACGCAGTATCTGGATGAAGCTGAACAGCTTGCCGACAAAATCGCGATCCTGAAGGAGGGCAAAATTATTGCTAACGGGACGCTTGAAGAACTCAAAAAGCTGTTCCCACCCGCAAAGAAAGAATATATCGAAAAACAGCCGACACTTGAGGAGATTTTCCTCGCGATCATCGGTAAAGGAGGTCAAACAAAATGAAAAACAATACAGTTGTTCTGACCGAGCGCTTAATGAAGCACATATTGCGCAGCCCGGACACGATTATTACGGTGGCACTAACGCCGATTGCGATGATGCTTATGTTTGTCTATGTGTTCGGCGGCGCGGTAAAAATGAGTTTGGGCGCTGATGTGAATTATATTAATTACCAACTGCCGGGCATACTGTTGATGGCTATCGCGTCCGGAATAGCCTACACCGCCTATCGGCTGTTTCTGGATATGCAGAAAGGGCTTTTCTCGCGGTTCAATTCCATGCCTATCAGCCGCTCGTCGGTGCTGTGGAGTCATGTGCTGACCTCTCTTGTGTCCAACATGCTTACGGTGGTTATTATTATCCTCGTTGCGCTTATTATGGGCTTCCGTTCAAGTGCGGGAATACTTAACTGGCTCGAGGCAGCGGGAATACTCGCACTATACACACTTGCGCTGACATGGATCGCGGTCATTCCGGGGCTCACTGCAAAGTCTATGGAGGGCGCGTCCTCGTTCTCATATCTACTGCTATTCCTACCCTTTCTCAGTTCAGCTTTTGTGCCCACCGAAACGATGCCCAAAATCATCCGTGTTTTTGCTGAGAATCAGCCTGTAACGTCAATCGTGGAGACCATACGCGCTTTGCTGAACTCCGAACCCGTAGGAAACGATATATGGATAGCCCTAGCTTGGTGTGTCGGTATCATGGTTGTTGCTTACCTATTCGCGATGAAGGCGTATCGAAGCAAGATATGAAAACGCTAAACTAGGACTATTATTCATAAAAAGTTATATTTCTAATGCAATTTTTCTAGCTAAATCCTCACATTTCTAAATTGTAATCAAAATAATTAACAAGATTGACTTCAGCTGTTTTCCAGAATATTTGGCGCTGCTTGGTAGCTGTAATAGATTTGGAAATAAAAGTAAAAAGTTTATTTATCTATTGACTACTGTGGTCAATTATGCTATTATTGACCAAAAGGGTCAAAACAAAGGAAGTGTGATAGTGATCTCAAAATTTTTAAATTTGGAACCCGAAAAACGGGAGAGAATCCTGAACGCGGCTATTAATGAGTTTGCACAAAAGGGCTTTAAAAACGCGTCAACAAATGAAATAGTCAAGGAAGCCGGAATTTCAAAAGGCCTTCTTTTTCATTATTTCAAAAATAAGAAGCAGCTTTATCTTTTCTTATACGATTATTTAATGGAAATTATGAAAGAGGAATATTTTCAAAAATTATGGCTTGATGAGAAGGATTTTCTGGAAAAAATGCGGATGGCAGCTCTTACAAAGCTTGAGCTTTTCCGAAAATATCCGCTGATTTTCAAATTTTTCTTAACTGCTTATTCTGAAACTGATGGTGAAGTCAGAAATGAAGTAGCTGATAGAAATCAGAAGCTGATGGAAATCAATCTTCCGAGAATTTATGACAACGTGGATTTGTCAAATGTAAGGGATGGTGTTGACCATCAAAAAGCAATTAATTTAATAGTATGGGCACTTGAAGGTTATGCAAACAGTAAAATCCCTGAGTTCAAGACAATGGGTGAAGATGAATTTTCTGATATGGTTACTGAAATGGGAACCTATCTAGAAATATTAAAAAAATGCTTTTTTAAGAGTTAAAATTATTGGAGGAGGATCAAGACTATGAATGTTATCGAAGTTCGCGAATTACACAAAAGTTTCGGAAAAGTACAGGCCCTGCGAGGTCTTAACCTTGAAGTACCACAAGGTAAGGTTTTAGGTTTTTTGGGTCCCAACGGTTCCGGTAAAACCACTACAATCCGTATCTTGCTCGGTCTTTTAAGATCTGATAAGGGCACAATTTCATTGTTTGGAGGCGATCCTTGGAAGGATGCAGTGGAGCTTCACAAGAAGCTAGTCTATGTTCCAGGTGATGTTGCTCTTTGGCCAAAGCTGACAGGCGGCGAGGTTATCGACGTTCTGAGTTCTTTAATAGGCGGCCTGGAACCTGAACGCAAAAAGAGAATGATTGAGAAGTTTGACCTTGACCCCACAAAGAAAGCCCGCACATATTCAAAAGGTAACCGCCAGAAGGTGGCTTTGGTTGCTGCGCTGGCTTCTCGTGCTGAGCTGCTTATCCTAGATGAACCAACATCAGGACTTGATCCGCTTATGGAAGCTGCATTTACTGACTGCATCCAGGAAATCAAGAAAGAAGGACGCTCTGTTCTACTGAGCTCACATATATTCTCAGAAGTAGAAAAGCTTGCTGACACAATCACCATCATTAAGGAAGGTGTCACTGTAGAATCCGGTACACTTGCAGAATTGCGCCATCTAACACGCACTCATATTTCGGTTATTTTAAAGAAAGACGCCTCTGCACTTAGAAGCTTTAATGGAATTCATGATTTCCGTGTTGAAGGGCAGCATATTTCCTTCTCTTTAGACAATGAGGCTATGCCAGCTGTGTTAGGGCAAATTGCTGCAATGGATCCGATAGGCCTTACTGTCAATCCACCGAGTCTGGAGGATCTGTTCTTAAGCCATTATAAGAGTGGGGATGGGACGGTGAGTGGTAAATGAGCAAATCCGTTTCAAGTACCGCAGTAACACCGAAAAATACACTTGCAGGATTCGGGAAATATTTTCGTTTTACTTTAAAACACAATCTTGTCCGATATATTGTCTGGATTGCAACAATCGTTTTCCTTATTGCATATGTGGGTGTATATTACAAATCAATGTTTGATACTCAAGCGAAGCTTAATGAGTTCGCTGCTGTGGGTTCTACTGCCGGAATGGTGGCTATGATTGGTAAAATCAGTAATATGGCTACTATTGGTGGTGCTGTGTGGACCAAGATCTGGATGTTCTCGGCTTTGACACTTGGAATTGGTATGGTATTTCAGGTTACAAAAGGTGCAAGAGCCGATGAAGAAAACGGTCGTACCGAGCTATTCCGTTCAAGACCTTTCGGAATACATTCTACACTTGCATCAGTTGTCAGCGGAGCACTTCTATTATGTGCGGTAATTGGCATACTTACCGCTATAGCTAGTATTGCACTTAAATTGGATCCCCCCGGCAAAGGAGTAACCGGATCTTTAATATTAGGTTTGTCAGTTACTGCAATCGGATGGCTGGGTGTGGGAATCGGCGCTTTGACTAATCAGTTATCGGCAAGTGCAAGCATTGCAAATTCCAGCGGTTCAATCATTATTATGGTCTTCTATTGTATGCGTATGATCGGCGATATGGGCAGCAATGATACTCTTACATGGCTATCCCCCATCGGTTGGGGCGAAAAAATGGAACCTTGGGCATATAACAGAGGCTGGCTGATTATCCCGATAATCATACTCACTGCAGCTCTTATTGCAGTTGCATATGTTATCGAATCGCGTAGAGATTACGGTTCTGGCGTACTTAAAGAGAAAAAGGGAAAATCTGAAGCTACACCGCTTATGCGCCGTTCCTGGGGTCTCATTCTGCATCTTTATAAAGGCAGTATTATCGGTTGGTCTATTGGTATTGTAATTGCTGGGCTCATGTTCGGTTCCGTTGCAAAATCCATGCTCAGCCTGTTTGCCGATGCCAATGTCCCAATGCTTAAGGGCAGCGGTATTGATGCTTTGATGGGATTACTTCTGTGCTTCATCGGGCTTGTCAGCGTGGTGTTACCAATGCTGATTATGACAGGACTACGTTCTGATGAGGCAAAAGGTTTGCTTGAATCACAGCTTGCCGGAGGAATATCACGGAGCAGAATGGTTTTAGATAGATTTATTGTAGGAACTCTTGTAACAGCTTTACTACTGATGCTTGGCGGCGCCTCCTTCGGTTTGTCCTACGGGGCAGCTGCAAATGATATGTCACAGGTAGGTAGGCTAGCAATTGATGCATTGATTTATCTGCCAGGAATCATGGCGATTACCAGCGTAGTGGTTCTGCTCTTTGGCATAATTCCACGTGCTACTATTCCGGTAACCTGGTTTATCTATGGAATGATGTATTTTGCTGTTTTACTAAGTGATGCTTTGAAGCTTCCTCAATGGGCGTTAAATATTATACCTTTTATCGGAACACCAAGAATTCCGTATCAAGCCTTTGATGCTTCCGTTTTCGGATACCTAGCAGCTGCAATAATATTTGTGCTTATTGGTATTATAGGCCTTGGCAAAAGAGATATACCAAGATAGAAATTGCCATCCATTACTATGGAATATAACATCATAAATGTGGAGAATGAAAGATGTGGTTTTGGAGCATAAAATGAACAAAAATTGGGCTGAAAAAGTATATTTTTCAGCCCGTATTTTTTGTGTTTTACAGTTGATTTGTACATCTTACAAAAAAGCAACCATACAAAAATCCTATGATTGCTGAATAATGATATAATTTTATTTTGTTGTTACTTTATTATTTTTCGCTGACCATCTTTTCCTTGTATTTTTCGAGGATTTCAGTATACCGCTTACCAGTAATTCTAAAATAAAATTCGCCTAAAATAGATATTCCTGCGGTGATACAAACAAAAAATCCTGCAACAATAAGCCAGAGCTTTGCCCAATTTGTATGATGGGCAAAAAACATCATAAGAAATCCTGTCAATACTAAAATAAGTAATAAAACAAACCCCATTAATCTAATTGAATATCGCAGTTTCTTAAAAACTGCATCCGTAAATATAAAATACCATAGTATAGAGATAGCCAATGCCAATATAAGAGCCTGAACAATAAAAATTAAAGGAACAGTATAAATAAAAGATACATGTTTGTAAGTGGAATAAAGCCATCCTGCAGCCATGTATGCAAGTATTAACCCTGTAAAAATCATTGATGCAAAAGCCTTTATAGAAAAAACTAAACCCATAAACTTTTTCACTACAATCCCAACCTTTCTTTAAGATTCTTAGCATATTGTCTTGAAACAATTATATTTTCGCCATTTTGCAGTGTGACCTCAATGCGACCTCCGAAATCAGGGCGAAGCGATAATACTTTTGATATGTTTATTACCTGTGATTTTGAGTTTCTGAAAAATCCTGCTCCAGATAGACGCTCTTCAATTTCATATAGTTTTAACGCTGCTTCGTATACATCATTTGCAGTATAAATAAAGCTTTGTTTATCAACGGATTCAAAATAAAACACATCACTGCTGTCAATGATATATGTTTTTCCATCCTTTAAGCCCGTTAGCTTGTTATCAAAGCTACGCAAAATAGATACCATTTTTAAAATTTCCTCATTTGCACTATTACAGTTTATAACGATCTCGGTTTCGGGAAAGCCCTCATTGATTAATATCTTCAAAGGAACACCTCTTTTCTTGTAGCTACAATAATATTTTATGCTGGGTTTAGCTATTAATCAAGGCAACTCAGAGGCTATTTATCGCATCTTAGTGCAGTTATATTGCAGGGTAGGTAAAGTAAGCTAAAGAGGTTCATTTTTTTAGGGAGATGACATCTAACTTTGAAATAAGTAATAACTCATATGGATGCCATTATTCCCAAGATAATTCTTTGCAAATTACTGACATTTTGTGGGATAATAATTCTATAAAATGTATTTTGGCGAAGCTGAATGGTTATTAAAATTGATAGAAAGAGGATATATATGAAAAGAAATCAAAAAATATTACTCAATATTTCAATAGTCGTTTTTATACTGCTCATTTCCCTTTTCCTTCCCTCAATTAAAGCGTTCTTAAACCAATCGACCAATGGTGAATTAATAGAAAAAGTTACCAGGTATGCACTTTCAGCAAATATAAAGATAGTTCAACTAAAGTACAGGAATGATGGAAACAGCAGTTCCACTGCGGTTTCGGCAGGTGCCAGCGGAGTTATTATCCGTAAGGAAGGCAATAAGTACTATGCTCTTACAGCCGAGCATGTGATTGAAGAACTTGACAATGTTGATAAAACTCAGGTTATTGTTATAAGATACGATGACCTGGATTTTGCAGATTCATTAAGAAAAGGAGGAAAATTTCAGGGAGTAGCCAATTATTATCAGCAATTTCCCGAAGCTGTAATCGAATACTCAAATAATAAATATGATTTAGCCATAATTAGTTTTACTACTGATAAAGTCTACACCGTACTGCCTATTTCGAATGAAGCACCTAAGTATGGAGACATAGTGGCATCAATGAGTAATCCATATGGTAAAAGAAATATTGTTACTGCTGGAAAGATAAGCAGCATAAAACCAATTCCCTTTGGTGATGAAGCGGGAAAAATGCAGTATCCAATTATTAGGCATACATCTGTAATATCCGAAGGAAGCAGCGGCAGTGCTTTACTTAACGAAAACCTGCAAATTGTGGGAATAAATTTGGGTGGAAGCAAGAACATATTTCGGCAGCATATCTACGGGATGGCTATGCCAAGTAATTATATTCTTGATTTTTTGGAAGAATGGAAGCAATAGCTTATGATAAGAGGTGCAGATATATATATAGTGTAAAATTATATCATAGAATAATTAATAGATTGGGATCTATCAAGGCGATGGAGCCAGAAAACACTTAAAAATGAAGTTTATAATTTATTGGGGGGACTGAAATGAAAAATAGCCAACGAATATTGCTTTCTGTGTATTTACCTTTGACAGTTCTAATTCTCTTATTCCGCATGTTATATCAGAATGGTGCACCAGCTTTATACTTAATGTTTGCTGTTAGGGTGACCATGTTCCTTTCTGTTGTTGTGATGTTAAAGAGATATAAAGAACAGAAACTTATAGTACTGGCATTCTTATTTACGATTATTTCAGATTATTATTTTGTATATGCGAAGACTTTAGCACAGTCTATTAACAACAGTGAACTTTATGGAATGCTTGGATTTATAGTGGCATATCTGTGTTTAATAGCAGCGTTTAATAGAAATTTCAAAATAGGAAAAGCTGAATTGATCACGTCAATTCCCTTTGTTGGCATTTTCACATATGTTTTTTTATCCCTTCAACAATATGCAAAAGGCTTTATGTATCCAGCTGCGATTATTACCGGAATTGTACTGTGCTTTGCAGGAATAACCATGGTTTCCACAATGTACAGAGGATATTTCTCTAAAAAGTCAGCATGGTTAATAGCGTTGGCAGGATGCTTAATGTTTATTAGTGACATGTTCGTTGCATACTCCATTTTCCATCCTGAATTTAAAGAATTTATACTTTGGAAGGAAAACCTGATTTGGGGTACTTATGTACCTGCATGGACATTCCTAATGATGGTGGTAGCTGAAGATCAAATATATGTTGAAAGGTTAACCTGGAATCCATCACAAGACTCTTTTATCTCTAGATGAAACTGCGTAGGAGAACATTGTATTTTATTCATTAATTTCTTACTTTTTTGAATCAACTCCTATTCCATGATAAGAAAAATTACGACTGCTGATTGAGGGTTATTAACCTTGATTGGTGGTCTTATTTTTATACAAATATTTATACAAATGTAAAGGCAGAATAAGAAATGAGAGATTGAAGATATGGTAGGCGATAACAAGTATAAAAGCAAAAATATTGACATACAATAAAGCAAGTGTTATTATGTGATAAATACAGTTAATACACTAAAGACAATAAATAAATAAAGACACGTCCAGCGTGATGAAGGGTGATTTTGTATTGCGGATTATTATTAGAAATACATCTGGAAAGCCAATTTATGAACAGATTAAAGAACAAATTAAGGAAGCCATACTTAGCGATGAATTAAATGAAGGAGAAATGCTTCCATCCATTAGGCAGCTTGCCAGTGAATTAAAAATAAGCGTAGTTACTACAACAAGAGCTTATTCTGATTTAGAGCAGGAAGGTTTTATTGTAAATATACAAGGTAAAGGCTGTTTTGTTTCTCCGAAGGACAGTGAGCTTGTACGTGAACAGCTGCTTCGTAAAATTGAAGATGGATTTATGGCTGCTATAAATGCTGCCAAGATAGCTAAATTGCCACAAAATGAATTATTGGAAATATTTAAATCTATGTTGGGGGGGGATTTATATGAATAATGCCATTGAAATACAAGAACTGTGTAAGAGATACAAAGAATTTTCATTGAATAATGTCTCTTTTTCTTTACCAATGGGTTATATTATGGGTTTTGTGGGGCAAAACGGTGCCGGTAAGACTACTACAATTAAGCTGATCCTTAATATGGTTAACAGGGATAGCGGTAAAATAAAAATTTTTGGCTTGGATAATGTGAAGGACGAGCAGAAAATCAAGCAGGACATTGCAGTAGTTTTTGACGATACTTATTTTGTTGACAGCTGGAAAGTAAGAGAAGTAGAAAGAGCCCTAAAAGGCTTCTATATGAGCTGGAGCAGCAAACTATTTAATCAATACCTAAAAGACTTTCACTTGCCTATAAACAAAATGGTAAAAGAACTATCCCGTGGTATGAAAATGAAGCTGATGCTTGCTGTTGCAATGTCACATGAGGCTAAGCTTTTAATACTTGATGAACCCACCAGCGGGCTTGATCCTGTTGCCCGTGACGAGCTTCTTGAAATATTGGGAAAATATATTGCCGACGGACAAAAGAGCATACTTTTTTCAACACATATAACCTCGGATCTTGAAAAGATCGCCGATTATATAACTATAATTGAGCATGGAAATATTTTTTATTCTGGAACAAAGGATGATTTGATGGAAAGCTTTTGCATTGTAAGAGGTGGGCCTCATGACCTTACAGATTCACTGAAGGAAAAAACTATTGGGCTTACCACAAATATAGCGGGATTTGCTGGGATGCTACCGATTTCTGAGATGAAAAATCTAGCTCCAGAGATTGTTACGGAAACACCCTCTATAGACGAGATTTTAGTGTCAATAAGTAAAGGAGAGAGATACTATGAATAATATTCTCAAATCCATAAAGCTGGATCACAATATAATGAAGTCGCGCTATCCCATGTTCGCTATTGACATTATAGGGGTTTTATTCGCCTTTCTTACAAAGGTACCCATTTATGGTGCCCTGATTATCATGGTGGTTTCTACTCCAATTACTGGTCAGTACTTTAATATATATGAAAAAGACAATCTGGAAAAACTATATGGAATATTACCCCTTAGGAAATCCGAAGTTGTCATAGGAAGATACCTGTACGCCCTGTGCATCATCGTTCTAAATGGTATCATTGCGGCTATAGTGGCATTTAGTGTTTCTATTTTCACTAATAAGGGTATGAACGGCCTTGAAGTTCTGACCTATATATCAGTTGGCTTCCTTTATGCATGCCTGATGACCGCGGTAATATTTCCACTGTATTTTAAATTTTCCTTCTCTAAGGTATATATTTTTTCTAACTTACCCTTTTATTTAATTTTCGTCCTCCTCTTTGTCCTTACGAGAAAAACGAATGTTCTACAACAGACGGGGCAGAATCTAACTTCCAACCTGGGTATGATTGTTACCATCGGTTTTTGTCTAGGGCTTATATTGCTTTCTCTTTCATGTATTCTATCCTGTGCACTTACCGAGGGAAACCATGCGGTAAGCCTGACCGTAGAAGAACCGGGGAAACGTCTGTACTTTGTAGACAACCTGCGCACATGGATGGTTGTCCTTGTAGTACTGCAGCACATAGCAGAAATCAACAACACGTTGTATTTGTTTATGATGCTTAACCAGGCATATTTTATGGGTCTACTCTTCCTGCTCTCAGGGTATTTCACCCCCGGGTCCTATGAACGTAAGGGACCTAGTCAATTCCTAAAGGACAGGCTACTGAGACTTGGAGTCCCTACGCTTATTTATGCGTTCATATTAAGTCCAATTTCTAGAATTAGCACCCATATGCAGCAGGCGCTTGCGGGGGATTTAACGGGCAGCCTCTTTTCTATGGGGCCAATGTGGTTTGTAGTAATGCTTCTTATATTCGACCTTGGTTACCTGGCTTGGAAAAGGATTGCTAATAAGAAATCTGAGCATCCGACTGCTTTAAACCGTCAGACACTTACACTTGGTACTGTTACGATCTTCATGGTTGCTTTGGCAGTAGTGAGCTACCTAATTCGTTTCCTTATTCCCTACGGAACCTTTGTAATAGGCTTTCCGTCCCTTGGATATCTGCCGCAATACCTGAGCTTTTTCCTTATAGGAATGGTGGCATTTAAAAGGGACTGGCTACGGTCCATACAGGGTTCCCTGGGCCAGTTGGGCTTCGTTTTTGCAGTACTTGCGACGATTATATTGTTCCCTGTAGCGATTATCGGTGGGGGTAGCGCCTTCATAGGTCATGGCAGCTGGCAGTCTGCCGTATTTGCGCTCTGGGATTCTATCTTCGCAGTAGGAATGAGCATGGCATTAATTACTTTCTTCCGCCGCTTTGTCAACGGTGGAAAAAAATTCGGCCAGTTTCTCTCACAACATTCCTTCACAGTATACCTTATTCACGTGCCGATTATTGTTTTCCTGATACTGGCTATGCGCGGCTTGCAGATGCTGCCGCAGTTAAAGTTCTGCCTGGCAGCAATTGTTGGTTTACCACTCTGTTTCGGAGCTGCCTATCTTATTCGCCTGATACCCTATGCAAAAAAAGTTATTTAAACTGGACTATTATATAGCTTTTCCTTTTAATATGCTCCCTCAGACTAAAGAGTTTGGGGGACTTTTTTATTAGGGAGATGCCATCTAATTTCGAAATAAGTAATAACTCATATGGATACCATTATTCAAAGATAATTCTTTGCAAGTTACCGACCTTTTGTGGGATAATAATGCTATAAAATGTAATGAGGAGGCGATATTATGCAAAGGATAATTCCACATTTATGGTTTGATAAAGAGGCGGTGGAGGCTGCAAAATGGTATGTTAGCTTGTTTGAGGACTCTAGAATAATTAACATTGCAACTATTTCGGATACACCTTCAGGCGATTCAGAACTTGTAGATTTTAAGCTTGCTAATCTTAGATTCTCAGCAATAAGTGCAGGGCCGTATTTTAAGCTAAATCCATCAGTATCTTTAATGGTAGCTTGTGCCACTTCGGAAGAGGTGGATAGATTACATACTGAATTATCTTCTAAGGGAACAGAACTAATGCCCCTTGGAGAGTATCCCTTCAGCAAGAGGTATGCTTGGGTGCAGGATAAGTTTAACGTCAACTGGCAGCTTATGTTAGTTCCGAATATTGAAGAACATAAGCAAAAAATAAGGCCAACTTTATTATTCTCCGGAATAGCCTGTGGTAAGGCCGAAGATGCTATTAACTATTATGTTTCTGTTTTTGAAAATTCAAGTAAAGGCTTTATTAACTATTATGAAGATGGTGAAGCAACGGATACTAGAGCAAAGGTTAACTATGCAGAGGTTAATATCCTTGGAACTCAATTAATTGCTATGGATCATGGTTTTGGTGAAGATTTTACTTTTAACGAAGCCTTTTCCTTTATGGTTATGTGTGATAGTCAACATGAGATTGATAAGTATTGGGATAAACTTTCCTTTGTTCCGGAAGCTGAACAGTGTGGTTGGGTAAAAGATCAATTTGGGCTTTCATGGCAGATTGTACCTGCTAATATGAAGGAGATATTGGAGGAAGGTACAAAAGAAGAAGTGAAATGTGTTACTGAAGCATTTTTAAAAATGAAAAAGTTTGATCTTGCTGCGTTGGAAAAGGCAAGGTTAGGTTAAAATGAATTTATCTTTGAATTCCCTCATACTAGAAGTTATTGAGGGAATATCATTATTTTTTATTTCTGATATTATGTTGACAAACTCTATAAAATATTATAAAATGAACATAGTTCATCTGAATAAAGATATTTTGAATAAAAAATAAGGTAAAAATATTCAAATTAATTTAGAAGCATATGAAACAGTAAGATTTATAGTTAAGTTCAGATGCTGTTATTTGTACTTTGAACTGTTTCTTAAAGAACTGCTTTAACAAATCATATCATATAGATATGATTTTAATATAAATTTAAATGAACGTTGTTCGTTTAAATTTGCTTAATTATAGATTAGACTTATATCTCAACGGGGAGGTGTATTATGTATGCAGCAATAATGAAAGCTATTATAATTTTAAGTTTTTGGATATTTTTTTAATTCAAAATGAACAATGTTCAAGAGGAGCGATAATATAAAAATAATAAAAAGATTGCAACCTTCCAAAACACTTTGAACAGCGGGTTCAGCAAGCTTTTTATAGCAACAGTCTTAATAGCTTTAACAGGCTTAATTTTATCATTAATGTTGAAAAACAAAAAAATAAATTAATGATTAATTTTAGGAGGTTAAAGGTCTAAATGACCTTTAACGAGCAATTTTCGAGCGGAAGCGAGAGTTTTTAATTGCTCAGTGCTTCCGACTAAAAGGAGGAATTTATTATGTTAATTTCCGCAATAATTACAATTTCAATGGCTCTTGTGTTCTATACCATAGGTGTATGGAGTGAAAAGGTTCAAGGGGAACTTAAGAAATGGCATTTGGCTGTGTTTTATTTAGGCTTGATATTTGACACTACAGGAACAACAATAATGAGCAAGATTGCGTCAGTCGGATTCAAACTGAATTTCCACGGCATTACAGGTTTGCTTGCAATTATTTTGATGCTTTTCCATGCACTTTGGGCAACTGTAGTATTGGTTAAGAACGATGCAAAAGCCAAGGCAAACTTCCACAAATTAAGTATTGTTGTTTGGATTATATGGCTTATACCTTTCATTTCAGGTGCAATATTCGGCATGGCAAGGTAAAAAATTTCCTCAGACTGATAGTCTGAGGAAATTTTGCATTTGGAGCTAAAGTTTTAGTCGGAATTAAGGAGAATTGAGTAAAAGTTGGTTATAGAGTAATAGAGATAGGGATATTTGAGCGAAGGCTTAAAAATGGATGTCACTTTGCCACTATTTTGCAATTAATCCGTTAAAAATATATTGTGGTTTTATATAAATATTGATTTAATTATATTAGAAATTGTTTACAGTGATATACAAATCTAGGGGGGGTAACTTTGCAAAGATCTATAAAACGATTTACTGCAATATTTTTAACTATAATATTAATCATTACGCTACAGCCGGTAACTAAAGTAAGTGCTAATAGTTTGCCTAAATATTCTTCAACAGATTCCAATAATTTAGGGTTCAATGCTGCAGACGCAGTACAGGATGATACGCAGCCTGTATTATATATCACAGACATGACGAATAAAAGAGTAGTAGCCTACAATTATATTACAAAACAAAGCAGTTACATTCAGTTTAATATGCAGCCTGAGCACATTGTGATAGCTAGAAATCAGTTGTATGTGACATTGATAAACGGTCCTCATAATCCTAAAAGTGACACAGCTTTACCTGGAGCAATTACTCTAATAGACACAGCTGCATTCAATACACAGAATCCAACAGCAAAAGAGCAATTTGCTGTTGACATAGAACCTTATGGTATAACAACTGATAATCAGGGTTATATTTACATATCAGGTGGGACTTCAGGTTATGGTTCTGAAATTGAGAGCTATGATCCAAATACTCAGAAGGAAATATCAAGTCAGTTGTATTGTATGACGGGAAAGCTACTATTTAATAGCTACAATAATGTAATTTATAATACTTGGACTGCCGGCAGTGGCCAAACAAATTTGGATGTATATGCATATCCTGTAAGTAACGGGGTAATCGGCAAAAAATATGAGTATAAAGATGATAATACATCTGTAATTAACCCCAATTTGATGCTTTCTCCAGATGGGAAATTTCTTTATACATCACCAGCTGAAATATTGACCTGCAGCAAGGATATTGGAGGAGATCTGTTAAACTATAAAAAATTATCCTCTGGCGGCGAATTTAATGGAATGGCATTTAATATGGATGACCGAGTATTTTATGGTGGATATAATATATATGATTATGATTCGCTAACGACAATTGGGTCATTTCATACGAATCATTCCATTGGTAAAACATTTTATAACTCAAATAAGCTAATTGCATTAACAGCAGATTTTAATGGTCCTTCATATATTGAAACCATGGATACTGCCCATATTACAAGAAGGCCCATGCTTATATCCACAAGCATAGAGGATGGAGAAATGAACCTGCCGCTTGTAAATGATATTACACTTAACTTCGATCAGGATATAAATATTATTAATTCAAATATGGTGGAAGTTACAAATGCGCAGAACAATAGGATTAACACAACAGCTACAGTTCTAGGCAACAAACTTATTGTAAAATTTAATGATGGACTTAGCTATAGTCAAGTATATAATTTACTAATACCAGGAGGGTATGGAGACATAACAGGAAAATTATCGGGAATTGAGTATCCAGATGATATTAGGCTAACTTTCTCAACTGGAAGCCTAGGCACAATAAATGAAAATGTAAAACAGTATTTTGGAAGCAATAAATGGATTGATGGTGAAAAGTCATATGATGGAGACCTTTTTATAGCAGGTTCTAGTACTCTTGTAATCAACCCTAATTCTGCTCTAAATGTAAAGGGTAACCTAGTTGTTTATGGAGGAATAGTAAATTACGGCACAATAAACGTATCAGGTAATATTTACATTCTTAATAAATTAGAACTTGATCCATCCTCAAGACAAGGTACTATCGGAAACTTATACAATACAGGAACTATCACGGGTAATATAGTTCTCGATTCTTACCCGAAACCTTTTATGAATTTATCTCCGGATAGTGACACCACGCAGAATAAAAGCACACAAACTTTTGGAGTTATAACATACCCTGGAAATATAGTGTTACTAAATGGACAAGTATATCCATCAAAGGTAGGTATGTATACAGAAATACCATATCAATTGAGGTCTGGAATTAATAATGTAAATATAGGTGTTAAAGATATATTTTCCAATGTAAGTGAAAAACAGGTAAATATCAACTGCACAATTCCTGCTCCAAAAATTATTAGTATTTCACCGGATAATCTTCAAACATCACCGATGCCAGTAAATCCAAAAATTATTTTAAAATTCGATAGACCTTTGGATAGCTGGGCTATAACCAATAATTATACAACACATACTATTTCTATAACGAATAAAACGACTAATGTTACTAGTAATATTGGGATACAAGTAATAAGCGACGAAAATGGAATAAATGATGAGATAATGATTAGTTCTGGAACTGGTGTTTTACCTGCTTTAACTAATTTTACTTTAAATGTTCCATATAATAGTGTAATAAGCCAAGATGGGGTAGGAATGGATAAGGACTATTCATTTAACTTCAGCACTGACGGAGGAATAAAAAGATTAGCAGGCAATGACAGATATTCTACTTCTGTTGAAATTTCAAAAGAAGGCTTTGATACTGCAAATAATATAATACTTGCAACAGGTGATGATTTCCCAGATGCCTTATGTGCAGCTCCTTTGGCTAGAAAGTATAATGCACCAATTCTCCTTACTAATTCAAAGTCTTTAAATCCGCAGGTTTTTAATGAGATAAAAAGGCTGAAGGCTCAAGAGGTATATATTATTGGAGGTGTAGGTGCAGTGTCAAAGGATATTGAGAATACACTAACTTCAAGTGGCTTAAAATGTATAAGAATTCAGGGAAACAATAGATATGAAACTTCAACTGCTATTGCAAATGAAGTAGGGTCTAGAGGCACTTTCATTGTTGCAACAGGGAATGATTTTCCAGATGCATTATCAATAGCACCATTGGCAGCTGAAATGCAGGCTCCAATATTGCTTACAGATAAAAATAATATACCTAAATCTACAATAGATTTTATTAATTCCTATAAAAGAATATATGAAAACTATTCAAAGACAATAGTAGTTGGTGGAAGCGGGGTAATTTCGAATCAAGTTTTAAGCTCTCTACCAAACCCTCAAAGGTTTGGTGGCAATAATAGGTATGACACAAACTATAAGATTAACAGTACTATAGGATCTATAAACTATAGTTTAAATTATGATTGGTCTCATGTATTTTTTGCAACTGGAGCAGATTTTCCTGATGCTCTAGCGGGGTCAATTTTAGCATCAAATTTTAATTCGCGAATATTCCTTGTAGACAAAGGTATGAATCTAAGCGATATAGATTATAGAAATTTTTTAAAACAGTATGTAAGCAGTGCAAAAATGAAATATATACTTGGCGGAACAGGGGCAGTTCCACAAAATGTAGTTGACAATATAATAAATTTAAAATAATAATAATGGCATCCATATGACTTATATAAACTCAAAAATGAGCAAAATAAGTAATAAGTCAAGTGGATGCCTTTAATATTTTTAATAAATAATAACTCATGTGGATACCATTAATGTTTAATAGTATACTTGATATAAGCAAATCTGAAAAACTCAGTAAAGGAGACAAAAGATGGAACAGGAGTTTATCGAAATAGTAGGTGCACGTGCGAATAACTTAAAGAATGTCAACTTGAAAATTCCCAAAAAGAAGATAACAATTTTTACTGGAGTGTCAGGCTCAGGTAAATCTTCAATTGTATTTGAAACCATCGCTCAGGAAGCTGGCAGGCAATTAAATGAAACCTTCAGTAAATTTGTTCAAGGTTTTTTACCAAAGTATGGTCATCCTGAGGTTGATGCAATTGAAAATCTGTCTTTAGCCATTATTGTTGACCAAAAGAGGATTGGCGGTAACTCACGTTCAACTCTAGGAACAATAACAGATATCAATCCATTACTAAGGCTTTTATTTTCACGAATAGGAAAGCCCCATATAGGTCCATCCAATCATTTTTCATTTAATGACCCTAATGGAATGTGCAAGACCTGTGAAGGTATCGGCAGGATTGTTACCCTTGATCCTAACAAAGCTTTGGACAAAGAAAAGTCTTTAAACGAAGGGGCAATTTTGCTGCCGGGTTATAAGCCTGGTAATTGGCAGTGGAAAATGTATGCTGCATCTGGCTTTTTTGATTGTGATAAGAAGATTAAGGATTTTACAGAAGAGGAATACCATAAGCTTGTATACCATAAACCTGAAAAAATAAAGTCGGTCCTCTTGGAAGGAATTAACACCACCTATGCTGGTCTTGCTGAGAGATTCATAAGTCAGTTCATCAAAACCGAGTACGAAAAATCGGAGGCCTCACAGAAGAAAATTGCTCCTTTTACAACTGAAGAGCAGTGCCCTGATTGCAGTGGCAGACGCTATAATGAAAGTGCTTTATCATCAAAAATAATGGGGTATTCAATAGCTGATTTTACGGCTATGCAGGTAGATGAACTTCTAGAATTAATTAAAAAAATTGATGATCCCAAGGTGAAACCTATTATAAAGAATTTGAGTGAGCGTCTAAATGATTTAATTCAAATAGGCCTTGACTATGTAAGCTTAGATAGGGAAACTTCTACTTTATCAGGCGGAGAATCCCAACGTGTAAAAATGGTAAAACATCTTACAAGTAGTTTGACGGATGCAATGTATATTTTTGATGAGCCAAGTATTGGATTACACCCCAGAGATGTACATAGACTTAATGAACTGCTGGTTAAACTCAGGGATAAAGGCAATACGGTTATTGTGGTTGAACATGACCCTGATGTAATAAAGGCAGCAGATTATATTGTTGATGTTGGGCCTAAAGCCGGTGCAAATGGCGGTAGGATCATGTTTGAAGGAAGCTTTAACGACCTTTTAAAATCCAAGACACTTACAGGAGAATATATGGGGAGGAGACTGCCCATTAAGAACAACCCGAGGATAAGCAATGAATACTTTCAAACTAAAAAAAGTAACTTACACAATTTAAAAAATGTGAGTTTAAGAATACCTAAAGGTATATTCACTGTTGTTACAGGTGTTGCAGGTTCTGGTAAGTCCACCCTTGTTAATGGTGTCTTTGCTAAGCAATATGAAGATGCCATTATTATTGACCAGTCTGCAGTCAGCGCAAATCTACGTTCAAATCCAGCCACCTACACAGGTATAATGGATCAAATACGCAAATTATTTGCAGAAGAAAACAAGGTAAGTGCCGGACTATTCAGCTATAATTCAGAGGGTGCATGTGAGGCTTGTAATGGGCGAGGATATATTGAAACAGATCTTTCCTTTATGGATTCAGTTGAAACCATCTGTGAGGAATGCGGTGGCAAACGGTTTAAGCAGGAAGTTTTGGAGTATAAGTACAATGGCAAATCCATTGTCGACGTGCTTGATATGACTATTGCAGAAGCTGTTGAATTTTTCACCCAAAAAGAAATAAAAAACAAGCTGAAGCATTTAGTTGATGTGGGACTGCATTATATGACCCTGGGTCAGCCTTTAGATACCCTTTCTGGTGGAGAGTGTCAGCGCCTAAAGCTTGCTAAGGAATTAAGTAAAAAGGGTAATATCTATATAATGGATGAGCCTACAACTGGTTTGCATATGTCCGATATTACAAGTATTTTGGCCATTATTGACCATCTTGTTGATAAGGGCAATACAGTTATTGTAATAGAACATAACCTGGATGTAATTCGTAATGCTGATTGGATTATTGACGTAGGTGTTGAGGGCGGCAGCAAAGGCGGACAGATTCTTTTTGAAGGAGTACCTGCTGAACTTAAAAACTGCAAGGCGTCAATTACTGCAAAATACTTGTAAATTGAGGTTAGAGAGGCTCTACTAGACGACATCAATAGAGTGTGAAATAAAAACAAATATAAAGATAATCCGATTAAGTGATAAGCCATTCACTAAAAATAAGGATTTATGTTATTTAGATGTTAAAAAGCCAATTAAGGTGATCAGTTACTCACTTTAACTGGCTTTTTTTATAGGTATTTTGTGAATGGATTTGTATAATCAGGGGAAAATAGATTATCTTTTTCAAATAAAGTTTAAAATTGTTTTACTTTTTCATTTTAAATTTGCAGCAAAAAAGTTCTTGACTTGGAGTTCACTTCAAGTGATAGAGTATGAATAAACAAAGAAATAAAAGTATAAAAGTGGAGGCAAAAATTATGAAAGTATTATTAGTAAATGGAAGTCCACATGCAAAAGGATGCACTTATACAGCATTGAATGAGGTTGCAGAAGCCTTAAAGCTTGAAGGAATAGATACAGAAATATTTCAAGTTGGAACAAAGCCATTAGCTGGATGTATTGCCTGCAAAAGCTGTGTGAATACAGGCAAATGTGTATTTAATGACAAGGTAAATGAATTTCTTGAAATAGCTGGAGATTTTGATGGTTATATATTTGGTTCTCCGGTACACTTTGCAGCTGCCAGCGGAGAAATTTCTTCTTTTATGGATCGTGTATTTTATACGGATTTAAATGGAGGCAGACAGTCATTTTATCTGAAACCCGCAGCATGTGTAGTATCAGCTAGAAGGGCTGGAACTACAGCAACTTATGACCAACTGAATAAGTATTTCGGGCTGATGCAGATGCCAATTATTTCTTCGCAGTATTGGAATATGGTACATGGCGCAACTCCAGAGCAGGTAAAACAGGATTTAGAAGGACTTCAGACTATGAGAACTCTTGGAAGAAATATGGCGTTCTTCCTAAAATGCAAGGAAGCAGGAATAAAAGCAGGAATTGCTTTGCCCGAAAGGGAAGAAGCCACATTTACAAATTTCATTCGTTAAAGGCTGCACATTTGTACATTATAAACTATTGGAATAGCAAATGTTATTTTTGTTTTATTACATCTATAAATTGGAGGATTTAATATGAGTTTTAATATGTATATACCAACAAGAACTTTATTCGGAGCAGGTCAGTTAAACAATCTAAAGGATCAGGTTATGCCAGGCAAAAAGGCAATGATAGTGATATCTAAAGGAAAATCAACCAAAGCCAATGGCTACCTTACCAGAGTAGAAGAACAGTTAAAACTGGCAGAAGTGGAAGCAGTTGTGTTTGATAAGGTTGAGCCTAACCCGCTTAAATCAACAGTCATGGCTGGAGCTGCATTTGCAAAAGAAAATAGCTGTGATTTTGTTGTAGCATTAGGTGGAGGAAGCCCCATGGACGCAACAAAGGCAATTGCAATCATGGCAACAAATCCCGGAGACCTCTGGGACTATGTACAATCAGGAACAGGAAAAAGAAATGCAATTAAAAATAAGCCTCTTCCTATAGTAGCAATTACAACAACAGCAGGAACTGGATCCGAAACAGATGCAGGTGGAGTAATAACAAATGAAGAAACAAAAGAAAAAGTGGGCATTAAGGACAATGCTTTATTTCCAGTGTTTGCTATTGTTGATCCAGAGCTGATGAAATCAGTACCACCAAAATTCACAGCTTTTCAGGGATGGGATGCCTTATCTCACAGCATGGAAGGATATATTAATAATAAAACAAATTTAATGAGTGATATGTATGCTATAACTGCAATTGAAAATGTAAGCCGCTATCTTGCAAGAGCAGTAAAAGACGGAAATGATATGGAGGCAAGAGAAAGGGTTGCTTTTTCGAATAACTTGTCCGGAGTGGTAATGTGTGTGGGGACAACTTCTAGTCAACATTCTTTAGAACACGCCATGTCAGCATACCATCAGGATTTACCCCACGGAGCAGGACTTATTATACTTAGTAAAGCATATTTTACTCATTTCATTAACAAACATGTTTGTGATGACCGTTTTATACGTATGGCAAAAGCAATGGGTATGGATGATGCAAAAGAACCTATGGATTTCATTACAATGCTTTCTAAGTTACAGGAGGAATGCGGTGTTAATGATATTAAGATGTCCGATTATGGCATCAAACCAGAGGAATTTGAAAGCTTTGCCCATAATGCAAATGATGCAATGGGTGGACTGTTTTTAGCTGACAGATGTGAACTGAGTATTGAAGACTGTATAGCTATTTATGAAGCTTCTTACAAATAAAGCGAGTCTTATAAAATATAATTATAGGAGAATCTAGACTTAATGAAAAATAAAATTAATAACAATTGGAAAATATACATGCTCACTATTATTTGCTTCATAGTTGGTACTACTCAATTTAGCATAGTGGGAATGCTAGATAAAATCGCTGCTTCAGTAAACGTATCTGTATCCACTGCTGGACAACTTGTTACTGTATACGCTCTTAGTAATGCCATAGGTACGCCTCTAGTTATTGTGGCCATAGCTAAGATGAATCAGCGTAAGCAGCTATTAATGGCACTTGCAATCATATTAATAGGGATTGCTTCTATGCTGTTACTTCCAGGCTTTGGATTCCTAATGGTGGCTCGCGGTATACTTGGGATTGGAACAGGTGTATTCCTTGTTAATGCTTATGGGATAGCTGCGAAGTTAGCTGCACCTGGACGTCAAGGTAGTGCTATGTCCAACGTCGCAATGGGCTTTAGCTCATCTCTTGTATTTGGAGTTCCATTGGGACGAATTGCAGCAGGTGCATATAATTGGAAGACAATATTTTGGATTATCGGAGTCTTTACTTTGCTTGCATTATTAATTATTAGGAGAACAATTCCAGCTTTCGAAGGTGAAGCATCTGTGCCGCTTGTTAAGAGACTTGCCATCTTAAAGAATCCGAGAATAGCATTTATGCTTAGTGTGACTTTATTGGTGTTTATAGGCTTTTCAATTATTGATACCTATATCACCCCATTTCTAAGGGCAGCTATGCCTATGATTGAAAATAAAATAAGCATTATTCTTATGATATTGGGAATAGGAAGCTTGATTGGGTCCAAGCTTGGCGGAATATTGGCGGATAGGATTGGTATCACCCGCACAATATTTAGTGCTATGCTCCTTCAAGTTATCACCCTTGTGCTGGTATCTATAGGTTCTGGATTGGCGGTGGTAACTATTATAATGCTTATGATTTGGGAGATAGCTTGCTGGACCTTTGGACCGACTCAAAACTTCAATTTAGTATCACTTGCTCCTGAAGTTTCTGGAATAGTGCTTAGTCTGAACAGCACCTTTGTACAGCTTGGATTTGCCTTGGGTGCAGGTATTGGGGGAATCGTAGTAGGGAGATGGTCTATAATGGCAATCACATGGATCAGCTCCTTATCTACTGCACTGGCAATCTTGGTCTTTAACTTTGCCCGTTGGTTTTTAAGAGCCGATGGTAAAGTTAGAATGAAGGAACAATGCGGGCAAAAAGAATATAAAGTATCATAATTTGGATAAATAATTAAATAAGCTACAATTGTGTTGCATCAAAAGAAAGATAAGCTAAGCAAACTGATGCTCATTATATTTCAAACAATAAAAAGAAAGTATTGCTTTGCCGTAAAGTGATAAAACTACATTTAGAAAAAGGAGAATTTATTATGACCATTGCAGAAGTAAGTAAAAAATATGCTATATCAGCTGATACGCTCCGTTATTACGAGCGAATTGGTCTGATTCCTCCAGTGAATAGAAATGCAAGTGGAATCAGGGATTATACGGAAGAAGATTGCGAATGGGTTAATTTTATTAAATGTATGCGTGCTGCAGGACTATCTATTGAAACTTTAGTAGAGTATGTAACCATGTTCCAGCAAGGAAATTCTACAATTAAGGCTAGAAAAGAGCTTTTAATTGAACAACACAGTCAGTTATCTGAAAAAGTTAAAGAAATGCAGCAAACCTTAGAGCGTCTGAATAAAAAAATAGATGGATATGAAGAAAGAGTATTGAAAAAAGAAGAAAGCCTAAAAAAATCAGGTGATAAATAACACTTGACTTAGAGTTAACTCCAAGGAGTAGAGTGGTGATAGACGGGAAAGGAGTGATAGGAATTATGAGTAAAAAATCTTTGATAGCTTATTTTTCAAGAAAAGGTAACAACTATGTTAATGGCAGCATTGTAAATTTAACAGTAGGAAATACAGAAGTTGCAGCTACCATGATTCAGAAAATAACAGGAAGTGATATGTTTCATATTGAGGCCGTAAGCTCTTATCCAACGGATTATAATGAGTCCACAAGGGTAGCTCAGGAAGAGCTCCGTAAAAACGCAAGACCTGAGTTAACAAGAAAGGCTCACGACATGGATGATTATGATGTGATATATCTAGGGTATCCCAACTGGTGGGGCACTATGCCAATGCCAGTGTTTACCTTCTTAGAAGCCTATGATTTTTCAGGAAAGACAATCATTCCGTTCTGCACCCATGAAGGAAGCGGAATGGGACGCAGTGAAAATGATATTAAAAAGCTTTGCACTAGTGCTAAGGTGGAAAAAGGTCTTCCAATTAAAGGGGGTAATGTGCAGCACTCTGAAAAAGAAATTTTTAAGTGGCTTCAGAAATAGAGACAAAAGAAATTATTAATTGATAAAAGGGTGAATATTATGGAATATGTAAAATTAAACAATGGCGTAACAATGCCAATTCTAGGGTTTGGAGTTTATCAGATCCAAGATCAAGAAGAATGCGAAAAATGTGTATTGGATGCAATTAGTGTTGGATACCGCTCCATCGATACTGCTCAAGCATATGGCAATGAAGAGGCTGTAGGAAGTGCAATAAAAAAAAGTGGTATACCTAGGGAAGAGTTTTTCATTACTACAAAAGTATGGATTTCCAATGCTGGCTATGAAAAGGCAAAGAAATCTATCGAAGAATCACTGAAAAAACTACAGCTTAATTATTTGGATTTGCTGCTAATTCATCAGCCATTTAATGATTATTATGGAACCTATCGAGCTATGGAAGAACTGTATAAAGAGGGGAAAATCAGAGCCATCGGGGTAAGTAATTTCTATCCGGACAGATTAATTGATTTAATACAGTTTAATGAAGTTGTTCCTGCAGTCAATCAGGTTGAGACACATCCATTTAACCAACAGGCAAAAGCACAGGAAATCATGAAAAAATATGGAGTACAGATTGAATCCTGGGGACCCTTTGCTGAAGGAAGAAATGGTATGTTTACAAATGAAACCTTGAAAACTATTGGTGAAAAATATAAAAAATCCACTGCCCAGGTTATTTTAAGATATCTCATACAAAGAGGTGTAGTGGTAATTCCGAAATCAGTGCACAAGGAAAGGATGAAACAAAACTTTGATATATTTGACTTTGAATTATCAAAGAATGATATGGATATGGTAGCTAAGTTAGATAAAGAAGAGAGTGCATTCTTTTCACATTATAATCCAGAAACTGTGGAATATTTAACTGGGTTAAGCAGATAGATTCAAAAATAATTTTAAGAAAAGAGAAGATAAATTATGAGCATAACTGAAGCTGCAAATAAAAACCATGAAGAATTGTTTCCAAATCATAAGTCAACGCTAAAAGTAACTGATCCTGAGCTTATAGAATTATTTGATAACTTCGCCTTTGATGAAGTTCTTCAGTACGGAAAATTAGATGTAAAGTTACGAATGAAAGTAATCTTAGCAGCAATGATAGCCATGCAGACCTTAAGTGAATATAAGGTAATGCTTGGAGCAGCCTTAAATGTAGGAGTCACTCCAATAGAAATCAAAGAAATAGTTTATCAGTCCGTGCCCTACTGCGGTATTGCAAAGTCCTTTGATTTCATTCACGCAGCAAATGAGGTTCTTACAAGTAGAGGCATAGAGCTTCCATTAAAGGGGCAGTCAACTATAAATCCTGATACCAGAATGGAGAAAGGATTGAAAGTACAAAAAGAAATTGTTGGTGCAGAAGTAATTAATAAGATGTATGAAAATTCTCCGGAAAGTCAGCTTCATATTCAAAAATATTTATCAGGCAACTGTTTTGGAGACTATTATACAAGAAATGGACTTGATATTAAGACAAGAGAACTGCTTACATTTTCTATGCTCATAGCAATGGGAGGGTGTGAACCTCAGGCGAAGGGGCACATCATGGCAAACTTAAATGTAGGAAATGAAAAACAATTGCTATTAACTGTTATTACAAATCTCTTGCCCTACATCGGTTATCCGAGAACCTTAAGTGCAATCAATTATTTAAATGAGTTGTAAAAGTCCTAAATGGACTTTTACGGGCAAGCTGCGAGTGGGAATGAGCATGCTAGATTGCCCAGTGTTTACGACTGAAAGGAGTAAAGAAATGAGTGAAATAAAAGCTTTAAAGAATAGTGTAATTTTCCCAATAGGAGAGGTACTTAAAAGTGATAACTTTATTGGAACAGTGCATCTACAAATGCTTACAAGTATGCCTTGTCCTATTGGCAATGTGACTTTTGAACCGGGATGCCGCAACAGCTGGCATAAGCATCCAGGTGGGCAAGTTTTACTTGTAACAGGTGGAAAAGGATATTATCAGGAATGTGGAAAGCCAGCACAGGAATTACATGCAGGAGATGTGGTAAATATACCAGCAGATGTTAAACACTGGCATGGGGCTGCAAAAGACAGTTGGTTTGCCCATTTAGCAGTAGAAGCTGATGCTTCAAAAGGACCTGCTGAGTGGCTGGAACCAGTATCTGATGAAGATTATGATAAGGCAAATGCTTAAGAATAATAAAGCAGAACATTTTGATTTTAAATTAGAGAGGAGTTAATTATATGAATAATTTTATTTATGATGTACCTGTTAAGGTATACTTTGGAGAAAACCAACTTGGAAACTTAGGAGGAGAACTAAAAAAGTATGGTAGACGCGTACTCTTAACCTATGGTGGTGGTTCTATTAAGAAAATTGGCTTATATGACAAAATTGTAGCAGAAATAAAAGATGCTGGACTTGAACTATTCGAGCTTTCGGGTATTGAGCCAAATCCTCGTATTACCTCAGTTAATAAAGGTGCAGAAATCTGTAAGAAAGAAAAAATAGATGTGCTGCTGGCTGTAGGAGGCGGTTCTACCATTGATGCTACTAAGTTCATAGGAGCAGGAACATTCTATGATGGGGATACATGGGATATACTTACAGGCAAAGCACCAGTTACCAATTGTCTGCCTATAGTTACTGTGCTTACACTATCTGCAACAGGTTCTGAAATGGATGCAGGTGGTGTTATCAGTAATCTTGAGACAAAAGATAAAATTGGTTATATGCATCCAATGCTGCTTCCAAAAGTATCTTTCCTTGACCCAACTAATACTTACACAGTAAGCAGCTATCAGACTGCCTGTGGTGCAGCAGATATAATGTCCCATATTATAGAAGTGTACTTTAACATGAATCAGGATTTGAACATGTTAGACTCTGTGGCTGAAGCATTAATGAAAACTATCATCAAATACACTCCAATTGCAATGAAAGAACCTGAGAACTACGAAGCTCGTGCAAACCTAATGTGGACTTCTTCCTGGGCCATTAATGGTTTTATAAATGGTGGTAAGAGACAGGCATGGACCTGCCATCCAATTGAGCACGAACTTTCAGCCTTTTACGATATTACTCATGGTCTAGGACTTGCCATTTTAACACCTCGATGGATGGAATATACATTGGATGAAACAACAGTATCAAAATTTTATCAGTTTGGGTGCAATGTATTTGGTATTGATAAGAATATGGAGACAATGGCTGTTGCCAAGAAGAGTATTGAGATGCTATCTGACTTCTTCTTTAACACCCTGGGTTTAAAGAGCACTTTCAGTGAAATAGGTATTGATGAAGAGAACTTTAGTATAATGGCTAAGAAAGCATGCGGGGGCGGGGTTATGCCTGGATTCAAACCTTTAAATCAGCAGGATATTGAAAATATCTTTAAGAAGTGCCTATAAAAGCTTGCTTTAACTTGCATTTAAATAAGATGCCATCAGATTGTAGAAGATCTGGTGGCATTTATTTAATTACCTCAATTATATGATTTAATGTTTTTTTAAAAAAATAAGGAATAAGTCATGTGGATGCTATTAGGTGTATAATAAGAACATATACTCATCCAACGGAGGTGATTAAGTTGAACATTAAAAAATTGAAAGAGGCCGAGGAGAGATTTTTAATGCAATACCCCGGTGGCTTTAATAATCCCAAAGTGCTTGAAATAGCAAAGAAGCATAAGGTAGAGAAAATGAATAAATTAGCACAGGAGAGTTTTACAATTGAGCAATTTGAAAGTCCAAGCAGAATTATTGATTCCATGAATAAGGTAGTCAGTCAGTCTTCTTTGGTTTCAATTTTCGAAAAGCCTAAGTTTAGAGACCTGGTAAAGGCCATGAATGAGAATGAGAAAGAACGGTTATCCCATGGACTTAAAGAATTCTTACATGGTGATCAAAAATTTGGGTTCGAAATGATGACAGCTCTACTAAATGAATATAAGATTGCGAAATGGCCCTTGTTAACTGTCTGCCCAGTATATTATCGACCAGCTGTGGAAGTTTTAATTAAACCTACAACAGTTAAATGGATAATTGAGATCTTTGAATTGGAGGGCATTAAATACAGCCCAAAACCAACTTTTGAGTTCTATAAAGCTTATCGAGAGCAAATCAATCAAATGAAAAATGAAGTTCATGTTTCAATGCAATCTGATAATGCTGCTTTCTGCGGCTTTATTATGATGTCTATGGGAAAATTATAAGGCACTTGACTCTAATGTTCCTACATAGCAGAAAAAAAGTCCGCCTGAAATATGGCGGACTTTTAAACACATTCTACTAATGTATTAATGAATTCCTCAAATGAATTACAATGAATTAGTTTCTTTAAATTAACTTCTTCGGACAAAATTGTTGTCAAAGAATCAAACATATCATTAAATACTTTTTTCTCATCTTTATTAATGGTCAATAAGAAAATAATATTTACTTGTTGCTTTCCCCATTTCATAGTATGCTGATTAACAATTGCAAACATACCTGTTTTAATGGCATCCATGTGCATAGAATGAGGTATTGCTATGCCATTGAAGGCTGTAGATGACATTGATTCCCGTTCAAACACTTCTTGCTTAAAATTTGAATTTATATAACCTTTCAACTGCATTTCATTACACATGAACTCAATGGCTTCATTTTCGCTATTAAAATACTTGTCTTTAAGAAAGAGGGAATCATTAAAAAACATATACAAGTAATTCAAAAATTGTAATTTCTGTTTATTTTTCTTTACTTCCTCAATTTTGTTTGAGATTAGCTTACGATCTCTTTCTGTTAAAAATGTATTTATAATTACGGATGGTAAAGCTGTAAAACTTTTAAATTGAATGGTGGAAATAATAAAATCAACAGGAACGTTTTGTAGCTCTTTTTCCTTTGTAGCAATATATTTAATTAGTAAAGAATCATGAAATGCTGAAGATATATTCTCTCCTAATTTTATATCTAAATCATAGTATTGAGGAAAAAGAATTGCACAAGTAATTTTATTTTGTAAGCTTTTCTGATTTACCATGGCCGCACCAATGTGTAAGGCAATATAAGCAATTTCATCTTCATTAATTTCACAGTTTGTGTAAGTTTTAATTTTATAGGAAATATTAACTGCACAGTCATAAATTAAAGGGAAATTACTTTTAATAGATTCAGTTAAAGGATTCTTACTGTAATGATTGCTTTTGCTGCGAACAAGTAGATTTTTAATATGTAAAGCAAAACGCAGCAGAAATTCAGATTCATTGAAATCAATATAGTAATAATTATTAATATATTGAACCAAATCCTTTACAAGTTCCATACATTCTTCGCCAACTAAGTAATTTAGATTAAGTTTATTAGCACTTTTATAATCCAAATTGGTAGCATTACTTATTATTAGCAGTGTTAATTCATATATTTCGTTCTCATTATATGTTATTTGATATGCAATTTCTAATTCCCTAGCTATTTCCCGAGCTATTTTATTTTCATGCTGCTTAATTATTAGTTTGTTATTTTTTTCTACATGATCATAAATATAATTGCTTTTAATTCGCTCGATTGTTATGGTTACATGTAAAATCAAATTAATTAAAGAATAATCATTAATAAAATAATGATACCTTTTAAATACGTTTACAATAATCGCTTCTATCTGCTCTATATCATAATCTACAAAGACATTTTGTATGGTATTGATATCCATAGGATTTTTGTTCAATTTAGCATAAAAAATTGAATTCATAATTCTTCGTTTATTTTTTTCTAATCCCTCTAAAGAAATATTGTTACCGCAAATTATTAAAGTCAAGCCAAATTCATTGCACTTATGCCTAACTTTATGCAAATCAACCTTTAGAGTAGCTTCGCTAATATAGATTTCCTGACTAAGGTCATAAATATCAATAGCTTGCTCAATAGATTTAACAAGCTTTATTATAATATAATCAATTCGTTCTTCAGGTGTTTGAGGGATTGAAGAATTAATAGTCTTTAAAAAAGCTTGTAATTCAGGCTTATTTACTTTATATCCATTTCTTGATGAAATAATTAAGTCAGTGTTAACCTTTTTAATTTCTGAAATGTAATTCTTAATACTGCGTAAAGAAGCATTTAACTTTAAAGATAATTGTGAAGATGTTATCCAGTCATCTTGGCTTTGTAAATAACTTAATAATTTCAATGATTTTGCATTCAAAATACAATATCCCTCACCTTTGTAGTAACAATTCATATTTTTCTACACTTTATTAATTTGTAGTTTATAATACTAATTTAAAATCGTCAAATAATATTTTGCACCCCTAATGTGCAACAAATGATTGCACTTTTAAGGTGTAAATATTTATTTGAATTGGCTATACTGATAGGCAATAATGTAATCATACACTGAGTGTAACGTTATTTTAAGCTATTTAACTATTAACTTATTCAGCTGAAGGGAAGGATGATAAAAATGAAAAAATTAAATGTTTTATTAGTATGTGGATCAGGTGCAAGCAGTGGTTTTATGGCTGCTAATATGAGAAAAGCAGCAAAAGAAAGAGCTATGGATATCTCTATTAAAGCAAGAAGTGAATCTGAAATAGAAAATTACATTGATGAAATGGATGCATTAATGATCGGTCCACACTTGGCTTATTTACTTGACGAAATTGATGATATTTTACAAGGTGCACCAGTAAAGGCCATTTTAATGAAACCGGAATATTATTCTACCCTTGATGGTAATAAAGCTTTAGATCATCTTTTATCAATATTTAATTAAATAAAATAAAAAGGGGGCCATTTTAATGAAAAAATTTACTTATTGGCTTGAAAATAGTTTTTCTCCAAAAATGAGCAAAATTAATAATAATGTATGGGTTGTTACAATTAAGGATTCTATTATGCAGACGTTACCCTTTATTTTCTTGGGATCTGTATTCTGCTTATTAGCAATTCTAAATGATTATTTCCCAAGCTTACCAAGCTTCTGGACTCCATTTTCATGGACCATGGGAAAAATATCTTTGTTTGTTGCTTTTTTAATTCCTTTCAATTTGATGGAAAAGAAACGTCTTCGTAAGCAGCGTTTTATTGCTGCTATGAGTAGTTTAGTGTTGTTCTTAATTGTTATAACACCGCAAGTTGAGATTGATAAAGTAATTGGTTTTGGACATGATGCCTTAGGAGCTGGCGGAATGTTTGTTGCGATATTCTGTGGAATTTATACGGGATATATTATGAGTTTATTTGGTAAATTTTCATTTTTTAAAGAGGATTCAGCAATTCCGGATTTCGTAAGGTCTTGGTTTGATGCAATGCTGCCAATTGCTATTGTTGTATGTACAGGCTGGATTGTGGTATTGCTTATGAAGGTTGACATATATCACATCATACTTTCAATTTTTATGCCATTATCGAATTTTATTGAATCACCATTTGGTTTTATTCTTCTTATGTTTATATTTTGCTTCTTATATTCTATGGGTATTTCAAGCTGGGTACTGACACCAGTTGTACAACCAGTTTTTTTAGCAGCAATAACTACTAATATTGCCTTAGCAAAAGCAGGTACAGCTACAGTATCCAATTTAAATCTTGTTACTGGCAGTACTGTATATTCAGCATATCTTTGGGTTGGGGGTATTGCTTGTACATTACCACTTGTTATAATGCTAATGCGTTCAAAATCAAAGAAATTAAGTGCTTTAGGAAAAGCTTGTCTTGTGCCAGGTATTTTTAATATAAATGAACCTGTAGTTTTTGGAGCTATAGCCTGGAATCCAATATTAATGGTTCCAATGTGGCTTCAAGGGATTATACTGCCTTTAGTAACTTATATCTTTACAAAAGTAATTCATTTTGCACCAATTCCAACTATACAATTTGAGATGTGGTATTGTCCGTTCCCAATTGCAACTTGGCTTACAACAGAATCAATTAGGGGTATTATATTATTAATTGTAAACATTGTTATTTCAACAGCTATATGGTATCCATTTTTTAAAGCCTACGAGGCTCAAGAAGTTAAAGCTTATGAAACTCAAGAGGCTGCAAATTAATATGCTTAATTTATAAAGGAGACATAATACATGGAAGAAGAAAGAGTACAAGCAGCAATGCAGATAATTTTAAATGCAGGCGATGCACGTAAAATGTGCAAGGAAGCATTAGATGCCATTGCTATTTCCGACTTTACATTAGCAAAAAAGAATATGGAGGATGCTCAAACAAAAATTACCGAAGCACATAAAATACAAACCGATGTTATTCAAGCAGAATGTGCTGGAGAAGAAAGTAAATATTCAATATTGTTTGCCCATGCTCAAGATACACTTATGACAATTAATAGTGAGATTAATATTGCTAAACAAATGATTAAAATTTTTGAAAGCTATGAAAAAAGAATAGCTGCATTAGAAAAATAAAAAATAAAGCGTCTTCTAAAGCAAGTAGGGAGGCGCTTTTTAAAGGAGGAAAAATAACATGAATAGAGTACCAACAGGGTTTCCAAAGAACTTTCTATGGGGGGGCGCCGTTGCTGCCAATCAACTAGAAGGTGCCTATGATTTAGATGGAAAAGGATTATGTATTGCTGATATCAACGAATTTGTTGATAGTATTGCATTAGATAAAAAATATAATAAAGAAGTAACTTCAACTTTTGTACAGGAAGCATTAGAAAGTAAAGATCGCATATTTCCTAAACGATGGGGTATAGATTTTTATCACACTTATAAAGAAGATTTAAAATTATTAGCAGAGCTTGGCTTAAAAACTTTTCGTACCTCAATTAACTGGGCTAGAATCTATCCTAAGGGAGATGAAAGTGAGCCAAATGAAGCAGGATTAAAGTTTTATGATAATTTAATTGATGAAATTATTAAAAATGGCATGGAACCAATGATTACAATATCCCATTATGAAATGCCTTTACATTTAACAACTGCTTATAAAGGGTGGTATTCAAGAGAAACTATTGATTTCTTCGTAAGATATTGTAAAACCCTCTTTGATCGTTACAAAGGTAAAGTTAAGTATTGGATTATTGTTAACCAAATTAACCTAATTGTTCATGAATCCTTCAACCATTTAGGAATTGCAGAAGATGTGGTAGATGATTTACTAAGTGCAAAATACCAAGGAGTCCATAATGAAATGGTGGCTTGTGCTTTAGCAACTAAATATGCTCATGAAGTAGGCTCTAATTATCAAATTGGTATGATGTTATGCGGAGGACCAGCATATGCTGCAACCTGTAAACCAGAAGATGTATTTGCAACTCTTAGAAAGAACCAGATGGAATATTTCTTTTCAGATGTATTATTACGTGGCTATTATCCTGGTTATGCCTTCCGTTATTTTGAGGACAATAATATCCATGTGGAATTCGGTGAAGGCGATGAAGAAGCCTTGAAAAATACTGCAGACTATATGTCCTTCTCTTATTACTACACAAGGATCTGTGATGCTGAAAGTGCAAAAAATGGACAAGGGGACTACAGGAATCCCGAATTACCTGCTAATCCATGGGGTTGGAGTATTGATCCAATAGGCCTTCGTACACTCTTAAATTTATTTTATGATCGTTATCAGTGTCCAATATATATTACTGAAAATGGTGTGGGTTATCATGATAAATTAGAAGACAATAGCACAATTCATGATCCATACCGTGTTGATTACTATAAAGCACATATTGAGCAAATGAAAGAGGCAATAAAAGACGGAGTTGATTTACGAGGTTACTATGCTTGGGGCCCAATTGATATAGTTAGCTGCTCTTCCAGTGAAATGAGCAAGCGTTATGGCTTTATTTATGTTGATATTGATGATTATGGAAAAGGTAGCGGCAAGCGTTATTTAAAAGACAGCTACCACTGGATGAAAAAAGTAATTGAAACCAATGGCGAAGACCTAAGCGAGTAATTATGAATGTCAGGAAGTTATGTATCACCTTTAGCGTTGTATTAATTTCTATATTATTAACAGGTATCGGTGTAGCTATATTTGTTGAATGCGGACTTGGTTCAGATACTTTAACCGTATTATTACAAGGGCTTCATAAGAGTTTCAACATCTCCTTTGGTACAGCAAGCCGTATCTGTAACAGCATATTGTTGTTGTTAGCATTGCTAATTTCTCGTAAAAAAATTGGTCTTACAACTGTAATTTTCACACTAACTGTAGGTTATGCCATAGACTTTGTTTACCCTTTTATTCAATCCTTAGTAATACCTACTTATACTTTTATAATGAAAATTGGTATGATTCTTATTGCGCAGCTATGCTTTGCATTATGTTATTCCATATTGATTCAATATCAAAAAGGAATGCATAGTATTGACGCCATAATTTATTTCTTTGTAAATAAATTTAAGGTTCCTTATATTTTAGGAAGAACAATCATAGATATTACTTTTACAATATCAGGTTTGTTATTAGGTGGTGTTGCAGGAATAGGAACTATAATTGCCTGTTGTACAACTGGTATTATGGTTGACTGTTTTCTTATAGTTGTAAGATATAAAAGAATGCCATATAATTCATCAATTTAGTATCAAAAAAGAGAATTATTTAATAACACAAATTTTTTAATGCAGCAGACATGTTCCATATTGGAGCATGTCTGTTGTTTTATTTTTATAAATTATATATGTTGTTACAAAACTACTATGAAATTCTTGAGAGTAATGGAATTAAATATAGTATGAGCAGGTCAGGATGCCAATATGATAATTCTTGTGTTGAGAGTTTCTTTGTAACACTAAAAAAGGAATGTATTTACAGCAAAAATTATAATACAATAGTGATGTAAAGAAATGTTTCGATATATAGAACTATTTTATTTGATCCTTGTGACAATAAAGTTTTAATCCTACTTTCAATTAATATTATAAAACAGCTTATTATATAAAAAAATATGGGGGTTAAGTTAATGTTAGATAATAAAGAATGGCTAAGAGTAAATGATATATTAATTATTATACATTCCACCGATGATTTGAAATTCATGTGTAATTATTTTCTTGAAGCACTAAAGCCTCTTATTTTATTTGAAAAGGCGATTTTTTATCTATTATCTGAGGAAAATAGCAACATAGTAATGTCAGATCCCATAATGATGAATGCAGATGAAGAGTTTTTTTCGGGATATAAAAGCATGTTTAAAAGCTCAAGGTTTGGAAGAGTTGCTGTTAATACTAGACGTACAATTGCTTTTAGGGACTCGGACCTTATTCCTGAATCTTTACTTACAGAATCTGATATTTACAAATCATTTATGCATCCGCATGATCTTTTCTATGGAGGGGGCATAATAGTTACGGATAAAGGTAGTCTTATGGCTGAACTTGCCCTTTTCAGAACCGATGAGCAAGGTGATTTTTCTGACAAGGAAATATATATACTTGATATATTAAAGAAGCATATTGAAATAAGGTTAATACGCGAAAATAAACTTAAAGAGCCCTCATTCTTAGCTGAGGACAAAACTCTTAAATTAATTGGACTAGGCCTCACATCAAGAGAAATAGACATAGTAAAACTTATTATTAAGAATCTTGATACTGTTGAGATAAGTAATGAACTTCACATTAGCATAAATACAACGAAAAAGCATATAAACCATATATTTGCCAAGCTCGCAGTAAAAAACAGGCTGCAGTTAATACAAACTTATTCAAGGATATAAAATGCAGAGGAGATTACCACCTAAGGTAATCTCCCCTGTATTTTTATGACTATTTCTTACTTTATTTTATTAAGAGCTTGTTCAAGATCTTGGATTAAGTCATCAGCATCTTCAATACCTACAGAAAGCCTAATCTGACCATCAAATATGCTAACCTTGTGTCTATCCTCAGGTGTCATATCAAAATGACTCATAGTCGGTGAATGCTGTATTAAAGAATCGACATTACCAAGACTTGTTGCAAGACTAATTACTTTTACTGAATTCATAACTATCCTAGCAGAATAAATTCCACCCTTAAGATCAACACTCATCATGCCGCCGAAGCCCCTCATTTGTTTTTTAGCAATTTCGTGACCAATATGTGACTTTAATCCTGGATAATATACTTTTTCCACCATTGGGTGTACGGACAAATATTCAGCAACCTTCATTGCATTCTCACAGTGTCGTTCCATCCTTATACCCAGTGTCTTGATTCCTTGCATAATCTGCCAAGCTGCAAATGGATCAAGCACCGCTCCAAAACACTGAAGATATGGCATTCTTGCTCTGTCTATTAATTTCTTGCTTCCTGCAATAACTCCTGCTGTTACTGTTCCGTGACCGCAAAGATATTTTGTAGCACTATGAACAACTAAATCAGCTCCAAGATCAATAGGATTTTGAAGATATGGCGATGCAAAAGTACTATCAACAACAAGTTTTATGCCTTCATGTTTATGCACTGCAGTGGCTATTGCTTTTATATCACTTATTTTAAGAACTGGATTTGCCGGAGTTTCTACGTATACCATCGATGTGTTTTGCTTTATTGCTGCTTCAACAGCTGATACATCAGTTGTATCAACAATTGTATAATCTACATTAAAAAGAGGGAGGATCTTTGTAAATAATGCAAAGGTGCAGCCATATATTACGTCACCGAAAATAATATGGTCTACCCCCTTAATAAGTGACATCACTGCAGTTGATATAGCACCAAGTCCAGAACCTAAACCTAAAGCAGCCTCAGCATGTTCAAGATGAGCCATCTTTTTTTCAAATTCATCCACTGTAGGATTCCCAAATCTGCTGTATACAAATCCTTGGTCTATGTTCTGATTGAGTCTCACTGCTTCATCAAAATTTGGAAGAACAAAGGTTGATGTTTGATAAAGCGGACTTACATGTGAGCCGTTTACAGGATCATGCATCTGATGAGCATGTAGTAAATCAGTATTAATTTTCATGGATTTCTCCTCCTTATATATTAAATTATTACTAAGTTTTCTCTATGAGTTAATTATAATTCGTAATTAATTGCCATAACAATTACTCTAAAAGACCATATTTATACTTCTGCTGTAATACTTTTATAATACTAATTTGCATATAAAAAGAACTGATGTGGTTTCTATACATGTTTCACTATTTTAATGGAGCATGTCTACTGTTTTATTTTTATAAATTATATAACTTTGTTACAAAATTACTATAATTATGAAATGAAAAATATTATAATAGAATAATGAGGAATTTATAATTTATATCACTACTGTTGGTAGTTGAAATTACAAGAATAGGTGGGTTTATGGGGAAGAAGAATTTATGGTTATTTTTAATTGCAAGGTTTATTTCTTATACAGGCAGTGGAGTGCAGATGATAGCGCTGCCGCTTTATATACTTGATAAGACAGGCTCTGGGACCCTTATGGGGGTTTTCTCAGTTTTGACATTAGTTCCTATGCTTTTAACTGCACCATTCTCCGGAATTATAGGAGACAGAAAAAACAGAAGAAACGTAATGATAGCTACGGATATTGGAAGAGGAGCTCTTATATGCATCATGGGCTTTCTTGCAATGATGGGAGAATTTAGTATATACACTTTGTTTGCATTACAGGTATTTATTTCAATTATGGACAGCATATTTAATTCATCCTCACAGGCATTGCTACCTGATTTAATATCCAGTGAACAGTTAATTGAGGGTAATTCCTTAAAGGGGGGACTGGATGCAGCGGCATATATATTAGGACCTGCCTTAGGTGGAGTAATCTATGGAATTTGGGGTATTAAGATGGTATTCATCATCAACGGTTCTTCCTTTTTTATATCAGGATTCCTAACTTTATTAATTATCTATAAACATGTTAATGTAGTAAAAGAGAAGATAAACCCAAAGGTGTTTTTAAATGAGAATATTGAAGTTCTAAAATTCATAAGACTAAAGAAGGGACTGATACAGCTCTTTAGCTTTGCAATGATTTCGAATTTTTTATTAGCTCCAATATTTGACATTGTAATGCCTTATGCCCTAAAAAAAGGAATTGGCTTTAGTTCCCAGTATTATGGCTATGTTATGGGCTTTTTTACTGTAGGAATACTAATTGGTAATGTAGCAATTTCAATAAAATTCAAAAATCTTGGTCTAAAAAAGCTTATGAGATTGGGACTTATTATAGAAACAATAGTATCTTTAATATTTAGCTTATCAATTTTCCCGGTATCGGTAAGTTTTTTAGGCGGTGCAGGCCTAAAACTATTTACATTCATTGCTACTTGTGCTGCATTTATGGGCATTTTTAATGCCTTTGTAAACACGCCGATTTCAACCAACCTTCAAAATCTTGTGCCACAAGAAATGAGATCAAGGTTTTTCGCTATACTTGGGATGTTTTCTCAAGGCGCAATTCCCTTGGGCTCACTTATTTTTGGTATCTTGCTTGATTTGATGAAGTATTATTATTTAATGGCTGCGGTGATTATTTTAGCAACAATTGCAGCTTCAGTATTTCTTATCTTTGCATGTGATGAGGCCTATGAAGCAAAAGATTTAAGCACAAACTTGGCTAATTGAACAGATAAACTGTATTGAAAAATATTACTAATATAGCTTTAAATAAAATAATTTATAAAAAAAGACCTATAGATTGAATTCTTGGACAGAGTATTCAATCTATATTTTTTTTATTGCAAACTAAATAATTGATATAATAATCTTTCATATATTGCCATTTTTCATAATTTATCATTTTACCTTGCAGAGGTCAACTTAATTAATTATTGTAATTTATATATTGACATTAGATAATATTAATCATAAAATAAAGTAAACTAACAGTTTACTTTATTGCAACATATTGAACTTAAGGGGTGAAATTCTTGGGAATAAATGAAAGAAAGGAAAAAGAAAAGGAAATACGCAGAAAGGATATTATTGAAGCTGCAGAGAGAATCTTTTTTACAAAAGGATATGATAATTCTACCATGGATGATGTGGCCAAAGAGGCTGAATTTAGTAAAAGAACCGTATATGTTTATTTCAATAGTAAAGAACAGATATACTTTGAAATAATGATTAAAGGCTATAAGCTTCTAATTAATATGTTGAAAAACAAATTGCAAAAAGAAAAAGCTATAAATGCCATTGAAGAAATAAGACAGATGGCATTGATCCTTTATGGGTTCAGCAAGGATTACCCGGAATATTTTAAGGCTATTATGGAGTATGAAAATGGTGAACTTGATTTTCAAAAGGGCATTCCAGATAAATCAAGAGAAGAATGTTATGCACTTGGAGAAGAAGTACTTAGATATTTGATAAGAGCACTGGAAAATGGCATTGCAGAAGGTTCTTTCCGCAATGATTTGGATGTTATAAAAACTGCCCTGGCTTTATGGGCTTGCATGATTGGCGTGTTTAATATCGCAAAGAAAAAGGAAAATTATATTAGGAATTATCATAATACCACATCAGAAGAATTGATATCAGAAGCATTTAATCTTGTAATTAGGTCAATACAAACTGGAGGTATTCATTAATGAGTGGAAGGAAGGTGAAAAAAACTATGCTTATTATTTTTCTCAGCATTGGGATATTATTAATACTTACTTTTATTTCTTTATTATTTATAAGCGGTATTTTTCAATCACAGAAATATTTAGAACCTTGGCAAAAGACTTACTCACAAAAATTTGAGGATCCAAGAATTCGCCTTGTAGCCCATGGGTTATTAGCAGCAAATGGGCATAATATGCAGCCTTGGAAAGTCCGACTGGACAAGAATGATCCAAAGATATTTTATTTATATGCAGACAGTGACCGGCTAACAAATCAGGTAGATCCTCTTTCACGACAAATGATGATTACCCAAGGTACATTTTTGGAATATGTGAAAGTGGCTGGAGATGAATTAGGATATGAAACTTCAATAGATTTATTTCCAGAGGGGGATTATAATGAGGAAAAACTGTCTGAAAGTATGAAAACAAAACCTGTTGCAAAAATTACGATTGCAAAGGCTAAGCCTCAAAACAATTCTCAATATGATTCCATATTTCTCCCTGATACAAATAGGGAGGCTTACCAGCAAGCCAAATTAACCTCTGATCAGGTAAGGCAATTGGAGGCTATAAATACAGATGCAAATATGTCCATAAAGATTTATCAAGACAAAACAAATCTTGATAAACTTGCTGGCTATGCAATGAAGGGGGCAAACATTGAAGCAGGTGTAAGTCGAGTTATGGAGGAATCAAGAGTTATTTTTAGGGGTAACGAGTATGAAAAAAATAAGTACCGTTATGGCTTTTCAGTGGAGGGACAAGGCACTTCAGGGATTATGGTACACATTATGCAAGGTATGGTAACTCTTTTTCCTTCCATGAACAGCGGGAAAACTGCTTCAGATACGTTTATTCAATCTACCAAGAAGTCAGTTGACAATACACCTGCTTATGCAATGATTACTACAAAGGATAATAGTCGAGAGAGTCAGGTGAAAAGCGGTATGCTGTACAGCAGATTTATACTTGAAGCTCATGGTTTAGGTCTAGTTATGCAGCCCTTAAGTCAGGTTCTAGAGGAATTTCCAGAAATGAAAGAACCCTACAACAGTATTCAACGCGAATTTGCCTCAGGTGGAGGTACTATTCAAATGCTGGTTCGCTTAGGAAAACCTACAAAAGATGTACCACTTAGTATGCGGCGAGATGTTATGGATGTTATTATGGGAGATTAAGATACCGGTTAGTATTTTTTACTAATAGTAATTAAAGCTATATTTTTATAGCTTTAATTACTATTAAATTTAATAATCAATTAACATAATTTTAATGTGAACTTATTAACTCTCTTCTATACTTAAACTGTAATAAATTTAGAAATGTATTTAAGGGAGTGATATTTGTGCTTGTCTATAGTCATAATCTAATTGGTAAAACTATTCATAAATATATTTTAGACAACCTTGGATTTAGACTGGAGCTTAGAGACCTAAGGTATGGTTGCATGAAACCTGATTTTGCACCTAAATTAATTGCTATACCACATTATAAAAACGAATCATTTGAAATTATATCAGATATGATCTTAGCACTTCAAAATACGCCACTTCCTGTTAATTCAAAACAACTTAAGCATTTTTCAGCTGAACTAGGTGTTGTACTTCATTATATTACTGATTATTTTTGCTATCCTCATAACAATAAAAGGATTGATAAGATGCCGGTTCATTTCTTTTATGAATTAAATTTAGATAGAGAATTAAGAAAATATGTATCTAGTCCTTTAGAAGTTATAAACAATAATTTGGATCTTAAAGCCTACAATAACATAAATGTTTCTATAATAGACTTTATTGAATTAAAGCATAGGCAGTATATGAAAGAGTGTCCAAGCCTATTAAATGACGTTGTTTATGGACTTCAGTGCTGCTATGTTGTTGCTATAGGAATAATAAATTCATTAATAATACAAGGCTCCCATGAAGCTGCATAAATAAGTAATAAGTCATATGGATGCCATTATATTCTTATAACAAAATAGAATTCAGTGCCAGCTGAAGCAGAACTATGGACTCCATATTGAAAACCATGTGCTTTTAAAATTTCTTTGCAGATTGGAAGGCCTAAACCCATACCGCCGCTTTGTGAATTTTTATAATACTTATCCCAAATATCTTCTTGTAATTGATTCTCGATTACTAATCCATAATCCCTTACAGATAATTTTAAAGTGCTGTTTGTGAGAGTGGTATAGATTTCGATTTTGTTATTTTCAGAGCTAAATTTAATTGCATTATCAATAAAATTATATAAAACTCTTTCAAGATACTTTTTATCTGCATAAATTTCTACAGGTTCAATAGAAATATCAAAGGATAAATTTTTTTTATTAATTAGAGGATAAAATTTATTAACACAATTTTGTATAAGTTCAGATAAACTAAATAATTCCTTAGTAAGGGAAAAAGCACCATCTTGAAGCTTTGAAAGCTGCAGTAGATCCATAACTAGGGAGTTTAATCTATCAGCTTCTTTAATAATTTCACCAGCGTATTTTTTAGAAGTTTCTTCATCAACTATTCCATCTGAAACTACTTCACTATAGCTTCTAATTACACTTAAGGGAGTTTTAAAATCATGAGATACATTTGCAATAAAATCTCTTTGAAGTTGATACTTCTTTTTTAAATCAGCAGCCATTTGGCTAAGACTACTTGATAATGCTTCTATTTCATCATTAGTATTAACTTTGCAGTCTACATCAAAGTTACCCTTTGAGATTGAAGAGGCTACCTTTTGTAACTTTAGTATAGGTCTTGTAAATTTTTTTCCCACATAAGATATTATGGGTATGGAAAGTAAAATTGAAGATATAAATATAAAAAACAAAATAATGTAAACTATTTTTAAATAATCTGAAGAATACTGATTGTTTTGGAAAACCACAATATCCCCTAAATTAGTTTGTAGTTTATAGTATAAGAATTCCGTGCCCATGCCATTTTGAAAAACTCCTTTAGTATTAAAGTTATTTTCACTTGTAGAACGTAAAAATGGCATCATGCCTGATTTGCCGTGAGTTAAGGATGTAATATTGTTTCCATTTATAAGTACTGCGCTAATATTTGTATCAGTAATTTGTTCTTTATTGCTTAATGAATTATATATTTCCTTAGCAGAGGACTCTAAAGTGTCATACTGCTGATTAATATAAAATTTAGATAAGAATATACTGCTTGTTATGAGGCATAAGGCAACAATTGAAGCAATTATAAGCATGAAATATTTTGTAAGTTTTATTGTGATTTTATCCATAAATACTCCTTTCATGGTGTTAAGGAATTTCTATCTGTTTAGGGCATAAGCTTGTATCCAATTCCCCAGACAGTTTGAAGATGAGTTTCACAAAAATTTATTTTTTCTCTTAGCTTTTTTATATGAGTATCAACTGTTCGAGAATCTCCCATAAAATCATATCCCCATACCATACTTAATAACTGCTCTCTATTAAAAACCTTTTCTGTATTTTTACTTAAGAATAGCAGAAGATCGAATTCTTTTGGAGTTAGATAAATAGGATAATTATTTTCCACAACTTCTCTGCTTTCTTCTAAGATTGTTAAATCCCCAAAACTTAAAGATTTCTGCTTACTATTTTTGGTATTAATTCTTAATTTGACGCGTAAAACCAGTTCTCTCATACTGATTGGTTTAACCATGTAGTCATCAGCTCCTAATTCTAAGCCAAAGATTCTATCATCTTCCTCTCCTCTTGCAGTTGTTAATATAACTGGAGTATTACTTATGGCCTTGATTTTTCTTAAGAGTGCCCAGCCATCTTTCCCTGGAAGCATAATATCAAGAATTATTAGATCAAAGGATTCATCAGCTAATATATCTTCAGCGGTTTTACCATTAGAAGCACAAACCACATCATAATTTTCTTTTCTTAAATATATAGTCATTACATCAGAAAGCTTAGTTTCATCTTCAACAATAAGTATTTTTTTATTCATAAAAGAACCTTCCTTATTATTTAATAGCTTATTAATATTATAATTGTATTTTATACATTTGACTAAAGATTGTTTTAAATGTGATGAATTTGTGAAATTATTTTAATTCCTGATGTAAAACTGCATGTAGAGTTATATAAAGGTTTATATGAAAAATACAGCAATAGATATTAATTTACATGATAACTATTAAATTTGCAATTCCATCACAATTACACCAATATTTAACCAAAACTTTTGGATACTATAAAGATGTACCATAGAGTGGTAAACATATTAAAAGGAGGTTAAAGTCCTAAATGGACTTTAACGAGCAATTATCGAGCGGGAGCGAGAGAGCTTAATTGCTCAGTGTTTCCGACTAAAGGAGGAATTGAGAATGAAAAAAAGAAACATTATTTCTGCCTTAGTACTTACTTTGGCAATAGGTATGGGAGCAACTGCATATGCTGCATCTACTGATAACACTATTAATGCAGTTTCATCTAATCAAAGACTGGGGCTAGGGAGAATAACATCAATGAGAGGATATGATTATATAAGAAATATCCTAAAAAATAAGCTGGGTTTATCTGATACAGATATTACAAATGCAATAAATTCAGGTAAAACGCCTTATGAATTAGCAGCTGAAAAGGGCATGACTCAGGAACAGTTAAAAGCAGCTCTACTGGATAATAAGTCAAAGGCCATAGATGGTGCTGTAGCTAAAGGAACAATTACTATGGAAGAGGGAGAAGATATTAAAGCAAATTTAAAAACTAATATTCAAAATTGCACTGAGAATTTTGGCCAAGGACAAGGCCATGGAAGAGGTCAAGGAATTGGAATGATGGGTAATGGCCAAGGAAGAGGCTGCTTTACTGCACCAAGCAATTAATTTCTTGTGTACTATCAAAAGATTGAACGGAGGGTGTCATAGGACATTCCTCTTTTTTTCTTTTTGGGTTTATTATTTTCATTGACAGGATAATATTGAATGTTATAATTATACCCATATAGGGTATATTCGATGTTTCTCAAAAGTAAACATATAAATATATCTATTTATTAAAAAATCTCTTTGTAGGAGAAAAGATAATGAAAATCACGAAATTTTGCAGGAGCTCAATTTACAATAAAGAATATAGAAATATATATATGCCATTTATGTGGCACGGTTTTTTTATAGACCTAACTATGGCTATGATTGAAATAAACACGGTGTTACCTGCTTTGGTTTCTAATCTAACAAATAATACTATTGCCTTTGGAGCCTTATATTCTATAATGCTTGGAGCACCTTTGATATTCAATCTTTTATTTAGTAATTATTTAAGGAGATTTGTGAAGAAAAAAATATTTTTAATAATTGGAATATACATGAGAGGTATAAGCTTTTTTGGAGTTGCTGCAGCTACTTTGGTCTTTGGTAATAGTAATAAATTTATTGTTTTAATTAGTCTCTATTTTCTACTATTCTTGTTTTCTATAAGTGGTGGTTTTGCAGGTATTGCATATTCAGATATTGTTGGGAAACTTTTGCCTTCAGAAAGACGAGGAAAATTTTACGCTACAAGAGAATTCGTAGGTGGAATTGCCTCGCTTATTGGAGGTTTTTTAGTAGCCTGGATTTTTAGACCTAATACCCTTGGTTTTCCAGTTAACTATGCCTTAAGTTTTTTCATTGGAGGAATGGGATTAACAATTGGAACTTTAGGGTTTTGGAGACTTAATGAGCCTTACTCAGAGATTGATAATAAAATAGCTGATGACAAAAATAATCTTGTTAAAAATATTTTTAATATACTTAAAGGAGATAAAAGGTTTCTAAGATTTATTATTACTGAGAATGTAACAAGTTTCAGTTTAATGATCCTGCCTTTCTATATGATGTTTATTAAAAATTCATTTATGAATTATATGAATTATATTGGGCTCTTTGTTATATCAAAAGAAATTGGAAGCATTATGTCAAATCTTATTTGGGCTTATGTATCTAGAAAATTTGGTTCTAAAACAGTAATAAGGCTTTGTATTCTAGTTGGGGGTAGCCTTCCGATTTTAGCACTGCTTATTAAAACTCTTGGTCCTTTAGCTTATATTATTATCTTCTTATTTATTGGAGTAATAACTAGCGGCAGATACGTAGGTTTTGAATCTTATATATTGGATATTGCTCCTACTGAAAAAAGAATGTTGTATCTTGGAATACGAGGAACATTAAATATTTTAGTTGTACTTCTTCCTTTGGCAGGTGGACTATTTATTAATTTACTAGGATATAATCTTACCTTTGGACTAGTATCTATATTTATGATGCTTGCATTTTATTTAATAAAGTAATTAATTAAAAATAATATGTTGACACTTTATGAGAAAAATAATAAAATTAGAATATACCATACGGGGGTACATAATTTGATTTAAGTAATAGTTGCATTAATTAGTGATGATGTGACAAAGGGAAGGTGAAAACAAAATGGTAAAGGTTTCAGAAATAGCTGCTGTAAAACTCAAAGAGATTATAGAGAAAAAGAAAAACTCTGATAATCAAATGCTTAGAATAGTATTTGGAGGATTTGGATGAGGCGGTCCAAGATTAGAATTAACTCTGGATGAGTTAAAGAAGCCGAATGATGTTGTTGTAGAATCACAGGGAATTACTGTTGTATATGATTCAAATCTTGAAGATCATGTACGTAACTCAGTTGTTGACTATGCAAATAGTTGGTTTGAAAGAGGCTTTGTTATTAGAGGAGCAAGATCATCATCTTGCTAAACCTAAATGGCATCCATATGAGTTATTACTTATTAATAAGTAATAACTCATATGGATGCCATTAATTTATTCTTAATAAATATGGGTATTGACGAATTAAATATAAAGTTGTAATATATACATATACCCCGTATACGTATAAAATAGAACGTATAATATATAGACATTCTTATGTTTCTATATACAAGGAGGAGAATTTTAGGAATGAATATTAATCAATCAAATTTTAATGAAATAATAAACAGTGATACTCCAGTAATAGTAGATTTTTGGGCTCCATGGTGCGGACCATGTAAAATGCTTGGGCCAGTTATTGAAGAGATTGGTAGTGAATTAGAAGGTAAAGCTATAGTTGGGAAACTAAATGTTGATGAAAATCAAGATATTGCAATGCAATATAATGTTTTTAGCATTCCAACAGTTATAATATTTAAAAATGGTAAGGCTATTGATCAATTTGTTGGATTTATGCCAAAGGGGCCTATTTTAGCTAAACTTCAAAAACATATAAATATATAAAAGAAAGAATATATTTAGTTTGTCAAAGTAATGCTTTTATGAGGTGAATAATAAGATGAGTGATAGATATGATATAGCTATTGTAGGAAGCGGGCCTGCAGGAATAACAGCAGCAATCAATGCAAATATCAGAAATAAAAAGATAATAATTTTTGGATACGAGAATTTAAGCAATAAGCTGTACCTTGCACCTCAAATAAATAATTATGTTGGCTTTTATGGAATCAGCGGTAAGGGCTTAACTGAAAGGTTTAAAGAACATTTAGATAAAATGGATATTCAGATAACCTATGAAAGAGTTGACAGCATATATGCTATGGGAGATTATTATGCATTAATGATTAACGATAAAACCTATGAGGCTGCATCTTTAATTTTAGCTACAGGAGTGTCATTTGGGAAGCCATTTAAAGGTGAAAGTGAGTTTCTTGGTAGAGGGGTTGGATATTGCGCAACCTGCGATGCTCCATTATATAAGAACAAGGTAGTTACTATAATAGGTTATAATAAGGAATCTATAGAAGAAGCAAACTATGTTAGTGAACTAGCTTCTAAGGTTTATTTTATACCTATGTTTAAAGGTGAATATGATTTAAATAATAATATAGAAATCATAAATGATAAACCATTAGAAATAACTGGTGATAATAATGTCAGCAAAGTTATATTAAAAAATATTGAATTAGAAACAGATGGAGTATTTATTTTAAGAGATAATATATCACCGGATCAATTAGTACCTGGATTATTAGTTGAAGAGGGGCATATTAAGGTAAATAGGGATATGGAAACCAACTTACCTGGATGCTATGCAGCTGGTGATGTTGTAGGAAAGCCATATCAGTATCTAAAATCCATGGGAGAAGGTCAGGTAGCAGCATTAAATGCAGTTTCCTATTTAGATAAATTATCTCATAAAAAAGTTTTGTAAATATTTTCGGTCAGAAAGTGATAACTAGAAATTGAGGTTATCACTTTTTTGCTATTATGCTATTATAGGATTTATTAAACAAGCAAATACTAATTTTGTTTTTAGATGTAATGTCACATAAATGGATAGTTGAATAAAGGAAGGGATAAAATGCATAAATTTAACGTTAAAAACATTGAAAAATTAGATAATCCGGAAAGAAGAAGAACAATGCCTCCTGAGCAAACCTTGAAAAAATTTAATATTGAAGATGATGGGGTACTTTTAGATGTTGGGTGTGGTATAGGTTATTTTACAATCCCAGCAGCCAAAATTCTTAAAAACAATAGGGTTATTGGCATAGATATAATGCCTGAGATTTTAAAAATTGCAAAAGAAAATGCTGAAGGAAGAAGAAACATAGAGTTTAAGGAAAGTAAGGAATATTCATTTCCCATTGAAGATAATTCTGTAAAGTATGTATTAATAGGAAATGTAATTCACGAGGTTGAAGATAAAATAAAGTATTTTAAGGAGGTAAAAAGAGTTTTAAAAAAGGACGGGTATTTATTAATAATTGATTGGGATAAAAAAGAAATGAAGATGGGGCCTCCTGTTCATGAGAGAATATCTAAAGTGGAAATGATTGAGTTATGTAGACAGGCCGGCTTTAAAGAAGCTGAAAGTATAGATGTATCTCCAAATCACTATGGAATAAAAGTCTCATATTCATAATTTTATAATTTGTTTTACGTCAATATTAAAATTAAAATGGAGGTAAGATCCATGGAAAAATACGACGAAGATAAAATAAGACAAATAGGAAATAGATTATCTAGAATAATAGGACAACTTCAGGCAGTTAAACGCATGACAGAGGAAAAGAAAGAATGTGGAGAGATACTAATCCAAGTATCTGCTGCTAGATCAGCTCTTGAAAGCGTATCAAAACTGATACTACAGGATCATGTAAATAATTGCATACAAAATGCTATTGAAAGTAATGACGATGCTGCAATCAATGATTTAAATAATTTTTTAAGCAGATTTCTGTACTAGGTTAGAATTTATTGTTAATATATATTTTTCACTTTTACCTTATAGAGGTTTCAGTTGAAGAAGATGGTACAACCTATTCCTATAAAATTGAAAATACTAAAATTAAGGATACAATAGTATAATCTGATAATGTTCACTAACTACTAATGAAAAAAGAATAGGCTACATTGAGGAATTTATATCCATCATGTGGCCTATTTTTTACATGTATGCTACATCCGCTAAGAACATAGTTGTAATAGCCTAGATCTCTTATTCACGATATTGTTTAGTAGCTATGTTTTAATTTAATTCTATTTAGTATAGCTATAAAAAATTAAACCTATAATTGATAGACAAAAAAAGTTTAATAAAATAAACTTCAATAGATATTCTCTCTTTTTATAAGGATATTCAAGGATGTACATCTTGTAAGAAATAATACTTGCAAGAGAAGCAACAGGTGTTCCTAGTCCACCAATAGTTACTCCATAAAATAATGCATGCCAGTTGAATGTAAATGGTGCAAGCAGAATACTGCTTGGCACATTACTTATGATTTGGCTTAATAGCAATGCAGACAGATAAATAGTTGCTGGTGTATGAGTTAGAGATGTTAGGTAACTTCGTATTATAGCAATATTTGATATATTGCCTACTGAAATGAAAAAACAAATAAAAGTAATTAACAGCTGGTAGTCAAGTTTTATAAATAAACTTTTATTTAAAGCTAGTGTTACTAATATTAAAATGGGTAAAATTACAAGATATGGTATAGCACCAAGAATACTAAATATCAGTAAAACAAATAATGCTGAAAACACGATTATTTTTTTTTCAAGTATTGGTGTTTCATTCATGGTAAAAAAAATTCGTTTAGGTCTAATAAAGAAGGTTATACAAATTAGTAAGAACAAACTTACAATACAAATCGGTAATGAATAAGAAAAGAAGGTCTCAACAGGCAATTTGTAATGAGAGAAAATATATAAATTCTGAGGATTCCCAATTGGTGTTGCGCAGCTTCCAAGATTTGCTGAAATTGTTATAAGAATAGTTGGTAAAATAATATTATAACTGCTTCTCCTAGAGATATTAATTATGATTGGGATAATTGCTATCAATGTTACATCATTTGTTAGAAACATGGCTGATACAAAAGCAAATAAGCACAAAACCTGGAGTAAAATTCTTTCATTTTTACACCGATTCAAAATCAATAACGATATATGGTTAATCAAGGAATATTCTTCAAAAGCTTTCACAATAATCATCAATTCAAACAAGCAAATAATCACTTTGAAATCCAAGTATCTCCAATTTGGAGTGTTGAAGAATGAAGTTATAATAGCAGCAAATAAGGAAATGGATAAAAACCAATCATTTTTCAAGACTTCTTTTATTTTTGTTAATATATTAATCAAAAATTCGTAATTTTCATTTAATAAAAATGATTTAAATCCATACAAAGTATTTAAGACAGTTTTCATTACAGATAAATCCTCTCTAATTATTTTATATATAATAATATCTATATTTTTTAGGACCAATTAAATAATTAAAAATGTTCATTTAAACCACCGAGATAGGTTATGGTCATTTAATAAATATGAATTGGTGATTTGACAAAGCAACAATAATAGGAATAAATGTTGTAATAATATCTATAATGCATGAGCAAATTAGATATTGTTTTGTAAAAGTTTCTTTTTTATGCACAAATCTAGCAAAGAGCTTATATTTTGATTTATGATGTAAATACATTTTATTTGTCATGGTTTAATGGAAGATCTGGGGTATGCCCATTTCTTTCATGTGGTGGAACGTGTCCTTTCAGATGAGGTGGTAATGGTTCACTGAAATCACAATCTTCAAGGATTGTCTTTGTATCAAGAGAATTTGAATTATGTTCATTTCTTTCATGTGGTGGAACATGTCCTCTCAGGTGAGGTGGTAATGGTTCATTTAAAGCATAATCTTCAAGGATTGCCTGAGCTTCAAAATGAGTACAAAGCTTTTTAATGGTATTATAAAATGAGTATTTTTCTTCACTGGATAGATTTTTAAATATTTCTTCTGAAAAATCATTCTGATTTTCAAATTTTTTTAAAAACTCTATTCCATTAGGGGCTAAAAATACTCGCATTTTACGTTTATCCACTTCATCTTTTGTTCTGTTAATAAGGCTTGAACGTTCAAGTTTATCTAGAAGCTCTGATAATGTTGCTGCTCTGATATCCAATATTTCAGTAAGTTCTTTTTGGTTCAATCCATCGTTTTGAGCTATAATATTTAAAAGTCTGACCTGACCACGATAAGGTGTATAATGAACTCGTGTTTGATATAAGCTTCTTTGGTACATATTTATAAATTTGTTTAGTGCAAATAGTAATTCATTCGATGAAATAATTATTTTTTCATCCTTTTCATCAAGAGTATTGTTGTCCATTTGAATCCTCCTCAAAATATAATAAGGTACCTAACTATAATTTTAATATAAACTGTTTTGATAACTAAGTCAAGAAATATTTTAAGGTACCTAATTAATTTTGATGCTTTTTTATATTGCAAAAACTGCAAAACTTTGTTAAAATAATAACAAATAATAATTAATTAATTCATTAAATATATTGGAGGTAAAAATAATGGCAAGATTTACATTACCAAGGGATTTGTATTATGGAAAAGGATGCTTGGAAGTTTTAAAAACTTTAAGCGGCAAAAAAGCAATTGTAGTTGTTGGCGGTGGATCAATGAAACGCTTTGGGTTCCTTGATAAAGCTGTTGGTTATTTAAAAGAAGCAGGTATGGAAGTAAAGTTATTTGAAAATGTAGAGCCAGATCCATCTGTTGAAACTGTTATGCGCGGAGCTGAAGTAATGAGAGAATTTGAACCTGACTGGATTGTTTCCATGGGTGGTGGTTCTCCAATTGATGCTGCAAAAGCTATGTGGATTTTCTATGAATATCCTGATACAAAGTTTGAAGATATATGCAAACCCTTTAGCTTACCAACCTTAAGACAAAAGGCTAAATTTTTAGCAATTCCATCTACATCAGGTACTGCAACAGAGGTTACTGCTTTCTCTGTAATAACAGATTATGCAAAGGGTATTAAATATCCTCTTGCTGACTTTAACATTACTCCAGACGTAGCTGTAGTTGATCCAGACCTTGCAGAAACAATGCCTGCAAAGCTTACAGCTTATACCGGTATGGATGCTCTTACACATGCAATTGAAGCCTATGTTTCTACCTGCTATGGTCCTTTCACAGATCCACTAGCATTAAAAGCTATAAATATGGTATTTGATTATTTACCAGATTCTTATAAAGGAGATATGGGCGCAAGAGAGCAAATGCACTATGCTCAATGTCTAGCTGGAATGGCCTTTTCAAATGCGCTTTTAGGTATAGTACACTCCATGGCACATAAAACCGGAGCTGCCTTCTCTACAGGTCACATTCCTCATGGCTGTGCAAATGCAATATATTTACCATATGTAATTAAGTATAATGCAAAGAATGGAACTTCCAGATATGCAGATATAGCTAAATCTGTGGGACTTACAGGAGCAACAGATGAAGAGCTTACTGCAAAACTATGTGAAAAAATTGACGAATACAATGTAAAACTTAACATTCCAAAGACTTTAAAAGAATTTGGAATTAACGAGGCAGAGTTTAATGAAAAGGTTGCTAAGATTGCTGAACTTGCCGTAGGTGATGCTTGTACAGGTTCAAATCCAAGGCCAATTACTCCAGCTGAAATGGAAAAACTGCTTAAGTGCACATATTACGGCACAGAAGTAAATTTCTAAAATAGTACCATAGGTCATCCAGATAATGATATGCTCTCCTTAAGGTGTACAGATGAAATAATAAAAAATCTGACACCGAAAGGGGAGTTTTTTATGTGTAAAATGGTTAAAAATATGTATGAGTATTATTTTTATTAGATATAAAATACTAAATAATACGAAAGACATTAAAAAATACAAAAAATATATTGACATAAAAGAGAATTAGTGCAATAATGAAAACATCAAATAGATAATAGTTATTAATTAGAAATAATTATTAAAAATGAAATTGTAAATAAATTAAGAAAAATATTAATTATGATATGGAGGAAAAGATTATGAAAAAATTATTTAAATGTTCAGTATGTGGGTTTATATTTGAAGGTGAGGCAGCTCCGGAAAAGTGTCCTAAGTGTGGTGTAGGACCAGATAAGTTTGAAGAGCTTAGTGAAGAAGCTGCTGGGAAAATATATCGTTCGGACAAGACAAATGGAATACACATGGAAATAATTACTTTAGCTGAGAAGATAATAGCTCTTAGCAAGGAAGGTATTGAAGATAACTTAGATCCAAAATGTGTAGCTGCCTTTAATCAAGCTAAAAATGAGGCATGGATTATTAAGCAGAGATGCAAGACTGAACTTGCAGGTCATATGAGTTTAGGCAAGTGGTAAAATTAAATAAGTAATAAGTCATGTGGATGCCGCCAGATTTTTAATCTGGTGGCATTTATTTTAAATAAGTAATAAGTAATGTGAATGTTATTAAATTAATCTATATATCTATATATTACGATATTGAAATATACTAACAAAAAGTGTATTATTAAACTGATAACGATTTAAGGTGGGATTTTGGTGGAAAAAAATAAAGGATTAATGGATGAAGCAATTGAGGAACTTAAAAAAATTGAGTCACTAAGAATTAACAGCGACATCAGAGAACGTCATCTTTATGAAGAAGATATGGGTGAACTACCATCAATGCCAAAACTTTTGGTAGGGAAGACAACTCCAGATGTCATTGTTCAGCCTCAAAATGAAGAACAAGTTATAGAAGTAGTAAAATGGGCTAATAGGTATAATGTACCAATAATACCTCGTGCAGCTGCTTCATCGGGCTACGGTGGTGTTGTGCCAGTTCAAGGAAGTGTTGTTTTAGAGTTAATTCACTTTAATAAAATTATTGCAATTGATGAGAAAAATAATACAGTTACTGTTGAACCAGGTCTTATATGGAAAGATTTAGAATTTAGGCTAAATGCTAAAAATCTTTCTGTAAGATTAATGCCAACTAGTGCTCCAGCTGCAACAGTTGGTGGATGGCTAGCTCAGGGCGGCGGCGGCATTGGAAGCTACTCTTATGGATGGTTCGAAAACAATGTTGAGTCTGCAGCAGTTATTTTGCCAGATGGAACAAAGAGGGTTTTACAAAGTAAGGAACTTTCACTAGTAAGTGGTGCTATGGGAACCACAGGAATAATAACTAGTATAACCTTAAGAATCAAGGCATTTGAAAAATATGTTCCTTTTGCGATTAAAGCTGAAACACCATCCATGGTACAAGAGCTTATAAAGCTAATTGGAGAAAACAATGTTCCTCTGTGGCATATTGGATTTTTTAACCCAACAGCTTCAACCCTTAAAAATAAAGTGCCTCCTAAAACACATCAAGGTCATATAGAGAAGAGGCCTATACTTCCTGAAGCTTATATAATAATGGCTGCCTGTAGAGAATCTCTAGCAAAGGAAACTCAAAAAAAGCTTACGGAACTCACTGAAAAAACAGGAGCGAAAATGCTTTCACGTGAAATAAGCGAGCATGAATGGGAAGATAGATTTAACCCTATGAAGATAAAAAGAATAGGGCCTTCAATCGTTCCAGCTGAAGTATTAGTTCCATTAAGTGCTGCTTCAATGGTTATTAATGAGATTAATGCATTAGTTAAACCCTTAGTTTTTATTGAAGCTACTATGATAAGTAAAAACGAAGTGGTGCTTTTATGCCTAATTCCTCACGATGTTAGAAAATTTACCTTTAATTTAGCTTTTACTTTATCTTTATCTATACTTAAGATTGCAAAAAGCTATGGTGGAAGAGCTTATGCTTCTGGTTTATATCTTGCTAGTGAGGCTAATAAGGTCCATGGTACGAAGATAAGTCAGTGGAAGAATTTTAAGAAGGAAATGGATCCGAAAGATATATTTAATCCAAGGAAGCTTTCAGGCATTTGGCTTATGAACAAAATGATTACTATGACCTTAATGTTTGAACCTATGGTTAGAATGGTTGGGAATAGAATAAAACCTAAATTAAAGGAAGAGTGGAAGTCTAAGAAAGGAGTTCCAGGTGATGTTGTATGGTACGCTTATTCCTGTGCAAAATGCGGATATTGCAGAAATGTATGTACGCTTTATGATGGCAAGGGATGGGAGTCCAGCAGTCCTAGGGGGAAATGGGCCTTTATAAGAAGGGTCGCAGAAGGTAAGGATAAATTTGATCAGGAAATGACAGATAAATTTCTTATGTGTACCACCTGTGAGCGCTGTGATTTTGTTTGCCAACTTGATTTACCAATTGAACCTTCATGGGGTGCAATGCGTGGAGAATTAGTTAATACAGGAAAGCAAATGACCTTTCCAGCTTTTGAGCTAATGGCATCCAGTGCGAGAAAGGAAAAAAATATCTGGGCCAATTTTTCAAAGGATAGAGATAAATGGATACCTGAAGATATTAAGCCTAAAATAAAGGATAAGGCTGATATAGCATACTTTGCAGGTTGTACAGCAGCTTTTGTTGAAAATGATATCAGTCAAGCTTCTGTTAGATTATTAGATGCAGCAGGAGTTGAGTTTACTACTCTTGGGAAGGATGAGGCCTGCTGTGGTATACCAATGCTGGTATCAGGAAGATGGGATGTTTTTGAGGAAATTCTAAGACATAATGTAAAACATATGAAGGAACATGAAGCAAAAACTGTTGTTACCTCTTGTCCTGCCTGCTGGTTAGTCTGGAATAATATTTATCCAGAGTGGGCAAAGAAATTAGGTATTGAATATAATTTTAAAGCAAAACATTACTCAGAAATTATAGTTGATAAACTTAAAAAGGGTGAATTGAAGTTTACAAAACCTGTAAATATGAAGTTGACCTTTCATGATTCCTGTCATATTGGACGTGCTGGTGGGGTTTATGAGCCACCAAGAGAAATGCTTAAGGCTATTCCTGGCGTTGAACTAGTAGAAATGGAGCATAATAAGGAAAATTCACTATGCTGTGGTTCTGTCCTTACACGTATAAGTGAGCCAAATCCTACTTCCAATCTACTGGGCAAGAAAAAGCTGGATGAAGCTGTGGCTACTGGTGCGGATGCAATTGTTGCACTATGCCCTTGCTGTCAGTTCCAAATGAGGGTGTCTGCAAAGGAAAATAATATTGATTTTCCAGTTAAAGATCTTGCAGCTATTTCAGCAAAGGGTCTTGGAATTGATCTTCCTGATTATACTCCTTATGCCCTTGAAATGTGGAGTGTATTTGAAAAGGTAATAGCATTAATGCAGGTACCTAATATGGCTAAATTAATGACTAAGCTTATTCCAAATATGATGGATGCTTTACCAGCTCCATTAAGAGGTATGATGGGCTTAGTAAAAGTACCAGGTATGGATAAGGTATTTAAACCATTAATGCCAAAGATGATGCCTCTTTTAATGCCAATGCTTATGCCAAAGGTAATGCCGGATATGCTGCGTGAAGTTGAAACCATGATTGAAATGCCTGATTTTATGAGACAGCAGATGCCGGATTTAATGCCAAAAACTATGGACAATATGCTGCCTCATGTACTTCCGGAAATTGCTGTGCTTGTAACACCTGCTATGATACAATATATTAAGACAAAAAAATTGCCAAGCACAAATATATCCTTGAATAAGTAATAAGTCATATGGCTGCCACCAGATTTATAATCTGGTGGCATTTATTTTTAAATAAGTAGTAACTCATGTGGATGCCATTCATCATTACCCTTTATATATTGAAAAATCACCATTATAAAGGTTAAAAAAATATTAACAATTACAGATTTGCACCTTATTAGCTTGAATGATAAAAGAATAGGATTTATTATAGAATAATACTATACTGATAACAGCATATATTCTTTTGTTAAAATGTCAGATTCATAATGCAGAAAACAAGATAGAATTTAACTATGTTTCAGATATATAACTAATAACTTTTACGAAAAAGAGGATAATTAATATGAATTTATATAGTAAGTATTTCAAAAAATATAAAATTCCCTTTTTAATAGCTGTTTTTTGTGTTGCCTTTGAGGCAATCTGCGACTTGCTTGGTCCTACCCTTATGTCAAATATCATTAATACCGGAATTGAGCAGGGGGCGCTATCAGGTGTTTATTACTGGGGTGCCCTTATGCTTATTGTTACTGTAATTGGAGCCTGCTTTGCTGTAACACGAAGCATATTGGCAAGCACTGTATCTCAGCGCATGGGGGCAGATTTAAGATATGACTTATTTGAAAAAATTGTGAATTTTTCTGAAGTAAGTGCAGATAAAATTGAAAGCGGCTCACTTATTACACGTATGACCAACGACACCACCCAAATAGTACAGTTTGTTAATGGAATAATGAGAATCTTTTTAAAAGCACCTATTACCTGTATTGGCAGTATAGTACTTGCAAGCCTGCTTAATTTCAGGTTAAGTCTTATAATTTACGGTGTAGTAATAGTAGTTACCATTCTTATTATAATTAGTATGAGCTTAAGCTATCCAAGGTTTTATAAATTGCAAAAAGCTATGGATAAGGTAAATTCCGCTGTGCAGGAGTATCTTATAGGAGTACGCTTAGTTAAGGCCTTTGGAACCTATGACAAGGAAACTGATAAATTTCAAAATGCAAATGAAAACTTAATGGAAAAAGGTATAGCCTCACAAATGGTTATTACATTAGTATCGCCTTTAATGACACTTGTAGTCGGAATTGGTACAGTTATTGTTATATTTATTGGAAGCAGGCTCTTTTCATTAAACTTTGCAAAACCAGGTGATATTTCAGCCTTTACAATTTATATGGCACAAATTCTTACCTCTTTAATTATGATAACAAACGTATTTAATACCTTTGTGCGAACGAAGGCTTCTACAATGCGCATTAAAGAAATAATTGAAAGTGATGGAGATTTTACTCACAGTGGTGAAATTAAAGATTTAAATGGGAATATTGAATTCAAAAATGTCACTTTTGCATATCCTAATGGAAGTGGTGTACCTGCAATTAAAGATTTATCCTTCTCAATTAAAAGGGGGCAAAGCCTTGCAATAATAGGCCCAACAGGCAGCGGCAAATCTACAATTGCTTGGCTGCTACTTCGCTTTTATGATGTAAATAGCGGTAAAATTTTGTTTGATGGCAATGATATTAAAGCACTAAATATTGATGTAGTTCGTAATAATATTGCTATTGTTCCTCAAAAGCCTATGCTCTTTTCAGGTACTGTTGCTGAGAATATTAGATGGGGTGACAAAGATGCTGCATTAGAAAAACTGCATGAGGCGGCAGCTAAGGCTGAGGCAGGGTTTATAGAGTATATGTCTGAGGGCTATGATAGCCTTTTAGGAAGTGCCGGAGTAAATGTTTCAGGCGGACAAAAGCAGCGTATTTCAATAGCTCGAGGCATACTTAAAAATTCATCTGTGCTTATTTTAGATGATTCTACTAGTGCTCTTGATGCAGTAACTGAAGCTAAGGTAAGAGAAAATATAAATTCTAAAACAAGAAGTCAAACGGTAATTACCGTTACTCAGCGCTGCGGAACAGCTATGTTTGCAGACCAAATTTTAGTTATGGATAATGGGATTAAGGTTGGATATGGTACCCATACTGAGCTAATGGAAAGCTGTGAGATTTATCGAGATATTTATAAAACTCAAATAGAAAGCAGTAAGGGAGACTAGAAATTATGTCACAGCAATTTACAAACCAGCAGGCTAAGGTTCCTTCTCTTGGTGGAAGACCAGGTGGAGGTGGTGGAAATAGATTTGCACCAACTGCAAAACCTAAAAATGCAAAAGGTACACTAATGCGAATTGTACAAATTTATATGCGCTTTGGAAAAACTATATTTTTAGCTATGCTGCTTACAGTTTTTTCATCCTTAATTTCTGTTGCAATTCCTTATTATACAGGAAAAACCTTTAACAGCTTTAAAATTGCAACTAGAACAGTTGATACAAAAACGCTTGAATGGCTTTTACTCATAATTATATCCTTATATGCAGCTAATTGGATCATTTCTACTATTAATGGAGTAATTATGCTTAAGGTTTCACAAAGATTGGTATTTGTACTTCGTACAGAATTTTTTGAAAAGATGCAAAAGCTTCCATTGCAATTTTATGATACACGATCTCATGGTGATACCATGAGCAGAATTACAAATGATGTGGACAATATTAGCTCCACCATTGCGCAAACTACCACACAGCTATTATCAAGTGTTTTAACCTTAGTGGGCTCTTTTGTAGTTATGATTACACTAAATGTGCCTCTTACACTTGTGGTTTTATTATGCATTCCTTTTGTAGTACTTTTAACCCGTATAATAGCAACCAGAAGCCGTGCATATTTTTTGTCACAGCAGAAAAGTCTTGGTGCACTTAACGGAGTAATTGAGGAAAATATATTGGGGCTAAAAATGGTAAAGGCCTTTAACCGTCAGAAGGAGGTTCTAAGCCAGTTTAGAGAAACTAATGAAAAGCTATATGAAAGCAGTAAAATGGCTCAAATATGGTCTGGGTATATGATGCCGCTTATGAATGTTATTAACAATTTTATCTTTGCATTGGTTGCTATTGTTGGTGGTATATTGTCGGTAGGCTATGGACTTTCAGTAGGTACAGTTGTTAGCTTCATGAGTTATTCCAAGCAATTTTCACAACCCCTTAATTCTGTTGCTGGTATGTTTAATACCATTCAATCCGCACTTGCAGGTGCAGAACGTGTTTTTGAAATTCTGGATAATAAAGAGGAGCCTTCAGACATTGAAGATTCTATTGATATAAAGCAGCCAAAAGGTGAGGTTGCCTTTGAAAATGTATGTTTTTCTTACAACAAAGCTAATCCTATATTAAAGAATGTAAGCTTTAAGGTAAAGAGTGGAGAAGTGGTTGCATTAGTAGGAGAAACAGGTGCTGGAAAAACTACTATTGTAAATCTTTTAACACGTTTTTATGATGCAGACAGTGGCAGAATTTTAATTGATAATGAACCAATTACAAATTTAAAAAGAAATAGCCTTAGAAAGTGCTTTTCAGTGGTACTGCAGGACACCTGCCTTTTTACAGGTACAATTATGGACAATATTCGCTATTCTCAAAGTGATGCCTCTGATGAGAAAGTTATTAAGGCAGCAAAACTTGCTCGTGCTCATGATTTTATTACTAAATTACCTCAGGGCTACAATACTATGGTATCCGGGGCTCAAGATAATTTAAGCCAGGGACAGCGGCAGCTTTTAGCCATTGCAAGAGCAGTGCTCTGCGATAGCCCTATATTAATTCTAGATGAGGCAACCAGCAGCGTTGATACAAAAACTGAAAAGGATATTCAGCGTGCCTTATTAAGCCTAATGAAACACCGCACCAGCTTTCTAATAGCGCACCGTTTGTCAACTATTAGAGATGCAGACTGTATTATGGTAATTGGGGATGGACAAATATTAGAAAGAGGAAATCATGAAAGTCTTATGGCTAAAAAGGGACAATATTACAATATGGTTATAAGCCAAATGGGTAAATTGAGATAATCTAATAAAATAATAATGGCATTCACATGAGTTAAAGTATAACTCATGTGAATGCCATTTTGCCACTACTCTAAAATATCATTACAAATGTGCCGGCAGTAATTAAAATACCAGCAATTAAAGTTTTCATGGTAAATTGTTCACCTAAAATAAAAAAGGACATAAGTAAAGTAAGTATAATGCTGGATATTTAAACAGGTGCGAATTGACTGTAATAAAGCTTTTTATAATAGCCGCCATTATCTAACAGCTCTTGATGGGTTCCGCTTTCCACAATATTGCCCTTGTCCATGACTAAAATAAGATCTGCTTCTTTTATTGTTGATAGTCTGTGAGCTATAACAAAGCTTGTTCTTCCTTCTATCATTTTCATAAAGGCCTTTTGTATGTGTAATTCAGTTCTAGTATCAATATTACTTGTAGCTTCATCCAAAATAAGCATTGGGGGATTAACAAGCATCACTCTTGCAATAGTGAGAAGCTGTTTTTGCCCTTGTGACAAATTTTCACCGGCATCAGTAATCATTGTGTTATAGCCATTTGGTAGACGTCTTATGAAGCCATGGGCATCTGCTGCCTTAGCTGCAGCAATAATTTCTTCCTCTGAAGTATTAGGCCTTCCGTAAGCAATGTTATCCCTTATACTGCCTGCAAATAGCCAGGTGTCTTGAAGTACCATGCCAAAATTACGGCGCAGATTGCTGCGTGTAATGTCTTTAATATCAATGCCATCTATAGTTATTGTACCACTGTTAATCTCATAAAATCTCATAAGTAGATTTACTAGAGTAGTTTTACCTGCACCAGTATGCCCAACTATTGCAATTCTGCTGCCAGGCTTAACTTTTAGGTTAAAATTTGCTATAAGAGGAACCTCAGTAGTATATGAAAAGTTAACATTATTAAAGCTTATATTACCTTCACTATGTTTAAGCTTTTGGGAAGCTTTATCATCAGATTTTTCTGAGGGCATATCAAGTATATAAAATATACGCTGGGCTGAGGCAATAGCCCCTTGTATTTGAGTAAATACTCCAGTTATTTCATTAAAGGGCTTTGCAAATAAATTTGAGTATATAAGGAAGCTTGTTATATCACCAACTGTAATTTTTCCCAAAATAGCTAAAAGGCTTCCTATTACCCCTATAATAGCATAGGTAAAATTGTTTGCAAGGCGAGTTGTAGGGTTAGCTAAGGAGCTATAAAATTGGGATTTTACCCCTGATGCATATAACTCATCATTAATTTCCTTAAACTCATTAAAAGATTGCTCTTCATAATTAAATGCCTTTACAATCTTTTGTCCTCCAATAATTTCCTCCACATAGCCATTTAATTTCCCCAAGCTTTTTGCCTGAGTCTTAAACATTTGCTGTGAACGTTTTGTAATAAATCTTGCCATTAGAAAGGAAGCTGGAGCAGACAAAAGCACAACTAAGGCCATAATGGGACTTATATAAAGCATAAAGCCTACTGCACCTAGGATGGTAACAATACCTGCTAGTAGAGCTGATATGCCTTGCAGCAATCCATCCGAAATTAAATCAATATCATTTGTAAAACGGCTTATGGTATCCCCGTGTGCATTGGTATCGTAGAATTTTAATGGCAAAGAATTAATTTTTTCCATTAGCTCATGGCGCATAGCATTAACTGTTTTATAGGAAATACAATTTGTAAAATATGTTAAAAGCCACAAAAACAGGCTTCCACAAACATAGGTTAGTCCCAAAATAATTAAAATTTTTAATATGTCTTTAAAATCTACAGATCCAAATCCAGCCATATAGTCGATAGCTCTGCCTATTAAAAGGGGGCCAATTAAGCTAGCTGTCACGCTTAAAATTGCAGATGTAAGTGCTCCAAATAAGTAAATTTTATAATTATTTAGATATTTTAAAATTCTTTTTAATGTCATACATGTGCCTCCTCATTTGAAAGCTGTGAAAGACATATTTCTCTATAGGCTTCACAGCTTACCATAAGTTCTTTGTGTGTGCCTATACCAACCATATGTCCATCATCAAATACAATAATTTTATCAGCTTGCTTTATTGTACTTACTCTTTGAGAAACAATGAGCACCGTCATGTTCTTACTGCTTTCTCTAATAGCCCTTCTTAAAGCAGCATCCGTGGCAAAGTCTAAGGCACTTGCAGCATCATCAAGTATTAATATACTTGGCTTTGCTACAACAGCTCTGGCTATAGTTAATCGCTGTTTCTGGCCTCCTGAAAAGTTTAATCCTCCTCGGGATACCTTTGTATTATATCCATCAGGCAGCTTTGATATGAATTCATGAGCTTGTGCAATCTTTGCAGCTGCTATAATTTCTTCCTCAGTGGCGTTTTGTTTACCCCAGCGTATATTTTCAGCTATAGTTCCTGTAAATAGCAATGGGTTTTGAGGTACAATGCTAATTTTACTGCGCAGCTTCTTAAGACTGTAAGCTTTAACATTGACTCCCTCTACAAATATATTACCCTTTACAGCATCATAAAATCTTGGAATAAGGTTAACAAAGGTAGATTTCCCTGAGCCTGTGCTGCCTATGAGTCCCAGGGTTTCCCCTGGTTTAATGGCTATGGAAACATCCTCAAGAGCCATATCTCCTGTATTGCTGTAAGAAAAGGAAACTTTATTAAATTCAATAGATGGAGCAGTTTCAGCTTGAATAACTGCATCATTTAATCTATTGGCATTAGTGTTACTTAAAATGTTCATAGTGCTAGCTGCATATGAAACAGCTGTTTTAGCTAGTGTATTTCCTTTAGTACTGCAAGAAACCTCTAGAGTCTTGTCTGGTATTGAAGTTACTGCATCCAGAACCTCATTTACTCGTCCTGCTGAAGCAATTGCCTTGGTAAAAATAATCACTAGATTTGACACCACCATAAGTGCCAGTAGTATTTGTGTAATGTAATTCACAAAGGCAATAATTGCTCCTTGTGATAGCCTTCCTGTATTTATATGTATTCCTGCTGCCCATAATATAGCTATTATTACTGTATTCATTACAAAGGAAGTCATTGGATTAAGCAATGCAGATATTTTACCAACATTAATAGCTGTTTCAGTTAAATCATCATTGGCAGCAAAAAAACGCTGCTTTTCATTTTCAGTTTTATCAAAGGCACGGATTACTCTTACTCCTGAGAGATTTTCCCTAAGTATTAGCGCAATTTTATCAAGCTTCTGTTGATATTTACGGTAAAGCGGTGAAGCTTTACTTATAACAAAATACAAAATAAGGGCAAAAACAGGTGTGGCAGCAAATAGTATTAGTGATAACCTAAGATCTAGTATCATTGCCATTATGATTGCGCCTATACATATAAAGGGTGCTCTAATAACTAGACGGATAAGCATTGCAACAGCAAGCTGAAGCTGATTTACATCATTGGTAATTCTATTTATTAAGGAAGCTGTACCAAAGCTGTCAATTTCAGTATAAGAAAGGGAAGATATATGCCTAAAAATAGTATTTCTTAAGGTTGTTCCAAAGCCTTGAGAAGTGCGTGCTGCATAATACTGGCAAATGAGAGAACTGCAAAAACCGAGAATTGACATTAGCAGCATAATCATACCCATTTTAAGTACATATGTTATATTTTGTTTATCCACACCATTGTTAATAATTAGTGCCATAATTGTGGGCAGAAGTAATTCTAATATTGCTTCTAAAAGTTTAAAAGCTGGACCAATTATACATTCTTTTTTGTAGGGCTTTAAAAAGGCTGCAAGTTTTAACAAAATACCATCCTCCACTGTAATATAAATTCTAAAAGTATATTGCCTATTTATCCTTGTACGGCTATGATTATAGCATAGGGGTTACTATATTAAAAATATCTGTTACATATATGTAATATATTAAAAACATATGCCAATAAAGGAGATTCTTATGGATATAAGACAGCTTAAATATTTCCTCACTATTGCTGAAGAAGGTCAAATTACTTCTGCAGCCAAAAAACTGAATATGGCACAACCACCCTTAAGTCAGCAATTGAAGCTTTTAGAAGAAGAACTTGGAGTAAAGCTTGTTGAGAGAGGTTCAAGGCATATTAAGCTAACTGACACTGGGAAAATCCTTATGAATAGGGCACGGCAAATCATAGAGCTAACCAATTCCACTGTAAATGAAATAAATGATTTCAGTAAGGGTCTAAAGGGAACCTTATCCATAGGTACCGTTTCTTCCTCAGGTGCTATACTTTTAAATGAGAAAATTTCTGAGTTTCACAAGGAACATGCTGGAATTAAGTTTGAAATTTATGAAGGGAATACTTTTAAACTTATTGACCTTTTAAATAAAGGAATCATTGAAGTAGGAATTGTTAGAACACCTTTTAATTCTTTAAATTTCCAGTGTAAATTTGCAAAAGCTGAACCTATGATAGCTGCAATACCAAAGGAACACAATTGGGACTTAGATAATAGTCAAATAACTATTAGTGAACTAAAAAATAAACCTTTAATCATTTATAAAAGGTTTGAACAATTAATTTATGAAACCTGTATGGAGTATGGTTTTGAACCAGAGATATTCTGTAAAAATGAGGATGCTAGAACAACGCTTTTATGGGCAAACGCTGGGCTTGGAGTAGCTATTGTTCCAAAGTCCGCCTTTGAACTAGCTGATAACAGAAATCTTATTTACAAAGAAATAAAGTGTGAAAAGTTAAAAACCAAAATAGCAGCCATATGGGTAAAGGATAGGTATATTTCTCCTTTGGCAGAAAAATTTATAGAAATGGCAGTGATATGATTAATAATTTTGATTATTAAATACTAATTGTATAAAATGGCATGCATATGAGTTATTACGTATTTTCCTAATAAGTAATAACTCATATGCATGCCATTAATTTTACATTCTAGTATAAGAAATTGCATTTCTCATTTTTTGTGTAGCGGCATGGGTTAAATCTTTTCTTTTTAACACAACACTCATATATAGGGCATCAATTATAGTTAGATGCGCAATTCTAGATGCAAAAGCTTCGAATTGATATCCAGTTTCTTGAGAAATAGCATTAAGAGCAATGTCGGCTTTTTCACTAACTGGAGATTTAGAGAAAGATGTAATTGCAATGGACTTTGTACCATTATCTTTAGCAATATCCAATAAGTTTATCATATTTAAATTAGAACCTGAATGAGAAATTATTACTATAAGATCTTTTTCTGAAAGCTGAGCAAGAGACATTAGCTGCAGGTGATTATCTGTGTAAACTGAAACTTTTAATCCAGTTCGTAAAAATTTATGATGAGCATCCATTGCTACTATGCCAGAACCACCATTACCATAAAATACTATTTGATCTGCTGCCAATATAGCATCACTTGCTTCTTCAATGTGCTTTGAATTAATAGACATTAAGGTATCATTTAAAGCAGTAATGTTTGCATTAAATACTTTATTGACAATGGTTTGTTCGGTATCATTCTCATTTATTTGTTCGTTTGCATAATTATTATCAAGTCCTTCAGTAAATTCTGTGGCTAAAGTAATCTTAAGCTCCTGAAAGCCATTTAAATTTATTTTTTTACAGAAACGAAATATTGTAGCATCAGATACCTGAAGCCTTTCTGCTACTTGGCTTATGGTAGAGTAAATGAGTTCTCTAGTATTATTAATAACATAATCAGCAACTTTTTTTTCCGTTTCATTAAAGGTATTATATTGAGATTTAATTTGAAGAATTACATTAAGTACAGGTTTCATGCCATCACCTTCATACAAATTTTTTATAACTATATTCTAAGTTGAAATCTTTTTTTATTGATAATTTACTAACAACAAATTAATTATATTTTAAAAATTTTTTATATGCAATATGAATTTATGAAAATAAATTACATCATTTTTATTCACTATAAGGTCATGGAAAAATATAACTATTAAAAATATTATTTATTTTTTAACAATAGTTGATATTTTTTTTCACGTAATATATAATAAAGAAAATAAATTTTTTTCATAAACATTGAAAATGTAAAAATAATTTTCATAATCACTTTAGTATTTATATCTAAAATTAGACAATACTAAAAATGCTATAAGACAGAAGGAGGCAATAAAATGACCACAAATATTGCAATTGTTAATTCCAGTAGTTTTGGCAGAATTTTTCCGGAACATATTGAAAGATTAAAGACTTTAGGTAAAGTAGACAGGTTTGACTTACCAAAGGACATGGGTGGCAAGGAATTAGCTGAAAAGCTTATGGGATATTCCATTATTATAGCAAGTGTTACTGCATTATATAATCATGAATTCTTTAACTATAAAGATAAGACCTTATTAATTACACGTCATGGCATCGGTTACAACAACATTGATGTAAATGCCGCTACAGAGAAAGGAACCCTTGTTACAAAGGTTGATGCCCCTGTTGAGAGAGAAGCTGTGGCAGAAAATGCAGTTGCTTTACTAATGACTATTTTAAGACAAGTTATACCTGCATCATTAAAGGTAAAGGAAAGTAAATGGGCAGAGAGAGCCAATTTCATGGGCTATGAAATCAAGAATAAAACAGCTGGAGTAATTGGTTTAGGGAACATTGGAAGCAGAGTAGGTGAAATATTAAAATATGGATTTAATGCAAGACTTATAGCTTATGATCCAAACCTAACTGATGAAGAAATAAGAGCAAAAGGAGCAGAGCCAGTTTCATTAGAAGAGCTGCTCAAGAATGCAGATATAATTTCCTTAAATGCTTCTATAGATAAAAATAGCTATCATATGATTTCTGAAAAAGAGTTTTCTCTTATGAAAAAGGGAGTAATTATAGTTAATACTGCCAGAGGAGAGCTTATGGAGCAAAATAGCTTATTAAAGGCTTTAGATGAAGGCATTATAGGAGCCTTAGGTGCAGATGTGATTGAAAATGAACCAATAGATGAACATCACCCGCTTCTAACCTATAAAAATGTTGTAATAACACCACACACCTCAGCTTACACTTATGAGTGCCTTAAAGGCATGGGTGATAAGGTGGTTAGTGATGTTGAAAGAGTGCTTAGAGGAGAAAATCCTGATAATGTTATTAACAAGGAGTTATTAAAGTAAGCTAAAAGGAGGCATAAAGATGAATGATTTTGGTTTAGTTGGACTTGGAGTAATGGGTAAAAGTCTTTTAATAAATGTAGAAGACAAAGGCTACTGCGTATCAGCTTATAACTATACCCCAGATGAAACAAAGTCTTTTATGGAAAATGAAGCTAAAGACAAAAATATTTCAGCATATTATGATATTGAATCATTTGTAAAATCATTAAAGAAACCAAGAAAAATATTTCTTATGATAACAGCTGGAAAACCAGTAGATGATATGATAGACCAGTTACTTCCCTTGCTTGACGAGGGAGACGTAATTATGGATGGTGGGAATTCTTATTTCCATGATACTGATAGAAGACTTAAGAAATTAAAAGATAATGGGATTGATTACCTGGGAATAGGAGTTTCTGGCGGTGAGGAAGGAGCTTTAAAGGGGCCTTCTCTAATGCCTGGCGGTTCAAGGAAAGCTTATGATTTAGTTGAAGAGCTGCTTATGAAAATTGCAGCAAATACAGAGTCCGGGCCATGTTGTGCATATATTGGAAACGGTTCTGCAGGACATTTTGTAAAAATGCTTCATAATGGAATAGAGTATGGTATGATGCAGGCCATTTCTGAGGTATACGATATAATGCGCAAGGCTCTTAAATTATCAGCAGAAGAAATTGGAGATATATTTGAAGAATGGAACATTGGAGAATTAAATTCCTTTCTAATGGAAATATCATACAAAATAATGAGATATAAGGACAAAGAATCTTCAAAACCATTGGTAGATTTAATTTTAGACAAAGCAGGTCAAAAGGGAACTGGAAAGTGGACTGCACAAACTTCTCTTGATCTTGGAATACCAACACCTTCTTTAACAGTTGCTGTAGAAGAAAGAGTAATCTCATACTTTAAAGGAGAGAGAACAAATTTATCAAAAAAAGTATTAAAAGCATACCCTGAAACTTCTTATAAGAAGGACAAGGTTATAAAGGAATTGAAGGATACCTTGCTTTTTACAAATTTCATATTATTTTCACAGGGTTTATGGCTAATGGCAGATGCTTCTAAAGCTTACCAATTTGATATTAATCTTTCAGAAGTTCTCAAGGTATGGAAAGGCGGCTGCATAATAAGATCAAAAATGTTGGATTCCTATCGAAGCATTATTGATGAAGACAAAACAAATGTTAATCTTTTAAATAATCAAAAGTCCTTGGATTTTCTTATGGAAAAATTAGATTCAATAAAGGACATCACAACTATTGCAAAGGATTCATATGTGCCAGTTATAGTAATTAATACAGCTTTAGATTATTTCTACAGTATGATTGAAGAAAATCTTTCAGCTAATCTTATTCAAGCACAAAGAGACTTCTTTGGGGCTCATACTTATGAAAGAATTGATAAAGAAGGAATCTTCCATACTAAGGATTGGGAATAGAAAAGACTGCACAAATTTGTGTAAACGATAAACTTAACGGATTAATAAATTAAGAATAATAAGGCTAATATTAAATAAAAAGGGGGTGGCAATTAGGCATTATCATTTATCTTTACACAAATTTTCAGATATTAAAAAACTAAGTTAAAAATATGAGGAGGATAAAAAAATGGGACATAGTTTAAGTGTAGCACAAGCATTAATAATTGCTATTTGGGTTGCTCTTGTTGAATCACGTGGTCTTGGTTATGCAACATTGAATCTTAGATTCAGTCCATTGATGACTGGTTTGGTGGTTGGTGTTGTTATGGGGAATGTACCTCAAGCAATGATAATTACTGCTGCAATACAATTAATTTATATGGGAATGATTGCTCCAGGAGGAGCTATGCCAGCTGAACCTTCTGTAGCAACAGCTATAGCAGTACCAGTTGCAATATTAGCAGGCTTAAAACCAACAGCTGCTATTGCAGTAGCAGTACCTGTAGGCTTACTTGGAAACTACCTTTATCAGACTAGATTCCTGCTTAACACATTTGTTATACGTCTAACAGATAAGTATGCATCTGAAACTAATGATAGAGGACTGACATTATCAATTATTATTATACCAATATTAATAAGTTTTGTATTATTTATACCTTCAGTATTCATAGCTCTTTATTTTGGAGCACCAGTAATAGCTAGCTTTACATCATCACTTTCCGGAAGCCTTTTATTCCATGTTCTTGATGTAATAGGTGGTGGACTTGCTGCATTAGGTATTGCATTAATTCTAAAGGTAATAGGTAAAAAAGAATATCTTGTATTTTTCTTATTGGCATACTTCATGGCAGTTATGTTGCAAACTCTTAAGATTAACACAGTTACCTTTGCATTTATTGGAGTAATTGTTGCATATCTATTCACTCTTGTAACTACTACAAGAGAAGCTTAATAAAAGGAGGGAAGATTAAAATGAGTGACGAAAAAAGAATAAAAGTTCAAGATTCTGAAGTAGCAGAAACTATAGATAGAAAAAGAGAAGCTCCTGAGGAAATTACTAAGAGAGATTTAACTAAGAGCTGGTTTAGATGGTGGTATGCAAATGAAATTCCACATACTTACGATAGAATGCTGGCACCTTCCTTCCTTTGGGCTATTACACCTATTTTAAGAAAGCTCTATAAGAATAAGGAAGACTTAAGAGAAGGATATGAAAGACACTCTCAATTCTTTAATACTCAGGCTCAATGGGGCGGTGGAACTATCCTTGGAATAACTTCATCTTTAGAAGAAGCTAGAGCTAAGGCTTTAGCAGAAGGAAGAGAAGAAGAAGCAGTTACACCAGAGGTAATAAATAGCACAAAGATAGGATTAATGGGACCTCTAGCAGGTATAGGCGATGCCATAGACTCAGGTACTGTTCAGTATATATTTATAGCAATTGCACTACCTTGGGCTCAGGCAGGAAGCGCTATGGGTGCACTATTCCCATGGATTATGTTTACTCTTGTAACCTTTTTATATGGAAATTACTTTACAACACTTGGTTTTAAATTAGGTCGTACTGCTGCATCTGAAATTATCGGCGGCAAGAACATGAGAAAAATTATAAGTGGCTTATCCATACTTGGCTTATTCATGATGGGAATTTTAGCAGCTTCTTATGTTAAAGTAAGCGCTACCTATGCATGGACTATTTCTGGAAAGGCATTCAAGCTCCAAGACATTTTAAATTCAATACTTCCAGGTTTACTACCATTACTAACTGTTGGTGGAGTTTATCTATACTTCGATAAGAAGGGCTTGAAGATTACAAGAGCACTTGTTGGCCTTTCAGTAGTTTTAGCAATTCTTGCAGTTTTAAGAATTCTATAAGATAATATAAAATTAAAAAAATAGAATACATGTCTCCCTTTCATAAGGAATATTCTTTAATTGGAAGGGAGACAATTAAATCATGCTTAAGATATTACATGATATACAATATATAGAGAAGAGGCGAAAGTATATGAAGAAAAAAGCTGGACTAATAATTACTCATGGACTGTTTGGTAAAGAGTTACTAAATAGCGTTGAGATGATTATGGGAGAACAAGAAGATGTAAAAGCTTTAGGCCTTAGTCTAGGGGAAAGCGTTGATGAACTTAGAAGTACAGCAGAAAATATAATCCTTGAAAACCAAAAGGCTGATATGGATACAATATTATTGGTAGATATATTAGGAGGAAGTCCATCTAATGTAGCTTTATACTTGCTAAAGAAGTATAATAATATTAAACTAATTACAGGCGTAAATATGCTCGTGCTAATAGAATTTTTACAATCCAGAGAATCTAATGAATTAGATGATCTAATGAGTTTAATGATTAATTCTGGCACAGAAGGAATAAAAAAATTTGAGATTAATATGGAAGGATAGTGATTATTAATGGGTGAAGTAGTATTAGCTAGAATTGATGACAGACTTATTCATGGACAGGTAATGACAAAGTGGTCAAAGGGAATGGGAACAAATGCATTATTTGTTGTGGATAACGCTACAGCAAAAGATCCATTTATGAAAGATATATATATGATGTCAACTGCAAATTCAGGAATGACAATAAAGGTATTAAGTAATGATGAAGTTGTTGAATACTGGAATACAACGAATTTTGAAAAGCATAAGGCAATACTCTTATTTAAGACAATTGCTGATGTAAAAGATGTTATAGACAAGGGACTTCCTATTAAGAAATTGAACCTTGGCGGAATTGCAAAAACTAAGGAATCTAAATTTGTAATACCAAATGTAGCAGTTAAATCAACTGATTTTGATGTACTAAAAGATATTCAAAGTAAAGGTATTGAAGTATTTTTCCAAGTAGTACCAGATACAAAAGCTGTTTCATTAGCGGACGCAATCAAAAACTACTAATGCTTTAATCAACAGGGGGAGGGAGCATAAGTGACTAAGGACAGCTGTAATTTGAAAAACGTTAAATTAGTTGCTTTGGACCTAGATGGTACATTGCTTAATAACCATCTTGATATATCTCAAAGAACAAAAGAAACTTTAAAAAATTTATTTAATAGAGGAATAAAAATTGCCTTAGTTTCGGGAAGACCTTATAAAGCTGCCGATTTAGTTAGAGAAGATTTAGATATAGATATACCTATTGTGGCTTATAACGGAGGTAGGATAATTATCCCAGGGGGAAAAGAGGTTTTTACCGATAAAATTCCTTTAAAAGAGGCATTGAAGGTTATAAGATACGGAGAAGAAAGAGATTTATACGTTAAGGTTTATATTGATGACGTTTTGTATATAAAAGAGCCTGACAAGAGATCTATTGATTTTTCTAAGAGCAGAAATATTAATTACAAGGTTGTTGGAAAGTTAAGCGAAAATATTAAAGAAGATGTAAATATGATCATCATCTATTATAATGAAGATATTAATGGTGCAATTGATGATGAACTAAGAGACGTAGATGCTGCTATTACTACATCAGCACCTTTCGCTTTAGACGTAATTCCAAAAGGAATATCTAAGGGAAAAGCTCTTAAGATGATAGCAGAACTATTAAATATTAAAAGAGAAAATATCTTAGCAATGGGGAACAGCTTTAACGATATCGAAATGTTAAAATATGCAGGTATAGGAATTGCTGTGAAAAACTCAGACATAAGTTTATTAAAAGAGTGGGACAACGTATCTTCCTACACTAATAATGAAGATGCAGTTTACCATGCTATAAATGAGATTTAATAATAAAAAAATGGCATTTATATGAGTTATTACAACTCATATAAATGCCATTTTTTTATTTTTTAGAAATTTCAAAATATTACTTGAGAGAAATTATTAAATAGGATATAATTATTTTACAATAATCATTATCAATAAAATGAATTAATAAACATATAAAGATTCATAGTAAAAGCATATGAAAAAAGTAAAGTATTAACAAAATAATGTTTAAGATTTAAGAGGTGAATTTATGAATGGGAAGATAAAGAAAAAAACTTTCATAATAGTCATAATCATAATAGTTATAATTGCCGCTGCTGTAGTTGGTATTAAGTTTTATAACAGCAAAAATAAGAATAATAATATGTTTATAGATAGTGAGTCTATTAGGTACATATCTAAAGTTGATTCAAAGAATTTTTATAGCTATAAAGATAACAAATGGGATAAGGAGTTTATAAAAGGAGTGAATATTGGCTCAGGAAAACCTGGAAGCTTTCCTGGTGAATTTGGAATAACTAAAGAGGATTATTTAAGATGGTTTAAAGAAATTAGCGATATGAATGCTAATGCTATAAGAGTTTATACCATTCTAACTCCTGAATTTTACGATGCACTGTATGAATTTAACCAAAATTCACCAAAACCCCTATATTTGTTCCAAGGAATATGGGTTAATGAAGAGGATATAGCTAATATAAATAATGGTTATGATCCCAAAATTAAAGATAAGTTCATTGAAGATACTAAAACCATAATAGATTTAATTCATGGCAATAAGACTATTACTAAAGTTCCAGGCTATGCTGGCGGAAAATATGAGAAGGACATATCCCCTTATGTAATGGGATTTATATTAGGAATAGAATGGGATCCTGACTTTGTTATAAATACAAATGAGAAAAATAAGGACAAGAATAAGTTTGATGGAAAATATCTATATACAGAAGGAGCTTCTCCATTTGAAGCCTTATTATGTGAAGTTGGAGATAGCGCTATTGACTATGAAACAGGGAAATATAAAATGCAAAGGCCTGTAAGTTTTACTAATTGGATTACAACAGACATGCTTAAACACCCTAATGAACCAAATGAAAATGAAGATAAGGTATCAGTAAATATGGAGCACATAAAAAAGAAAGATACCTTTAAAACAGGGTTATTTGCTTCCTATCATATTTACCCATATTATCCTGATGGTATAGTTTATCAAAAGGATTATGCTAACTTTAAAGATGACAAAGGAAAAATAGACACCTATAAAGCTTATTTAAGGGACCTTAGAAAAGAACATAGTATGCCTGTACTTGTGGCAGAATTTGGAGTACCTTCTAGTAGAGGAATAGCACATAAAAATATATATACCGGATTTAATCAAGGAAATATTACTGAAGCTGAACAAGGTGAAATGGAGTCCTCAATGCTTAAGGATATTTATGATGAGGGTTATGCAGGAGGAATGGTTTTTGCTTGGCAAGATGAATGGTTTAAGAAAACTTGGAATACTATGGACTTTGATTTAGCAGATAGAAGACCTTATTGGGATAATGTAGAAACTAATGAGCAGCATTTTGGTTTACTTGCCTTTGATCCTGGCAATAAAACTTCAATTTGCAATATAGACGGAAATATTGATAACTTTAAAAATGATACTCCTATTTCTAAAAGTAAAGATGCAGAGCTATATATAAAATCAGATGAAGCCTATGTCTATTTTATGGTAAAGGCTAATAAATTTGATTTCAGTAAAGACAAGGTAATAATACCTATTGATACTATACAAAATCAAGGAAACAGTAGCTTTAAAGAATATAATATAAGTTTTGGAAGAGCTGCTGATTTTGCAATAGTTATTGACGGCAAAGAAAATTCAAGAATAATGGTTGACTCATATTATAATAGTTTTTACTATTTATATAACAAAAAACTTAATATGATTCCAGAAGACAAAAATTATGATACAAAGGATAGCGGTATTTTTACACAGATGTATTTATGCATAAGCAGACCTTTAACATTGCCCGAGGACAAGATAGTAGTGCCATTTCAGAGGGTTGACACCGGAAAGCTTAACTATGGTAATGGCAATCCTAGCAGCAAAGATTATAATTCACTTGCTGATTTTTATGTAAAGGATAATGTAATAGAAGTAAGAATACCATGGCAGCTTCTGAACTTTATGGATCCTTCTTCAAAGATGATTATTGACGACCTACATAAAAGTGGAATTTCACCAATTAAAATTGATGGAATTTATGCTGGTGTTAGTGTAAAAAGGGATAATAGTAGTGAAAATGTAGATATGAAGCTATATAATTTAAAGACTTGGGAAACTCCAGTATATCATGAAAGGTTAAAACAGTCTTACTTTATTCTTAAAGATGCCTTCAGTAAGTATTAAGGAGGATATTTATGAAAATGAAGAAAAATAAGTTTTCCTACTTGGATAAAATAAATAAGGTGGTGATAGGTTATGTTTTCTAATAATATGCAAGCTTTTATACTTATAAATATATATGTTTTATTAGTTATTAATGCTTTTATACTTATAGCTATATTTTATCAAATTATTAAAACAAAGATTGTAGAAAAAAGAAATAGTAAAATTATGGCTGAAATAAGCTCACTTATTTCCAAACATATAGAAGAAGCTGGAGACTTACTTGAGCTAAAAGCTGTAACAAATAGTACTTATAGAAAAATGATTGCTATTGACATATTAATTGAGTATTCGGAAAAGGATAGTAAAAGCATTAGTGAAATTATAGAAGAATTAAAACTAGATTTATTTTTAATTAATAAAATTAAGAGAAGTCCAAATTTAAAATACCTAAGAAAGCTAGCATTTATGAAAGTGGCTTCTGCCTATGAAATGCTTTTACAGTATTCAAACTCGGAAGACTTAGATATTAAGTATACCTGTTATTTTGGACTGTCAATGTTAAATGTCGAGCAGTATAAAAAGTATTTTATAATTCACAAATTAGTAAATTCGGATATATTAAGTGATAGAATTATTGAAATATTAAATAGAATTAAGTTAAAATTTGAAGAGTGGTTTGAGCTTTTAGAAAGGGAAGAAAGTGAAATTGGGAAAATAATCTTCTTAAAAATCTTAACTGGCAGAGAAGAATTAAAAACAGAAGTATATTCTGACAGGCTTCTAAAATTCTTACAGGACGAAAAAGAGGTAAGAATAGCTGCTGTAACAGCTATAGGCAGCAGTAAAAATCAAATATATATAGATAAGCTTTATGACATGTTTATGTCAGAAAATGAATGGGAAGTTAGGGTTGCTATAACAAAGGGAATGACTAACTTTGATTCAAAACTGATTAAGGACAAGCTAATTTATATGATAAGAGATGAGGAATGGTGGGTTAGGTTTAATGCAGCTAAGGCTATATCTTCAATGGGTGAAGAAGGAATTTATACATTAATTGAATTGTCTATAGATAAAAATGATGAAGATGCCTCTGCACTAGCATATTATTTTCTTAATTCTAACAAAGATATTTATGAAACAGTAAAGAATATAGGAGGATAATAGATGGATATATTAATAAAGATAATTAATGTAATTAGTATTTTTTTACTTACCTATTTTTTCATTATCAGTATGCTTTATATTGTTTTAATAGTATTATCTACAAGACGACTTAGAAAATTTATAAATGTTGCTAATAATGATATTACTATAATCAGCAATTATACAAAACCAATTTCTATAGTGGTTCCTGCCTATAATGAGCAAGAAACTATAATAGATAATATAAAATCTCTTTTGGACCTTGATTATCCAATATTTGAAATAATATTAGTTAATGATGGTTCAAAGGATGAAACTTTAAGCAGGGTAATTAATCACTTTAACTTAAGAAAAATAGACCTAGAAGTTAATATGCAAATTCCATGTGAAGAAATTAAGGGGGTTTATGGATCTTTTGAAATAACTAATTTAGTAGTTGTAGATAAAGCAAATGGAGGGAAGTCAGATGCACTAAATGCAGGAATAAATGTAGCAAGATATCCTCTATTTTGCGGAATAGATGCAGATTGTATAATTGAAAAAAATGCTTTATTAAGGATAGTTAAACCATTTTTAAAACATGAAGAAACTATAGCAGTAGGGGGGATAGTTAGAATTGCTAATGGCTGTACCTTTAAGGATGGAAATTTGCAAAAAGCTAAGCTTCCTAGAAAGGCTATTGTTGTATTTCAAATTGTAGAATACTTTAGAGCATTTCTAAGCAGCAGAATAGGCTTAGAACGAATTAATGCTTTACTAATAATTTCAGGTGCATTTGGGGTTTTTAAAAAGTCAGCTGTAACTAGAGTTGGAGGGTATAGTAAAACCATAGGTGAAGATATGGAGTTAACTTTAAAGCTTCATGAATATTACAGACGGAATAAGCTTCAATACAAAATAGATTTTACCTCAGATGCAGTATGCTGGACACAGGCACCAGCCAATTTAAGCAGTCTTAGAAGTCAAAGGGTTAGATGGCATAGGGGGCTTATAGATTCATTGCTTAAGTATAAGAAAATGTTATTTAATCCTAAGTATGGTATAGTAGGTATGCTGTCCATGCCATATTTTATACTAGTTGAAATGCTTGGACCAGTAATAGAAACAATGGGGTATATAATATTAATTCTTTCTATAGTTTTTGGAATCCTATCAAAATTCTTCATTTTTGTATTTTTAATGGCATACTTATATGGCCTACTATTTTCACTTTTTGCAATTTTGTTAGAACAACTTTCTTATAAAAGGTATAACAAGGCCTTTGAGATTATAAAATTAATATTTTATAGTTTCTTTGAGCAACTTTCTTATAGACAATTAACAGTATTTTGGCGTGTACAGGCTTTCTTTAACTTTAAAAAAGGAAGCAAGAATTGGGGTTATATAAAAAGAACCTCTTTTGCAAGCGATAATAAACAGTAAAATGAGGCATTAGCTTTAAAATATAAAATATACCTGTTTTAAAATGGCTGCTTTAAGCTATTATAAAACAGGTATATGTTAAGTTCAGAGTGCCTGGAAAAAGAAGATGTTCAAAAACCTCCATTACTTATCTCGGAGGGCAACATGACATTATTAGAGTAGGAGAAGATATAATGGGACTTAATGAATTTTATCAAAATATGATTCAAATAGAAGAAAACGCAAGAGTGTTTTATGAAGAGCTAGCTGGTTTCTGTGAGGATAGGATTAAGGAAACAGTTATAACTTTTGCTAAGCAGGAAGAAATGCATAAAGAGATAATTAAGGAGTTATTTGGAAACATTGAAAATGTTAATCTTGATTTAAGCGAGAAAGCTAAAGAGATAATTAAAGAGCAAGAGGAATTTATTAAAAATAATAATAAAAATATAAATTTTGGGAAAGAAAAGGAATTTTTCAACTTTGCTTTTTCAATAGAAATGAAGGGTATAGATACTTACAGTGAAATTATAAAAAATTTTAAAAAGAATACAGAGGAATACAATTTGTTTAATAATCTAATAGAAGAAGAAAAAAAACATATGCTTTTTATCTTGAAAAAGCTTCATGAACTTAAATAAACTTTTATATGTAGTGTTTTTTGCGAATTAAATTTATTGACAGTTTTCATTGCTTATATTAAACTAAAAGAGAACGGAGGTTTTCTAATGCAATATTTGAAAGAGGAAATTAAAAAGAAAATAACCGAAGAGGCCTTAAAGGAGTTTAAGCTAAGGGGCTATAAAGGCGCGTCTATAAGGGATATTGCTAAAAACTCTGCTACATCAGTAGGTAATTTTTATAAATACTTTAGAAGCAAAGACGATTTGTTTGAAAGTCTTATTGGACCTGTATACCTTAAGCTGATGGATTATACAAATCAGTTTAATAAGGTGGAATTTGATGACAATACAGAAAACATATTTTATGAACTTATGGAAAAAATAATGGAGATCTTTCAAGAAAATAGTGTTGAGTTAACTATATTGCTCAATAAAAGTGAGGGCTCAAAATATGAGAATTGCAAAGGTACTTTTATTGATTTCATAACAAGAATTGTTACTGAAAAATCCAAGTATGAGTTGTCTCTTGAAAATAAAGAACTTAAAGATAACTTTATTATTTATCTTATTTCCAACAATATTGTGGAAAGTATTTCTATAATTTTAAGAGAAAAAGAGGATGGCAGAGAAGTCAGGGAACTTATTATCAATATGATAGATATTCTTTTTAAGGATATTAACAGTAAGCTAAACTTTAGAGAAGCATAGAAAAAGAAAAATTTAGTATGAAAGTACAAAAACATGAAGTATAAAAAGCATGTGAGACTATGAATATAAAGTATCAATAAAAGCATTAAGTTATAGAAATATTAAATTAACTGTTACGGAAGTAACAATTTTTTTGGACTAAAAGAGAACCGCGGTTCACAAAATAGGTAATAACTCATATGGATGCCATTAAAGGAGAATAGTATGGAAAGCTTTATAGAACTAAAAAATGTTGAAAAAATCTACTCAATGGGTGAAGTAATTATTAAAGCAGTGGATAATGTGTCCTTTTCTATTGAAGAGGGTGAATTCGTAGTTATAGTTGGTGCCAGCGGTGCAGGCAAGACTACTATTTTAAACCTTCTTGGAGGTATGGATGAGGTATCTTCCGGCAGCATATACGTAGATGGAAATGAAATAAGTAAATATAATAAAAAAATGCTTACAAAATACAGACGTGAGGATATTGGCTTCGTGTTTCAGTTTTATAATCTAGTTCAAAACTTAAATGCTCTTGAAAATGTGGAGCTTGCAGTGGAAATCTGCAAAAAACCAATGAAGCCTGAAGAGGTACTTAAAGATGTGGGACTTATGGAGAGAATGAGCAATTTTCCTTCTCAGCTTTCTGGAGGAGAGCAGCAGAGAGTTTCTATAGCAAGGGCTTTAGCCAAGAATCCTAAATTGCTGCTTTGTGATGAGCCTACAGGAGCACTAGATTATAACACAGGTAAGGCAATACTAAAGCTCTTATCAGATACCTCAAAGAATTACAATATGACAGTTATTGTTATTACTCATAATTCAGCTATAACTCCAATTGCTGATAAGGTCATAACTGTTAAAAACGGCAAAATTGCAAGTGTTAAGAAAAACCCTAATCCAGTACCAATTGAGAGTATCGAGTGGTAAACAAAAGTTTTTCAATTAAAGAGAGTACTAAGTGCTATTAAAAAGAGTTTGTTAATTAGATGTAAGTTTACTTATAAAGTTGATAGGAAGTTAAGAGTGATATTATGAAACTGACTTTTATAAAAAATTTAATTAGAGATATAAAAAAGACTATTTCTAGGTTCTTATCCATAGTAATAATTATAGCTGTGGGAGTAGCATTTTATGCTGGTGTGCGGGCTACTAGTCCAGATATGAAAATTTCTGCTGATTATTACTACAACCAAAACAACCTTATGGATTTTAAATTAATTTCAACTCTTGGTCTAACTAAAGAGGATGTGCAGGAAATCGGAAAGTTAAAGGGTATAAAGGCAGCTGAGGGTTCACATTCGATAGATGCTGTATTTGAAAAAGATAAGCATTCTCTAGTGCTAAACGTTAATTCTTTACCAGCTAAAGACGGCATGAATATTATGAGAGTTGTTAATGGAAGAATGCCTGAAAATAGTAGTGAAGCTATTGTTGAAGATAAATTTCTTAAGGATAATAAGCTGAAAATTGGAGACGAAATAGAGCTTAATTCTGGCAAGGACACCAGCATTTTAGATGATCTTAATAATAATAAATTTAAAATAGTTGGAACAGCCCAGTCTCCACTGTATTCTTCAGCACAAAGACAGCTTAGCTCAGTTGGAAATGGCTCAGTAAGAGGTTTTGTTTATATACTACCAACTGTGTTTAAAAGCGATGTCTATTCAGAAATCTATGTAAAAATGAGCAGCATTACTTCTAATACCAGCCTCTTAAATAATGAGGACTATAAAAATGCTGCAGATGAAATAGAACAAAAGCTTAAGGACATTGGTGCTGATAGAGGTAAAATTAGATATGATGAAGTGTTAAAGGATGCAGAAAGTAAAATAAATGATGCAGAAGCAAAATTAGAAACCTCGAAAAAAGAGGCTGCAGATAAATTTGCTGAAGGTTATAAAGCTATTGAGGCGGCGCAAAAGAAATTAGATCAGGGGAAGATTGAGCTTAAAAATAATGAATCACTTTTTAATAAGAAAATAGCTGATGGACAAAAGCAATTGTCAGAAGGCAAAAATCAGCTTTCAGTAAGTGATGCTTCCCTTAATTCAGGAATTTCAGAGGCAGCAGCTAATATTTCTAAAGGCATTGAAGCCAAGGTAAATGAGGCAAAGATGCTCCTAGACTCGGATCCGCAAAATGAAAGTTATATTCTGCAGTACAACTCCTTAAATGGAGTATATGAAAAGGACATTAAAGGTAAAGACTTCTATAGCATGTATAGCGCATTAAAAGCTGATGGTGCCTTAGTACAAATTAATTCCTTTTTTAATTTTGATGAACTTAAAAATAACTTTGATAATGCAAGTACACAGATTTCAGAAAATAAGGATAAATTAGCAGCATCCGAAGCAGAATTAAATAGTGCAAAGCAGGATGGGTTAAATAAACTAAGTTCTGCTAGAAAAAAGCTTGAGGACGGACAAAAGGAGCTTGATAAGAATAGTAAGGAGTTAAAGGATGAAGAAGTTAAGGCAAATACTAAATTTAGCGATGCTGAAGCCGAAATCCAAAAAAATAAGGATAAGCTTAAAGATATTAAAATGCCAAGCATTTATGTACTTGGAAGGTCTGCAAATATAGGATATGAAACCTATAGACAAGACAGCGATAGAATTAGCAATATAGGAAAGGCATTTCCCCTTATATTTTTCTTAGTAGCGGCTCTTGTAAGCCTTACAACTATGACAAGAATGGTTCAAGAGAATAGAACTGAAATAGGAATTTTTAAGGCACTTGGATATTCTAGATTTGCAATAGTGTCCCATTATTTAATTTATGCACTAATTGCAAGTCTTACAGGAAGCTTACTAGGATTATCCTTTGCCTTTAGACTATTTCCGCCGCTGATTATGAATGCCTATCAATCCCTATATACTATACCTTATGTAATTACTTCCTTTAATTATGATTTTGCTCTGCAGGCTTCCTTAATAGCTGTGCTGTTTACTACTGTAGCGACTGTTGCTTCAACCTTAGAGGAATTAAGAGAAGCTCCAGCTTCCTTAATGAGACCAAAGGCACCTAAGTCAGGGAAAACCATTTTACTTGAGAGGATAAGCTTTATATGGAAAAGACTAAGCTTTACAGAAAAGGTTACTGCAAGGAATTTATTTAGATATAAGCAGAGGCTTCTTATGACAGTAATAGGAATTGCAGCTTGTACAGGGCTGATGTTAACAGGCTTCGGCCTAAGAAGCGGCGTTACAAATGCAATGGGAAAGCAATTTAGTAAGATTTATAAATATGATATGACAACCTCCTTTACAAAATCCATAGATGAGGCTGATAAAAATAATATAGAAAACAAGGTAATGGATATTTCAAATGTAAAATCAATATTGTTTACCTATTCCAAAAATGCCACAGTTAAGAATAAAAATAATGAAAACCAAGATGCCTATATAGTAGTTCCAGAAAATAAGGATGAGCTTAACAATTATATTGATCTTACAATAAATAGCAAGTCCTTAAAGCTTGATGACAGCGGAGTAATAATTACAGAAAAGCTTTCAAACCTAATTAATAAAAGGATTGGAGATACAATTGAAATCACCATAAATGATAAGGTAATAAGAACAAAAATATCGGCTATAACAGAGCATTATCTATCTCATTTTATTTACATGAGCCCTGATTATTATAAGCAGATAACAGGTGAAAATGCACAGTTTAACGGTTTTTACGGTCTTATAAAGGATACCTCTGAAAATTCGGAAAATGAAACCTCAAAAGCAATTATAGCTATTAAAGATGTAGGTTCTGTAAGCTTTAAAAACAATGTCCATCTAGACTACAACAAGAGCATGAATAGTATAAATTCAGTGGTATTGATCTTAATAATATCAGCAGGGGTGCTGGCCTTTGTTGTAATTTATAATCTTACAAATATCAATATCAGTGAAAGAAAAAGAGAATTGGCCACAATAAAGGTTTTAGGGTTCTACAATAACGAGCTTGCAGCCTATATATATAGGGAAAACATTCTATTAACTATTATAGGAAGCATAGTTGGAATTGGTTTTGGAATAATATTAAACAGCTTTGTTTTAAATGCTGCTGAAACAAATGTAATGATGTTTTATAAAACAATAGATCCAATTTATTTCCTATATTCAGTTTTACTTACCATTTTATTTTCTGCCATTGTAAATATTGCTATGTACGGAAAGTTCGATAAGATAGACATGATTGAATCTCTTAAGAGTGCTGAATAAAGCTGAATTAAAAACCCTGCTTGTTTAAATAGCAAGCAGGGTATTTTTCTGTAAATTTTAGTTATTTAGAAACTACTGTATAACGTTTTTTTAGGTGAGTAGCATTTTCAGCTTCATCAATCATAGCTATAGCATAATCCGCATAGCTGATTACACTTTCACCAATGGAGTTAACCATTAGTTCCTCACCGCCAGAAATATATTCCCCTGTACGAATACCATCAGCTACAAAATTTGCAGATGGACTTACGTAAGTCCAATTTACATCATTTCTAACCTTTAAAGCATCAAAAGCAGCACTCATAATTGAAGCTAAAGGCTTGAACATATCTGGAAAATCAGGAGTATCAATAAGACGAGTTTTGTGCTGAGGATCAACATAAAGGCTTCCAGCACCACCAACAACCAAAAGACGATTAGGCTTGCCACTAAGAAGGTCCGCTAAATATTTTAGAGAACTCTGATGTAATGGTAATGTATCTTCTGTCCATGCGCCAAAGGCATCTATAACCACATCAAATTTCTTCAAATCCTCATAATTAAGTTTAAATAAGTCCTTTTCAAGAACCTTTGCTTCTGGCGCATCTACCTTACTTGCATTACGTACTATAGCAGTAACTTCATGTCCTCTTGCTATAGCTTCCTTTACCAGCAAGCTACCTTCTTTACCAGCAGCACCGATTATAGCTATTGTTAATTTTTTTGTCATTTTAATGACCTCACTTTCCTTTATAAAATTTATTTGTCAAATGTAAAATGCTATTCCATAAGCATTTATCTACATTGACTTTGTTTATTAGCATAAGTATAATTGCTGTATAGTGTAATTGTAAAGTAAGCACCTTAAAGTGCTATAGTTACTAAAAGGATACTATTGAAAATTGGAGGAATAATTAAATGACTAAAGAACTGCCAGCTTGTCCTGTTGAAATGACTTTATCTTTAATTGGTGATAGATGGAAAGTACTTATTATCCGTGATCTTCTAGATGGAACAAAACGGTTTGGAGAACTGAAAAAATCTGTGGGTAATATTTCTCAAAAGGTTTTGACTGCAAATCTTAGGGAAATGGAAGCAACGGGTATCCTAACTAGAAAGGTATACGCAGAGGTACCACCTCATGTGGAATATACCCTTTCTGAAACTGGCTATAGTTTGAAAACAGTTCTTGATGCCATGATAGCTTGGGGTACTGAATATAAAGATAAAATTAAAGAGGGGTAAATTCCCCTCTTTAATTGATGCTAAATTTCATTTTTTTAAGGCTATTTTCAACTACTTATATTTAATCAAATCATTCACTAGCTCTTTCAAAGACCTTTCGAATTACATCCTTCGTAGTACCACCTTCAAAAATTTTAGTTTTATCAATGTAGTAAGTTGGAACGTAGTAGTAATCGTACTTTTTAGCAATTTCAGGCTGCCGTTCCTCATCAATTACCTTTACTTCAATACTTGAATATTTTGGATTTTCCTTTTTTAGTTCATCTATCCAAGATAGTGCCCTTTTGCAGTGTGGACACCAATCAGTTATAAACATCGTTACAGGTTTCATAAAAACACACCTACCTTTATCTTTAGAATGCATTAATTTAACCTTATTATACATCTAATGATTATAAATTAATAGGTGTTGTTAATGGAATATTATTATTAGTAATCCAATCCTGCAGAATAGTTACTATTTCTGTAAGTCGGATTTATATACAGAAACAAGAATAATATATCTTTGGTAACCATTCAAACATGCAGTGCTAATACTTAAATTATTATCTAGATCCTTCATAATAACCTTAGGCTGATTTTTCTCTATTTCTATCTTATATATTTGATATGCCTCCACATAAACATCGTTTTTAGCACTAAGCGCTGAATTATAAATTATAGATTCCTTTGTAAAATCTACTTTATCGCCAGGAAGCCTATAAGACATATCAGCATATTTAAAATCATGATTTACAGAATTTTTATCAATAAAATATTTGTTTATAAAGTCCATCCATTCTTTATTTGTGTTAAAAACAATTGTCCCTACAGGAAACCCATTATCACTATTACTTTGTTCAGTATTAGTTTGCAATACAAAGCCAGCATAAAGATACTTAAATGGAATTGACTTATTTTGATTATTTGTCAAAGGTTTAGCCGTACATCCTGTCAGAATTACTAAAAAAAATAAAATAAAAGCAATTCCTTTTTTAAACATTTATAATCTCTCCTTTAATAAAATAATCGTAGGAATATCAAGATAAATATTGAAGTTCCATATTCCGTTTTTAGGTAATTATATGCTTAAATTTATAACCTAATCCTATTATACATTAATTGGTTAATTTTGTATATTTACGGTATATTATTTTATACACTATTCTTTGATATACTTTCTATGGTAACTCATATAAACAGCAATCTCAGCGGACTTAAGTATATTACGGCCTTTAAATATTTAAAACTCAAAAACTAATGTATGGTGGAGGTTTTGACCAATTATATGTTATACTATCCTTAGTTATAATAGCTGCATCAGTAAATGTGACCTATGTATTTTATAAAAAGAGAGACTTAAATTTTTAAAACAAACTGAAAATAAGTGGTATATTACATTTTTGGGAAGGTGCTTGTAGATGAATAATGCATTTTATTACGAAACTAAAATTGGGAAAATAGGAATTGTTGAAAATGGTACTGCAATTACACGTGTTGATTTTGGAGAAATAATTCCTAAGGATGTAAACCTTGCTGAAACAGCTTTACTAAAAAAAGCATACAAAGAGCTTCAAGAATACTTCGATGGGAAAAGACAAGTATTTGATTTACCACTAGCACCGGAGGGTACTGAATTTCAGAAAAAGGTATGGAAGGTACTGCAGGAAATTCCATATGGCAAAACTTATAGCTATAAGGATGTAGCCATAAAAGTTGGAAATGAGAAAGCAAGCCGTGCTGTTGGTATGGCAAATAACAAGAATCCAATCGCAATTTTCATACCCTGTCATCGAGTTATTGGGTCTAATGGAAAATTGGTGGGGTATGCTGGAGGCTTAGACGTAAAAGAAATGCTATTAACATTGGAAATGAAATGATGGTATCCATATGACTTATTACTTAAGAGACATTGTAATTGTGCTAGAAGCTAAACCCCAATTATCTTTTTAGCAAAAAATATAAATGTAATTAATTTTTGTTATAGAGTACAAGCAACATGATGTATTTTTTAATTTCATGTTGCTTGTATTTATTTTATCACTGGAAGGTTTTAATTTGACAAAATATAGCGAAAAATGTAATAATAGCATCGTATATGAATATTTTGTTAATGATATTGAATATTGGGGGAATATGGATGAAATTTATAGGAAATTTATCAATTAAAGCTAAATTACTAGCTGGATTTATATCCATTGCTGTTTTGCTTGGAATTGTTGGAATTATGGCCAATTACGGTATAGGTAAAATTGAAAAAAATGCAGAGACAATTTATAGCTATAATCTTCAAAGTATAGATGAGTTACATCTTATAAAAGAAAATTTGTTAGAAATAAGTGAAAATATTCAAATTGCAGCTTTATCTAAGGATGCTGCGGAAACAGGAAATGCCATAAATCAAGTAGATTCATTAAAAAATATAAATACAAAATATATTGATGATTACGGTAAAAGACCTCTCTCAGAGGATCTTCGAAAGACCTTTAATGATTTTAATACTTTAATGGATAACTATAGAACTAAAAGAACAATTGTCTTAGATTCAGTGCAGCGGGGCAAATATGACGAAGCAATTAGTGGACTTACTGGATTAACTGATGTTAGAAAAAATATGTTTAGTAAGCTTGATGAATTAATTACAAAAAATCAGGAAATGGCGAAACAGGCTGATGCTAGTAATAAAGCCTATTATAGCCAGGCACTTATAGTAATGTATTCTCTTATTGCTTTTGGACTAATTTTAGCAGTTGCAGTTGGATTAGTGCTGGCAATTTACATATCTAAAGCAATAAAAACAGGACTAGATTTTGCAGAGGCTATGGGGAAGGGCGATTTAACACTAAACTTGGAAGTTAAAACCAATGATGAACTAGGAAAATTAATAAAGGCTTTAAATACTGCTAAAGAAAATGTTAAATTAATGATTCAAAACATAATAGAGCAATCTCAAGAAGTTACAGCTTCAAGTGAAGAATTATCAGCAACTATGGAAGAAATGACAACAAATTTTCAAAATATTGATCAGAGTACATCAATTATTGTACAGAATATACAAGAGGTAAATGCAATTACTGAAGAACTATCAGCGACTATGGATGAAGTTAATTCGGGGATTACCCAATTAGCCACAAATTCTATGGAAAGCAGCGAAGAATCAATCCAGATTAAAGAGAGAGCTTCTGTGATAAAGCAAAAGGGATTTGAATCTAAAAATATAGCTGATGATTTATACGAAGAAAAACAAAGAAATATTATAAATGCTATAGAAAAAGGCAAAGTTGTTAGTGAAATTAATATAATTGCTAATTCTATTGCTTCAATTGCTGAGCAGACTAATTTATTAGCTTTAAATGCAGCCATAGAAGCAGCTAGGGCAGGTGAGCAGGGAAAAGGCTTTGCTGTTGTAGCTGATGAGGTAAGAAAGTTAGCAGAGCAATCCTCAGAATATGTAGGAAAAATCCAAAATGTGGTTTCAAATGTGCAGGAGGCTGTAGATAATCTATCAGTTAATGCAAAGGATGTATTAGATTATATTGATAGCAGGGTAAGAAAAGATTATGATCTATTAATTGATACTGGAAACAATTATGAGAAAGACGCAGTTTATGTTAATGAATTGTCTCAGAATATTGCATCTATGACTGAGGAATTAAATGCATCTACAGAAGAAATATCCAGTGTGGTACAGACAATAGCAGGAAATATGCAAAATAATACTGAAAGTTCAGAAGCAATTTTAGCAAGCATGAATGAAACCAATAAAGCTATTGAACAAGTTGCAAACACCGCTCAAAGTCAGGCAGAAATAGCCGATAAGTTAAGCAGATTAGCTTTAAGTTTTAAGATATAATATAATGGCAGCCATATGACATATTAGTTATTTGGCTGTCATTTTTTTTTTTAAAGGCATAAAAACTGTATTGCTTAGTGAAATTTAAAGATATATGATTTAAGTATAATAAATTGTATTTAAAAAAGTATTATTAATTTTTTACATATACTTTTTTGATTACTAATACTCTTAAATCAGGTTTTCTGTGGGGAAAATATAATAGTTTTGGGGGGATAAAAAATGTTTAAAAATGTTATTGTAAAAAGACCATCAAAATCTATGGTAGAAGGCATTACTTCTGCACCAGAATTGGGCAAGCCTGACTATGAACTTGCTCTAAAGCAGCATGATGCATATATTGAAGCTCTCAAAAATTGTGGGGTGATTGTAACCGTGCTTGAGGCTGATGAAGCTTTTCCTGATTCATGCTTCGTTGAGGATGTTGCTGTCTTATCACATAAATGTGCTATCATCACTAACCCTGGTGCTAAAAGTAGAAATGAAGAAACAAAGGGCATTATTGCTATAATTAAAAAATTCTACCCTGAAGGTAAAATAGAATATATAAAAAATCCTGGAACTTTAGAGGGCGGGGACATAATGATGGTAGGTGATCATTTCTATATTGGGCTGTCTGCTAGAACAAATAAAGAGGGGGCAGAACAATTTATTAAAGCCTTAAATAAGCATGGACTTACAGGTTCTATTGTTCCTTTAGAAAAGGTTCTTCATTTAAAAACAGGTGTCAACTATATTGAAAACAATAATATGCTGGTAAGCGGAGAATTCATTGATAAGGAAGAATTTAAAGAGTTTAATAAAATAATAATTCCTGAAGAGGAAGTCTATGCAGCAAATTGCATCTGGGTTAACGACATTGTAATTGTACCTGAAGGCTATCCTGCAGTAAAGGAAGCTGTTGAGGCCGCAGGATACAAGATAATTCTTGTTGATACCTCTGAGTATAGAAAGCTTGACGGCGGATTAAGCTGCTTATCACTTAGATTTTAATAAAATGGAATCCAAAAGACTTATTACATATTTGTTTTGTGAATGGAAAATGGCATGAGTGATATGCACACATGCCATTTTCATTTATTGTACTTTTTCATCTTTTAATTTTTGATTTTCTTGTTTAAGTACCTGGTTATCATTATTAAGTTTTTTTATTTCTTTTTTTAGCTTAAATTGATTCACTAAGCCAAGCATTGCTGCAATTACTGCGCCAAAGGCTGTAGAAATAAAAATAATTAATGCCAGGGAAAAATCATAGGTGGCAAAAAAAACTCTCACAGGAACCGCCCCAGCGTTCATAACAGCAAAAATCACAACTAGAACTGAGGCGATTAGAGATAAAATAAAATATAACTGCATAGGAAATATTACCTCCTTATGTCTTTTTATTTAATTATACTTAAGTAATTAACATAACTCAATATTTGATATATTGAATAGAAAATAAGTAGTTATATAGATACCATTAAAAAAATGAATTATAATAGAGTATAAATATAGAATATCAGCTGGAAGTTTAATGGTTTTGCAGCTGTCACAGGAGTTAAGACATGAAAATTGAGAAAGTAATTACATTAAAGGAAGCATCTCAAACTATTAGCAGCTTTGCTGTACAGGCAATGCTTTACGAAGTCAGCTGTTACCCTTCTCCAGGATTAGTATCACCCATATCTAATGGGGCACATAAGGATATGAATTATTATACTTTTATAGATAGCATAGCAGCACTTAGTAAATATTTTGTATTATTTGCTGAGGAGGGCTATTCAGATAAGAGCAGTAAAAGTATTTTTGATTCTATAAGAGGTATCGGCATAGAAGCTGAAAAGGATATGTTCAATAAAACAAATGGAATAAATACTCATAAAGGTATGCTGTTTTTAATGGGTATAGCCTGTGCCGCATCTACAAAGGCTATTTATAATAAAAAGGATTTTTACGAAATACAAAATATTATTAAAGAGATGACAGCAGGTATTGTTGAAAAGGAGCTTTTTGTATTAAAGGATAATAACAATTTATCTCATGGTGAAAAGCTGTATATGAAATATAAAAATGAAGGTGTCCGCGGAGAAGTGGAGAAAGGCATTCCTGCAGTTTTTAACTTTTCATTAGATTACTATAAAGAATCCTTAGACCTAAGTGAAAATGACAGATTAGTTAATACCTTAATTGGAATTATGCAAATATGCAATGATTCAACAATAATCCATCGCCATAATCCTAAGGTGCTGGAGGAAGTAAAGGAGAAAGCTAAGGAAATAATTCATAATGGCGGAATGAGGACTATTAAAGGCAAAGAGATGATAGATGCATTATGTGATGAATTTATAGAGAGAAATATAAGCCCAGGAGGCAGTGCTGATTTGCTCGGAGTAACTGTATTTTTATATTTAGTGGAAGAATATATGGATAAGCTATAGTGTTATCTAAGTAACAAATTACATGAAATTATTATAAATATAAGGTTTAAAGTATATCATTTAATTAATAAATGAAATATAGATTAAACATGTTGTTAATTGATAGGTATACTTTTCTTTATTTCTACAAATGATAAATATTATCATTTACAATTTGATTTCAATATGGTATTATATACTTACGGCTGACTGGCGCCAAATTACTACCGCGATAAAAAATATTAGGGCTGTTGATACTAATTATATGCCCTGCAATTATTGGAGGTAAAAAATGGCGAAATTTATGGGACCTAGGTTTAAATTAGCAAGACATCTAGGCGTAAATGTATTTAATCACCCAAAGGCTTTACAGAGGGGTGTAAAAAAACAAAACAAGCTTTCTGAGTATGGAGAGCAGTTACTAGAGAAACAAAAATTAAAGGCATACTATGGTGTATTAGAGAAGCAATTTAAAAAAGCAGTATTTGATGCATTAAAATCAAAAGAAAAGTCTGAAGATATTTTAATTCAAAGTCTAGAGAGAAGACTTGACAGTGTGGCATATAGATTAGGGTTTGGATCAACGTTGAGACAAGCAAGGCAAATGGTTGGGCATGGACATATACTTGTAAATGGCAAAAGGGTTAATATTCCTTCTTACAAAGTAAGTGTAGGTGATGTTATAACCTTAAGTGAAAAGTCTCAAAAGGTAGAAACCTTTGCATCTAACTTCATAGCTTCTGGACTGGCTGTAAATTATATGGAAAAGGATCCGGGACATTTTGCAGGCAGGCTTATAAAACTTCCAAATACAGAAGAGGTTCCTGTAGAAGTTAAATATTCAAAGGTTCTTGAGTTTTATTCTAAAAATTAGATTATATATTTTAAATGGCATCCATATAACTTATTACTTATTCAAAAATAAGTAATAAGTTATATGGATGCCATTACTTTTATTTATTCAAAAGTGTGTCACTATATGCTAAAAATTGTATTATATTGATATTTTATAGTAATAAGTGTAAGATATAGGTGATATTATTAAAATTTATTAACTATATTAAGAAGTAATTTTAATCTAGCAAAACCAACAGTATTGATACTTCAATTTAAACCTTACACTAACTTATAGATCATGGGGGAGTATAAAATGAATTTTTTTAAAAACTTTAAAGTTACTAACGCAGTTCGCTTATTATCTATATTTGCTCTGATATCAATACTTTCTATATCGATTATTGGTATTAATGATATGAATCAAATTAAAGGTAACATGGATAAAATGTATATGGACAGGTTACTTCCATCTACAAAGGTTGCTGATATAAGAAGAGACTTTATATTTATTAATATGAAAGTAGTTAGTGCAGAGTACAGTAATAAAGCTGACACAAGTATAGCAATAAATGGATATTATTCAGAAATAAATAATATTTTAAAGCAATTAGATCAAGGCTATATGTCAGATGATGAAAAAAAGATAATGTCGGATGTAAAAAATGACATTTCTAGCTATATGCAGCAATGGAATATTTTAAGTTCAAAAATAACAATAGATACAAAACCAACAGAAGAAGAGTCAAAAGCAGCTTCAAAAATTGCTGATGCCACAATTACAAGGCTTGGAGATTTGGTTAAATATAATGTGGATGAGGCAGATAATCTTAATAATCAAGGGAGTCTAATCTTTAATAATTCTAGAAATGTATTTATTATAATTGCATTAGGCACCTTTTTAATTTTATTAATATTATATATTTTGATAACAAAAACAATCAGTATGTCTATTAAAGAAATAGGTGGTAATTTAATTAAAGTCTCTAATGGAGATTTCGCAATTAAAATAGAAGATGACAGCAGAAATGAATTTGGGAAAATGAATAAACAACTACTGCAGTTAGTGGAAAATATATCATCAATGATAAAAAAAATAAAAGAAAATTCAGAAGATATAATGAACCAATCTGAGACACTTTCTGCAATTTCAGAAGAAATGGCATCTTCATCACAAGAAGTAGCATCAACAATTCAGGAGGTTGCAGGTGGTGCTAATAATCAAGCAAAAGAAGTATCAGAGGTAAATGATACTTTGAATGAATTTGGTAATGATATAGTTAAAATTGTTAATGCTGTGGATGACGTGGACGATAATGCAAAAAAAATTAATCAAATGTCAGCCGAAAGCAACAAAGATATGAATTTAGTTGCAAAATCTATTGAAGAAATCGGCGTTGGCTTTAAGGAAACAAAGGATGAGGTTTTAAACCTTGGACAAGATATATCTAAGATAAATGAAATTACTAATTTAATTATGGATGTAGCAGAGCAGACAAATCTTCTTGCATTAAATGCAGCAATTGAAGCTGCTCGAGCTGGAGAATCTGGAAAAGGTTTTGCTGTTGTGGCAGATGAAATAAGAAAGCTTGCAGAAAAGGCTAAGGAATCCTCTGAAGACATAAGCAGTTTAGTCAGCAAGATATCTGAGAAGAGTAATATAGTTATAAATACTACCGAAAATGTTAATGATAAGCTAAATAGCCAGATTGATATTATTGGAAACTCTATAGAATCCTTCAAGAAAATCGTAAATGCTGTGGAGGATATTTTACCGAAAATAGAAAATATTAATGGATCTGTAATAAATATAGATAAGGAAAAGAATGCTATAATAAATAATATGGATACTGTTTTAGCCTCAGCTGAAGAGGTATCTGCTTCCTCAGAAGAAATCACAGCTTCTATGGAGGAAATGAATGCATCCTCAGAAGAAGTAGCAGCATCAGCTGAAAGACTTAATTATAAAGCAAAATCCATGAGAGAAATTGTAGACCAATTTAAATTAAACTAAAAAGGGGAATAATTATGCAAAAAAATAAAATTGTTTTCATTACAGGTGCTACAAGCGGAATTGGTAATGCCATTGCAAGAAAGTTTGCAAAGGAAGGAGCAGTATTACTGCTTTGTGCAAGAAATATGGAAAAGCTTAATGACTTCAAAGCTGAGCTTGAGAAGACCTATGGGGCAAAGGTCTATGCTTATGAGCTTGATGTAAGAGATAAAAATGCTGTAGATAAGGTTTGTGAAAGCCTGCCAAAAGAACTTAAGAATATAGATATACTTGTAAACAATGCTGGGCTTGCGTTAGGACTTGAAAAGCTTCAAGAAGGAAGCATAGAAGACTTTGATACAATGATAGATACAAATATTAAAGGCCTTTTGTACATGACTAGAAAGATAGTTCCAATTATGGTGGAAAACAGAAAAGGCCATGTTATTAACATTGGTTCTACTGCGGGTATTTTCGCCTATCCAAATGGTGCCGTTTACTGCGCTACAAAGGCAGCAGTTAAGTTTATTAGTGATGGTTTAAGAATGGATGTTGTGGATACCCCTATTAAAGTAACAAACATCCAACCTGGAATGGTAGAAACTAATTTTAGTGTTGTAAGGTTCCACGGAAATGAGGATAAGGCTTCGGAGGTTTATGAAGGAATTAAGGCACTTACAGCTGATGATATTGCAGATGTAGCACTATATGCAGCATCAGTTCCAGAACATGTACAAATCTGTGAAGTTACAATAACTCCAACAAATCAAGCAACAGGCGGTGTTGTTTATAAAGAAAAGTAGAGTTGTTAAAAGGTTTTGCCTATGGGCAAGACCTTTTTAAATTTTGGCTATATGCTTAAATTTGTTAGAACTTTGTATATATATTTTCGTATTGATATTAAGAGGTGATATTATGAGACACATTGATAAAATTTTCATAGTTGGATTAATTTTTTGTATTACTATTGTAGGTTTATCAAAATCAAATATCATAAATAATTATCAAAATAAATTATTAGCTCAAAATAAAATTAATAATAAGCAATATAAGTATTTTGAACTACCAGACAAGATACTTTTGATAGATAAGGGAAAGATAATAAAAACAGTAACTAGTAATGATAACTTATATAATCAGGTATTAGATTTATCTAATGAAAGATTTGTAAGCAACTTATATCCACTCAAATGTATCAGTACCGCAGAAACCTTAAAAACGATAGAGGAAAAAGAGATGGTTTTAGAATTCATTTATCAAGAACCTAAACATACACAATTTTATGATCAATTTCTTCCACCTATTAAGCAATATGTTAAATTGCTAATGCCACTAACCGAATCAGAAACTGTAAATTTATATATTGATGACGGTAAAGGATCTCCTTTATCGCCACTTTCAAATCTGTTACCACCAAAAGATATAATTAATTTATTGAATTGATATTAATTGGCAAAATGAGCACCATAATTAAGTTACAATTTATATTAAATAAAATATTACTCCTTTATATAAAGAATTTTTAAATAACATCTAATTTAATAAAAGTTCTGGTATATTTATAAAAGAAATACCAGAATTTTTACTTCTCATACTTTTCCTTCATCTCATTCTGAATAATTACCCTGATCTTTTCAAAATCAGAATCATCAATAAAGTTATTTTTATATTTAAAAGAATATTATGCCTTAGGCATATCCTCCTTTTGCTTCAATTCCACCTTTATCTTTATAATTTATCTATTATTAACATCATCATGTAGGAGATTCATATTGCAATAAGGACATAAAACTTCATCAACATTATTTTTATAATCAAATCTTATAGGTAATCTTTCTTTACAGCGGGGACATCTCCAGAAAACAAAAGATATAATAATGAAACTTATTAATAGTGCTATTCCTGGATATAGAAATATTTTTGTTAACACTGAGGAGCCGCTAAAAGATAAAATTCGGGCTAATATACTTAATAATATAGAAGTAAATAGACAACCCAAAGCAAATTTTCTATACTTTAAAACATTTCTATTTTTATCTGTCACAAAAATACCTCCATTTATTTCATAATAAACAAAAAGCTTTCACTATTAGTATATCTTAGATATAAAAATAATACCAATATATTCTTATTAAATTAAAAGAATTTCAATTTAAGCTATTGATTTAATTAAGCTGCTTTAAATTCAGAGGTATGGGCTGTAGTTATATCAGCAATAGTGTTCGGTATTTGGCATTTTCCAAATGGACAAGACTTTCTACAGGTAATTATCACAGTATTGATTGGAGAAATATTCGGATTTGCAAGGTTCAAAGTAAAAAACTGCTCAACATTATTGGTAGGAATTGCCCATGGACTATATGATTCGTTTTTATTGATTTTAGGATGTGTTTTATAACAGTTTTATTGCCCATATTAAATATTTATTATAAAAATATTAAGTTTTGTTATTTTACAATTTTTTATCTATTATTTGTTTTACTTTTATATTAAAATAATATAAAAATGATATTTAAAATAATAAGGGTAAAGAAGGTGGGGCATTGAAATATAATATTCCTAAAAAAATTAATAAATTTGATATAAACGGATTATTATTTATAAATAGACATTTGGAAAGTAAGTTTTTAGATTTTCTAATGCCAATAATGACTGATCTCGGAAATTTAGGAGTAGTTTGGATTATAATTGCAATGGGACTAATTTTGGATAATCAGCAGGATATTGGAAAAATTGTACTAGTAACTTTAATTATAAGTACAATTATAGGAGAGGGCATTATTAAACATATTGTAAGAAGAGCAAGACCTTTTAATTCCCATAACAATATAGTACCCTCAATATCAAAGCCAATTTCCTATTCCTTCCCTTCCGGACACACCTTTTCTTCTTTTGCTGTTTCGGGAGTATTATCAGTATATTTTACTCAGTATAGATTAATATTTTTATTTATAGCATTTCTAATTGCACTGTCAAGAATTTATCTGTGTCTGCATTATCCATCTGACGTAATGGCAGGAATTATTTTTGGACTATTATGCTCAAAATTAATCTTCTTTTTACTAAACGAGCAGTATTTACAAAGGTTTGTAGCTAAAGTTGTGAATAATATTTAATAAAAGTTGGTGATTATAATGTATTTAGTAGAATATACAAGTGATGACTTTAAGAAAAATTTGGACAAAGCAAATATGGCTATTATGCCTATAGGTTCTGTGGAAGCACATGGACACCATCTTCCTCTAGGAACTGATGTGTTTTCACCACGACTATTTTGTAGTAAAATCAATGAAAAAATGGGTGATAAGCTTTGGATAGCCCCTGAAATTCCATTTGGCCAAAGCTATGATTTGTCTATCTATGCCGGCACAATCCATATACCATCTGAGGTTATGGCAAATTATGTGTATTATGCTTGTAAGAGCCTTTTTGATAATGGAATTAAGAAGCTTGTTCTATTAAATGGCCATGGAGGAAATATTAATGCACTGAATCTTGCAGCAGAACGGCTTATGCAGCTTGGTATGGATGTAATTATTATAAATTGGTGGCTTGACTTTTCCAAGGAAATACTTACTATTACAGAAGGACAAGGTCATGGCGGCGAAGATGAAACTTCTGCAATTTTATACTACGATGAAACGCTCGTACAAATGGACAATGCCATGAAGAACGATAAAAAACCGCGTATGAAGGTTTTCTATAAAGATAGAGGAAAGGTGTTATTTGAAAATGCACTGACTGGTGATGCAACCCTGGCAACAAAGAAAAAGGGAGAAAAGATCTTCACTCTGGTTACTGAAAAGATAATAGAATTAATTAGTGATTTTGGAGAGGAAGAATACTACTATTAATTTTTTATGCTATGATCGATGGACTAGTTTACCAAATAGCTGCTATGGGAAAATACTTAAATTTTGCCCTTGTATAAATAAAGTAAAAAGCCAAATGGCAGCATATCCAGATAAAATTATAGTCTTATTTAAAATTTTGTATATATAATGTAAAAGTCAATTTATAACATAGTGCATTTATCTAATCTCTATGTTTTAAATTGGCTTTTTTATTGTCTAAATTTTTTAATAAATTAAATTTACTTAGTATTGAATTTAGAATTCCTATATGTTACAATCAAATTATAGAAAAGGTTTTCTAAAGGGTGAGGATATGTCAATAACAATTAATGATGTTGCCAAAGAAGCCGGGGTATCAATTACAACTGTTTCTAGGGTATTAAACAATAACTATCCTGTTAAAGAAGAGACTAGAGTTAAAATAGAAAGTGCCATTGAGAAACTTAACTACAAGCCAAATGTTATGGCAAGAAGCCTTATTACCAAAAAAAGTTCTATGATAGGGATTATTGTTCCTGGGATAACAAATTTATTTTTCCCAACTATTGTAGAAGCTATTGATGAGGCTGTGAAAAGCAAGGGTTATAGCATTTCTCTTTCTAACACTGAAGGTGAAGCACAAAAGGAGCTTAAACTTGTTGAAGAACACATAGGCAGACAAGTAGATGGCATTATAATAATTGATCCAACAATAGAGAATTTAAAAAAGGGTGTTTACGATAAGCTTTCAAAATCTCTGCCGCTTATAATTATTAGCGGCTCTGCAGCTAGTAATAAATGCAGCTTTGTTTGCTATGATGAAGAAGTTGGAACAATTGAGGCCTTTAATTATTTACTGGAACTTGGACATAGGAAAATTGCCTTCCTCAGAGGGCACAAGAGCTTTTCTTATGATATTAAGCAGAAAATATATGAGAATATAATAGAAAAAGAAAAGCTTCAATATGAGAAAATTGTAAATGTTGGAAGAGGAAACAGTATTGAGGTTGTTGAAAGAACTCAAAAAAAGCTGGAATCACTTTTAACTGGAGAAGATAGACCAACTGCAGTCTTCGCCTGTAATGACTTAATGGCTGTAGGTATAATTAATGCATGTAACAAGCTTGGTATCAAGGTTCCAAGGGAGCTTTCAATTATTGGCTTTGATAACACTTTGCTTGCCAGTATAACACAGCCAAAGCTCACCACAGTAGATTTAAACATGAAGGAAATAGGGGCAAGGGCAGCAGCTGAGCTCTTAGATTTAATTGAAAACAGCAGTAAAAGCAGAAAAAAGCTTATACTAGATACGAACTTAGTTATTAGAGAAAGCTGCAGTAAAATTAATAGCTTATAAATATGAATGGGTTTAAACTCATTTATATTAATGTAATAGAAAAGGTTTTCTATTATTGCTCGGCCATAATTATTTTATAAATTTATACAGATCAGGAGATGTGGTACAATGGAAAATATAAATGCTGCTTACGAAGTGGAAAGACTGCTGCAGTTTGCTTTAAGGCATAAGATGATAGAGCAGTTGGATTTAATTTTAAGCAGAAATCTGTTACTTGATTTATTTAAACTTGAGGAACCCTATACAGGAAAGATAGCTTTTGAGGAACTTGAAAGTCCAGTGGAAATATTAGAAAAGCTCTTAGATTACTCTTTTAATATTGGACTTATAGAGGAGAATACAACTACTAACAGAGACTTACTTGACGCAAAAATTATGGGATTTTTAATGCCAAGACAGTCAGAAGTGGTACAAAAATTTTATAAAACTTATTCTGAAGCAGGAAATAAGCAAGCTACAGATGACTTTTATGCCTTATCTAAAGCGTCAAATTATATAAGAATGGACAGAATTGAAAAAAATTTATACTGGCTCTCGGATGGTGAATATGGAGCTTTAGAAATAACAGTTAATTTATCCAAGCCAGAAAAAGATCCAAAGGAAATAGCAGCCTCAAAATTAAGACCACAAGCAAATTATCCAAAGTGCCTATTGTGCCTTGAGAACGTGGGGTTTGCAGGACATGTGAATCATCCAGCAAGGCAAAATCATAGAGTTATTCCAATGGAATTGAATAATGAAAATTGGTATTTACAGTACTCACCCTATGTTTATTATAATGAACATTGCATAGTTTTTCATGAGAACCATGTACCAATGCAAATATCAGATAAAACCTTTATTAGGCTGTTCGACTTTGTGGAAAAGCTGCCCCATTATTTTATAGGTTCAAATGCAGACCTACCAATAGTTGGCGGATCAATTTTAAGCCATGAACATTTTCAAGGCGGTAGGCATGAGTTTCCTATGGCTAAGGCATCTATAGAAACTTATTTTACAAATGAAGAATATAAAAATGTTAAGGCAGGAATAGTAAAATGGCCAATGTCAGTTATTAGACTTTCCTCCTTTAATAAAGAAGAACTAATAAAACTTTCAATGAGGACTTTAAAGGAATGGAGAAATTATACTGACAAGGAAGTTGATATTTATGCACATTCAGAGGTAAATGGAGAAAAGGTACCTCATAATACCATTACTCCTATAGCTAGAATTAATAAGGAAGGACAGTATGAAATAGACCTTGTTCTTAGAAACAATAGAACTAGTGAAGAGTTCCCAGATGGTATTTTCCATCCACATAAGGAGCTCCATCATATAAAAAAGGAAAATATAGGCTTAATTGAGGTCATGGGACTTGCAGTTCTTCCTGGAAGATTAAACACTGAGCTTAAGGAAATTGAAAAAGTATTACAAGGTGATTTACTTACACTAGAAGCTGCTGTAGAAGATGAAAAGCATATGCTTCATAAACATGCAGTTTGGATAAAAGAACTTATTAAAGAGTATGGAACAAGCTGCACGAAGGAAAGAGCAGAGGAAATTTTAAAGAGCGAAGTAGGAAGCAAGTTCCTTAAGGTGCTTTTAGATTCTGGAGTTTATAAGAGAAATGAAGCCGGTATTCAAGGCTTTACAAGATTTATGAACAAGCTAGGTTTTACTGCTGTGGTGTAGTGTAAATAAGAAATAAAATTTGGAACTGTATATTAAAAAATTATAACTTGTGGAGGGGTTTTGATGTTAGAAGAGTTAAAAAAGAAGTTTGTTGAGCTTTATGGAGAGGGAGAAATTAGAGAGTTTTTTTCCCCAGGAAGAGTAAATTTAATAGGAGAGCATATCGATTATAATGGCGGATATGTGTTTCCTTGTGCTTTAGAGTTTGGAACTTATGGATTAGTAAGAGCAAGAAAGGACAAAAGTGTAAACTTTGCTTCTACAAATTTTGATTTAAAGGTTAATGTGGAATTAGATAATATAGTTTATAAGAAGGAAGATGATTGGGCTAATTACCCTAAGGGTGTTATGAAGGTTATGCAAAATCAAGGCTTTAAGCTTGGAGGGATGGATATACTTATTAGCGGAAATATCCCTAATGGCGCAGGACTATCTTCCTCAGCTTCTCTAGAAGTGCTTACTGCAGTTATTATTGATACCTTATTTAATGGGGGAAAAGCTGATAGAGTTGAATTAGTTAAAATCTCTCAAAAGGCTGAGAACAGCTTTGTAGGTGTGAATTGCGGAATAATGGACCAATTTGCAGTGGGAATGGGAAGGGAAAATGAAGCTATATTATTAGACTGCGGTACCTTAAAGTATAATTATGCTAAGGTTGAACTGGGAGAGTTTACTCTTGTTATTATGAATACAAATAAGAGAAGAGCTCTTAATGAATCAAAATACAATGAAAGAAGAGCTGAATGTGAGGAAGCCCTAGCTATACTAAAAGTGGAAAAACCTATAGAAGCTCTTTGTGATTTAACTAGAGAAGAGTTTAACCTTTTAGAAAATAAGATTACTAAAATTAATGTTAGAAATAGAGCAAAACATGCAGTATACGAAAATGAAAGAACAAAAGCAGCCTTCAGTTATTTAAATGAAGGTAAGCTAATGGATTTTGGAAGGCTTCTAACAGAATCTCATAATTCCTTAAGAGATCTTTATGAAGTTACAGGGGTGGAACTAGATACTTTAGTTTCTGAGTCCTTAAAGGCAGCTGGCTGCATTGGAGCAAGAATGACAGGTGCCGGCTTTGGTGGTTGTGCCATTGCCCTTGTAGAAAAGGATAAGGTGGAGAGCTTTACTCACGAAGTTAAAGAAGGCTATGCTAATAATATAGGTTATGAACCAAGCTTTTATTTAAGCGGAGCTTACAAAGGAACTCATGAGGTAATATAGTAATTAGAAATGTTATTAGAATAAAGAATGAAATATTTATTTAGAATTAAAATGAATTCTAAATAATGTGGTATTACAGCAGGTAAATAAAAAACAATTAAAATTTATAAATAATTGGAGGTTTTTAATATGGCTATTTTAGTATGTGGTGGAGCAGGATATATAGGCAGTCACATGGTTGCTGCACTACTTGAAAAAGGAGAAGAAGTTGTAGTTCTTGATAATTTTCAAAAGGGTCATAGAGAGGCTATTTTAGGCGGAAGTGTCTATGAAGGAGATTTAAGGGATAGGTCAGTTTTGGATAAAGTATTTACTGAAAATAATATTGATGCAGTTATTGACTTTGCTGCTGATTCACTTGTTGGCGAAAGTGTAACAGAGCCTTTAAAGTATTTTGAAAACAACGTAGGCGGAACCTTAAGTTTATTAAGAGCCATGAAGGATTATGGAGTTAAAAACATAGTATTTTCTTCTACAGCTGCAACTTATGGTGAACCTGAAAGTACTCCTATATTAGAAAGTGATAGGACCTTTCCAACCAATCCTTACGGAGAATCTAAGCTTACTGTAGAAAAGATTCTAAAATGGTGTGACAATGCCTATGGAATAAAATATACTGCTCTAAGATATTTTAATGCAGCAGGAGCTCACGAAAGTGGAAAAATAGGTGAAGACCACAGACCTGAATCTCATCTTATTCCCTTAATTATTGAGGCAGCTCTAGGAAAAAGAGAAAAGATAATGATATTTGGAGATGACTACAATACTGAGGATGGAACTTGTGTAAGAGATTATATTCACGTAATGGATTTATCACAGGCACATCTTTTAGCAGTTGACAGATTAAGAAAAGGCGGAGAAAGCAGAATTTTTAATCTTGGAAATGGTAAAGGCTTTTCTGTTAAAGAAGTTATAGAAGTTACAAGAAAGGTAACTGGAAGAGAAATAAAGGCTGAAGTTGCACCAAGGCGTGCTGGGGATCCTGCTGTTCTAATAGCCTCCTCACAAAAGGCCATAGATGAACTTGGCTGGAAGCCAAAATTTGCTTCTCTTGAAACTATTATAAAAACAGCTTGGAATTGGCATTTGAATCATCCAGAAGGATACGATAGATAGACTTAATAAAAAATAAGGTTTTGCTTTGGCAAAACCTTATTATATTATTAATTAAATTTATGATTAGTACTCCTCAGTAAATTTAAAATTTGCTCTTTCAGGAACGTCTATTATCAATTTATGACAATGAAAACATAGATTTGCTATTGGAAACTCAAATTTTGCAGAACTCCGAACAGTTATACTATTACATGCTTTATCCAAGTAACTTTTCTCTGCTTCAGGATACCATTCAATATTCCCAAAACCTGAGGGCGTATCCAGTGTTCCTATACTCATTTCTCTTCCACAAAATGGACAAATCACAATAATACCTCCTTGTTAATTGTTTTTTCATTATTCACATTATAATTCTTTATGTATGCTTTTCCTAAAGTAAATCCACCCCAAGACGAAAATAGTAATATCTAAGTAAAAATGATTCTAACCATTGGAAATACTATATATTCTTAAGGAGGGATATCAAATGGATAGTCAGAAAAAGATTATTGTAAAGTACACTTTTAAGGATTTGAAAGCATTTGTATTCTCTATAACTTACCGTGGGATACTAGGAAAATTCAATTATATATTCTCAGGATTCATATTACCTTTATTATGTATTGTCATGGTGTTATCTTATATATTTTTAATCGGGGATAATAATCCTTTGATTATACTGCCTTCTATTATCGTCATTATTATGTTCGTAGCTTTCACTCATTTACCTTTCTACTTGCAGTATTACACCTTAAAAAAATCCATGAAAAAAAACAATTTTTTGAAAGATCCACTATGTTTTGAATTTGAAGAAGATAAGTTAATCATATCTTCTTCAAAAGGAAATAACTCTGTTCTGTGGAAGGATATTTATAAAGTTTTGGAGTTAAAACCCTGTTTTGTTATATATACTTCACCAGTTAAGTATTTTATCATACCAAGAAGATGTTTAGCCGATTCTGAACAATTAGGGCTTGTATTTAACACTCTTACACATAACATTGATAAGAAAAAATTAAAATTAAAACATTATCCCCTTGAAAAGGTTTCTCAAGAGGAGCCTGAGTACAGCTCTTTTGAAACTATCAATGATGCTTCAATTTCTTTAGAACAAACACCGCTGCTTCAGTTACAAGTTTCTTTTACAAAGGAAGAATATATCGCAATTAATTACAAGCTTTATTACACCTCTCCTACAGTTATTATAATGGCTGCTATTGGCATTCTTCTTATTATAAGCTACATAATTGCTCCAATATCTAATGGCAGCAATGCATTAATAAGACTTTTTATTGGACTTTTCTTAGCAATTATTCTACCGATTATGCTTTACTTTAAATTGGTAAAAAGCTTTGAAAAAGATGCCTCATTTAAGCAGGAATATACCTATAGCATTTATGAAGACTGTTATATTATACAAAATGAGAGTACAGAACATAGGGTATTATGGTCCGATCTAGTTAAGGCAAAGGAGCTAAAAACAGCTTTTCTGTTGTATGAAACAGAGTATATTGCGCAGATTTTACCAAAGAGGATTTTTAAAGAAGATGAAGTTAAAATGAATATTTTACGAGATCGAATAAATAATATGAAGACCCATCGCTGATTCATACGTGGGAATTTTATTACTTATAATCATCAACATCAAATTCATAATTTTTATAATAATACTTACGGTCTTCTTCTGTTATCTCACGAATAACCTTGCAAGGATTTCCTACTGCTATTACATTATCAGGAATATCTTTGGTAACAACACTTCCAGAACCTATAACAACGCTATTGCCAATATGTATTCCAGGATTAACGACAACATTACCTCCAAGCCAAACATTATTTCCAATAGTTATACCAATGCCGTATTCATATCCAGAATTTCGAGAAGCAGGATGTATGGGATGACCTGCTGTATAAAGCGAAACATTTGGAGCAAATTGTACATTATTACCTATTATTACTTTTCCCACATCTAAAATAGTGCAGTTGTAATTAACAAAAAAATTATCTCCGACTTCAATATTCTTCCCATAATCACAATGAAAGGGGGCTTCAATATATACACTTTTACCTGCTTTACCAAGAATATCTCTTATTAAACTATCAATTTTCGCACTTTCATCTGGCTTACAATGATTATACTCGTATATCTTCTTTTTATTCTCCATTCGTTCTTCAGCCAGTCCGTCTAGCCATGCCTTATATGGAAGACCAGAAAGCATTCTTTCTTTTTGATTCATAGTTATTCCTGCCTTTCTTCTGTCTTTATAGCAAAATATAAATTTAAATGAATTATTTAATACAAATAGAGAATGTGATGTATATGATTTCTCCTTTAATAAAAAGTATTAAAAATTATTTCTATAAGTATTATACCATATAATCCCACATGCATTTCTAGTTTGTTTTACAAATGTTACCTAATTATGATGTACAAGATATCATAATTCTATATAGCTAAAGATATATGCAAAAGGCATAGAAAATACGAATTATAGAATTTACACAAATGTTAAAGTTCGTTATTATACGAATATTAAAAATAATTTTGTTAGGAATGTTGTAATTTGTAATTTAAGATGTTATTATGTATTTATCAAACAACTTAATAATTCATCCATATAATTTCGATGATAGGGTTCGAAAGTTTCTACGAGAAAACCGTAAATTTTCTGGCTATGGGTGAGTCCTGGAAATTAAAGCTTATGTTTAGACAGCTTTTATTAAAGTTATCTAAATATACTAAGTTTTATTTGTTATGTGTCTTTTTATTTAATTCCAGCATGGACTTACCTAAGTCTGTGTTGGAATTTTTTATTTTGCAGAGGAGTGTTGTCTATGGAAAACAAATTAATAAGGTTATTTGTTGAGAAGAAGCCAAGTTTTGCTGTGGAAGCTCAAAGTCTCCTTAAGGACTTAAAGTATAATGCTAAGATTAAGGGCCTTACAGCAGTTCGAGTAATTAACAGATATGATATTAGTGGAATATCAGAAAAAGAGTTTGAGGTAGTTAAGAATTATATTCTTTCCGAGGCCGCTCTTGATTATTCTTATGAGGACTTAAACATAGATGAAGGAGATATAGCTTTTGCCTATGAATATTTACCTGGGCAGTATGACGTAAGAGCTGATTCTTCTTTGCAGTGTATTCAACTGCTTTTAAGCATAGATGAAGTGCAAATTCAAACTGCTAAGGTAATAGTTTTAAAGGGAGTTATTTCTAAGGAGGAATTTGATAAAGCTAAGAATTACTGTATTAACTCTATAGATTCTAGGGAAGCTGAAATGTCAAAACCAAAAACGCTTAATAAGCAGGTTCAAGTTAAGAATGAAGTGGATATCCTTGAAGGCTTTATTGATTTAAATGAGGATGAATTAAATAAGCTTAGGGTTAATTATGGTTTTGCAATGACCATAGAGGATTTAAGCTTTGCAAGAGATTACTTTAAAAATGAGGAAAAGAGAAATCCAAGTATAACAGAATTAAAGGTTATTGACACATATTGGTCAGATCACTGTAGACATACTACCTTTATGACCAATATTCAAAATGTAAGGATTCAAAAAAATAAGTTTACTGAACCTATAAAAGATACCTATGAAGGATATTTAGATAGCAGAGCTAATGTTTATAAAAACAAAGTAAAACCAGTTTGCCTTATGGATATTGCAACTATTGCAATGAAGGAGATGAGGCAAAAGGGTCTCCTTGAGGATTTAGAAGTTTCTAGAGAAATTAATGCCTGCAGTATTGAAGTGGATGTGGATGTGGAAGGGAAACTAGAAAAGTGGCTTGTAATGTTTAAAAATGAAACTCACAATCATCCTACAGAAATTGAACCCTTTGGAGGGGCAGCTACTTGTCTTGGCGGAGCAATTAGAGATCCTCTTTCTGGAAGAGCCTATGTTTATCAAGCAATGAGAATAACAGGCAGTGGAGACCCAAGGGCTAAAATAGAGGCTACAATTAAGGGAAAGCTGCCTCAAAGAAAAATAGCACTAGGGGCTGCAGAGGGTTACAGCTCCTATGGAAATCAGATTGGTTTAGCAACTGGACAAGTAGTTGAACATTACGATGAAGCTTTTGTAGCAAAAAGGATGGAAGTTGGAGCAGTTATTGGTGCAGTACCAAAGAAAAATGTTAGAAGAGAAGCACCTGTGACTAATGATGTGGTAATTTTAATAGGCGGAAGAACTGGCAGAGATGGCTGTGGCGGGGCTACTGGTTCTTCTAAAGAACATAATGAAGCTTCAATTATTAGCTGTGGTGCAGAAGTTCAAAAGGGAAACCCTGTTATTGAAAGAAAGATTCAAAGGCTCTTTAGAAACCCTGAAGCGGCAAAGCTTATTAAATGCTGTAATGACTTTGGAGCAGGGGGAGTTTCTGTTGCTATTGGAGAACTTGCAGAGGGTTTATTAATAAATTTAAATTTAATACCTAAAAAATATGAAGGACTTGATGGTACAGAGCTTGCTATATCAGAATCTCAAGAAAGAATGGCAGTAGTTACAGCTAAGGAGGACGCAGAGAATTTCATTTCTCTTGCTAAGGAAGAGAATCTTGAAGCTGTAATTGTGGCAAAGGTTACTGAGGAAAAAAGACTTAAAATGCTTTGGAAGGGTAAATATATAGTTGATATAGCTAGAAGTTTTTTAGATACAAATGGTGCAAAACAAAATATTGATGTAGCAGTACAAGCTCCTCTGGAGGAGAAAAACTACTTTAATAATTCTAACTACATTATTAAAAATTTAAAAGAGGATTGGCTTAATAATTTAAAGGACTTAAATATATGCCTGCAAAAGGGATTAGGTGAAAGATTTGACAGCACTATTGGAGCTGCTTCAGTACTGATGCCTTATGGGGGAGAATATCAAGTTACTCCTGCAGAAGGAATGGCAGCAAAGATTCCAGTATTAAAAGGTGATACCAATACTGTATCCTTAATGAGCTTTGGATATAATTCAAAAATTGGTAAATGGAGTCCCTTTCATGGTGCGGTATATGCAATAATGGAAGCTTTGACGAAAATAACCGCCTTAGGAGGAGATTATAAGAAGGCTAGGCTTTCTCTTCAAGAATATTTCGAAAGACTGGGTAAAGATTCAGCAAAATGGGGGAAACCCTTCTCTGCTCTTCTAGGTGCTCTTTATGTTCAAAAAGAACTGATGGTACCGGCAATAGGGGGAAAGGACAGTATGTCAGGCAGCTTTAAGGAGCTAAATGTGCCTCCAACTGTAGTAGCCTTTGCAGTTTGCTTAAGTGATGTAAATTCAGTTTTGTCACCAGAATTTAAGAAAGCAGGCAGTAAAGTGGTTTTATTAAAGGCAGAACGTGATGATAAAGAACTTCCTGTATTTAATAAGCTGAAGAGCAATTTCGAAAAAGTAATAGAACTTAATACAAAAGGTAAAATCCTTTCTGCAATTTCTGTTAAAGCAGGAGGTATAAGTGAAGCAATAAGCAAGATGTGTTTTGGAAATAAAATAGGGTTTCAATTTTCAAAATCCTTTTCCAGCAGTACATTACTTTGTCCAGATTATGGCTCAATAATCTTAGAGCTAGACGGTGAGGTAAATATAAGTGAGCTTCTAAAGGGAACTGGATATGAAGATCTAGGTTTCACGATAGATGAAGAAAAAATTCAAATTGGTGAAGAAATAATTTCACTTAATGAAGCCTTAGAAAGCTATACAAATCCATTAGAAGAAGTATTTCCTACAAAAGTTCATGAAGATAAAGAGGTACTTCAAAATATTTGTTTTGAAAAAAGCTTAAATAATTCACCAATTATTAAGGTTCCAAAACCTAAGGTATTTATTCCTGTTTTCCCTGGCACAAATTGTGAATATGACTCACAAAGGGCCTTTGAAAAATCAGGAGGAGATGTGAAGTCCTTTGTATTTAAAAATTTAAATCACAAAGATATAGAAGAAGCTATAGATAAAATGGTTAAGTATATTGATGACACGCAGATAATGATGCTGCCTGGAGGCTTTAGTGCTGGAGATGAGCCTGATGGTTCTGGTAAGTTTATAACAGCAATACTCAGAAATGAAAGAATTAAAGAAGCTGTGATGAGACTATTACATGAAAGAGACGGGCTTATGCTGGGTATATGCAACGGCTTTCAGGCACTAATAAAGCTTGGTCTAGTGCCTTATGGAGACATTAGAGAATTATCCGAGAATAGCCCAACTCTAACTCATAATTCTATTGGAAGGCATGTATCCTGCATGGTTAGAACAAAGGTGGTTTCAAAGCTTTCACCTTGGTTTAGTAATGCAGCATTAGGAGAAATACACACTCTGCCGGTATCTCATGGTGAAGGACGTTTTGTGTGCAGTGAAGAGGAAATTAAAAGACTTATAAATAATGGACAAGTAGCTGCTCAATATGTGGACTTTAAAGGTAATGCAACCTATGACATTGAGCATAATCCTAATGGTTCTTATTATGCTGTAGAAGCTATAACAAGTCCAGATGGAAGAATACTTGGCAAAATGGCTCACAGTGAGAGAAGAGGCATGGGCCTTTATAAAAATATACCTGAAATTAATGAACAGAAGATTTTTGAAGCAGGAATTAATTATTTCTTATAATTTTAAAGCTGGAGGTTTTAGTAATGATTGCTATTATTTTTGGAAGCAAGTCGGATAAGGATATTATGAAGGGAGCTGCAGAGGCTTTAAAGGAATTTGGTATTGAATACAAGGCCTTTATTTTATCTGCTCATCGAGTTCCTGAAAGACTTTTAGAAGTTATTAAAGAGCTAGAAGAGGAGGGCTGTGAAGGAATTATTGCTGGAGCAGGGCTTGCAGCACATTTACCTGGAGTTATCGCTTCACATACCACCTTGCCAGTTATAGGAGTTCCTATAAATGCAGCAGTTAATGGCATGGATGCATTACTTTCCATAGTTCAGATGCCAAAATCAATTCCCGTTGCTTCAGTTGGTATTAATAACAGCTACAATGCAGGAATGCTGGCAGTACAGTTTTTAGCATTAAAGTACCCGGAAATAAAGGAAAAATTAAAGTTATATAGAGCAAATTTAAAAGAAAAATTTATAAGAGAAAATAATGAGGGAGTGGAATTTTAATGGAAAAATTAGAAATGATTTATGAAGGAAAGGCAAAGAAGGTATATAAAACAGAGGATAGTGAGAAGGTTATAGTTTATTATAAGGACGATGCAACAGCGTTCAATGGTGAGAAAAAAGGCCAAATTGAAGATAAAGGTATATTTAACAACACTATAACCTCAATGCTTTTTAAGCTGTTAGAAGAAAGTGGAGTAAGAACTCATTTTATAGAAAAATTAAGCGACAGAGAGCAGCTTTGCAAAAGGGTGGATATAGTTCCACTAGAAGTAATTGTAAGAAACGTTGCTGCAGGAAGCATGGCTAAAAGATATGGTCTAGCAGAAGGTACAGAGCTTAAAACTATAGTGTTTGAACTTAGCTATAAAAATGATGCCTTAGGAGATCCATTAATTAATGATTATCATGCAGTAGCAATGGGTATAGCAACCTTTGAGGAACTTAAACTTATATACGAAATGACTGCTAAAATTAATGAATTGCTAAAGGAGTTTTTCTTAAAGCAGGGCATAAAATTAATAGATTTTAAGCTGGAATTTGGCAAGACAAAAGAGGGAGAAATTATTTTAGCTGATGAAATATCTCCAGATACCTGCAGATTTTGGGATGCTGTTACAAATGAGAAGCTTGATAAGGACAGATTTAGAAGAGATTTAGGTAACGTAAAAGAAGCTTATGTTGAAATATTAAAAAGAATTAGTGGAGAAAAATAATATGATGTTTGAGGATGATAAGCTGAAAGAAGAATGCGGAGTATTTGGTATTTTTGGTAAAGAACCTATAGAAGCTTCTTCTATAACCTATTATGGACTTTATGCACTTCAGCATAGAGGGCAGGAAAGTGCAGGTATAGCTGTAGCAAAAAATAGTGAAATTGAATGCTATAAGGCTATGGGATTAGTTTCTGAAGTATTTAATAAGGATTTAATTGATCCCCTAGAGGGAAATTTAGCTATTGGACACGTTCGTTATTCTACCACTGGCTCAAGCAACGTAGTTAATGCTCAGCCAATAATAGGAAAGTACAAGCTTGGTTCTATAGCTATTGCTCATAACGGAAACCTGGTAAATGCAGATATAATAAGGGAGCTTTTAGAGGACGGTGGATGTATTTTCCAAACTACCAATGATTCTGAAGTTATTTTAAATCTTATTGCAAGAGGAGCTAAAAGGGGAATAGAAAAAGCTGTTGTGGACGCTATTCAGGCAATTAAGGGTTCCTATGCCATAGTAATTTTAACAGGAGACAAGCTTATAGGAGTAAGGGATCCCAATGGTATAAGACCTCTTTGTATTGGAAAGTTAAATGACAATTATATACTATGTTCTGAAAGTTGTGCCCTAGATGCTGTAGGTGCAGAACTTATCAGAGATGTAAGGCCGGGAGAGATAGTTATTATAGATGAAAATGGCTTAAAATCTATTGATTTTAGCGAGAGAGCTAAACATGAAATATGTTCTTTCGAGTATATATACTTTGCAAGACCTGACAGTATAATGGATGGTATAAATGTTTATGAAGCAAGATATAAAGCTGGGGAAAGATTGTATAAAGAGAATCCAGTGGAGGCTGATGTGGTTATAGGCGTGCCAGACTCTGGCATGGCAGCAGCTATGGGTTATGCAAAGGCTTCTGGAATTCCTTATGGTATGGGCTTTGTAAAAAATAAATATGTAGGAAGAACCTTTATAGCCCCATCTCAAAGTATAAGAGAGAAAGCTGTTGCAGTAAAGCTTAACCCTTTAAAAATAAATATTTCCGGAAAGAGGGTTGTTCTTATAGATGATTCTATTGTAAGAGGGACAACTAGTAAAAGGCTTGTAGAACTTTTAAGAAAAGCTGGAGCTACAGAGGTGCATTTTAGGGCAGCTTCTCCAGTGGTTAAATATCCATGCTATTTTGGAATAGATACTCCTTATAGAAAAGAACTTATAGGTGCGCAATTTGAGCTTTCAAAGATTAAGGAAGAAATAGGTGCAGACAGCTTAACCTATCTTAGCTTAGAGGGGCTTCTAGACTCACTTGGAGGAGTAAATAGGTTCTGTCTTGGCTGCTTTAATGGAATATATCCTGTAGCTGCACCAATAGAAGCTTCAAAGGAACATTTAGAATAACTTTGATAAATAAGGAGGAATTATGTTGAATTATAAAAATTCTGGAGTAAATATAGAAGAAGGCTATAAGGCAGTAGATTTAATTAAAAACCATGCTAAAAGAACTTATATACCTGGAGTTTTAAATGGACTTGGAAGTTTTGCAGGAATGTTTGAACTTGGAAATTATAAAAATCCTGTACTTGTATCTGGAACAGATGGAGTAGGTACAAAGCTTGATATAGCCTTTAAAATGAAGAAATATGATTCAGTAGGAATAGATTGTGTTGCAATGTGTGTTAATGACATTCTTTGCCATGGTGCAAAGCCGCTGTTTTTCTTAGATTATTTAGCATGTGGAAAGCTTGAAGCTACAGTAGCAGAGCAGCTTGTAAAAGGAGTTTCTGATGGATGCCTTCAGGCAGGATGCGCCTTAATTGGTGGTGAAACCGCAGAAATGCCTGGTTTTTATAGAGATGGAGAGTATGATATAGCAGGCTTTTCAGTTGGTGTTGCAGAAAAGGATAGAATAATAGATGGAAGTGATATAAAAGCAGGGGATGCACTTATAGGAATAGAAGCCTCTGGAATTCACAGTAATGGTTACTCCTTAGTAAGAAAGCTTATAAAAGATATTGAGGAAGAATATAATGGAAGACCAATTGGAGAGAAGCTTTTAACACCTACTAAAATATATGTAAAACCAATATTAAAGCTTATGGAAAGCTTTGATATAAAAGGCATGGCTCATATAACTGGCGGCGGTTTTTATGAAAATATACCAAGAATGTTTAAGGATAATTATACTGCTGTTGTTAAAAAAGATAGCTTCCCTGTTTTAGATATTTTTAAGCACCTTATAAGCCTTGGCGCAGATGAAAAACACATGTTTAATACCTTTAATATGGGCATTGGCTTTGTGCTTTGTATTAAAAATTCAGAGGTGAAAAATGTAATTGAGGCTTTAGTAAAGCTTGGACTTAAGGCTTATAATATAGGTTATGTAGAAGCTGGAGGCGAAGGATTGTGCTTAGAATAGCAGTTTTTATCTCCGGCAATGGCAGCAATCTTCAAGCGATAATTGATAACATTGCTTCAGGCTACTTAAATTGCAGCATTGAAATGGTAATAAGCGATAAAGAAGGGGTTTATGGGCTAGAAAGAGCGAGAAAGAAAAACATAGTAACTTATGTATTTGATAAGAAAATATATGGTACTGTACTTTCAAAAGAGATACTTAAGATCACCTTAGGTAAAGTTGATCTAATTGTACTGGCTGGTTTTTTATCAATTTTGGATAAAGAAATAATAGACTGTTTTAAGAATAGAATTATAAACATTCATCCCTCATTAATACCAGCCTTTTGCGGACCGAAAATGTATGGAATAAAGGTACATGAAAGTGCCATAAGCTATGGCGTTAAATATTCAGGGTGTACTGTGCATTATGTGGATGAAAGTATAGATACTGGTGCAATAATTTCTCAAAGAGTAGTTCCTGTTTTTCCAGAGGATACAGCAGAGATGCTTCAACAGAGAGTGCTTATTGAGGAACATAAGGCTCTATCAGAGGTTATAAAAAGTTTTGAATAAGGAGGCAGAAATTTGAAAAGAGCATTAATAAGTGTTTATGATAAAACTAATTTACTAAATTTAGCAGAATTTCTCGTTAATAATGGTGTTGAAATAATATCAACAGGGGGAACTTATAAATATTTAAAAGAAAATAATATTAATGTAACTGAAGTTTCAGAAGTAACGGGCTTTGAGGAGATATTAGATGGCAGAGTCAAAACTCTTCATCCCTTCATTCATGGTGGAATCCTTGCCATTAGAGATAATGAAGAACATATGGGAAAACTAGAGGAGAAAGGTATTATTCCAATAGATTTAGTAGTAGTTAATTTATATCCCTTCTTTGAAAAAGTAGATGAGAATATTGATTTTGAAGAAAAGGTTGAATTTATAGATATTGGCGGGCCAAGCATGCTTAGGGCGGCAGCTAAGAATTTTAAAGATGTAATTGTTCTTAGTGATGTTAAAGATTATGAAAGTGTAATTAATGAAATAAAAGAACAAAAGGAGCTTTCTTTTAATACAAAAAAAACTTTAGCTGGAAAAGTATTCAATTTAACAGCAGCTTATGATGCAGCTATAAGTAATTTCTTATTAGAAGATAAATATCCAGAGTACTTTACTATATCCTATAAAAAGAATACTGCTTTACGATATGGAGAAAATCCTCATCAAGCTGCAGCCTATTACGAAGCAGCCTGTGGTACAGGGGCCATGAAAAACTTTGTTAAGCTTCATGGTAAAGAGCTATCCTATAACAATTTTAAGGATATGGATATAGCTTGGAAAGTAGTAAATGAATTTGAAGAAACAGCCTGCTGTGCAGTTAAGCATAATACCCCTTGTGGAGTTGCTCTTGGAGAAAGCGCTAAGGAAGCTTATGTCAAAGCCTATTCCTGTGATGAGGTTTCAATCTTTGGAGGCATAGTTGCCTTTAATAAAGTTGTGGATAAGGCTACTGCAGAGGAATTAGTAAAAATATTTTTAGAAATTGTTATAGCTCCAGATTTTGATAAAGATGCACTGGAAATCCTATATTCGAAGAAAAATTTAAGAGTTATTAGCTGCAGCATAAAACCAGCAGATAGCCTTGAATTTGTTTCTGTTGATGGTGGAATGCTTGTACAAAATAGGGATAATGAATTAATAGATGAAATAAACTGTGTTACAGATAAAGCTCCTAGTTCAGAGGAATTAGAGGAATTGATTTTTGGTATGAAGGTTGCTAAATACGTTAAATCAAATGCAATTGTAGTTGTAAAGGATAAAACTGCAAAGGGAATTGCAGGGGGGCAGACAAATAGAATATGGTCAGCTGTACAGGCACTTGACAGGGCAAAGAATGGGGTAGTACTTGCCTCTGATGCATTCTTCCCCTTTGGCGATGTAGTAGAGGAAGCAGCAAAATATAATATAAAGTCTATAGTCCAGCCAGGTGGCTCAATACGTGATAAGGATTCTATTGAAGAATGCAATAAATATGGAATCTCAATGGTCTTTACTGGAATAAGACATTTTAAACATTAAAAGTTATAACAAGAACAAAATGATAAAGTAGATTGCTTTGGAATCTATTTTATGAACAAATTAAGGATATTTTTCCGGATAGAAAACTTTATTTCTTAATTGTTAATTGTTAATTGGAGGTGAAGTATGAAGGTATTATTAATTGGAAGCGGCGGTAGAGAACATGCTATAGCTTGGAAATTGGCACAAAGTCAACAGGTTCATAAAATTTATTGTGCTCCAGGTAATGGCGGCACTGCCATGGAAGACAAGTGTGAGAATGTTGATATAACAGAAATAGATGGACTTTTAAGCTTTGCTGAGAAAAATAACATAGATATAACTGTTGTAGGTCCAGAAGCACCACTTATTAACGGGATTGCAGATAGATTTAAGGAAAAAGGACTTAAAATATTTGGACCCTCAAAAAAAGCAGCTATGCTTGAGGGCAGCAAGGCCTATGCTAAAGAATTTATGAAAAAGTACAAGGTTAAAACAGCAGCTTATGAGGTTTTTGAAGATTATAAAACAGCAGAAGAATATTTACAAAGCTGTTCCTTTCCAATAGTTGTAAAGGCAGATGGTCTTGCTGCTGGAAAGGGCGTTGTAATTTGTAATTCCTATGAAGAAGCTAAAGAAACTATAGAAAGCTTTATGATAAAGGATATATTTAAGGGCGCAGGGAAAAAGCTAGTTATTGAGGAATATTTAAAAGGCTTTGAAGCTTCCATATTAGCTGTTACAGATGGAAAATCAATTATTCCAATGCTTTCAGCCAAGGATCATAAGACTATTTATGAAAATAATGAAGGTCCAAATACCGGTGGAATGGGTGCAGTTTCACCAAATCCTTACTTTACAAATGAGATGTATGAAAGTTTTAAGCATGACATTATAGCTCCTACTCTAAGGGGTATAAGAGACGAAAATATGGATTATATAGGGATTATATTTTTCGGGGTTATGATAAATGAAAAAGGAGTTTACCTATTAGAGTATAATGTAAGGATGGGAGATCCGGAGACTCAGGCTGTATTACCCTTAATGGAAAGTGACTTTATGGATATAATTAATAAAGCGATAAATGGAGCTTTGCATAATACTGAAATTGCCTGGAAAGATAGGTATTCCTGCTGCATCGTTGCTGCTTCTGAAGGTTATCCAGGTGAATATAATACAGGTTTTTCAATTAATGGAACTGAGAAGGTTAAAGGAAAGGTATTTATTGCTGGTGCAAAGAAAAGTGATAGGGGGCTATTAACGACAGGGGGCCGAGTTTTGTGTGTTACTTGTATTGGAAACACCTTTGAAGAGGCAGCAGATAAGGCCTACAAAGAAATTAAAGTCATTGATTTTAAAGGTATTTACTATAGAAAAGATATAGGTAAAAAATAAACAAGTATTCAATTGAAATAAATTAAAGTGTAAAAAGTCAATAAAGGTAAAGCTTCACCTTTATTGACTTTTTTTCTAATTTAAGCAAGACAATTAAAGGTAAGACAGCTTAGAGGGTAAAGTAGGATATTTGCCTGCTTCATAGTAAAGATAGGCTGTGCACAAAAAATTTTACTTACATTAAGCAGTTTTAATGTGCTAAAATACTAATTGTTCACTATTATTTTTCTTCATTATTCTATGCATAAATTAATAAGAATCAGGGAAGTAAATTTTTCAAAGGCAGATATGTAAACGATTACAACGACATTGATTTTAAGATAGAATAATAATTGATATATGGTCTGAAGAATTAAATTTTAAACGAGGAGTGATTGCAAAAAAATGTTTAATATAGGAGATTTAATAATCTATTCCGTACATGGTATTTGTCATATTGATGATATTTGTGAAAAAACTTATTCAGGGATTACCCGTAACTATTATATTTTACATCCAATTGATGATTGTAAATTAAAAATAAGTACCCCTGTAGATAATAATAAGGTAACCATGCTTGAACTTATTGATAAGTATGAGGCAGAAGAAATCTTGGAATCTTTTAAACTGCCAGGTGTAAGTTGGGTAGAAATAGGCAGTCAGCGAAGTGAAATATATTATGAAATTGTTAAAAAAGGAAACCGTAAAGAAATTTCCAAAGTGCTAAATGCTCTCCTTCGCAAAAAGCATAAAACTGAAGTTAATGGTAAGAAACTCCACGAACAAGACAATAAACTTTTGAAATTTATTGAAAATATATTGTTTACAGAATTGGCAATGTCTTCGAATACTGACTATGAAGCTATACATGAAAAGGTAACTAGTTTGATATCTGAGGATGATTAATAATAAAAAAGAAAGATTTTATTAAAGGTGTTGATAATAAATGAGTATTGATAATGAAAAAATTATGGCTATAGAAGCTGCCATGAATAAGATAGAGAAGCAATTTGGAAAGGGTTCTATTATGAAGCTTGGAACAGCAGCAAAAATGGATATTGAAGTCATACCAACTGGCTGCTTAGCCTTAGACATTGCACTTGGCGTTGGCGGAGTTCCTAAGGGCAGAATAATAGAAATATATGGACCAGAATCTTCTGGTAAAACAACTGTTACACTGCAAATAGCTGCAGAAGCACAAAAGATAAGCGGAGCAGTTGCTTTTATTGATGCTGAACACGCATTAGACCCTTCTTACGCAAGGAAATTGGGAGTTAATACAGATGAGCTTTTAGTAAGTCAACCGGATACCGGAGAACAGGCCTTAGAGATAACAGAAACACTTGTAAGATCAAATGCAATAGATGTAATTATTATTGATTCTGTAGCAGCACTTGTACCTAGAGCTGAGATTGACGGAGAAATGGGGGATTCCCATATTGGTCTACAAGCTCGACTAATGTCTCAAGCTTTAAGAAAGCTTACTGCAGCTATTAACAAATCAAACTGCACAGTATTATTTATAAATCAATTAAGAGAAAAAATAGGAATTATGTTTGGAAATCCTGAGACTACAACAGGTGGACGGGCACTTAAGTTTTATTCATCCATAAGATTGGATATTCGAAAAATTGATATTATCAAAGCCGGTGATAACGTAATTGGAAATAGAAGCAGGATAAAGGTAACTAAAAATAAAGTGGCTCCTCCTTTTAAACAAGCTGAATTCGACATAATGTTCAATGAGGGTATTTCTAAGGAAGGCAATTTGATAGATATAGCTGTGGATGAGGATATAGTCCAAAAGGGGGGCGCATGGTTTTCTTATAAAGGCATCAGATTAGGTCAGGGCAGAGAAAATTCAAAGTTATATTTAAAAGATAATCATGACACTGCTGTAGAAATAGAAAATATTATAAGAGAGAAATATAAGCTTCCACTAATTAAAGCAGATATAAAGAAAGAAGAAGCTCAGGAAAATGTAAGTACAGAATCATAATTTCTAGGAGGCTCAAATTTAAAAGACTTCTCATTTATGCTTGCTGGTATAAAAATTACTATTGCTAAAATGCATAGTATATGCTATTATCTTATAAAGCCTTTAAGTTTGGTCCAGAGAGACCAGGAAGGATAGTAGAAATAGTTGTATACTTTTATTAACTTTGTATAACTATGCCTTCCACTTATTGGAGGGCATTTTTTAATGCAAAAAATCTTTTAATTTAGCCCTGCGAGGTTAAAAAGGGAGGAAAATATATGTTAAAGGGAAGAAATTTAATTGACCCCATGGATTTTACTTTAGAGGAATTAGAAGAAATTTTCAGCCTATCAGAAGAAATCATTTCATCTCCAGAAAAGTTTACTAGGCTCTGTGAAGGTAAACTTTTAGCCACATTATTCTATGAACCAAGTACTAGAACCCGCTTTAGCTTTGAGGCTGCAATGCTTCGACTTGGTGGCAAGGTAATTGGATTTTCAGAACCAAATTCAAGCTCTGTAGCAAAGGGTGAAAGTGTTGCAGATACTATTAGAACAGTAGGTTGCTATGCTGATATTGCTGTTATGAGACATCCAAAGGAAGGAGCACCAAAGGCAGCTGCAATGTACTCTAATATTCCAGTTATTAATGCCGGTGATGGAGGTCATCAGCACCCAACTCAAACCTTAACAGATCTATTAACCATCAAATCTATAAAGAATGATCTTAATAACCATACTATCGGTATTTGCGGAGACTTAAAATTTGGTAGAACAGTTCACTCACTTATAAAGGCACTTTCAAGATATGAGAACAATAAATTCATTCTAATCTCACCAGAAGAATTAAAAATTCCAGATTACATAAGAAAAGAAGTATTACAAAAGAATAATATAAGTTTTATAGAAGCTTCAAGAATGGAAGATGTTATAGACAAGCTTGATATCCTTTATATGACAAGAGTTCAAAGGGAAAGATTCTTTAATGAAGAGGAATATATAAGGCTTAAAGACAGCTATATAGTAGATGAGAATAAGTTAAAAAATGCAAAAAAGGATTTAATAATTCTTCACCCTCTTCCAAGGGTTAATGAAATAGCTTACGAGGTGGACAATGATCCGAGAGCCCGCTACTTTCAGCAGGCCAAGTACGGAATGTATGTTAGAATGGCGCTTATAGCTAAGCTCTTGGGGGTGATTTAATATGTTAACTATAAATAGTATAAAAAACGGAATTGTAATTGACCACATAAAAGCAGGTTTTGGAATTAAGATATTTAATTATTTAGGACTTGATAATGCAGATTTTACTGTAGCGCTAATAATGAATGCTGAAAGTGAAAAATGTGTTAAAAAAGATATTATTAAAATAGAAAATGCAATTGATATTGACATACGGGTGCTTGGACTTATTTGTCCAAATGTAACTGTAGACATAATAGAAAATGAAGTTATTACGAAAAAATTTAAGCTTGAGCTCCCTGAAAAGGTACAGGAAGTAATAAAGTGTAAAAATCCCAGATGTATAACCAATACTGAACTCAATATTTCTCAAAGCTTTTACCTTGTAGATAGGGAAAAAGGTGAGTATAGATGTGAGTATTGTGATGAAGTGCATACAGCATAACTGATAACCTAGCCAATGAGAGGTGAGCCCATTTCAGAGGAATACAAGGAGGTCTAGAGAATGGAGCTTTTAATTAAAAATGCAAGAATAGTAGATTGGAGTCAGGATTTTAAGGGGGATATATATATAAATTTTGGGGTTATACAGGAAATAGGCTTAGAGCTTAATAAAAAATGCGAAACTATAGATGGAGAAGGCTTGATTCTAATGCCAGCCTTTACAGACTTGCACAGCCACTTCAGGGATCCTGGTCAAACCTACAAGGAGGATATACATTCAGGAAGTCTAGCAGCTGTTAGAGGAGGATACACTACGATTAACCTTATGGCAAATACAGTGCCTGTCTGTAGTGAAATGGAAACTGTAAATTATGTGCTGGAAAAAGCCAGGGCAATAAGGCTTATAGACATACATCAAAGTGCTTCTGTAACTAAGGATCTTAAGGGTTCGGACATAAGTCATTTAGACAGACTAAGCGATGAAGTCAAAATGCTTTCAGATGATGGCAAGGGTGTGGCAAACAGCAAATTAATGCTTCAGGCCATGATAAAGGCAAAAGAGAAGGATCTAATTGTAATAACTCATGCTGAAAGTGAAGAATTAACTAAAATAGACACTAGGCTTGCAGAAAATACCATGACCTGGAGAGACATTACCTTAGCAAAATATACAGGCTGCAGACTTCATATAGCTCATGTCAGCACAAAGGAAGCAATGGAATATGTAATAAAGGCAAAGCAGGATGGAGTAAAGTTAACCTGTGAGGTTACTCCTCATCACTTAGCTTTAACAAAGGATGCAGAATATAAGGTAAATCCACCCCTTAGAGAAGATGAGGACATTAATTATCTAATAAAGGCAATTAAAGAAGGATATGTAGATGCTATTGCTACTGACCATGCACCTCACAGCTCTGAAGATAAAAAGAAGGGAGCAAATGGCATATCTGGTTTGGAAACAGCCTTCTCTGTGTGCTATACAAAGCTTGTAGCTGAAGGACATATTTCCCTTAATAAATTATCAGAGCTTATGTCAAGAAATCCAGCCAAGCTTCTTAATAGGAATAAGGGTGAAATAAAGATAGGCTGTGAGGCTGATTTAGTACTTGTTGATATTAACCAAAGCTATAAGGTAGAAAAAGAAGACTTCGTTTCAAAGGGAAAAAACACTCCTTTTAATGGAAAAGTTCTTACGGGAGTTATAACCAGTACCATTAAGGGCGGAAAGGTTGTTTATAGTAAATAAGTGAAAGGATGGTTTTAAAATGATAATAGATAGACTGTATGAAAGCGTAGAAAAAAGAGGCCCTGTTTGCATCGGGCTAGACACTGCAGTAGAGTATATACCTAAAGAATTCTTGAATAAATATAGTTTTTTAGAGCATGCAATATTTAGGTACAATCAATTTATCATAGATGCTACATTTGATACAGCAGCATGCTATAAGCTGCAGATAGCTTATTACGAAGCAATGGGAATAATGGGACTTAAGGTTTATCAAAGAACCCTTGAATATATAAAAAGTATAGGTGGAATTTCAATTGGAGATATAAAAAGGGGAGATATTGCTGCCACTGCAAGGATGTATGCTAAGGCTCACTTTGAAGGAGACTTTCAGTGTGATTTTGTAACTTTGAATCCATATATGGGAATGGATAGTATAGAACCTTATTTATCCTATGTAAGCAGTGGAGAAAAAGGAGTTTTTCCACTTATGAGGACCTCTAACTCAGGAGCTTATGATCTTCAATATATTGAAAATGAGCATGGAAATAAGGTTTATGAAATTGTGGGGGATAAAATAAAAACTATGGCTGATGGATATGTAGGACAATGTGGTTACAGTAACATTGGCGCTGTTGTTGGATGTACACATATAGAAGAAGCAAGAGAGCTAAGAGAAAAGTTTCATAATATGTTTTTTCTAATTCCAGGCTATGGGGCGCAAGGGGGAAGCGCAAAGGATGTGGCACCTTATTTAAAAAATGGCAATGGAGGTATTGTAAATTCTTCAAGAGGTATATTACTAGCCTATAAGAATCAGGAAGGAAGAGAACTAGATTTTGACCTATGTGCAAGAGAGGAAGCCTTAAAAATAAGGAGAGAGATAGATGGGTTTAAAATATACAACAGGCAAAGTGCTTAGTAATGTTGAGGTATCAAGTGGGATGTTTCTGCTTAATATTGAAGGGGATTATAAAGTAAAACCAGGACAGTTTTATATGCTAAGCGTCTTAGAAGGGGAGACCCTCCTTCCAAGGCCCATTAGCATACACGAGGTTAATGAAAAAGGGATTTATTTTTTATATGAAGCTAAGGGAAAAGGTACAAAAGTGCTGAGTAAGCTTCAAGAAGATGATAGTATACAGCTTTTAGGCCCTTTGGGTAATGGCTTTGACATAGATAAAATTAGTGGCAGAATTGCAATAGTAACAGGAGGAATGGGGATAGCTCCTATGAAGCTGCTTGTAAAGAGCCTTTATAATTGTGAAATAGATTTATATTGCGGCTTTAGAAATGATATTTACGGTATTCAAGGTTTGGAGTCCTTTGCTAACAAGATTTATATTGCAACTGAAAGCGGGAGAATAGGACATAAGGGATATGTAACTGAAATGTTTGATGCTTCAAAATATGACGTAGTACTGTCCTGCGGACCTGAACCTATGATGCTAAAGCTTATAAAGTCATGCAAAATGCATAAGGTACCAATTTATGTTTCAATGGAAAGATTTATGGCTTGCGGCCTTGGAGCTTGCCTTGTATGTACCTGCAGTACAATATATGGTAATAAGAGAACCTGCAAGGAAGGACCTGTATTTTTAGGAGAGGATTTGATGCTTAATGCTTGAGGTGAACTTTTGTGGACTAGATTTTAAAAATCCAATAATTGCAGCTTCAGGAACTTTTGGCTTTGGAGAAGAATTTAATGAGCTTTATAATGTAGGAGAGCTTGGAGGCATTTGTACAAAGGGTTTAACTCTGTATAAAAGAGAAGGTAACAGTGGAAGAAGGGTATATGAAACAAGCTCAGGCATGCTAAACAGCGTTGGACTTCAAAATCCAGGTGTGGATCATTTCATAGAATATGAGCTTCCTAAGATGGAGAAGTATAATACGAAGATAATTGCAAATGTAGGCGGTGCATCCTTAGAAGAATATTTAGCGGCTGCAGAGAAATTAAATAACACTAATATTGATATGCTTGAGCTTAATATATCATGTCCAAATGTGAAATGCGGAGGAATGGCATTTGGCATAAAATCAGATATAGCTTATTCTATTGTAAAAGAAGTAAAGTCAGTTTGCAAAAAGCCGCTTATGGTAAAGCTATCACCAAATGCTGAAGATATTGTGGAAATGGCCTATAGCTGCTGTGAGGCTGGTGCAGATGCACTTTCCTTAATAAATACTTTAAAGGGAATGGCAATAGATATAAATAAAAGAAAACCAGTTTTTGATAATGTTTTTGCAGGACTTTCAGGAGCAGCAGTTAAACCTATAGCTTTAAGAATGGTTTATGAGGTGCGAAGAGCAGTTGATATTCCAATAGTAGGAATTGGCGGAATTATGAATTATAAGAATGCAATTGAATTTATAATGGCTGGAGCCACAGCAGTGCAAATAGGGACGGTTAATTTTATTAAACCTAATGCGGGCTTAGAAATTATTGAAGATTTAAGAGAATTTATGGAATCACAAGGAATCAAGAATTTATCTGAAATTAGAGGGATAATTTAGGAGGTCAAAGTCCTAAATGGACTTTGACGGGTAATTTGTGAGCGGAGCGAACGAGGTTAAATTACCCCGTGTTCCGACTAAAAGGAGGAATTATTTTGGAAAATAAAATTATTGATATATTAACTGAAACAGGTGCATTACTTGAAGGACATTTTCTATTGTCCTCAGGAAAACATAGTGATAAATATTGTCAGTGTGCAAAGCTGCTTATGTATCCAGATAAAGCAGAAGAGGTTTTAAAATCAGTAGCTGAAAAACTAAAAGGTATAGAATTTGATTTAGTTGTTGGACCAGCTATGGGAGGAATAATAGTTGCCTATGAACTAGGCAGGCAGCTTGGAAAGCCAGCTGTATTCACTGAAAGAGTGGATGGGATTATGCAGCTCAGAAGAGGCTTTGAAATAGCAGCAGGTGAAAAGATACTAATTGCTGAGGATGTTGTAACCACGGCTAAGTCCTCCATGGAAGTGGCTGAATTAATTAAGCAATATGGTGGAGAAGTTGTGGGAATTGCTTGCATAGCAGATAGAAGTGTTTCAGCAGCACCACTTCCAATTTTTAGTGCTGTAAAGTTAAATATTAAGGCCTATGAGAAAGAAGCTTGTCCCCTTTGCAAAGAAGGAAAGGAGTACGTTAAACCTGGAAGTCGAAGTTTTTAAAAAGGCTTGCATTTTAAATTTAAAATGGTATAATTAAAAATTGGTAGTGAAACACTGTTGATATAAAATTTTAGATTTATCAAGAATAAGGTGTTCTGCCTTAGGAGGACTATATATGAAAACTGGTACAGTTAAATGGTTTAATTCAGAAAAAGGTTATGGATTTATTTCAGTTGAAGGTGAAAAAGATGTATTCGTTCACTTCAGTGCAATTCAAGATGATTCTGCTAGAAAAAATCTAGAAGAAGGCGAAAAAGTTCAATTTGATGTTGAAGAAGGCGCAAGAGGACCACAAGCTTCAAACGTTATAAAATTATAATATTTATCTTTTTATATAGATAGCTTGAATTCAGACCACCTTTTTAGGTGGTTTTTTATCGTATATAAAACTAAACACATAAGGCTGTCAGTGATTTTAGCTGCCTGCTTACCAGTGAAAGGAGGATTTTTATGAGAAGAATTTATAATATGAAAAAAACATTATCAATGAAACAATTTATAGCTGAGTTTGGAGACAATTTTTCAGAGCATTTAAAAGCTAGGCTGCTAGAGCTTGGTGAAAGATGTGTTTTAACGAGAAAAGAAAATAACGATAGGTTTAATTTAAAACATATCGAACATACCACCCACGAATGTGCCGTTACTTCTGGAACTGAAACAAAGATAATGAATAAAGAATATGTTTATGGACAGTTAGTTATTCATGAAGGGGTAGTATACTTTTCAGAGGGGTGCTTAGAAAGTATTGATGCTGTTCAGGCTCCAATAGTAGATACTATATTCAAGGCCTTGAACAGTGAGAAAATAGAGGTTGATGAAATTGCTGCAAAGGTTATAGAAGATGGGAATATTGACTATATTATAGATACAATATGTACAGTGTGTCCTTCAGTCTCTCAGGCACATTTAGATATAGTTAATGGAATGACTTATAGATCCAAAAGGTAATATGAAAAAGCTATTATACTATTGAAAGAGTTATACTTTTCTGGTAATAAAGCACAAGGACTTGCTATTTATTTAGAAATACAGTATACTAAAATGATTAAAATCAAGAAAAAGAAATATTTAATTGTAATTTTTGGTTATAATAATAACATAATTAAGGATTATAAATAAAATATTAATATATACAAAAAATTTGGAGGTGTTTAATTATTAATAAAGATTTAAACATTAATGAGGGTATTAGAGAAGTTGAGATTAGGCTTGTTGGTGAAACAGGAGAAGAAAGTCAAATTATTAAAACAAAAGAAGCATTAAGGATGGCAATAGAGAGAGACTTGGATTTAGTCATGATCTCACCAAATGCTAAACCACCAGTATGTAGAATAATGGATTATAATAAGTTCCTTTATGAGCAGGCTAAAAAACAAAAGGAAGCAAAAAAGAATCAAAAAGTTGTTGACATTAAAGAAGTGAGGCTTAGTCCTACTATCGAGGAACATGATATAGATATTAAAGCTAATAATGCTAAGAAATTTCTTGCTGCTGAAGATAAAGTTAAGGTTTCCATAAGATTTAGAGGAAGACAACATAATAATACCAGTGTAGGTTTTGAAATAATGGAACTGTTTGCTTCTAAAATAGGTGAAGTCGGTATAATTGAGAAGTCGGCAAAATTAGAAGGAAGCAATATGACCATGATAATGGCTCCTAATAAAAAGACAGTAAATAAATAAAAATAACGAAGGTTTTAAACATCTATTGAATAGGATGGTTAAAACTTTTTTTTTTGCTTTTTTTAGACTTAAGCAGCAGATTAGAAAGTTATTAAAATACTTTTTAAAACTACTTGAAAAAGTTTTTTAAAAAAAGTAAAATAATAGTAAACGAATGAAAATGATTACAAATAATTAATATAAGGAGATGGGTTATAATGGGTGAGTATTTTGAAAAGGTAGCAAAGATCAAATTTGAAGGTGAGAAGTCTAAGAATCCTTTTGCCTTTAAGTATTACAATCCTGAGAAAGTTATTGATGGCAAAACTATGAAGGAGCATTTAAGATTTACTATGTCTTACTGGCATACCTTAACTGGTGAAGGGGCAGATCCCTTTGGCATCGGGACCATGGAAAGACCTTGGAACGCTGAGGAGGACCCAATGGCTAAGGCAAAAATGAGAATGGAAGCGGCTTTTGAATTTATGGATAAAATGGGTATAGATTACTTCGCTTTTCATGATAGAGACATAGCACCAGAGGGTAAAAATCTTGCAGAGACCAACAAAAACCTTGATATAATGGTGAGCTATTGTAAGGAGCTTATGAAAAAATATAACAAGAAGCTTCTGTGGGGTACAGCCAATATGTTTACAAATCCGAGATTTGTTCATGGTGCTGCTACTACCTGTAATGCTGATGTCTTTGCTTATGCTGCAGCTCAAGTAAAAAAGGCCTTGGAGGTAACTAAAGAACTAGGTGGAGAAAATTATGTATTTTGGGGAGGAAGAGAAGGCTATGAAACCCTATTAAATACAGACTTAGAGCTTGAACAAAATAATTTAGCTAGATTTTTTCACATGGCAGTAGATTATGCAAAAAAAATTGAATTTACAGGTCAATTTTTAATAGAACCTAAGCCAATGGAACCAACAAAACATCAGTACGACTTTGATGTTGCAGCAGTAATGGCCTTTTTAAAGAAATATGACCTTGAAAAATACTTTAAGGTTAACATCGAAGCAAATCATGCTACACTTGCAGGACATACCTTCCAGCATGAAGTAGCTGTAGCTAGAGTTAATGGAATACTTGGAAGCCTTGATATAAATCAAGGAGACCCCAATTTAGGCTGGGACACTGATCAATTTCCTACAAATATTTATGATGCCACTATGCTAATGTATGAGGTTCTGAAAGCAGGAGGAATAGCTCCAGGAGGACTTAATTTTGATGCCAAGGTTAGAAGAGCTTCCTTTGAGATGGAGGACTTGTTCCTTGCTTATATTGCAGGTATGGATACTCTTGCTAAGGGGTTAAAAGTTGCACATGGGTTACTTGAAAGCAAGGAATTGGAGAACTTTGTAGCAGAGAGATATAAAAGCTTTACAGAAGGAATTGGAAAAGCTATAGTTGAAGATAAGGTTGATTTTGAAGCTTTAGAAACTTACGCATTAAATAATCCAAGCATTGTAAATAAATCAGGAAGACAAGAGATGCTTGAAGCAATAGTAAATCAACATATCTTTAACTAAAAGGTAAATTACGACTTGTAGAATTAAAACCTTATTACTAGACGATTAATGCAGCAGAAGACGCGAAATGGTTATTATTATAAGAGATCATCAGCGTTTTCTGCGGTTCATCTTATTTTGTATCATAAGCACCTAATACTTTAAGTCGTAATAAATCTAGAAAGTGAGATTATTATGGATCACAGTGAAATAAAAACTGCAAATAAGAAAAGTATACTAAAGCTTTTGGCTCAGGAAAGGGAACTTACAAAGCTTGAGATCTCCCGTAAACTAGATATTAGTGTTCCTACAGTAACAACAATTGTTGGCGAACTTCTTGAAGAGGGTTTAGTAGAAGAGGCAGGTATGGCTACTTCTACAGGAGGCAGGAAACCTGTAATAATAAGGTTTTTACCTGAGTCTAGATATAGCATTGGAATAGATTTAGAGAAAAATCACATAAGAGCTATAATTACAGATTTGGACGGTAGAATCTTAGAAGATAATAAACTCTTTCAAAGGTCAATAAAAAAGGTAAAGGTATTAGAGGACATAAAGAATCTAATTATGGATCTATTAGATTCACGTGAAAATATAAAAAACAAGGTTTTAGGCATTGGTATTTCACTTCCTGGAACAGTAAATGAAGATAAATTAGAATTAGAGCTTGCACCAAATTTTAAACTTAAAAATTTGTGCTTTAAGGAGCTTGCTGACTATTTTAATTTACCAGTTTTTCTTGAGAATGAGGCCAATGCAGGTGCCTTAGCTGAATCCAATTTAGGTATAGCAAAGAATTTAAATAATTTAATTTATGTTTCTATAACAGAAGGTATCGGTGGCGGACTTATTATAAATGAAAGAATTTATAAGGGCAAAAGTAGAAGAGCCGGAGAAATAGGTCATATGACTATTAATAAGGGTGGAAGACAGTGCAGCTGTGGGAAAAAGGGCTGTTTTGAAACTTATGCTTCTAATAGAGCTCTTATAAATGATTTTAATGAAGTAAGTGAAATAAAGGCATTAAGCATTAGAGAAATTATAGAAAAATACAAAGAACATGACAATGATGCAATAAAGGTTATGAATAGATATTTAGAAGATTTAGCTGAGGGTATAGGGAATCTTATTTTTATTTTTAACCCAGATTATATTGTTATTGGCGGAGAAATTAGCAAGTATTCAAGCATTTTTCAAGATAAACTTATTGAACTGATTTTTAAAAATAATGAATTTTATAAAATTGGGGACGTAGAAATATTATTTTCAAGTCTTGGTGAAGACTCGAATATATTAGGAGCAGCTTTGATACCTATTTTTCAGAGTTTTGGCTTTTAGCTTAATTAATATATTATTGTGAGGGGGCTAAGAAAATGAATTATTTAGGAATAGATTTAGGTACTTCCTCAGTTAAGATTATTGTTATGGAAGAGGAAGGAAAGGTTACTTACAGCTTATCCAAGGATTACCCTGTTTATTATCCTCAGCCGGGCTATGCAGAGCAGAATCCAGAGGAGTGGTGGAATGCTACAAGAGATGGAATTAAAGAGCTTATTGAAAAAAATAATATAGATAATAAAACCATAAAAGCTATAGGCTTTAGCGGACAAATGCATGGCTTAGTTGCGCTGGATGAAAAGGATGAGGTGCTTTTTCCTGCAATTTTATGGTGCGATCAAAGAACTGAAAAGGAGTGTAATTATATTACAGAACTTGTAGGCAGAGAAAAGCTTTCAAAATATACTGGAAACAAGGCCTTAACAGGCTTTACAGCACCTAAAATTCTGTGGGTTAAAAAACATAATCCAGAAATTTATAATAAAATAAGGCATATACTGCTGCCTAAGGATTATTTAAGATTTAAACTTACTGGAGAGTATGCTACAGATGTTTCTGATGCTTCAGGTACACTTTTATTTGATGTGGAAAATAGATGCTGGTCAAAGGAAATGCTTAATATACTTGATATTTCAGAAGGAGTAATGCCAAAGTGTTTTGAGTCCTTCGAAATTACAGGTGCAATTAATAAAGAAGCAGCAAACTCTACAGGCCTATTAGAAGGAACTCTTGTAGCTGGCGGCGGCGGAGACCAGGCTGCTGGTGCAGTAGGAACAGGTACTGTAGAAAAAGGTATTATTTCTGTGGCCATGGGTACCTCTGGAGTTATTTTTGCAGCTCAAAAGGAATATAAGGTAGATGATGAAAATAGGCTTCATTCCTTCTGCCATGCTAATAATGAATGGCATGTAATGGGCGTTATGCTTTCGGCTGCTTCCTGCTTAAAATGGTGGGTAGAGGAAATAAATAAAGATATCTCAAAGTCCTTTGAGGAAATTTTAAAGGAAGCTGAAAAAATACCTGCTGGCAGTGATGGCTTAATATTTTTACCTTATTTAATTGGCGAAAGAACCCCATATAGTGATGCAAATGCTAAAGGCTGTTTTATAGGACTTAGTATTACACATACCAGAGCCCATATGACAAGAGCTATTTTAGAAGGTGTTGCCTTTGGACTTAAGGATTCCTTAGAGCTCGTTAAGGCATTAAATATTCCTATTAATGACGTTAGAGTGAGCGGCGGCGGTGCAAAGAGCAGGCTTTGGAGACAAATCCTTGCTGATGTATTTGAGGCAAGAATAGATATGATAAATTCTGTGGATGGACCATCTTATGGTGCTGCCATACTAGCTTCTGTGGCAGGAGGAAGCTTTAATTCAGTAAATGAGGCCTGCAGTAAACTTATAAAGGTTACTGAAAGTGTAGATCCAAACCAAAATAACTTTTTAGAATATGAAAGACTATACAAGGTATACAGCAGTTTATATGGAATTTTAAAGGATACCTTTAAAAAATTAGTTTAGACAAAGAACGCAGAAGTAACATCTGATAAGAATCACTTCTGCGCTTTTGTATTTATGTTTTAATTAGTGGTTAAAAATAAATAGAATTATTTGTTTTTTAATAAGGACAATATTTCAGAATTCGCAGCTTTTAATTCCTTAATTTCTTCCTTTAAGCTTGCTATTTCAGTTTTTGCTTCCATGACTTCATCAATTTTATAATGTAAATCTTCTATAATTAGTTCTGATTTTAGATTTACTAAATAATCATTATTAGCAGTTAGTCTATCCTTTTCTGATTGCCTATTTTGGCTCATCATAATAATGGGCGCTTGAATCGCAGCTAAACATGAAAGCACAAGATTTAAAAATACAAAGGGATAGGGATCAAAGGGATGAGAAAATAAAATAATTGTATTTATTACAATCCATAGAAAGAGGACAACGCCAAAGCTTATTATAAAAGTCCAGCTTCCGCCAAAAGTAGCTATTTTATCAGCAGTTCTCTGCCCTAAACTTAAATTTTCATCGTGGATATTGTTTATATTTTTAGATATCTTTCCACTTAATAATTCATGAATTAGTTCCTCATCTATTTGGCAGTGAGCAAGGTCTGTGTCATTGTCTAGTATTTTTTTTACTAAATCTTCTTTATTATCATAGGCATATTGATTGCTATTTTCCATTTATTAAAGCCTCCTAAATTTATTTGCATAGTTAAATTTTATTATTTTTTTATAAGATGTCAATTAGAAAAAGTATATATTAAAATTATATTCATTTTTTCAATTACTTTCCTAGAATTAAGGCTTGTATAAAAGTATAATTATTATAAAAGTTAAAGAAATGAGGGGTTTAATTGAGTATTGAAAAAAAATATTTTGGAAGCATGGCAGATGGTATAGAAGTTTATTCATTTATATTAACTAACTCAAAGGGAACAGCAGTTGAAATTATTAATTTTGGTGGCATAGTTCGTTCACTTAAGCTGCCAAATGACAAGGGCAGTTTTGATGATGTAGTTCTTGGGTTTGATAAATTAGAAGACTATATGAAGGAAGGTCCATATTTTGGTGCCATTATTGGAAGGTACGCTAATAGAATTGCAAAGGGAAGCTTTAATCTTAACGGTACTGAATATAAGCTTAAAGTAAATAATGGTTCAAACCACCTGCATGGGGGCTTAAAAGGCTTTGACAAAGTTATATGGGAGCCTAGAGTCCTTGAAAGTGAAAGTTTAGAACTAAGTTATATCAGCAAGGACATGGAAGAAGGCTATCCTGGAAATCTAGAGGTTAAGGTAACATATACCCTGACTGATGATAATTCACTTAAAATAGATTATTTTGCCCTTACTGATAAAGATACAATTGTAAATCTTACTAATCATTCTTATTTTAATTTATCAGGACATGCTTCTGGTAATATTTTAAACCATAAGGTTTATATAAATGCTGATAAATTTACAGCAGCTTATAAAGATTCCATACCTACTGGAGAACTTAGAGGCGTAGTAGGAACTCCAATGGATTTCACTAAGCTTAAAAAAGTTGGCGATGAAATAAATAGCAGTTATGAGCAAATAGTTTTTGCAAAGGGTTATGATCATAACTTTATTATTAACAGAGAGGATGAAAGCTTAATAAAGACCAGTGAAGTAGTGGATGAAAACAGTGGAAGAACTATGGAAGTATACACCACTATGCCCGGAGTACAGTTTTATACTGGAAACTTCATAGAAGAGGCTGTAGAGGGTCCAGGAAAAGAGGGAGCCAAATATTCAAATTACAGCGGCTTATGCCTAGAAACTCAATTTTTCACTAATTCCATAAATATAAAGCATTTCCCTTCTCCAATTCTTAGGGCAAAGGAAGAGTATAAGCATACTACCATCTATAAATTTATATAATGTGGCAAGTTGAGGTAGGTTAATTGTGAGCTGCACCATTAACCTACTTCTCAATCTTATAAAGGAAGCCACTTTAAAATCTTTTGTATTTCTGCATCCCAATAATCCCAGGTATGTTCACCAGGGCCTTCATTATATGTATAATCAAAGTTAGTTCCAGCAATAAAGTTTCTAAAGTTTTGGTTATTTTCATAGAGAAAGTCTTCTATACCACAGCATTGATATAATCTTGGCTTTGGCCCATTGGATGCTAAAAGCTTTTTTGCAAGGTGATAAAGATCATTTTCGCTTCCTGCTAATAAATCCAAGTCACCGAAAATATTATAGAATCCAGCCTTATCATTATCATCCACCTGAGCAACAATTTCTGCAATACCAAGTGCTCCTGAAAGGCTTGCTGCAGCAGCAAATTTTTCAGGACAGCTTAAGGCAACTTTAAATGCTCCGTAGCCTCCCATAGAAAGTCCAGCTACAAAGTTATCTTCTCTTTTCTCACTTAAGGGAAAAAATTGTCTTACTATCTCCGGTAATTCTTCTGCTATGTAAGTAAAATATTTATCTCCATACTTCATATCTGTATAAAAACTTCTTCCAGCATCAGGCATTACAACAGCAAGTCCCATTGAATCTACATATCTTTCTATAGAAGTCTTTCTCTGCCAATCAGTATGATCCCCAGTTAATCCATGAAGCAAATACAAGGTTTTATATTTATTAGAAGCTAAGGGCCCTTCTTTACTCATTTGAGAAGTCTTATTTTGGGGCAGGATCACATTAATAGATGTATTAATGCCAAGCACCTCTGAAGAAAAGTTACAAGTAATATATGCCATTAATTTTAAACCTCCTTTAAAATTATTACTAACATTATATAATTATCAAAATAATAAAACAATAAATTAAGTAGTATTAAGAGGGTAATACTATTTATGTAAATTACAGGTGCAAATAATTGAAAACTTAGGAGGTGCATAAGATGAAGAAGCTAGCTGTCTTAGGCTTTATTATGGGTATGATGTATTTTACTGCTGAGGGTTTTTGGAGAGGTTGGACAAATATTTCAATGCTCTTTGTGGGGGGCTTATGTGCAGTTCTTATAGGGTTACTAAATGAATTTCCAAAGCGGCATAAGTTTAAAATTTGGCAGCAGTGCCTGCTTGGAACCTTAATAATTGTTTCAATTGAGTTTGTTTCCGGTGTTGTTTTAAATATTTGGCTTAAATTAAATATCTGGGATTATTCAAAGCATTATGGAAATATCAGGGGACAAGTATGTCTTACTTACACTATTTTGTGGTTTATAATAACTCCAGCTGTTATATGGCTTGATGATTGGTTAAGATGGGAAATATTTGGTGAGGGGGCGTACTATAACTTAAAGCAGGTTTATAGAGACTTAATAAAATTACATTAGTAAACAAAACTCTATAATTAATAAAATATAAAAATGAGACCCACATTTTCAATGTGGGTTCTAATAAAGGTATCAAAGTGCATAAACTTTTTTATCTTTAAAAAAGATACTATTCCGAAATACCTTATACATTTTCTCGTAAAAATAAGATATTATATCTGATCTTTTTATTATTCCTATAAATACATTATAGTCATCTACCACTGGTACAAAGTTTTGGTTTATTGAAGTTGCAACTAAATCTTCTATATTAGCATCAATATGCACTGGTTTAATATTAGAGTGTACTGGAATCTCAGAAATCTTTATTTTTGAGGTGTTTTTTATATCTAAATTTGAGTCATCTTTTAGCTTCAAAAGAAGGTCGCCTTCCGTTAGGGTTCCAACATATCTGCCTTTGTCATCTAATATAGGAATAGCGGTAAAAGTATGATATTCCATTCTTTCAATAGCCTGTCTCATGGTATTCGTGGATTTTTCAAAAACAACATCTGATTTTGGAGTTAAGAAAAATGCTATATTCATAATTATTAACCTCTTTCTTAAAATAGTGATTTCAAAATTTTTTATTAATTGCGATAAAACAAATAATAAACTACATATATTACTAAAGCTTCGATATATATATCTTATATTCTTAATACGGCAGTTTTGTGTAGAAATTATTAAGCCTTTGTAAAAATACATATCTATAACCACATTAATATATGAAGAAGAGTTTGAAAATTGAGAAAAGATGTATTAAACTAATGAGCAAATATATTTAGCACTTACACAATGTCATTGACATAATTATTAATATAAGGTAAGCTAAGGTTACAAGTAAATAATAACTTAGGTGCCTGTTATCAGGTGAAAAGGGAATGCGGTTTAAATCCGCAGCAGCCCACACGCTACTGTAAGTGAAGACAAACTTTAGTATACCACTCTAGATTTAAGTAGAAGAAAATTGATAATACTTAAATGGAGGAAGGTTAAAGGGAGAATGATGCACAAGCCAGGAGACCTGCCTATGTTACAGTTAACAAAGCTTTCGGTGGGAGAGATATTTTTCAAGTAAATTTCCGACGTAATGTCGGTTTTTTTATTTTGAAGGTAACAATTTTGAAGGCTCACAGCCTTTTTTTATTATAAAAAAGTTATTTGGAGGTATTAAGTTGAATTTAAAAATTGGAAGCCGAAAAAGTTCCTTGGCACAAATTCAAACTGAAGAAATTATTCAAATGCTAAAATCCAGACATGGGGTAGAAGGTGAAATGTATCTTCTAGATACGGTTGGAGATAGAATCTTAAACTTAAGTCTTGATAAAATAGGAGATAAGGGCTTATTTACTAAGGATATAGAATTAGCTCTTATTGATGGCAGGGCAGATGCCGCCGTACATAGTATGAAGGATGTTCCATTTGAAATCAATGAGGTTTTTGAAATAGCAGCAATGCCTGTAAGGGAAGACTCTAGGGATGTTCTTGTTTCAAGGGAAGGACTTAAATTTAAAGAACTTCCTAAGGGAGCCATTATTGGAACAAGCAGCAATAGAAGAATTTCACAGTTGAGGCTTATTAGACCTGATATTCAAATGGTACCTATAAGAGGAAATATAGAGACGAGAATAAATAAAATAGAAAGTCAAGGCTTAGATGGAATCATTTTAGCTGCTGCCGGGCTAAAAAGGCTTAATTTAGAACATAAAATAGCAGAGTATTTTGATATTAATAAAGTTGTTCCAGCAGTGGGACAGGGGGCTTTGGGTATAGAGGTGTTAAAGGAAAGTAAGACTTACTCTGTTTTTAAAAGCCTTGACAACAAAAATGTTAGGTTATGCGTAGAGGCTGAGAGAAGCTTTATGAGGGAACTTAATGGCGGCTGTCATTCATCCCTAGGTGCGTATGCTGTTATTGAGGGAGATACCATAAATATTGTTGGCATATTTGATATAGGAACAAGACTTGTTAAAAAAGATATAACGGGTAGCTTAGAGGATTACTTGGAACTAGGAAAAGCTCTTGCAAAAAAGATTTTAAAGGGTTAATAGTTTAATGTAGTTCGTATGAATACAACTGAATTAAGCTATCAGTATTAACAAGGATAGAGGATAGGGGAAAAAGATGAGTAAAGTTTATTTAATAGGTGCAGGTCCAGGTGATGAAGAGCTTATTACATTAAAAGCAATAAGAATTTTAAAAAAATGTACAGCTATACTTTATGATAGATTGGCCAGCCCTAGTATTCTTAAATATATAAGTGATAATTGTGAAATTTATTATTGCGGAAAAGAGCCTGGCTGCCATTATAAAACTCAAGATGAAATTAACGAAATGCTTGTTTTACTGGCTAAAGCTGGACATACTGTAGGAAGAATTAAGGGTGGAGATCCCTATGTTTTTGGACGAGGTGGAGAAGAGGCTTTAAGTCTCCTAAAAGAGAATATAGAATTTGAAACTATTCCAGGAATTACCTCTCCGATAGCAGTTCTTAATTATGCAGGTATTCCCATAACACATAGGGGGGTATCCCAAGGCTTTCACGTATTTACTGGTAAAAGTGCAGAAAGCTTAAATATAGATTGGGAAGCAGTAGCAAAGCTTAAGGAAACATTAGTTTTTTTAATGGGTCTTGAAAGCCTAAAGAGTATATCTGAGAAACTTATAGATCATGGCTATGATAAAAGCACTCCATGTGCAGTAGTTATGAAAGGAAGTACCTCAAAGCAAAGAGGTGTTATTGGAAGGCTTGAAGATATATATATAAAAGTTAAGGAGGCTGGTTTGAAGTCTCCCTGTATAATCGTTATGGGTAAGGTAGTGGAGCTAAATAATTATTTAAATTGGTATGGAAAAAAGCCTTTATTTGGTTTAAATGTGTGTGTTACACGTTCTAAGGAACAGGCAGGAGCTTTTAGTGAAAAATTACTGGAACTTGGTGCAGAGGTTACTGAAATAAACTCAATTAAAATAAAAAATACTTGTGAAAACCTTAAACCCTATACTAATAATTTACCTGAATATGACTATATTGTGCTAACAAGTGTAAATGGAGTCAACATATTCTTTGATTATTTAAAGGATATTGAGTTTGATATAAGAAAGCTAAAGGCTAAGTTTGCTGCAATTGGATTAGCAACAGAGAAGACCATTAGAAGCAGGGGAATAGTGCCTGAGATAACCTGCCAGGAATTTGTTGCAGAGGATTTATTTAATAGCTTAAGTAAAGATGTAAAGCCTCAGGATAAAATATTAATTCCAAGGTCAAAAAATGCTAGAGCCTATCTTGCGGATGCACTTAGAGAAAAAGGCTGCAGCATAGATGAAGTGCAGAGCTATGAGGTCATTAAAGGCGATTTGAAAAATGTAGAAACCTTTAAAAATTGCAATGTAGTTTCTTTTACAAGTCCTTCAACAGTTAGGAATTTAGTTGATATGGTAGGAGTAGAACTTATTAGAGAAAAGCTTTGTATAGCCATAGGTCCTATTACTAAAAAAGAGCTAGACAAATTTAATATAGATGCAATGGTTGCAGAAGAATACACAACGGATGGGATAATAGAAAGGTTAAAGCTTGCCAAGGCCAGCAGGGAAACCTATAAATTAAATAATATAAAGGTGGTTAAAGACAATGTTTAGAAGACATAGAAGATTAAGAGACAGTATAGCAATAAGAGATATGGTAAGAGAAACAGTGCTTAATTCAAAGGACTTTATATATCCGATTTTTGTAGTTGAGGGAGAAAATAAAAAAAATGAAATAGCCTCTATGCCAGGAAATTATCACTGGTCATTAGATAGATTAAAGGAAGTTATTGATGAAGTAAATGAATGCGGTGTAAGAGGTGTACTTTTATTTGGGATACCAGATTATAAGGATGAAAAGGGAAGCTCAGCCTACGATGAAAATGGAATAATTCAAAGGGCTGTACGAAAAATTAAGGAAATATCACCTTCTACTTATATAATCACTGATGTTTGTATGTGCGAATATACAAGCCATGGGCACTGTGGAATTTTATGTGGCAGTAAGGTCAATAATGATGAAACCTTGAAATACATTGCGGCTACAGCACTTTCACAAGTAAGGGCAGGAGCGGATATGGTTGCTCCTTCAGATATGATGGATGGTAGAGTAGAGTTTATTAGAAAAACCCTTGATAATAATGGTTTTGAAAATACACCTGTTATGGCCTATAGTGCAAAATATAGTTCTGCCTTTTATGGTCCATTTAGAGAGGCAGCTGACTCAGCTCCTCAGTTCGGGGACAGAAAGGGTTATCAAATGGATCCTGCAAATATAAGAGAAGCTATGCTTGAAATAGAAGATGATATTAATGAAGGTGCAGATATAGTTATGGTGAAACCAGCAATGTCATATCTTGATGTGATTAGATGGGCAAGAGACAGATTCAACCATCCAATTGCTGCCTACAATGTAAGCGGAGAATATTCTATGGTTAAGGCAGCAGCTAAAATGGGTGTAATAAATGAAAGAGCGGTAGCCATGGAAATGTTGCTCTCAATAAAAAGAGCAGGAGCTGATATGATAATTACCTATTTTGCACTGGAAGCTTCTAAATGGTTAAGGTAAGAGAAATAACATGGAAGAAATAAATTTATCAAAAGAAAATAAAAAGGCAATACTTTTAGTAAGCTTTGGGACGAGTTATGAGGAAACTAGAAAATTAACTCTAGACAGTATAGAGGAGTATGTTGGTATTAGATTTAAAGATTATGAAATAAGAAAAGCATTTACCTCACATATGATAATCAACTTACTTAGAAAAAGAGATGGAATTTATATAGATACTCCTGAAGAAGCCTTAGAGAATTTGGAGAAAGAAGGTTATGAGGTGGTAATTGTACAGTCTTTACATATAATACCTGGTGAAGAGTATGATTACTTAAATAAGATTGTAAAAGCTTTTAAGGATAAAAAGGTATTTGAAAAATTAGAACTTGGAAGGCCAATACTTTATTATAAAGGAAATTCTGAAGAAATCCCAGATGATTATTCACTTGCAGCAGAGGCCATAAAATTACAGCTTCCAGAGGACGGTTCCGTAGTATTTATGGGTCATGGCACTGCACATCCTGCTAATGCCTGCTACGCCTGTTTACAATTTGTTTTAAAAGATAAAGGGATTAACAATGCTTATATTGGGACTGTGGAAGGATACCCTACTTTAGATAACATAATATTTTATTTAAAAAAACATAGTGTTAAGGAAGTAACTCTTATGCCCCTAATGATAGTGGCAGGAGATCACTGCATGAATGACATGGCTTCAGATAACAATGATTCTTGGAAGAGTACTTTAGAAAAGGAAGGTTTTAAAGTAAAACTTTATCTTCATGGCTTAGGTGAAAATAAGATAATTAAGGATATTTTTGCTAAGCATGTTGAGGATTCTATCTTAGGAAACTATATAACTATAGGCGAGACAAAAAAGGGGAGATAATATGGCTAAAATTATGATTCAAGGCACAGCTTCTTCTGTAGGAAAAAGTATACTAGTAGCAGCCTTAGGAAGAATATTTAAGCAGGATGGGTACAGGGTTGCACCCTATAAATCTCAAAATATGTCCTTAAATTCATATATTACGTTAGATGGAAAGGAAATGGGAAGGGCTCAAGTATTACAGGCCTATGCCTGTGGCCTTGAACCTGAAGTATATATGAATCCAATACTTCTAAAGCCTACCTCTGATAAAAAATGCCAGGTAGTTGTAAATGGGCAAGTATATTGTAATTCAACTGCCGTGGAATACCATAATATGAAACTGGAATTTAGGGATATGCTTAAAAAACAGTTTGAGGATTTAGAGAAGAACTTTGACATAATAGTTATGGAAGGCGCTGGAAGCCCAGCAGAAATAAACTTAAGAGATAGAGACATAGTGAATATGGGTATGGCTGAACTCGTAGATGCGCCTGTACTTCTTGTAGGAGATATCGATAAGGGCGGAGTTTTTGCTTCCTTAGCAGGTACTTTACTGCTTTTAACTGATGAGGAAAAAAGGAGAGTAAAAGGCACAATTATTAATAAATTTAGGGGTGATGTGCATATTCTAAAGCCCGGAATTGATATGCTAGAGGATATTATTCATATTCCATGCTTTGGCGTGGTTCCATATTTTCGCCTTGCCCTAGAAGATGAGGATGGAGCCGTAGAATTTAATAAAAAGGTAACAGCACCAATTGATATAGCAGTTATAAAACTTCCTCACATATCAAATTTTACTGATTTAGATGCACTAAAAATAGAAGAGGATGTTTCTATTAGATTTATAACAACTGCAGAGGAATTTTCACATCCAGACTTGCTTATAATACCAGGAAGTAAAAATACCATAGAGGATTTACTTACACTAAGAGAGAACGGAATTGAGGAAAAAATAAAAGAGTACAGCAAAACAGGAAATATAATTGGTATTTGCGGAGGCTACCAAATGCTTGGAAATACTATTAAGGATCCTTATGCAGTTGAAACAGATTTAAAGGAAATAGAAGGCTTAAAGCTTTTAGATATAGATACTATATTTGAAAAGGAAAAGGTTACTACTAGGGTTAAAGCTTCTTTAAATTCTAACAGCCTAAAAGTAAATAATCATAATTACATAAGTGATAAGGACATGCAAAGTTTTGAAATCTATGGCTACGAAATACACATGGGAATATGCACCTATGGCAAAGAAACTGAAGCACTTTTTAATCTTAGTTATAAAAATGGCGAGAAGATGTGTTATAAGGACGGTGCAGCTAATAAACTGGGAAATATTTTTGGAACCTATATCCATGGGATTTTTGACAGCACCTATTTTAGACAATATATTCTCAACGGGTTAAGAGAGAAAAAAGGCTTAACTTTTAAAAAATCACAGATTTATGAAAACATTAGGGAAAAGGAATTAGATAAGCTTGCTGATATTGTAAGAAATTCTATTGACATTGAAGGTATATACAAGCTTATGGGAATTAAAATATGACAGATATTATTTTAGCTGTAGTGCTTGATTTTATAATAGGTGATCCGTATTGGTTTCCTCACCCAATAATATATATAGGAAAGCTTATAAGCTTTCTGGAAAAAAAGTTTAGAGCAGCTGCCAAGGATGAAAAAGCTTTAAGATACTATGGCGGAATAATAGTCATTATAGTTGGAGGAATTAGTTTCCTAATACCTTTTGCATTATTAAAACTCACTAAAGCTTTGCCACTAATATATCATATTCTAAACATATTAATTATTTGGACTACCTTAGCAGCTAAATGTCTCCATAAGGAAGCAGGCAAAATATATGAAGCTCTCAAAAACAATGATATTGAAGAGGCAAGAATGAAGCTTTCTTATATAGTAGGAAGAGATACAATGAGCCTAAATGCATCTGAAATTATAAGAGCAGATGTTGAAACTGTTGCAGAAAATACTTCAGATGGAGTTATAGCGCCACTGTTGTTTGCAATGATAGGTGGAGCACCACTTGCTATGTTGTATAAAGGAATTAATACTATGGATTCAATGCTTGGATATTTGAATGATAAATACAGGTTTATAGGCTATTTTCCTGCTAAAACAGATGATTTATTTAATTTAATTCCAGCCAGAATTAGCGGAGTATTAATTTCCATTGTTTCACCTATAGTTGGTGGAAATTTTACTAAAAGCTTTAGAATAATGCTTAGAGACAGGAAAAATCATAAAAGCCCTAACTGTGCTTATCCTGAGGCAGCTGCTGCAGGAGCCATGAGAATTCAGCTTGGAGGCACAAACAGTTATTTTGGAGAATTGATGTACAAGCCAACTATTGGGGATAAAAAAGAGGACCTACAACCAATTCATATCCTTCAAGTAATTAAGTTAATGTATGGAGCTGAGCTAATACTAATTGGTATTTATGTAATTTTGCTGCTAAGCATAAAGTAGATTGTTGAGAAAATTCCAGGGAGGTAATAGCATGATTCATGGCGGAGATATATACTCCGAAGGACTTCTAAAGGGAATTGAGCTTATAGACTTTAGTTCAAATATAAACCCCTTAGGTGTTCCAAAGGTTTTTATTGATAATATTAATGAGGCTATTAAATGCATGGAAAGATATCCTGATATAAAATACAGAGAGGTATTTAATTGCCTGAAAAATTATACAGGTATAAATGAAGAGCATTTTGTATTAGGTAATGGAGCCGCAGAAATTATTGATTTAGTTATAAGCTGCTTAAAAAGCATTTTAATAGTAGTGCCTTCCTTTGCTGAGTATGAAGCAGATGCAAAAAAGTGGGAATGTGAAATAGAAAATTCCTATCTTAAGGAAGATATGGATTTTGACTATGAAGATATTTTAAAGAAGCTTAAAAATACTGAGGCTTTAATAATAGGAAATCCCAATAATCCAAATGGTAACATTATAAATAAAACAAAATTTAAAGCGATTTTGGATTATGCAGAAAGGGAAGGAAAAACAGTAATTATTGATGAAGCCTTTATAGAATTTACTGGTAATGCTAACTATAGTTTTTCTGAAGAAATAAAAGAATATGATTGTATTTTTATTATAAGAGCCTTAACTAAATTCTTCGCAATGCCAGGAGTACGATTTGGCTATGGTATGAGTAAAAATAAAAGCCTTTTAGAGCTAATAAAGCAAAAGCAAAATCCTTGGAATATAAACTGCTTTGCAGAACTTGCAGTAAAGTATGTATTAAGGGATGAAGAATACATAAAAAAATCGCTACAGTGGATAGAAATTGAGAGGAGTTATTTTACTTTAAATTTAAAAAAGCTAGCATTTGTTGATGTGATATATAACAGTTTTTCAAATTACTTATTATGCAAGCTAAAAGGAATAACTGAGAATGAGCTTTATAATTACTGCATGAAGAAAGGTATAGTAATTAGAAAGGCAGGCAGCTTTAAGGGACTTAACGAAAGCTATGTACGTCTTGCAATAAAGGATAGAAATTTAAATGACAAATTACTTCAAATTTTAATGCAAATAAAATTATAAAAAAATATAAAAAAGTTAATGGATGGTTGCGTGGTTAAAGTATGGCCACCGCACTACACCATATTTAGAAAGGTGGAATAACTATGGAATTAAATTTAAATGGTGAAAAAGCTGTAAAAGAAAAGTCTCAGGGTCAATTAAAAAAGGGATATGTACAAGTTTATACCGGAAATGGTAAGGGAAAAACCACTGCTGCTGTTGGTCTAGGAGTAAGAGCTGCAGGTGAAGGACTTAGGGTATATATGGTACAGTTTTTAAAATCCATGCACACAGGTGAGCTTGAAAGTATTAAAAAGCTAGATCCTAACTTTAAAATTTTCAGATTCGAAAAGAAAAGAGGATTTTTTTGGACCTTAAATGATGAAGAAAAAAAAGAGCTTAAGGAAGAAATACAAACCGCCTTTAATTTTTGCTTAGAAGCTTTAAAGGAAGATAATTGTGATTTGCTAATAATGGATGAAATAATGGGTTCTTTATCTAATGGACTTGTTTCAAAGGAGCAGGTTTTGGAACTTATAAAACATAAACCCGAAAACGTTGAATTAGTACTAACTGGAAGAAATGTACCAGAGGAAATAGCTGAAAAAGCAGACTTAGTTACTGAAATGAGAGAGATAAAACATTATTACTCTAAAGGTGTTTCGCCTAGAAAGGGAATTGAATTTTAATAGTATTAAAATAGTCAAATACTTTTATGACTAGAAAATACCTTAATATGATACTTACATAATTTTAAAGGAGATAAGGCAATGAAGTGTATGGTAGTATCCTCAAATACAAGCGGCGGCGGCAAAACTACGGTAACCTTAGGACTCTTAAAGGCTTTAAAAAATAGGGGGTTTAAAACTCAAAGCTACAAAGCCGGCCCAGATTATATAGATAACGCCTTCCATAGTCATATAACTGGTATACCTGGAAGAAACTTAGATTTATATTTAATGGACGAAACTGGAGTTAAAGCAAGCTTTTCAAGAGGAGAAGGAGATGTTGGGATAATTGAAGGGGTTATGGGCTTGTATGATGGTAAGGATATAACTCCAAGGTATTCTACTGCTCATTTGGCAGAGGTATTAAACCTACCAATAGTCCTAGTCTTATCTCCAAAGGCTCAAGTAGCTACCCTCTGTGCGGAAATAAATGGACTTAAAAGTTTTGGTAAGGTAAATATAGCTGGTGTAATTTTAAACAATATTAGTGAAGGTTATTATAGGCTTTTAAAGCTTGCTATAGAAAAACAATGCAGCATTAAGGTGTTTGGATATCTGCCTCATAATGAGAATTTAAATATAAAAAGCAGACATTTAGGTTTAATTCAAAGCAGTGAAATTGGAGATTTAGATAATAAAGTTGAGCTCTGTGCTAATTTACTTGAAAAATACGTAAATATTGATGAGCTTATGGAGTATTTTACTGAGGCTATGAGCTTTAAGGATGAGTTTCATATTAATAATATGGGCTTAAGAACTGCTGTTGCCTGTGATAAGGCATTTAGCTTTTATTATAGGGAGAGTATAGAACTTCTTAAGGAAGCTGGAGAGGTAATATTTTTCAGCCCACTTAAGGATAATAAGCTTCCTGATAATATAGATTTTATTTATTTAGGGGGAGGTTATCCAGAAGTCTTTATTAATGAGCTCTGTAATAATAAAAGCATGCTTCATAGTATAAAAATAGCTTTAGAAAGTGGTACTAAGTGCTATGCTGAATGTGGTGGACTCATGTACTTAACTGAGGAGATAGAAGGAAAAGAAACAGTTGGCTTTTTTAAGGGAAAGTCATTTATGACTGAAAGACTACAAAACTTTGGTTATGCCTCAATTGAGGTTACCTCAAAAAATTCTATTCTTTCACAGGGATTAAAAATTAATTGCCATGAGTTTCATAAGTCTAATGTAAGTATTAATGAGAATAAAATATATACTTTAACCAAAGAAGCATATGATGACTCCATAAAGCAGTGGACCTGTGGATTTTTGAAAAATAATACCTTAGCTGCCTACGGGCATGTACACTTCTTTGGAAATATGGATATGCTTAATAGTTTATTGAGATAATCTTAAGGAGAAAAAAATGTCAGAGTATATAAAATTACCTATGGATATTGAAAAAAGAAGCTTTGAAATAATAGGACAGGAGATGGGTGAACATAATTTTTCTGAAAGAGAGCTTAGTATAGTTAAAAGAGTAATTCATACTACAGCAGATTTTGAATATAAGGACTTGCTTTACATAAGGGAAGGTGCAATAGATAAGGCCTTAGAGTTATTAAGTAAAGGCATAACAATATATACAGATACAAATATGGCTATGTCAGGAATAAATAAGAAGGCTTTAAAGGCTTTAAAATGTAGTGCTCAGTGCTTTGTAGACAGAGAAGATATAGCAGAAATAGCAAGAGAAAGAGGAATTACCCGTTCTATGGCGGCAGTTGAAAAGGCAGTGGAAGATGGGGTAGAGTTCTTTGTATTTGGAAATGCACCTACTGCCCTTTATAGACTTAAAGAACTTATTTTGGAAGGAAAGTCAAAGGCTCAGTTTATTATAGCTTCACCAATTGGTTTTGTGGGAGCTGCGGAGTCCAAGGAAGAAATAGAAAAGCTTAATTTACCCTTAATGACCATAAGAGGAAGAAAAGGCGGAAGTACAGTGGCTGCAGCTATTGTAAATGCACTTATGTATATGCTTTATAAGAGGTAATAAAATGCTGGATTTATATGTAAATTGCGATGGGAAGAAATTAAGATGTGGTTATACCACTGGTTCTTCTGCAGCGGCTGCTGCTAAAGCTGCAACTTTTATGCTTTATAATAAAACAGAATTACAGGAAATAAAGCTTAAAACCCCAAAAGGCATAGAATTACTTCTAACAATTGAGAAGGTAATTAAGGGAGAAAACTATGTGGAATGCTGCATTATAAAGGATGGCGGAGATGATCCAGATGTTACCCATGGCCTTGAAATCTGGGCTAGAGCAGAAAAGAAAGAAAGTGGCTACTTTTTAAAGAGCGGCATAGGTGTAGGAGTTGTAAAGGGCGAAGGACTCTATGTTAAAAAAGGAGAGGCTGCAATAAATCCTGTACCTAGAGTAATGATCGAAAAGGCTGTTAAGGAGGTCCTTCCAGAGGATAAAGGGGTAGAAATAACTATTTTTGTTCCAAAGGGAGAAGAAATTGCTAAGAAGACCTTTAATCCAAGACTAAATATAGTAGGGGGAATTTCTATTCTAGGTACTACGGGAATAGTAACACCTATGTCAGAGGAGGCCCTAAAGGAGTCTGTAAAGCTTGAAATAAGACAAAAGAGTGCCGAAGGCTGTAAGGACTTGGTTTTAGTATTTGGCAACATGGGTGAAGATAAGGCAATAAGCCTTAATATAGATAAAAACAAAATAGTTACTATGTCAAATTATGTAGGTTTTGCCTTAAACAGCTGCCTTGAACTTGGCATTAATAAAATCATTATAGTTGGACATATAGGAAAGCTATGTAAAATTGCGGCAGGCTGCTTTAATACTCACAGCAGAGTTTGTGATGTTAGGCTTGAGGTTATGGCACTTGAGCTTGCACTAATGGGTGCGGATACAAGACTTGTAAAAGAGGTCTATAATGAAAAAACTACAGAAGGAGCAATAAAGCTTCTTGGAGATAGATATATGGATATTTATAAGAGTATAGGTGAAAAGGTTAAAAATAGAATCGAGCAGTTTACCTATAATAGTCTAAAGGCTGAAGTAATTATGTTTTCTATGGATAAAGGAGTTCTTTATGACAGCAGGAGGTGAAATAAATGATTTATATAGTTGGATTAGGTCCAGGCAGCAAAGACTATATGCTTTTAAAGGCAACGGAAATTCTAGAAAGCTCTGACTTAATAATAGGCTTTAAGAGAGCCTTAAAAAGTATTGATTTTATAGCTGTACCAAAACTTTCTGCAAAGGATTTAAAAGAAACCTTGGAGCTGCTTACAGAAAATGAACATAGAAAAATTTCCATAGTAGCCTCAGGTGACCCTTGCTTTTATGGAATATTAGACTACATCAGGAAAAATTATAATGGACAAATTGAAGTAATTCCTGGCATTAGTTCCTTCCAGTATCTTATAGCTAAACTTAATAAATGCTGGCAGGGAAGCTTTTTAGGAAGTCTTCATGGCAGGGAAGAAGCTTTTATAGAAAAGGTAGAGGAAAATGCTGTTTCTATATGGCTTACAGACAGGGTAAATTCTCCGGAAGCTATATGCAAAAAGCTTTATGAGGAAAAGCTTAAGGTTAAAGTATATGTAGGAGAAAATTTATCCTATAGTGATGAGAAAATTTCAACAGGCTATCCTGAAGAATTGATGAATAATAGATTCAGTGAATTATCTGTGGTGGTGATAGAAAATGATTTACATAAAGGATGAAGAATTTATTAGAGGCAATTGCCCAATGACTAAGGAAGAAGTAAGAATTGTAAGTATTGCAAAGCTTGGAATAGAAAAAGGCTATAGAGCTTTGGATATTGGTGCCGGTACTGGGTCAGTAGCGATTCAAATGGCTTTAATATCTGAAACTCAGGAAGTCTATGCAATTGAAAAGGATAAGGAAGCTTTAGAAGTTCTTTATAAAAACAAAGAAAAATTTAATGCGGTTAATTTAAATATAATTCCTGGTGAAGCAGTAGATTCAGAAGTTTCTGGAGAATTTGATGCAGTATTTGTAGGAGGCAGTGGTGGAAATATTGAGGCAATTATAGATAAATATAGTAGAGTGCTTAAACCAGGTAAAAATATGGTACTTAATTTTATAACTATAGATAATTTTTATAAGGCCAGCGAAAAATTAAAAACACTTAATTATGAGATAGAATGCTTACAGCTAGCAATTAGTAAGACTAAGGGTAAAAGCTATATGCTAATGGCTAATAATCCTATTTTTATTTTAACTGCAGTAAAAAGAGTCTAAGAAAGGCAGGTTTATTTTATGGCAAAGTTATATGGAATAGGTGTAGGTCCTGGGGATAAGGAGCTTTTAACCTTAAAGGCTGTAAGGACAATTGAAAATTGCAGTATAATAGTTGCCCCAAGCGGCATGGCAGGAGGAAGTAGCATAGCGCTGGAAACTGCTAAGGAGTATATAAATAAGGATGCAGAGGTAATAGTTAAGCACTTTCCAATGGGAGGAGAGGAGCAGGAAGGAAAAATTTATGAGGCCTTTAAGACTATAGAAGATAGGCTTAAGAAGGGCAAGGATGTTGCCTTTTTAACTTTAGGTGACCCCTTTGTTTATAGTACATATATATATCTTTTAAAATATATTGAGGAAATGGGTTATGAAACTGAAACTATACCAGGCATAACCTCCTTTTGCGCCTGTGCAAGCCTTGCAAAAGAGCCTCTTGTAATTGGAGATGAACCTCTTCTTATTTTGCCTGGAAATAAGATAAATACCATTAAGGATGAAAAGCATGTTGTAGTAATGAAGGTTTATAAGCTGGAAGAGGAAATACTTAATACCCTTGAGAAAAGAGGTTTTAATTATGTTTATATAAAAAAAGCTGGCAGGGATGGTCAAGAGGTCCTTAGAAATAGAGAGGAAATACTCAAAAATAGGGAGTATATGTCTTTAATTATTGCAAATAAAAAGTAAAGTGTTTCTATTTTAATATTTGCAATTTTTTTAGAAAATGAGATTCCATAATTACTGAAAATAAAGGAGTTAAGAGGTGAGGTTATGGTTTATTTTATAGGCGCAGGTCCCGGAGATGTGGACTTAATAACAGTTAAAGGAAGAGACATATTAGCTGAGGCTAATATAGTTATATATGCAGGTTCCTTAGTAAGCTCTGAGCATTTGAAATTTTGCAGGGCTTCTGTAGAAATTCACAATTCTGCCAGCATGACTTTAGAGGAGGTTATTGCTGTAATAAAGAAGGGTGAAGAGGAAGAAAAAACAATTGTTAGACTTCACACTGGAGATCCTGCCATTTACGGTGCTATAAAGGAGCAGATGGATGAACTAGACAAGCTAAATATTAATTATAAAGTAATACCTGGAGTTAGTTCCTTTACAGCTGCTGCAGCGTCAATTAAGAAGGAGTTTACTCTTCCAGAAGTAAGCCAGACAGTTATTCTTACAAGAATAGAAGGCAGAACGCCAGTACCTGAAAAGGAAAATATAGAAAAATTAGCAAGCATAGGTGCCTCTATGGCAATCTTTCTATCTATTAGTATGATAGATAAGGTAATTGAGAAGCTTAGGAAGGGCTATGGAAGAAATGTTCCCATAGCAGTTGTTGAAAGAGCTACTTGGGAGGACGAAAGGGTAATAATAGGTACTCTTGAGGATATTGCAGAAAAGGTAAAGGCAGTGAATATAAAAAAATGTGCTCAAATTCTAGTTGGTGATTTTATAGCTTGCAGCTATGAAAAAAGCAGGTTATATGATAAAAGCTTTACACATATGTTTAGAGAGGCAAAAGATGAAAACAGCAGTAGTAAGCTTTAATTCTAAGGGACATATTATTGCTGATAAGCTTAATAAATTATATGAAGCTGATTTATATAAAAAAAATCAAGGTGAGACTTTTAATATTAGTGAGCTGACTAAAAGGCTTATAGAGGATTATGAGGCAATAATCTTTATCTCCTCTACTGGAATAGCAGTAAGAGCAATAGCTCCTTTTATTAAAAATAAGGAAGTAGATCCTGCGGTACTAGTAATTGATGTTTTTGGAAAGTATGTAATTAGTCTTTTAAGCGGACATTTAGGCGGGGCAAATGCTTTAACACTGAAGCTTTCTGAATATTTAAGTGCAGAACCCATAATTACAACAGCAACAGACAGCTTAGGAATAAAAGCACCTGATATATTAGCAAAAGAAAATGGACTTATAATTGACAATATGAAAGCAGCTAAAGATATTGCTGCACTGCTTGTAGATGATAAAAAGGCAGCTTTCATTGATGATGATAACTTAATAAATCTACCAAGGGGCTACACATCTGACTTAGAGGATGTTCAGGGAGTAGTTGTAGTAGGTAATAAAGCTAAAGATAAAAATTACAGTGCTTTAAAAGTTTTAAAGCTAATAAGAAAGAATATAATCTTAGGTATTGGCTGCAGAAAGGACTATCCAGTAGAAAAAATGAAAGACATAGTACTACAAAAACTTGCTGAATACAATATTGATAAGAGAGCAGTAAAAGCAATAGCTACTATTGAGATTAAAAAGGATGAAAAAGCTATTTTAGCTCTTAGCAAATATTTAGATGCTGACCTAAAGATATTTACCAAGGCTGAAATAGAAGAAGCTCAGAATAAGTATAAGGGCAGCAACTTTGTTTTTAAAAGTGTTGGTGTAAGGGCAGTATGTGAGCCCTGTACAGAGTTATGCGGAGCAAAACTACAAACAGGCAAACTATGTATAGAAGGAATGACACTTTGTATCGGAAAAGTGTAGGGCAGCGAGCACGATTAAGTTGCCCCTTGTAACCAGTGGAAGGAGAAAGCTATGGGTAAGTTATATGTAATAGGTATTGGGCCAGGGGGTCTATCACACATGACCCAAAGTGCAAAGGAGGCAATTGAAGAAAGTGACATAATAGTTGGATATACAAAATATATAGAATTTATAAAACCATTAATAAATGAAAAAACAGTTTTCTCTACAGGGATGATGGGAGAAGAAGAAAGATGTAAAGAGGCCTTAAGGCTTTGCAGGGACAATACAGTTTCTGTTATAAGTACAGGGGATGCTGGAATCTATGGCATGGCTGGACTTATATTGGAGCTTAGAAAAGAGGAAGAGGTAGAAATAATACCAGGAGTTACAGCCTCCTCAGCTGCAGCATCAATAGTTGGAGCACCTCTTATGCATGATCACTGTTCCATTAGCTTAAGTGATTTAATGACCTCCTATGAACTTATTAAGAAACGAGTTAAGTTAGCTGCAGAGGCTGATTTTATAATATCTCTGTATAATCCTAAAAGTAAAGGCAGACCTCATTATTTAATGGAGTGTATAGAAATTATTAAAGAATATAGAAGCGGAGAAACGCCTGTAGCTGTAGTAAAAAATGCCTTAAGGGAAGGCCAAAAGATAAGTTTATTTACTCTAGATACCTTCTTGGATAAGGAAGTAGACATGCTTTCCATAGTTATAATTGGAAACAGTCAAAGCTATATAAAGGATGGAAAATTCATTACTCCAAGAGGCTATAAATTATGATTGGATTAATATTAGGCACCTCTGAGGGCAAAAAAATTCTTGCACTCTTAAATAAATTTACTGAGGATATTTTTGTTTCAACTGCTACGGAATACGGCGGAGAGCTTCTTAAGGAATATAGATATAAGATTTTAAATACAAAGCCTTTAAACTTAGAGGATTTAGTAGAATGTCTTAAAAGTAACGACATAACACTTTTAGTAGATGCTTCTCATCCCTTTGCAATAGTTGTTACCCAAAATGCTATAGAAGCTTGCAGTAGGCTTAATATAGAATACTTAAGATATGAAAGGCCAGCAGTAGCTGATAATTGTGAGGGTGAAGTAATTAAGGTAAAAAACTATGAAGAGCTAAAGGAAAAGCTTTCAATGGTTGAAGGTACAATATTAAATACCACAGGTAGCAGAAATATAGAAAAGTTTATTGAGATGAAGCTTAAAAACAGAATTGTTCATAGAGTTTTACCTTCAGTTAAGGTAATGGAAAAGTGTTTTTCACTTGGCATAAAAACAGAGGATATTGTAGCAATTAAAGGTCCCATAAGCTATGAGCTTAATTTAAGCTTTTTAAAGGAATATGATGCTAAGGCAATTGTACTTAAAGACAGCGGCCTTCAAGGCGGCACTTATGAAAAGCTAAAAGCAGCTGCAGACAGCAAGATAAAAGCTTTTGTTATAGAAAGAGATGAAGTAGTTTACAACAAGGTTTTTTATAAGGAAGAAGAACTTGTAAGATATATAGAAGAAAAACTAAATTTAAAATTCAATGATAAAAGTAAAAGGTGTTAACGTAAGGCTTTAAAAATATCCTTTGCAATCTTTAAAACTTTAATAAAGGGAGCTGCAAGATAATATGGAAGCTACAGCTTGTTACCCAGGCAGCATAGGGGAAATAATACAGGGCAGTGCACAAGGACAAGATATTCTTGTTTCTTGTCCAATTAATTTATATACAGAGGTTAAAGTATTTGAAAGTACAAAACCAAATAATAAATACAAATATGAAAAGTCAGCTGTATTTTTAAATAATATAATTACTAGCTGGGGTTATGAAAGTTACGAAAAAACTTTAGATTTTAAAATATGCTCTGAAATACCAAAGGGCAAAGGGTTTGCCAGCAGCACTGCTGACTTGTGTGCACTTTACTATGCACTCTTAAAGCTGTTTAACAAGCAGTTTAATGAAGTTGAGCTAATAAAAGAATGTATTAAAATAGAACCTACAGACAGTATATTATTTAAAGAAATGACGATGTTTGATTATAAAGCCGGAAGCTTTTATGAAGTACTTGGCAGATATCTTAAGTTTAGTATTTTGGTATTTGAAGGCAGTAATATTGTAAATACCATAGAGTTTAACAAAAGGGCAATTTTGCCGCAAAAAAACATAGAAGACTTAATTCCAGCCTTAAAAAAAGGATTAATAGAAAAAGATATAAGGAAAATTGGAACTGTTTCTACTGAAAGCATTATAAGAAATCAGCATAGATTAAGGTATGATTTTCTTGAGGATATTATTGAAGTGAGCAGTAATTACGGAGGTCTCGGTGTAATAGGGGCTCATAGTGGAGACTGTCTAGGCATAATCTTTGAGGATGAAGAAAAAATGAATTATGTAAAAAGACATAATAAATATAAAGATGCTTATAAAATATATACAGTAAATACTGTTGATATTAAATCTTAATTTTAAATAAGGACAAGTAAAAAAAGATGATTGAAGATAAAATTACAAGTGAGGCTTTAGAACCTGAATATACTTATATGGCTTTACTTTCAAATAAAATTAATGTACTAATCGTTGGTGGGAAGCGTAGTGCTTACATAAAGTGTAAAACTTTTTCTGAGAAGGGCTGCAGCGTTGTTGTAGTTGCTGAAGAATTTGGTTATGAATTTGAAGAATTTAAGAATATGAAAAATGTTAATTTAATAAATGGAAGCTATAAAAAAGCTTATTTGGAAGATAAACATTTAGTTGTTATAGCCTTACCAAAAGGCATAGCAGAGGAAGAAATCAAAAAGGACTGTGAAGAGTACTACAAGATCTATCTTACCTGCAGTAACTATAGACAAGGAAACTTTATAACACCCTATCAAAGGAATAGTCAAAAAATATGCTTTGGCTTAAATATAAAAAATGCTAGTCCATTTACCTCTAGATTTATAGGAAATGAAATTTTAAAAGGCATAAGTAAATATGATTCTTATGTAAGCTATGTAAGCAGCTTAAGAGAAAAACTTAGAAATAGTAATATTAAAGATAATGTTTTAAGCTTTATTTCAAGCGAAGATTTTTATTATTTTTATGAGCTTGGAAAAGCAGATATTATTCTAAAGATGTTTTATGAATAAAATAGAATTGAAATAAATTAAAAAAATCAGGTGATAAAATTATGCTTCAGTTAATCGGACTTAGAAGTAATATAACAGTAGATGTAAGGGAAAAGTTATCGGTTACAAAAGATAATGTTGATGAAAGTCTGCAAAGGCTAAAGGTTTTTTGTAATGAGGCAGTAATAATTTCTACATGTAATAGAACAGAATTGTATTTAGTTACTGACTTAATTGATGAGAGCTTAACTGAAAATGTTTTTAAAGCCTTAAATTGGGACAAGAAGTATTTAAATTTCATATTTAACATCAGTGAAAGAAAGGCAGTAGAGCATTTGTTTGAGGTAAGTTGTGGTTTCCATTCAAAAATTTTAGGTGAAGATCAAATTTTAGGACAAGTTAAAAATGCTATTGAAATATCAACAAAATCTAAGGCTGCTTCAAGTATTTTAATAAGGTTATTTGAAAATGCAGTTTCCTGCGGTAAAGAATTCAGAAATAGAACCAAGCTTTATAGTATACCAGTATCTTCAGCTTCTATAGCTGTTAAGCAAGCTGAAAAATTGAGAGCTAAAAGTTTTATGCTAATAGGTTTTGGAAATATTAATCAATTAGTTTATAAATATATAACTTCAATTAAGTATGAAATTATATATATTGCAGTAAGGAATACAGAAAAAATCCAGATTAAGGCTGAAAATATTAAAATTATAAATATTAATGAGAAAAATAACTTTATTTCAAAGGTTGACTGCATAATAACAGCAACTTCTTCAGAGAATCCAATTATCTCAAAGGATGATTTTGCATATGAAAAAACGCAGTATATTTTTGATTTAGCAATTCCTAGAGATGTATCTGAGGATGCAGCTGAAATGCCTTGGATTAAGGTTTTTAATATAGATGATATTAGTACCATGGATGCTGAAAACAAGGAGAAAAGAAAAGTTTTAATGGAAAGCAGTAAATACATATTAAAAAAACATATAGAACAATTTATTCAGTGGAAAAGCATAGAGACTATTGTTCCTAATATAAAAATGTTAAAAATACAGGGAGACTTAGTTTATAAAAATAGATTTAATAGTTTCAAAAGAAAGTCCTACACCCAAGATAAAAACATTTTGGCAGAAACACTTTTAAAAAGCACTTCAGATGCCTATATTAACAAAGCTATAGAAGTATTAAAGGAAGAAACGCTAAAGGGAAAAAGTAAGGAATGTTTAGAACTTATTGAAAGAATATTTCTTAATGCAAACTAATGTTAAATTTAGCTAGCGATGTAATATTAATTTTATGAAGTAACAGGAGAGAGAATAATGAGAAATGAAGAAATATTTTTAAAATCAAAAGAATATATGCCAGGGGGAGTAAATAGTCCTGTAAGATCACTTAAGGATCTTGATTTGATACCTCCAGTAATAAAGACTGGAAAAGGTCCTTATATCTATGATGAAGATGAAAATGAATATATTGATTTTGTTGGAGCTTGGGGACCTATGATACTTGGTCACTGTGACGAAGATGTGGTTAATTCTATCAGAAAAACTGCAGAAAAAGCAATAGCTTTTGGTGCACCAACTAAACTGGAATTAGAACTTGCAGAGCACATTTGCAATACTGTACCAAATGTTGAAATGATTAGAATGGTAAATTCAGGTACAGAAGCAACTATGAGTGCTATTAAACTTGCCAGAGGCTATACTGGAAAAAGTAAAATAATAAAGTTTGCTGGCTGCTATCATGGACATTATGATGGTTTCTTAGTAAGTGCTGGTTCAGGAGTGATGACTGCAGGCATTCCTGGATCAGCAGGGGTAACTACGGAAAGTATTAGTAATACCTTAATTGCACAGTACAATGATATAGAGTCTGTGGAAAGTATATATAAGGTTTATGGCGATGATATTGCAGCAGTAATTATTGAGCCTATTGCTGGAAATATGGGAGTAATAAAAGCGGATAATGAATTTATGAATAAATTAGATAAACTATGTAAAAAACATGATTCTCTGTTAATATTTGATGAAGTAATGTCAGGTTTTAGAGCTTCCTACAAAGGTGCACAAGCTTATTTTGAGGTTAAACCAGATTTAATAACCTTTGCAAAGATAATGGGCGGCGGTCTTCCATCAGGAGCTTATGGCGGAAGAAGAGATATTATGGAGTATCTTTCACCATTAGGTCCTGTTTATCAAGCAGGTACAATGTCAGGCAATCCAGTAGTAATGTCAGCTGGACTTACTACCTTAAGAAAATTATATGAAAACCAGGATCTTTATGAAAAAATGAATAAGCTGGGGGAAGCCTTAGAAAAAGGCATTTCTGAAATTGCTGAAGAAAAAGGAATAAAGGTTGTTATAAATAGATGCGGGGCTATGATGACTATTTTCTTTACTGATAATGTAACAGTTAAAAATTATGGTGATGCCTTAACCTGTAATAAAGCAATATTTGCATCGTATTACAAGCATATGTTATCAAAGGGCATTTACGTAGCACCTTCTCAGTATGAAGCTATGTTTTTGTGTGTATTACATGAGGAGCATCACATAAATAAGTTCTTAGAGGTCTTTAGAACTTTAGAACTATAGTCGGATTAATGAAGTTTCTTTAGGCGCTTTAAAAAGTCGAGAAAAGACGGGGTGTATTATGCCAAAAAAATATCAAATTTCATTAGGTATCTTTCTAGCATTAACATTTATTCCTAAGGGTGTATTTGCAATGCATATTATGGAAGGTTTTCTTCCTCCAAAATGGTGTATTGCTTGGGGTGTTTTATGTATACCTTTTATTGTAGTAGGTTACTTTTCTATAAAAGAAAAGGTAAGAATAAATCCTAGAGTCAAGATGCTGATAGCTATGGTAGGTGCCTTTGCCTTTGTTTTATCTGCATTAAAAATACCATCTGTTACAGGCAGCTGTTCGCATCCAACTGGAGTTGGCCTTGGAGCTATACTTTTTGGACCAGCAGTAATGAGTATTTTAGGCCTTATAGTTCTCATTTTTCAGGCTCTGCTTCTTGCTCATGGAGGAATAACTACTTTAGGTGCTAATACCTTTTCAATGGCTGTGGTCGGACCACTAGTATCTTATTTTCTTTATAAGCTATTAAAGAAGCTTAAGGTATCGCAATCAATAGCAGTATTTACTGCAGCCATGCTAGGGGACTTAATGACCTATATTGTAACTTCAATTGAACTTGCATTAGCTTTTCCTGATAAAACTGGAGGAATTTTAGCTTCAATGGTAAAGTTTATGGGTATATTTGCTGTAACTCAGATTCCCCTTGCAATAAGCGAAGGAATATTAACAGTGATCATTTTTAATCTTTTATATAATTACAACAAGGAAGAACTTATAGAATTAGATGTAATATCAAAGGAGGCATAATGGCTATGGCTAAAGACAAAAAAGATAACAATATGCTAAGGAAAAATTTAATATTAGCTTTTTTAGTAATAGTCATAGCGGTTCTTCCTCTAATGTTTATAAAAAATGCAAAATTTGGAGGCTCTGATGATCAGGCAAAAGCTGAAATTACTAAGATTGATGTAAATTATAAACCTTGGTCTTCTCCAATTTGGCAGCCGCCAAGCAGTGAAATTGAAAGCCTTCTATTTGCACTACAGGCAGCAATTGGTTCGGGAGTAGTATGCTATTACCTTGGTTATTTAAGAGGTAAATCAAGGAAAGTTGAAAGTGAGAAACAATGATTTCTATAGATAAGCTATCTTACATATCAGAACTAAGAAAAATAAACCCTATGGAGAAATTTATTTTCTCTATGTTTACTATGATAGTTTGTATTTGTTTAAATAACATAATTGTTTCAATAATAACATTATTACTTATGTCAGCCATAACAATATGCATAGGTAAACTATCAGTAAAAACCTATTGGAAATTAATATTGCTACCAATGACATTTTTGATTATTGGAATCATTACAATAGCTATAAATATAGTTCAAAGTAATAGTGAATTACTATTCAGCTTCAACATATTTAATTTAAAACTTGGTACATCAGTAGATAGTCTCGTAACTGCTTTAAGAATTTTTTTTAAGGCACTTGCTTCAGTGTCCTGTTTATATTTTCTTACATTGTCAACTCCTGTTTTCGAGATTTTAGCAGTATTAAAAAAACTTAAAATGCCTAAGCTTTTTATTGAACTTATGAGCCTTATATATAGATTTATTTTCGTACTATTAGATACAGCTAATATGATTTTTATATCACAATGTTCAAGACTCGGATATTCTACAATAAAACTTTCTTATAATTCTTTAGGACAACTTATTACCTCATTATTTATACGCTCCTATAAGCGTTCTCAGGATGTTTACATCGCAATGGAATCAAGAGGTTATGAAGGTGAAATTAATCTACTTGAAAACAACTATAAGTTTTCAAGTAAAAATATAGTTATCATAATTTTCCTAGAAATATTTTTAATAGCAATTGGCATTGGTAAAATATTCTAAAGAAACAAAGGAGTCATTTTTTAATGAAGGAATACATAATAGAAACAAAAGATTTAAGCTTTCAATATCCAGATGGAACTCAAGCTCTCAATAACATAAATTTAAAAATTGAAAAGGGTAAAAAGGTATCCTTTATAGGTGTAAATGGCTCAGGTAAATCAACGCTTTTTTTGAACTTAAATGGTGTGTTGAGACCTAGTAAAGGTAGTTTAGTTTATAAAGGAAATATAGTAGAATATAATCAAAAGTCATTACTGGAGCTAAGAAAAAAAGTAGGTATAGTTTTTCAAGACCCTGAAAATCAGCTTTTTTCAGCAAGTGTTTATCAGGAAGTTTCCTTTGGTGCTATGAATCTAAAACTAAATAATACTGATGTTAAAACTAGAGTTGATGAAGCTCTAAAAAATGTAGGAATGTATGATTACAAGGAAAAAGCTGTGCATTTTTTAAGCTATGGTCAGAAGAAAAGAGTATCAATTGCAGATATTCTTGTAATGAAACCGGAAGTTATAGTATTTGATGAACCTACTTCAAGTCTTGATCCTCTGCATGCAAAACAGATTGTTAGTATCTTTGATGAGCTTAATGAAAAAGGTATAACTGTCATCTTATCAACTCATGATGTAGAATTGGCATATTCCTGGTCTGACTATATTATTGTTATGAAAGACGGTGAAATATATAAGGAAGGCACCCCCTATGAGATTTTTTCAAATGATTATCTAATAGATGAATGTTATCTGCAAAAACCATTAATACTTGACATGTTTGAAACTCTTTGTAACTGTAAGAAGATATCTGCAGATGGTAAGGTACCTAGAAATAAGGAAGAACTCTTTAGTTTGCTCTGATTACTAATTATTTTGTTAAAATTATGTTAGACATATTTTATAATTTCATTATGTGCTATAATTAAAAAAATAGTAAATTGAATTTGGATAAGGTTCATTTGAAAGACTTTAATAGATATAAAATAAAAATTAATAATTTTTTTTACCTTCTAATATAGAGGGTACTTATATTCTAAGGAGATTGAGATGAGTATCTTTAATAATAGTAAATTAAAGGTTAAAATTGATAATGCAAATGAAGTGTCAGATTTTAACATTAATTACAACAAGCTTAAAAATATTGAAGAGTTTAAAGAGAGTCTTTTGGAGAAATTATTGGGAAACAACTTGTGTTTGACTATTATAGATTCGAAGCTTCAGTATAAGGAACTTAATAGCTCCCTTGAGAAATTAAAGCTTTCACTTGATGAACAAAATATACCATATGAAGAAAAGATAATAAAGGAGGATGAAGCAGTTAAGGTTCTAGGTATAGCTATGAAAGTTTCCGGCAGCACCAAGGCAAAAAGATGGATACTTGGGATCATAATTTCACCTGATTGTCTAAATAGGATAATGGAGATAACCAAAGATTACAACATTTATTATTACTTTGATTTTAATGAAACTAAAGAGAATGAATTGCTTGAAAGAACTTCAGATTATTTAAGCGATGAGGAAGAATTCTTTAATGATTTTGGCTTAAGTCTATTTGATGGTATCGCATTTCAAAACATGAATATTAAAGCTAGTACTAAATATGTTAATTATGTTAATGATATAATAAAAGATTTTACATAAATTTATTATAATATGTAACTTATAAAGCAGCTGAGTAATTTTTACTTAGCTGCTTCTTTCTCTTTCTAAACATTTTTCTTCTTATATTGATTATTAATTGATAAATTATTTATAATATTTAATATTGTAAATCGGTTAAGAGGGATTAAATGTATTTCTATGATGTAGGCAGCGATATGCAGATGATTATTAATGGCTTTGTACTTTTAAGGGCTGTGGCCTTTGATGTTCTCTCTAAAAAGAAGGAAAGAAGTTAAGAATTTATAGAAAACAGTCATAGAAAGCGGTTTCGAAACATATAATATAGGCTTACATTATTTGTTAATTATTTGACATATAAATTATTGACGCATGTTATTTTTTCAACAACTTATTAATATACATTTGAGATATAAAGCCGATTTTTGAAGTATTAACAAATTATTAAGAAAATTACAAAAATATATTGTAAAATAAAAGCAACTATGATAATATTTAATTATGGAATGAAACCGGTTTCCATAATTGACATTAGTTTAAAATTATTTTTATGGGGTGGTAAAAAATGAAAAGAAGGACTCTTGCATTAGCACTTTCTTGTCTAATGACAGTAGGTCTGTTTGCAGGCTGCTCTAATTCAGCTGCTACAAATGGGCCAAGCACTGACAAACCTGGTACTGCTACTAAGACACTTAAGGTTTGGTCTTTTACTGATGAAGTAAAAACCATGGCTTTGGCATTCCAAAAAGAACATCCAGACGTAAAAATAGAATACACCATGATTCCAATGACAAATGGCGAATTCCAAACAAAACTGAAATCAACACTTCAGTCAGGAGATGTACCTGATGTTGTTTCACTAGAAATTTCCTTTGTAAGAGAATATGTTGAAAGTAATTATTTATCAGACCTATCAGATTTATTACCTACAGCTAAAGACCTTGGAACATACCAATTTACTTTAGATATCGGAACTTATCAGGGTAAAACAAAAGCATACTCCTATCAGGCTACTCCTGGTGCAATGTTCTATAGAAGAAGCCTTGCTAAACAATATTTTGGGACTGATGACCCAGTTAAAATTCAAGCACTAGTTTCAGATATGAGTAAGTTTGAAGCAGCAGCTAAGACAGTTAAAGAAAAGTCCAATGGAAATACCTATATGGTTGCTTCTACAGGTGACTTTGCTAATTTATACTTTGCAAATCGTAAGTCTCCATGGGTTGTTGATAACAAGCTTGTAATCGATCCCAAGGTTAATGAACTTTTAGATATGGCAAAATCCTTCAGACAAAATGGTTATGAAGCTCAGGCAACACAGTGGCAGGAAGGCTGGTTTGCTGGAATGAACGATTCTCTAGTAGATGCAAAAGGTAATGCAAAACAAGTATTTAGTTACCTGCTTCCTACTTGGGGACTTCCATATGTTTTAATGTCAAATGCTGCTCCTAAGGACAATGCTGACAAAACTGCTAAAGTTGGAAAAGATACTTCTGGCGACTGGGCTTGCATAGATGGACCAATGCCTTATCAATGGGGCGGAACTTTTTTAGGTGCATTAAAAGATTCTAAGAACCAGGACTTAGCTAAGGAATTTATAAAATTCTGTACCTTAAATGAATCTACTCTTAAAAATTGGGCAACTGGTGTCTACACAAATGATTATTTAAAGAAAATAGATCCAACTATAGGTGATAAGCTAGCTCAAGGCGCTGGAGACTTTGTATCAAGTCAAAAGGTAGTTAATGCAATAATACCTGAGTTTGATAATGCTACAACTAGTAAATTCTTAGCTGGACAAAACTCCTATAAGAACTTTGCACAAATAGCACCTAATATTAGTCTTAAGTTAATCCAAGCTTCAGATGATGCTATTCAGCGTGCTTTAAATGATCCTATGACTAACTATGCTTCAGGAAAAGCTACAAAGGACGAGGCTGTAAAGCAATTTAAGGATGCTGTTAAAAATGCCTTACCTGATTTAAAGGTAGATTAAGCTTATTTATTATAAAGAAAATCTGCGGTGCTTATGCAGCATCGCAGATTTTATCAATAATATTAAGAAATATAAAGAGTTTAAATTAATTTTAATAATCTACATCCTTAATAGATAAAGTTATTTAAGAAGTTTCATTTTTAAAGAAAGGAAGTTTTGCCGTGTTAAATAGCACTTCTAAATTAAAAAAACGCAGCAGTAAAATAAATAAGAATTACTATGGCTATTTATTTACTGCTCCCTTTATAATAGGCTTTTTAGCATTTAGTTTCTATCCTTTGATTTATACTTTTTATTTAAGCTTTACGAATATGACACTTATGGGTGATGGCTATAAGTTCGTAGGACTTGATAATTTTAAAACTCTATTTCAAGATAATTACTTTCTTCAGGCCTTAGGAAACACATGGAAGATATGGCTGCTTAATTTTATTCCTCAGATCGGCTTTGCAATGCTTTTATCTGTCTGGTTTACCAGTACTAGACTTAAACTAAAATTTGTAGGGGTTTGGCGTGCTATTTACTATTTACCCAATCTTTTAATGCCAGCCACTATAGCTGTATTATTCTTCAATCTATTTTCACTTTATGGTCCTGTTAATCAGATAACTGTACGTTCAGGAATTGTAAACAGTGCTGTTGATTATTTTAGAAGCACCGGTTGGACACAAGGAATCGTTGTTTTTGTACAGTGGTGGATGTGGTTTGGGTCTACCCTTATTATTCTTATGGCAGGTATGACTTCTATTTCCCCAAGCTATTATGAATCAGCAATGGTTGATGGTGCAAGCGGTATGCAAATGTTCAGTAAAATAACGCTGCCCCTCTTAAGACCAATTCTTGTTTATACATTAGTTACTTCCTTAGTAGGTGGTATGCAAATGTTTGATATTCCATACATGCTGACTGATGGAAGAGGTTCGCCAAATGGTTCAATTATGACTATGAGTGTGCTTATGTATATGAAGTTTTCAAGCAGCAAAGGCCATATTGGAGCAGCAGCCAGCGTTGGTATAATAATATTTATTGTAACAGGCATTGCAGCTCTAATAGTATTAAGATTGCTTAGAGATAGAGAACCTAAAGGTGGTAAAAGTACAGCTAAAAAAGCAGTAAAGGGGGATATAACAGCATGAGTTATAAAATGAAAACAAGACTATTAAGAATCTTCGTATACGCTGTATTAATTATTTTATTAGTTATATGTGTTTTACCTCTTTGGATATTACTAGTTAATTCTACCCGTACTACTGCTCAAATACAGCAGGGAATCAGCTTAATTCCGGGTCATAATCTTATAAGAAATTGGCATACACTTACAGGCAGAGGCTTTAGTATTTCACGTGGATTCTTAAACAGCATTGAAATTTCTGTTTCAGTTACTGTTCTAACAGTATATTTCTCTATGATGTTTGCCTATGCTATTCATGTTTACGATTTTTCATATAATAAGTTGATTTATGGCTTTGTAATTATTTTGGTTCTATTACCTACACAGGTATCAATAATTGGTTTCTATAGATATATGTCGAATTTAAAATTAATTAACTCATATATTCCACTTATTTTACCTGCAATTGCTGCACCGGGCTCCATATTCTTTGCAAAACAGTATCTAGATGCTGTAATTGTCAGAGACTTAATTGATGCTGCTAGAATAGATGGCTGTAGTGAATTGAAAATATTTCATAAGATAATGCTTCCAATTGCAAAACCAGGCGCCTTCACAATGGGTATATTTGCCTTTGTTGCATCTTGGAACAACTTCTTTACACCTTTCATCATGATATCAAAGATGAAGCTCTACACCTTGCCAATGCTTGTACAAACCTTAAGAGGTGATACCTATAGAACTGAATATGGCAGTATTTATCTCGGTCTTGCGGTATCAATTGTGCCAATAATAGTTGTTTATGCTATTTTTTCAAAGTATATTGTAAATGGAATAGCTATGGGAGCAGTAAAAGAATAAACTATCCAGAAGGTTGGTGCTATTATGATTAAAAATCCAGTACTTCCAGGCTTTCATCCAGATCCAAGTATAATTTGTGTGGATGGAACCTTTTATGTTGCAAATTCTACTTTTGAATATTTTCCAGGAGTTTGTATAAGCCACTCAAAGGACTTGGCAAATTGGAGCAGTATCCCTGCACCACTTAATAATATTCATATGCTTGATATGAGGGGCAATCCTAAATCAGGAGGAATCTGGGCTCCTTGTCTTAGCTACTCTGAGGGCTTATTTTACCTAGTGTTTACAGATGTAAAAACATGGACCTTTAGTCCATTTAAAGATACACCAAATTATATTACAACAGCAGAAAGTATTGAGGGTCCCTGGAGTGACCCCGTATTTGTAAACTGTTCAGGTTTTGATCCATCACTTTTTCATGACAGCGATGGAAGAAAATATTTAGTTAATATGGAATGGGATTATAGAAAGCAGGGAGACGCTCAATTTACAGGTATTCTGCTTACTGAACTCCATTCTAAAACCTTAAAACCTATTTCAAAACCAGTAAAGATTTTTAGAGGCTCTGATAGAGGCTTGGTAGAAGGACCTCATCTTTATAAAGTAAAGGATTATTATTATCTTATTACTGCAGAAGGAGGTACCTCCTATGATCATGCAGTTACTGCAGCAAGGTCGAAAAGCATCGAAGGACCATTTGAGCTTCATCCAAATAAACATTTGGTAAGTTCTAAGGGTGCTCTTAATTCTTATATTAAGAAAGCTGGACATGGAAGCATATGTGAAGGACCTGATGGAAGATGGTTCGCAGCTTTTCTCTGCGGTCGTCCTATTGATGAAAGTATGCGATGCCCACTTGGAAGAGAAACCTCCATAGCTGAAGTTGTTTGGAAGGATGCCTGGCCTTATCTTAAAGACTTTACAATGCTTCCTCCAGAAAGCTTTGAGGGCTATGGTAAAAAATTAGAAAAAAAAGAAATTAAATATAATTTTAATGATGAAAGCTTTAAAAATGATTTTATGTCTCTGCGTGTTCCAGCACAATATGAACTTCTTAAAGATGACATATTGAGATTATATGGTAAGGAATCTTTATCCTCAGTACATAATCAGAATATGCTTGTAAGAAGACAGACAGCTTTTAGTTTTGAAGTTGAAACCTGCCTATCTTTGCCCTTCGATCATTTTCAAAAGATGGCAGGACTTATTTACCGCTATGATGAAGAAAACCAGTATTACTTGAGGCTTGCTTATAATGAGGAACTTGGAGAAAAGTCATTAGCAATACTTAGCTTTAATAAAAATAATTTTTCAATGCCTTTATTAGATAAAGAAATACCTGTAGGAAATGGGAAGGTCTATTTAAAGCTTACAGTAAAAAATAGATTTGGATACTTTTCTTATGCAAAAGAGGATTTAAAATGGCAGGTAATACCCTGTAAAATTGATTCAAGCATCATATCTGATGAATATGCTGATCCTATGGGCTTTACCGGTGCCTTTGTAGGTATGAGTTCTCAGGACTTAGAAAGTAACAGTTCCTATGCAGATTTCTATTATTTTAAGTATAAGGTATTAGATTGAAGTACAAATTTGCATGGTATATAATGTAAGATATAATTTAAGAACCGAGGTAGAAGATTGTGGTAACAATATATGATGTAGCAAAACTAGCAGGTTGTTCACCTGCTACTGTATCTAAGGTATTTAACAACTATAATGGCGTTAACGAATTGACCTATAAAAAAGTAATGGATGCTGCAGAAGAGCTTGAATATATACCCAATACAAATGCAAGAGCCTTAGCTACAAGAAAAACTTGGCTTATTGGAGTGCTTTTATCTGAAGATGTAGGAACAGGTATAGCACATCCCCATTTTAGCGGGATTTTGCAAAGCTTCCAAAGCAGAGCTTGGGAATACGGCTATGATGTGCTCTTTGTTAATAAAAAGATAGGAAATAAGGAAGAATCCTATCTTGAACATTGCTTATACAGAGGTGTTGATGGAGTACTTCTTGCAGCTGGAGCTACACATACACATGAAATTCAATGTGTTCTATCCAGCGATCTTAAATGCGTATCTGTAGAAATGGTGTACCCAGGAAAGTATACTGTAATTTCAGACAACAGGATGGGCACAATGCAGGCTTTGGAATATCTTTATTTTCTTGGTCATAGAAAAATTGCCCATATAGCTTGTCCTCTTTATAGTGTTGCTGGTAAGGAACGTTATGCAGCTTATAAGGAATTTTTAAAATTAAAAGGACTTGAAGAAAATCCTAATTATGTTGTTGAAGCTGAAGATTATGTCCCAGAATCAGGCGCAAGAGCAGCTAGTAAGCTATTGCAGCAGTGTATAGGGGATTTACCTACTGCTGTTTATATAGCCTATGATGAGGCTGCAGTATTTGCAATGACTACTTTTCAAGCGCAGGGCTTTAGAATTCCTGAGGATTTATCTGTTGTTGGTTTCGATAATTTACGAGTATCAGGGCTTACATCACCTTCACTTACTACAATAGAACAGGACAGAGAAACAATTGGCAAAAAAGCAGCTGATATACTGATTAAACTAATTGAAAACAGACCTATTGAGGAAGATCTTGAAAATAGAGTTCCTACCAAATTAATAGTAAGAAACAGCTGCATGAGGATATAAAAAGATAAGGACTACAGGTAAAAGTCCTAAATGGACTTTTACGGGTAACCTAGCCAATGGAAGTGGCGAGTTCAGGTTACCCAGTACAAGGAATACAGGAGGGAAAAATATGAATTTTAATAAAGAGTTTATTTTTGGTGTAGCTACTTCCTCTTATCAAATAGAAGGCGCTTATAATGAGGACGGCAAAACCCCTTCTATTTGGGACACATTTGCAAAAACTGAAGGCAATGTTTTTAATATGGATAATGGTACTGTGGCTTGTGATCACTATCATCGCTATAAAGAAGATGTTTCAATAATTAAGGACTTAGGTGTAGACTCTTACAGGCTTTCTATAGCTTGGCCTAGAATATTTCCTGAGTATGGTAAATATAATCCGAAGGGAATGGAATTCTATAAAAATTTACTTACAGAGCTTAAAAGCAAAGGTATTAAAACTGCAGTTACACTATATCATTGGGATCTACCACAGTGGGTGCAGGATATGGGAGGCTGGGAAGTTAGAAATACAGCTGATTTATTTACAGAGTATGCAGAAAAATGTTTTACAGAACTTAATGAACTAGTAGACATGTGGATTACTCATAATGAACCTTGGTGTACTTCAATTTTATCAAATGCCATTGGTGAACATGCACCTGGTAAAAAGGACATATCTGCAGCTTTAAAGGTTGCACATCATCTACTTTTATCCCATGGAATGGCAGTAAAAGCCTATCATAAATTAGGTTTTAAAAAGCCAATAGGCATTACACTAAACCTTACACCAGCATATGCAGCCAGTGGTAGCTTTTCCGATAAACTAGCTGCAAATAATATGGATGGTACTTTTAACAGATGGTTCTTGGAGCCTATATTTAAAGGAAGTTATCCCATAGATATAGTAAACTTATACTCATCACGCTGTTCAGACTTTACCTTTATAAAAGAGGGTGACTTTGATATTATAGGCGAAAAGTGTGATTTCTTAGGAGTAAACTACTATAATCGCTCATTAGTTAAATTTGATTCATTGGCTCTTTCCCTGTGCAGCGCTGCTTATTCCTCCTATGCTAAAACAGACATGGGATGGGATATATCACCTGATGAATTTATTGATTTAATAAAAATGGTCAGAGAGAAATATACTAATTTACCTATTTATATTACGGAAAATGGGTCCTCCTTTAGAGATATTGTTCTTAATGGACATGTTCACGACACAGGAAGAATTAATTATTTATTAAGCCATCTACAGGCAGTAGCAAAAATGAATGAATTGGGCTTAAATGTTGCTGGGTATTATTGTTGGTCTCTTTTAGATAACTTTGAATGGGCACATGGATACTCAGAGAGATTTGGTATCGTATATGTAGACTTTGAAACACAGCAGCGTATAAAAAAGGATAGTTTTTATAAATATGCAGAAATAATTAAAAAGCGTTCAGTTTAAAAAATATCTCAAGTTAGAATTTGCTTTCTAACTTGAGATATTTTTAATTCTTGGATTTTTACATAAATTATGCTTAAGTGGATAAAAATATAAGAAGTGTGTAAGGAGGCTGAAGCTATGAAAAAGTTAAAAGATAATGTTTACTGGGTTGGTGCAACAGATTGGAAGGTGAGACATTTTCACGGTTATGAGCTATCTACCCATAGAGGTAGTACCTATAATTCATATCTAATCAAAGATGAAAAAACTGTTCTAATAGATACTGTTTGGGAGCCCCTGACAGATAGATTTATAGAGAATTTAAGTGAAGTTGTAGACATTAAGGAAATAGATTATGTAGTTATGAATCATCTAGAGCCAGATCACTCAGGTGCACTTCCAGCTATAATGGAATATATTCCAAATGCAACTATTATAGTTTCTAAAAAGGGCGAAGAAAGTATTAAGAGACATTATTATAAAGATTGGAATTTAAAGATAGTTTCAAACGGGGAAAAATTAAATATCGGAAAGAATAATTTAACCTTTGTTGAAGCTACTATGCTCCATTGGCCAGACAGTATGTTTACATATTTAGATGGTGAGAATATATTATTTTCTAATGATGCTTTTGGCCAGCATTTTGCTTCCTCAGGAATTTTTAATGATGAAGTTGATGAAGCTGAGGTCTATCAAGAAGCTTTGAAATACTATGCAAATATTTTAACTCCTTTTAGTAAGATGGTAACTAAAAAAATAGAAATTCTTAAAGAGCTAAAGCTGCCTATTGAAATTATAGCGCCGAGTCACGGTATAATATGGAGAAAGGATCCTATGCAGATTGTAGAAAAATACTATGAATGGGCCAGTGGTAAATCAGAAAACAGTGCGGTAATAATCTATAATTCAATGTGGGGTGCAACTCATAAAATGGCAGAATTTATAGGTAAGGGAATAGGCCAGGCAGGAATAAGCTATAAGATCTTCAATATTTCCACTGCTGATAGAAATGATGTAATGGCAGAAGTGTTTAAGTCTAAAGGTGTAATACTAGGTTCCTCAACAGTAAATAATGGACTATTAACCTCCTTAACGCCTGTTATTGAAGATTTAATGGGACTTAAGTTTATTAATAAAATAGGAACCTCCTTTGGAAGCTATGGCTGGAGCGGAGAAAGTCCAAAGCTCCTTACTGATTATTTACAAAAGGCTAAAATAAAAGTTGTACAGGAAGGATTAAAAATAAAATTTATGCCTGATGAGAGGGACTTAGAAGAATGCATTGAATTCGGCAGAGAATTTGCTGAATTTGTTACAGCTTCCATGAATCAATAATTATCAATATCATTTATTTCAGCTTTATCAAGATAAGAACACTATGAATTAGGGGCAGTAGCAAAATATATACTAATAAGAAAAATAGATCAAATATATAAAAGTTAATTTTATATATTTGATCCAAATTTCGTATTATAATAGTCATTTTGCGACTACCTTAATTATGTAACATAAAAGGATTAAATTTTACCTTCAATTTCCTTCAGTTTATTATCTATTAAGCCTAGAACATAGGCCTTATCCTTTTCATTTCCAATAAAGTCAAGCCCATCGACATTTATGGTTAGCAGAGGAGATATATCATACTGTGAAAAATAAGCTCTATATTCCCTATTAAGGTGCTCCCAATAATCTCTTTCAACTATTAGCTCATAAGCTCGGCCTCTTTTATTTATTCTTTTTATGGCTTCATCTGTGCTTATTTCAAGATAAATCATCAATTTGGGCTTTTGAACATGTTCCAGCATATTTTGCAGCAGTTCACAGTATAGTTCAAATTCTACAGTAGACATTTCATTATTGTCATGAAGCAGCTTAGAAAAAATCGCATCTCCATAAATACTTCTATCCATAATTGCATTTTTAATCTCTGCAGCTTCCTTAATATGTTTGAAGCGCTTATTTAGAAAGAAAATTTGTAATGGAAAGCTGTAGCGCTGCCTGTCATGATAAAAATCATCCAGCAAAGGGTTATCCACTACCGGTTCAGGGAAAGCTTTAAAACCTCTTTCTTCTTCTAATAATTGCATAAGCGCAGACTTACCAGCACCTACAACAGCATCTATAATAATAGAGTTATTTTGTTTCATTGAGTTATATCCTCCATATCCAACATGATTAAGTATTTCATTATAAAAGGACATTTTAATATCTCCTTCAATTTAATAATTACATTAAAATTATAATATTACTTTGCAATTTATACAAATACAATAGCTCCAATAAAAAGAAATAAGGTATTCCTAAATTTAACTATATGCTCATTTATTAATTTTATTTAACTAGATAACTGTATCTTATTTTTGTATATATAGAAGTTCTATTGTCTAGACAAAAAATAAAACAAATGCTATACTCTAAGTAAGTTATTATATTATTTGAGAGGTAATAATGAAAATTTTAGGTATAGATATTGGTGGTACAGCTATTAAGATTGGTATTATAAATGAATATGGAGATATTTATGAAAGTAGAGAAATACCTACCTTAGCTAATGAGGGTGGTGAAGCTTTGATGAATAGAATTTTAAATGTAATTGGAGAATATAAGAATCTGGACAAGATTGGAATAAGCACTGCTGGTCAGGTGGATACTCTTGAAGGCAAAATCATATTTGCAACAGAGAATATTCCGGGCTGGACAGGAATGAAGATTAAAAGAAGAATAGAACAGGCGTATGAAATACCAGTTGCAGTAGAAAATGATGTAAATGCAGCAGCAATAGGTGAAGCCTACTACGGAGCCGCTAAGAACTACAAAAGCTTTTTATGTCTAGCTTATGGCACAGGAATCGGAGGAGCTATTATTGAAGAAGGTAAAGTCTATAAAGGGGCTTTTGGGTCTGCCGGTGAATTTGGGCATATTATAACTCATGTCGGTGGAAAAAACTGCACTTGTGGTGGTCAAGGCTGTTATGAGGCTTACGCATCTACTACAGCATTAGTAAACAAGGTGAAAAAGGAATTAAATATTGAATATGTGGATGGGAGAATAATTTTTAAGCTCTTGGAAGAAGGAAACTTAGTTGTTCAAAGAATACTTCATGAATGGTTGTATGAGATAATTATAGGACTAGTTAGCATAGTTCACATTTTTAATCCTTCTCTAATAGTGCTTGGAGGCGGAATAATGGCTAGAAATTATATAATTGATTATATAAATGAAAATCTGCCAAAATATCTAATGGAAAACTATAAGAAGGTCAAAGTCATAGGTGCAAAGCTCGGGAATAATGCTGGAATATTAGGGGCAGCACATTTGTCTATAGTAGGATAAAATAAATTAACTTGTATTTACATTATAGATATGTATATACAAGTTAATTTTGACAGTATATAATTAAATTACAAAAATTAGGCTGATTTGAAGAAAGTTAAAGTAAAAGAGGTAATTGAATTGATATTTGCTAATATTAAAGATGTACAAAGGTATGAAAATCTTAATATTAATTTTATAAAAGCATTTAAATTCTTAAATAGAGAAGGTTTAAATGAGCTGTTACCAGGAAAGTATGAAATAGATGGTGATCATGTATATGCTTTAGTACAAGAGTATGAAACTAAGGAATTAGACAATGTAAAATATGAGGCACATCAAAAATATATTGATATACAGTACATGGTTTATGGGCAGGAGATGGTTGGTTATTGCAATATAGATAATCTTACCACTTCAACACCTTACAATAGGGAAAGTGATTATATTCTGCTAGATGGAGATGGAGAAATGCTTCTTCTTAGAAGTAAGGAATTTTTTGTTTTCTTTCCAGAGGATGCCCATTTGCCAGGCATTAAAGCTGCAGAAAAATTAAAAGTTAAAAAAGTAGTTATTAAGGTTAGAATATAATTTGTAAAAAGCACTTGGAAAAGGAGTTATTATATGGTAGATAAAAATTCAATAGTTCCAATTTATGCTCAATTAGAGGAACTTATTAAACAAAAGATCAAGGAAGGTGTTTATCTGAAAGGTGAAGCACTTCCAACTGAAAGAGAACTAACAGAACTTTTTGGAGTAAGCAGAATGACTATAAGGCAAGCAATTTCTAATCTTGTTTATGAAGGTGTTTTATATAGAATAAGAGGGAAAGGTGCCTTCGTATCAAAAGAGCTAATTGAAAAAAAGATAGAAATTGAAAGCTTTAGTGATGACATGAAAAAAAGAGGACTTACCCCTAGCAGCAAAGTCATATTCTTTGAAAAAATAACTCCAGATGAAGAAGTTAGGCTAAAGCTTAAATTAAGAGAGGATGAGAAGGTCTATTTTTTAAATAGACTAAGGCTAGCAAATAATGAACCTATGGCCATAGAATATTGTTATCTTCCTGAAAAATATTTTCCAGGTCTTACTAAATATAACTTAATAGAATGTTCTCTTTATACAATAATGAAGGAAGAATATAATGTGGCTTTTAACTACATGAAACAAAATATAAAAGCTATAAATATAAGTAAAAAAGAAGCGGATATGCTCTTAGGCAAGTCTAAGGGAGTTGGACTTGTATCTTTTAAGATAATATACAATGAGGATGAAAATCCTGTTGAATACACAAAAACTATTTATCATCATGAGAGATATTCTTTTGATATGATAATACTTAATAATAATCGCTAATTTGAAAGGATGGTTGCATAATATTTAAATATTTTGCAAATGTCCTTTTTTAATTATAATTTTATTATTGTATATACAAGGATAGTGTTATATATATAATCAAAATATTGTATATATAATTTTATCTTTGTATAGACAAAAATAAAACAAGGTGCTATAATTAATTTAACAGTTAGACAGAGAACATAAAGTAAAGGTTTTCAAAATTACTTGATTATAATTAAAAAAGTAAGAAATGATTTCTCTAGAAAAATATATGATTGTCTTGAAAATAAAGAAAAATAGGAAACTCCACAAATAATTGTTTTCTACAAGTAAGGAATACAGGAGACACAACAATTGATAATTGTTGTGTACAATTAAGGAATACAGGAGGGTAAGATGGAAGATTTTAAGGAGGATGTACTTAATAAAATAAAAGGAGGTTTGATTGTATCTTGCCAAGCTTTAGAAGATGAACCGCTTCATAGTTCAGTTATTATGACACGGATGGCAAGGGCAGCTCAAATAGGCGGAGCTGTGGGAATTAGAGCTAATTCAAAAGAGGATTGTATTGAAATAAAAAAGAATATAGATTTGCCACTTATAGCTATTAATAAAAAGATATATGGGACTTATGATGTTTTTATAACTCCTACTATTAAGGAAGTCAAAGACCTACTTCCAGCTAATTCTGAAATAATCGCAGTTGATGCTACCAAAAGACTTAGGCCAGATGGTAAATCACTTGAAGAATTTGTTAGAGAGATTAGAAAAATATATAATGGAATGTTACTAGCAGATATATCTACCTACGAGGAAGCAATTGAAGCTGAAAAACTTGGCTTTGAAATGGTTTCAACCACACTAAGCGGGTATACAGATTATACTTTAGATAGACCTAAACCAGATGTTAAATTAATAGAAGAATTAAGTAAGGTTTTAACAATTCCAATAATTGCAGAAGGAAATGTTGATACTCCAAATTATGCAGCAGAATGCTTAAAGGCAGGAGCCTGGTCAGTAGTTGTTGGCGGTGCAATAACAAGACCTCAACTCATAACTAAAAAATTTGTAGACACAGTTAAAGAAGTCTCACTTTAAACAACATGTTATTTCAAAAAATAACTAAAATAAATATTTATTAAGGGGGAAAAAATGAAAAATATTAAATTATTATCATTAGTTCTAGCTATTACTACGGCAGCAACTGTTATTACAGGTTGCAGCAAGACCCAATCTACTGATACTTCAAAAACAACAAATAATAAGCAAGTGGAAATAACTTGGTGGGATTATCCAAATTATCAATCAGGCACAGCAGGAGATTATGAGAAAAAGATTATTGAAAACTTTAACAAAAAGTATCCTAATATTAAGGTCAATCTTCAAATGATAGACTTTGCAAGCGGTCCACAAAAACTTAATACTGCAATAGCATCAAATTCAGCCCCAGATTTAGTTTATGACTATCCAGGTAGAATAATAGACTATGCTAGAAACGGTGTAATGGCACCATTAGATGATATGTTTACAGATAACTTTAAGAAGGATGTTCCCCAGGCAATTACTGACGCATGTAAATTAGATGGACACTATTATATGTATCCAATTAATACTGCACCTAATATGATGGTATTTAATAAAACTATGTTAGACAAAGCAGGACTTACAAGCATGCTTCCATTAAATAAACCAGATAGATTATGGACAGATGATGAATATTATGCGCTTTTAAAGGCAATAAAGGAAAAGGTTCCAGGAATAGCAGCACCATCTGCAGTTTATGCTAAGTCTAGCGCTGGAGACCAAGGAACAAGACCTTATATTGCAAATATGGGTGGTGGTCAAGTAATCGCAAGCGATTTATCCAAATATACAATAAATAGTGCTGATAACGTTAAAGCACTTCAATGGATTGTTGATTCAGTAAAATCTGGATTAACATTAAAAGGTGGAGAAGCTCTTACCTCTAATGATATGATTGATATGTTCTTACAACAAAAGATAGCTGTATCTATTTTATATAATCCAGTACTTAAGGCATCAAGTCAGGCAAAGAAATCAGCTCCTTTTGAGGAAGTGTATGTACCATATCCAACACCAAGTGCTTCGCAAAAACCTTTCCTTGAAGCTTTTGTTGGAGGAATAGGAATTTTTGATAACAAAGATAAGGATAAAGTTGAAGCAGCTAAAAAACTTGTAGATTTTATTGCAAATGATCCATCTACTTTTAAAGAAAATTTAGTTGCTACAGGTGGTTTTTCAGTAAGATCTTCAGTAACAGGTTTATATAATGATGCAGAAGCAAAGTATAGTGAAAGTATGATAAAATATTTAGGAACCTATTATAATGCTGTTCCAGGTTTTGCTGAAATGAGAACCTATTATTTCCCAATGCTGCAGCAAGTATTACTTGGACAAACAACGGCACAAAAAGGCTTAGATGACTTTGTTACTAAGGCTAACGCAACCTTAACAAAAAAGTAGTTAATAATATGGGGTGGGTAAAACCACTCCATATAATTTTAATGGAGGTGGTTACATGCAACAAATTCCTGCAAAAGTAGAAACCAACAGGGCCATTAAGAAAAAAATAAGTAAATCCGATGTAAAAGAGTGGATTTCAGCTTACCTTTTCCTTGCACCAATGCTGGTTTTATTTATTACTTTTGTTGTTTATCCAATGATTAAAGGTATTTATATAAGCTTTTTTGATTATTCACTTAGAAATTTTAAATTTATTGGGCTTGATAATTACAGGTCTTTACTTCAGGATGAGGTGTTCAAGAAATCCTTAGTAAATACTTTATTAATAGTTTTAGGAACTGTACCCTTTGTAATACTTATTGCATTATTTGTATCTGTTAATATATATAAAAAACCAACCGGCATTCGATCTTTCTTTAGAGGAGTTTTTTACCTTCCTACAGTGGCTTCAGTAGTTAGTATAACTGTAGTATGGGGATGGATTTTCCACCCTAATTATGGAATATTAAATTATTTAACCGGAAAGATTGGCATGCAGCCCATAGGGTGGCTGGGAGATCCAAGTACAGCCTTAAAATGCATAATCGCTGTGTTAATTACCTTATCCGTAGGGCAACCAATAATTTTATATGTTGCTGCCTTAGGAAATGTACCAGCTTCATATGTAGAAGCAGCAGAAATTGATGGTGCAACATCTTGGCAGATATTTAGAAAAATAACATGGCCATTACTTATGCCAACAACCTTATATATAGTTATTATAACTACAATTAATTCTTTCCAATGCTTTTCTATAATTCAGCTATTAACTTCTGGTGGGCCCGCTTTTTCAACAGAAACTATTATGTATCTAGTTTATGAAAGAGCTTTTACCCTGAATAAATATGGCTTAGCATCCTCAATGGGTGTTGTCCTTGCAGTTATAATAATGGTTATATCAATAATACAGTACAAATTCTTTGGAAATGAAGTTGATTACTAAAATATGGAGGTGAATTTCTTGAAGATAAAAACAAAGTTTTCAGCACGTGGAATAATTTTTATGAGTATAATAATTGTTCTTACAATTATATTTTTGTTTCCTTTTTATTGGATAGTAACTGGAGCTTTTAAGCCGCAAAATGTAACAATACAAATACCGCCGCAGTGGTTTCCTGCTAATCCTACTTTAGAAAACTTTAAGGAACTTGCAAAAAACCCACTTATTAGCTGGACCTTTAATAGCTTTTTTATATCCTTTTGTACTATGATTGTTGTATGCTTAACTGCAACTATGGCTGGATATGCACTTGCAAAGAAAAAGTTTCCAGGTAGGAATATATTATTCTGGTCACTAATAATTGCTATGGCGCTTCCTAAGCAAGTAGTAATGATACCTCTTTTTACAATACTATCTAAGCTTCATTGGATAAACACTTACCAAGCTCTTATACTTCCTGCAGCAGGCTGGCCCTTTGGAGTATTTTTAATGAAGCAGTTTTCACAAGGCATACCAGGAGAGCTTCTAGAAGCTTCAAAAATTGATGGTGCCTCAGAAATAAGAACTTTTATAAATGTAGTTATACCACTAGTAAAACCAGGAGTTGGAGCCTTGGCTATTTTTACATTTATTTCTTCATGGAATGATTATTTTATGCAGCTTATAATAATTAGAAGTTCTAAAATGATGACATTGCCACTGGGTGTTGCACTAATGCAGCAAGAATTTACTACAAACTATGGAGCAATTATGGCAGGTGCAGCAATTGCCTCATTACCAATGATTATAATATTTATAGTTTTCCAAAATTACTTTACACAAGGTATTACTATGGGAGCTGTAAAGGGCTAAAATTTAATAGAGGATGGTGTAAATTTTATGAATTTTAATAGAGAAGATTTAAAAGGAATATTCATTGCATTCTATGCTTGTTTCGATAAAGACAACAATATAAGCGAAGAAGCTACTAAAAAATTAGCTAGATTTTATGCAGATAAAGGTGTTAAGGGATTATATGTAGGTGGAAGTTCTGGAGAAGGATTTCTTCTTACTGTGGAGGAAAGAAAAAAGATGCTTGAAGCAGTAATGAGCGAAGTGGGCTCTGAATTAAAGATTATTGTTCATGTAGGCGCTGCTGCAACAAAAGATAGTATTGAACTTTCAAAACATGCAGAAAAGGTAGGAGCTTATGCCCTATCTGCTGTTCCAAATGTATATTATAAGATACCTGAAAGAAGCATTGAACTACATTGGAAAAATATAATGGATAGTGCAGACCTTCCATTTATTATATATAACATTCCACAAACCACAGGCTATGACCTTTCAATTAATCTATTACAAAAGATGTTATCTTATCCTAAGGTTGTCGGAATTAAAAATAGCAGCATGAGTACTTATGATATTCAAAAATTTAAAGCTATAGGTGGAAAAAATTTATTAGTATTTAATGGCCCTGATGAGCAATATATATCAGGCAGAATCATGGGTGCAGATTCTGGAATTGGTGGTACCTATGGGGTCATGCCAGAGCTGTTTTTAAAGGCCGAAGAATATTATTCAAAGGGTGATATTGACAAAGCTCAGGAAGTACAATACGCTATAAACGAAATAATTGGAGATTTACTTTCATTTCCATCACTATATGGTGCTGCAAAGGAAATCGTTAAATTAAGAGGAATAGATGTTGGAACCACAAGACTTCCCTTAGAGCCAATTGATGAAGAAGATTTACCTAGAATAAAAGCTATATATGAAAAAATTATTAGGGCAGTTGAAAAATACTCTGCTTAAAACAATATAAATAGAAATAACATTTTGGTGTAGCTGCACTTTTTAATGCAGTCTATGCCTATTTTTATACAAATAAAATAAATCTTTAGAGGTGATTAAATAATGCCAATGTTAGATATGGATTTAGAGAGTCTAAGAGAGTATAAAGGAATTAATCCTTGCCCAAAGGATTTTGATGAATATTGGGCTGAAGCACTAAAAGAACTAGATTCAGTGAAGCCTTGCGTAGAATTTATTCCTAGTGATTTTAAAACATCTTATGCAGATTGCTTCAATATGTATTTCACTGGAGTCAAAGGTGCTAGAATACATGCTAAATATTTAAAGCCTAAAAATGTAAAAGAAAAGCATCCTGCACTTATAATGTTTCATGGTTATAGAGGAAACTCTGGTGATTGGGTAGATAAGCTTCCTTATGTAGCTATGGGTTATACTGTAGTAGCTATGGATTGCAGAGGACAAGGAGGACTTTCACAAGATATAGGTGATTTTAACGGTGTCACTTATGGGGGACATATAATTAGGGGACTTGAAGATAAGTCATCTAATTTATTGTTTAGACATGTATTCTTAGATACTGCACAACTTGCAAGAATAGTTATGGATATGGAAGATGTAGATTCAAACAGAGTTGGTGTTACTGGCTATTCTCAAGGTGGCGGCTTAACCATAGCTTGTGCCGCTTTAGAACCTAGGATTAAAAAAATAGCACCAGTTTATCCATTTTTAAGCGATTATAAGAGAGTGTGGCAAATGGATCTTGCAAAAGAGGCCTATGAGGAATTAAATTATTATTTTAGGTTTTTTGACCCACTACATAAAAGAGAAGATGAGATATTTACTAAATTAGGCTATATTGATGTAAAAAATTTAGCTAAAAACATTAAAAGCGAAGTATTATTTACAGCAACATTATTAGATAATATATGCCCTCCATCAACACAATTTGCTATATATAATAGACTTTGCTGCAAAAAAGAATTAAGGATATATAGCGACTTTGGACACGAAGCTTTACCTATGACTAATGATGCTATTTTTCAATTTATGAGCAATTTATAAATAAAGGCCATCATGTTGATATTTTATTATGTCAATATGATGGCCTTTGGCTTTTATATTAGTGTTATAAACCCTCGCCTCCAGCTTCTTTGTAATACAGGGAAAGTGGGAGTTGGGGGTTATTTTCTTTAAATACTGATGTAAGCAAATAAACATTTTTTATAGCAGGATGGGGCAATATATCTATTTATATATATAAATATGATTCTTCTCGCGGCATTTCAAGTCAAAAAATGGGGCTATTTACATAATGTAATCGTAAATAAAATATTGTAATAGGAAGAAATTGGTGTAAAAATAAAGAGGTAAGACTAAAACTTATTAATTGAAGCTTATAAAAATATATCAAGGTTAAAGGAGGTGAAAATAGAAAAGGTTTTCTACAAATGAGGGGAATTTATTGAAAAACAAAGCATAAGCCGTTCACAGGACTACAATACGAAGGAAAACCATTTGCATATGTATTATGAGTATTGTTTAAATTCATAGAAAATTGAGGAGGACTGTTTAATGAAAAAATTTCTATCTTTAGGTTTGACTGTAGCACTAGCTATTACTCAGCTAAACCTGGGAATTTTAACACCAACTCTAAAGGTAAAGGCAGAGACGCAGACACAAAGTGTGGCCACTGCTGAAACACCACCAATGGGGTGGAACAGCTGGAATAAATACGGTGGAAACATTACTGAGGATTTAATTAAAGGTATGGCAGATGCCATGGTGGCTTCAGGTATGAAGGATGCTGGATACGAGTATATAAATTTGGATGATGGATGGATGACCTCTGAAGTGGACGAAAATGGGGTTCCAAAGATAGATTATAAGAAGTTTCCAAATGGTATCAAACCTTTGGCAGATTATATACACAACAAAGGTTTAAAGCTTGGAATTTATCTTTCTAATGGAACAAAAACCTGCATGGGCTTGGCATCATCCCTATTGCATGAAGAAGCAACTGCCAAAGCATTTGCAGAATGGGGAGTTGACTACTTAAAATATGATTGGTGCAACAATGAATTTGTAAGTCAATATGCACCGGATATTGATAAAATTGATATAACTAAGGGAACATTTACAGCTTCCTACGAGGCTGAGGCAGTTGAGAATACATTAGCAGGTGGAGCCCAGGTTGTAACTGCAACTGGAACCTCCAATGGAAAAAAAGTCAGCAATATCGGAAATAACAAAGGCACTTTGACCTTTAATAAAGTTATTGTACCTGAAGATGGAACATACACAGTAAAGGTTTCCTACATTAATGGTGATTATAACAACAGAATAGCCTACACTAGTGTAAACGGTGCCATAGGGACTAAGCACTTTTTCCCTGGAATACGTGGGAATTGGAGTACTGTGCAAACTCAGGCATTCAGTGTGGATTTAAAATCCGGTGAGAATACTATTACCATTTATAATCCGATGTCAACTTCTGCGCAAAGAGCAGAAGAACAGTATTCCTGGATGAGTGATGCATTAAAGAACTCGGGAAGACCAATTATATTCAGCCTTTGTGAATGGGGATCAAGTCAACCTTGGCTATGGGGTAAGAATGTTGGGCAACTCTGGAGAACCACCGGTGATATAAGTGATAATTGGTCAAGCATGACAAGCATTACGGATCAAAATGCTGTTCTTGCTCAATATGCAGGTCCTAACGGCTGGAATGATCCGGATATGCTGGAAGTTGGTAATGGCGGTATGACAACCACAGAATACCGCTCGCACTTTAGTCTGTGGTCTATAATGGCTGCTCCGCTAATAACCGGTAATGATTTAGCTAATATGTCTGCTGCAACAAAAGAAATACTTTTAAATAAGGAAGTTATTGCAGTGGATCAGGATTCACTTGGAAAACAGGGAGTTAAGGTTCATGATTATGGTGACCAGGAAGTATTTGCTAAGCCTTTGGCAAATGGTGATGTAGCCGTTGTATTGTTCAATAGGGCTGCCATTGCTGCAACTATAAGCACAACTCCACAGGAAATAGGTATCGAATCAGCTGCTGCTTATAAGTTACGTGATTTATGGAGCCATACAGATATGCTTACATCAGGAGTTATAAGTGCCAGTGTTCCATCACATGGAGTTGCAATGTACAGAATCAGCAAGGCTCAGGGAAATGAGGAAATATCACCGCTTTTAAGTATGTCTTTCACAGGTGACACTTTATTAGAAACAGGAAAATCAGGTAAACTATCAGCTACAGTAACAAATAATGGTACTGCAGAAGTCAGCAATGTTAACATAAATCTAGCAGGCCAAACAGGATGGACATTTAATGCTGTAACTCCTGTAACCTTTGATAAGTTAGCACCTGGTCAGTCCTTAAGTGTGCAATGGACCTTCACAGTACCTGTTGATGCACAGATTGGAGCCACAAGCATTAAAGCTAATATGAGCTATGCTTATGGTATAAATCATAGCGGAAGTCTCTCTACAGAGACAACGGTTACTGTACCTGCACCGGCTCCAACTGATGATGCATATCTGAGTGATTTAACTTGGACTAGCAACAAGGTTGGATGGGGTACCGTCAAGAAAGATAAGAGTATTGACGGCAATACTATAAAAATAGGAGGCATAACCTATACAAAAGGTTTAGGACTGCATGCAGAAGCAGATACCCAGTATTATTTAGGTGGAAATTACTCTAGATTTACTGCAGCTGTTGGTATAGACTCTGAAGTCGGAAGCAGAGGATCAGTAGTATTCCAGGTATTTGGAGACGGTGTTAAGCTCTATGACAGCGGTATCGTAAAAGGTGGAGTGGCTGCCAAAGCGGTTGATGTAGATATTACAGGAGTAAAGATGCTGAAACTTATTGTTACAAATGGTGGGGATGACATCAATTATGACCATGCAGATTGGGCAAATGCATTTGTTAAAGCAGTTCCGGCACAAGTTAAGCTAGAGACCGTTACCTCAGACAGTATAGATGCAGGAAGCAGCGGAAATGTTACTGTCAGCTTTACAAATACAAGTTTAGCTGTACTCAAAAACTTTACTGCTAGCTTAGTGCTTCCTCAAGGATGGTCTGCAGAAGCTCAAACTCCAGCTTCTTTTGACAGTATAGAGGCAGGACAGAAGGTAACAGTAACCTGGAAGGCTGCAAGACCTGCGGACTATAATTCTTCCACAGGAACTACAGGTATAAAGGTATTTGCAAATTATACCTATGGTGAAGACAATAAGACCGGAGAATATTCTAAGACAATACAAATTACCACCTTACCTATTGCACCAAAGAACGATGCTTTTTTAAGTGATATAAACTGGTTAAGTTCTATTAATGCTTGGGGACCGGTTGAAAAGGATAGGAGCAACGGTGAATCCGCTTCTGGTGACGGCAATACTATAACTATAAATGGTGTAAAATATGCAAAAGGTTTAGGTGTGCATGCTGTATCAACAATTGAGTACCATATAGGCAAGAATTTCAGCAGATTTACTGCCGCAGTTGGTATTGATGATGAAGTAATCGGCAAGACAGGGACTCCAACCTCTGTAATATTCCAGGTATGGGGAGATGGCACTAAGCTTTGGGAAAGCCCTGCTATGACAGTAGGGGATCCTGCAATACCTGTAAATGTAGATATTACCGGAGTAAAATTATTAAAGCTTGTTGCAACAAATGGCGTAGATGGAATAAATAATGACCATGGAGATTGGGCTAATGCCATGATAAAAGCTGCTTTAAAGGATGTAAGTTTAACTACAGATAAGACCTTAATTGGAGCTAAGGATACTGCAAACCTTAGTGTAACAGGCACGGTAGTAAGTGGTGAAGCAGCAGACCTTAGTGGAGCTGCAAAAGTATTTACAAGTAGTGACGAGAATATTGCTGTGGTAGACGAAAATGGAAAGGTTACAGCAAAAGGTGACGGAAAGGCTATAATAAAAGTAACTGTGACTAAGGATGGAATAACCCGTGAAGCAAGTATAGATATCACAGCGGATGTTACAGCACCAACATTTGACATTACCGGAATAAAAGATGGTGATGCTGTTAAGTTAAATCAAGATATAACAGTATCCTGGACTGCAGCAGATAATCTCTCTGGAGTGGCATCTGCTTCCGGAGGTATAACAAGCGGTTCTAAATTAGATACAAGCAAAATCGGACCTAAAACATTGACTTTCACAGCAACGGATAATGCAGGCAACATTGCAACAAAGACTATAACATATAATGTACAATATGTTTATAGTGGTGTATTAGATCCAATAAATAGCGATGGCTCAAAGATATTCAAGCTTGGAAGCACCATACCTGTAAAATTCCAGCTTAAGGATGCAAAAGATGCTTGTGTAGCTGATGCAACTGCAAAATTGTATATTGCAAAAGTTGTTGATAACAAAGTAGGACCTGAAAACCCAGCAACTTCTACTTCTGGCGCTTCAGAAGAAAACAAATTCAGATATGACAGTGCAAGCAATCAGTATATCTTTAATCTTAGTACTAAGGATTTAACTGCAGGTACTTACCAAATCAGGATTGACCAAGCTGATGGAACAATAAATACTGTAGCTATAGAATTAAGATAAAAAATTAAAGAGGTTGTGGAAAGTATTGGTTTACTTCATCTACAGCCTCTACTTTGAATGACTAACTTGTTACACCACCAAAGAAGCCTTGGAGCTTATTGTTTGATAGTGCCTCCAGTTATCTAATGAAAAATCAATTTTACACAGATTTTCACATATGCTATAATTCAAATATATGGTAATATGTGGATAAAACTCGTTGGATCTGGAAGGAAATGCTTGAAAATCTTGTACAAAATCAGATACTAATATAAAGAGATAGATGGAGGAACAACAGATATGAGCGGAAAGGCTTTGAAATTTATTGCCTTATTCTTTATTTTATTCTTGATTGGATCAATTATATTTTTAAGTAGTAAGTTCACAATCTTCGGAAATCTTCAAGGGGTTTTGACAAATGATAGTTTGGAAAGCCTGATAGTAAATAACATCAGGAATTCAGGAGGAACTATCGGTTTTATAGTTTTATTAATTGCAGGAATGATAGATGGAATAAATCCATGTGCTTTATCAATGCTGTTTTTCTTTTTAATTTTTGTGATTTCAATTAAGGACCGGAAATCAAATGTGTTGTTAGTAGGAATTTTGTTTGCAGCAGGTTCTTTTTTATCATACTTTTTGGCGGGTTTGGGGCTGCTCAAGATAATCTACTATGCCAGGTATGTAAAATATTTAAATATTGTACTATTTGCTTTGGCTTCACTACTTGCATTTGTTTTTGCATACTTCAATATTGCCGATGCTATAAATGCAAAACTAGATAACCTAAAAGATATCAAACTTAAGCTTCCGTCTAAAAATAAAGAATTCATTCACAACTTAATTCGTAAAATTGCACTATTTAAATTTAGGTATTTAGTAGCATTTCTTCTGGGATTTTTAGTGACACTTTCTGAATTATTATGTACCGGTCAAATCTATCTTGTAACATTAATGTCCGTAAATATGGAGCTGGGTATAATTAAGATATTACATTTGGTAGTATTTAACATTGGATTCATAATACCTATATTAATTTTAAGCTTTCTTGTATATAAAGGCAGAGAAGTTATGTCAATGTCCGAAGTTGTACTGGATAATATGTGGATTATAAAGCTTATAACAGCTGTGATTATGCTTGTTCTTGGCAGCTATACGTTATTGAATTTCTTATCGGTTATTTAGAGTGTATAATTCTAGACAAGCATTACGAAGCTAGTCAAGATCATCTGTTAGATGGATTGGAGGAAATCTAAGTGAATAGGTGGAGGAAAGGAGTTTTTTTGTTAGCTTCTATTATATTTTTTATAGGAGTGAGAGTCAATGTCTTTGCAGAAGATTCGGGGTTACTGACTAATTTGAAAAATGTTCCTATATATACAAATGAGGAATTTAATAAAGCTCCTATAAGGCTTGAAATATTTACAGCAAGCTGGTGCAGCCGTTGTGCAAGGCTAAAACCTGAGCTTCCTGAAATTATATATAAGAAATATCACAAGGAGCAGGTAGCCATGAGAATCTATCAAATCGATGATGGCACCGCTGCACCACATTTAATGGATTTGGAGAATAAAGTTAATATACCGGCAGCTGCTAAAGGGTCTGTACCAAGTATATTCATCAATGAGACTTACTATTATGCAGGATATGATTCAGATATCAGTAAAAAACTATTGGAAGATATAGATGCCATTATAAATGGAAGGAAAGTACCCAATGGTGGAAATATAACGGTAAATACAGGAGATAAAACTGAGAAAAATGGAGTCAGCGATAATGGAAGTGGAACAATAGAAAAAAGGTTGACAAAGGCCTTTAACATTTTCATGTCCGGGCTTGGGGATAGCATAAATTTCTATTTAATCTTGTTATGCTATTTAAGTTATATTTATTTTATTGATAGTAAAAAGAAAAAGAAATTACTTATAACATTAACTTATTTTATAGGGATGTTTATGACGAATATAATTATATTGCAAGGGCAGCTTCCGCTAATCTGCAATAAATCATATATATCAATATTTAAGATTACATTTACCTTATTTAGTATATATTTGTTATACAATATTTTAGAAGCAGCAATGAATAAATTGTTTTATGGTAAAGTGAAATTTTCCAGGATTTCAAGATCATTTCTAAAAAGTTTGGCAAATGTACTTAACAGTAGTTATGGATATTTAATATCTGCGGTCATAGGACTTTTAATAATGTACAGTCAGGTTTCTAATATAGATTCTCACTATATCGATATGTTTGCAGAAATCAATGTGAGCATTTTGACTTGGAATAAGTTAGCAAAGGTGTTTTCTTACACATTAGGTGTGGCATTCCCTATTATATTATTAGGAATAGTTATGCATACTTGGAGTAGGCTGAGAAAGTTTGCTAAGGCTGATATTCCTATAATGCAGTACAGTAAGAAGTCATTGAATCATAATTCTAAAAGGTGGAATTAACTATGGCATTTAAAAATTTAATTCTTATAGGGAAGAATGGACAAGTAGTTTTTCAAGGCATATTAGCTTCATTACCTCTTAAGGAAGAAAAGATTATAACTAAAAGTATTGAATTATTTAATGAAAGCAATCCCTGTATCATATATAAAACCTATGCTATGAAGAAAATCATGTTGGATATAGATGACTATATGAATACACTGCTGAAAAATGGAAAAGTAAAATTAGACTGGCATGATGTTCCGGAAGAAATAAAACTATCCATAGATATTGGAGAAGAGATTGAGGAAATGTCATTAGACACTAGAAATTAATAATATTATGAAAAGCAGGATGCTTTACTTATGACTAATGATGCTGTTTTTCAATTTATAGAGAAAGAGAGTCAAATATACCCCCTTATTTATATTTTATATATCAATAAGGGGGCATTTAACTTTTAGTTTCATGTAAATTATGTCTAAGCAAAATATTGACACAATATTCACTAAATGTATATATATAACTAAAATGTATCCAGAATTCAGAAAATATGTTATTATACATAGTATAAAAAAGTATAAATTGTTTAAGAGTGTAAATAATAGAAAAATATTATAGAGGAATGTATTATAGGGAATTATTTTACTAGGGGGTTACTGATGTTTAATAGATACTTTAGCAGATTTCTAAATTATGCTGTTATGATTGTTCTTTTCTTTGCTTTAATCATGTCTATACTTTATGTTGGTTACTTCTTTTACATTAGTAATAATAAGGTATATTGCGTTTTAACAATAGCACTCTATTTTTTTATTTTTATAATATATAGAAAATATAAAAATAAAATTATTGAAGTATTAGATTTTAATAATGAAAAAGTTATAGTTTATATTGTTATAGCAGCTTTAATAATTAGGATATTGTGGGTAATATACATTCCTACAAATCCTACCTCAGATTTTGGATTAATGTATAGATCTGCAGCTGATGCAGCTAAAGGTCAATTTTATATGTTTAAAGATAATTCTTATTTTGCTAGATTTGCTCATGATACTATTACTGTGTTTTATTTCTCATTATTTTATCACCTTACAAATAATCCACAACCTCTAATTAAACTATTAAATATAATTTATGAAACTGCTTCTGTTTTTTTATTGTATCTTGTTATTAAAGAAGCCATTGGAAAGAAAAGCGCAATTATTGGTTCAATGATTATAGCAGTATTTCCTCCGTATATAATGTATACTTCAGAGGCTATGTCTGAGAATATTGCGTTACCTTTTTATTTGCTAAGTGTTTATTTATTTTTAAAAGCTTTAAAGAACAATAGAAATACTTTCTTGCTTCTTTGCGGACTTACACTATCAATAGGTAATATGTTTAGAATGGTAGGAGAAGTTTTTTTAATTGCATTTGCAATATATTTATTGATTAATAAGGGATTTAAAGAAGGCTTAAAGTCATCAGTAAAAATAATATTAAGTTTTACATTACTATTATTTGTAGTTAGTCAGTCATTACTCTCAGCAGGAATCACTGAAGTTCATTTATGGAATTCAAAGGAACCAGCTATTACTTCTATTCTTAAAGGCACAAATATGGAGCATTTTGGAAGATGGAATAAAGAGGACGCTATTATTCCATATGAGTTTAATTTTGACCCAGAAGCTATTAAAAAGGCTTCAAAAGAAATTATAATACAAAGACTTACAGAGACTCCTATATATAAGGTGATTTTTCATTATGTAGTAAAGCTTTCAACGCAATGGGGGCTGGGAGATTTCGGTGCATATGGCTGGTCTGTAGAGGATGCTGACAATACAAATGCAGCAAATTTTATGAAATATGCAAAATCGGAAATTAATATTTTTATTAACTTAATTTATATTTCCCTATTAATAAGAATACTTAAGGCATTGTATAAAAGGGAGTATGAGGACTTTGAAAAAATGAACTTCTTTTTTATACTTTTTGGAGGGTTTGTACTTCTTTATCTGATTACAGAAACCCAAGAAAGATACAGCTTTATAGCAGCATGGTTAATTGTGATTTTTGCAGCTAAAAATGGGAATGGCTGCAAAATACCAGTTAAGAAACATATTACATTTTAAATATAAAAAAGACTTTTAAAGGGGAGATTAAGTGTGGAGGGGTTTTTACTATCTATAGTTATACCTATGTACTACGAAGAAGCTGTTGCAGGGGAATGTTATAAAAGGCTTACCTTAGAAATGGAGAAAAATGAACAAGACTATGAACTTATATTTATTAATGATGGCAGTAAGGATAATACCCAAGCAATTTTGGAAGAGATTGCATTAAAGGATAACAGAGTAAAGGTAATAAATTTTGCAAGAAACTTTGGGCATCAGGCTGCTGTTACTGCTGGAGTTGAAATGGCACATGGGGATGCAATAGTAATTATAGACGCTGATCTTCAGGATCCGCCAGAGCTTATAAAGGATATGATTGTTCTTTGGAAACAAGGCTATGAAGTTGTATATGCAAAGAGAAAAAAGAGAGAAGGGGAAACCTGGATCAAATTATTTACCGCAAAATATTTCTATAAGTTTTTAAATTTAATGTCTGATATTGATATCCCTAGTGATACAGGGGACTTTAGATTAATAGATCGCAAGGTAGCAGATGCATTTTTGGCAATGCCAGAGAAAAATAGGTTCATTAGGGGAATGATTTCTTGGATAGGCTATAATCAAATAGCAATTGAATATGTAAGAAATGAACGCTTTGCTGGAGAAACCAAATATCCCTTTAAAAAGATGATAAAATTTGCTACTGATGGAATAATTGGTTTTTCAAATAAGCCTTTAAAAATTATTACACACTTAGGCATATTATCAGTTGCTTTGTCCTTCGTTGTATTGATATATTCATTAATAATTAAGATAGCCTCGGGAAACGTAGAGCGTGGATGGACATCTATAATGGTTGCAATTACCTTTTTTAGCGGGGTTCAAATGCTTTCGCTAGGGGTAGTAGGAGAATATATCTCTAGAATGAATGATGAAATAAAAGGACGGCCTTTATACATAATTAAAAGTAAAATGAATATTGAGGATAATTTAAAGTGAAAAAGTGTGAGCAGCAATTAGATTAAACTAATTACTGCTCATATTTTTTTATTAGTACAGTTTTACCACAATGTTGTGGAAACAAATGGGTTGTCTGGGAATATTGATATAATTGGATGAAAACGATATAATAAAATTGCAACAGTAAATAAATGTAAAAGGTGAATTGTGATGGATAGAATATTTAAAATATTAGAACTTATATTAAAAAGTGAAAATTACATATCCGTTGACTTTATTGCCGAAAATTTGAAGGTTTCTAATAAAACCATACGAAATGATTTATTTAAAATAGAAAAAATTGTTAAGGAGTCAAATTTAACTCTTAATAAGAAACCTGGTGTTGGTATAGCCATTGAGGGCTTAGAAGAAAAAAAATTAGAAGTTTTAAATAATATAAGAAGTAGTATCAATTACATAGAGCCTTACTCACCTGAGGATAGGCTGAACTATATTTTAAAGGCTTTATTTATGAGTAAAACTTCAATTACTATGAAAGAACTTTCTGATAGTCTCTATATTAGCCGAGCAACACTTTTAAAAGATTTAGAGAAAGTGGATAAATGGCTTTCCAACTTTAAGCTTAGGCTTATTAGAAAAACCAACTATGGCATAGAAGTAACCGGGAAGGAAGAGGACTTAAGAAAGGCCATTGCAAGCCTTCTAGATAGCGATAAGGAATACAATAATATTTTAAGGGAAATTATTTACGAGGACTATGATGGAATAATAGATTATACCTCAATTTCTAAATTGAAGGAGCTGGTAGATATTGATTATAGGATATTGGAAAAGATAGTCACTAATGCAGAGGCCAAATTAAACTTTAAATTTTCAGATGAGGCCTTTGTAAGTTTGATTATACATATTGCAATTGCAATTAAGAGATTAAATGAAGAAAAGGATGTCAAGCTGTCTGATGAAATGCTATGTGCTCTAAAAGAAAATGAAGAATATGAAACAGCACTGCAAATTGCACTTGATATTCAAAACTCCTTTAATATAAAGCTTCCAGAATCAGAAATTGGCTATATCTTACTTCATATTTTAGGGACAAAGCTTTTGGAAGGCAAAAGCAGTAAAATAGGTTTCAATTTTGAGAATGAAAGTGAAAGCGAGCTAGCAGTTATAATGGCCAAGGAGATAATAAATGTATCTCAAAGGGCTTTACACATTAATTTAAGCAGCGATAAACAATTATTAAATGGATTGATACTTCATCTTAGGCCTACAATAAATCGATTAAAATATGGACTAACCTTGCATAATACAATACTTAAGGAAATTAAGGAAAACTACATTGAAATATTTGGAGCAGCTTGGATGACAAATACAATCTTTGAAAGGTATTTAGGCATTACAATGCCTGAGGAAGAGATAGGATATATATGTCTTCATTTGGCAGCAGCAGTTGAACGCAATAAGAATCCTATTAAAGTATTAGTGGTTTGCGCCAGTGGTATTGGTACATCACAGTTTATTTCCGCTAGGCTGGAAAGGAGCTTCAGGCAAATAGATATTGTGGATGTTATATCTATAATTGAGCTTAAGCGTAGAAAAACAGAAGATATTGATTTAGTGATATCAACTGTTCCAGTGGAATGTACTAAACCAGTTTTAATGATAAGCCCTCTGCTTAATCAAAATGATATAAGAAGGATTGAATTATTTATAGAAGACTTCTCGAAGGAAGATTTTGAATATCATCCATCACCTAAAATTATTGATAAAAGTTTAATTAAGCTAAGCAGCACCCTTAAGGATATGGAAGCATTAATTAGAGAGATGTGCACTGATTTAATACAGTCTGATTATATTCAGGAAGAATTTGTGGACAGTGTCTTTGAAAGGGAAGTGCTTTCGCCAACGGAAATAGGCTGGGGAATAGCAATCCCTCATGGAGATACAAAATTTGTTAATCACTCATGTCTAGCTGTAAATAGGCTAAAGGAACCTATTACCTGGGGAAGTGAGAAAGTTGACACCATATTTCTTCTTTGCATAAAAACAGAGGATAGAGAAAGAGCAAAAAAGTGGGTGAGAAGCTTATATAACTTTATAGAAAATGATAAAAACAGAGATATTTTAAAGAAGGCAAAGAATAGTGAAGAGATCTATAGCATAATGGAGGAGTTTTTATATGTTGATAAATAAAAATCTTATTGTACCAGATATGGATGTAGAGGATAAAAGTGAAGCAATAAAAAGACTTATTACCTTAATTAAAACAGAAAATAAAATTAGTTCGGAAGAAGAATTTTATAAATGCGTTTTAAATAGAGAAGGTGAATTCAGTACAGGAGTCGGAAATGGAATAGCTATACCCCACGGTAAATCTGATACAGTTAACGAAGCAATTGTTGCCTTTGCAAAGCTAAATAAAAAAATAGATTGGAGTTCTATAGATAATGAACTGGTGGATTTAATCTTTTTACTTGGAGTGCCGGAAAAAAATACTGAAAATTTGCATCTTAAGATACTAGCTCAGCTATCTAGAAAATTAATGGATGAAGACTTTGTAAAAAAATTAAGGGGGGCTCAGACAAAGCAGGAAATTTATAATACCTTGTCAGAAATAGAAGTAGGTTAGTTAAAAAGGTTGAAGACCCTTAGAAGTTAATTTTTATAGGGTTTGCAATAAAAATTTAAACAGGGGGTAATTTTAAATGAATGACGAGCTTAAAAGACTTCGTGAGTATCTAATGACAGGAGTTTCTTACATGATACCTATAGTAGTTATAGGTGGTGTGCTTATTGCTTTCTCAATAGCTCTAAGTGGAGTACAACCAGGAAAAGGCGCCGTTGTTACCGCTCCAGTATTAAAAAATATGATGGATATCGGTTCTGCTGCATTTTCGCTAATGGTACCAATATTAGCTGGCTTCATAGCTTATGGTATAGCAGACAGACCTGGTATAGCACCTGGTATGGTTTGTGGTGTTTTAGCTAACAACATAAAAGCAGGATTTTTAGGAGGTATCATAGCTGGTCTATTAGCTGGTTATATTGCTAGATGGATAAAAGGATGGAAAGTTAATAAAAATCTAAGACCAATAATGCCAATATTCGTTATTCCACTATTAACTTCATTAATAGTTGGCGGACTTATGATATATGTTTTAGGTGGTCCAATAAGTTCTTTAATGGCAAGCATGACAAATGGATTAAAGAGCATGAGTCAAGGAAGTTCAGTATTTTTAGCATTAATCATGGGAGCAATGATTGCCTTTGATATGGGTGGTCCAGTAAATAAGGTTGCCTTTATGTTTGGAGCGGCAATGATTACGGAAGGTATATCTACAGTTATGGGACCTGTTGCAGCCGCAATATGTATTCCACCACTTGGAATGGGAGTAGCAACACTATTAGCACCTAAGAAATATTCAGAGACTGAAAAAGAAGCTGGTAAAGGTGCTCTTGCTATGGGACTTATAGGGATAACAGAAGGAGCTATACCTTTTGCAGCAGCCGATCCATTAAGAGTTATTCCATCAATAATGATAGGTTCATCTATAGGTGCAGCAGTGGCTGCTTTAGGTAAGGTAGCTGATCACGCACCACATGGAGGGCCAATTGTATTACCAGTTGTTGATAACAAGGTTATGTTTATTATAGCTGTTTTAGTAGGCATTACAGTAACATCGCTACTAGTTAATGCATTAAAGAAACCAGTTTCCCAGGAAGTTGAAGAAAGCGAAGGCTTAGGAATGTAATATTTATTTATTATGGAGGATAAAGATGAAAATAGTTGCAGTTACAGCATGCCCCACAGGAATAGCACATACCTATATGGCTGCAGAAGCCTTAGAAAAGGCGGCTAAAAGTATGGGACATCAAATAAAAGTGGAAACTCAAGGCTCTATAGGAATAGAAAATAAAATAACACAAAAGGAAGTGGATAGTGCTGATCTAGTTATTTTTGCAGCAGACGTTGCAGTAAAAGAAGAAAAACGTTTCAAAAATAAGCCAATTTTTAGAGCCGAGGCTCAAAAAGCTATAAAAAATCCTAAGGCTATTGTAGAAGATGCGGTTAAAATATTAAACCAATAGTTAATTAAATATGTCTTAAAGATACAGGGCGGGAAGTAAAGCTACAGGCTGATTCCTGCCCTTTATACTTTTAAAATAAATTCTAAATAGTATGGGGGAAAACATGGGAAAAACTAAAAGAAAGCAAAAAGAAATAAAGTTGAAAAAAAACTATAAGTTTAAGTTAATTACATTTTTGCTGTGTTTAATAGCTTGTATAGCCATATACGCCATTTACAGTTATCCTAGAAAAATAGAATTAGAATACACTGTGAGCCCATATTCTGTAGAAGAAAAAATAATGAATGTAAATGTAAAAATTATGCCATTAAATAAAGGTAATGGCAAAACCTTTGCATTAGTCAAAGGAAGTATGCTTACAAGTGATGAGAAATGTACAGATGATTTAAATAGAAGTGTAAATTTTAAAAGTGAAAATGGTATTGTAGTCATGGATAAATTAAGCGATGGCGCTAAATATCTCAATTATTCCTATAAGGTAACTATAGGTGGGGCAGGTAAGCATGGAGATAATGGACAAGCCTATCAAGATATGCTGACCTTTGCAGGTGAATCGGTATTGGCTTTACCTCTCAGAGCTCTTAATTATGACAGTGTCAAGGAGGATATAATTAATAAAATTTCAGTAAGGTGCCTAACACCAAATACTTGGGAAGCTATTATACCTTTTGCAAAAAAAGGTGATAATGCCCTAACTGAAATAAATAAACCTTCTTGGATGAATTTATATGAAATCAGACAGGGAACTTTTACTTTTGGAAATTTTAAAAAGGATGTGCATTTAGATTCCAAGGGAAAAGGCTACACCGTTTATATAGATAATAATGCTGAACAGTACTACGATGAAAATGCAAAAAAGGGAATAGAAAATTTATATAATTATTACACTAAACTATTTAATTATGACATGGATAATTACTCAATTGTATTACTTAGAAAAAATGAGGAAAATAAAAACTATATTATTGGAGGCTTATGTACACAAAACGTAGCCAGCACATTCGATCCTGCAAATAAGAGAGATTGGCAGTTACTATCTCATAGAGTTTTTCATTCATTTTTTGAATCTAAAATTCCCTCTGACAGATATCTTAAAGCGCCTCTATTAGAATTCTATGAAGGTCTTGCGACCTATTATGAAAATATGGCATTAGAAAGTCTTCCTGATAATATAAAAACCAGTTTGAAAATATCTCCTGAAAAGGAGATAGGCTATCTATTTGAACGATATACCTATATGAAATTAAAGGATCCACAAAATCTATCTCTTATTCCTCTTCAGGAAGTGCAGCTTCAGGGTTCACCTGCAAGGATAGAATTTCTTCATTATACTCAGATGCCATTAACTGTAAGCTATATGGAGGATTTAGTGGGCAAAAAAACTGGTAAGCAGAATAATATTATTAGTTACATAATGGAAAATAGCAGAGATACTACTGTAACAGTTGAAAAAATTGTCAGCAAACTTTTAGGAAAGGATGCTAATAGCTTTGTAAATAAATATTTAAATGGAAGTGAAATTTTACCCCTATGGAGTACAATGGCTAATAAAAATGAAGATGATAAAGAGATAGTAAAAAGATTAAATGATTATGAGCTTGAATTATATACCTGGTTTGCATTGGAAAATCAGTTGTATCAATTTGATATAACCGAGGATGCTGACTTAGTGAAACTTTCCAAGGAAGCAGAAAAAGAAGGAGCTGTATTTGCAGACAAAGCTACAGAGGAGACTATAAAAAATACTTCTCCAACTATTTACAATTTATTAAAGGAATATGCTCTTAGAGCTAAGGTGTGCTCTGTACCCTATAGTGATACAGCTTTAAGAGAAAAACTTACAGCAAGTAAGAGCAACATGGACAAATGGGATACTTTTAAGAAAAACTTAAAATAAATTTACAACGAGAAGCTTCAGTAAAGTATTTTATTAAAAATGAAGGAGGTGACTAAAAGTTACCCAATGTATTTTACCTCTATAAATTGTTTTTTGTTTCAGTATATATGCAGTATAGCTGCGTATGTAAATTAAAAATGGGAGGATAGTATGAAAAAAGGAATAAAAAAGCTTATGGGTGCAGGGATGGCAGCATCAATGCTGCTTACAACACTCCCTGCTGGTACTGTTCAAGCATATGATAAAACTTCTACAGTAAATATGATAGGCAACGCACATATTGATGCGGCATGGAATTGGAGATATGCCGAAACAATCAGCACAGTAATCCCGGATACCTTTAAAAGGGCCTTGGATTTAATGGATGCTAACCCTGATTATCGTTTCAGCCAATCTTCTTCTCAGCTTTATCAATGGGCAAAGGAATACTACCCTGACTTAGCAGCAAGAATTGATGCTAAGGTAAAAAATGGTCAGTGGGAAATTGTAGGAGGACAGGTTATTGAACCAGATTTAAATAATACAAACGGTGAATCTTTAGTAAGACAATCCTTGCTTGCCCAAAATTACTTTAGAGACAATTACGGAATTTTGCCTAATATTGGCTGGGTTCCTGATGTCTTTGGCTTCAATTACAATATGCCTCAAATACTTAAAAAAAGCGGTATGGACTATTTTGTAACCACAAAGCTTAATTGGCAGGATACAAATAAATGGCCCTATGAATATTTTAACTGGACAGCTCCGGATGGAAGCACAGTAACTAGTTATAAACCAACCAATGATTATTCCCTAAGCGGAGGTTCAATTAGTGGTTCAAATTTAGCAAATACCTTAAACTATACTTCAAGTTTAGGCCTTAACTCAAGCCTTGTACTTTATGGTTCAGGTGACCACGGTGGAGGTCCAACACAAAGTGATATAAATAACATCAGAAATATCAATACCAATTCTTCTTATCCAACAATAAAAATGTCAACAACAGCTGAAACTCTAAAAAGTCTGGATCAGCAGGTAAAAGATAAAAATACAGTAATGCCCAACGTAGATAATGAGCTGTATTTTGAATATCATAGAGGCGTAATGACAACAGCAGATCCAATGAAGAAATATAATCGCTATTCAGAAGAAACAGCTGAACAAGCAGAAAAATTTAGCTCTGTTGCTTCAATTTTAGGTTCAGCAGCATATCCTCAGCAAAAGATCAATGCCGCTTGGCAAAAGACCCTACTTAATCAATTCCATGACGTACTTCCAGGATCTGCTATAGCACCAGTATATGCTGATGCCTTCAATGATGCAGAAATAGCCCTAAATGAATTAAACAGCGTAAAAAATACTGCAATAAATGGAATTGCAAATAGGATAAATACTCAAGGTGATGGTCAGCCAATATTGCTTTATAATGCATTATCCTGGGACAGGACAGATGCAGTTCAAGCTGATGTGAATTTATCATCTCCAGACAGCAGTATAACTATACTTGATGTTAATGGTAATGAGATACCAAATCAAGTAATAAACAAGAGCGGAAATAAAGCAGTTATAGCATTTGAAGCATCTATTCCGGCTTTAGGTTATTCCATTTACAGAGCTGTAGAGAAAAAGAGTGCAGATTTCTCATCAACAATTAAAGTTGATGCTGCAAATAAGACCTTTGAAAACCAATTCTTTAAGGTAAGTATAGATCCTGTTACAGGAAATATAGCAAGCATATTTGATAAAAAGAATAATAAAGAAGTGGTGGATGCTGGTCAGCAGTTTAACAGACTTCAATTCTTGGCTGATACTCCAAGAGAATATGAATCATGGAATATTGATTACGACGATATGTCAGCTACTCCAACGGAAGTTAATGCTGTAACCGCACCTGTAACCTTAGTTGAGAATGGTCCTACAAAGGCTACTTTCAAGGTTTCTAAGGTTTCTCCATCAGGACTTTCAACAATTGATGAGTATATAACTCTTTATAATACTACAAACAGAATAGATTTAGATCTTAAAGTTAACTGGAATGAAAAGCAAACCATGCTTAAGGTAGCATTTCCAATGAGTGTACATCCACAAAATGTTACCTATGATATTGCTTATTCCACAATAAGCAGACCTGCTGCCAATACAAAAGGCATGTTTGAAGTTGAAGGCTATAAGTTTGCTGACATGTCCAAGGATGGTTTTGGAGTTGCTGTATTAAGTGATAGTAAAGAGGGATGGGATTGTCCAAATGGTGTGCTGCGTCTTTCTCTCTTAAGATCACCAATAGACAATAGAGGTGGAGCAACTGATATAGGAAATAGAGAAATAAAATATTCCTTCTATCCACACAGCGGAGATTGGAAGACTGCAGACGTTGAAGCAAAATCCTATGAGTACAATTATCCTATTTCAAGTTTTGCAGTTACAAATCATTCAGGTGACTTAGCAGCATCAGCATCCTTTGCTAAGGCAGCCTCAGATGATAACAATGCTGTTCTTTCAGTGTTTAAGAAGGCAGAGACAAGACAGATAGACCAAAAGAATAATGAAGATAGGTCAAACAGTTATATTGTAAGGCTTGTTGAGACAGAGGGAAAGGATAATACAAAGGTTAATGTTACTCTTCCAGCCGCAATTTCTGGTGCAAAGGAAGTTAACTTAATTGAAGACACAATTGCAGGTGCAGCTGCTCCTGAGGTTAGCGGAAAGAGTTTCTCAACTACACTAAATAAGTATGAAATAAAAACATTCTTGGTTAAGTTTAATGCCGTTGATATGTTTAAAGATCAAAAACCTCAAACTCAACCTGTAGACCTTGCAACTTACTACAATTTAGACGGTATGTCTTTTGATTCAAATAGAAAAGATGGAAATCTAAATGGAAATGGTGAAACCTATTCCGCAGATTTAATGCCTGATAAGGTTACCAGTGAGGATGTAACATTTAATGTTGGACCAAAGGCAGATGGGAATAAAAATATTGTTCAGGCAACAGGCCAGACAATTGAAACTGCTAATGCCGGAAAACACCAATACTTATTCATGCTTGGAAATTCTACAGCAGGAGTTGGTATTGGAGAATTTAAAGTCAACTATACAGATGGAACTTCTTCAACAAGAACCTTTAGTTTTGCGGGCTGGCAGGACACTGTAGGTTATGCTCAAAAGACTTATATTAAGGATACTATAGGACTTAACCTATCACATACACATACACCAAATGGAAATACCTTTGATATAGATAATAACCTGTATGTTTATAAAATGGTTCTTGATTCATCCAAGACAATAAAGAATATAACTCTCCCTGATTCAAAAGCTATTAAAATTGCTGCAATGTCTTTTGTAGATGGAAATGTAGTAATATCTGCAGATCAGCAGGCACCTTCCAAGGTTAACAATTTAAAAGCAGCAGGAACTAAACAGTATTATAATCCTTCAATAAATTTAACCTGGGATGCAGCTAGCGATAATGTAGGTGTTGTTAATTATTTCATTTACAGGGCAACTAAAGAAGATCTTTCAGATGCTAAATTACTTGCAAATACAGCTGATACTAAGTATACTGATTCAGATTTTGCAAGTGTAAATAAGTACTATTATGCTGTATGTGCTCAGGATGAGGCAGGTAATATCGGTCCTCTATCTAATATAAACTCAGTATATGCTGGAGCTAATATTGCTTTATTTAGACCTACAACAGCTGATGGTCAAATGAATGCAAGTGAGGCAGCTTCACTTATCAACGATGGTAATATATCAACAAAATGGTGCTACAACGATGGGACAACTAAAGTACACTGGAATACTATCGATTTGGGCACTGATAAGACAATCGATGGCTTCAAGATTTATCATGCAGCAGCTGGTGGAGAAACTACTGATTGGAATACTAGTGCATACAAAATTTTAGTAAGCAGCGACAATACAAATTGGACTACAGCTGTTACACGAACTGGAAACAAGGATAATATTACTGAAGATATATTATCTACACCAGTAACAGGAAGATATGTAAGATTTGAAGCTACAAAGCCTACAAATACATCAGATGTAGCAGCGAGAATCTATGAACTTCAAGTGTATGGCGATGATAAAGATTTTCCACAAGCTGTGCCTGAAGCACCACAAATTACAAGTATAGTGCAAAATGACACTTCTGCTGTATTGAATCTTAATTTTGCCAAAGATACAGACAACATTACTGTAAAATATGGTACAAAGTCAGGGGTATATGACAATGTAATCACAGGAGTAATGGCAAATACCGTAACTGTTAATAATCTATCTATAGGAAAAACTTATTACTTTACAGTTATTCCATATAACATCTTAGGAGAAGGTAAAGCTTCACAAGAAACAAGCTTTAAGGTATTCCAAAATAAATCTACCTCTGTAGATTTATCTAGCTATTTCAATCTTGATGGTGCAAGTACACCTGATAAACCAGCAGAAGGTATGTTTGATACAGTTGGATGGGCTTATGACGCTGCTGTAATGCCATCAGTTATTAATTATGCTAATATTAAATTTATGCTTGGATCTATGGCAGACACTGATAAGAATATAGTTTCCTGTGTAGGTCAAACTATAACCCTGCCTACTGCTACGGCTGCTAATAGAATATACCTAATTGAATCCGGTGCGGGAACGCAATCTGGTGTTAGTATAAAAGTGAATTATTCTGATGGAACAAATACAACTAAATCATTGAACTTTACTGACTGGTGTCAAAGCCCAAGCTCAAGCGAAAAGGTAGTATATTCTATGGATCATAGAATATACACTAAATCCGGTATAACCGGGCCGGCTACAAATTTGTTTATTCAACCAATTGTTGTAGACAGCTCAAAACAAATTACAAGTATAACGTTGCCAAATAAGAGCGGAGCTAAGATATTTGCAGTGTCCTTAGTAAATCTAGTGGATCCTGATACCTTATCTCATAATACTAGTTTAAGCACTATAAAGATAGGAGATACTCCTTTAGCAAATTTTGATAAGAGTACGTTAGAGTATAATGTACCGCTTCCTGCTTCAACCACAGCTGCACCTAAGGTTACAGTTACAACTGATGACCCAAATGCATATGCAGTTGTAACTCAGGCTAGCAAGTTCCCAGGAACTGCAACAATTACTGTTACTGCAGATGATGGATTAACAGTAGGTACCTACAAAGTAAACTTTAAAGTAAAACTTGGAAGTGCTGCAATAACAGTTGATAACACAACTCTTGAAAGAAACAACACTGCAAAAGCAGCTGTTACTGCAAAATTAGATAATGACACCGATACTGACATTACTAAAACAACAGTAGAGTATCTTACAAGTGATCCTATGGTTGCAGCAATTGATAAAAACACAGGTGCTATAACAGCAGCAAATGTTGGTACTGCTGAAGTTTATGCTAAAGTAACACTTGATGGTGTAACTGTGGAATCTAACAAAATTACTATTACTGTAGATACAAGTGCTGCATCCATAGAAAAATTGATTGCTGGCTTTACTAAATCAAATGATTTAGTAGGACCACTAGTACCACAGTTAAGCAATAACCTTACACAGGCTAAAAATTTTATTAGTGAGCGTAAGGCTGATCAGGCTGTAATTCATATGGGAGACTTTATAAAACACCTTAATAATCCTCCAATGGACAGCCGCATATCAGCTTCTGCCAAGGAAATTTTAAACCTTGATGCACAGGCCCTTATTGATAAGTGGTCTAAGTAGCTAATAATAAGATTAAATACTGATTAGAGCCGCTCCTGAGGATAGAGTCATAATTTCCATAAAGAGCGGCTTTTTATTTACCTTAATACATAGTTCAAAATGAAAAAACAATTAATATTTAATCAAGGAGGTTAAAGTCTTAAAGGGACTTTAACGAGGTATAAGTCCTAAATGGGCTTAAACGGGTAGTCTGCCGATGAGTAATCGGCAATCTAGACTATCCAGTGATAACGAGCGGGAGCGAGTAATCTTAATTACTCAGTGTTTCCGACTAAAAGGAGGAATAAAAATGGGAAAGGCTAAAAGAAAACTAAAGAAAAAAGCTGCTTTAGCAACTGCCTTATCAACCTGCTTAACATCTTCACTGTTCACTACTAATTTATACGCTTATGACCTAACTAAAGACAAAACCGTTTATACTGTAGCTACTGCACATCTTGACACCCAATGGAACTGGGATATAAGAACAACCATTAACAGCTATGTTCCAAAGACATTGGTGAATAATTTCAATTTATTTGAAAAGTATCCGGACTATAAGTTCAGTTTTGAGGGAGCCTTCAGGTATGCCCTTGCAAAGGAATACTTTCCTGCTCAATATGAACAACTGAAAAACTATATTGCAAACAACAGGTGGTATGTTACAGGAAGTTCCTGGGATGCAGGGGATGTTAATGTTCCGTCTCCAGAGGCTGTAATGCGTAATATTCTATATGGAAATCAGTATTTCAAAAAAGAATTTGGGAAAACAAGTACTGATATATTCCTGCCTGATTGCTTTGGATTTGGCTATGCTCTTCCATCCATTGCATCTCATATGGGATTAACAGGCTTCTCAACCCAGAAGCTAACCTGGGGCTCTGCAAATGGTATTCCTTTTGATATAGGAAGATGGTATGGGCCAGATGGAAAATACTTAATATCCGCATTAAATCCAGGAAGTTACTCCTCCTCCATAACTAAGCCTGTAAGCAGTGATACTACCTGGGTTAATAGAGTTAATGCTAATGGAAGTAACTTTGGAGTATATGCTGCCTATAAATATTATGGAACAGGAGATACCGGTGGATCTCCAACAGATGGTTCAGTAAATTATGTAGAACAAGATATTAAAAATGGTACAAATCCAACAACAGGTGTTAATGTTGTTAGTGCACCAGCAGATCAGATGTATAGAGACATAGCTGATCAGGGACTGGCAGACAAGCTGCCTTCCTTTGATGGTGAGCTTGTTGCTATACAGCACGGTACAGGCTCCTATACCTCAAAAGCAGTGTCTAAAAGATTCAACAGAGAAGATGAACTTCTTGCAGATGCTACAGAAAGAACAAGTGTTATGGCAGATTGGCTGGGAGGAGCACCTTACCCTCAGGAACAGCTTAACACAGCTTGGCAGCGTTTTTTATGGCATCAATTCCATGATGATTTAACTGGTACAAGTATACCTTCAGCATACAACTTCTCATGGAACGATTATGTATTATCTTTGAATCAGTTTGCTCAGGAACTTACAAACGGTGTGGGAGCAGTTGCCAATGCAATGGATACTCAAGTATCTGGAATTCCTGTAGTAGTGTATAACCCAGTTTCAAAAGCACGAAAGGATGTAGTTGAGGCAAAGGTAAGCTTCCCAGAAGCAGCCCCAAAAGCAGTAAAAGTATTTGACCCAGAGGGAAAGGAAGTACCTTCACAAATTGAAGCAACAGAGGGAAACACTGCCACTATTTTATTTCTTGCAGACATGCCTTCTGTAGGCTATAAGACTTATGATGTAAAGCCTTCTTCTACAGCAAGCAATATGTCTACAGGTTTAAGTGTTAGTAATTCTACATTGGAGAACAATTCCTATAGAGTTACTATTAATACTGATGGAGATATAGCAAGTGTTTATGATAAAGTAAACAATAAAGAACTTCTTTCTGCTCCATCAAGACTTGAACTGCTTAATGACACCTCTACTACATGGCCTTCTTGGGAAGTAAAACTTAGTGATTTAAGTGCTGCTCCAAAGGCATATGTAGGTGGTCCTGCTGACATTCAAGTAGTTGAAAACGGACCTGCAAGAGTAGCACTTAAGGTTACACGTAATACTTTAGGTTCTGTATTTACTCAGACTATAAGATTGAGTGCTGGTGATGATGCACAGCGAGTAGATGTAGATAATAATGTAAATTGGAATACCAAGGCTACAAATTTAAAGGTATCCTTCCCACTTACTGCTTCTAATCCTAAGGCTACTTATGACCTTGGACTTGGAACAATTCAAAGAGGGAATAACACTGCAAACGAATATGAAGTTCCAGCACAGGAGTGGGCAGATATTACTGATAATTCAGGAGACTATGGAGTAAGTATATTAAATGACAGCAAATATGGCTGGGATAAGCCAGCAGATAATTTGCTTAGGCTTACTTTAATACACACCCCTCAAGGTTCCTATGGTGCTAACAAGCAGGATGTGCAGGACTTTGGCGAAAATAGATTTATGTATTCTATTTATGGACACAGCGGAAATTATGTAAATGGAAATACTGTAACTCAGGGTGAAAGACTTAATCAGCAATTAAAGGCCTTCCAAACTGTAAATCATGGCGGAAACTTAGGTAAAGAAACATCCTTCTTAACTATAAGCAATCCTAATGTAACTGTTAAAGCTATTAAAAAAGCTGAAAACAGCAATGAGTATATAGTTAGAGTTCAGGAAACGAGCGGAAGCCCGATTTCAGACATTACTTTATCTATGGGCAGCGGTATAGCTAGCGCAAGAGAAGTAAATGGAAATGAAGATAATATAGGACCTGCTGTAGTAGAAAATGGCAAATTAAAATTTAACATGACAAAATATGAACCTAAATCCTTTGCAATAACTTTAGCTGCACCGTCAGTTAAGGAAAATGCGCCAACCTCAACTTCCGTGGCATTGCCTTATAATAAAGACGTTGTAAGCTTTGATGGAAATAAGGCAGATGGAACCCTAGACACACTGGGAAATTCAATTCCTGCAGAACTTATACCAGCTGAAATAAAAAGCGGCGGAATAAGCTTTAAGACAGGGCCTACTGCAGATGGACAAAATAATGCGGTAGTAAGCAGCGGTCAGGAAATAAAAATACCAACCGGTTATAAGCAGTTATATGTGCTTGCTGCCTCCACTGCAGGAGATTTAACAGACAGCTTCAAAGTTAACGGTAATCCTGTAAATGTAAAGATAGAAGATTATAAACAGAATGTAGGCGGATGGGATAACTTAGCTGCAGGAACTTATATGGGTATTAAGCGTGACGATGTGGCTTGGGTAGCTACTCATACTCATAATCCAAATGTTAAAACACCTTCATCACCTATTTCTGCACCTGGAAATAGCGCCTATGATTTTGATTACATGTTTAAGTATAAGATTGATTTGCCAGAAGGCGATAACACCATAACTCTTCCAAACAACAGTAATATTTTAATATTTGCTATAACTGCAGCAAACAACAAAAATGAAAATACAAAGTCAGCTGCTCCGCTTTACGATGTAAAAGAAGCTGCAAAGACTTATCCACTTTCAGTAGAAAACGGATCAGGTGCAGGAAGCTATCCTGAAGGTACACAGGTATCCATTTCTGCAGTTGTTCCTGCAGGATATATGTTTAAAGAGTGGGAAGGACCTGTAGCAGATAAGAAGTCAAGCGATACTACAGTTACTATAGGAACAGATCCTATAAATGTTAAAGCACTATTAACCTATTTAGGACCAGACCTAGCATTAAATGCAGCTGCAACTGCAACAGGAGCTACGAACAATAATGAGCTTCCTAAGTTTGGCGTAGATGGAAATGGAAAAACAAAGTGGTGTCAGGCAGCACAAACTACTCTTCCTGATGGAACCAAGACCGATGATAAGTGGTTAACGATAGACTTAGGTAAAGAGTATACAATTAATAGATGGGTAGTTAAACATGCAGGTTTCGGTGGAGAAAGCACAGATTGGAATACAAAAGACTTTAAACTTCAAGTAAGTTCTGATGGAAATACATGGACTGATGCAGATACTGTAACAGGGAATAGAGCTAATATAACTAACAGAATGCTGAATACTCCTGTAACTGCTAGATATGCAAGACTTTATGTAACTAAGCCTACAAATAGCACTGATAAGGCTACAAGAATTTACGAATTTGAGCTATACTCGGCTGCTTTTCTAAGCTCTGATAAGACAGAATTGAATAATGGCAGGGATACTGCAAAGCTTTCAGTAAATACAGTTACTGAGGATGGCACTACAATTGATCTTTTGAAGCAGGATGGAACGCAGGTACAGTTCACAAGTGATAATGAGAGTGTTGCAAAGGTAGACAGCAGCGGAACAGTTACACCAGTAGATGCAGGAATTGCCAACATAACTGCAAAGGTAACTTCAAATGGTGTGATAATGAATACTAATTCCATTAAGTTTAACGTAGTGGAACTATCTAGTGTTAAAATTTCAGCTGATAAAACTAGCTTTGAAAGAAATGATACCTCTAAATTAAACATTACTGAGGCATTACTTTCCAACGGAAAGGCTGCAGACTTAACCGGTTCTAACGCTAAGATAGAATATTTAAGCACAAATCCAGCAGTAGTATCTACTGAAAATGGCTTGATAACTGCCCATAATGTAGGCACTGCAGAAGTATATGCTGTAGTTGCCCTCGATGGTATAAAGGTAGAGTCAAACAAAATTACTGTTACTGTAGATACAAGTGCTGAATCCATTGCAAGACTAATAAATAATTATACTAATTCAAAAGATTTAGTAGGACCATTGGTACCACAGTTAACTAATAACCTTACACAGGCTAAAAAGTTTATTGATGAACAAAAAGTTGATCAGGCTGTAAATCATATGGGAGACTTTATAAAGCATCTTAATAATCCTCCAATGGACAGCCGTATATCAGATTCAGCTATGGAAGCTTTAAACCTTGATGCGCAGGCCCTTATTAATAAGTGGTCAAAATAGACATTAAAATCCTATTAATTTAATTTAATATTGGTTTTGAAGCCGTAAAATTTTTCACATTATAAGCTTCAAGAGCAAAGAATAAATTCCTTGCTCTTGAAGCTATTTTTTATATATCATTGAATTAATTGTAACATAGCCATGTACTTAAGGATTAGATTATTGCTCACTTACTTTGAACTCTTTTTCATAACCCTCTAGCTTTTCTATAAGCTTTTTTGTTATCTCATCTATTTTATCAAAATTCATATTTGGAATATAATAGGTTTCCATTTGATCATGAAGAACCTTTGCAGATGCTATAAGCTTAAGCCCTTTATTTAAAAGCTCATAGAACAGCTTTGTATCATAGATTATTTCTTCTTTATTTTTATTAATTATATAAGAATTTAATAGATTATCCATATAAATTTGTTTTCCTATAAATTTCTTTTGGTTTATTTCATTGGAGGTAACTATTGCTGTGCTTAGCTCAGGAATAATAATATGCTCAAGTCTTTCTGGAATTAAAGGATCATGGAATATTTGAACTGAAAGCCCTCTTTTTAAAGCTTCCTTTGTTAAATATTCCAAAACATCAGTTTTACCCGTACCTGGTCCACCATTTAAAACATACACTTCCTTATAACCATCAAGAATAGAATCTACATAGGTTATTATTCCATTTGGGGTGAAGGCTGTAGCAAATAAGTGCCTCTCATAAGCATTACCTGTAACTGGAGTCTTAAATATTTTATCTTTTAATTCTTCCATTAGCTTATTTAACTTACCATTATTTAAGGCTTCATTATTATAATTGCTTAAGTCGTCATGTACAGCTTTAGCAGCAGCTATAAATCTATATGCTCTTCTAAAGGTTTTTCCTACTTCTTTATTTATGTCAATAATATTTTTTCTATATTGTGTAAAGCCTTCCTCATTCCAGCATTCGCCCATGTTTAATATTTCATCCACTGCTCCCGGGTTTACAGGGTCAACTACATGTGGTGCAGTACCATCAAGTATTGCTACATTAATTCCTTTTATTACTACTCCATCTAGAGAATTATTATCTGAGGAACAGTGGTGATATTCTATGTCATAGCCTTTCTCATTAAAATGGGCTGCTATCTTTTTCATAAGTGAAGATTTCCCTGTTCCAGGTCCACCCTTTATACAAATTATCCTTCTTGCTTCATCTTGACCTAATATATACCTATAGAAGGAATAAAATCCCTTGGAGGTATTGCCACCTGGGAATAGATCAGTGGTTCTTCCTTTCATAATTCACACTCCTATAAATTAAAATCAATATATTTTATGCGGAAACAGCTAAAAAGGTGCAAGGTACTTTTCACAAAGAATTTTCAAATTATAAATTAAGGAAATACAGAAAAATTAATAATTTTAAATATAAAATAAAAATTTATAATGAGGAATGATTTCCGTTGTAAGATTAATAAAATTGACAAGTTTATATTATTAATTTAGAATATATTGAAAATGAAGAGTTAAAATGAAGGAGAGTATGTTATGGATAAAAATAAAGCACAAAGACAATGGCTTAAGGCTAATTTTAATTCCTTAAAGGATATTGAAACAGATAAGCAAAAGAAGATTAAGCAGCCTCTAATACAAAAGGAGGTTCCAGAAGGACATGAAATGATCACTCTTCCAAAGGTAGATAACAGTGTAATAACAAAGAGTAGTATATTTGACTGCTTAATGGATAGAAAGAGCAGCAGAGTTTATGAAAAGGGAGGTCTTACAGTTAAGGAACTTTCATTCTTACTCTGGGTAACTCAAGGAATTAAAAAGGTTGTTGGAAAGGTGAACTTTGCTAGTTTTAGACCTGTTCCATCCGGTGGTGCATGTCATCCCTTTGAAACTTATTTAGTAATTAATAAGGTAGAGGGGTTAAAACAGGGAATATATAGATACTTACCAATAGAACATAAGCTTGTTTATTTATTTAATGAAGATAACATGGAGACAAAGGTCACTGATGCTGTTTCAGGACAAAGTTATGTAAGTACTGCACCTGTTATCTTTATGTGGAGCTGCATTCCTTATAGAACTGAGTGGAAATATGACATTGCTGCCCATAAAACAATACTTCAAGATTCCGGACACTTATGCCAAAATCTTTATTTAGCAAGTGAAGCTATTGGCTGCGGTACTGTTGCTGTTGGAGACTATAATCAGGAAAAGGCTAATGAATTATTAAAGCTTGATGGTGAAGATGAGTTTGTAATTTATATTGCTCCAGTAGGAAAAATAGCTGAAAAATAAGATAAGGAAAATAGCTGCAATATATAAAATATGCTGCATCTATGAATCGCTGCAAAAGAAGTTCAAAGCTTAAATAAACCCAAAGCCAAGTGTTGACCTTAATTCATTTCATTCAGACGAACAACACTTAGGCTTTGGGTTTATTCTTTCTTTTAGGTTCTCCCAATATGCCATAAGGAATTATTTCTTCCCCTTGCAAAGACGTCGGTTCTGTTTGGCCCCCAGGAAACTGCAGCTGGACTCAAGGTTATATTTCCGCCAATACTCCTCCAATTACTCCAGCGAGAGCCGTTCCATGACATGGTAATCACTTGATTATTTAGACCTCTTGCAAATACCTCCAGTCTATTGCTAGCTCTAGAAGAAACTGCAGGAGCTGAAGTTATTCTTCCACCAAGGTTTTCCCATCTGCTCCACCTAGAACCATTCCACCAAATATGAATCAGGCGGTTATTTTGACCAAGTGCAAATACATCAATTCTATTTCTTCCCCAGGAAACAGCAGCAGGAGAAGAAAATAATCTTCCACCAAGGCTTACCCAATTACTCCAACGAGAGCCATTCCACCATCTATGCCAGAGAGCATTGTCTGTGCCTCGAACAAAGGTATCTATTCGATCAGGTGAAGAAGAGGCAGCTGCGGGTGCTGAGGTTAAGGATCCGCCTAGACTTTCCCAGTTACTCCATCTAGAACCGTCCAAGAATATATGCCACATAGCATTATCGGTACCTCTAGCAAATACATTTATTCTATTGTTTCTTGTAGAAATTGCAGCAGGAGCTGAAGTTATTCTCCCACCAAGGCTTTCCCAGCTGCTCCAACGAGAACCGTTCCACCACTTATGATATAAGGCATGATTAGTTCCAGCAGCAAATACATAAAGTCTATTAGGAGCCCAAGAAGATGCCGCAGGAGCTGAAGCTAAAGCTCCGCCTAGATTTTGCCATCTGCTCCATCTGTCACGGGAAGGTGCAATTATTATGTTTCCAATACTATAGCCAATTTTTACATTATTCATTTCATCTATAGGGGCATCTGCATCATTAACTGCGGGTGTAGTTTGGGATTCGTTGTTTTCAAAGGTTTCATTCTCATAAGTTTCATTAGAATCATTAAAACTTCTCAGATTTTCATTTTCATAATAGTTTTGGGAAATGGGAAAAGGACAAAAATATGGTGAATTATTCATTTAAACCTCCTTACATATACTGAGCTACATATTGCTTATCAATTCATTTTATGAATATAATGAAAAAATGTTACAGATATTAAAATCTGTAACATTTATTGTTCATTATTAAACTTAATGTTCGAAATATTTTAAAAATTCTATAAAATGTATTGATGATGATTTCGTAAATTGATACAATTTAATTAAGGAGAAATTATCATTTTATAAATAAATTTTATTTATATTTTCTTTTTAAATTTATTTTATCTAATTTAAATACTCTTAAAGAATCTGCAGTTTGTTTTTCAAATGCAAGTTTACCATATTTGTCAACTTCGTTTTTGTCCTTTGTACCATGACACAGTGAAGCAGCTCCTCCGATGCAGCCTCCAGTGCAGGCCATTCCTTCAATGAAATTTGAGGCTAGCTTGTTAAATTTTAAGAGTTTAAGTGCTTTATCACATTCTTGTAATCCATCGCAGCTTATTGGTTTAAATTCTACCTCTAAGTTTTTTGTTTCAATAATATTTTTAACTGCTTCAGTTAGTCCACCAGAGCGAGCGAATATTCTTCCAAAGAAGGAAGCATTATTTAAAGGGGTATCTTCACATTCTTCAATATTAATATTGTAGGCATCAAGCATTGCATCCAGTTCTTCAAAGGTAATTACATAATCAGTTATGCCTTTAATGTCTTTCTCATTAATTTCGGCTTTCTTTGCAGTGCAGGGACCTATAAAAACAACCTTAGCTTTATCATCAATATTTTTAATGAGCTTTGATATAGCTATCATTGGTGAAACAGTGGTAGAAACCATAGGCATAAGCTCAGGATAGTTCTTTTTAATAAAACTTACAAAAGCAGGACAGCAGGAGCTTGTCATAGGTTTTTTATTCTCAGCATTATGAGCAAATTCCTCCGTTTCCTGAAGGGCAACTATATCTGCTCCTAATGCAACTTCAACAACATCATGAAAACCAAGCTTTTTAATACCAGTAACTACTTGTCCTATACTTGCATAAGTAAATTGACTTGAAATTGCTGGTGCAATAACAGCATATACATGAAACTCCTTATCACTCTTAGTTTTTTCTAATAAATTTACTACTGGATATACGAAAGACTTATCCATTATAGCACCAAAAGGGCATTGATAAACACAAGTGCCGCATTCTATGCATTTATCATTATCTATAACAGCCTTTTTGTTTTCGTCAAAGCTTAAGGCCTTTGCACTGCAAGCTCGCCTGCAAGGTCTCATTACATCAGAAATTGCGTTATAAGGGCATACACTTTTGCATCTGCCGCATTCAATACATTTATCAGTATTAATATAGGATCTTTGATTTACATTATAAATTGCACCTACGGGGCAAGCTTCAGAACACTTGTGAGCAAGACAGCCCCTGCAAGCTTCAGTTATTGTAAAACGGTTAATAGGACATTCATCGCAGGCTATATTTATTACTTCTATAATATTTTTATTTTTCTTATTGCCACCCATTGCAAGCTTTACTCTTTCAACAATAATTTCTCTTTCTTTATAAATGCAGCAGCGGGTTCGGGGTTTTGGACCTGGGATAATAGTTTTAGCAATTGCTCTATATTTCTTTTTAATATCACCTTGTAAAGTATGTTTAACAACTTCCTTTAAAACTTCATGCTTTATAAGTTGAACATCACTTTCAAAATTTCGCATGACTTCACTTCTCTCTTAATTGATTTTATAGGGTAAATACAAAATCTCATTAATTAGCTCTAAGGCTTTTTAAAGAAGTCAAACTTAAAACAAAGGCTGTTAAATGCTTTTAACTATGTAATCATTAAAGAAATCATTAACATTTTCCTTTTTCACAGATATAATAGGGCTTTCGTCCACTTTTACGCATACACCATTTTTACAGTCACCAAGACAAAAGGAAGCTTTAATTTCAACCTTGTTTTCTAAATTATGTTCACTGATAAGCTTTTGCAGCATATGAACTATGTCATAAGAGCCCTTTAAATGACAGCTGCTGCCTATACATACAGTTATGGTCATATATCTCACCTCTAACAGTAATTAATATACAAAAAGTATAACACCTTGTTATTTATTTATCAAATTAAAATTTTATAGTTAAAATTATCAATGGTATTTTCATGTATTCTATTAATAAATCCGCATATAATAAGGCTTAAAAGAAAATATTCTAAAAAACCGTATCTAATAATAAATTAATAAAAATTTATAAAATGAAAAAATATAGAGTTGTTTGAAAGAAATTTTAACAATTGTTATTATCCAATTAAGGGTAAATACAAATTCATTTAATAAAGAAAATTAAAATAAGGAGCGATAATTATGTTATATTGTGATCAATGTAATTATTATAAAACAGCTCATGTTAAGAGCCTTAAGGTAAGTAAATGCATGTGCGAACTTACTGGCTTTGTTTTTTATAAAAAGCCTGAAGAATATAATTTAGAGAAGTATCCATGTTATTATTATGAACTTAAAACAAGAAAAGTAGAGAAGGAATATTTAGTGGCAGCCATATAATTGCTGCCATATTACTTATTACCTTTGATAAAAATTTGACTAAAGAACTTCAATGTTTTATTATTGTTTTGTAGGTAAGTCTGCATGTATTATGGAGGATTTATGAATACAATACAATTTAAAGAAGTTAATTGTAAAAATTGTTATAAATGTATAAGAAGTTGTCCCGTTAAAGCAATTTCCTTAAAAAATGATCATGCACAAGTAATTGAAGAAGGCTGCATTTTTTGCGGAAAGTGTCTGCAGGTATGCCCTCAGAATGCTAAGAGCGTTAGAAATGATGTGGACAAGGTAAAGAGCTTTGTGAATAAGAAGCTGAAAGTATATGCGAGTATAGCTCCTTCCTTTGCAGCAGCTTTTAATTTATCTGATTTAAAACAGGCTTATTCTGTATTTCAGAAACTTGGCTTTGCATATATTGAAGAAACAGCTGTTGGAGCTGCTGTAGTATCAATTGAATATAAAAAACTTTTGGAAAAAGATCATATGAGAAATATTATAACTACAGCATGTCCTACTGTAGTTAATTTAATTGAAAAACATTATCCAGAACTAATTGATCAAATGGCACCAGTGGTATCCCCGATGATAGCTCATGCAAAAATGCTTAAAGAACTATATGGCTCAAGGATAAAAGTGGTGTTTGTTGGTCCATGCCTTTCTAAAAAGGAAGAAGGCAGGGAACTTCATGAGGAGGCTGTGGTAGACGCAGTAGTAACCTTTGAGGAATTAGAGCAGTGGATAAATGATGAAAATTTAAACTTTGATACTCAAGAAGAAGCAGAGCTTAAAGATGTACATTTTAATTTTAATGCAAGATACTATCCTGCCCCTGGAGGCATAATTAAGTCACTTGGAAATACAAGAGAATATAAATACAAAATGCTAAAATTTGATGGAATAGATCGCTGCATAGATGTTTTAGAACAAATAAAACAAGGAAAAGTTAAGGACTATTTCATAGAAATGAATAGCTGCAGTGGGGCTTGTTTAGGCGGGGCCTGCATGAATTCTGATAACCCCGGTTTTTTAGGACTTAGAGAAAGGCTGCTTGAATATATTAATAAATCAAGTTCTAAGCCTAGCAGATTAAATACCTATGAAACAAAGGTTGATTTAGTAAAAAATTTTAAGGATAGATCAGAATCTTATATTATACCTGATGAAAGTATAATTAGAGATATTTTAAGAAAAGTAGGCAAATTCACAAAAGAGCAGGAATTAAATTGCGGCGCCTGTGGATATAGCAGCTGCAGAGATAAGGCTATTGCAGTTTATAACAAAAAAGCTGAGCTTCATATGTGTGTTCCATATATGAGGGAAAGAGCAGAATCTATATCAAATGTTATAATAGGTTCAACTCCAAACGCTATTTTTGCTTTGTCTGAGGATCTTACAATTCAGGAAGTCAATATGGCTGCAAGAAAGCTTTTTAAATTGGAATATGAGGAACTTCAAAATAGAAATATTTTTGAAGTTTTAGATTGTATAGATATTATTACCGTTAATGACACAAAAGCTAATATTTTAAATAGTAAATATATATATTTAAAATATGATGTTGTAGTGGAACAGTCTATTTTATATTTAAAAGAAAATAATATGATAATTATAATAATGAAGGACATAACAAAAGAAGAAAAACAACTAGAAAAGATAAAGAAAGTAAGAAATGAAACTGTAGATATTGCACAAAAGGTTATCGATAAACAAATGAGGGTGGCACAAGAAATAGCAAGTCTTTTAGGTGAAACTACAGCAGAGACGAAGGTAGCTCTCACAAAATTAAAGAAATCAATACAAACGGACATGGGTGAAGATAAATGAGTATCTTTGTTGATGTTGATTATGCTAGCTTAAAAAAATATAAAGAAGAACTTTGTGGAGATAAGGTTGAGGTAATTAGAAATGAGGATTCTGTAATAATTGTACTGGCTGATGGGCTTGGAAGTGGAGTCAAAGCTAATATTCTTGCAACCTTAACTAGTAAAATAATAGGAACAATGCTTTCTATGGGGTCAAGCCTTGAGGAAGCCGTAGAAACTATTGCTTCTACACTACCTGTTTGCAAAGTAAGAGATTTAGCCTATTCAACCTTCTCAATACTTCAAATCTATGAAGATGGAGAGGCTTATTTAGTGGAGTTTGATAATCCCTCCATAATAAGACTTAAAAGGGGAAAGTTTGAGGCTATAGAAAAAATAAATAGAGATGTTAATGGAAAGTTAATTAAAGAAAGCAGATTTATTGTTGCACCTGAGGATATTCTTGTTTTAGTAACTGATGGTGCAATTCATGCTGGTATAGGAGAGTGTCTTAATTTAGGCTGGCAGTGGGATAACCTTAAGGATTATACAGAACAAATTTATAAGAAGAATATTTCAGTGAAAAATATTTCAAATATAATTTTATCTGCCTGCGACAGCTTGTATTCTGGAAAGCCAGGTGATGATACAACTGTTGTAGCTGTTAAGGTTCGTAACGCATCCCCTGTAAATATTTTAGTTGGTCCTCCGCTAGATAAAAATCTTGATGATTATGTTGTAAATAAATTTATGAAGGAGGAGGGCAAAAAGGTAATTTGTGGAGGTACCACTGCACAAATTGTCAGCAGAGTAATAGAGAAAGAAATTATTACAAGTTTTAATTATATAGATCCCTCTATACCGCCAACGGCAAAAATAGAAGGGGTGGAATTAACTACTGAAGGTGTGCTTACTTTATATAAGGCTCTTGAATATGCTGAAAAATATATTTCCTCTGATAATATAATGGAAGATCTCGTTGATATTAATAAGGAAGACGGAGCTTCTAAACTTGCCAAGCTTTTATTAGAAGAAAGTACATCTATCCATTTTTTTGTAGGTAGAGCAATAAACCCAGCACATCAAAATCCTGAATTTCCTTTGAATTTAGGGATGAAGCTTAAACTTGTTAATGATATGGAAAACTACCTTAAAAGTTTAGGAAAAAGTGTAATTGTAGAATACTTCTAAGTGGTGATTATTATATGAATGTAGCTATGAAAACTATAGAGCTTAAGTTATTTAAGCCTAGTTTACTTAAGCGAGAAATAATTGAAGAGGCTTTAGAGAATTACACTAGAGCTTATGAATATTTAATGGATAAAGCTTCAAAAGAAATTGATTTTATTGAGGAAAATTATAAAGATTATAGTGGTAATTATAGGGCAAATAACATAACTAAATGGATAGGTAAAGATATCTTAAAGGAATTGAATATATTTAATGTAGAACCCTTTAAGGATTCCCTCAAATTAGATTTTTCATTTACCCTAGCCGGCTTTCTTAGTTTAAGATCAAAAAATTCAGGTGTAAGCTTTCCTGCATCAAATGGTTCAAATATTAGACCTATATTCTTTTGCAGATATTCTAAAGTGAGAAATTACAGCTTATTATATGATGCTGAAAGAGATAGGTATTATGCAAAAATATATTTAATGAATGTTAGAAATGAAAAAAGAATAAAGACAGAAAAAGCTTATAATAATGAGCTTAAGTACTTGGATAAAAATAAGGAAGTATACAAAGAAGCTACTGTTAAAAAAACCTATGTGATTTTCCCATTGGCCTTTGGCAAATGGCAGGAGAAGTATTTAAAAGATGCAATTTACAATCCTGAAATTTTAAAAACTGCAAGGCTTATAAAGCGTAAGAAGGAATACTTTTTATCTATAAATATAGTTAAAAATATAGATATGGTAGAAACAGTAAATTATATGGGGATAAGCAGGGGAAATGAAAATGCCATTAATTATGCTGTAGTTGATCATAAAAGCAGTTTAATTTGTGAAGGTTATGAAGATATACTAGGTAGCATTACTGAGGATATGTTAAATAAAGTTGCTAATACCATAGTGAAAACTGCTCTAAAAAATAAATGCCAAGTAATTATGGAAAAACTTATTGATAAGGGAGACAATTTGACCTTTCAAAATAAGCAGGGAAAAAACTTTATACCTAAAATTAATTGCAGTGATTATAATAAGTTATACAATATAATGAACTATAAACTAATAAGCAGCGGACTTAGAAAAGTAATAAGGGTCAGTGGAGTCGGCATTTTTTATACTTGTCCATATTGTCATAATAAATCAAAGTCAAATAGGTTTTCAATGGAGATAATGTTATGTACCTCCTGCGGCAGGACTATTAATATAGATAAAGCAGGAAGTCTAAACTTAGCAAGAAGACTATTACAATATAAAAATGATAAAATTAATATATTAGTGGAAAGTACTGAAAGTGGAATTAGATTTATTAATAAAGATTTAAGACTTGAATATTATCCCTCTAATCCCTTTGATTGCTATGATGAATTTATGAAGGTGTTAGATGCTCTTATTGAGAAATTTTATATTAATATAAATATAGAAAAAGAAAGCAAAAATTATAAAAGAAAATTAAGCATAATTAAGAAGTTAGAAGCAAATAAAAATAATTTTCAGCTAATAGATGTAACAAACAGTTAATTAACATTATGGTGTCATAGCTGCCGCACCATGTCTAATATAAATAATAATTTATAGGAAACTAAAACCTGCAGAGCAGGAATGCACGGCATTAAAGAGCAGCTATCTAAATATTTATATTAGTGACATCCATATGAGTTATTACTTATTTTGTACTATAAAACCGTAAACTCCTTGTCAATTGTAATCTTTGCATTATACTCCGGATAATATTTTTTAACCTCTGTATCTATAGCTTTTTTTAACTTATCCTGAGACTCATTACTGAAACCTCTACTTTGTTCTACCACCAAATCAAATATTAAATTTTTATACTCCCCTTCTCCAACCACTCTGAAATCATGCATGGATCTAACTTCTGAATAGTTTTTTAGAATTTCCTCTATAAGTTCCCTTGCCTTATTAACTTCCTTGCTTTCGGTATTAATAGGATCCATATGAATTACTAAATAAATATTTAACTCCTTTGAAAGCTCTTTTTCAGCTTTATCAATTATTTCATGAATTGTTACAACAGAAATATCACAGGGAATTTCTGCATGAATAGAAGCCATGCAGCGGCTGGGGCCATAATTATGAATTACCAAATCGTGTACACCACTTATATGGTCGTATTTCAAAATTCCAGCTTTAATACTTTCTACTAATTCAGGATCTGGAGCCTCTCCAAGTAATGGATTTAAGGTATCTTTAGTAAGTGAAAAACCTGAATACAATATAAATAAGGACACAACCACTCCAAGATAACTGTCTATAGGAAAGGAAACCCATCTTGAAAGTAAGAGTGATAAGGATGTTATACTTGAAACTATAACATCAGCTAAGGCATCAAAGGAAGAAGCCTTTAACGCCTTAGAGCCAATGGAATTTGCAATAAACTTATTAAAACTGCTAAGCCAGATTTTAACTATTACTGAAGCTAAGATTAATGTAAAAGGTAAAAATAAAAAATGAACTTCAGTAGGATGTAATATTCTATTAAAGGATTCTCTTATAAATTGAAAACCTACAAGCATAATTAAAAAGGATACTGCAAGTGCAGATAAGTATTCTATTCTACCGTGCCCAAAGGGATGCTCTTCATCAGCTGGCTTGTTAGAGAGCTTAAAGCCAACTATGGTTATAATTGATGAAGCCGTATCAGTTAAATTATTAAAGGAATCAGCCGTAATTGCTATACTGTGAGTTACTAGTCCTACGAAAAACTTTACTAAAAATAAAAGAGCATTTAAAGCTATGCCAACTATCCCTCCCAAGTATCCATAGGCACTTCTAACCTTTTCGTTTTTTATATTATTATAATCTTTTATAAATTTTGAAATTAAAAATTTTGAAAACATATTATGCACTCCTGTCTCAAGCATATTAGATAAACTTCACTATTTGGCTAGTTGATTTTTAAATTTTAAATATAGTATATTATACCAAAGATGAGAACAAATTTATTAAATGGGTAGAAAAAATATATATTTATTTGTTATACTTTTAATATAATTTGCGTTAAAAGCTAACATTATGTAATAATAGGTCTATAAAAGCCATTGGTACAAAAGGAATCCAGAGGGCACAAATATTAATAATATCTGTGTACAATATAAGGAATACAGAGGGGGAATTAAAAATGGAGCAGGAATTAAAACTTGCAGAAGAGTTAATTGATTTTATTTATGAAAGTCCATCTGCCTTTCATGCTGCCTTGAGTGTAAAGAATACTTTATTAGAAAAGGGTTTTGCAGAATTAAAAGAAGAAGAAGCATGGAAGCTTAGTAAAGGTGGAAAATATTTCACAACTAAAAATGATTCAGCAATCATTGCCTTTGTAGTTGGGAAAGGAAACATAGAAGATAATGGCTTTAAATTAATTGGAGCCCATACTGATTCACCTAGTTTTAGAATTAAGCCAAGACCAGAAATAGTATCTGAAAATAATTACGTTAAGCTTAATACTGAAATTTATGGAGGACCAATATTAAGTACCTGGTTTGATAGGCCGCTTTCAATTGCTGGAAGAGTTATTTTAAAGGGTAAAAACGTACTTAATCCTGAAACAAGGCTTATTAATATAAACAGACCTATATTAATAATACCTAACTTAGCTATACATATTAATAGAAATGTAAACAAAGGCTATGAAATAAATGGACAAAAGGATACTCTTCCAATTATAGCTATGGTAAATGATGAATTTGAAAAGAATAATTATCTTATAAGCGTCATTGCAAATGAGCTAAAGGTGGATATGAAGGATATATTGGATTTTGATTTATTCCTTTATGAATTTGAAAAAGGGAAAATAATAGGCTTAAACAATGAATTTATATCCAGTTCCAGGCTGGATGATTTAGCTATGATCCATGCTGGAATTAAGGCAATTACAAATGCGGAGGCTTCTGAGGCTACTAATGTTATGATAGCCTTCGACAATGAGGAAGTAGGGAGCCACACAAAGCAGGGAGCAGATTCTGAGGTGCTTTCTAATATCCTAGAAAGAATAGTTTTTTCCTTAGGTGGTAGTAGAGAGGACTTTTTCAGAGCTATTGCAAGAAGCTTTATGATATCTGCAGACTTAGCACACGCACTTCATCCAAACAGTGAAGAAAAAGCAGATCCTGTTAATAGACCCCTAATAAACAAGGGACCAGTAATAAAACTAGCTGCAAACCAAAGCTACACTACTGACAGCAACACAGCAGCAGTTTATGAGCAAATATGCTTAAATGTTGGAGTTCCTGTGCAGAGATTTGTTAATCGTTCTGATTCACCAGGAGGCTCAACTATAGGGCCAATTTCCTCCACACATCTTGCAATTCGTTCAGTGGATATGGGTACTCCAATACTTGCAATGCACTCTGTCAGGGAGCTTGGAGGAGTGATGGACCACAGCTATGTTGTAAAATCCTTTGAAGAATTCTATAAAATTTAAAAATGCGGCATGTGGCACGGGGACGTTTCTCGTGCTACATTATTTTTGTAAATGCAACTAAGATATTTTATACTTGCATTTTCTGATTTAATATGATAAAGTACAATTTAAGATTATTAATTTAAATTACAATTAAATATCTGCCTAGGGTAGAGGCGCCGTAACTATTAGTAGCCATTCGGAGCGGGTACGCGAAAATGTATGGTAAAAGGAGCTATGGCCGAAGGAAATATATCGACAGATATATTCCCTGGCAATACATAAAATATATGTATTGTTGTCACTATGAAAATAGTGGAGAGCTACAAGGTACACAGAGTTGTAAAATACTATTGTATTTAATGCAGCAAGGGTGTTCCTTTGCTGCATTTATTTTTTTATCCAGCAAAAATCTATTGCATAAAGATTCAAAGGAGGACAAAATATGAGGGTTGTGGTTCAAAAATATGGCGGAAGTTCAGTGGGAACAATTGAAAAAATAAAGCAGGTTGCTTCTAGTATTATAAAACGCAAGGAAAAAGGAGAGAGCCTTGTAGTTGTAGTATCTGCAATGGGAGATACTACTGATGAGCTTATAGCTTTAGCAAAGAAAATAACAGATAATCCTGACAAAAGAGAGCTGGATGCACTGCTTTCAACTGGAGAGATGATTTCTTCCTCCCTTCTTGCTATGACACTTAAGGACTTAGGATATGATGCTATAAGTTATACAGCCTATCAAATTGGTTTAAAAACTATTGGAAATTATGGTAAGTCCTTAATAGACGATATTGATGGAAGTAAAATTAGAAACAGTTTGAAGGAAGATAAAATAGTGATTGTAGCTGGTTTCCAAGGAATAAATGAAGAAGGAGATATTACTACTTTAGGAAGAGGGGGCTCTGATACCACAGCTGTTGCTATAGCAGTTAAATTGAATGGAATCTGCGAAATATATACTGATGTTGATGGAATATACAGTGTTGATCCTAGAAAATATAGCAAAGCAAATAAAATAAAACAAATCGATTATGAGGAAATGCTTGAACTTGCAAGCCTTGGTGCTCAAGTAATGCACTCAAGATCAGTGGAGCTGGGACAAAAATATGGTGTGCCAATTTATGTAGGCCTTAGTAATAGTGATATTAAAGGAACAGTAATTAAGGAGGTTAATAATAAAATGAATATGGAAGGAAAAGCTGTAACAGGCCTTGCTACTAGTGATGATGATGTGGCAATAACTATAGAAAACATTAGCTATGATATAAATGTATTATCAAATCTCTTTGAAGCTTTAGCAAGCAGAAGAATAAACATCGATATGATAAGTCAGACTTCACCTATAAATGAAAGAGTAAATATTTCCTTTACAGTTCCTAAAGAGGATTTAAAGGAAAGCATGGAAGTGGTAAAAATTTATGCTAAAAAAGATTGTATTAGTATAGATGAAGATATTACAAAGTTTTCTATGGTGGGTATTGGAATGAAAACTACTTCAGGAGTTGCTGCGAAGATGTTCAAGCTTTTTAGTAAGAATAATATAAAGGTAAAAATGATAACTACCTCAGAAATAAGAATTACCTGTGCTATTAAACAAGATGACAAGCTTAAAGCCATAAATATTGTTGCAGAAGAATTCAACCTTTAAATATTTTAAGGAGGCACCCTATGCAGTTTTTTGGAAATGTAAAAATAGAAAATAATGAGTTAGTTATAGGAGGAGTAAATACAGTTAAATTAGCTAATGAATATGGTACTCCTTTATATGTAATAGATGAAGCTTTTGTAAGAACTAAATGTAAAAGATACCTCAGTGCTTTTAAGGCATTAGAAGCTGGGAATAGAGTTGCCTATGCTGGAAAAGCTTTTTTAACCTTAGCTATGTGCAAGTTAATAAAGGAAGAAGGTCTTTGCCTTGATGTGGTTTCAGGTGGAGAACTTTATACAGCTTTAAAAAGTGGTTTCCCATTAGAAAAAGTATATTTCCATGGAAATAATAAAACCATAGAAGAAATAGAACTTGGCATAAAAAATGGGGTGGGAAAGTTTGTAGTAGATAATTATTTCGAAATTGAAAAAATAAATGAAATAGCTAGAACTTATAATAAAATACAAAAGATACTTTTAAGGATAACTCCAGGTATAGAAGCCCATACCCATGACTATATAAAAACAGGGCAAATAGATTCAAAATTTGGGTTCTCCATTTTAAATAATGATACTTTAGACGCAGTAAGAAGGGCCATCGAACTGCCTAATATAGAGCTTATTGGACTTCACTCTCATATAGGCTCACAGATTTTTGATATTGAGCCCTACGAGGACGAAGTTGAGATTATGTTAAAACTTATTTCAGATATTAAAGAAAAGCTTCATTATGAGATAAAAGAATTAGATTTAGGAGGCGGCTTTGGTATTCATTATAGGGAAGGGGATAAGCCTAAGAGTATAGAGGATTTTTGCTCCTCTATTATTAATAAGGCAGAGATAACTGCAAAGGCTTTAAATATTAACATGCCCAGCCTTACTATTGAGCCAGGTAGATCTATAATAGGAAAAGCTGGAACTACCTTATACACCATAGGTTCCATAAAAGAAATAGAAGACATAAGAAAATATGTAGCAGTAGATGGTGGAATGACAGATAACATTAGGCCTGCACTATATAAGGCTGAGTACGAGTGCCTGCTTGCTAATAGAGCTGAAGATAGATTAGCAGAAAAGGTTACGATTTCCGGAAAATGCTGCGAATCAGGTGATATACTTTTAAGCGATGTAAGTTTACCTAAAGCAGAAAGTGGAGATATTTTAGCAGTTTTGTCAACTGGGGCTTATGGATATTCCATGTCCAGCAATTATAATAAAATACCTAAGGCCGCAGTAGTATTCGTTAATGAAAGTAAAACTCGCCTTGTTTGTAGGAGACAAACTTATGAAGATTTATTAAGTAATGAGATATAGCAGCTTTTCTGAGATAAAAAGTTGTTTCTATTTTGGTTATTACCTTTAAAAGTCTTAACATCAGGACAACATAGTATGTTATTATTTAAGCTCCAGTCGTTGTTATACATTGATTGGAGCTTTCTTTTTTCTAAATAAATATAATTGATTATTAAATCAATAATCAATAAAAATTTATTGATAATCGATAATTTATATGTTATTCTAAACATAGAAATTAATGTGAAACTCAATAGTAAGATGAGATGTCATTTTGTAAAACTAAATGCAAAGATAGTTGTTATTTTTAGTGTTTTATATGCTGCGCTCATACCACACCTATTTCCCATTTTATTTGAGGAGATAATATATGAAGATTAAATTAATTCAACCTGAAATGCTGCCAAGACCTATGGATACAAAACTAAAAACTAGAATGTCGCCTTCTTTAGCATTACTCACAATAGCAAACCTTACGCCAAAAGGACATGAAGTTATTATTCAAAATGAAAATGTAGAAAAGATAGATTTTGATGAACCTGTAGAGTTGATAGGAATAACCGTTACTGTTGATGTTATGAATAGAGCATTAGAAATATCAAAGGAGTTCCAAAAGCGTGGAGTAACTGTAATTGCAGGAGGTATACATATTACAGCAGATCCAGATGGGGCTCTGAATAGTTTTGACGCAATATGTGTAGGAATGGCTGAGAGAGTGTGGGCAAAAATCCTTAAGGATAAAGAAAATAATGAACTTAAGAAGATGTATTATGATATGGAAAATTTTATTGGGAAAGAAATGGTATCACCTGCTTATGACATTATTGATAATAAAAAGTATTTATATACTAACATAATTAGTACAAGTAGGGGATGTCCTTTTAAATGTGATTTCTGTTATAATAGTTGCAAAAATGTACTTAAAACTTGTATTAACAGACCTATAGACGATGTAATAAAAGACATTAATGCACTAAAAACAAGACACATAATGTTTATTGATGATAATTTTATTGGAAATCCCAAATGGACAAAAAAATTATTAGAGGAAATAAAACCTCTTAAACTAAAGTGGAATGCAGCGGTTACTTCTAATATATTGGAAATGCATGAATTATTAGACGCAATGAAAGAGGCAGGTTGTCAAAGCCTATTTATTGGTTTTGAAAGTATAAATAGTAAGTCATTAGATAGTGTCCATAAAGTGCAAAATAGTGTGAATAGATATGAGAAACTTGTTGATGAAATCCACAAAAGAGGAATAATGATAAATGCAAGTTTTGTTTTCGGATTAGATGAAGATAATGTCTCAGTTTTTAAGAGTACATTAGATTGGATAGTCAAAAACAAGATTGAAACAGTAACCTCACATATCCTTACCCCATACCCTGGTACAAAGTTATACTCATCATTAATAGAGGAAAATAGGATTGTAGATTTTAACTTATCTAATTATAATACTGCCCATGTAGTGTATCAACCCAAGAATATAACAGCAGAAGAATTATATAATGGCTATCTATGGATTTATAAAGAAGTGTACACTTTCAAAAATATAATGAAAAGGCTACCAAAATCTAAAAAACAATGGATACCATTTTTAGCATTTAATTTATTTTATAGAAAGTTTGGAAAGCTTACTGAAATATTATGCAATATAGTCTCTTTTAGAAATATAGGGAGATTTTTTAGATGGTTAGCTTATTATATAAAGTAAGCGGGGTTACATTTATTAATATAATTGAGTGTCTTTATAATGGGAACTTAAAAAAATGAGCTTCACTATAAAGAAGCATAATAGATTTTACAAAAATCTATTATGCTTCTTCATATTTTTTAATTTTATCGGGCATACTAAGTTTTGCATTAAAAAAGTTAGGAGCTGATGGAATGTTCTATGTTTATACAACAGCAGTAATATTCATAGGGTTGTTTATACTATATATATTAATTAGAAACAGAGATATAGATGAACATAACTTGATGGAAGACGTTCCAACCATTAGTATTAACAAAGAAGAATTAGAAAGACACGCCTTAGAGATTTCTCAATATTATTCCGACGTGTTAAAAAAATCTAATTGCAAAAGAAAGCTTATTAAAAGCTTAGATAAAAGCTATGAACAGATAATTAAGACATATGAATATATAGATAAACAGGTAAAAAATAATAATGAGATAGTTCCTGCCGCTGAATGGATGCTTGATAATCTTTACTTAATAGAAAAAGAATATAAGGATATTAAACATAATATGCCCGCAGCTTATTATAAAGGTCTCCCTATTATTAAGAGAGGTATTATGAAGGGGTATCCGAGAGCCTATCATATTGCTGTGGAGCTTATTTCTCATTCAGATGGAAGGCTGGATGAAGATACTATTGAAGGTTTCATTAATGCCTATCAGAAAAATACTATTTTACTTATGGGTGAACTATGGGCTCTTCCGATAATGATTAGAATTGCACTAATTCAAAATATAAGTAAAATATCTGAAAATATTATTTATACCGAAGAAGAAAAATTAAAAGGTGAATTACTGGCTGACAGACTTATTACTGCAGTTAACTCTGGAAAACTAGAAGAAGAGCTAAACAAACTAGAGGAAAGTGAAATAAGCTTTAATTCCCATTTAACTGAAAGCTTCATTAAGGTTTTAAGAGATAATGGAGTAGATAATTCTGATATATACAGCTGGCTGGATAAAAGGCTTGAAGTTAAGGAAACTACAGCTGAGAAAATCATAAATACTGAACATCAAAAGCAGGCGCATTTTCAAATTTCAATGGGAAATTCAATAACCAGCATCAGAGAAGTTGTAGCTCTCAATTGGTGGGAAATTTTCGAAAGGCTTTCCTTTGTTGAAAAGGAACTCAGAAAGGATCCTTTAGGTACATATGAAGATATGGATTTTGAGTCCAGGGATAATTACAGACATAGAGTTGAAAAAATAGCTAAACACTCAAACAATTCAGAGGCTTATGTAGCTAAAAAGGCTATGGAATGTGCAGAGAAGCCTGAGACTCATGAGGATTATGTAAGGCATGTTGGCTACTATCTTATAGATGAGGGCATAGAGGATTTAAAAAAGTTAATTAATTACAAGGACTGGGGCTTTGGAAGCTTCGGGAGGTTTATTAAGAAAAAGAAAATAAATTTTTATATAGGAAATATAATTCTTTGCACAGTATTGTTATGTTTTCTTGTTATTTTAATAGGAGACTACGAATTAAGGTTACCTATTTATAGCTGGCGCTTTGCTGCAGCATTTTTTGCTGTATTAATACCCTGTAGTGAAATAGTAATTTCAATATTTAATTGGAGCATAAACCATCTAATAACACCAAAGTTTGTACCAAAGCTTGATTTCAAGGAAGGTATTCCTGACAGCAGCAGAACAGTAGTAGTAATTCCTACTTTACTAAGCAGCGTAAAAAGGGTATATGAGCTTATAAATGATATGGAAGTCTATTTTCTTGCAAATCATGAAAAAAATCTATATCTTGCATTACTAGGAGACTTTAAAGATAGTGCGAAAGAACATGAGGAAAATGATAATGAAATAAATGAAGCAGCACTAAAGGCAATAAAGGAATTAAACAGAAAATATGCTGGAGAAAATGGTGATATTTTTTATTTCTTTAATAGATTTAGGCAATTTAATGAAAAAGAGGGTATTTGGCTTGGATATGAGAGAAAACGTGGTAAGCTTATGGAGTTTAATGCTCTTTTAAGAGGTGATAATACAACAAGCTATAATGTTATAAGCGGAGATTTAACTGAACTTTTAAAGGTTAAGTATGTTATTACCTTAGATGCTGATACTAAGCTTACTAGAGATACTGCCAAAAGACTTATTGGTGCTATGAGCCATGTGCTAAACAGGCCTTACATTGATTATGATAAAAAATGCATACTTCGAGGAAATGGTCTTATGCAGCCAAGAATAAGTGTGGGCACCTTAGCTGCTAACAAGACTATGTTTTCTAAGGTCTTTTCTGGAGAAACCGGCATCGACATTTATACAACTGCTGTTTCAGATGTTTATCAAGACCTATTTGGAGAGGGAATCTTCACTGGGAAAGGCATATATGATGTAGATGTATTTAATTTTATGCTAATGGATGAAGTTCCTGATAATACAGTTTTAAGTCATGATTTACTAGAAGGTTCTTATGTGAGAGCGGCACTTGTATCAGATATAGAACTTATGGACGGCTATCCTGCTTTTTATAATTCAAGTTCAATGAGGCTTCACAGATGGGTTAGGGGAGACTGGCAAATATTAAGGTGGATAACAAAGAAATCTCCACTTGATTTACTTTCAAGATGGAAGATTGTTGATAATTTAAGGCGAAGCTTGCTTGCACCTTCAATTATCATTTTAATTATTTTATCCTTTACAATTTTGCCTAAAGGGGAGACATGGAATATTGTCGCTTTTTTAGCTGTACTATGCCCTATACTATTTGATGTTTCAGAATCAGTTGTTTCTCCAATTAAGGGAATAAGTCTGTCTGGAAGGGTAAATACAGGTAAGCTTGCAATTGAACAAGTGTTTTTGATTTTTTGTTTTTTGCCTTATCAGGCCTATTTAATGCTGGATGCCATTATTAGAACTCTATATAGATTATTAATTAGCAAAAAAAAGTTATTAGAATGGCAAACTGCTGCTGATGTGGAAGCTAAACTTGGGAAAAATATGAATAATTTTATTAATTCAATGTGGCCTGGCAGCTTAATTGCAATTATTATAGAAATTTTGGCTTTTAGAGTGTCATTAGAATCTGGACTTTTGACCATACCTTCAACCTTCTTATGGTTTTTAAGTCCTATAATAGCCTACTACATTAGTAAAGAATTAAAAGCAAAAGAATACACTTTAAAGGAAGAAGAGGTAAAGCTTTTAAGAAAGTTAAGCAGAAAAACCTGGGCTTATTTTGAGGACTTTGTAAATGCAGAAAATAATTATTTGGCTCCCGATAATTATCAGGAGGCACCTCCTAATGGGGTGGCACATAGAACCTCACCAACTAATATGGGAATGGGGCTAACCAGCAACTTAGCTGCTTATGATTTAGGTTACATAGGAATAATAGAATTTACTGAAAGACTTGATAACATAATTACAAGTATGGAAAGCCTTAAAGGTTATAAGGGGCATTTTTATAATTGGTATGACACCATAACAAAGGAGCCCCTTTATCCTAGATACGTATCAACAGTTGACAGTGGCAATTTAGTTGGCTATTTATGGGTTACCTCAGAAAGCCTGGGGGAATATGTACATGAACCTGTTATTACTGTGGAAAAAATACAAGGCATAGTGGATAATATTTATCTTTGTGAGGAGGAACTAAAACATAAAAATTTCTATACCGAAATTATTGAGGCTTCAAAGAATATAAATTTAGATTTAATTTCATGGAAAAGGTTTCTCTTAAGTGTTTTAGATAAGATAAATGAGGCTGAAGGCTTAAAGGATTATGAGGGGGCATATTGGACTCCTAAACTTAAAGCTTCCATAAATAATTATCTAAATGAAATTGAAAGATTCTTTCCATGGGCTACAGGTATAAATGATAAAGTGGGGGATCATGGAGAAAATATACTAGCTGATGGCTTAAAGCTTACCGAAAGGCTAATAAGCCTACCAGTCATTGTACCTCTTAATGATATACCATGTGAAATTGATAAGCTTTTTAAAGAAATAAAGGATTCTTCAGATAAAAATAGCAAAGCAAAGATAAGGTCATTATTAGAAAACAGCAAAGAAGAGGCAGTTAAACTCCTTGAAAAAATTAATGCTTTAAAAAGCAGGTTAAATTTAATGGCTGATGGAACTGATTTTAAAATGCTGTATAGTAAAAAAAGACAGCTTTTTTCCATCGGTTATGATGTAGAAAAGGATACCTTGGGAAACTCCTACTATGATTTACTTGCCTCCGAGGCTAGGCAGGCAAGTTTTATAGCTATAGCAAAAGGTGATGTGGAGCAAAAACATTGGTTTAAGCTAAATAGGGCGATGACAATTATGGGAAAGAGTAAGGGACTAGTTTCCTGGAGCGGTACAATGTTCGAATATTTTATGCCTCTTTTAATTATGAAAAACTATCCTGACACCTTATTAAATGAAACTTATTTAGCTGTAATTGAAGGTCAAAAGAACTACTGCAGCAGTAGAAAAATTCCCTGGGGTATATCTGAATCAGCCTTCTATACCTTTGATCCAGCACAAAATTACCAGTATAAAGCCTTTGGTGTTCCAGGAATAGGCTTAAAGAGAGGTTTATCAAATGAGCTTGTGGTTTCACCTTATTCAACAATATTAACTCTGCAAATTGACCTTTTAGGTTCAATGGATAATATTAAAAGGCTCATAACTGAAGGCCTGGAGGGAAGGTATGGCTTTTATGAGGCTGTAGATTACACAAAGGAAAGAATGCCGAATGGAAAAGCTAAAGCCTTAATTAAAAATTTTATGGTGCATCATGAAGGTATGAGCCTTATGTCACTTGATAATGTGCTTAATGGAAACACACTTAGGGAAAGGTTTCATAGAATACCAAATGTTAAAGCTACTGAATTATTGCTGCAAGAAAGAATATCTAATAAGATTGTTTATGATAGAGAACAGCAATTTGATAGCCTTAGTACAAATCATAATAATCATAACATCGCTTTTCGAAGCTTTAAAACTGCTAAAACTGATATGCCGGAAGCACATCTTTTATCAAATGGAAGCTACTCATTAATGATAACTAACAGCGGCAGTGGGTACGGAAAACTTGAAGATATGACAGCATATAGATGGAGAGAGGATGTTACCTTAGATAATACAGGGCTATTTTTCTACATAAAAAATTTGAATTCCAATGAATATTGGAGTTCCTCCTATGAACCTGTTAGAAAGGAGGGTGAAAGCTATGAAGCTGTATTTTCCTTAGATAAGGCAGAGTTTATAAGAAAAGATGGCAGTATAGACACTCATACAGAGATTGCCGTTTCTCAGGAAGATAATGCTGAAGTCAGAAGAATTACACTTACTAATCATAGTCAGCATTCCAGAACCTTGGAAATAACCAGCTACTGTGAAGTTACCTTGGCACCTTTAAATGCTGATATTGTACACCCTACCTTCAGTAATCTTTTTATTAGAACTGAGTATATTGATAATCCCTGCTGCCTAATTGCAAATAGAAGGCCTAGGGCAAAGGGACAAAAGAAGCCTCACTTAGTTCAAACTTGTGCAGTGTTTGGCGAAAGTATTGGAACTGTACAATATGAAACTAACAGAGAAAATTTTTTAGGAAGGTGTAGAAATATAGAAGCTCCTGAGGCCATGGACAATGAAACTGTGCTAAAGAACACAGTTGGTGCCGTTTTAGATCCAATACTAAGCATAAGGAAGAGAGTGAAAATAAAACCTGGAGAAACTGTAAAAGTAGCTTACACTACTGCTGTTTGCGAAACCAGGGAAGAATCTATAGAACTTGCAAAAAAATATAATGAATATAATAATATTAATCGAGTTTTTGAACTTGCTTGGACACAAACACAAGTTGAAATGAATTATCTTGGCATAAAGTCTACTCAAGCCAATTTATATCAGCTGATGGCCTCTAAGATATTATTCTTAAATCCAAATCTTAGAGAAAGAGAAGCTTTTATTAAAAATATTAAAAAAGCTCAGCCAGCCCTATGGCCTTATGGGATATCAGGTGATTTACCTATAGTATTAGTGCTTATTAGAAATGAGGTCGACCTAGATACTATAAAGCAGGTACTGCATGCTCATGAATATTGGAGTATTAAGGGTCTGAAAATAGATATAGTCATTGTTAACATTCAAAATACCATTTATCTTCAGCCACTGCAGGATTCCATTAGAGATATTTTAGCATCAGGGCACCTTAGAGATAAACAAAATAAACCTGGAGGAGTATTTCTGCACAGTAAGACTACAATGGCAGCTGAGGACATCGATTTACTAAGGGCTATAGCTAGACTTGTTATTGATTCTGAAAAAGGAAGCTTGCTTCAGCAAATAAATGGAGCTTCTGAAATTGAAGATGAAATGCAAAAGCTTGTAGTAAAGGAGCAAAGCTATAATATTCTACCCTATAATTATGAGGTGCCGGATTTAATGTTTTTCAACGGACTTGGAGGCTTTAACGTAGAAACTGAGGAATATACAATAATATTAAAGGATTATAAAAATACCCCTGCTCCATGGATAAATGTTATTTCAAATAAGGATTTTGGCTTTCATATAAGTGAAAGTGGAGTAAGTTATACTTGGAATAAAAACAGCAGAGAAAATAAGCTTACAGCCTGGTCCAACGATCCTGTTACAGATCCAATTACTGAAGCAGTATATATTAGGGATGAAGAGACAGGTGATATTTGGGGAATAACACCAAAGCCCAAAAGAGATGAGGGTGAATATATTATTAAACATGGCTTTGGCTACTCTAATTTTGTTCATGAGGCTAAGGGTATTATTGGGGAAATGACAGCTTTTGTACCTCTTTATGAAAGTGTTAAGCTGTGCTTAATAAAGTTAAAAAACAATACTAAGGAGGAAAGGCAGCTTTCGTTAACCTATTATGCTCAGCTTACTTTAGGAGTATATCCTCAGCAGACAGCACAATATATATCTACCTATTTAGAGGAGAATAAGGATTTTATCTATGGTCAAAACCCCTATAGTGAGCATTTTGGAAAGGGCTTTTGCTATTTAAAAATTGCTGGAGGAGAAGAAGTAAGTTTTACTGGAAGCAGAACAGAATTCATGGGAAGGTGTGGAAGCATAGAAAACCCGCAGGCTTTAAGTTATAATGCATTATCAAATAAAGTGGGCTCCGGCTATGACCCATGCCTTACCGCAAATTCTAAGGTAAGGTTAAGTTCAGGTGAGGAAGTTAACTTAGTAATAATGCTAGGTGAACATGAGGATTTAGAACATATAAAAGCTATAACTAAAACTTACGAGGACTTTGAAGTTGCGAGTGGGGAGCTTACTCGCGTAAAGGAATATTGGAAGGAGCTCTTGCACAGGATACAGGTTAAAACGCCGGATAAGACTATGGATCTAATGCTAAATGGGTGGCTAATATATCAAACCTTATCTTGTAGATTTTGGTCTAGAACAGGTTTTTACCAATCTGGCGGTGCCATAGGCTTTAGAGATCAGCTGCAGGATTCCATGGCTCTAGGCTACTTAAAACCTGAAATTACTAAAGAGCAGATTCTTCAGAGCTCTACAAGGCAATTTTTAGAGGGTGATGTACAGCACTGGTGGCACCCAGTAGTTAATAGTGGAATAAGAACTCGATTTTCAGATGACTTATTATGGATGCCTTATGTAACTATTGATTATATTAAGAACACAGGTGATTACAGTATTTTGGATGAAGAAACCACCTATTTAGAAGAAGAACCCTTAAAGGAGGGAGAGGACGAAAGATATAAAGTAACGCTTCCATCAGATAAAAAAGGCAGTATTTATGAGCACTGCATAAAAGCTATAGATGTCTCTCTAAAGTTCGGCATTCACAATATTCCACTTATGGGAAGCGGAGACTGGAATGATGGAATGAGTACTGTTGGGAATAAAGGAAAAGGTGAAAGTGTTTGGCTTGGCTGGTTTCTCTACAGCATTCTTGATGGTTTCAAGGATTTATGCAAATATAAAAAGGATGATGAGAGAGCAGAAAAGTATGATGAAATGCAAAACTTTTTAGCTGTAAATCTAGAAAAAAATGCATGGGACGGAGGCTGGTACAGGAGGGCTTATTTTGATGATGGAACGCCGCTGGGTTCTATGGAAAATGATGAGTGTCAAATTGATTCTCTATCCCAATCCTGGTCAGTAATTTCCGGTGCAGCAAGGCAAGGCCGAAGAGAAGTTGCTATGGAGGCACTAGAAAGAAATTTAGTTAAGGAGGATAAAGGCATTGTACTGCTTTTAACACCAGCCTTTAATAATTCAAAATTAGAACCTGGCTATATAAAGGGTTATGTACCTGGAGTAAGAGAAAACGGCGGCCAATATACCCATGCTGCCACTTGGGTAGCACTTGCCATGGCTAAACTAGGCTATGGGAATAAGGCCTGGAAGATTTATCACATGATAAATCCTATAAATCATACTAAATCCTATCTTGATTGTTTAAGATATAAGGTAGAACCTTATGTTATAACTGCAGACGTATATAACACGGTCGGCCATGAAGGCAGAGGCGGCTGGAGCTGGTATACTGGATCTTCCAGCTGGATGTACAGGGTTGGAATAGAAGGAATACTTGGACTTAAGCTTAAGGGTGATAAGGGCTTTACCATTGAGCCTTCTGTACCAAAGGAATGGAAGGAATATGAACTAAACTTTAAAAAAGACAATTGCAGCTATAACATCCTAGTTAAAAGAGGGGATAAAAATGAATTATATGTGGATGGAAAGCTAATAGAGCAGGAATTAATTCCACATTTTGAAGAAGGGGAACATAAAGTTGAAGTGATAATTAATTGACCCTAAAAGATTATAAAAACTAAATGCATTAAGAAGGCTGAAGCTGAAGTAATTAATATAATGTACTTTCAGGTTTCAGCCCTTTCTTTATATATTCAATGATTAAATAATTTTATATGTGGTATAGTTTACTTGCTTTTTCCAATAAATATAGAAAATTAACAATTTATCTATTGAATAGTGTATATATTATGTATAAAATAGTTATAAACTAAAATATTAAAATTTTCAAAAAATAAAAATTGGAGGGATTTTAATGACAGAGTTAAATCAAATTTACAAATGTGAGATATGTGGAAACATAGTTGAAGTGGTTCATCCTTCAGGCGGAACTTTATCCTGCTGCAATCAGCCAATGAAACTTTTGGTAGAGAACACCACTGAGGCAGCCCTAGAAAAACATATTCCAGTTATTGAAAAGGTAGATGACGGAGTAGTTGTTAAAATCGGTTCTGTAGAGCATCCAATGATAGAAACTCATTATATTGAATGGATTGAAGTTGTTACAGCTAATAAAGTTTATAGAAAATATTTAAAACCAGGTGAAAAGCCTGAGGCATATTTTAAGCTTGAAGAAGATGTTCTATTTGCAAGAGAATACTGTAATCTTCATGGTCTTTGGAAAAAATAATAGGTTATAAATTTTAAAAGATTGTCAAGATTACAATTGACAATCTTTTTATTTAGGCATATCATAAAGTAAATAATATATATTGCCGTTTAAAAAAGAAGTAAGTAGGCTTAAAAACAAATTTAAAGAGAGCTGTGTGGGTGAGATTACAGTAATTATGCTTAAGCTGAATGGGTCTTTTAGGTTGAAGATGAACCTTTAGTAGTCTTTCACGTTAGTCTTACGTTACAAAGGCAGGATATTTTTTGTATCTGTAATGAGGAAAGCATTGCTTTTAAATTAGGTGGTACCGCGTATATTACGCCCTATGGTTGAGAAACTATAGGGCGTTTTTTAAATTAAAAAATTAGAATTAATAAAGAATAAACTTTATGTAAAAAGTTATAAAAAGCTATATTATAAGCTACAATTTGTTGTGTGAAAACAAAGATAATTAATTTAAATTGAGGAGGTTTCTATTGTGGAAGAAAAAAGAAAAGTAATTTTTAGTGGAATTCAACCTTCAGGTGAGTTAACCTTAGGAAATTATATAGGAGCTGTTAAAAACTGGGTAAAGCTTCAAGATGATTATGACTGTTATTTTTGCATAGTTGATTTACATGCTATAACTGTTAAACAGGTACCAAAAGATTTAAGAACAAGAACCTTAGAAGTAATGGCAATATATATTGCTGCTGGAATAAATCCTGAGAAAAATACAATTTTTATTCAATCTCATGTTCCGGCACATAGTGAAGCAGCATGGTTATTAAATTGCAACACCTACATTGGTGAACTTAATCGAATGACACAGTTTAAAGATAAATCTCAAAGATATGGTGAATCTATATCGGCAGGCTTACTTAACTATCCTGTATTAATGGCAGCAGACATATTATTGTACCAAACCGATCTAGTACCAGTTGGAAGCGACCAAAAACAGCATCTTGAAATCGCAAGGGATATAGCACAAAGGTTTAATAATTCCTATAGTGAAACCTTTGTAATTCCAGAGGGTTATATAGCCAAAAATGGAGCTAAAATAATGAGTCTTCAGGATCCACTAAAGAAAATGTCTAAATCAGATGATAATCCTAATGGCTTCATTTTAATTATGGATCCTCCTGAGGTAATTAGAAGGAAAATAAGCAGAGCTGTAACAGACAGCATTGGAGTTGTTAAATACTGTGATGAGCAGCCTGGAGTCAAAAATTTAATTACAATTTTAAGCACAATTACAGGCGAAACAATTGAAGCTATTGAAAAGAAATACGAAGGCCAAGGCTATGCTCAGTTTAAAAAGGATGTAGCAGAAGCAATTGTAGATGAATTAGAACCAATTCAAATTAAGGTAAAAGAGCTGCTATCTAACAAGGAATACCTAGAAAGCATTTATAAAGCTGGAGCAGAAAAAGCTAATTATGTTGCAAGAAAAACCTTATCAAAAATGCAAAAGAAAATAGGCTTTATACCAGTAGCTAGGTAAAATAATATCTATCAGCTTAATCAAAATCTTTAAAGAAACCTTGGTAATATGGTTATTTAATCATATTGCCAAGGTTTTTTAATAGAAATTCAAAAATAATCTTTTTCAAGTTTTTTATTAGTAAATAATGTTGTTTTTATGATATACTTTTTAATGTATTATTTTTATAAAGTTGTATCTTAAGGAAAGATATTAGGGATACTAAGATAAGCATAATATTTTAAGAAAGGTAATTTTGTACATGGAAAATATCGATGAAAAAATTTATAAAAATAGGTGGATAATTCTTTTTAATGTGGTTTTGGTAACCTTTATGGCATGCTTGGATAGCAGCATTGTAAATGTAGCCTTACCTAAAATGTCTGAAAGGCTCAATGTAAGCATGGCATCCATTGAATGGGTTGTGACAAGCTATTTAATTGTCGTATCAGCAAGTATTTTAATTTTTGGAAGACTAGGAGATATTAAAGGCAAAATAAAGGTTTTTAAGTTTGGGATTATAGTATTTACCTTTGGTTCCTTAATGTGTGGAATAACAAGCTCCCTATCATTTTTAGTTGCAGCTAGGGTACTCCAAGGTATTGGAGCTGCAGCTACTATGTCAGCTAATCAAGGAATCATAACTCAAGTTTTCCCAAGTACCGAGAGGGGCAGGGCGTTAGGTATTTCAGGAACCTTTGTAGCCCTTGGAACTATGGTTGGTCCACCCCTTGGAGGCTTTATAGTATCAGCTTTTAGCTGGGAATATATATTTTTAATTAATGTGCCTATAGGTATAATAACCTTTATTATGGGACTTAAGATACTTCCAGGTAAAGGAAAGGCATTAGATGAAAAGTTAGATTTAAAAGGGGCAATATTCTTTGTTATAAGCATAGTTCTGCTTTTTGGATCAATCACTGAAGGGCAAACTTCTGGATATGGTAATCCTTTAATTATAATTGCATTAGTAATTTCAGTGGTAACCTTTATAATGTTTATTTTTATTGAGAGAAGGATTACTGACCCTCTTCTTCAGCTTTCAATATTTGATGATAAGCTTTTTTCCTTAAGTATATTCTGTGGATTTATATCTTTTATAGCAATTAGCTGTACTAATATTATTCAACCCTTTTATTTGCAGGATGCACAAAAATTATCAGCTTCAGTTACAGGAATCTTAATGGCGGTATATCCATTAGTTCTATCCGTTGCCGCACCTGTAAGCGGATATTTATCTGATAAGATAGGGTCAGAGTTCCTGACTTTTTTAGGACTTGTATTTACAAGTTTAGGCTTATTTTTATTATCCAGTTTAACTGCTAATTCCAGTATCTTACTCTTAATTATCTATGTAAGCATAATGTCTGTAGGTAATGGATTATTTCAATCTCCGAACAATTCACTTATAATGTCTACAGTACCAAGAAATAAATTAGGTATTGCTGGAAGCATTAATGCCTTAGTTAGAAATTTAGGCATGGTTGTTGGAATTTCATTTTCTACTACCTTATTATACAATAGAATGAGCAATAAGGCTGGTTATCATGTAGTCAACTATATACAAGGAAGAGATGATATTTTTATCTATGGCATGAAGTGGGTATACATAGGAGCAGGCTTAATTTGTGCCAGTGGTGCACTACTTACAGCCTTTAGATTATATGCTATAAAACAAAGTAAAAAGGCTGCTGCTTAAAATAAAAAATAGTGTTGTTAATGCTTTACACATTTTTAACACTATTTTTATATTTATTTTAGCTTGCCTTTTCATTATTTAAAACAAATTTATCTATAACATGGGCTACACCATTCTCTTCGTTGCTTAAGGTAATATAATCAGCTGCTTTTTTAACTTCAGGGTAGGCATTTCCCATTGCAACTCCTAGACCTGCAAACTGAAGCATATGAATATCGTTACCTGCGTCTCCAATACATATAACCTCATCACTTCTTATTCCTAATTTGTTAGCAAGCAGAGCTACACCATAGCCCTTATTAACCTTTTTATCTAAGAACTCAAGAAAATATGGAGAACTTCTAAGTACTGAATATTTCTCATAAACCTCCTTGGGGAGCTTTGTTATAGCTTCTGTTAAAATTTCTGGATCATCCACCATCATTATTTTAACAATTGTTGTATCGTAAGGTAAATTATTAAAATCAATAACTTCAAGTGGAATGCCGTTAATATCTTTTTCTATTTGACTATAGGGGTTCCACTTGGGTGTTAGGCAGGAATTTTCAGTTAGAATATGAATATTAACCTTTAATTTTTTACTTAGCTCATATAAATAAGAAACATCTTCTAGTTTCATTAGTGTTTTTGCAATAATTTCATTTGTTTTAGTAGCTTGAATTAAGGCTCCATTAAATGCTATAGCGTAATCCTCGTCACGCATTAAATCAAGCTCTTTTAAGTACCTTCTAATTCCATCTATTGGTCTTCCTGATGAAAGAACAATTTTAACTCCTTTAGCTTTGGCTCTATCTATTGCTCTTAAGGTTTCTTTTGAAATAGTTTTATCTTCTCTTAATAATGTGCCATCCATATCTATTGCAATTAATTTATACATTTTATCACCCCTACTATATTGCGCACTAAACAATTAAAAATTGTTTAGACTCCTGTATAAAGTACAATATATTTATTCCATAATTATTATAGCATTCAAACTAAAAAAATGAATGGAATAAACTGTAATGTAAATGTTCACAAGAGGATTTGGTAAAAATTATTTGAAAAGAATTTTAAAAACTGATATAATTTAAGACGTTTGTATATAATAAATATTAAATCTAAGGTCTGCCTTCATACAGACTTTTTGCATATTTAATTTATTAAACAAGAAAGGATGGATATAAATGGCGGACTTTATAAAAGAAATAGAAAGAAGAAGAACCTTTGCGATAATTTCTCACCCAGATGCAGGTAAGACTACACTTACAGAAAAACTCCTTTTATACGGGGGGGCCATAAGAATGGCAGGCTCTGTTAAGGCTAGAAAGGCAGCTAAGCATGCAGTTTCAGACTGGATGGAAATAGAGAAGCAGAGAGGTATTTCAGTAACTTCTTCTGTAATGCAGTTTAATTACGATGGTTATTGTATTAATATACTTGATACTCCAGGACATCAAGACTTCAGTGAAGATACTTATAGAACCCTTATGGCTGCTGATAGTGCTGTAATGGTAATTGATGGTGCAAAGGGAGTAGAAGAGCAGACTAAGAAGCTTTTCCATGTATGCAGCCTTAGGGGTATACCAATTTTCACTTTTATTAATAAGATGGATAGAGAAACTAAAGATCCCTTCGAACTACTAGAGGATATAGAAAATGAACTAGGAATAAAATCCTACCCAGTAAATTGGCCTATTGGTACAGGAGCTGAATTTAAGGGAGTCTATGAAAGAGAAAATAAAATGGTGCAGGCCTTTAATGGTGGAAATCATGGTCAGACTCAGGTAGAATCCTTAGAAGGCAATATAGAAGATGGTGTTTTCAAGGATTTACTTGGAGAAGCCCTTCATAATAAACTAATAGAAGATATAGAGCTGTTAGATATAGCTGGTGATGAGTTTGATGTTCAAAAGGTAAGAAATGGAGAACTTACACCAGTATTCTTCGGAAGTGCTTTAACCAATTTTGGAGTAGAGCCATTTTTGAAGGTATTCCTTGATTTAACATCAGAACCACTTCCAAGACAGTCGGATCAAGGTGAAATAGATGTATTCAGTCCTGAGTTTTCTGCCTTTGTATTTAAAATACAAGCTAATATGAATCCAGCACACAGAGATAGAATAGCTTTTATGAGAATATGCTCAGGAGAATTTAAAAAGGGCATGGAGGTTTACCATGTTCAGGCTGGAAATAAGATAAAGCTGGCGCAGCCTCAGCAATTTTTAGCACAGGATAGGGAAATTGTGGAAGAAGCCTATGCTGGAGACATAATTGGTGTCTTTGATCCTGGAATATTCAGCATTGGAGATACCCTTTGTGAAAATTCAAAAAAATTTAAATTCGAGGGAATTCCAACCTTTGCACCTGAATATTTTGCTAGAGTTAGAACTATTGATACCATGAAGAGAAAACAATTTATTAAAGGTATAACACAAATTGCACAAGAGGGCGCAATACAAGTATTTAAGGAGCTTCACATTGGTATTGAGGAAATCATCGTGGGCGTAGTTGGAGTACTTCAATTTGAAGTGCTTGAATATAGATTAAAGCATGAATACGGTGTAGATATAAAAATGGATAGGCTTTCTTATAAATATATAAGATGGATTGAAAATACTGAAATAGCTCTTGAAGGCCTAAATTTAACTAGTGATACTAAGAAGGTTAAGGATTTTAAAGACAGGAATCTTTTAATATTCCAAAGTGATTGGGCTATAAGCTGGGCTTTAGAGCATAACAAAGGTTTAATACTTTCTGATATTGCAAAGAATAATGAATAAAAACAAAGTACCTATGTCCATGAATAAATCAACTATTTGCTAATGCTTAAGAAAATAATGGATAAAAAAATGAAAGACTCAATGTCTTTCATTTTTTAAATTGATGAAAAACCATTTTTAATAATAAGGTTTTTCTTTTTTATCACACAGATTTTTTTCTGCCAAATATGGCGTCAATAATAAATACTACCGCCGCTACAATTAATAATAGATTTATCATGCTTCCGCCTATTCTGAATATTAGTCCTATAAGCCAGAATAATACTACAAAGCCACCTATCCAGCGCAAAACAGCCATTTAAATTTCCTCCCTTCAGTGGGAAACACGGAGCAATTAAGCCCTCTCGCTCCCGCTCGTAAAACTACTCGTTAAAGCCCATTTAGGGCTTTAAACTCCTTTGTATATAAATAGTATTTACAACAATTCGACTAATTATAACAAAATCTTTATTTTTTTATTATTTGTGTATCCATACACTTTGAAATTAGATTTTTCTGTGTATAATGAAATTAAGATGCATCATATTACTAATATTAATTAAGGACGGGTGGGATTTTGACATGGAAAAGAGCCAAATAAAGTCAAGAATAAAAACTATTGATATCGTACAAGTTGCACTTATGGCAGCTATGGCTTTTGTAGTAACTTATGCTATTGAAATACCAGTAGGTACAAAGGCAGTACTGCACTTAGGAGACACTATTGTATTTGCGGGAGCAATATTACTTGGGAAAAAGAAGGCTGCTTTAGCTGCAGCTCTTGGAATGGGATTATTTGATTTATTATCACCATATGCAATTTGGGCTCCATTTACATTTGTTATAAAGGGTGTTATGGCTTATATAGCAGCTTCTATAGCACTTAGAAATGACTATAATGGAGAAAAACTCTTTAATAACATTCTGGGTTTTATAATTGCAGGACTTTGGATGATACTAGGTTACTATATTGCTGGAGGACTTATTTATGGCAGCTTTGCTGTTGCATTAGGAGATATACCAGGAAATATAATTCAAATAACAGCAGGAATTGTACTTTCAATTCCATTAATTAAGGCTTTGAAAAGAGCTAATATTTTCAAAAACAAACTTTAATTTTCTAAGTAAAATGGCTGTATCAAAATAATCATAATGATTAATTTGATACAGCCATTTTTTATACAAAAATTAAAAGAGAGGTATCTCTACCTCTCTAAATTAGAATCTTCTTTCTCTTTGATTCTTTTCGTTCTTTCTAGCTCTTCTACATTCTGGGCATCTTACTGGATCATTTTCAAATCCTTTTTCCTTATAGAAAGCTTGCTCGCCTTCTGTAAATACAAATTCTTTTCCACAATCTTTGCAAACGATGTTTCTATCTGCCATGTTAAAAATCCTCCTTTAATCATAGGGACTAATTTGTTCATAGATCACATTCCCTTAAAATGATTAAAGGGGTAGAAGTGCCTTGAAAAATTAACCCAAAAATATATGAGCTTTGCTCAATAATAATTATATCACACCAATAATAAAATTCAATATACCTTAAAAGTTATATTATAAAAAATATATACAATTATTAGAAGAAGATAGAAAATATTGGATAATTTTTTTAAATAAATAGATTTTGTTAATTTTAGTTGCTAAACTATGAAAATTTGATTAATATATTTATAGTAACATATGGAAAAAGGAAAGGAAGGTAATTTTTTATGCCAAGTACATATTCATTTGATGTAGTTTCAGAAGTTGATATGCAAGAAGTTGACAATGCTGTTAATCAAGCAAGGAAAGAAATAGAGCAGAGATATGACTTTAAAGGAAGCAAAACAGAAATTGAAGTTAATAATGATGAAATAAAAGTCAGCTCTGATGATGAATTTAGGCTAAAAGCTGTTATTGAAATTTTAAAAGCTAAATTTGTAAAAAGAGGAATATCTCCAAAAGCATTAGATTTGGGCAAAATAGAAAAAGCCACTATGGGTACTGTTAAACAAAATGGAAAGCTTGTAAAAGGAATTTCAAAGGAAAAGGCTAAAGAAATAGTAGCAGAAATTAAAAATAGTAAGCTTAAGGTGCAGGCTCAAATCATGGAAAATCAAGTAAGAGTTTCTGCAAAGGACAAGGATGATTTGCAGGCTATTATAGGTTTACTTAAGGGTAAAGACTTTGGAATTGACATGCAGTTTACAAACTATAGATAAGAAGCAAGGGTCGTGATGGGGTGTTAGGAACTATTGTAAATGCTTTAGCTATTATTGGAGGAAGCCTTGTTGGTTTTATTCTTAAAGGCGGGATTCCAAAGAAAATTAATGAAACAATTATTAAGGGCTTAGCCCTTTGCATTTTGGTAATAGGAATATCAGGAGCCATAAAATCTCAAAATATGCTGGTGGTAATCTGTTCTATAGTTATAGGGGCACTTATTGGTGAAGCCATTGATATAGATGCAAGATTATTTAAATTAGGAGATTCAATAGAACGCAAGCTTCAAGGAAAAGGCGGGAAAATTTCTGAAGGCTTTGTAACAGCAAGTTTAGTTTATTGCGTTGGAGCTATGGCCATTGTTGGTTCCTTAAACAGCGGCTTAAAGGGAGATCATAGTATACTCTTTACAAAGTCTGTGCTGGACGGTATTTCAGCAATAATGTTTACTTCTACTTTAGGAATTGGAGTAGCTTTATCGGCAATTCCAGTCTTTTTATACCAAGGAATTATAACAATTGGAGCTTCCTATTTACAAGGCATTTTAACGCAGACAGCTATAATAACTGAAATTTCTGCAGTGGGAAGTGTGCTCATAATGGGACTTGGCTTTAACATGCTTGGACTAACAAAAATAAAGGTTGCAAATTTTCTTCCAGCAGTAATTATTCCGATAATTTATTTTTTGATTTTTTAGATTTTGCTATAAATATACTAAGCCCCACATTTTTTTATAAAAAATATGGGGCTTATCAACATCTGAGTAATAAAAATTAAAGAAGGAAGAATCCTTCTTTAATTTTTTACTTACTATTATTTTTGAACTTTTCTTTAGTATTTTCTTCTTGAGCCTTGTTATCTTGTTTATAGGCTGCACTTCTTGAATGATATTTACAACTGTTAGGACCAGTTGAGGGTTCCTGATGCTCATTTTCTTTTCTTCCCATAGCTTAATCACCATCCTTATAATGCCTGCAATTATAGTATGTGATTATTTTTCATATTTAAACTATGATAAAGATTTATATATTAAAATATCAGTCGTAATTAAATTATTCATGCATTATATAAGTTGTTCCCAATCGGCATATAACTGTTCTAAAATACTGTTTGCAGCGGCGATTTCCTTATTTACCTCTTCACTTTTTTGCGGGTTTGAATAAGTTTCCTTAAGACAAAGAAGGTCTTGTAAGTCTGCTAATTTTTTTTCATTGCTGCTTATTTCGGCTTCGATATTTTTAACTTTTAAAAGTTTTTCTTTTTCCTGCTTTTCCAGTTCTCTTTTTTTCTTTCTTTCATCTTGAATTTGAGTCTTAGTTTTTCCCTGTGCTGCTATTTCTTCTTCAAATCTTAAAGGATTTTTCTTTTTTTCTATATAGTAGCTATAATTACCTAAATATTCTTTAACTCCATCTTCTTTAAGTTCATAAATTTTATTAATTACCTTATTTAAAAAATATCTGTCATGGGAAATAACCAGTACTGTACCATCATAAGTAAGTATGGATTCTTCTAAAGCTTCTCTAGAGGGTATATCTAGATGGTTTGTAGGTTCATCTAAAAGTAAGAAATTAGATTTAGACAGCATTAGTTTTAATAGATTTATTCTGCATTTTTCCCCACCGCTAAGTGTATCAATGTTCTTAAATACATCATCACCTGTGAATAAAAATGCTGCTAAAGCATTTCTAAGCTCTGTAGTAGTCATATTAGGGAAATCATCCCAAACTTCATCTATAACACTTTTTTCAGAATGCAAATTAGATTGCTCCTGATCGTAGTAGCCTATAAAAACATTTTTGCCGAGAACCTTAACACCTGAATCTTTTTCAAGGTTATCCATAATAATTCTAAATAAGGTGGTTTTTCCTCTCCCATTTTCTCCGATTAATGCTGTTCTTTCTCCTCTTTTAATATCTAGGTCCAAGTTTTTAAACAAAAGCTTTTCACTAAAGGCTTTACTTAAATTTTCAATATACAGAACATCATTGCCAGATTTTATTTGTGTTTCAAAGATAATTTTAGCAGCTTTTTTTTCTTTATCAGGCGCCTCAATTCTTACAATCTTATCAAGTGCTTTCTCTCTGCTTTCAGCAGCCTTAATACTTTTTTCTCTATTAAAAGAACGGTAGCGTTCAATTATTTCTTCCTGCCTTTTAATTTCAGCTTGCTGAATATTAAAAGCCTTAAGCTGAACTTCATAATTTTTCTTTTTCAATTCTACAAAAGCAGTATAATTTCCATTATAGCTGTTTACATGCCCGTTAATTAGTTCAAGAGTCTTATTAGTTATAGAATCTAAGAAAAATCTATCATGGGAAATTACAATAACTGTTCCTTTATAATTTTTTAAATATTCTTCAAGCCATTCAATAGCATCTAAATCAAGATGGTTTGTAGGTTCATCTAGTAAAAGGATATCTGGGCTAGTTAATAGCAGTTTACAAAGTGCAACTCTTGTTTTTTGACCGCCGCTTAAGATATTTATGTTTTTATTAAAATCCTCTTCAATAAAACCGAGACCTTTAAAAACTCTATTGATATCTGCTTGATAGGTAAAACCACCTCTGTTATTATAAAGATCTGATAAGGAGGTGTATTCATGAATAATTTTTTCATGATATTCTTTTCTTGAGCTGTCATAGGGCTCATTTAACTTTTCAGTTAACTCCTTTATTCTATTTTCCATTTCAATAAGTTCGCTAAATACTGTTAAGAGTTCATCATAAATAGAATTAGTACTTTCTAAGGCTAAGTGCTGAGATAAGTAGCCAATCCTCTTATTCTTATCAATAAATAAATCGCCCTTATCTTGTTCAAACTGACCCGTTAGAATTTTAAAAAGTGTGGACTTTCCAGCACCATTGGCACCTATTAAACCTGCTTTCTCACCTTCATTTATATTAAAAGTAATTGTATTTAATATAACCTCAATACCATAGCTTTTATTTATTTCCTTACAACTTAAAACTATCACTTTAATCACTCCAAAATTTTTTCATCCATTAGTGTATATTGTACTATGTTATAGAAATATTTAAAAGGGGCATAAAGCTTTACTATTGTTTTATTACTTATTTACAAAAATATTGACAGTAAAAAAAAATTAGGTAATACTATAAAGTATAAATTATTAAACAAATAACTTAATGGATGTGAGGAAAACAATGGATAAAAAGAAAAATAATATATCAATGGCCGTTATAAAAAGACTACCTAAATATCATAGATATTTACAAGAATTATTAGAAAATGATATCGATAGAATATCATCTAAAGAGCTTAGTGAAAAGATAGGCTTTACAGCTTCACAAATAAGGCAAGACCTAAATTGCTTTGGTGATTTTGGTCAGCAGGGTTATGGTTACAATGTAAAAGATTTAAGCAATGAAATACGTTCAATTTTAGGACTGACAAAAGATTACAACACAATAATTATAGGTGCTGGTAACATAGGTCAAGCCATAGCTAATTACACTAGATTTGATAGGTTAGGTTTTTCTCTAATAGGTATTTTTGATGCAAATCCTAAGCTAACTGGATTAAGTATAAGAGATGTTGAAATTAAAGATATTGATACTCTTCCTGAATTTTTGCACAAAAATAAAGTTGATATTGGAATAATATGTGTTCCTAAAAATAGTGCACAAAAGGTTTGTGATGCCTTAATTCAAAATGGAGTTAAAGCTATTTGGAATTTTGCACCTACAGATTTAGAAATTCCTGAGGATGTTGTAGTTGAAAATGTACATTTAAGTGAAAGCTTGCTTACTCTTTCCTATTTATTGAAGGATAGAAACGAAGAATAAACTTATCAGAAAAATTAAACTTTTACAAATATTAAAAATAATACGCTCATTTAATTGAAAGATGAAAATTAAAAGTGTATAATGATAATTGGAGCAAATGCTTCAATTATTTTTATACACTTTTGTTAATATTTTAACATAGTGAAGTTTATTGGGGGGATATGGGTGAATAATATTATATTTGAAAAGGAAAATCATATTGCTATTGTGACTATTAACAGACCTAAAGCTTTAAATGCATTAAATTCAGAAACACTTTTTGAACTAGATCAAACTATAGACGATCTACTTAAAGATGAGGACATTTACGTAGTATTAATTACAGGAGCTGGAGAAAAGGCTTTTGTTGCAGGGGCAGACATCTCAGAAATGAAGGATTTAAATGTATTGCAAGGAAGAAAGTTCAGTATGTTTGGTAATAAGGTTTTTAGGAAGATAGAGAACATGGAGAAACCTGTCATAGCAGTGTTAAACGGTTTCACTTTAGGAGGAGGCTGTGAACTTGCTATGGCTTGTGATATTAGAATTGCTTCTACTAAGGCAAAATTTGGTCAGCCAGAAGTGGGACTAGGTATAACTCCAGGCTTTGGTGGAACTCAGAGATTATCAAGACTGGTTGGAATGGGAATAGCCAAGGAACTACTATATACAGGAAAAGTCATAGATTCAAATGAGGCTTATAGAATTGGCCTTGTTAATAAACTCATAGAACCAGAAATACTTATGGAAGAGGCGAAAAATCTAGCTAATACAATAGCTGCCAATGCGCCTATTGCTATAAAACTATGCAAATCAGCAATTAATAATGGTATGCAAGTGGACATAGACACAGCAATAATGTATGAGGCGGATATCTTTAGCGAGTGTTTTTCAACAAATGATCAGAAAGAAGGCATGGAAGCATTTTTAGAAAAGAGAAGCAAGAAGTTTTCTAATAGTTAATAATTAATATTTACAAGGAAAATGAAGAAGAGTATGAATTGTCCTTAAGGGAAATTTCAATAATCATCTTCAATTATAGATTTGTATGAAGTGGGGGGAAATGTATGGATTTTACATTTACTAGAGAACAGGAATTTGTCAGACAAATGGTTAAGGAATTTGCAGAAAATGAGGTTAAACCAATTGCTGCCGAAATAGATGAGACTGAAAGATTTCCAATGGAAAATGTAAAAAAGATGGCGAAATATAATATGTTGGGCATACCTTTTCCAGTAGAATACGGAGGAGCTGGAGGAGACAATCTTTCTTATATAATTGCAGTTGAGGAATTATCTAAAGTTTGTGGATCAACAGGGGTTATACTTTCAGCGCATACTTCTCTTTGTGCTGGCTTAATTCATCAGTTTGGAAATGCTATGCAGAAGGAGAAATATTTAATACCCCTTGCAAAAGGGGAGAAACTTGGTGCCTTTGGTCTTACTGAACCAAATGCAGGTACAGATGCTGCAGGTCAGCAGACTACAGCTATCCTTGAAGGAGATCATTACGTAATAAATGGTTCTAAAATCTTCATAACTAATGGAGGAGCTGCAGATACCTTTGTAATTTTTGCAATGACAGATAAAAGTAAGGGTGTAAAAGGAATATCGACGTTCATAATTGAAAAAGGCTATAATGGTTTTTCTATAGGCAAAAGAGAAAATAAACTTGGAATAAGAGCTTCTTCAACTACTGAACTTATTTTTGAAGATTGTATCGTGCCAAAAGAAAATCTAGTTGGCCAAGAAGGTAAGGGCTTTGGTATTGCAATGAAAACCTTAGATGGTGGAAGAATAGGTATAGCTGCACAAGCCCTTGGAATTGCAGAAGGTGCTTATGAGGAAGCTTTAAAATATATGAAGGAAAGAAAGCAATTTGGGAAAAGCTTAAGTGCTTTTCAAGGACTTCAGTGGATGATTGCTGATTTAGATGTAAAAATAGAAGCTGCCAGGCTTCTTGTTTATAAGGCTGCCCTAAATAAGGATATTGGCGTACCATATTCTGTAGAGGCTGCAAGAGCAAAGCTGTTTGCTTCTGAAACAGCCATGGAGGTTACCACAAAGGTTGTGCAAATCTTTGGAGGCTATGGCTATACAAAGGATTATCCAGTGGAAAGAATGATGAGAGATGCTAAAATCACTGAGATATACGAAGGCACTTCACAGGTTCAGAAGATGGTTATTGCAGGAAGTGCACTACATTAACAGTAGAAATGGGGGTTTATTATGAATATAATTGTATGCATTAAACAGGTACCAGATACAAATGAAGTTAAGATAGATCCGATTACTGGAACACTTATAAGAGAAGGTGTGCCTTCTATTATAAATCCAGATGATAAAAATGCACTTGAAGAGGCTTTAGTATTAAAAGAAAAATATAATGCTAATGTTACTGTTATTTCCATGGGGCCGCCCCAAGCTGAAAAAGCTTTAAGAGAAGCCCTTGCTATGGGGGCTGACGAGGCAATATTAATTACAGACAGGGCTTTTGCAGGGGCTGATACCTTAGCTACCTCTAGAGCACTTGCGGTGGCAATTAAAAAGATTCCTTATGATATTGTATTTGCAGGAAGACAGGCTATTGACGGGGATACAGCTCAAGTTGGGCCTGAAATAGCTGAGCATTTAAAGCTTCCTCAAGTTACTTATGTTGAAAAGGTGGAATTTGAAGGAAAGGAACTAAAAGTTAGAAGAGCTTTAGAAGATGGCTATGAAATTATAAAGGTGAAGACACCAGTACTATTAACAGCAATTAAGGAATTAAATGTACCTAGATATATGAATATTAAGTATATTTATGGGGCCTTTAAAAAAGAAATTAAAGTTTGGAACGCAAATGATATTGATTTAGATAAATCCATGCTTGGACTTTTAGGTTCACCAACTAAGGTTAGAAAGTCAATGACTAAAGAGGCTAAGGGTAAAGGAGAGGTAATAAATATGCCTCCTAAAGAAGCTGTAAGTCTTGCAATAGCAAAGCTTAAGGAAAAGCACTTTATATAAAAGGAGGGGAATTAAAGGTGGATAAGACTAATTATAAAGGTGTATGGGTATTTGCAGAGCAGAGAGGCGGCATCCTTCAAAAGGTTTCATTAGAGCTCCTTGGGAAGGGCCGTGAGATTGCCGAAAAATTAGATACTGAATTAACAGCAGTTCTTATTGGTCATGAAGTGAAAGCTTTAGGTAAAGAGCTAACAGCCTATGGGGCGCATAAAGTTTTGATTATAGAACATCCACTACTTGAAAATTATACAACTGACGGCTATACAAAGGTTTTATGCGATTTAGTTCAGCTTAAAAAACCTGAGATAATATTAATAGGGGCTTCATATATAGGAAGAGATTTGGGCCCTAGGGCTGCTGCAAGACTTAGCACTGGACTTACAGCAGACTGCACAGGACTTGATATAGATAGTGACACTAAAAACCTTATGATGACAAGGCCAGCCTTTGGGGGCAATTTAATGGCTACCATTGAATGTGCAGACCATAGGCCACAGATGGCAACAGTAAGGCCAGGAGTGTTTGAGAAGTTACAAAAGTCAGAAAATAGTAGTGGCGATATTGAAATTATTAATGTAGAATTAGAACAAGAAGATATCAAGACTATTGTTGAGAAAATTGTTAAAACAGCTAAAGATGTAGTAGACATAAGTGAAGCAAACTTTATTGTTTCAGGGGGCAGGGGAATTGGCAGCAAGGAAAATTTCGCAATTTTAAAGGTACTTGCCGATGCCCTAGGTGGTACAGTAGGAGCTTCCCGTGCGGCAGTAGAAAATGGCTGGATGGATAAGAATTACCAAGTTGGGCAGACAGGTAAGACTGTTAGGCCAAATGTATATATTGCCTGCGGTATATCAGGTGCAATTCAACATTTAGCTGGAATGCAGGAAAGTGATTATATTATAGCAATCAATAAGGATGCTGATGCACCTCTTATGAAGGTTGCAGATTTAGCCATTGTAGGCGACTATGCCAAGATAATTCCAGAGCTCACAGAACAAATCAAGCAGCTTCGCTAAAGTAACACTATATTGGTATTGATATCAGGTGTATTAAATGGTTAATTTAATTTATTTTAGGGGGGTACTATGGAAAAAATATTTGTATTAGGAGCTGGCACAATGGGGGCCGGTATAGCTCAAGCTTTTGCATCTAAAGGCTATGAGGTAATTTTAAGAGATATAAAAGATGAGTTTGTTGACAGAGGACTTCTTGGAATTAAGAAAAACCTTTCAAAGCTCGTAGATAAGGGTAAGCTTACTCTTGATGCTATGGAGGATATTCTTTGCAAAGTATCTGGCACAACTGCTTTAGAGCTTGCTGAAGATTGTGACCTTATAATTGAAGCAGCTATAGAAAATATGGAAATAAAGAAAAGTATTTTTAAAGAGCTGGATATGCTTTGTAAAGCTGAAACTATTTTTGCTACAAACACATCTTCACTTTCTATTACTGAAATTGCATCAGCAACCAACAGACCAGACAGATTCATAGGCATGCACTTTTTTAATCCAGCTCCAGTAATGAAGCTTGTAGAAGTAATAAAGGGTATTGCAACCTCAGAAAAAACCTTCAATGCTGTAAAAGGGCTTTCTACAGCAATTGGAAAAGACCCTGTGGAGGTAAAAGAAGCTCCTGGATTTGTAGTAAATAGAATTTTAGTACCTATGCTAAATGAGGCAATAGGAGTACTGGCAGAAGGAACTGCCTCTGCAGAGGATATTGATAAGGCAATGATGCTAGGAGCAAATCATCCTATGGGACCACTTACACTTTCAGATTTTATTGGAAATGATATTGTACTTGCTATTATGGAAGTATTATATAATGAAACTGGAGATCCTAAATATAGACCACATACCTTACTTAAAAAATATGTAAGAGCTGGATATCTAGGGAGAAAAACAGGTAAGGGCTTCTTTAATTATAAATAAATTTGCTTAAATTTAATAAAAAGCATAAAAAGACAAAGAATAATTAATGACTGATTATTCTTTGTCTTTTTATATTATTCCTACAAATAAGCTGCCCTGAAAACTTATTTAGATAAATTACTGAAAAAGCACAACATACAACACTGCTTTTTTTGATGCTGCAAAATAAATATATCTATGAATATAGTAAAAATTATAATGCATAAAAAAAATAATATGCTATAATAACATTGTATTATAAAGTTGACTGACTAATCAATCAAAAATAATATGACTAATATTTCCTAAAGTTAATTTTATATTTGAAAATTAAATATTTTATTATATAATATAACTGCTGCTTATCTTAATCTGACAAAAAACGTTTGCAATAGACATAATAAGACAATTAAATCATAAATAACTTTATAAATACATGAAATACAATTAGCAGAGCAATTAAAAATTGTTGTATAAATTATAAGGAATACAAGGAGGATTTTATGTACAAGATAGTAGGAAAAAGACTTTTAGTACCCAATATATATTTAATGGATGTTGATGCACCTCGAGTAGCAAAGGCAGCAAAACCCGGACAATTTGTAATAGTTAAGATGGATGAAAAGGGTGAGAGAGTTCCCCTTACCATTTGTGATTATGACTCAGAAAAAGGAACTGTTACTATAGTATTTCAAAGTATGGGAACCTCAACAAAAGAAATGGCTGAATACGAAATTGGTGAGAGCTTTAGTGACTTTGTAGGACCACTTGGCCAGCCTTCTGAAATGGTTCATGAAGATATTGACACCTTAAAACAAAAGAAAATTATGTTTATTGCTGGTGGGGTTGGTGCAGCTCCTGTATACCCTCAAGTTAAATGGCTTAATGAAAGAGGAATTAAAGCAGATGTTATAATGGGAAGTAAAACAAAGGACTTGCTTATTTTAGAAGAGGATATGAAGCAGGTTGCAGGTAATGTTTTTGTTGCAACAGATGACGGTTCCTATGGCTTTAAGGGAATGGTTACAGATTTAATTAAAGACTTAGTATTAAATCAAGGCAAACATTATGATATGGTAGTTGCTATTGGACCTATGATAATGATGAAATTTGTTTCTAAGCTTACTAAAGAGTTAGGCATTCATACCATAGTCAGCCTAAATCCAATTATGGTTGATGGAACAGGGATGTGCGGTGCGTGCAGAGTCACTGTGGGTGGTGAGACAAAATTTGCTTGTGTTGATGGTCCGGAATTTGATGCTCATTTAGTAGACTTTGATGAAGCTATGAGAAGACAGACAATGTATAAGACAGAAGAGGCAAAGTCTGAATTTAGAAAAAGTCACAGCGGCGGCGGATGCTGCAGCTGCAGTGATAACAAATAGATAGACGGGGGAAAAGTGATGGATAGAATGAAGAAAACTCCAATAAAAGTTCAAGATCCAGAAGTAAGAAGGACAAATTTTGAAGAAGTTTGTTTGGGATATACAGAGGAAGAAGCAATGCAGGAGGCATCAAGATGCCTAAATTGTAAGAATCCAATGTGTGTTACTGAGTGCCCGGTTACTATAGGAATTCCAGAATTTATTCAGCATGTTAAGTCAGGTGACTTTGAAAAGGCTGCAAAGGTAATTGCAAAACAAAGCTCACTTCCTGCAGTATGTGGAAGAGTATGTCCGCAAGAAACGCAATGCGAAGGCAAATGCATTTTAGGAATTAAAGGAGAGCCTGTGGCAATTGGAAAACTTGAAAGATTTGTAGCAGATTGGTCTAGTGAAAATAACATAGACTTATCAGAAACAAGCAGTAAAAAAGGAAAAAAGGTTGCGGTAATAGGTAGTGGTCCTTCAGGCCTAAGCTGTGCAGGAGACTTAGCTAAGCTAGGTTATGAGGTTACTATTTTTGAAGCTCTTCACGAACCAGGTGGAGTATTAGTATACGGTATTCCGGAATTTAGATTGCCAAAGGAAACTGTAGTTAAGAAGGAAATTGAAAATGTTAAAAAGCTTGGAGTTAAAATAGAAACTAATGTTATAGTTGGAAGAACGGTAACAATAGATGGACTACTAGAAAATGAAGGCTTTGATGCTGTTTTCATTGGTTCAGGAGCAGGGCTTCCAAAGTTTATGGGAATTCCAGGTGAAAATTCTAACGGCGTATTTTCAGCTAATGAATTTCTAACCAGAACCAACTTAATGAAGGCTTTTAAGGAAGATTATGCTACTCCTATAAAAGTAGGAAATAAAGTAGCAGTTGTTGGCGGCGGTAATGTGGCCATGGATGCAGCAAGAACTGCATTAAGGCTTGGTGCAGAGGTTCATATAGTTTATAGACGTTCTGAAGCAGAACTTCCAGCAAGAGTTGAAGAGGTTCATCATGCTAAAGAAGAAGGAATTATCTTTGACATGCTTACAAACCCAACTGAGATACTAGCAGATGAAAAGGGCTGGGTTAAAGGAATGAAGTGCGTTAAAATGGAGCTTGGAGAGCCTGATGCTTCAGGAAGAAGAAAGCCAGTTGAGATTCTTGATTCAGAATTTATTATGGATTTAGATACTGTAATAATGTCTCTTGGAACTTCACCAAATCCATTAATATCTTCCACTACTGAAGGCTTAGATATAAATAAGAAAAAGTGTATTATTGCTGAAGAGGATACAGGACTTACTACAAAGGAAAGAGTATACGCAGGCGGCGACGCAGTTACAGGAGCTGCTACAGTAATTTTGGCTATGGGTGCAGGTAAAAAAGCAGCAAAGGCAATAGACGAATTTTTATCAAAATAGAAGAATAAGTAAATGGACAGTACAGTATGTGCTGTCCTTTTTTTGTTGATAATAGTCATTATTAATTATATACTTAAGTTATTGAAAGTAAATTTCGTAGTATGAAGGACAAAATTTGTAGATTGAGGTGGAATATGGATTATTCAAGATTAGAGAACTTTGATAATGGAGTTATTCTTAAAGATATAAAAAACTTTGAGCTTGCACATATATTTGATTGTGGACAGTGTTTTAGGTGGAATAGGCAAGAAAATGGGAACTATATAGGAATAGCCTATGGCAGAGTAATAGAGGTTGAGAAAAAGGATAAAGATGTTTTGATTTATAATACTAATGAAAAGGAATTTTATGAAATCTGGAAGGATTATTTCGATTTAGAAAGAGATTATTCTAATATAAAGGAGATATTAAGTAAAGATAGCCTCCTAAAGGTTTCGGTAGAATTTGGGCATGGAATTAGACTGCTGCAGCAGGAGCCTTTTGAACTTGTCATTTCCTTTATAATTTCCTCAAATAATAGAATTCCTATGATTAAAAAAGCCATTGATAATATAAGCAGAAGATTTGGAAATGCTATAGTATATAAGGATCAAACCTATTATACTTTTCCTACCTTAAAGCAACTTTCTAAAGCAACTGCAGCTGATCTTGCCGCTTGCAGCACTGGTTTTAGAGCTAAATACATTGCTGATACAGTGGAGAAAATTAATGCGGTAAATAATGAAAGTAATTTTGAATATGATTTAGACTGGATTAAGGCACAAAATGATGATGGCTGTCATGAGGCATTGCAAGAATTTAGTGGTGTTGGTCCTAAGGTTGCAGATTGTATTATGCTTTTTTCAATGGGCAAATACTCTGCATTTCCTGTAGATATATGGGTTAAAAGAGCAATGCAGCATTTTTATTTGGCACCAGATGTTTCACTAAAAAAAATTAGAGAATTTGCAAGAAATAAATTTGGGGAGCTTTCAGGTTTTTCTCAGCAATATTTATTTTATTATGCAAGAGAAAATAATATTAAAATTTAAGTATATTGTAGTGTAATGTACTTTATTACAAAAGGTGAATTATGTTAAATAAAATAAAGAAAGCAATCAAAAATGGTTTCAATTTCTTATACCAAAAAAGAGCCTATATAATTTTATCAATAGTTGCCATATTTGTAATATATATTGGCTACGAATATTACTCAAGATTTTTTGATGTCCTTAAGAGTCCGAAGAAAATTAAGGAAATTATTTTATCTTATGGCAGGTATAGCATTTTTGCCTTTTTAGGACTTCAAATGCTGCAGGTTATTGCTTTCTTTATACCTGGAGAAGTAATTCAAATTGCCGGAGGATACATATACGGAACCTTTCTTGGAGGGCTATTATCATTAGTAGGTATAACCTTAGGAAGCGGGCTTGTTTATGGTATAGCTAGATTATACGGCAGACCTTTAATAAAAAAAATAATTTCAGAAAAGCAATTGACCTTTTTTAGCAAAGTATTAAAGCTAGGAAGCATGAATTATGTCGTTTTTTTATTGTATCTAATACCTGGAATACCAAAGGATGTACTTGGCTACATATGTGGTATTTCTGAGATTAGCTTTCGGGACTTTCTGCTATATTCTACTTTAGGAAGAATACCAGGTATATTTATATCTGCATATTTTGGAGCCAAAATTTATGTAGGGAATAAAATTATGCTCATTGTTATTTCAATTGTTATGACAATATTATTTATATTTGGTGTCTTTAAAGGCGAACAGATAATAAGAAGATTAACAAAAAAGGTTACTTAAAAAAGATTATTGTTTTAATATAAGGCATTATTGTTTTTGATTACTAAATGTGCTACAATTTAGATAAAATTGTAAAATGTATGGGGGTCGCAAGATGGATTTTACTGAAATAGAAAGTCTTATTAGTAAGATTGATGGAGTCTTAAACACAAAGCTTGTAATTGATGAAGAAAACTTGCAAGAAGTTCATATATTAGGAAATACTTTAAGAGCTCCAAAGCAGATAGTTAGAGATATAGAATCCTCACTTCTAGCTGCCTTTGATTATAGAATTGATAGAAAGATAATAAGTATTGCACAAATACATACTGACGAGGCTCCACATATAAGAAGGATAAAGTATAGTGGTATAGACTTTAAAATAGATGGAAATGCCTTAGAATGTGCTGTATACCTTATTCATGACGGAGAAGAGTTTTCAGAAAAGACTAGTGGTATAAAAACTGCAGCTAATAGAAAAAAAATAGTTGCCGCTGCAACAGTGCGTTCTATTGAAGCTATTTTAGGACAAGCTTATTTATTTAATGTTGAAGACGTTTATATTCATTCAAGTAGAGATATAAGTTATGTTACAGTTATTATTAATATGGTTTTAAATGAAACTGAGGAAACCTTAATAGGTTCTGCAATAGTTAAACAAGATACCAACGAGGCAATTGCCAGAGCAGCCTTAGACGCAGTTAACAGAATGATTTTACGAGGCACTATTTAACACAGCCAATAAAGACCGGTTAATTTTTTTTCTTTACCCTTAGCGGAGTGAAATATGACAGTTCTTAGCGGAATGCTGTTAATTTTACAATAGGGGGAATGTGAAATGAAAAAGCTTATGCCATTATTCTTGGCTATACTTGCACTTTTAGCTGCAGGTGGATCAGTTTGGAGTTGGTACTAAATCACTGATATGACCGGTCTTTATATATATATAGGGGGATATTATGAAAGATATACCATTAAAACTTAAAGTATTTTTAGCTTCATTATATATTTTTACTATAGCTACTATAATATTTATGTATCAAAGTAATGCTTTCCATATTGTTCAACAAAATTATATGAAGGTAATTTTTTTTTCAATTGTATTAGCTGTATCAGAAAACTTTAGGATTGTGTATAAAGACATGGCATTAAGTACTAGTCTTGCAGTATTGGTAGCTTCTTTTATATTATTTGGACCATTAGTCGGAAATATTATAATAGTTATAGGCTTTTCGTTAACTTTTAAAAAAGTAGATGGTAAATATCATAATATATTCAAGGAACCTTTTTATAAGGTTTTATTTAACTACTGTGCTCAAATTATACCCATGATGTATGGAGGATTAGTTTATATAAGTTTAGGTGGAAATTTTGATCTTAGTAGTATATGGAGCAAGATTCCTTTAGTAATTATATATAGCATTATTTATCTCGTATTAAATACTCTTTTAATTTCAATATTATTTTCCATATTAAATAATAAAAAAGGTTTATTCTTTTTTATAAACATTATTAGGTTAAGTCTTCTTAATAGTGTTATAATGACACCTTTTGGAATTGTTCTAGCATATATGTTTAACAAATACAATTACATAGGTGTACTATTAGTAATCTTCCCAATAGTTCTAGTAAGATACACCTTCTCTCTATATTTAGAATCAAAAAATCAATACATACAAACTGTAGACACTTTAATGCATGCCATGGAAGCTAGAGATAAATATACAGAAGGTCATTCTAAAAGGGTTTGCGAAATTTCCAGCAGAATTGCTAAAGAATTAAAATACAGCGATACGAAAATTGAAAGAATACGTATTGCGTCACTTTTACATGACGTTGGTAAGATAGGAATAGATGATAAAATTTTAAATAAACCGGGAAAACTGACAAACGAAGAATATGAAATAATTAAGAGTCATCCAGGAATAGGTTACAACATTCTTAAGGATATTAAAAATTTACAAGATATATTACCAATAGTTCGTAATCATCATGAAAGATATGACGGAAAGGGTTATCCAGATGGGAAAAGTGGCAATGACCTTAATTTAGACGTTTTTATAGTTCAATTGGCAGATTCCATTGATGCCATGTCAACTGATAGGCCCTATAGGAAAGCATTAAGTGAGGAAGAAATTATGGCTGAAATAAATAAGTTTAGAGGAAGCCAGTTTCATCCAAAGGTTGTAGATGCCTATACAAAAATATTAGAGAAGCATAAAAATCAGAAGGCGGTGTAGAATGTTTCTTTTAGCATTTATAATAGCCATAATTGTTGGATATGCTTTAAATGGTAGACTTAAGAATATAGATGCCGCAAAGGTTAAGTTTATAAGCTTTGTATTTATATCGTTTTTTATGGAATTTATTCAGCTTACATTAATAAAAAAGGGATATTTGCACATAGGAATATTAACCTATTTAAGTGATGTTATTATGTACGCACTTTTACTAATATTTACTTATGCAAATAGAAGAAACAAATGGCTTTTGTTATTAGGAATTGGTGCAATGCTTAATGCAGTTGTTATTTTTGCTAATGGTGGAGTAATGCCAGTAAGACAAGAAATAGTAAAGGCTTTTGGTTATCATGGTGATGTAGCTCTGCAGGGGTTGTATAAATTAACTGATAAAAACACCAAACTTTATTTTTTAGCGGATATTATTCCTATTAGGTTTCCTAAGCCAGGTATTGCCAGCATTGGTGACATAACAGAAATACTTGGAATGGCACTATTTATTATAACTGAAATGAAAAACAAGAGGATTTCTAATAATATTATAGAAAATTAAAGATAGCTTCAAAATATAAAATATACTCTAATGGTGTATTTTATATTTTAAAGCTATCTTTTTACCTTTATTTAGCTATAAAATAAATCCCTCTTTTTAGACTTATTGTTTTTTTTATAAATTACATAGCTTATTAAACTAAAAATTGCTAGTAGTAACAAAATCATAACTGCACAATGAAAGAAAAATTCTTGAGGAAGCACATTGATTATTGGATCCTTAACGGGGTCAAATTCCCAATAGTTATTTTTGAAAAATATTTCGTGAAATATGGTAAAGCTTTTATCAAAATTAATGGCAAAAGGTATTGCTAAAATAATAGGAAGTCCTAAAAGTAAAGCAGAGCTATATTTCAGATATTTATAACTTTTCTCCTTAATCATTAAAATTATCCCTATTATGCTGATGACACCAGTTATGTACATAAGATAGTTAAATTTCATAAATAGAGCTTTTACTTCTGTAAAATGAATTTCACCTTGTACTGACATTGGAAAAGATGGCATATGAAGCTTAGCAATGTTCTTGTTTTGTGTGTAGTCTATAAGTATGTTGTAGTTTTTCATGATTTCATCTTTAGACATTCCATAGTCCTTGGCAATGTTTAAATGGTCAATATCATAAAAATAAAGCTGCCTAAAGGCCAAGGTTGCTTTAACCGCAATAGAAATTAGAAATAAAGTTAAGCAGATGGATAAAATAATTGTAATAAATTTACTAAAACTCTTACTCATTTGTTTCCTCCCTTAAGTCGGAACACTGAGTAGTTTGAAACTACTCACTCCCGCTCGTAAACTACTCGTTAAAGCCCATTTAGGGCTTTAACCTCCTCGTATTCCATACTAGCACACAACAATTATTAATTATTGTGCCTCCCGAAATCCTTATACCGTGCATTATTAATATACATTTTATTTTATAGAATTTAAATATTTTAGTCAACGGCTTAACTAAGCAGTAAGATTATATTTAAAATAAATTCAAAAATTATAAGAATATTTCTTTTTAATTTGATTATAATAGTAATTGCTTGGATAATATTACTATGTAAAATTATTTATATATAAGATTAATAATGAAATTTGAAGAAATAATGTAAAAAAATAATCTAAAACTAGATAATCCACTCTTTTTCTTTCTAATTGGTTATAGATAAGTTCTGGTGGGACTTGATTTTATAATTACTATTAACTATATTATAATTATATTAGCACTCGACGATACCGAGTGCTAACAACATGATGTTAATAATAAATAAAAATACATTAAGGAGGGGTTTAAATGAAAGTTAGACCACTTGGTGACAGAGTTGTTATTAAAAAATTAGAGGCTGAGGAAAAAACAAAGAGCGGCATAGTTCTTACTGGTGCAGCTAAGGAAAAACCTCAAGAAGCCTTAGTAGTTGCTGTTGGACCTGGAGGAATGGTTGATGGCAAGGAAATAAGAATGGAAGTAAAAGTAGGAGATAAAGTTCTATGCTCCAAATACTCCGGTACAGAAGTTAAAGTTGATGGTGAAGAATACACTATCGTTAAACAAGATGACATACTAGCTATAGTTGAATAATAAATTGGAGGGATAGGAATGGCTAAGAAAATTATTTATGGTGAAGAAGCAAGAAGATCCATGCAAAAAGGCGTAGATACCCTTGCAAATACAGTTAAAATTACACTTGGACCAAAGGGAAGAAACGTTGTATTAGATAAGAAATTTGGAGCACCACTTATTACTAATGATGGTGTTACTATTGCTAGAGAAATTGAACTTGAAGATCCATTTGAAAATATGGGAGCACAGCTTGTAAAAGAAGTTGCTACAAAGACTAATGATGTTGCTGGTGACGGAACTACAACAGCTACCTTACTTGCACAAGCAATAATTAGAGAAGGCTTAAAAAATGTTACAGCCGGTGCAAATCCAATGCTTATTAGAAGTGGTATTAAAATGGCAGTTGATAAGGCTGTAGAAGAAATTAAGAAGATTTCAAGACCAGTTGAAGGCAAGGAGGATATAGCTAGAGTTGCTTCTATTTCTGCTGGTGATGAAGAAATTGGTCAGTTAATTTCAGATGCTATGGAAAAGGTAGGAAACGAAGGCGTTATTACTGTTGAAGAATCCAAGACAATGGGAACTGAATTAGACGTTGTTGAAGGTATGCAGTTCGACAGAGGTTACGTAAGCTCCTACATGGTTACAGATACTGAGAAAATGGAAGCTATATTAGATGATCCATATATTCTATTAACTGATAAGAAGATCTCTAACATACAAGAAATTCTTCCAATACTTGAGCAAATTGTTCAACAAGGAAAGAAGCTTTTAATAATTGCAGAAGACATAGAAGGAGAAGCTCTTGGTACATTAATTGTTAATAAGTTAAGAGGTACCTTTACTTGTGTAGCAGTTAAAGCTCCTGGTTTTGGCGACAGAAGAAAGGAAATGCTTCAAGATATAGCTATATTAACTGGCGGTGAAGTAATTTCTGAAGAATTAGGAAGAGATTTAAAAGAAGTTACTTTAGAGATGCTTGGTAGAGCTGAAAGTGTTAAAATTTCTAAGGAAAACACTACAATAGTTAATGGAAAAGGCGGTAAGGATGAAATCCATGCTAGAGTAGCACAAATAAAGGCTCAAATAGAAGAAACTACTTCAGATTTTGATAAAGAAAAGCTGCAAGAAAGACTAGCTAAGCTTGCTGGAGGAGTTGCAGTAATCAAAGTTGGTGCTGCTTCTGAAACTGAACTTAAGGAAAGAAAACTTAGAATCGAAGATGCTTTAGCAGCTACTAAGGCAGCAGTAGAAGAAGGTATTGTAGCTGGTGGTGGTACTGCATTTATCAATGTAATACCAGAAGTAGCTAAGCTTGATTCAGAGGAAGCTGATGTTAAGGTTGGTTTAAACATTATAACTAAGGCACTTGAGGAACCAGTTAGACAAATAGCTACTAATGCTGGTCTTGAAGGTTCAGTAATTATTGAGAAAGTTAGAAATAGTGAACCAGGTATAGGTTTCGATGCATTACATGAAAAATATGTTAACATGATTAAAGTTGGTATAGTTGATCCTACTAAGGTAACAAGAAGTGCACTTCAAAATGCAGCTTCTGTAGCAGCTACTTTCCTTACAACTGAAAGTGTTGTAGCTGATATACCAGAAAAGAACCCAGCTCCAGCAATGCCTGCTGGCGGAATGGGAATGGATGGAATGTACTAAAATAATAGAGCCCTTTGGGGCTCTTTTTTTATGCTTAAAATACAGTGAATAACAATTTTTAAATAACATTGAGTAAGGTAATAAATAAAAACTATGTCAGAAAATGTATTAAAATTTCCATCAAAAAACACAGTTCATTTTATTGTAATACTTGATGATATAAGATAATATAATATATATATCTGCACTAGATTTATAGTTAATTATGGAATTTATGCATAACAATAACATTAATTAATTAGATATTATATTCACTTTATATGAGGTAAAAATATGGAATTTAACATTAAAAAAAGATTAGGAGATTTACTTGTCGAAGCAAGGATGATAACTCCAAAGCAACTTGAGGATGTACTTGAGAAACAAAAAAGAACTGGAAAAAGATTAGGTAAACTCCTTGTTGATGAGGGAATAATATCAGAAAATGATTTGCTAAAAACACTTGAAATCCAATTAGGAGTTAAGAGAGTAAATTTTGATAAACTTGAAGTGGACAAAGAGGCTGTAAAGGCTATATCGGCTAAGCTAGCTAATAAACATATCATAATACCTATTTCTATTAAAAATAATAAAATTCAAGTAGTAATGAGTGATCCGCTGAATATAATAGCTATAGATGATGTGAGAATTACTTCAGGCTTTAATGTGGAAGTTCTTATTGCCTCTGAAGCGGAGATAAAGGAGGCAATTGGAAAGTACTACTCCTCACAATATGTTATGAAGGCTGCAGATGATTTATCAAAGGAGCAGCTATCCAGCAAGGTTGAAACAAAGGAAGAAGAAGATGCAGCCGAAGAGATAAAGAATGCTCCAGTTGTAAGGCTTGTAGATAGTATTATTGAAAACGCTGTAAGAGGCAGAGCCTCCGATATTCATATTGAACCTTTTGATAAATATGTAAGGGTAAGGTACAGAGTTGATGGAGATCTATTTGAAGTTCTTAAAACTCCGGTAGATACCTTAGGTGCATTAATAACTAGAATCAAGATTCTAGCTGACCTTAATATCGCAGAAAAAAGGCTTCCTCAAGATGGAAGAATAATGACTTCCATTGATGGAAAGCTAGTTGACCTTAGAGTTTCTATTTTACCAAAGGTTAATGGAGAAAAGGTAGTTATTAGAATACTAAGCAGGGACAACTTCCTTGTTAAAAAAGAAAATTTAGGAATTGATCCTGAGGAAATGAAAAAGCTAGATAAGTTTATTAGGACCCCGAACGGGATAATTCTGGTAACAGGACCTACAGGAAGTGGAAAATCAACAACCCTTTATACTATGCTTAGTGAACTGAATACAGAAAATAAGAATATTATTACTGTAGAAGACCCCGTAGAATATCTTGTGGATGGAATTAATCAGGTAAGTGTCAATACAAAGATTGGACTAACCTTTGCAGCAGGACTTAGGTCTATACTAAGACAAGACCCTGATATAATAATGATAGGTGAAATAAGAGATAATGAAACTGCTGAAATAGCCATAAGATCAGCTATAACAGGTCACTTGGTTCTAAGTACAATACATACAAATGACGCTCCATCATCAGTTTTAAGACTTATAGATATGGGTATTGAGCCTTATCTTATTTCTTCTTCGGTAAGTGGAGTTATTGCACAAAGACTAGTAAGAAAGCTATGTACCAACTGCGCTCAGCAATATGAGGCTACTACATATGAGAAAAATATTCTTGGTATTAATCAGAATATGAATATAAAACTAAAAAGAGCAAAAGGCTGCAGTCTCTGTGGTAATACTGGCTATAAAGGCCGTGTTGGAATATACGAGATAATGGAAATTACAAGAGAACACAGGGAAATGATAATAAAGGGCTGCAGTACTGATGAACTTCGAGATTTATCAATTAAAAATGGAATGAGAACCTTAAGAGATGCATGTTCAGGCCACGTGTTTAAAGGGATAACTTCAATGGATGAGCTAATGAGGGTGGCATATCTAAAAGAATAATAAAAGCTTGTTAGGTTAAAGAAACCTAGAAAGGAGGAAGTTATGCCTAGTTATCAATATGAAGCAAGAACAATAGATGGAAACATAATCAAGGGCAAAATAGACGCTGATAATGAAAACTTGGTAAGGGCGAGCCTTCGAGAAAGAGATTATTATCCTCAAAGTATAAAGTTATTAAATAAATCCTTAGACATAAACATTTCAGAATATAGAAGAGTACCTTTGCAAAGTATTTCTATATTTTGTAGACAATTTTCATTTACTGTATCTGCAGGAATGAATATTTTAAGAGCAATTGACGTAGTGGGAGAACAGACTGAAAATAAGAAATTAAGAAATATACTGAGAGTAGTACATAGCGATATTGAAAAAGGCAGCAGCTTATCAGATGCTCTTAGAAAATATAAAGATATTCCAGAAATGCTTGTCAATATGATAAGTGTTGGAGAAGTAAGTGGTACCTTAGAAAAAGTAATGCTTAGAATGGCTGATTACTATGAGAAAAGCTATAAGCTACAAAAAAAGATAAGGGGTTCCTTAACCTATCCGCTAGTTATATGTATTGTTGCCATAATTGTAGTAAATTTATTGCTTATATTTGTACTTCCTACCTTTGTAGGGATGATAACAAGTGCAGGGGGAAAGTTACCACTTCCTACAATTATTGTAATGGGCTTAGCAGACTTTATGAAAAAATATGGTCTAATATTAATGGTAACAGTAGTTCTCTTAATTATAATAGCAAGAGTAATAATAAAAACTAATGAGGAATTTGGAGAAAGAGTAGACATGCTTAAGCTTAAGCTGCCTATCTTTGGAAGTATTTTAACTAAAATAGTCACTGCAAGATTTACAAGAACCTTTGGCACCTTACTTTCAAGCGGTGTGCCAGTGCTTGAAATAATAAATATATGTACAAAGGTTGTAGGTAACAAAATGGCTAGTAAATTACTTACGAGCACAACTGAAGCTGTAAAAAAAGGACAAACTATTGGAGCAAGCCTGGAAGGCCGAGGAGTTTTTCCCAGAATGCTTACTCAAATGATGAAAATAGGTGAAGAAGCAGGAACCCTTGATTCAATTATGGAAAAAACTGCTGAGTTTTATGACAATGAAGTAGATAATGCTACAGCTAACCTTTCCACCTTAATAGAACCACTAATTATAGTTTTCTTAGGAATAGGTGTAGGTTTTATAGTATTAGCTATGATTTTGCCAATATTTGATATGTATGGTGCAATTGCTAGTCAGTAGAATGAATAACCGTTAAGGTTTTCAAATATAAATAAGGAGGAAACAAAATATGTTAATTAAAAAGGAGGAAAAAATGATGAGTAAAAGAAAAAAGAAAGGATTCACTCTAATTGAACTTATTGTTGTTATCGCAATACTTGGTATTTTGGCAGCAGTGATGATTCCAAAGTTTACTGGATTCCAGGATAAGGCACGTTCAAGTCAGGCATTAGTTGAAGCTAAAAACTGGGCTACTGCAGCAGATTCAACACTGGTTGAGAATAATGGTGATATAACAAAAGTTACTGATGCTGTTGTTAAAGTAATAGCAGGAACAAATGGAACAGTTTCTGGCATTGCTCTTACTAGTGATAATAATCATGTTGCGTTTACTTATGTAACTAATGATGGTAAGTATAAATCAGTAAGAGGAGCAGATGGCGCCTTTACTACAACAGTGGTACCATAAATAAATAATTTGTTAATTTTAGAGCAATGATTGAGACCTGGTTACACATAGAAAATTAGCAAGCTCATTTTGTTCGCAAAAACCCCCGGGGATCATGAACAAATTGTGAACTACGAACAGTAGCAAGCTTGTAGGAAAGCCTTATCGAAAGGCTCCCAAGGGTTGTGAACACTAAACTAAGTTTTTGAAATATTAACTTCAAGAAAAGAATTCATAAAAATATTATAAATATTCTAAGGTAGCAAAGAAATACAATCCGTACGTGGACACTTGGGTTGTAGGGAGCTAATAGTGTAACCGACCTTATCATCTATGTATAAAGGCTGGAGAACTATGGCTTATATTTCTTACTATCTTTATTTTATTTTAAAGGAATTATTTTATAAGCCATAATACATAAGATAATTGACTATGTAAAGGCTTTTAATGGCGGTACTTAAGAAGACATATAGTGGTGCCGTCATTAAAGCCTAACTAACTGAATTTGATTACAATACATTTTATGTTTTAAATATATTTATGAAAATGTTTATATGAAAATTTTATTCATTATAAATAGGCAATGAAAGTGGTGATTTAATGTTTGAGAAAGAATTAGTGGCTGTGGAGCTTGGACATGAATTTATTAAAGTATTAGTAGGCTCAAAAAATAAGGTTAAGCTCTGCGGTATGATAGAAACTCCTGAAGAGGCCTTTGATCAAGACAACATTATAAATATTCAGAAGCTTTCTAGGGTGATTTCCGAGTTTATGAAAAATAATAGCGTCAGGACAAAGAGGATTTCCTTTACTGTACAAGGTCAGGACATTGTAGTTAGACACATAGAAGTTCCTATTATGGATAATAGGGGTATCCTTAAAACACTTCAATGGGAGACTGCACAATACTTGCCCAAAGAGGGCAAGGACTACTATATGGATTATGAAATATTGGACAAAATTAACACAAAAGAAAAAAAGGTATATAAGGTTATGGTAGTTTCTATACCAAAGGAGAAAACTGATAAATATGTGGCGCTTGCAAGTAAATTGCGAATGAACTTAGATGCTATAGATATAGCACCTAATAATGTCAGCAGGGTTTTTAGGAATGTACATAAACAAAAAAAAGAAATGGAAAGTATAGGGATTATACAAATTGGTACCTACAACAGCAACTTTACAATCCTTGAAAAGGGCAGGCTTTTTATTGAAAGAGAAGTTCTATTTGGAATAAAAGATGCAGCTGAAATAGTATTTCCTTTTGGAAAATCTAGGACTGAGGAATCTGTGAAAAACTTTATTAGAGTATTTAATTTTTATCAAGAAGAAGAGAGTTCAGTGGATTTTTCAGTAAAGTCTATTTTCAATGAGATATTTTATTCATTTAACAAAATTATTCAGTTTTATACTACAGGAAAAACTAATAAATCCTTAGATATAATATATATTATCGGTGAGGGTGCAGAAATAAAAGGGATAGATAATTACGTCCAAGAATATTTCAAAACTAATGTAGAAATTGTTGACAATTCAAATGAAATTGGCATAAAAACAAAGCTTCCAAAGAACTTCAGTCTTAAATATTATGTTAATAATATTGGATTGTTGCTTAGAAAGGAGTAAGCTATGCGGGAACTTAATCTTATTCCTAATAACATAAAAGAAAAGAGGATACAAAGGAAAACCTTCATTAAGATAGGCTTCATTGTATTTATAATTGTTTCAATTTTAACTGCAGGGGTTGTTTTACTAAATATTAATCTTAATAATCTTAATGATAAGGAAGCTAATTTGAAAGCTCAAGTTAACATGGCCAAACCTGTAATTACAGAAAACACTAAATTGAGAAATGAAACTGCCTCTTATAAGGAATATATTGATCTAGTAAGCAAAATACAAAAGGAAAAAGAACCTGCTTATCCTGTTTTTATGAGTCTTATAAAGTATATGCCAAAGGATATTGTTATTTCAAACTTGGTATATAATGCTGGTACTATAAATATTAGTGCTACAGCTAAAGACTATAATTCAATTAATGAATTTGAAGCAAATCTTCAGGAATCCAAGGAATTTAGTAACAGCAGTGTTACAAATATAACTAGAGAAGATAAGAATAAAGTATATACTTTCACCTTAATTATCGCAAGTGTAGAGGAGGAAGTAAAATGAATGGGTTAAATAAAAGTGAGAAAATTTTATTGTCATTACTAGCAATAGTAGTAGTAGGCTATGTGTATTATAATTTCATCATTGAACCATTAACAAGTAAGATAGGAACAGTTCAAAATAGTATAGAAAATTATCAGCAGCAGCTAAATGCTTCAAAAATAATGGCTGTAAGTAATAAGAAAATGACTTCGGAGTTAGAAAAACTTAAGGCAAATTATAATAATTATCTAAAACTAATGCCTAAAAGTAACATGACAGCACAAATTGAAAGAGATATTAAACAATATGCAGATGATAATGATGTAATCATTAATAGCCTTACTATTGGAAAAGAAATTGATTACAAAAAACAGACAAATGGAGCTAATGGAAACGCTGCAATAAAAGGAAATCAAAATACTAATGCTACTCAGGCAAATAATCAGCAAAATACATCAGCAAATACATCACTCCAAAAGATAATGGCAATACCAGTTGTTATAAATATCACTGGAGACTTTACCAGCACTACTGCCTTTATTAATACCTTAGAGACTGCAGGGAGAATAGCTGATATAACTAGCATGAATTTTTCAAGCAAGGGAAAACAAGGTCTTACAGTTGAAATAAATGCAAACATTCTTTATGCTAAAGATGGCACAACTATTAAGAATAATTATGATTTCAACAATGGAAATTACAGCAAAGTTAACCCTTTTAATTAAGAATGAATAAAATTGGAACAGCGTAAAGCTTGATACAAAATGAAGATAATATGAGTTAAAATGAAATAGTAATTATATTTCAGATTTGTAAAAAGTGGAGGGGTTTTATGCAGAAATTTCGTAAAAAAGGAGTGGCATTGGTCACTGTTATAATTATCATGGGAATACTGGTAATACTGGGAACAGCCCTTCTTAGTGTTGGAGTGTCAGAAACTAAAAATGCATCCTGGCAGAAGAGCAGGGTTCAGGCCCATTATTTAGGACGTTCAGGTGTGTATGTAGGCCTGGAGCTGATTAAGAATAAGCTGAATACTAAGATCTATTCCGATCTTGGGGTACTAGCATCTGAACTTAATACGCAGGTAGCATCATTAAATACAAGCGCTACAGCATTTAAAATTGGGGAGAGCGGCAAGTTTTCCCTTAACTTTGAAAGCACGGATCCAGGAGAGGTTAAGATAAAATCCACGGGGATAACAGCCGGAAGCCCCAATTCCACAGAATTAGTCACCTATATTGTTAAGATCAACTCCGGTATTTCGATGACACTTAACCCTACAGAATGGGTTAACGGTGTTAATCTTATAAAGGGAATAACCACAGGCACAAATTATCTTGGCAAGGGAGTAATGTTTGAGGGTAAACCAGTTCAATCGCCACAGGGTTCCAGCAGATCCTCCATTTATCAGGCATCAATCCTTCATTTCAGAAACTACACACAGGCTGGACAAAGCCTCAGCTTTAAACAGGTTACTAATTCCATTCCCATAACCTTTGATGCAGAGGTGATCTATTTTGAAAGTGGAGTAATGCTGAACAAAACCAAGGATCCTGTTGTATTTTCAATGACAGATCCGGTTATGTCAAACAGAATAGGCAATCTTGCATATTCTGGTAATGTGGGTTTTGAAGATTTTGCCCGCTATTCTTCCTTCATTGGGACTAATACTTCAAATCTCCACAATACCTACTCATCGCAGTTCGATCCAGGAGCAAAGTATGGAATTGTTTATTTTGGCGGACCTGTATTAAGGGATGATGATATAGTACCAGTTTTAAATCAGGGATATTACTTTTTTAAAAGTGGAGTTGACCTTCATAATCCAACTGCCGGCGAAACGGGAAGCTATAAGAACTTTATTAAATTAGCAGATGATGATGCGGCAATCAAGGCTCTGAATGGAATGTTTAGGCAATCACCAAGCAGTTCGGGCTATATCTGGAACAAAAAGTAGGGCAGGTGAAAATAATGAAATTTAAGGGAATAAGAAAGGGTTTAACTCTTATTGAGGTGATAATTTCCATTGCTATTCTGGGTATAATCGCGGTCTCTTTTCTGAGCATGTTCTCTAATGGATATATAAATATTTTTACAATGGGAAACAAAAGCAAAGCCGTAGTAAAGGCACAATCCGCCATTGATTCTGCGTGCAGTGCGGGAAGAATAAATTACGCCACAGATCCTGACTTGAATGGAATGAGCAGCAGCGCAGCTTCGGTTGCTGATCTTCATACATTCAGTTCAGGCATTGAAAGCAAATATTTTATTGAGAACGTTACAATTAACTCAGTTTTATATAAAAGGATAACAGTTGCAGTTTTCTATCAGGGTGGACAGAGATACGTAGAACTTACCTCCCTGATCCCCTAGGGAGGTGTAAGTATGGTGAAACTGATAACAGAGAGTAAAAAGGGCCTTACACTTTTGGAACTCATAATAACTATAGCGATATTATCTATAGTTCTAATGGGTATATACTCACTATTTGGCGTCGGGAACACTACCTTCATCAGGGGAACAAGGCAGTCAGATATACAAAGCAGCATAAGACTTGCTTCAGACTACATCACTCAACAAATAAGGTATTCAACGGAAATAAAAATTTTGGATGATGCAGACATACCACCACTTTCCGATATACAGCCCTATGAGAACTACATTTATTTTGACAGTACCAATAATACAATAACTCATATAAATAAGTACTTTACTAAAACAATCCCAATAGGACATCCCGGAAGTGTAGAATTTACATCTCTTTCACCCTTCAAGCTTTTGAGCTTCAATATAATGGCTGAGAACCGGGGGCAATCCTATAATATAAATTCTGAGGTCATTAGCATGGACCTACATCTAAGCACTGGAGGGGTAATTGCTGGAACAACAGGGAACACGACACTAAAGACTAAAAGGGATGCAATATACTTTAAAACAGCAACTGATTATATGGCCATACTACTTAAGCCTGTTGCTCAAGAGTTAACAATAAACACGGAAAATAATTTGGGGATAAGTTTTGGAAGAGAAATAACGAATGTATTTATTGTAAGTTCAGTTGGTGTTACAAACCCTCAAGCAGTAATAACAGGTACAAAGACAGTTGCTATATCTTCAGATAGTACACTCGACGGGGCTCAGGTAATATTCAGAGTAACTTTTGGGGGTACTGAGAGCTATGGAAATACCTATGACTATACAGTGAAATATAATTCCTCAACAAAATGGACTATGCAATAGTTTTTACTATTCATGTTTTTGATTTTACAAATACCTTTCAGCTACACCTTCAACTACCGAAGTTGTGACTATGACTTCTGAACCAGGCGGTCTATTATACTATCAAGACTAAGATCATAATATATTTAGAACAGTTCTGTGGAACTGTTCTTTTCTTGATAAAATAAAACTTATAAAGTATAATCAAGCAAAGATGGGGTGTTTATTAAATGTTTAATTTTATACTTATACTATATGTGTTTATACTCGGGTCAATATTTGGCAGCTTTTTTAATGTATGTATTTATAGAATACCTGCAGGTAAGTCTGTTATTTTTCCACCTTCCAGCTGTGGAAATTGCAATACAAGACTTAAGGCTATTGATATGATACCTGTATTAAGTTATTTATTTTTAGGAGGCAGGTGCAGATACTGCAAACAGCACTTTTCAGCAAGATATGCAGTTGTTGAGTTAATGACAGGAATTTTATATGCTGCTTTATTTATTATTTATGGATTTAGCTTTATTTTTATAAAATACATAGTGCTCAGCAGTTTTTTAATTATCATTGGACTTATTGATTATGACACCACTGATGTATATTTTAAAACCACCATTAGCGGAATAATTACAGGAGTTATTTTTGCTACTGTTGGGTATTTCCTGGGATATGGTTTTATGCAGTATTTTTGGGGAGCACTGCTTGGTGGAGGTGTTATAACTATTATTATACTTCTTACTAATGGCATGGGCTGGGGAGATGTAGAAATATGTCTGCTTTGTGGTGTCTTTCTTGGATTAAAATTAACGGTAGTTGCTTTATTCTTCTCATTTATATTTGGAGGCATTATTGGAGCTATACTTATTATTTCAAAGAAAAAATCTAGAAAGGATTATATACCATTTGGACCCTATATTGCCTTAGGTGCTATTGCAGCTATGTTATATGGTGAACAAATAATTACATGGTATTTAAGTGGTTTTTAGCATTAATTACTTGAAAATAAACACAAGCAAACTAGAAAAGGATTACATTTTAAAGTATATAATTTTCCATTGACAAAACATAAATCTTTCATTAAAATAAGAGAAATAAATCAAATATTGCAATTTTAACTCGTATATCCCCTGAATATGGCAGGAAGTATCTACCGGAAGCCGTAAATTTCCGACTATGAGTGTTAGATTGTTATGCTTTAAAAGCATGCTTTCTTCACTTATACATTTTTTGTGGGGAGCATGTTTTTTTGTTATTTAAAGTTTTTGAACTAATCTTAATTTAATGAAAGGAAGTTGTGTTATGGCAAAAATATTAAAACAAGCTTATACCTTTGATGATGTACTTTTAGTTCCACAAGAATCTAAAATATTACCAAGAGATACAGCTTTAAATACTTATTTAACGAAGAAAATTAAACTTAATATTCCACTTATGAGTGCAGGTATGGATACTGTTACTGAGGCAAAAATGGCTATAGCTATGGCTAGAGAAGGCGGTATTGGTATAATTCATAAAAATATGAGTATTGAAAAACAGGCTATAGAAGTGGACAAAGTTAAAAGACAAGAAAATGGTGTAATTACTGATCCATTTTCACTTTCACCTGATAACACAATTGAAGATGCCCAGGCTTTAATGAGTAAGTACAGAATATCAGGAGTTCCAATAACTATCGATGGAAAGCTTGTTGGAATTATTACTAATAGAGACATTGTTTTTGAAACTAATTTTACTAGAGCTATTAAAGAAGTGATGACCAAAGAAAATCTAATTACAGCTCATGAAAATACAACAGTAGATGAAGCAAAGGCAATACTTAAGAAGCATAAAATTGAGAAACTTCCACTTGTAGATAATGAAAATAATCTAAGAGGGCTAATAACAATAAAAGATATTGAAAAAGCTATAAAATTCCCCAATGCTGCAAAAGATAAGAAGGGAAGACTATTATGCGGTGCTGCTGTAGGAGTTACTGCTGATATGCTTGATAGAGTTGAGGCTTTAGTTAAAGCAAATGTAGACGTAATTACAATAGATACTGCTCATGGACATTCAACAGGAGTCCTTGAAGCTGTAGGAAAAATAAAAGAATTGTATCCAGAACTCCAAATTATTGCAGGAAATGTTGCAACAGCAGATGCAACAAAAGCTCTAATATTAGCAGGAGCAGATTGTGTAAAGGTAGGTATTGGGCCTGGTTCTATATGTACAACAAGAGTTGTTGCTGGAGTTGGTGTTCCTCAGCTTACAGCAGTTATGGACTGCGTAGAAGAAGCTGATAAATATGGGGTTCCAGTTATAGCTGATGGCGGAATAAAATATTCTGGTGATGTAGTAAAGGCACTGGCTGCTGGTGCAAAGGTAGTTATGATGGGTTCAATGTTTGCAGGCTGCGAAGAATCACCTGGAGATACAGAAGTTTATCAAGGAAGAAGTTATAAAGTATATAGAGGTATGGGTTCACTTAGTGCTATGGCAAGTGGAAGTAAGGACAGATATTTCCAAGAGGGAAATAAGAAGCTTGTACCAGAAGGAATTGAAGGTAGAGTTCCTTATAAGGGCTTTGTAACAGAAACAATATTCCAAATACTTGGAGGACTTCGTTCAGGAATGGGCTACTGCGGAGCTAAAAATCTTAATGAACTCTATGACAAAGCTGTATTTGTAGTACAAACAGCTTCAGGCCTTAGAGAAAGCCATCCTCATGACATAGTAATTACAAAAGAAGCACCAAACTACAGTGTAAATTAAGTAAAGGAGGATTTCAATGAGAGAATTAATATTAATAGTAGATTTCGGCGGACAATATAATCAGCTTATAGCAAGAAGAGTTAGAGAATGCGGAGTATACTGCGAAATAATTCCAAATAGCTATACTATAGATAAAATCAAATCTAAGGAACCAAAAGGTATTATTTTTACTGGTGGACCAAATAGCGTTTATGATGACAAGGCACCTGGTATTGATAAGGAAATCTTTCAGCTTGGAGTTCCAGTGCTTGGTATTTGCTACGGACATCAATTAATGGCTAACAGCTTAGGTGGCCAGGTTAATAGTGCAAAAACTAGAGAATATGGCAAAGCCAATATTGTATTAGACAATGATAAAAGTCTTTTTAAGAACATTGCCTTAAATGAAAAATGCTGGATGAGCCATACAGATTATGTTTCAGAGGTACCGGAAGGCTTTGAGATCATAGCTAATTCTGAGGGCTGCGAGATAGCTGCTATGGAAAATGAAAAAAAGAAGCTTTATGGGGTACAATTTCACCCAGAAGTGGAACACACACCTTTTGGGCAGCAAATGATTAAGAACTTCTTATTTGAAATCTGTAAAGTAAAGGCTGATTGGTCTATGACCTCTTTTGCAGAAGAAAAGATTAAAGCAATAAAAGAAGTAGTTGGAGACAAAAAGGTACTTTGTGCCCTTTCTGGGGGAGTTGACTCTTCTGTAGCTGCAGTGCTTGTGCACAAAGCAATAGGAAAACAGCTTACCTGCGTATTCGTTGATCATGGTCTCTTAAGAAAAGATGAAGGGGATCAGGTAGAAGCTATATTTAAAAAGCAGTTTGATATGAATTTAATAAGAGTTAATGCTCAGGATAGATTCTTAGGAAAATTGAAGGGTGTAAGTGAACCTGAAAAAAAGAGAAAGATAATAGGAGAAGAATTTATTAGAGTTTTTGAAGAAGAAGCTAAAAAGCTTGGACAAATTGACTTTCTTGTTCAAGGTACTATATATCCTGATGTAGTTGAAAGCGGAACTGGCACTTCAGCAGTTATTAAGAGTCATCACAACGTAGGAGGGCTTCCTGAAGATCTTGACTTTAAGCTTATTGAGCCACTTAGAGAACTCTTTAAAGATGAGGTTAGAAAAGTTGGAGAGGAAATTGGCATTCCACATTACCTAGTATGGAGACAGCCATTCCCAGGTCCAGGTCTAGCTATTAGAGTACTTGGAGAAGTTACAGAAGAGAAGCTTAGCATTGTAAGAGAGGCAGATGCAATCTTTAGAGAAGAAGTTTCAATAAATGGGTTAGAAAATGAAATATGGCAGTACTTTGCATGCCTTCCTAACATTCAGTCAGTAGGGGTTATGGGTGATGGAAGAACCTATTGCCATACAGTAGCCTTAAGGGCAGTAACCAGCTCAGACGGTATGACCTCAGATTGGGCAAGAATACCTTATGAAGTATTAGATAAGGTTTCAAGAAGAATAGTTAATGAAGTAAATGGAGTAAATAGAATTGTTTATGATATAACTTCTAAGCCACCAGCTACTATTGAATGGGAATAGAATGTTTAAAGTCCGCAAGCCTTATAAAATAAGGTTTTGTGGACTTTTGTTTTGCTGTTTAAAATAATATTTTTAATTGATTTGTCATATGACTTGGTATTTAATGGTTTTAAAAAAGCGAAAAGCTTATTCTATTCTGATTATTTTACTTTCCCAATCTTTCTTAAATCATACGTAAATAATCATTTTTTTAATCCTATTCTCCTATATAAATATAAATATTTGTAAAAATAAGAAATTAATTATAAATATATTCACATAACCTGGAAATAAGTCTATAATATAAATTAAGAACTGCAGTACCGAAAAATATAATTATCAAGAGTTTCAAATCATTAATATCCAGACAATTTGAGGCGTGTTATTGAGTAATGTCAAGCATGAGCCCAAAAAATAATTTTATTTTTTGGGCTCTTTTATTTTTAAAAACTTTCTATATAGAAGGAGGGATTATTAAAATGCCAAATGTAAAATTAGATACATGATAGATGGTTGAACTTACTATCTCTGTAAAGGTTAACATTTAGGTGTGAAAATCACCTATGCTCGAATTTTAAAAAAATCAAACAAATCAAAAAAATTCAAGAAAGAGGTGTAAAGATGCATACAAAAAAGAAACTGGTCTCGGTATTTACAATTATAGCCCTGTTATTTACAATTATCCCATCTGTTTCAATTTTTGCTGCAACAGGCAGCACAAAACTCATTGTCCATTATCACAGGCTGGATAATAAATATACTGGAAATATAGAAACAGCTTTATTGAATGGACAAGTTCCAGGCACAGTGTCAGAAAAAACTACAGATGCGTACGGACTAAAAATGACTTTCAGCTTTGCAAACACAGCAGATGATGCTTACATAGGTCTTACAGTAAAAGAGGATAGTGTTTTTCCAAATGACAAAAAATATGTTAGAGCAAAAAATGGTGTTGCAGAAGTATGGCTTAAGGATGGAGATGCCAGAGTATACAGTGAACCACAACTCATAAATCCAGACCTTATAGTTAACAAAAACAATAAGGCATACGTTGCTGTTGAGGACTTACCAAATTTATTAAACCTGACCTACAAATATGGGAAAAATGGTTATAAATTTGACGGTGCAGCAAAAGGAACTGTTGATATATTAACTATTTACCGCGATAAAGACTATTTTGAAATAAATGTTGATACCAACAGAATAGGTGCTAATGTTACTACTAGTATGCTAACTTACTATACAGATGTGGTTTTTAATGATGTAGATGGATTTAAGCAGGATAATAAATATTATTTATCACTGCCATATATGGAAAGGTTATTTCAAATAGGAGCTTTGTCTTATAACAATAACAATTACTTGCTGAAAAGGCAGGATGTAGCCTACGATCAAATAACCACAACTGCTTTTCCAGAACAGGTTGGTTTTGATTCAGAAAAGCTAAAAAAGGTTGACGATTATATAAACAATGAAATTAACGATGGTTTTCCTGGTGCTGCAGTCATCATAACAAAGGATGGCAAAACTGTGAAAAATACCGCATACGGATATCTAAAAAAATATAATACTCCATTTGTAAATGGAGTTTATCAGCCAGCTCAGCTTTTACCTCAATCTCAATGGGAGAGAGCAACAGTAAACTCTTTGTGGGATTTGGCATCCAATACTAAGATGTATGCAACTAACTATGCAGTCCAGAAGCTTGTTTCTGAAGGCAAATTAAATCTTGATCAGCCAATAAGCACCTTTCCAGGCTGGGAAAATTATAGAGACAGTTATGTAGAATACACAGGTAACTGGACTCTTGGCGGACCCGGAGGACTTCCTAAGACACCTGTAACAGGTAAAGAAAATGTAACAGTACGTGATTTACTGCATCATGGTGCTGGAAATATTCCTGACCCACAATATCCTAACAAAACTGTAGCAGGAGATTTATGGTATCAAAGCAGTGACATCACAAATCGTACCGGGATAATAGATAAAATCTGTAAAACTCCTTTACAATACAAGCCTAGAACAAACATTATCTACAGCGATCTCGACTTTATGATACTAGGCCTCCTAGTTGAACAAATTACAGGAATGCCCTTAGACAAATATGTTGAAAATGAAATCTACGGCAAGCTTGGAATATCACACACAGTTTTTAATCCGTTAACTAAAGGTTTCTCGCAATCAGAAATTGCTGCAACAGAGTTAAATGGAAATACTCGTGATGGATATATCAATTTCGGAACTATGGAGGATGGTTCACCTGTAAATATTAGAAAATACACTCTTCAAGGCCAAGTTCATGATGAAAAAGCCTGGTACACAATGGGAGGAGTATCCGGCCATGCAGGATTGTTCTCTACCACAGGGGATATGGCCGTTATAACTCAACTTATGCTCAACGGTGGCATTTATAACGGAACACAGGTCTTCACGAAGGAAGTTGCCGATCAGTTTACTGCACCTTATAGTGTCTCCGGCACACAAAGCTCCTTGGATTCATCAACTTATGGACAGGGATGGAGATTGGCTTCAAAGTCATCTTCTTATTTCTATTTTAATTGGGGACCAAGCAGAAGCACCTATGGGCACCAGGGATGGACTGGAACTTTGACAATCATCGACCCGGTTTACAATATGACCATTACCATACTTACTAACGAAAGGCATTCACCAGTAGACAATCCTCCAAACGGATTTGAGGGGTATGAAAATTATACAATTCCTGATTTTGGCCCTATTAGCGCGCGAATCTATGCAGCACTTATGACCGATAAGCCTCCACTCAACAGTGTAAAATTGTCATTGGACAATTCAAACCTTGAGAGAAACCAGACCGCTAATATCAGTTTAGCAGGATTTGGTAAGGGAAGCACTCCTGTTGATCTGACTAATGCAACAGTTAATTACATCTCTACAAATCCTGAGGTAGCTTCAGTAGAAAATGGCGTAGTAACAGCTAAGAATGTGGGAATAACAGACATTTATGCTTCAGTAACTCTTAATGGAATAACTGTAGAGTCAAGTAAAGCTGTAGTTAAGGTTACCACAAGCGTCGCTTCTATAAGAAGGCTTATCGATGGATATCAAAAGTCAGAAGAATTAGTTGGGCCTTTAGTACCACAATTAAACAATAGTTTGACTCAGGCAGAAAAGTTTTTCAATGAAAAGAAACAGGAGCAAGCTGTAAATCATATGGAGGATTTCTTAAAGCTTCTTAATAATCCGCCGATGAGCTGCCGTATATCTGAAGCTGCAAAAGAAATATTAAATTCTGATGCCATGGCTCTTATAAAGCAATAGGCAGAAAAATACCTAAACATTTGGGGCTTATGTAGCGCTTTGACCTACATTTGACCCCATTTTATTTTTTTGTGGTCATTATATTAGTTGCAACGTTTAATTTATATCATTTAGTTTGATTTTGATTAACACCGGAAGATTTTAGTGATTCTTCTTGAGCTGCCATAGTTAGTAGTAGGCTACCAATTGCGGTAAATAAGTTACCGATTATATTTATATCAGCAGGTGTCCTATTTTCAGCTATGGCAATTGCTACTACACTTGCTAGAATGGAAAGATCCTTTGGGCTGAATGAACTAAATTCTGACATTGTACCACCGTTTTGAGTAATTATCTTTAAATTATACTTTCATAATTAATGTTTTATGATTGGTTTTTTTAATTAATTTAAGCAATATAGAAGGGATTAAAATAGCATACAAAGTTAGATGTAATATGACACTTATCAACTTTTCAAAATGGCCTTTAGACAATTACATTTAGATTTGCTATAATGTAAAAAGTATTTTATTGCAGCTTTTAAAGCAATAAGCTTAAAAAACTTAACCATTTCAAATGGAGGCATTACAATGCTTATAGTCTACTTAGCACAAAGAATGAGCATAATAATTATAATAATTTTTATTTTATCTACCACAAAAGTCTTTAGAAAAATCTTTATTGGAGACTTTACAACTAGAGATAAAATAATAATGATAATATTTTTCTCTATATTAGGGATAACCGGTTCTTATACCGGTATAAGGTTAGATGATACAATTTTAAATTCAAGAGCAGTAGGCGCTTTAACTGCAGGTATTCTAGGTGGTCCTGTTGTTGGTATTGCAACTGGAATAATTGTTGGAATACATAGATATTTCATGGGTGGCTTTACAAGCTTAGCCTGCGGAATTGCTGCTATACTTCAAGGTGTTATTGGATCATTGGTATATAGGCACAAAGGAAATAATGTATCTTGGAGATATGCAGGTATTGTAACTATTATTGTGGAATGCTTAGAAATGGCATTGGTTTTACTACTGGCTAAGCCCTTCACACATGCGCTGCAGGCGGTTAAATTTATATCCATGCCCATGATAATTGTTAATACTGGAGCAGTATGTGCCTTTATGCTTATTATTGATTATATTCACAGAGAATTTGAGTTTGCAGCTGCAGTTCAAGCTCAAAAGGCCTTAAGTATTGCTGATGAAACTTTACCCTATTTAAGACAGGGATTAAATGAATATACTGCGAAAGAAACTGCAGAAATTATTTATAAAATTACAAAGGCTGCAGCAGTAAGCATTACAGATAAAGATAGAATATTAGCTTTTGTTGGTCTAGGAAGTGACCATCACAAGGTAGGAGAACCCTTTGGTACAGAGCTTAGTTTAAAAGCAATTCAAACTGGAAAATTAGTAGCAGCAAATACGAAGAAGGAAATTGCTTGTAAGAATCATAAGTGCAGTCTTTCTTCAGTGGTGCTTGTTCCATTAATAAAGATGAATAAAGTTGTTGGACTATTAAAAATTTATAAAGACAAGGAACATTCCATAACCCCTTATGACATTCAGCTTACGAAGAGTCTAGGGAGCTTATTTTCCACGCAACTGGAACTTAATGAAATAGAACATCAGGAAAGCTTGGCAAAGGAAGCTGAAATAAAAGCCCTGCAGGCACAGATAAATCCACATTTTTTGTTTAATACAATAAGCACAATCAGTTCGTTAATTAGGACGGATCCAGATTTGGCAAGAAATTTACTATTAAAGTTTTCAAACTTTTTTAGATATAATATTCAAAAAACTGATAGATTAATAAGCCTTAAAGAAGAATTGACACAAATAAGCGATTATATAGAAATTGAAAAAGCAAGATATGGTGAAAAGCTTAAAATAAAGACTGATATAGATGAAAGCTGTTTAAACTATCTAGTGCCGCCAATTACCCTGCAGCCCCTCATTGAGAATGCAATAAAGCATGGTATAAAACCCAAAGCAGGTGGTGGTACTTTATATATTCAAATAAAAAAAATAGACGATTACTGCCAAATTAAAGTATCAGATGATGGAATTGGTGTTACTCCTTTTGAGCTTCAAAAAATAACGGAAGGTAATACCACAGGCATAGGACTTAAAAATGTTATTCAAAGAATAGTATCTATATTTGGAGAGGAATATGCTCCATTAATTGAAAGTGTAGAAGGTAGAGGCACTACAATAACTATTAAAGTACCGCCTAAGGCAGAAGGGGAAGTTTATTATGAAGGTAATGTTACTTGATGACGAAAAAGCAATAGTTGATGAATTGAAATATATCTTAGAAAAGCATAGCATTTGTGAAGTTTTAGGTGCCTATGATGATGCAGATACCTTTATGAAAGATATAAATAGACTTAAGCCAGATGCTGTATTTATTGATATAAATCTAGGTATGATAACAGGGTTTGATGTTGCTGAAAAGTTATTAAATACTGATAATACTAGTAAAAGACCACTTATAGTTTTTGCCACAGCCTATGACGAATATGCAGTAAAAGCCTTTGAATGCGGAGCTGTTGACTATATATTAAAACCTTTTGATGAAGAAAGAGTAAAGGTATCCCTGCAGAGAATAGAAAGACTGTTGATGGATAAAAAACAGTCTGATGTTGAAATAACAAAAACCGTTAATATGCTTTCCAAAAGGAAAATAAATAAGCTTACTGTAATATATGAAGGACGGTTTAAGGTAATAGGCTTTGACAAAATCTATTATATTAAGGCAAAACAAGGAACTTCTGAAGCTTATACAAGTGAAGGCACTTTTATGTGTGAGTTTAACCTATCTCAGCTTGAGGATAAGCTTGGAGAAAAGTTTATGAGAATCCATAAAAGCTATATAGTAAATCTTGATAAAATTACAGAAGTAATTCCATGGTTTAAAGGCACTTACTGGGTTGTAATAAATGATGCAAATAAAGCTGAGATACCTGTGAGCAAAGAAAAAATAAAAGAAATAAAAGAAATAATTTTTTGAAAATTAAACCTAGTTCTTTTGAATTAGGTATATTTTTTGCATTAAAATATAAAAGTTCTTTTTTTCATTACAATTATTTTATGTATATTCAATATCTATAGATTTCTGTACAACCCTTAATTTCTTCCTTTCAGTTGAAAACAATATCATTAAAACTGAAAACGTTATATTATTTAAGCAGCAGTTAGACATGCAATTATAATTAAAGATATCATTTGAGGGGGAAGAAAAATGAATTCAATCGTACTAGTTATTATTGGTGCATTAGTGCTTATGCTAGCTTACAGATTTTATGGTGCATTTCTTGCAGCTAAGGTTTTAACCTTAGATGAAACTAGAACTGTACCTTCAGTTGAACATAATGATGGACAAGATTATGTTCCAACAAACAAATTAATACTTTTTGGGCATCACTTTGCAGCTATAGCTGGAGGGGGACCATTAATAGGACCTGTTCTAGCAGCTCAATTTGGATGGCTTCCAGGAACACTTTGGATTTTGATTGGTGCAGTGCTTGCCGGAGGAGTTCACGATATGGTTGTACTTCTAGCATCAGTAAGACATGATGGACAATCTATCGCAGAAATAGCTAAAAAGCACATTAGTCCTAAAATGGGAATAATAACTTCTATAGCAGTAATATTTATTTTAATAATAACTATGGCTGGACTAGGTATTCCAGTTGTTAATTCACTATACAAAAGCCCTTGGGGTGCCTTCACAGTTGGGTCAACAATTCCAATTGCAATGCTCGTGGGATTATATCTTAAGTTTTTTAGACCAGGAAAAATTGGAGAAGCTACTTTTATAGGTATGATTTTAATCGTTGCCGCTGTAGTAGTTGGACCACATTTACAAAATACTCTATTAGGAAACATATTAACTCTTGATCAAAAGCAATTATCAATTATACTTGTTATTTATGGATTCTTTGCTGCAGTATTACCAGTATGGTTATTACTACTTCCAAGAGATTACCTAAGTACTTATATGAAACTAGGCGTAATTGGTGCTCTTGCATTAGGAATAATAATAGTTAGACCTGTATTACAAATGCCAGCTGTTACTCAGTTTGTTAATGGCGGTGGACCAATAATTCCAGGAAAGGTATATCCATTCCTGTTCATAACCATAGCTTGTGGGGCATTATCTGGCTTCCATGCCATAATAAGTTCAGGTACAACTCCAAAGTTAGTAAGTAACGAAAAAGATATTTTGGCAATAGGCTATGGTGCAATGCTTACAGAAGCCTTTGTAGCTCTTATGGCATTAATTGCAGCCACAGCACTTCCAACAGCAGATTATTTTGCAATAAACTCAGCACCAGCATTATTTGCAAAACTTCATATGATACCTAAAGAATTACCAATGCTTTCAAAAATGGTAGGAGAAACCTTAGCAGGTAGACCAGGTGGATCTGTTTCACTAGCAGTTGGTATGGCCTATGTATTTTATAAAATACCAGGACTTGAATCCTTGCTATCATATTGGTATCATTTCTGCATAATGTTTGAAGCACTATTTATATTGACTACAATTGATGCTGGAAATAGAATAGGAAGATATTTAATGCAAGACTTATTTGCAAATATTAACCCTAAATTTAAAGAAAGAAATTCTTGGACAAATATTATAATCTTCAGTTTATTAATGTCCTGTACTTGGGGATATCTATTATATACAGGTAATATCTCTACTATATGGCCTCTGTTTGGTATAGCTAATCAGATGATGGCAGCTATAGCCTTAGCAGTAGGTACTTCCTTCCTTATAGATTTAGGAAAGAGAAAATATATATGGGTAACTGTTGCACCATTAGCCTTTATAACTATTACTGCACTTTATGCAGCCTTTGTAAATATATTTACTAACTACATTCCACAAGGAAATACAATACTAGCAGTACTTACATCAATACTAGTGGTTATGCTTGTAGTAATTATATTTGAAAGTGTAAAAAGCTGGTTTGAGAAGTTTAATAAGATGAAATTAAGTAATGAAAATAATAAGCAGGTAACAGCTTAAAATGCAGGATAAAAGGTTTAGAACTTTCTAAGCCTTTTATCATTTTTTGCATAAATTGATTTTATAAAGCAATTATAATATGTAGAAATACAAATAAATCTAGTTTATTCAAATAAATGCTGATAAGTTTAGTAAAACATTAAAAAATATTGATTAATAATTGTGAAAGTCTAATAACTTTTTATATCATATTGATTTATTTAGTTTATTAGTCTAAAATTTCTTTTAGTGGAATTAATAATCTATATAAGGAGGAAAATAGTATGGGTAAAAATTTAAGCTTAGATTTAAGTAAATTAAAACCAACTTTAAACGATAATGAAATTTCAAATCTGCAGTCTATGGTGAAAGAAGCACACAATATGGTTCATAATGGAACTGGTGCAGGCAGGGATTTTTTAGGCTGGGTTGATTTACCTGTTAATTATGATAAAGAGGAATTTTCAAGAATAAAAAAGGCAGCTGAAAAGATTAAGGGGAATTCAGATGTACTTATAGTAATAGGTATAGGGGGTTCTTATTTAGGTGCTAGAGCAGCTATAGAAAGCTTATCGCATACCTTCTATAATACCTTGCCAAAGGGAAAGAGAACCACACCACAAATATACTTTGTAGGAAATAATATTAGTTCAACATACATTACCGATCTTCTTGAAGCTATTGAAGGACTTGACCTGTCTGTAAATGTAATTTCAAAATCTGGTACTACTACTGAGCCAGCTGTAGCTTTTAGAATCTTTAAAGATTATGTTGAGAAGAAATATGGAAAAGAAGGAGCAAAGGAAAGAATATTTGCTACTACTGATAAAGCTAGGGGAGCTCTAAAATCCTTAGCTGATGCTGAAGGCTATGAAACCTTTGTTATTCCAGATGATGTAGGTGGAAGGTATTCTGTACTTACAGCTGTTGGACTTTTGCCTATTGCTGCAGCAGGTATTAATATTGATGAAATGATGAAGGGTGCTGCAGATTCCAGAGAAGCCTACAGTAATTCAGATTTAAATGCTAATGATGCCTATAAATATGCTGCTGCTAGAAATTCACTATATAGAAAGGGAAAAGCCACTGAAATACTTGTAAACTATGAGCCAGCACTTCATTATTTTAATGAATGGTGGAAGCAGCTTTATGGTGAAAGTGAAGGTAAAGACAACAAGGGTATATTCCCTGCAGCTGTGGATTTTTCAACAGATCTTCATTCTATGGGTCAATATATACAAGAAGGACTTAGAAATATATTTGAAACTGTAATAAATGTTGAAAAGGCAAGAAAAGAAGTTGTAATTGAAGCAAGTGCAGAAAACATAGATGGACTCAATTTCCTTGCAGGAAAAACTATGGATTTTGTAAATAAAAAAGCTTTCCAAGGAACAGTGCTTGCACATAACGATGGTGGAGTTCCAAATATTATTGTAAACATCCCTGAATTAACACCTTATTACTTTGGCTATTTAGTTTACTTCTTTGAAAAAGCTTGTGCAATAAGTGGCTATTTAAATGGAGTAAATCCTTTTGATCAGCCAGGTGTTGAAGCTTACAAAAAGAATATGTTTGCTTTGCTAGGAAAACCAGGCTATGAAGCAATGAAGGCAGAACTTGAAAAAAGACTATAGGAATGGTGCTTTATGAGAATCATAGTAGATGCTGATGCATGTCCTGGAAAGGATATTATTGAGAGTTTAGGGAAAGAGCATGACTTAGAAATAATAATGTACTGCGATATAAACCATGTGCTTAACAGCAGTTATAGTACTATAAAATACATGGACAGCGGCTTTCAAAGCGTGGATATGGCTGTGGCTAATGAAGCTAAGGAAAGAGATATTGTAGTTACGCAGGATTTTGGAGTTGCCGCAATGGTACTAGGCAAAAAGTGCTTTGCAATAAGCCCCAAGGGCTATATTTATGATAATAATAATATTGATAAGCTATTATTTGAAAGGCATATATCAGCTAAGGTAAGAAGGTCAGGAGGAAAAACTTCAAACCCTAAAAAAAGAAATAAAGAAGATGATGAAAGACTTTATAGAAATCTTCTTAAACTAATAAATTCCTAAACAAGGAAGTAGCCACTGGTAAAAAAATATATTACCAGCGGCTACTTTTTTTAGCGGTACAATACAAACATGCTTATTTTTTCTACTTCTACATTACTGCCGTTAATTGTTCTTATAATTTCGGTTCCTGCATTTACGTTATCAACTACTAAATTCCAGCTACCTTCAGGAATTGTAATATTTACCGTAGTTTTATTTGCATTATAAATTATAAGAATATCCTTCCAATCATCATTATTAGCATGATTTTTTAACATAAATCCAACTGTATTTATAGGAGTGTTAGCGATAAATTCTAAGCTTTTTCTTATTTGTTCTGCATTATTCATTCTAAAGGCAGGATGGCTTTTTCTTAAATTTATTATACCTTTATAATAATTAAAAACATCTAGGTATTTAGCCTTTCTATCCCAGTCTAGTGAGTTTATTTTATCCACTGAACGTACACTATCTTCTACTCCATATTTTGTTCTGCAAAACTCTGCGCCCGAATGAATAAATGGGATACCTTGTGAGGTAATTACAATAGCATTAGCAAGTTTTTGCATAGCTTTTAAAGCTTCTTCATCAGCACCAGGGTTTGAGAAATTAAGCTTATCCCAAAGGGTATTATTATCATGTGCTGAAACATAATTTATAGCTTGGTCTGGTGTATTGAAAAGAGACTTTCCTGTATTAGCATAATCAATGCAGCCAGAGGTGCATTCCTTTATTTTCTCTTCTAAGCCGAGTTTACCGCTAATAAAGCCTTGTTCCTCTTTAATAAATACACTTCCACGAACTGAATTTCTTATAGTATCATTAAAGTGACCTATATGTGGCATTTTACATGCGTTTTCTTGATTGGCCTTAAATTCATCCTTTAAAAGAGTATTCAGCATCCAACCTTCACCATAGAGCATTATTGGTCTATTTAAAGTATTTAATTTTTCTCTAACAGCGTTCATTGTAGTTACATCGTGAAGCCCCATTAAATCAAATCGAAATCCGTCCAAATGATATTCCTTTGCCCAATAATACACTGAATCAATAATGAATTTTCGCATCATGAAACGCTCTGAGGCAGTGTCATTACCACAGCCGCTTCCATCTGATGGCTTCCCATCTTCATGCATTCTAAAATAATAACTAGGAAATATTTTTTCCAGATTCTCCGTCTTTTGATTAAATACATGATTAAATACAACATCCATAATTACACCCAGACCGTTTTTATGAAGAGTCTGTATTAAGGTCTTAAGCTCATGAATTCGAGTATAGGGATTATAAGGGTCAGTTGAATAACTTCCTTCTGGAGCATTAAAGTTTTGTGGATCATAACCCCAATTATATTTAATAGGATTCTTTTCATCAGTGCTTAAAGAGCTAAAATCATATATTGGCATTAGCTGAACATGTGTAATACCAAGCTCTATTATATGGCTTAAGGCTGTTGTTAAGTTACTCCTAGACCTTGTATGTTCCTCTGCAAGCCCTAAAAATTTTCCTTTATTAATAACGAAGCTTTCAGGATGCATAGAAATATCCCTTATAGATGTTTCATAAATTATGGCATCAGTAAAGTTTTCAATGAAGGGGGATATGTCCATTTCAAAGCCTAGTGGATTAGTGTCTTCTATATTAATAATAGCACCTCTATTTCCATTAACTCCAAGGGACTTTGCATAAGGATCTACAGCTTCATTAAGTCTTCCATAAACCTTAACTTCATAAGTATAAAAACTACCTTTTAAATCTTCTGAAATAGTTAAGCTCCAAAGTCCATCCTTCTCTACCATTGCATATCTTATTGGTGATTCTGGAATTTCAATATCTCCATTTTTATATAAAAGTAAATTTATTTTCTCTGCTGCAGGAGACCAAAGCTTAAAAGAGGTCTTTTCTTTAGAGTAAAAGCATCCCAAAGCTTCATTTGCAGCATACTTATTATTGAAGTTAGCGCTGCAAAAGATTTCCCTGCAAATAGCTTTAACTTCAAGGTTATTAATGATGACTATACATTTAGATTTAATATTTAAAGCTTCCTTTAAGGTTAAAATTAAGCCTTCATTATTTTCCTTTATTTCAAGTATATCTATTAATCTCTCATTATTTTTAATTGAAATATTATTTTTATCAAGGCCTTTGAAGTCGTCCATTATTATTTTGATAGAATTAAAATCAGTTACTACCGCATTAAACATTATTTTACCTCACTTATTGTGCAATCGTTATACTTAAAATTATAACTTAATCTATACACTTATAAAAGTAAAAATATTTCTAAAATTTTATAGTAAATTATGGAATATTGTTATAATATATAATTAAATGAGGTATTATTTTAACAGGGGATGAGATTTGATGAACGAAATAGTATTAAGTTTTGAAGCACAAAACTCAGGGGAAGAAATTGCTGGTATTAATATAAAGGTAATAGAAAAACCAGAGGAAAATCTCTTATATAAATTTTTATTAGGAGTAGATGGAACCTGGGAAACATTAAGGGATTATAGTAAAGAGAGCAGTATCCTTTGGAAACCTAAGAAAGAAGCTCAATACACAATAATGGTACAAGCTAAGAGAGTCAAAACCACAAAAGCCTTTGATTATGTTACAAAGGTGGATTATATCGTTGGTTTAAAAGCAGAAAAATTAATTAAAGATATTTATTTAGAGAAAGAAAAGCTTACTCTAGGAGAAAAGCTTAATTTAACAGTAGAAGCAAATAAGATGCCAGTAGTCTTTAGATATTGGATTAATAAAAACGGAAGTTATGAAATTATTAAAGATTATAGTGCGGATAATAATTTAATTTGGAGTGTTAAGGACTCAGGAGAACAGGAAATTTTAGTTGAATGTAAGACACTTGATTCCAAAGATAAGTGTGATGATAGTAAAAAAGTAAAATTTAAAGTGGAACAATTAAAGAAATTAGAAATTACAGATTTTAAATGCTTGATATCTGATTTGTATGTTGGAAATGAATTGGTCTTTCAAGTTGAAGCTGTGCAGGATGACCAAAGAATGATATTGTACAAGTTTATTAAAATTAATGATGAGGGCATAGCTACCTGCATACAAGATTATTCAACAAAAAGAATGGTTAATTTCGTTGAAAATATAAGCGGAGAGTATAAACTTTTATGTCTTGCAAAAGATATGTATTCCCAAAAGGAATATGATGATAGAGCAATCTTAAATTATACAATTAAGGAATACAAAGACATAGTTATTAATAGCTTTACCACAGATTTAAATTCTCCTCAAATCTGCAGTACTATAGTTACTTTAAAAGCTATTGTAAACGGGGGTAAGGAACTACAATACAAATTTAAAATTGATGGTAATCTAAGTGAAGATTCAGGCTATACAAGAAATAATACTTATACATGGAACTGTGAAAAAGCAGGTGAATACAAATTAGAGGTATACGTAAAAGATTCAGCTTACATTGGTGATTTTGAAGCAGTATCTTCTATGAATTTTAAGGTAGAAGAGCTTTGCTTAGATCCAATAGTTATTAATAATGTTCTTTTAGATAAGGGCAATAAAATCCTAAAAGGAGAGGTTTTAAATATAAGGGCAGTTGCTTCAGGAGGAACTGATTTAAGATATAGATTCATAGAAAAAAAGGATGGAAAAGAAATTTATAGTATAAATTATGGTACATGCAATTGGGTAGATTTTTCTCAAAATGAAAAAGGGACTTATGAAGTTGAAGTTAGAGTAAAAGATAAATATTCAAATAGATTATATGATAGTCATACTATAATTTATATAGAAGTTTTTAACTATATACCTGCATTAATCGAACAGATACTTATACCTATTAAGGAGCATTATCTGGTTGGTGATTTAATTTCCTGCAGCGTTATAGCTCAAAACACCAAAAAAACCTTGTTCAAATATGTGCTTAGTATTAATGGCCATAAAGTTGAGGAAACAAACTTCGATAAATATAGTAAGTATGATTTAAGGCCAAAATGCAGCGGAGCTTATACCTTAGAAGTATTTGCAAAGAACGAAGACAGTGAAGCAGAATTTGACAGCAAAAAAGATGTACGTTTTAATATCTCTGAAGCTCTGCCCATTACAAATACTCAAATAAAATTTGATAAAAATAATCTTTATGTCAATAAGGCTATTACTTTTACAGCTGATTCTGAAGGTGGAAAAGAAGTATTATACCAATTCTACCTTATGGAAAAAGGGGATTGGATTTTGGCCCAGGATTTAAGCCGCAATAATAATTATACCTTTATTCCCTTTGCTGCTGGTAATTATAAAATACTTGCACTTTGTAAAAGCAGTTATAAGAAATGTGTATATGAGGATTATTCGTTGCAGGAATTTAATGTGGGATAGAGATAACTTATGAAATATATCCTAATTTTGATGAAGAATATTTAGAATACTTATGAAGAAATAAGAGGTGAAAGTTTTGAAGGTTGAAAATAATGCTGAAGCATACTTACAGCTGCAATTAATGTCTATGCTGCTTAAAAATACTTTAGGAGAGGACTCTAATTCTTTTCAGCTGGTTTTGCAAAGCTTAACTGGTGCGATGCAAAATAATAATAGCAGTGCAGATTTATTAGGATTATCGGATATTGATTTAAGCAAATTAGGTTATGGCAATGGCATGCCCATAAATAATCTTTTAGGAGATCTACAAGGCTATATTAATGATGATATAAAAACTAATAATAGTTCTATTGATGCTGCAGCAGCTAAAGCAGCCCAGAAGTATGGTGTTGATAAAGATTTAATTTTGGCTGTAATTAAGCAGGAATCAAATTTCAATCCCAATGCCAAATCAAGTGCAGGAGCAGAGGGGCTTATGCAGTTAATGCCTTCCACAGCAGCTTCCATGGGAGTTTCAGACCCTTATAATGTAGAACAAAATGTTGATGGCGGCACTAAATATTTAAGAAACCTATTGAATATGTACGGAAATTCGAAGGAACTTGCTCTTGCTGCTTATAATGCAGGACCCGGAGCAGTTGCAAAATACAATGGAGTTCCGGATTATAAGGAAACTAAGGACTATGTAAAAAAAGTTATGCAATATTACGCAAATAATAAATAACAGCCACTTTTGGCTGTTTTGTTTTTTTAAATAGGATATAATATATATTGATTACAACTTGGTCTAATTAATTAAGAATTAATTCAGTTTTTCATCTGTGAAAACATCTATAATAATTAATTTTTAATTATAAATTAATTTTGAATAGTAAAATCAATGAGAGGTATTTTAATGGAAAGATTAGATAAGGTTTTAGCAAATTTGGGTTATGGCAGCAGGAAGGAAGTAAAGGCTCTTGTAAAGGCTGGAGAGGTAGAAATAGATAATGAAATTATAAAGGATAGTGCATATCAGTTTGAACCGGAAAAAAGTAGTATTGTGGTTTCTGGGGAAGTAGTTAGATACAAAAAATATATTTATTTGTTAATGAATAAGCCAGCAGGAGTAGTATCCGCCACCTTTGACAAATATGATGAAACTGTAATTGATTTACTAGATGAGGAATATAAAATATTTGAGCCCTTTCCAGTTGGAAGATTAGATAAGGACACCGTTGGACTTTTACTTTTGACTAATGATGGTGAACTTAACCATAGACTTATTTCTCCTAAATGGCATGTAGATAAGGTTTATTATGCTGAAATAGATAAGGAAGTAGTTGAAAGTGATATTATATCTTTTAATAAAGGTGTTATTCTTGATGACGGCTATAAATGCTTGCCTGCAAAGCTTGAAATATTAAAAGCTGATAAAAATGGCTCTGAAGTTAAAGTTACCTTACAAGAAGGAAAATTTCATCAAGTTAAAAGGATGTTTAATAGCTTAGGAAAAAATGTGGTCTTTTTAAAAAGAATAAGTTTCGGTCCCATTTTACTTCCTGAAGATCTATTTGAAGGAGATTGTCGAGAACTTACTGAAGAAGAGGTAGATATTTTAAAAAAAATTTAAATAAATTATAATATGCTTAAAAATTAAAATATTAACAAAAAAATGAAGGATTAACATTCATTTAACAAATAGTTCACAAATAAAATTGCAAAAACTCTTGCATTTTAATTTCATTTTTAATATAATAACAATGCAAGGATAAATAAAAGGAATTAAATAGCCCCCTTTTTATTTATTAAAAACAGCCCTGCCCCAAGGGCTGTTTTTGTTTGTCTAAAATAAATCATTTTAATAAAATAAATTGATTACTATAATAATAAATTAATATATCACTGGAATATAGTTTTACTACATGGTAAAATGATAATAAGTAAACGTTTAATATTTTTTAGTTCATCATAAATTAATTTAAATTAAATATTGCTTGGGATTAACTTAAGAAATTGGAGGCTGTTCGGATGGGAGAATATAAATCTAAACTTGAGAGTAAGGATATGGATTTTCTTTGTGATGCAATACTTAGTCTAAAAGATAGAGAAGAAGTTTATAAGTTCATAGACGATATTTGCACTATCAACGAAATAAAAGATCTTGAACAAAGATTACAGGTTGCCAAAATGCTAAAGCAAAAGAGAACTTATTTGGATATTGCTAGTTCTACGGGAGCAAGTACCGCTACAATAAGCAGAGTCAATAGATCCTTAAATTATGGAAGCGATGGATATAATATTGTATTTGAAAGATTAAATTGGAAAGATAAATAGTTTATAAAATAATTATGATTAAAAGTATCAGTGGAAGAAAGTATTCTGCTGATACTTTTTGTATTAATACGGCTAAAATATGATATAATTAATAATGCATAATAAGAACTAGTGTTTATATATTTAAGGAGATTAGAAAGTATGGATTTACAAAAGCTTTTAAATAAAGAACAATATGAGGCAGCAACTACGGTTAATGGACCTCTGCTTATATTAGCTGGTGCAGGCTCAGGTAAAACCAGGGTTTTAACTTATAGAATTGCACATATGATTAAAGATTTAGGAGTTTATCCTTCACAAATACTTGCCATAACCTTTACTAACAAAGCTGCACAGGAAATGAAGGAAAGAGTAAGAGCACTAATCGGAGAAGAAGCCTTAAATATGTGGGTTTCAACCTTCCACTCCAGCTGCGTAAAAATTTTAAGAAGAGAAATTGATAAATTAGGCTATAATAAAAATTTTGTAATATATGATACCTATGATCAGAAAACCTTGGTAAAACAATGTATGTCTGAATTAAATATCAATGATAAAGATATTGATGAAAAGGAAGTTATTAATAAAATTGGCTCAGCTAAAGATAAATTAATTACTGCAGATAAATTTAAAAGAGATAATCAAGGTAATTTTAGAATGAATAAAATAGCTGATGTATATTTGCTTTATCAAAAGAAGCTTAAGCAAAATAATGCCTTGGATTTTGATGATATCATATTTAAAACTGTTCAGCTTTTTAAGGAACATGGGGATGTACTTGAGTTTTATCAGAGAAAGTTTAAATATATTATGGTGGATGAGTATCAGGATACAAATTTTGCTCAATACGAATTTGTAAGGCTTCTATCTGCAGCTCACAGGAATATTTGCGTGGTGGGGGATGACGACCAATGCATTTACCAGTGGAGGGGAGCAGATATTAGGAATATCCTGGACTTTGAAAAGGACTATCCTGAGTCAAAGGTAATTAAGCTCGAGCAAAATTACAGATCAAAGGGAAACATTTTAAATGCTGCAAACTTGGTAATTAAAAATAATATAGAAAGAAAAGATAAGGAACTTAGAACCACCCAAGAGGTAGGAGATAAGATTAAAATCTACAGGGCCTTTTCTGATAATGATGAGGGAAGCTTTATAGCTTCTGAAATAAAGAGAATTGTAAGGGAAGAAGGAAGAAAGTATACTGATTTTGCTGTACTCTACAGAATGAATTCACAATCTCGTATATTTGAAGACAGCTTTATAAAAGCAGATATACCCTATAGACTGATTGGCGGACTTAAGTTCTATGACAGAAAAGAAATAAAGGATATTTTAGCCTACTTAAGGCTTATTAATAACCCCCTTGATGATATCAGCCTTCAAAGAATTATTAATGTACCTAAAAGAAGTATAGGTGATGCTACTGTTTCTAAAATTCAAGAGGTGGCAAATAATAATGAAGAACCACTCTACAGCACTCTTTTAGATGCTGAGTATGTACCAGGTTTAACATCGAGAAATATATCTATTATTAATAAATTTACAAGTCTTATAAATAATTTTATGGTAAAAAAAGACGAACTTGAGGTTTCTGAGCTTATTGAACTAATATTAGAGGACACAGGTTATTTAAATGAACTTAAGAATTCTAAGGATATAGAAGATCAAAGCAGAATTGAAAACTTAAAGGAACTTGTATCAGCTGCTGTTGATTTTGAGCAGAGCAATGAGGATAAGTCCTTATCTTCCTTCTTAGAGAAAGTTACCCTTGTTTCAGATATAGATAATTTTGATGAAGAGGCTGACAGTGTTACATTGATGACACTTCATAGTGCGAAAGGATTAGAGTTTCCAGTTGTTTTCATGGTTGGTATGGAAAATGGCATATTCCCAAGTATGATGTCCTTTAATAATGACAGTGAAATGCAGGAGTCAAGAAGACTTTGCTATGTTGGAATTACTAGGGCAAAGGAAAAGCTATATATGACTTCAGCAGAAGTGAGAAGGGTGTTTGGAAGAACTGTGGCCTATTCACCTTCTGATTTCTTAAACGAAGTTCCTTTGCATCTAAAGGAATATGTAGGAAGCAAAAGCTTAAGCAGTAATGGCGGGATAAACACAGGCAGATTCAATTCTAATGGGTTTGGAAATAATTCTGTTAGATCTGTAGGTCAAGGAGCCATGAATTATAATTTAGCCAGTGCGGCTGTAACTAGTACTAATAAGCCTGTAGCACAAGGTGCAATTAGCATGTCAGAGGCAACTCTTGGTAGAAAGGTTAGACATTCAAAATTTGGAGTCGGTACTATAGTAAGTGCAGCTAAGGATGGAAGCGATGTAAGGCTTACAATTGCCTTTGATACACAAGGAATTAAGACCTTTATGCTAAGTGTAGCTCCAATCGAATTGTTATAATGGCAGGTGGCAGAGGGACGTTTCCTTTGTTTACAGAATAAAGTAGATGCGGAACGTGTACACTTAATATATTAATAAACATAATAATAATGTATTTATTTGCTATAATAATTCATATATTAATTATTCAATACCGGAGGTTTTTACATGTCTGATAGAGAAGATAAAATAAATAGGATTCACGAACTTACGGAAGAACTTAATAAGCAAGCTTATAATTATTATGTGCTTGATAATCCATCTATGTCAGATAAGGAATATGATGAAAAGTATTATGAACTTATAAATTTAGAAAAAGAGACAGGTTTCATACTGACCTATTCACCTTCCCAAAGAGTTGGAGATATAACTTTATCTGAATTTCAAAAGTATACCCACAAGGCAAGGCTTTGGAGTCTTGATAAAGCTCAAAGTATTGAAGAACTAAGAGAATGGGACAATAGAAATAGAAAGTTTATAGCTGAATATAACGCTTCAAGTGAAGAAAAACTTCCGAAGCTTAAATATGTACTTACAAAAAAATTTGATGGGCTTACTATAAACTGTACCTATGACGAAGAAGGAATCATGATAAAAGCAGCTACTAGAGGTACAGGTAGTGTAGGAGAAGATGTTACAGCACAGGCAAAAACTATAAAAAGTCTTCCATTAAAAATAGAAAATGATTTTAGCTTTGAAGTTCATGGTGAGGCTATGATGACGAAGAAAGCCTTTGACAAATATAATGCCTCTGCAGCGGTACCACTAAAAAATTTAAGAAATGGTGCTGCAGGAGCACTTAGAAATCTTAATTTAAAGGAAACTGCAAGTAGAAACCTGTCTGCCTTTTTTTATGATATAGGCTATACTGAAGGTGAGCCTTTCGAAAATTATATATCTATGATGAACTTCATTAAGGATAAAGGTTTTCCAGTAGATGAGTATTTAAAGGAATGTTACAGCTTGGAGGAAATTGAAAAGGAAATTAATTATATTGAGGGAATAAGACTGGACCTTGGCTATGATATAGATGGTGTGGTTATTGTTATAGATGATACTAGAACTAGAGAGCTTTTAGGCTATACAGTAAAGTTTCCTAAGTGGGCAATAGCCTTTAAGTTTGAAGCACAGGAGGCAACTACAAGGCTATTAGAGGTTGAATGGAATGTAGGAAGAAGCGGCAGGGTTACTCCAACTGCACTTCTTGAGCCAGTTGAACTAGCAGGGGCAACTGTAAAAAGGGCAACTTTAAATAATATTGACGATATAAGAAGAAAGGGAGTTAGAATAGGCAGTGAGGTCTTTGTTAGAAGGTCTAATGATGTTATCCCGGAAATAATGGGCACAGTAGAAGAGACTACTAATGACAGCATTGAAATTGAAGTACCTAAGTATTGTCCAGCCTGCGGAAGTGAATTAATTCAGGAAGGTGTCCACTATTTTTGTGAAAATACCTTATCCTGTAAGCCTCAAATGGTTAAGAGTATAGTTCATTTTGGAAGTAGAGAGGCTATTAATATAGAAGGCTTTAGCGAGAAAACCGCAGAGCAGCTTTTTGAAAAGCTTGATTTAAAATCAATTGCTGACTTATATAGGTTGAAGAAAGAAGACCTGCTTACCTTAGAGAAGTTTGGGGATAAGAAGGCTGATAATTTATTAAAGGCTATTGAGAATAGTAAAAATTGCGACTTATCTTCTTTTATATATGCTCTAGGCATACCTAATGTAGGCAAAAAAACTGCTACGGATTTAGCAAAGAAATTTAAGTCTTTAGAGGCACTGCAAAAGGCTTCCTTTGAAGAGCTTGTTTCAGTGCAGGATATAGGAGATATAGTAGCTGAAAGTGTACTAGATTTCTTTAAAGAGGAAAAAATAATAAAGAATATAAATGAGCTCTTGGAACTAGGGATAAAACCAGTCTTTGAAGAAACTACCTCCATTAATAATGTGTTTAATGGTAAGACTATAGTTGTAACCGGCAGCTTAGAAGGCTTTAGCAGAACTGAAATAAAAGAAAAACTTGAAACACTTGGAGCTAAGGTGGCTGGTAGTGTTAGCAAAAAAACTGATTATGTGCTAGTTGGTAAGGAACCAGGTTCAAAATATGATAAGGCTGTAGAACTTGGTGTAAAGGTGCTTACAGAAGAAGAGTTTAACTCAATGTTGTAAATTATTTGTAAATACATAGAAATAACCTTTACTTTTATTAATTTTTGTCTTAATATAAAGCTTGTACAATGGTTAAAATATTAACCTTATAATTATTTCGGAGGCGGCTAAGATGAAAAAAGCCATAAATTTGTTAGGTTGGATAGGTGTAACAATTACTATGCTTGCCTTGATATTTACTATGGTATCTACCTATCATTTTGCATACATAAAATATTTTTATGGATATTATGCCCTGCAATGGTGCTTGTTTTTTACTATGATTATGTGGGGAATTAAAATTATATCTTTAAAGACTAGTTTTAAGGATGTAATTTATACTATAATTTGTTTTTCCATGGCATTTGTGGCAGTTTTTTTTAGATTTATGAAGGTTAATTAAAAGATAAATGGCATCCATATCATATGGATGCCATTTTTATTGATATATTTTTATTTTTTCAATAGATTTTTTTTAGGCTTCATAATATCAGCTTTGGCTTAAGAAAAAAATATACCGAAAATAAGGATTTACTTAAGAAAATTATATTATGAATAGCCTAAAATTATTTTTTTGTGGTAAAATAGTAAATATTAACTTGTATGTAGGAAGAGGTGGAAATATGTCAGTTACAAAGAAAGATGTAGAATATGTTGCAGACCTTGCAAGACTTAGCTTTTCAGAGGAAGAAAAAGAAGGGCTTATTAAGGATTTAAATAGTGTACTTCAATATATTGAAAAATTAAATGAACTTGATACTGAAGATGTAGAAATAATAGTAAATCCCTACTATATTGAAAACCGTCTTAGAGATGATGAAGTTAAACCATCAATGGAACTTAGTGAAGTATTAAATAATGCACCAAGTAAGCTTGAAGAGTATTTCTTAGTGCCTAAGGTTATAGAATAAAGGAGAGAATTTTATGGAATTACATAAGCTTAAGGCTCATGAAATAAAAGAGCTAATAGATAAGAAAGAAGTTAAGGTAGAAGAAGTAACTGAGAGCTATCTAGATAGAATAGACGCAGTTGATGCTAGCCTTGGAGCCTATCTATACGTAGCCAAGGAAGAGGCACGCTTAACGGCAAAGGAATTAGATAAGAAAATTAGTGATGGTAAGAGTATAGGTGCACTTGGTGGAGTTCCTATTGCAATTAAAGATAATATAAGCGTAAAAGGAATGCAAAATACTTGTGCTTCTAAGATTTTAGAGGGTTACATAGCTCCATATGATGCTCATATTGTTGAAAACTTAAAAAAGGAAGATGCAGTTGTTCTTGGAAAGCTTAATATGGATGAGTTTGCTATGGGTTCTTCCAATGAAAACAGTGCATTTAAGCTAGTTAAAAACCCTTGGGATTTACAAAGGGTACCTGGAGGCTCATCTGGTGGAGCAGCAGCTTCAGTTGCAGCCTTCGAAGCACCACTTTCACTTGGTTCTGAAACAGGGGGTTCTGTTAGGCAGCCAGCAGCATTGTGCGGAGTTGTTGGACTAAAGCCAACCTATGGAAGAATATCAAGATATGGTATTGTAGCCTTTGGTTCTACACTTGACCAAATAGGACCTATTGCTAGGGATGTTGAGGACTGTGCACTATTAACACAGCATTTAGCAGGATATGATTATAGAGATTCAACCACTGCAGAGGTGCCAGTTCAGGATTATAAAAACAGCCTAACTAAAGATCTTAAGGGTAAGAAAATAGGTATTCCAAAGGAATTCTTTGGCGAAGGCTTAAATGAAGAAGTTAGAAAGGCTGTATTAGAGGCTATAGAGGTACTTAAAGAGAACGGAGCAGAGGTTTCAGAATGTTCACTTCCTCTTTCAGAGTACGCCCTTGCTGCATATTACATTATAGGAAGCGCCGAAGCTTCATCAAATTTGGCAAGGTTTGATGGAATTAGATATGGACACAGAGCTAAAGAGTTTGAGGATTCTATTGATATTTATTATAAATCTAAAAATGAGGGCTTTGGCAAGGAAGTTAAGAGAAGAATTATGCTTGGTACCTATGCTTTATCAGCAGGTTACTATGATGCTTATTATAAAAAGGCATTAAAGGTAAGAAATTTAATAAAGCAGGATTTTCAAAGGGTGTTTAAAGAATTTGACGCAGTAGTTTCACCTACTACTCCAACAACTGCTTTTAAAATTGGAGAAAAAGTGGATGATGTACTTTCAATGTATTTATCTGACATATATACCGTACCTGTAAATATTGCAGGAATTCCAGCAATTTCAGTACCTTGTGGTATGGTTTCTGGTTTACCTGTTGGACTGCAGTTTATAGGAGATTATTTTAGAGAGGATACTTTATTTAATCTTGCTTATAGCTATGAACAGTCAACAAATTGGCACAAACTTATACCAAATATTTAATGCAGGTAATATATTGAAAGGAGGTAAAAGTCCTAAATGGACTTTTACGGGTAGTTTGCGAGCGGGAGTGAGTAATCTTAAACTGCCCCGTGTTTTCGACTGAAAGGAGAAAAAAATACATATGAAATTTGAAACAGTCATTGGCTTAGAAGTTCATGCAGAACTTTCAACAAATACAAAAATTTACTGCAGTTGTTCTACTGAGTTTGGGGGACAGCCTAATACACATGTTTGTCCTATATGTCTAGGACTACCTGGTTCCCTGCCCCAGCTTAATAAAAAGGTAGTGGAGTATGGGGTAAAGGCAGGACTTGCCTTAAATTGTAAAATACATAATATAAGCAGAATGGATAGAAAAAATTATTTTTATCCAGATAATCCAAAAAATTATCAAATTACACAGGATGAGATTCCACTATGTTATGAAGGATATATTGAAATTGAGCTCCAAAGCGGTGAAAAGAAAAAAATTGGGATAGAAAGAATTCATATTGAAGAGGATGCCGGGAAGCTATTACACACAGCTGCTGGAACTTTAATAGATTATAATAGAGCAGGAGTTCCTCTTATAGAAATTGTATCTAAACCAGATTTAAGATCTCCAGAGGAGGCTACACTTTATCTTCAAAAGCTTAAAAGCATTTTAAGCTCAATTGGAGTATCTGACGTTAAAATGGAAGAGGGATCCTTAAGATGTGACGGAAATATTTCCATAAGACCAGAGGGCAGCAAGGACTTTGGAGTTAAGTCTGAAATTAAGAACATGAACTCCTTTAAGGCACTTGAAAAAGCTTTAAACTATGAATATGAAAGACAGTTTAAGGCAGTAAACAGTGGAGAAAAACTTTTTGTAGAAACCAGAAGATGGGACGATGCTAAAGGTGAAACTATAGTTATGAGAAACAAAGAACAGGCTAATGACTATAGATACTTCCCAGAAGGAGACTTGGTAGCACTTAATGTTAGTGACAAGTGGATTGAAGAAATAAAAAGCACTATACCAGAGCTTCCACATGAAAAGGCTGAAAGGTTTGTTAAGGAATTTGAAATACCAAAATATGATGCTTCTGTTTTAACTTTATCTATGGCCTTAGCTGATTTCTTTGAAGCTAGCGCTAAATTAAGCGAAGATGCAAAATCAGCATCAAATTGGCTTATGGGTGATATTTCTAGACTCATGAATGAAAAAAATGTAAGTCCTGAAAACTTAAAGTTTACTCCAGAGTCACTAGCACAGCTAATTAAGCTCATAAATTCAGGAACTATATCTAATAACATTGGCAAAAAAGTAATAGAAGAAATGTTTGACACTGGAAAGGCTCCTAGTACCATAGTTGAAGAAAAAGGACTTGTTCAAAATAATGATGAAGGAGCTATTCGTGAAGCTGTTGTTAAGGTACTTCAAAACAACCCTAAGGCTGTAGAGGACTTTAAAAGCGGTAAAACTAGAATTGTTGGCTTTGTAGTTGGTTTAGTTATGAAAGAAACAAGGGGCAAAGCAAATCCACAAATAGCTAATAAATTAGTGGAAGAAGAGTTAAGTAAATTATAGACCATGTGAATATATTAAGCCGCTGAGAATACATAAGGAATCATCATAAATTCCTTATAAGTGTTCTCAGCGGCTTTAGTTATTACGATCTAGTACTTAGTATTTCTTTAACAGTTTGAATTTTACCTTCTTAAAAAAGATTTTTAAACTTAAGTTTCAGCTATATTATCCTCAGGTTGAGCTTGTTCTTTTTTAGTAACAACTTTATTTTGCAGACTAATGGTTTGAATAAGTTTTTCCATAAGATAGTTTTTATATCTTAATTGACCGAAAATCTGATTTAAAATAATAAATCCCCATACCAGGACAAATACTATTGTAAACATTGTAAGTATTCCAAAGAGTTCAATAACAAGCAGCATAACTAGACCCCTCCTAATTATAAATACAAAGACATTATAACACAAATATGAAATTTGAGGAAAATTAAATAATTCTTATAAGGAATTTTTGTTAAGAAATTAAATAAAATACATATAATATAGTGTATGAGATAAATCAATTTAATAGGAGGCAGAATGGCTAATATACTTGATTCTCTTTATTATCAGCTGAAAAAGGATGAAATAGAGAAAGCAAGTACAATTTTAAAGATGATAGATATAGAAACAATATTTCAAAATTTGAGTAAACTATGCTGGAATTATAATATTCAATGGGAAACAATAATTAAAACTAACTACCTTCTTAAATTAAAGCTCAGCGGTCATAATCAAGTTGTAATGCTTAAGTATCATAAAACAGATATGGTTACTTTAGAACAAATAGATTTATTTTTAAATGAACTTGATAAAACTAAGGCAAATAAGGGATTTTATATAACCACAGGTAAATTTGAAAGGAAAAATAAAAAAAACCTTAGATTTAGCTTAAATAAAAAGGACTTAATACTTGAAGACAGCCTCATTTTTATTAAAAACAATCTTGGACTAATAGGCAAAGCTAAGGATGATTTTATGATTAAAAAATTAAATTTCTATAAATATCTTCCCAAATAACTTAAGTTTGATTAAGTTTTGAAATAATGACTATAATTATTAATAAAAATATTTAAGCTAGTTTTTGGGAGAACTACATATGAAAAGCAAGTTTTGTTTTATATTGATTTTAATAATCATGCTTATATTCGCAAGTGGTTGCGTTGAAAAAAAGACAACTTCTACTATATTAGATAATAAGACAAAAACTAATATAGTTTATAGTATCAATAAGTATCCGGAGGATCTATTACAATTAAATTCAAGCAGCAGCTGCGACAAAGATATTCTTCTTGCCTTATTCGAAGGCCTTGTAAAGCAAAATGAAAATGGAGATGTAGTTCCAGGGATAGCAGAAAGTGTTACTAAAGGCAAGGATAATATTACTTATACCTTTAAGTTAAGGGATAATGCAAAATGGAATGATGGAAAGGAAATAACTGCTGAAGATTTTGTAACTTTTTTTAAAGATATATTAAATCCTAAACTTAAGAATAATTATGCTATTGAATTATATAGTATATTTGGCGCACAAGATTATAATAATGGTAAGAAAAGCTTTAGCGGAGTTGCAATTAGAGCTGTTGATGAAAAGACTCTTGAATTAAGACTAAATTCACCTTCAAATTCCTTGCTGCAAATATTAAGCGAACCAGTGTTTGCTCTTAGAATTATTGATACTAATTTAAAGGACTGGAAAAATGCATATAAGAGTATTAATTATACCGGCCCCTTTAGCCTTTATAGCGTAGATAATAGTGCAGGTTTAACACTATTAAAGAATGAAAACTATTATGGCAAAGATGATGTAAAATCAGATAAATTATATATTACCACAAATGTAAGTACTGAAAATGCTATGGCAAGTTTTAAAAATAATAAAATCAATTTATTCTTAAATCCTCCTGTTAGTGAGATTAAAAATCTTATTATTAATGGAGAGGAAGAAACTATACCAGTTAACATTGGGTGGAGTTTAAATTTTAATTTCAAAAAATCAGGAATTGTTAATGATATCAGCTTCCGAAGAGCATTAAGCTTAGCTATTAATAGAGAAAAAATAGCTGAAAATAATTTAAATAGTACTGCAAGAGCAGCTTTCACTTATGTTCCAAAGGAGGATACTGCAAGTTCACAAGTATTTAATGCAAGCAAATATATAAAAAAAGAAAATGATGATACACTTAGTAAAGAACTTCTTACAAATAGCAAATATGATAAAAAAGAAAAAGTAAGTTTTATATATTTAGATAATGATGAAAATAAACGAATTGCAGATGCTGTAGCAAAGAATATCAAAGAGGTATTAGATATTAATTTAGATTGCAAAGGCTTAAGTGAAGAAGGGTTTAATGACCTTTTAGTAAATGGCAATTTCAATATAGCTTTAAATGAATATACATCCTCTAATAATGATGCAGTATCTTTTCTAGAACCATGGATTTCAACTTCTAAGTCAAATATTTTTGGATATAATAATAGCCAGTATGATGAGCTTATTTTTAAGGCTAAATTAGAAGGAGATAAGCAAAAAAGATTAGACTATATAAAAAATGGAGAGACAATACTACTTAATGAAATGCCCAATATTCCCTTGTTTTTTCAGAATATGATTCTGTGCAAAAAATCAGACATAAAAGGGATTTATATTTTAAAAGAAGGCAATGTTAAACTTGATAAGGCTTTTATAGATGATACAGACAATACAAATAACTAAAAGCTCCCTATTATTCTGGGAGCTTTTATTTTAACTAATTAAGAAGATTATTACCTAAGGATTGTCAGCTGTAAATTTATTTAAATAAATAATGAGCAAATAAATAAACATATTCTTGCTGCTGTCAAAGGTAAGCTTGCTTTGAGTAAAGCTTTCTTTCTTTTTATTATAGGATATATTTTTAATAAATATAGGAGCTAAATCTACGCTATCAGGAGCAGGTACATTTGGCATTCTAAATTCCTGTTCATCAATGATGTCCTCAGATTTTGAGGTGAAGTTTCTATATCTTTCTACGTCGTCTAAATCAGGGCTTACAGGCCAGCTTAATATAATGCCTGAATCTATAAGCTGTCTTTTATATACATCTACGGCAATCATATTACCATCTTTACTTTCACCAAAAAACTTCATATAACTTAAAATGGATAATAGATAAAGTACAATTTCAAGGCTTGAATAAAGTGATTCTTTTTTATCTTCTGCCTTTAAAAAAAGTCCCTTTTCTGGCATATATAATTCCAGAAGTTTATTATGAATATTATCACAAGTATCCTTGAACTTTATAATTTCAGTATCTTTATAGATAACTAAGCAATTTATGAAGAACAAGCAATCAGTTTCTAGCTCATTTTTAAGTTTATCAGGAAGGATATCTTTGCGGCCCTCTAATATGAATTCCATTATATCAAGAAATAATAGTTTTGCCTCAGGCAGCTTACTATAACTGTAAAATAGATTTATCGCAAAAGAAAGTTTGGTTAATTCCTCATAGGAGCTAAGATAGAGTTCGTCTTTTAACTCATTAAACATATTAAAGATATCTAAAGCAAAGGATTTATATTCATTACCAAGTGCACTGTCATCAAATAAAGAATATTTATAGTAAGCAGCCATTAGGAAAGCTTGATCAGAAAACTTGAACTTTTTATTTTTTTCTTCAAATTTGTATTCCTCCAAGGAGTTTCCATCTGTATGCTTTTTATCCACAAATAAGCCTTCTATGTTCCTGAAGTTTGCAGCATAAAATTCGAGCTGCTTTTTTGCCAGCAATAAATAGACGTTTCCTAGAGAATGCTTTTTATTATCAATGCCCTCAAACTTCTTATAATAATCTATTAATTCTAAAATACCTAAGGTCATTAGTGAATTTCCTTCTATGTTTATTTCTTTTTTCAGGCTGTCTTCATCAAAGCATAGGCCGCCTCCGATATTTATTAATTTAGGACTCCCTTTTTTATATATACATAAAAGTGGAGAAAAAGAACCAATTGTGCTAATATCAAAATTAGGTACATTTTTTATCTTTAGATCCTTAGAGGAAATAGTTATTCCACATTTGGAATTTAAAACTAAATATTTTAATGATTCTTTTGCTAGGAAAAATAATTGTTTTTCAATGATATTACTTTTAAGGGTATTCATCCTTAAAAAAGGACCTATATACTTCAAACTATACACCACCATAAATTAATCCTTATATAAATAATATGATTTAATTTGGAAAATAGTGCTTGACCACCTAAAAAGAAAGGAGATTTTTATGAAAGTTGGAAAATTAAATTGGGATGATCTTAAAGAAATAATAAATAGTAATAAGAGTGTGGATAGAAAAGATGTCAGGATTAAAAGCGGGGTAGGTGAAGATTGCAGTGTTATAGAATATGGAGACTTTGAATGCATTGTTTCAACTGATCCTATAACAGGAGCTGAAAGTGACATTGGAAAACTTGCTGTACATATTAATTGCAATGATATAGCCTCCTGCGGCGTTGAGCCTATAGGAATTCTTGTAACCATTCTTGCGCCTGAGAAGACAACATTAGAGGAATTAAAGGATTTAATGAAAGAAATAAATGAAGAATGCAGAAAATTAAATGTTGAAATCCTAGGTGGTCATACTGAAATAACAAGAGCTGTTAATAAACTTATAGTATCCTGTACTGCCATAGGTAAGGGGAAGAAAGGTATTGCAGTTGCAACAAGTGGTGCTAAAATAGATGATGACATAATTGTAACTAAAAATTTGGCCATGGAGGGAACCTCTATAATTGTCAACGATTATTTTCCATTTATTAAGGATATAATCACAGCTGAAGAAGCAGAAGAAGTAAAAACGTATATAGAAAATATTAGCGTGGTTGATGAAGGTATAATAGCAGGAAATTTTGGAGTAAATTCCATGCATGATATAACCGAAGGCGGTGTATTAGGAGCACTGTGGGAAATGGCGGATGCTAGTAATGTTGGCTTTAGAGTATATGAAGAAAAGATGCCTTTAAGTAATGTTGCAAAAAAGATATGCAATAAGCTTAACATTGACCCTTTAAGATTTATATCTTCTGGAAGTATGCTTATTACAACTAAAAATGGGCCAGAGCTTATAAATAAGCTAAGCAAAAAAGGAATTAAGGCTGCAATTATAGGTAATATTACTAAGGACAAAGGTATTTTAGTTGATTATAAAGGCTTTGAAATAGAAGTACAGCCGCCAGAAAGAGACGAACTTTTTAGCTTGGAGGATTTATTAAGTAATTATAAATAATTTAAACAAAATCGTATAAATAAAAAGGATTAAATTTTTCTTTATGGAAGCATCCATAATTGATGATTTTTATTGGAGGTAATAAAATTGAGACATGATAATAGAAGGAATGATTCAGTAAGGCCCGTTAAAATAACCCGAAATTATATAAAACATGCAGAGGGTTCAGTTCTCATTGAAGTTGGAGATACAAAAGTAATATGTACTGCCTCCTTAGAGGATAAAGTACCTCCTTTTTTAAAGGGGACAGGAGAAGGATGGATTACTGCAGAATATAATATGCTTCCAAGGGCAACTCAAGTGAGAAAACCAAGGGATATTTCAAGATTAAAGATTGATGGCAGAACTATGGAAATTCAAAGACTTATAGGAAGGGCCTTAAGATCTGTTGTTGATTTAAAAGCCATTGGTGAAAAAACTATATGGATAGATTGCGATGTAATACAAGCAGATGGAGGAACAAGAACTTCTTCTATTACAGGAGCCTTTGTTGCCATGGTAGATGCAGTAAATAAGCTTCACAAACATACTCCATTTCAGGTTTATCCAATAAGAAATTTTGTAACTGCGGTAAGCGTAGGAATAGTAAGTGATGTTAAAATGTTAGATTTATGTTATATTGAAGATTCAAATGCTAAAGTGGATATGAATGTAGTCATGACAGATGAAGGTCAATTTATAGAAGTGCAGGGAACTGGAGAAGAGAGCCCTTTTTCTAGAAAGGATTTAGATGAACTATTGGCGCTTGGAGAAAAGGGAATAAAACAAATGCTGCAGGCACAGAAGGACGCACTTAAAACAGATTGTTTATGGATAGGGACAGGAGAAAGCAAATGAAAAAATTAATTATTGCAAGCAATAATGCTCACAAGGTTAAGGAGATTAAGGCCATATTAGAGGAATTCCCAATTGAAGTAATATCTTTAAGAGAAGCTGGAATAGATATTGATGTTGTTGAAGATGGAAGTACTTTTATGGAAAATGCACTTAAAAAAGCTAGTGAAATTTTTGAAATAGGCAAGGATGCTATGGTTTTATCTGATGACTCAGGGCTTATGGTTGATGCCTTAAATGGAGCTCCAGGGGTTTTTTCTGCTAGGTTTGCTGGAGAACATGGTAATGATAAGAAGAATAATGAAAAATTATTGAAGCTTTTAGAAGGAAAGCCAATGGAAGAAAGAAAAGCGCATTTCGTAAGCGCAATAGTACTTATCTTAAGTGAAGATAAAATAATAAAGGTTCAAGGAGAAGTTGAAGGCTTTATTAAGGAGGCACAATCAGGAAATAGCGGGTTTGGCTATGATCCGCTTTTTTATTATCCAAAGTATAATAAAACCTTTGGTGAATTAACTGAAGAAGAGAAGAATAGGATCAGCCATAGAGCAAGAGCTCTAGAAAAACTTAAGGTAGAATTAAAAAGGAGTAAACTTTAATGCAAATAGCTGTACTTAGCGATTCTCATAGGCATTCTTATGAGTTAAATCACGCTTTAAAGCAAATTGTAGCTGCAGACTTGATAATACATCTAGGGGATAACGTGGAGGATGTAGAGGTGCTTAGGAAGGGATATAAGGGTAGTATTATTAACGTGAGAGGAAATTGTGATTTTTCTGCTTTTGTGCCAAGTGAGAGGCTGGAGGAACTTAATGGTAAGAAAGTATTTATTACTCATGGCCATAAATATGGTGTGAAAAGTGACTTATTAAGGCTTAAATATAAGGCAAAGGAAGTAGGAGCAGATATAGTATTATTTGGTCATACACATGAAGCTGTTGAGCTGTATGAAGAGGGAATATGGTTTATTAATCCAGGAAGTCTAGCACTGCCAAGGAATAGATATAAAAGCTATGCTCTTCTTAATATTGATAAAGATGATATAAAAATCTGTATCAGAGAGCTAACTTAAAAAAAATGAAAATAGGTATTGACGAATTAAATTATATCGTGTAGAATAGTCTATGTCGTCGGGAGTTGAACAAGTACTTCCGAGATACCGGGGTGTAGCGCAGATGGGAGCGCGCGTGGTTTGGGACCATGAGGTCGCAGGTTCAATCCCTGTCACCCCGACCAAATTATGCGGGTGTAGCTCAATGGTAGAGTTCTAGCCTTCCAAGCTAGCTACGAGGGTTCGATTCCCTTCACCCGCTCCAAATGCGGCTTTAGCTCAGTTGGATAGAGCAACTGCCTTCTAAGCAGTAGGCCAGGGGTTCGAATCCCTTAAGCCGCACCAAATATGCACCATTAGCTCAGTTGGTAGAGCAACTGACTCTTAATCAGTGGGCCCTGGGTTCGAGTCCCTGATGGTGCACCATATGGTGGACGTAGTTCAATTGGCAGAGCACCGGATTGTGGTTCCGGCTGTTGTGGGTTCGAGTCCCATCGTCCACCCCATGTAATGGGATGTCGCCAAGCGGTAAGGCACAGGACTTTGACTCCTGTATCCGTAGGTTCGAATCCTGCCATCCCAACCAAGATGGTTCACTAGCTCAGTCGGTAGAGCACATGACTTTTAATCATGGTGTCCGGGGTTCGATTCCCCGGTGAGCCACCAAAATAAAATAATGCAGATGTGGCGGAACTGGCAGACGCACTAGACTTAGGATCTAGCGCCTACGGCATGCAGGTTCGATTCCTGTCATCTGCACCAATATGCGGAAGTGACTCAATGGTAGAGTGTCACCTTGCCAAGGTGAAGGTCGCGGGTTCGAGTCCCGTCTTCCGCTCCAAATTATGCGGGTGTAGCTCAATGGTAGAGTTCTAGCCTTCCAAGCTAGCTACGAGGGTTCGATTCCCTTCACCCGCTCCAAATGCGGCTTTAGCTCAGTTGGATAGAGCAACTGCCTTCTAAGCAGTAGGCCAGGGGTTCGAATCCCTTAAGCCGCACCATATATGCACCATTAGCTCAGTTGGTAGAGCAACTGACTCTTAATCAGTGGGCCCTGGGTTCGAGTCCCTGATGGTGCACCATATACCGGGGTGTAGCGCAGATGGGAGCGCGCGTGGTTTGGGACCATGAGGTCGCAGGTTCAATCCCTGTCACCCCGACCACTTTAAAAGTTATCTATTTATTTAAGTAACTTTTTTTATTTCTATGCGGGTGTAGCTCAATGGTAGAGTTCTAGCCTTCCAAGCTAGCTACGAGGGTTCGATTCCCTTCACCCGCTCCAGATTATGCGGCTTTAGCTCAGTTGGATAGAGCAACTGCCTTCTAAGCAGTAGGCCAGGGGTTCGAATCCCTTAAGCCGCACCATATGGTGGACGTAGTTCAATTGGCAGAGCACCGGATTGTGGTTCCGGCTGTTGTGGGTTCGAGTCCCATCGTCCACCCCAGATAGTGGGATGTCGCCAAGCGGTAAGGCACAGGACTTTGACTCCTGTATCCGTAGGTTCGAATCCTGCCATCCCAACCAAGATGGTTCACTAGCTCAGTCGGTAGAGCACATGACTTTTAATCATGGTGTCCGGGGTTCGATTCCCCGGTGAGCCACCAAAATAAAATAACGCAGATGTGGCGGAACTGGCAGACGCACTAGACTTAGGATCTAGCGCCTACGGCATGCAGGTTCGATTCCTGTCATCTGCACCAATATGCGGAAGTGACTCAATGGTAGAGTGTCACCTTGCCAAGGTGAAGGTCGCGGGTTCGAGTCCCGTCTTCCGCTCCAAATTTTAAGCACCCATAGCTCAGCTGGATAGAGTAGTGGACTTCGAATCCAATGGTCGCAGGTTCGACTCCTGTTGGGTGCACCAGAAATGTTGAAATATCAAGATTTACAGTTTTGTAGGTCTTGGTATTTTTTTATTTTCCTACATTATTCACACATAGCAGAAGATCCTATGGAACAATTAAAGAAATTAAGGGTGGTAGCATATTTCGGAACAATGAATGGTTATCTTGCTAATGTATATACTAGTATATATTATTTATTTTTAGTTAAAAAGTTTATTAATGCAACTCCGTAAAAAAGTTTTGACGACGTTTTTAGCAGCTTCTTTTTATTTGCAGATTATTCAAAAGTTATTAACAAATAATATTTATTATCGACATATAATTGTCACAAATCGCAGTTAATATATAAATATACTAAAAAAACAAATTACCCCCATAAAATAAATACCATTCCATAGCAGCTGGTTAGCCCCCTTTCCAGCTGCTATATTTATAAATTAATCAAGATTAATTAACAATAATATTTATTATTTTAACATTGGCTTAATAATAAACATGTAGAATAGTAATGTCCCCCTTCTAATTTTTACATATAAAGCAGTTGGTTGTTAATATTTCCGACTGCTTTTTACTTTTGTAGGGCTTTATTTTTTCTCTTGACTGCAAACAGATGTTTGCATATAATAAATCATTATGGCATGCTTTTGAAAGATGTAAACCAAATATCAATTTTTCATCAAGTATGGTATAATAGTTTAACAGAAGGAGTGATTTTTACGAAACTTATATGTAAATGCGGAAATGTAGAAGATATTATAACAGACAAACCCTTAGAAAGTTTTCAATTCAGAAACTGCGGTGATGGTACCGTAGCTTTAGTCTGTAAGAAATGCAGCGATATTGAATATATTATTAATAATGGTTAAAATTTTATATGTAAAAAAGCAAAACCTCTGAGTAATTTCAGAGGTTTTTATAATATTATACAGATGATGAAGTTTAAAAGGATGCAAAACTAATCATAATATAAATAATAAATTTAAAGGAGATTGTTATGTTAGCAGTAGAAGATTTACTATACGGCATAAAAATGAAGTTTATCGCCTTGACCATATTAAATATTACAGATGTGTTAGCCACATTAATACTCATTAATATTGGCTTCTGTGTAGAAGTAAATATATTTATGCAAAATATAATACAAGCTCCATTAATAAGCATAGCAGTTAAAACTTTCATTCCTGCTGTGCTTTTATACTTTCTATATCACCGATTAAAGCTAGCAAGTGAAAAACAAATAAGGATAGCAGCTGTTATTATTAATGCAGGATTAGGATTGTATATTTTGATTAATATATCGCATGTAGTATGGCTTACGATGTATTTTAGTTTCTATTGAAAATGATTATCATTTAAGTAAGATATTTACTTTTTAATTTTATTTTGTTATTATAACTCTTAGTGATACATATTAATAAATGTTGTAAAGTTAAAAGGGAGTAGTTTGATAGATATTGTCAACATATTGGCAAGAAGCCTGGCAATATCCGCAAAAATGCGAAGCGAGACTTTTAGCGTACTTTAGTACGCTGGGAGTCTTTTTATTTTTTTGTTAAGGAGGAATAATATGTATATTACACTTTTAATTATGATTGCTTCAGCACTAATAATTTACTTTAGTTGTGAGCTATTTGTAAATGGAGTTGAATGGGTGGGTAAAACATTCAATATTTCTCAGAATGCGGTAGGCTCCATTCTTGCAGCCTTTGGTACTGCCCTTCCTGAAAGCATAGTAACTTTTATAGCAGTAGTTTTTGGCGTAAATGCAAGTCAAAAGGATATTGGTGTTGGAGCAGCGCTAGGTGGACCTCTTGTTCTAAGTACACTTGCATATGCTGTTGTAGGTATTTGTATACTAATCTTTAGTGGCACGAGAAAATCTGGAAGTTGTATTAATGTTAATTATAAAAAATTAGCAAAAGACCAAACTTGGTTTATGAGCATTTTTGTGTTTAAAATAGGTTTAGGCCTTGTAGCTTTCACAATAAAGCCATGGTTGGGTATTTTGTTTTTAATAGCTTATGGGATATACTTTTACAAAGAAATGAATACTGACACTGCTGATATAGCTGAAGAATTAGAACCGCTGAGATTTAGTCCTAAAAGCATAAAACCAAAGAAAACATTGATATTGCTTCAAACAATAATATCTCTAATACTAATTTTTATTGGTTCACAAATGTTTGTACATAATCTAGGAACATTAAGTATTTCACTTGGGGTATCACCCCATATAGTCTCGTTACTATTAAGTCCAGTAGCAACTGAATTACCCGAAATATTAAATGCACTAATATGGGTAAGGCAAGGAAAAGAAAATTTGGCTCTTGGAAATATCAGTGGTTCTATGATGATACAGGCTACGGTGCCCAGCGCATTAGGTATAATTTTTACTCCATGGATGTTAGATAAGTCCCTCTTGCTTGCAGCAGTAATAACTTTTATGTCTATCTTTATTATAAGGTCAACATTAAAAAGAGGTTGTATGACCGCAAAAAAGTTATCACTAAATGCTTTTTTATATGTTATTTTTATTTTTGGAGTATTTTTTATAAGAGTTAAAATGTAGTTTAATCTGGTAAAAACATTAAATGACTCCCGATTATTAAGGCAGTTGGTTAGGTCCTCTATCCAGCTGCTTTCTTAGTAACAAAATTCACATCAATAATATATTATGCTACTAGGACAAGCTATATAAAGGAGGTGATGTTTTTGAGGCGCAGATTTGAAAGTGAAAGATTTTTAGATAGACTTTTCTCTGATAGATTTATTTCAGATAGAGGCCGCACTGACAGAGGCCGCACTGATAGACGATGTACTGACAGATGTTGCTGCGTAAGATGTTGTTGTGTTAGATGCTGCTGTATTAGGTGTCGAAGAAGGAGACGCCGTAGAAGAACATGTAGTTGGTAGTAATATTTTTGTTCAAGGTATAAGCATTTTTTATCAAGTTTGAAGGTTATAAACTGAAGACAAGAAATTAAAGTGGCTGGTTGCTTAATCCACCAGCTGCTTTTTATTTCTCTTGAATTTGTGTTATGGGTGGTGTGCAAAATATAGCCCACATAAAATTAAGGATAATAAAACTCTGATAATCAGGGCTTTATTTTTTTATATTGACATAATAAAAATAAAAGCACTATTGAATTAAAAACTTGATAGTGCTTTTATTATTAGGTAATCTTTTTGGAACTAAAAAATAATATAATTATTAAATTTTTTCTATTCTAAAATCCACGCATGTGATGATGTGGGAAATGAGGATGGAAAAAATGATGATGAAAATGGTGATGAAAATGGTGAAAATGTGGGAAACGTGGATCTGGGTCACCAGGATCCATTTGAGGCATCATTTTCGATTCTCCCATCATTGGACAAGTTTCCTTCATTGGGCAAGTTTGCATCCATGGGCATTGAGACATTGGAAACATATTATAAGGCATTCCCATATAATTTTTATCTGTTTGTTTATGACGGTCCTGTTGATTATTTTCAGCATTAATTTCTTTTGAATCAAAATTGTTAGGCTCTAGTGCATCATTTCTGTAATACATTGATTAACCTCCATTAAATTTACCTACATTAATATATTATTCTGTTAGCTTAAAATTTGACACATAAGATTTCCTAAAATTTAAAAAGCTTAGAGAAAAATATTCCTCTAAGCTGAATTTTATAATAATAAAGGTATATATTTATTACCACCCAGTGCTTCCAACTGCGTTATGAACGAATGCTGCAATTCTATCTATTGGAATGTCAACTATTGCCCCAAGTGTTCTACCACTGCAATCGAATCTGTCTGTAGTTCTCCTTATTTCTGTATTTCTAATACTTTCATTATTCATCTCATCAAACTCATTTGAGAATTCATTATTTCCAGTATTTCTTCTTGATGTGCTCCTTCTTCTTTCATCTGTACAACAATTACCTAATGCACATCCTGGAGCAGAACCAAGATTAATAATTAATCTGACAAAACCTCTACTAACTGATGCAAGAACTCCTGTAAATCCTTCTCCAGATTCTCCACCGCTGGTTGTAAAAATTGTAACTGTTTGTCCAATATGACGTGCTAAATCACCTGCAAGACCAAATCCATCTGGCATATTGTAGCCCTCCTTATTATATTAAAATAGTTGAATGACTTGTCCCAGTACATATTATGCTGTTTCTCTAAAATTGTTACTTCTTAACAAATTGCACACCTACTAAGCAAAATGCATAATATAATATGGTAATACTTTGAAAGGAATAAACATTTATGTACAATGATTATAACAACTATCCATGTTCTTATTGTGCCAATGGAACATATCAATGTCCATATCTCTGTGATCAGCTAATATATAATCAAAACTTTTCCAGAGAATATAACAATCAATATTATCCTTATGAAGATAATGCAAATTATGACTCAACCTTTGATTATTCACGTACAGCAGAGGAAAATGACCCTGCTCAATTGAAGGACTATGGACCAGAACCATTTGTAGTTAATATTGATGAGGCAACTAAGAGAAATAATAATTATCGTACAACTTTATGGACGGGGAAACATTTGCAGCTTACATTAATGAGCATCAAGCCAGGGGAAGACATAGGCTTAGAAATTCATCCAACAGTTGACCAATTTTTACGAGTTGAAGATGGCCAAGGACTTGCTCAAATGGGCCCTAGTAAAAATAACTTGAATTATCAAAGAAAAATTTATGATGGATTTGCAATTTTCATACCTGCTGGTACATGGCACAACGTAAAAAACACTGGTAATAAACCCCTTAAGATGTATTCTATCTATGCTCCACCGCAACACCCACATGGAACAGTTCATGCAACTAAGGCAATAGCCCATGGTTCTGAGAGCCGCAGACGTTAATTTTAAGATTTATTTTTAATAACAATTTAACCTAATGCAATGCTGATAATCTTTTATACAGCATTGCATTTTTTTACTTCGGTTCATGTGATGCATTGCAAGTAAAGTTTGATGATATACAGAAGTATTTATTGTAGCAAAAGTTAAATAAAACTTATATCATATATGGACAAGCAATATAATTGGGGGTGACATTCATGGGTAGAAGATCTTGCTGCTGTAGATGTTGCTGCAGAAGTAGAAGAAGAAATGATATATCGCCACTAGCATTATTAGCTTTAACTTTCTTTTTATTCTAAGGATAAAATAGAGCACTCAGAAATGAGTGCTTTATGCTTACGCTTTAAATTTATAAACCTAAGATTAATTGTTTTACAATTAAAACCATCTGGTAACATAATTTACTATTCAAAATAAACTATTATAGGAAAAATATTCCTTGAACTAATATGAATAAAAATAACTTAAGATATTTACTATAAGATCTTATACAACATGCTTTGCATAAGATTCTCTTTTGATAGGGGTGGGATAGCTTATGCTTATAAAAACAGAAACTCAGGAAAAAATAGGAAATAATGTACATCTTTATGATAAAATTTATAAAAGTTATTTTATGATTAATAACAAATTAAAAGAAGGAACATTTATAAATACAAAAGACAAATTATTAAATACAATTAGCTTTAATAAATATGAAGCATACATGCTCATTAATAAGTTAGAGGAGCTTTCAGAATATGTTCCTCCTGTTAAAAAAATTAATAATTACCGTGAAATCATAAATTTCACACAAGAATATGAGAGGGTTATTTTAAGGCCCATAGACTTCAGTATAAATGCTCCAATTTTCTTTTTAGAAGCTGCAGATGATCACATTACAATTATGGAAAACAAAAAACTACAACTCATAAAAAAAATATTATATTGTCGAAGTGAACTTAAGGAACTATTTCAATTACAGGAAGTATCCGTAGATGATTATTTTCTTCAAAAAGGTATCAGTTATATCAATACAAATGAGTTACTTAATAATATACAAGTAACCATGAAAAAAGCTGATGCAGTAAATTGGAAGTGTTCTTCCCTTCAGTTTTTAATGGGAAAAAATAAGATCCTTTTAAATAAGATATTGGATGCCTCAGAGGAAAAATACTTGAATATACTAAAAAAAGCTTTGCCAGTTGGATGTAAACTTGACCTTCTATTAAAGCAAATAAAAGCAATTTGCCAAAAATCGTGTTATGCATTGGATAAAAGTAATCCTGGCTTTAATGAATATGAATTTGAATTAACTATAGACAAAGAAAAAAAGCTTTGGATTACTGATATAAATATTTTGAATAGCTATAAAGACTTTAAAAAAATTGATTTTAAAACCTATTCAAGAAAAAATGCCACAATATTATATGAAGAGCCAATTATTAATTTGAAATAAAAATATAAAGCCTGCATTTTGCTGATATGCAACCTTGTAGCAGTTAGTTTTATTAGCTACATACCACAAAGAGCATATCATACTTATGCAGGCTTTATACCTTTAGCTTCAGCTGATTTTGTTCTTATATAGAAAATGGTAATGACAATGGTAGGAATTATAATATAGTTAAGAAGGCAAATATATGTATAATAATCTAAAAGTTTAAATAGTGTAAATAAGTTCTTTGAACAGTAATAACTTATTATAAATACTACTATTGTTAGGATATAATCCATATATTTATTCTTAATCTTCAGTTGTTTTAGAATAAGCAGTATTGCAAAAAAGGATAAAATATATTTTATAAACCATCCACCTACTATTTGAAGCATAACATAAAGCTCACCATTTTCTAAAAAACCAAAATGGCTTACTAGCTGGGTTTGAATAAGTTTTGGATAGGATATATTATTAGCTCTATTGATACTAAAGGTCATTATAATTCCTGTGGAAGCAATAATTTCCATTTGAACTAATATAATTAAGCCTATTAAGGAATCTCTTTTTAATTTAACTTTATCTCCAATTTCATTAAGATATGGTAAAACAATCCCTAAACCGCCATACATGCCAAAAGACTTTATTAAAGAAAAAATAAATCCTAAGGTAACTCCATTGGTGAATATAGGAAATAAATATTTTAACTGTTTATACTTTGCAGTTAGAATACTAAGATTTATCCCTGCAAACATAATTAAGGTTATACCTATTAAGGTTACTATAATAATTGCTACCTTGCCTTTTTTTATGGTGTATAATGCAGGAAAAATGAAAAGCACAAGTAAGGACCAAGGTGGATTAAGTATCAGCATATTAGTATGCATTGAACTTGCTTCTACGGAGGAGCTTTCTACTAAGGTCAATATTAAAGTCATAACAAAAAAAAGTAGGAATAAGGTTCCAAGTATATTACCAAGAGCCTTCTTATAAATGTCACAAATATTGTAGTTATTTGTTTTTTTACAAATATATAAAATATATAAAAAGTAGAAAATTATTAGCAGAGAAGAAATAATAACTGCCACCCATGAGTCTTTACCACCACTTTTCATATAAATTGCAGGATAAGTTTTTAGGGATATTACCGCCGTGCCCAATATAAAAAAGGCAACATGCTTGGAAGTGAATTTATCCATATATGTAACCTCACATATAAACTTACAAAGTATTACATAGTTATAGCAAGTCTTAATGTTAGTAATTATTGCCCTTCATAAGAATACTATTCATTTTTATTACGAATAATAGAATAAATTACATTTATTCTTAAAAGGTGGTGGTGGTATGAACGGAATTGAAATGCTAGCCAGCATAAGAAAGAAGCTAGATCATAATTTTGATATAAAATATAGAGAAATACAATGTCCTAGGGGCTTAATAACTTTGGTTTTTGCGGAGACTCTATGTAATTGTAAATTTATTAGTGAGTATATTGTTGCTCCTCTACAAGAAGCTAAATTCATAAAAAATAGTATCGAAGAAGTAAAAAAAGAAATCATAATGGCTGATACAGTTGGAGACATAAACTCGGAGGAGGAGGCTCTGATTAGTATTTTATCAGGTAATGTGGTCATCTTCTTTAGCTTTTATAGTAAGGTAATATATTGTGAGGCAAAGGAATACAGCAAGAGAAGCATAACAACGCCTATAACTGAAACCAATATAAAAGGCCCAAGAGAGGGCTTTAATGAACCTTTTATTGATAATGTATCACTGCTTAGAAGAAGGATAAAGGATACTAATTTAAAATTTGAAAATATTCTTGTTGGTGATTCAACAAAGACAATAGTTGTGCTTACTTATATTCAAAACAAAGTACCACCAGAGCTTTTAAATTATGTAAAAAAACAAGTTAATTCTATAAAAGTTAATGGACCAATATTATCTAATCATATTGAAGAACAATTTCAATGTAAATATACACTTTTTGACACTGTGGGCTATAGCGAAAAACCAGAAAAAATTGCTTCTAGAATATGTGAGGGAAGGGTGGGGATAATTGTAGATGGCAGTCCCTTTGTTGCTACAGTACCGCATTTTTTTATTGAAAACTTTGAAGTCACAGATGATTATACTTCTAATAAATATTTTGCCAATGGAATTAGAATATTTAGATGGTTTGCATTTATAATGGCAAGTTTACTTCCAGGGTTTTATGTAGCTATAGTTACCCATCATTTTTCTTTAATTCCCTATAGTTTTATTTTTAGACTTGCTATAGCAAGGGCAGGAGTTCCCTTTCCAACAGTAGTAGAAGTACTGGTTATGATGGTTTTTTTTCAGCTTAGCAGGGAAGCTGGCATAAGGCTTCCTCAGCCAATAGGATTATCAATGAGCATAGTGGGCTCGCTGATATTAGGCGATGCAACAGTAGGTGCTAACATTGCCTCACAAACTACGCTAATCATAGTAGCAATTGCATCAATAAGTTCTTTTTTAATTCCTAATTTATATGGAGTAACATTTTTTTGGTCTATAGTAATTATTGTTTCATCTACTATATTAGGGCTTCCTGGCTTTTATATAGGCTTTTGCATATTTGTTTCTCATATGGCAGGCTTAAATAGCTGCGGTTACCCTTTTTTATTTCCTTTAGGTACCCTTAAGCAGTATAAATTTGAAGATCTTTTATTAAGAGGAGATTTAAATAAAATATCAAATAATATTTTAGATGAGGATAAAACAAAATGAAAAAGATAATTTTATTACTTTTTTTAAGTTTTACTTTATTTTTTAACGGGTGCAAAGGTTATGATGATGTTAATAGGCTCTTATTTGTAACTACTGTAATTATTGATGTTGATAAAAATAATATGCCCATAATATATTTAGAAGCATTTAAGCCTACAAGAACAACACAAAGCGGATCAGAAAAGGGAGAACGATTATTATTTAAAGGAACAGGAAAAACAGTTTTTGAAGCTTTAAATGATATAAACTTATCATCAAGTTTAAGGTTAAATTATACACAAAATAAAGTTATTATGTTCACTCAATGTGCAGCTAAGTATGGTATAGACAATTTTATTGACATCATTGATAGAGAGCAGCAGTTTTTGGTAAGACCGTACATTGCCGTGTTAATGACTTCACCTGATAGAATACTTGGTGCTAAAATTAAATCAGAAGAATATATAGGTATTTATATTCATGATTTAATAGAAAATGTGGGATCTTCCCCAAGAGCTATTAAGCTTCCAGTTAATGATTATCTAAATAAAAGATTAATTGGAAGCAGAACTGGAATTGTTACGGCTATAGACTTAAAAAAAGATCAATTGGAGGATATTATAGAAATAGAGGGAGGAACAATAATTAAGAATGATAAGATGGTTGATTTTATGCCCAAAACCTTAGGTTTAGGTTATAATTTTCTAATGAATAATTTAGCTTCAGGTAGTCTTGAAATTACTAATCCTGATGTTCCTGATAGATTTGTAACCTTAAGAATTCTAAATAGTAAAACAAAAACTAATCTAACTTATGACGGAGAAACAATTTACCTTAATAAAAGTATAAAACTTAAAACTACTATGGGGTCAGTTCAGAAAAAAATAAGTTTTAGTAATGGGGAATTGGAGAAAATTAAAGAGAAATCTAAATCAAATATTGAAGAGGCTTGTAAAATTTTATTTAATAAATATAAAGAAGAAAATTTAGATATTTTTGATATACAGGAGGAATTTGAAAGAAAGTATCCAAATGTAAAAGTGGAAAATGTATTAAAGATAGCAGAACTTAAACTTCAAATAGATGAAACTATTGAAGGTTCACCTGACATACAAGGTAATACATAAGGGAATATATAATATAATATTTGTTTAGGGAAATATTGTAAGCAATAATTTTTCTAAGATTAATTTAGTTGTTTATTATATGTATAATGATTATAATATAGTTAATATAATGCAAACTCCTATATAATGGAAAGGGTTTATGGATAAATGAAGGGGCATAAAGAAATTATTAAATTAACAATACTAGAAACAAGCGATATTCATGGCAGTATATTTCCTATAAATTATGGTACAAATGAAAAGTGTGATGCAGGACTTGCTAAAATCTCTACTCTAATAAAGCAGGAGAGATTAATTAATCCCTTTACTATGCTTATAGATAATGGAGACTTGCTGCAGGGAACACCAATTACATATCATTATGCAAGAATAGACAGCAGGGATATAAACCCAGCTATAAAGGTATTAAATTATTTAAATTATGATGCTGCAGTTATAGGTAATCATGAATTTAATTATGGTAAGGAAATTCTAGAGAGTGCTATGAAAGATTCAAGCTTTCCATGGCTCTCATCAAATACTGTTTTTAAGGTAAATAAACAACCCTATTCAGGTAAGAGGTATATTATTAAAGAATTTTCTAATGGATTAAAGGTTGCTATAATTGGATTAACCACGAAGTATATCCCCAATTGGGAGAATCCCATAAATATTGAAGGTATTGAGTTTGAAGACCCAGTAATTCATGCAGAAAGGCTTGTTAAACATTTAAAAGAGGTAGAAAAGGTTGATGTAGTTTTAGTTTCATACCATGGAGGTATAGAACGAGATATTGATACTGGAGAAGCTGCAGAAAACTTAACAGGAGAAAATCAAGCATATGAACTATGTATGCAAGTTCCGGGAATTGATGTACTCTTAACTGGTCATCAGCATAGGTTAATATCTGACAAGTTTATTAATGGTGTACTTGTTCTTCAACCAGGTGCCAATGGAACGCACCTAGGAAAAATAGATATTTTATTTGAAAAGAGAGAAGACGAGTGGAGCATTGTAAGTAAATCTTCAAAGCTTTTAAGTACCAAAGATATTGAAACTGATATTAAGTTGCTTAAAATTGTAATCACAGATGAAGAGAAAACTCAAAAATGGCTTGATATGCCAATTGGGAAGATTAAGGGTGATATGCTTGTAAAGGATCCTATGGAGATAAGGATAAAAGATAGTGCACTTATTGAGTTTATAAATAAAGTTCAAATGTACTATTCAGGAGCTTCCATTTCAAATACAGCACTTTTTGATAACTATTCTCCAGGGTTGCCTTCAGAAGTTACCATGAGAGATATAGTTTCTAATTATATATATCCTAATACCTTAAGAGTAGTTAGAATTATGGGAAAGGATATTAAGGCAGCCTTAGAAAGAAGTGCTTCTTATTTTGAGACCTTTAATGGCGTAGAAATAAAGGTAAATCCTGAGTTTTTTAACAATAAGATTCAGCATTATAATTATGATATGTGGGAAGGCATTGATTATATTTTAAATATATCAAAGCCAATTGGAGAAAGAGTTGTTAAACTGGATTACAAAGGATTTCCCTTGGAAATGGGAAAGGAATATGATGTAGTCATGAATAATTACAGGGCCGGCGGTGGCGGTGAGTATGAAATGTTCCAAAATAAGCCAGTGATTAAAGACATGACAACTGATGTTTCAGAATTAATTGCAAACTACATTATGGATAGAGGCTTAATAGAGGCTGAGGTTAATAATAATTGGAGCGTAATACATGATTAAAAATATACCATAGACGGTGGATTTACACCGTCTTTTAATACAATTAATATAATATAATAATATAAGAAAATAATGTATATATTCACCACAATATGATAAGAATAGTAAATAGAAGTAAGTATAATTTTTCTATAAAAACTAATGTATATAGATCATAATTAAAGTTAACAATTTGTTAAGAAACATTATGATTCAGAATATTGAATAAATATTCTGAATATTATATAATGTAGAAAATAGCACCTAAAAAAAACTTGAAGGGGTGGTAATCATGATTCATGTATTCTGCAATAAAAGAGGTTCAGGAAAAACTAAAGCACTGATTAATTTGGCAAATGACAGAATTTTAGAGGCTAATGGACATGTAGTTTATATTGATTGTGACAGAAGAAGACTTTTTGATTTAGACAAAAAAATTAGATTTATTTCAACTGGTGAATATGGCTTAAAAGATTTTAACTGTTTTTACGGATTCTTGTGCGGCATTATTTCGGAGGATTATGATGTTGATACCATTTATGTTGATGGGTTATTCAATATTGTATCTGGCGTTGTAAGTGATGCGGCACATTTATTTTTGCAATTAGAAAAACTTTCTCTTGAAAATAATGTTGATTTCTATATAAATGTTAATGAAGAAGAGCGGGAAATGCCGGAATTTATCAAAAAATATGTTGCATAGAAAAAAAAGGCTGCTAAAATGCAGCCTTTTTTTATTAATGCAATCTATAAATAAACTCTAAAATTCCTATAATTAGTTCAAAAAGAATGAGTATAATTACCATAATTTCAAGTTTAGTACCTCTTTTTTCATGAGATAATGTAGCAAATACATCTGTTATATCTCGAAGGATTTCACTTTTACCAGTAATCTTTGCATATCTTTCCTTAAATTCGAAGAGCTCAGTAGCTTGAACAAAGAAATTTTCTATGTCTTCATTGTCCCAGGCAGATTTTGGCTTATCAAGAAGCATAAGGTTTGAAATAGTATGATACTTAAACCTGAGAACCTGTGCTGAAATTTTTGCAATTTGTTCATCAGACATATTGAATTTGCCAGTATCAAGGTAATTTATGACATCCTCAATGCTATCAAGGAGCTTTTCCGTATCATTTTCTATTTTCCTAAGTGCTGTAGATTTTGCCAGTACCACAGACAATATATCAAGATAATAGGGTGCAAATTCATTTGATGTCATGAGGTCATTATATAGCATATATTCATATTCCGGTGATATCTCAAGCCTATATTCATCAATATAATTATCCGGTGCGTTATTTTTTAAATTAGGATCTATCTTTTTAATATAATTTGTAACATCCATTATTTCATGATGTTCCATGTTTACAAAAACCATAGAACCAAAATAATATATGTAAACCCACTTGTTTTCTACACCTTTTATAATTCCCTTTAATGCACTATCACTCAGCACCAGGGGGTCTTCCCATTTATATTTATGATTTATACCAAAATGAGCTGCTAACTTGTTTAAATTTATCTCATTACTTAATACCAAGGATTTAAAGACCCAGCTCTGCATAGTAAACACTCCTTTATATATAACTTTAAGCTTCAATAGCATATTTTTATTAATGCAGCAAACATGATTCTATTAGATAATAATGTAAGAAGCTTATTATCTATAACTATGATTTTATCATAAACTTCAATTAGTATACAGCAAATATTGATTAAATAATGTTTTAAATATATACTATTATAAGATAAAGCGAAGAAACGAAGGAGAGATTATAATGTTTAGTGTATATGACGTATTAGTAGAACGTGGTTTTCTTAAGCAATTAACTCATGAAGAAGAAATTAAGGAATTATTAGAAAAAGAAAAGATAACTTTTTATATAGGCTTTGATCCAACAGCAGATAGCTTACATGTAGGTCATTTTATTGCAATGATGATGATGGCACATATGCAAAGAGCAGGGCATAGACCTATTGCCTTAGTTGGTGGAGGAACTGCTATGGTTGGAGATCCTTCTGGTAAAACTGATATGAGAAAGATGCTTACAAAAGAAGAAATAGCCAATAATGCTGAATCAATTAAGAAGCAGCTTGAAAGGCTTATTGACTTTAGTGATGGCAAGGCTATACTTGAAAATAATGCCAATTGGCTTTTAGATCTTAATTATGTTGATTTTCTTAGAGAGGTAGGAGTTCATTTTTCAGTTAATAGGATGCTGACAGCTGAATGCTTTAAGCAGAGGCTTGAAAAGGGGCTTTCCTTCCTAGAATTTAATTACATGCTTATGCAGGGCTATGACTTTTTAGAATTAAATAGACGATATGGCTGCATCATGCAGTTAGGTGGGGATGATCAATGGTCTAATATGATAGCTGGGGCTGATCTAATTAGAAGAAAGGAAAATAAACCTGCCTTTGCAATGACCTGTGCCTTATTAACTAACAGCGAAGGCAAGAAGATGGGTAAAACAGAAAAAGGAGCACTGTGGCTAGATAAGGAAAAAACTTCACCTTATGATTTCTATCAATATTGGAGAAATATAGATGATGCGGACGTAGAAAAGTGTCTTGGACTTTTAACATTTTTACCTATGGAGGAAGTTAGAAGATTAGGATCTCTTAAAGATGCTGAAATAAACGAAGCTAAGAAGGTTCTTGCATTTGAAGTTACTAAGCTAATTCATGGAGAAGATGAGGCTTTAAAGGCTAAATCTGGGGCAGAGGCACTGTTTTCAGGTGGCAATGATATGTCGAATGTACCAACTTCCTCTATTTCAAAGGAGTTAATAGGTTCTAGCATATTAGATATATTAGTAGAAGTAAAAATACTTCCATCAAAGGGAGAGGGAAGAAGACTCATACAGCAGGGTGGACTTACTGTTAATGATGAAAAAGTAAAAGATGTAAACTTTATTGTTACAGAAGAGCATTTTTCAGAAGATGGTATGCTGGTGAAAAGAGGAAAGAAAAATTACAACAAAATAGTTTTAGAATAAAAATATAAAATTAGACACTGAAAATTAGGTCATATTTACAGAATAAACTGAAGGTATTAATAAATGTGTATTTATAATAGTTCCTCAGTGGATTTCGCAAATTCTGCTATTTCAGTGTCTAATTCCTTTTATGATGATTAAGTATTTCATAGTTTTAACGATAATTATATATCAAATGTAAATTTAGGTGGTGAAGCAATGTCGGGTATTAGCAATATAATTGGTGCCTATAATATTAATCCTAAGAGAATATCAAGTAAGCTTTCATTTGAAGTTGGGCAAGTTTTTTCTGCAAAGATTGTTTCAACTGGTGAACTGAGTAAAGAGCTTATACTAAGATTATTAGATGGATGGCAATTTCCGGCAAAACTTCAAATGCCGCTAGAATTTGCGCCTGAAGGTTTAGTAAAATTTCAGGTAGAAGGGTTTTCTGACGGTAAGCTTCAAATTAAGCTTGTAAATTCAAGTAAGGATCAGGATGAATTAGATAAGAATACTATTGAAGATCTATTACTGCAAAGTAAAATTGATGTAGATAAAGAAGATTACGATATTTTAAATAATATGATAAAACATAATATGCCTTTAACGAAAGAAAACATATCTAAGGTTAAAACTATTTTTGATTTTAGAGATAAGCTTCTTAATGATACTGATGAAGCTGATAATTTTATACTTAAATTTATAAATAGTAAAAATATAGAGCCTGATTCTGCTGAAGGCATTAAAATTAAAGATACTCTATATAGATTCTTTAATGCACTAAAAAATATTTCAGAAGATGAAATATTAACTATGCTTGAAAATAATATAGATTTAACTGAAGAAAATATTAAAAGCTTCTTAAGAGTAAACAATGAGCCTTCAACAATTTATAAAGAACTATATGGAATAAGTAAACAGATGAACATAAATGGTAATCATGAAGAAGATATATCTAATCTTCTGCTTAGAATTAAAGAAGCACCGAATGCAAAGGAAGAAATTAATAAGCTTTTTCAGGAATTAAAATTAAAGGATGAAAGCAGCAGTTTAAATTCTAAAGAATCAAGCCTCTTTGATGGGATAAAAAAACTGCTTCAAGAAAACATGCCTAATAAGGAAATGAATAAATTAATAAACCTTAAGGGAAAAGATAATAGCTTTGACAACATTAATCCAAAAACTATAGAAACTGCTGATAATGGAAATAAAGATAGTAACAATATAATATCGGATAAAAATAATGAAACTCTGGAAAGTGAATTTGAGAAAATTGATAAAAGTTTTAAAGCATTAAGTGAAAAAAATTCGGATATTGATAAAGATAAGGTAATTAACTTAGAAAAAAACAGCGAAAATAAAGATGTAGAAGATAAGGTAACAGCTTTTAAAAGTTCATCGAAGGATAATATAAGCTTAGTCAAAAATCAATTAGAAGACATAGTTAAAGAAGAGTTTTCTAATAAAACAGAGACTATGAAAAATATAATTAAAGAAGTTATAGATAAAATTGATAAAACTAAGCCTGAGTTAATGGACAAAGTAATACAGGGATTAAAGGATAATATTAATGATTTTAAAGTTTTTAATTCTATTTCAAATCAATACTATTATTTAGATATTCCTATTAATTTGAATAGAGAGGAATATAACTGTAAGCTATTAATCAAAGATGATAGGAAAACCGGAAAGAAAATAGATTCTAAAAATGTCAGTATGGTAGTAAGTGTAAAAACGGGCAATATAGGTGTTGTGGATGCCTATATGAAAGTAAAAGAGCAAAATATGAATGTAACAATTAAATGTGATGAAAACTGGATTAAATTACTTTCATCTGGCAAAAATAGAATAATGAATGAACTTAAGGAATTAGGCTATAATACCTTTTTAAATATAGAAAAAAGAGACTTAGGAGTCAATGTAATAACTTGCAGGGATTTTTTCGATGACAGCAGCCTAAGTAGTATTAACGTTAAGGTTTAAGAGGATGGTTAAAAATGAAAAACATTAAAAAGGCGGCTGCTCTTGAGTATGAGAATAATTATGATACCCCTATTGTAACAGCAGCAGGCATGGGTATTATTGCCGAGAATATAATAAAAAAAGCAGAAGAAAGCAATGTTCCAATTGTATATAATAAGGAAATGGCTGAGCTTCTTGCAAATGTGGATGTAGGAGAAAGCATACCTCCTGAATTATATGAAGCGGTGGCTAAAATAATAGTATATGTTATGGATATGGATAGAAGTAAAAGATGACCACCGAAAGGAGTTGACTAAATGAGCCTTTATGCAATTTCTGATCTGCATTTGGCACTTGGTGGAGAAAAGCCAATGCATGTTTTTGGAGATCAGTGGTATAAACATGATGAAAAAATTGAAAGAAATTGGCATTTAAAAATTAGAGATGAGGATACAGTTTTAATAGCAGGTGATATTTCATGGTCTATAAAAATGGAAGAGGGTTTAAGGGAGTTAATGTGGATTCACAATCTTCCAGGTAAGAAAATATTAATAAAGGGTAATCATGATTATTGGTGGCAAAGTATTTCTAAACTTAACAAATTATATGAGGATATGAACTTTATTCAAAATAACTATTTTTCTTATGAGGACTATGCTATATGCGGGACTAGAGGTTGGGTATCTCCTGGAGAGAATTTCACAAGTCATGATAGGAAAATTTATGATAGAGAAATTATTAGATTAAAGCTGTCCTTAGATTCAGCTATAAAGGGTGGATACAAAAAACTATTGGTTATGGTACATTATCCTCCTACCAATGAAAATTCTACGGAGACAGAGTTTACTAAAATTTTCAAAGAATATGGAGTTGAGAAAGTATTTTATGGTCATATTCACGGCCCAAATTTTAGTAATATATTAGAAGGAAACCTGGATGGAGTAGAATACATACTAACTTCAGCAGATTACATAAACTTTGATCCCATTAAAATATTGTAGATCTCATAATTTATATTTAATTGTAAAATACAGCATGTACTGGCTTTAAAGCTAATACATGCTGTATTTTTATGTCTAGAATTTCATATTATTTAAATAACTTTGAGAAAAAACCGGTTTTTTTATTATCTTCTTCTTCTGATTCTTCAGCAGCTTCTATGGGGCGTTCTAATGCTTCTTTAATTAAATCTCTTTGGTCTTTAGCTATATCCTTTATCTTCTGGGGCACGGATGGGGTTGTTATAACCTTGCTAAACCATAGATTAGCCTCATTTAAATTTTCAGTTCTTCTATGGAGCTCGCCAATTAAATACATCATTGTAAACTTATCCATTCCGCAGATAGGAAAGTCCTCACTTAAATATGCTTCATTAAAACCTTCTAAGGCTTGCTTTAAAAAAAGTTGTTCATTTTCATCATCTTCCTTAAGCCTATACATCCATGCTATCCTAAGACAATTAAGTGCCTTTTTGCTGGTTTTAGCCTCCATCACGACATTGTTTAAAAGGCTAAGCTTGTACCTTTCAATTGCAATATCATTATCATAAACCTCAGGATAACGTCTTCCTCGCCACTTTGGAGCTATTTTCTTTTGTATAATTTCCTTCTGGTAATCTCTAATTCTATCAAAATCTTGTTTCATGGCAGAATATCCACAAACATTACAAAGATATACTTCATAAAAGTATGGGTTTATTAAAGAGTATCGAACATGAAGGTCGCTGTCACTTTTCTGCCTTCTATAAGCAGAACTTTTCACAGCTCTTGCTTGAAATTTATTTCCGCAAACAGGGCAGGTTACAGTAACGTCATATAAATAATTTTTAGGTTCATCTTCTTTTTTCTCTTTGTCATCCTGTTTCCCTTTTTCTTTATCTGTTTTATAAAGGCTTACATCACTTATATCATCGAAGCCAAGGCCCTCTAAACCAGAAAATATTTTGTCACTCATTTGCATCATCCTTGTCAAATAAATTTTTCTACTAGTTCTATTATATCAAATAAAATATAATAATCTATTGGTTTGAATAAGCAGGTAATAAAAAAATTATTAAACTATTTGTAGTTGTTAATTTATAGAAATATAATATAATATATATGAGAAGTTTTTTGTAAAGGGTGACGATGGATATGGCAATTAAAGAATGGAAGACTTTTTTAATACCTTATGAGCAAGCTGTTGATGAGCTTAAAATAAAATTTAGGAGTATTCGAAACGAGCTTAGAAGAAGAAATGAATATTCCCCAATTGAACTTGTTACAGGAAGAGTTAAAGAAATAGCAAGCATTCTTGAAAAGGCTAATAAATTTAATATACCTCTAGACCGCATAGAATACGAAATGGAAGATATAGCAGGCATAAGGATTATGTGTCAGTTTGTTGATGATGTTAATAAAGTTGTTGAGCTTATTAGAAACAGAAAAGATATGCAAATAATGTATGAAAAAGATTATGTGACTAATTATAAGACTAGCGGTTACAGAAGCTATCATATGATAATAAAATATCCTGTTAACCTTGCAGAAGGACAAAAGGATATCCTTGCTGAACTTCAGATAAGAACTCTTGCAATGAACTTTTGGGCTACAGTTGAACATTCATTAAATTATAAATATAAACATGAGATACCAGATTATATAAGGCAGAAGTTAAAAAATGCCGCTGATGCTGCTTTTAACTTAGATCAGATGATGTTAGAAATTAAAGATGAAATTAAAGATGCACAAAAGTTATTTGAGGTAAAGTCAAATTTAATTTCAAATATAATGAATAACATTTTAACTTTAAGTTCAATAGGTAAAATGGCTGAATCTACAAGGTTTCAAATGCATTTAAATAAGCTTATTGAAGAAGGAGAGGTTTATGATTTAAACAATCTCCTGCAAGCTACAGAAAAGGTTTTGGACAAATACAAATAAATTTTTATATAAAGAAGACGCTGAAACTATTTCAGCGTCTTAGATTTTTAATTGTACTATAAGGTTCTAAAATATTTATTTAGCAACTATATTAACTAACCTTCCTTTTATAACTATGACTTTGGCAATGTCTTTTCCTGCAAGAATTTCTTTAATTTCAGTGTTGTTTAAGGCAGATTTTTTAATTTCATCTTCCCCTAGATTTGAAGCAACATTGATTCTAGCCTTAACTTTACCATTTATTTGTATAGCTATTTCAATTTCATCTTTTATTAAAGCAGAAGCATGGAATTTTGGCCAACTCTCATTGAAGACTGAATAATTCATCTCAGTAAGGCTCCATTGTTCTTCGCTAAAGTGAGGGGCAAATGGTGCTAAAAGCTTAATTAAATCTATAATTGTTTCTTTTAAAAATTCTCCATTTTTTTTCTCTTCATTTAGATACTTTGACAGAGCATTAGTAAACTCCATTATTCTTGCTATGGCAGTATTAAATTGAAGTATTTCTGAATCTTCCGTTACACCTTTAATTGCTGAATGTCTCCAGAAATTTAATTCTTTTTCAGCTTTGTCTATAGTAGTTTTATTGTCCTTTGCATTGATTACTTCTCTTGAAGACTCAAGCAATCTTTCAATTCTATCCACAAATCTTGCAATGGCTTTTAAGCCATCATCACTCCATGCTCCTCCTTCTGTATAGCCAAAGCCAAACATAAGATACATTCTAAAAACATCTGAGCCATATTCTGAAATATAATCGTCAGGATTTATAGTATTACCCTTAGATTTACTCATCTTTTGGCCGTCTGGCCCAAGTATTAAACCTTGGTGAGTAAGTGAAAGGAAGGGTTCATCAAAGTTTAAGTATCCCATGTCTCTAAGAGCCTTTGTAACAAATCTAGCATATAAAAGATGCATACAAGCATGTTCAGGTCCACCAACATATTTATCTACAGGTAGTATTTCATTAATCAGCTCTGAATTGAAGGCTTCTTCAACGTTTTTATTATCTGCATATCTTAAGAAATACCAGGAAGAATCTACAAAGGTATCAAGGGTATCAGGATCCCTTAGAGCCTCACCGCCGCATTTTGGGCAAGTGGTATGCATAAATTCATCACTTTTAGCAAGTGGAGACTTGCCATCTGGTGCGAATTCTACATTATAAGGTAATTCTACTGGAAGGTGATCTTCAGGAACTGGAACTATTCCACAGTGTTCACAATGAACTACAGGAATAGGTGCACCCCAATATCTCTGTCTTGAAACAAGCCAATCTCTCAGTCTATAATTTACCTTTGAAGAACCTAAGGAAGATAATTCAAGCTTATTGACAATTGCCTTTTTAGCTTCTTCTGTGGTTAAACCATTAAATTCTCCACTGTTTACCAGTCTTCCGTATTCTGTAAATGGAAGGCTATCTCCACCTTCAATAACTCTTTCAATAGGCAGTTTGAATTTTGTTGCAAATTCAAAATCTCTTTCATCATGAGCAGGAACAGCCATAACTGCGCCAGTTCCGTAAGTAGCCAACACATAATCAGCAACCCAAATTGGAACCTTTCTTCCATTAATGGGATTTGTTGCGAAACTTCCAGTAAATACTCCTGTCTTTTCACGAGTTAGGGATTGTCTTTCTATATCAGTTTGCTTTCTGGCATTTTCTTTATATTCCTCAACTGCATCCTTGTTTTCAGATGTGGTAAGTTTATCTACAAGCTCATTTTCTGGAGCCAGAACCACATAGGTAACACCAAATAGGGTATCAACTCTAGTAGTAAAAACATTAAAATCAAGGTCAGAATCACAAACCTTAAAATTAACCTCAGCACCGGTAGATCTGCCTATCCAATGCTTCTGCATAGCTTTAGTTTTTTCAGGCCAATCCAAGGTATCTAATTTATCTAAAAGTTCATCTGCATAATCAGTTATTTTTAAGAACCATTGGGTAAGATCCTTCTTTGTAACCTCAGTATCGCAGCGTTCACAATGTCCATCAACTACCTGTTCATTTGCAAGTACTGTGTTACAGCTAGGGCACCAATTAACAGGGGCCTTTTTTCTATAAGCCAAGCCTTTTTCATAAAGCTTTAAAAATACCCATTGAGTCCATTTATAATATTCGGGTAAACATGTAACAACTTCATTATCCCAATTAAACATGGCTCCCATGGCTTTAAGCTGCCTTTCCATGGTTTCAATATTTTTTAATGTTGAGTCCTTTGGATGAATTCCTGTTTTAATTGCATAATTTTCAGCAGGAAGGCCAAAAGCATCAAAGCCCATTGGTTGAAACACATTATAGCCCTGCATCCTTTTCATTCTTGCCCAGGAATCTACAGGACCATAATTAAACCAGTGTCCTGCATGAAGGTTACTGCCTGATGGATAAGAGAACATTTCAAGTACATATAATTTTTTCTTCTCATTTTTATAATCAAACTTGTAAAGCTCTGTTTCTTCCCATTTTTTTTGCCATTTTTTATCTATGGCTGTACTATAATTTGCCATTCTAATTCCTCCCTTTAGTGGTTACGACTGAGCAATTAGGCTCTCTCGTTCCATTCGATAATTATTCGTTAAAGCCCATTTAGGGCTTTAACCTCCTATACTTAGCTAATAAATAAAAAAACCTTCATCTCACTAAGAGACGAAAGTTATTGTTTCGCGGTACCACTCTAATTAAACATAAACATAAATAAAAATGGAAGGTTTATGTTTCACTTAAAAAGATAACGGATTTACCGTACTTACTTTTCTGTAAGTATGCTCCCAGGCGAGTTCATTTAGAATCAAACACTGTTTTGCACCAGCCAACAGCTCTCTTAGTATGCTTTTAAATTACTATTCCTGTTCAAAGCTCATATTTTATAACATTATATTCTAAGTTTTGCTTTATGTCAATGATTAAGTAATTAGAAAAGTTATAAAAATGCAAGGTATTAATAAAAACTTAAATTTACATTAAAGTCAGCTCTTTTTAACTGCTCTAGGGTTATATTTAAAGCATAAGCTCAAAAATTCCTCATCTGGAGTAAATCTTAATTTAACTCTTTTATTTCCACCTGTTATCATGGCAACGTATATATCCTTGTCTGTAGTTTTAGGATAGCAGCTTACAATATCATTAGGTACATTTAAAAAATCTTTAACATAATAGCTGTTTTCAGGCGCTAACAGCTCAACTTCTTTTATTTGAAAATTCATTACTCTTTTTCTTTTTTTCATTTCTACAATTTTATCAATGTCTATTTCTCCATTAGTAAAAGCATACTCATATTCTACATAAAGTTTCTTTTTTCCAAAAAAACAGGCTATAGCTATTAATAAACTTAAAATAAAAACAGGAATTACTGCCATTGATATGACTGCAAGTGCACCAAAAAAATAAACACAAGCATTTAAAAGCTTGTACGTACCTGTCTTATAGGTTGCAGCAAGTTGTTCATAAAAATTATCCAATGTTACTACTCCTCTCAATTGCAATGATATTTAAAGTAATTATAACATTATTTTTAATAAAAAAATATAATATTCGATTTATTTTAATAATTATATAGCAGCTATGATATAATTGATATTACAAAGTAACTAAGCTAATATTGAAACTTAAAAAATTATAAATATTAAACAAAGAGGAGGTTAACTATGAGCCTGGATAAATATCTAACAACTGTAAGAAAATTAAATAATATGGGACGTTGGGCAAATGAATTTATGCATAGAAGAGCAACTGTAAGTGAACACTCCTTTTTAGTAGCACAAATAGGTCAAATGCTAGCATTAATTGAGGAGGAGCATGGAAATATTGTAAACTGGGAAAGACTATTTAAAAAACTTATTAACCACGATGTTGTGGAGGCCTTAACTGGAGATATATTGAGTTTTGTAAAACATAAGAATATAGAGATGAAGCAAATGGTGGATATAATAGAAGAAGAAGTGGCAGAGGAACATCTTTTGTCTTCAATGGAAGAACCCTATAGAAATATTTATAAAAACCTTATTTTTGAAGGCAAGGATTTAAGCTTAGAAGGTCAAATCCTTCGATGTGCAGACCATATAGATGCCTTAATTGAATGCATTAATGAAATAAGTTTAGAAAATTGTAATCCATTTGTAGATAAATATAATACTATTTTAAATCAGATAAAAGAAATTGATATAATAAGTTCAAAATATTTTCTAGATAATATACTTCCAAACCTTCTTAAGGATTGTGAAAGGCTTAGATGAGAAAAATTTTTATATAATTTATTGTGATTTTTTAAGAACAATTAGGATGTGATATAAATGCAGGAAATGGAAACTAAAATATTAGATATAGATGTTGAAGATATAAGAGCTAAACTCAGAACCATGCATACTGAAAAAGTTAAAATGGAGAATCAAGTAAATAAAATTTTTGATTTTCAAGATAAAAGACTACTTAACAAAAAAGGTTATGCAAGAATACGTATTGTTGAAGATTTGTTAAAAAATAAAACTATTAATTATATGACAACAAAAGAGATGATAAATCAAGACAAATACAAAGTTATGAATGAACATGAAACTGTAATTGGAAGCTCAAATGAAGGTGAAGAAATATTTAAGGCATTAGGTCTTAGTATCGTTCAAATTATTTATAAATATAGAGAAAGCTATAAATACAAAAATACTCTTATTGAAATAGATATAAATGATAAAAGCTTTTGTCCTTTTCCTTATTTAGAAATAGAAACTAACTATGAAGATGAACTTAAAGAAGTTGTTAAACTATTAGGCTACAAAATGGAGGATACAACATCAAAAACAATTTATGAGATATTAGGACAAAGAGGAGTAAAGGGCTTATAATGTTTGGTTATGTTACCCCATGTAAAATGGAACTTAAAATAAAAGACTTTGAAAAATTTAAGGCTTATTATTGCGGCTTATGCAGAAGTATAAAACGAAACTATGGGAATCTGCCGAGACTAACACTTAATTATGACATGACTTTTTTAGCCCTGCTTTTAGATTCCTTAAGTGATGAAAAAAACATTGTAAAAAAGCAATTCTGCAGCCTTCACCCACTTAAAAAGAGGGTTATATTAATAGATAATTCATCTATAGATTATGCTGCTTTTTTTAATGTGCTTTTAACTTATTATAAATTATTGGATAATTTTGAGGATGATAAAAGTTTAAAAAGCAAGATATATGCATCAGTGCTGAAAGTATATTTAAAAAAATCTCCAAACTATAATAGCGAGAATTCAAAAAAAATATCAGAAATCCTAAAAACCCTTAGCATGGAGGAGCAAGCTTCTAAGGGTAAAAGCCTTGATGAATTAAGTCATCATTTTGCAGATTTAACAGGCTGCATTCTAACCGCCTATGAAAAGAATAAAGATTATGAAGATAGCCTATACAAGCTCGGCTATAACCTTGGGAAATGGATATATATTATTGACGCCTACGATGATTTGGAAAGGGATATGAAGGAAAGTAAGTTTAATGCTATAAATAGTACATTTAATTCTGAAAATCTCACATACAAAGAATTAGCAACATTAGTTAAAGAAAGAATTAATTTTTTACTTTCCATGTGTGGTGCTGGATGCATAGAAAATTTAAATAAATTACCTATTAAAAGAAACTATGATTTGTTATATAATATATTACAATATGGTTTAATGGAAAAAATGGATAAAGTTTTTAACGGAAAGGAAGAATCAAGTAATGAGAAATCCCTATGAGGTTCTAGAAATAAAAGAAGGAGCAACTAAGGAAGAGATTAAAAAAGCTTATAAAGAAATGGTAAAAAAATATCATCCAGATCAATATGGTAACAATCCTTTAAGGGATTTAGCGGAAGAAAAGCTTAGAGAAGTAAATGAGGCATATGATTATTTAATGAAGAACGATACTCCTCATTATACTGAAAATTCTTATTCAGAGGATAGCTACAGTAATAATAGCTCAAATAGCATCATTTATAATGAAATACGTAGAGACTTGCAAAATGGTAATGTAAATGCTGCAGAGGCTAAATTAAATGGTATTACTATAAGAGATGCACAGTGGAACTATCTTATGGGGGTTACCTTTTTAAGGAAAGGCTGGTATGACAATGCATATAATTATATATTAAATGCTTGCAACATGGAACCTAATAACTTTGAATACAGACAAACCTTAAATAATCTTCAAAGGAGTAACAACAGTTATAGACAGCCTTATTATGGAAGAAATACTTCTGGTTCTGATATCTGTGATATATGTGCAACACTTTGGTGTGCTGATTCGCTATGTGAATGCTTTGGCGGAGATTTATTTAGCTGCTGTTAAATAAATTATTTTAGAGAGAGGGTAAAAAATGGGAGCTTCAAGGTTTATTGCCAGGGGTGGTATATTAACTGCTATAGGGGTCTTAATGCTTTATCTAAGTACAATTTCTCCAACCAGTAAGGTTTATATTTTAGGAGCTGCTTCCTGCCTTATTCCTATATCTGTTTTGCTTACAAATATAAGAAACAGTTTTATAGTTTATATTGCAACTAGTCTCATAAGCTTCCTTATGCTTGGATTTAAAGGCAGTGTAATAGCATATATAATATTCTTTGGTTTGTATGGTTTTATAAAATACTATATAGAAAGATTAAGAAATATCCCTCTAGAAATTATTTTAAAACTAGTATATTTTAATATTTCTATTGGTATTTTATTTTATCTCTATAAACTTTTCTTTGCAGGCTTATTAAAAATTAACCTTCCTTTTTATGAAGTAGTTATTATGCTTCAATTTGTGTTTATTATTTTTGATTATGCGCTTACTTTATTTATAGACTATATATCAAAGCATCTTGTAAAATTAAAGCTATGACATAATGAATAAAAGATTTTTCACATAGAAATTCACCACTTGACAAGAGGTATAATCATGTTATAATAATTATTGTTACTAATGCCCAATAGCCAAATTGGTAAGGCACCAGACTCTGACTCTGGCACTGTGTAGGTTCGAGTCCTGCTTGGGCAGCCAAATTAGCACATATTCTTTAGAGTATGTGCCTTTTTTATAACTTTCTTACTATTTTTGATTAATTGCAGGTGATAAAATTGGAATATATTAAAGAAATTGCTATTAATGAAGCAGTTATTCATATACTTGATAATAATTCGGAAGAACCGATTTTAAATGAATATTATTTGGAATTAAATGAGGATATCTATAAATTTCTTTTAAGACATGTAGACAGATGTTTAAAGGATGAAGAAATAAAATATGCTAATTTTAATTTAGGAAGAAATATTGTGAAAGAGCTTACACAGGAATATTTAAATGGAGAAAATAATCTTTTGGAAATTTCGAAGGAACTAGCAAGACAGATGTTTGTTTTAATGAAATCTAATGGGAATATAGCTTCTTGTGATATATTAACGGTTTCTATAACCACTGAGCATGGACCAATGCTTGGTATAATTAAAATGGATTATGTAAAGAACTATACCCATTCAGTAGATTTTGTAGATAACAAAATAGGAATAAATATCATCCCCCAATTTACAGGTCTTCCTGCCAGCAGTCAGAGAATTCAAAAATGCGCCTTCATAAAGCCTTTAAGAGATGATCAAGAATTTAATCTTATGGTTATGGACAAGGGAGGTAATAAAGAAAAGGAGGAATATGGCTCTAATTACTTTATTACTAATTATCTAGGCTGCAGTTTAAAAAGTAACGAACGAGATATGACCAAGGCTTTTATAAATGCAGCTGAAAACTGGACAAGAGATAGGCTTAAAGAAGATGCTGCCTCACAGGAAACAGTTAGAAGCAGTGTTAAAAAAGTTTTGAAAGAGCAGGAAAATGTTGATGTTAAAGCTTTTTCAGATATGCTTTTTAAGGATGAGGAAGTAAATAAACAGGACTTTAGGGAATATGTATCTGCTTCTGGAATTGATGAAAATATTTCGGTAGATAAGGAATGGGTAGCTAAAAAGCTAAAGAGGGTAAGGCTTAAGATTGATAGTGATATTGATCTTTATATAAACGAAGAAACCTATGATGACGACAAACGTTTTGAAATTCAAAGAAATGGTGATGGTTCTATTAATATACTTATTAAGCATGTTATGAACTATATAGAGAAATGATAATAAAATGGCACCCACATGACTCATTTATTCAAATAAGTCACATGGATGCCATTAATTTAATTAATTCTATAGAGCGTTTTCTGAACCAAGAACTTCTTTGATTTTCTTTTCAACTAGTTCTTGAAGAGTTGCTCTTGCAGCTCCCATATATTTTCTTGGGTCAAATTCCTTTGGATTTTCAGCAAGGAACTTTCTCATTGCAGCTGTCATTGCAAGTCTTAAATCTGTATCCATGTTTATTTTGCAAACTGCCATTGAGGAAGCCTTTCTAAGCATATCTGCTGGAACACCCTTTGCTCCTGCAATTTGTCCCCCAAATTCATTACACATTTCAACGTATTTCTGATCTACAGCTGAAGCACCATGCAGTACTATTGGGAAGCCGGGTAATCTCTTTTGAACTTCTTCTAAAATGTCAAATCTTAGTTTTGGCTCTCCAGTAAATTTAAAAGCACCATGACTTGTTCCTATAGCTATTGCTAGAGAATCTATTCCTGTTTTCTTTACAAAATCTTCAGCTTGAGCAGGGTCAGTATATGTGCTCTTAGCAACACTAACCTCATCTTCAACACCTGCTAATTGGCCAAGTTCTGCTTCTACTACAACACCTCTTGCATGAGCATAGTCAACAACTTCTTTAGTTAATCTTACATTTTCATCATATTCATAATGAGAACCATCAAACATAACTGAAGTGAAGCCTGCTTCTATTACTTCTTTAACTACTTCTATATTAGCACCATGATCTAAGTGTAGAGCAATATCTATTCCGGTTTCTGCAACAGCTGCATCAACCATGTTTTTTAAATATTTAGCCCCTGCAAATTTTATTGCACTTGAAGAAACTTGAAGAATTACTGGTGAATTTAGTGCTTTACACCCATTAACAACACCTTGAATTATTTCCATATCATTGATATTAAAGGCACCGATTGAATAACCGCCTTCATAAGCCTTTTTAAACATTTCTTTAGTAGTAACTAAAGCCATAATTATACCACCTTTCATATACAAATTGGGTCAATATAAGTCCCGGTGGGACTTGATTTATCTAAGTTTATTATAAACTAATAAACTTAGTTTTTCCATACTTTCATTATAAAATATTTTATAGATTTTTTTAACTCCTTTATTTAAAAAAATTATTAAATATAACTCATATTTAATTAAATAGCATATTCTGATTATATATTAAAATATATTTTGGATGTTTATTTTTTCTAAGTTAATTATATGGTTTAATAAAAAGTCTAAGGTATGGACATTAGCGAGAGACTCATCTGGAGTTTTCTCTTTTACAAATTGAGTTAGTTTGCTAAGCTCTATTTCAATATTATCTAATTCTTGATGATTTACAAAAAGCTTAATAATGTTAGAATGCCTTTCCCACTTTTCACTAAAGTCATTTGCAGCTTTATATGCTTCATCCCAATTTCTATCGTTTATATATGTTTCTATTTGCATATTAAGATTTTCTAGATTTTTAGTTATTTTATTAAGGTAGCTAAGGGATATGGTCATTGCTATAATCATAATTATAAAAATTATAACAGAAATTGCAACGTTTCTCACTTATTTATGGCACCCCCCTCCTTAAGCTGAAATGTAAAAGTACCTTTTGAATCTAAAATAGCGATGAAAACTTTATTTGGAGATATAATATTATTTTTCTTTAGCTGAGACAAAAGCCAGGATTTGTTTTTATTAATCACTTTTAAATTATTTAAGTTAATTTTTCCATCAAGAATTAAAGTAATAGGAAGAGTATCTTGTGAGCTTTTTATATTTAAATCTTGTTTTGTTACTGGCTCTAACTCAGTTTTAGGGATAATAGAAAGTTGGCCGCTGGTTTCTAATATTGCATATTCAATATCCTTGATATTGTAATATCCTTGAAGACGGAGTTCTTCTAATAGATCATTCATATTATATCTATTAGACTTAAGCTCTTTTATATCAATTTTACCTTGGCTTATAATAATGCTTGGTTTTCCGCTAAAGACAGTACGAGCAAATTCACACTTTAGTTCAGCTACGGAAATTAATGCCTGTAGAATTAGTAAAGTAAAAATAGGTATTACCCCATGAGAAAGAGGAATACGGGTGTCCTGCATTGGCATAGAGGCAAGTTCAGATACCATTATGGCAATAACTAGTTCAAAAGGCTGCAATTCACCTATTTGTCTTTTCCCCATTATCCTCATTGTAAATACAACTATAAAATACAATATTATAGTTCTCAGCATAACTATAAACAACAAAATCACATCCTTATATTTTGTAGGACATTAAACATCTATATTTTTAGTAAAATTTAAGAAAATTATGAGTTATTAAAGAACATTTTTATTTATTTAAGTGTATAATAATATTACTTTGCTAATTAATGAAGGTAAAAGTCCTAAATGGACTTTTACGGGCAGTTTGCGAATGGAATGAGCAAGCTCAAACTGCCCAGTGGGCGAAGCCAAAGTCCTAAATGGGCTTTAACGAGTAGTTTTACGAGCGGAAGTGAGTAGTCTTAAACTACTCAATGTTCCGACTAAAAGGAGGTACTATAGTGGAGAAATTTAAATTGAATTTAAGTAATGGGAAAAATATTGAAGCCGTTAAAGGGACTATTTTATATAATATATTTAAAGATAATTATGATAAGGAAAAACTGCCAGTTGTTTTGGCTAAGATTAATAATAAATATTATGAATTAACAAGGACTTTGGAGGAAGGTGGAAATTTTGATATTGTAGATATCAGTACAAATATTGGAATGAAAACTTACGTGAGGACCTTACAATTTGTTCTTATTAAAGCAGTTTTAGAACTTTTTCCAGAGGCTCAAATTACCATTGAACATGCTCTTAGTAAAGGACTTTTTGGAGAAATCCATAAAAATACTCCACTTAGCTTAAAGGATGTAATTGCAATAAAATCAAAAATGCAGGAATTAATAGATAAGGACATTCCCATTAAGAAGCTTTCTGTTTCTAAGGAAGAAGCTGTTGAAATTTTCACAAGCTACAAAATGGAAGATAAACTTAGACTTTTGAAAAATGTCAATGTAGAAAAGGTAAAGCTTTATGAATTAAATGGAAGATATGATTATTTCTATGGCGCAATGGCATATTCTACCGGAGCATTAAAATATTTTGATCTCATGTATTATGAGTCAGGGTTCATATTAAGATATCCAGCTGAAACTAGCCCAACTGAAATTCCAGAATTTATTAAATACGACAAGCTTGATAAGATATTTTATGAAACTGAACAATGGGGTAATATATTAGGAGTTGGAGATGTTGGTTCACTAAATGAAAAAGTTCATTCTGGCGATATAAGAAATATTATCCAAGTTGCAGAGGCTCTTCATGAAAAGAAGATAGCTTATATTGCAGATATGATTAGCGATAGACGTGAAACAAAAATAATACTTATAGCAGGACCTTCTTCTTCCGGGAAAACCACCTTTGCTAGAAGGCTGGCTATACAATTAAGGGTAAATGGTTTAATGCCAATTCCTATTTCCTTAGACGACTATTTTGTTGATAGAGAGCATACCCCCAAGGATGAGAAGGGGGAATATGATTTTGAATCAATTTATGCCTTGGATTTAAAGCTGTTTAATGATGATCTGCAGGAGTTATTAAAAGATAATGAAGTTAAGCTGCCGACTTTTAATTTTAAAACAGGTAAAAGAGAGTGGAAGGAAGAAAAATTCAAACTTCCACCTAATGGAATACTTATTATAGAAGGCATTCATGGATTAAATGAGATGCTTACAGCTTCAATACCAAAAGAAAATAAATTCAAAATTTATATTAGTGCACTTACTCAGTTAAACCTAGATGATCATAATAGAATTGCCACCACAGATAATCGAATTATAAGAAGGATGGTTAGAGACTACCTATCCAGGGGTTATGGTGCGGAACAAACACTTAAAATGTGGCCTTCAGTAAGAAGAGGAGAAGAAAAAAATATATTTGTTTTTCAAGAGGAAGCAGATGTTATGTTTAACTCTGCTCTAGTATATGAGTTATGTGTTTTAAAAAAATATGCACTTGAAGAATTAAAGAAAATAACTTATACTAGTCCTGTCTATTATGAGGCTTTAAGACTCAAAAGTTTTCTAAACTTCTTTGAAGAAGTTGAAATGAAACATGTGCCTGAAAATTCTATTTTAAGAGAATTTATCGGCGGCAGTGTATTTTATGAATATTAATAAATTGATAAGGGTCTGTAGCAAAATATTTTGCTACAGACCCTTAATTTAATGTTTACTTTTGTCGAATTTTGATATAAATTAATTATATATAAACCTATGATGAGGTGGAATAATAATGAGAAATTTTAGTGCATTTGATATAATAGGTCCTGCAATGATAGGGCCATCAAGCTCGCATACTGCTGGGGCTGCTAGACTTGCTAAGGTAGCAAGAATAATTGCTGGGGGGAATATTAAGTCTGTAAAGTTCCTTTTGCACGGTTCCTTTGCAAAAACTTATAAGGGACATGGAACAGACAAAGCTCTAGTTGCAGGTATTCTAGGAATGGATCCATGGGATGAAAGATTGAAAAACTCAATGGAAATTGCCAAGGACCTAGGAATCAGTGTTGAGTTTATAGAAACAGATCTTGGTGATAGGCATCCAAACACAGTTAAATTTGAAATGACCAGGGATGACGGAAATATAATTAAGGTAATAGGCTCATCAGTTGGAGGGGGAAATATAATAATAACAGAAATTGATGGAGATCCACTTGAATTCACTGGTGAATATCCTACTTTAATCATAAGGCATGAAGATGTACCTGGCATGGTATCAAAGGTTACGGCTCAGTTATATAGCGAAGGAATTAATATTGCCTTTATGAAGGTGTATAGAAGTGATAAAGGTTCAAAGGCAACCATGATTTTTGAAACTGATAATACAGTTACTGAAAAAACAGTAGAAAAGATATCTAAATTAGCCCATATAAGCAATATAAGAGTCATAAATCCTATTACAGAAGTATAAAAAAGAAGGAGAAAATTATGTTCGTAAATCATGGTACAGAATTAGTAGAAATATGCAGTCAAGAAAAACTTTCAATATGGGAATATACACTTTCTATTGAAGAAAAAGAAAGCGGCCTTAATAGAGAAACATTATTAAACAAAATGAAAAAAAATCTCAGTATTATGAAAGAGGCTGCTGAATATGGTTTAAGAAATAAGATAACCTCAGTTAGTGGACTTATAGGCGGAGATGCATATAAACTTCAAAAATATATTGATAAAGGAAATACTTTAACAGGAGAATTCATGGTAAAGGCTATGGCTAGAGCAATTTCCTGCTCTGAAGTTAATGCCGCAATGGGAAAAATAGTTGCCACTCCCACAGCAGGCTCCTGCGGTATACTACCAGCTGCTTTAATAACAGCAGGAGAGAAACTTAATAAAACAGAAGATGACTTAGTAAAAGCACTCTTCACTGCTGCAGGTGTTGGTATCCTCATAGCAAAAAATGCAACTATATCAGGCGCTGAAGGTGGTTGTCAAGCCGAATGCGGTTCAGCTGCTGCAATGGCATCTGCAGCTGTTGTAGAAATGATGGGAGGAACTCCGGAAATGGCTCTTAATGCTGGAGCAATTGTGATTAAAAATATATTGGGCTTAGTCTGTGATCCAATAGCAGGGCTTGTGGAAGCACCTTGTGCTAAAAGAAATGCCTCTGGAGCTGCAAGTGCATTAACAGTAGCAGATATGGTAATGAGTGGAGTGAAAAGTATTATTCCCTTTGATGATGTAGTGCTTGCTATGTATAAAACAGGAAAACAGCTGCCTTGTGAACTAAGAGAAACAGCATTGGGCGGGCTTGCTGATACTCCTACGGGAATTGCACTTAGGAAGAAAATACTCGGTGAATAACTTGTAATAAAAACTCTTGATTCTAAATATAAATATATGAGCACTAATTAATAAAGGTGATTTATTGGGAAGAAGAAAGCTTATAGAAAGCTATTATACCGATTTAAATAATATGGCTGATTTCCTTGGTAAGCTTGTTAGTTCCTATAGACTTCTAATAGGCGGTGCCGAGGAGTTTAATAAAATTGCCCTTGCAAAAAAAAGTGAGGTTAAAGATGCACTTAGGCGTGCTGATGAATTAGGGGAAATTATAGATAATGTAATTGAAACACTAGATAAGCTTTCTTTTAGTTATTTGGATTACTGCAGCTTAAAATCAGAAATAATTAAATGTAAAATGACATCAGAAAATATAGAAACGGAAATAGATGACGATTTAAAATTTGAAAATTTTCCTAAAAAAGATTAAAAAATTAAGGTGTGATTATAAAAATCACACCTTTTTGATTTTGAATTTACTAATCATTAAATATGAAAGTATTATTACTAATATTATAGACAAAGAAGGATTACTATTGGTGTTTATAGTTATAAGAGCATATAGTGCAAGGAAAGTACCAGCAATAGTTATAGGCACACCCATAAATACATTATTGAAGGTGGAAGAATTATATCTAGCAAGTCTATAAGCACCTGAAATAGGAAATAATAAAACCAAGATATAACCTAAAAGTCCTAAATTATGAAATTTATAAAGATCAAAAATTAAAATTGAAGGAGCTACTCCAAAGGATACTAAGTCTGCAAGTGAATCTAACTCCTTACCAATGTCACTTGAAACATTTAAAAATCTAGCAATCCTACCGTCATAACGATCTATGATTCCAGCAATAATTATAAAAAAACATGCCCATCTATAGTTTTGGCTAAAGGTCATTAGCAAAGATAAAACACCACAACCTAAGTTTGAGAAAGTAAAAATATTAGGGACCGCATTTCTTTTAGCCATATAAATCACTCCTTAAGATTCAATAAATAAAAAATAGCAAGTACACAATATAAAATTCATAAAGATAATAAATGCTTTAGTAAATAATTTTTATAAAAAACCAATACAGCATATTATAACATATATTTAATAATTTTTTAATAGTATATTAACTTTTATATTTTAATTTATTAAAGATTATTTTTGTAGAACAAAATTCATATAGATGTTATTATATTATATATATCATAAGCGGGGGCAAATTAATGAAGGATTCTACTATGAACACTATGAAGAATACAATGACCAATACTATTAAGATAATAATTATTTTATGTATTTCTATTATTTTTATTTATTTATTATTTAGATATCAAAAAAGGATTACGCATATTAGACTAAAAGACTTAAGAAGTTATATTATTAGCTTTGGACCATATGCTGCATTTGTTTTTATATTTCTATTTACAATTAAACCAATTTTAATATTTTTCCCAACAATGATTTTTACTGCTATTGCCGGTAATATATTTGGACCAATTTCAGGTTTTTTTCTAACGATTATAGGACTATTTACTTCTGCAACTACAGCATTTTTTCTTTCTAAATGCCTTGGCAAAACTTTTGCTAACAAAATAACTAGAGGAAAATTACTGAAACTAGATGATAATATTGAACAGCATGGTTTTAAAATAATGCTTTTAATGAGATTATCTACTCTTTTTCCCTATGATCCATTAAGCTATGCAGCTGGCTTAACTAAAATAAGCTATTTTGCTTTCATTACTGCCACAATTATAGGAAGTTCACCTGAAATGCTTGCCTATTCCTTTGTTGGACATAATATGCTGCATCCTTCAATACATAAAATTATTGTACCAATACTTATAATCATAGTATTTGCTATTTTAGGCTCTTACCTTTATAAAACAAATGTTAAAGTTAATAAATAAAAAATTCTTATAGTGTATAATATAAACTTTAAGTGAAAAATATTCATATAATAAAATCTCCACGCAGTGCTAAAAATAAGTATAGAAAAAAAGCTTAGACTTTAAGGAGGGAAACTATATGAAGCTTAAAGATATTATGACTAAGAATGTTGCTACTTTAAATGCTGAAGACACTGTTGAGCGAGCAGCTCATCTAATGAAAGAATACAATATAGGTTCAGTTCCTGTATGCAGTGGAGAAGAGATTATTGGCATTATAACTGATAGAGATATTGCTGTAAGGTCTGTAGCTGAAGGGGAGAATTTCAAAAACCAGAAGGTAAGAGACATTATGACCTCGAATCCGGTAATAGCAAATCAGGATATGGATATTCATGATGCAGCTAGAATTATGAGTGAGAGGCAAATAAGAAGACTACCAGTTGTTGAAAATAAGAACATAGTAGGCATTATTTCTCTAGGTGATTTAGCGGTAGAAAATAATTTAAAGGATAATGCTGGAGAAGCATTAAGTAATATTTCTGAGCCAAGTTCTCCTTTAATGTAAACTTATTGAAAGAATCCACAAGATATCTTTATTGCGTCTTGTGGATTTTATTTTTAAATAATATAATATAAAATGTTAAGATACTATCTACAGAAGGTGAAAATGGTATGAAAAAAGTTAAATTTATTTATAATCCCTTATCAGGTGAAAACACTATTATTTCTGACCTAGATAAGGTAATTGATATTCATCAAAAATATAATTATACGGTTATCCCATTTAGATTAAGCTTTGACTGTGAATTATCAGAGGCTTTTGAAGATATTGAAGAAGACTATAAATATATTTTAATAGCAGGTGGAGACGGAACTGTTGACAGTGTTGTTAATGAAATGAAGCACTTAAATATTAATTTACCAATAGGAATACTTCCTGTAGGAACAGCAAATGACTTTGCCAAGTTTTTGTGTATACCTCAAGAAGTAGATAAAGCATGTGAACAGATTTTAAACAGTACTGCCAGGAAAATAGATATTGGTAGAGTGAATGATAAATATTTTGTAAATGTTGCAAGCACTGGACTTTTTACAGATATTTCACAAAAAACCAGTGTAAATCTAAAAAATACTTTGGGTAAGCTTGCTTATTATGTAAAAAGTTTAGAACAGCTTCCCAATTTTAAAAAGCTGAAAATAAGAGTCAAGTCAAAAGAAGTTAAATATGATGGAGACATGTATTTAATGCTTATTTTTAATGGTCAGACGGCAGGAAATCTTAAGTTCGCCTATAAGGCTGAAGTTGATGATGGATACTTGGATGTTATAATTATTAAACCAAACATGATTAAAGATATGATAGCGCTATTTATTAAAATGCTTAGAGGAGAACACCTTGATGACCCTAATAATTTAATTTACTTTAAAACTAAGAAACTTCAAATTGAATGCCATGAAGATATAGTTACAGATATTGATGGTGAAAGAGGACCAGATTTTCCACTTACTATTGAGTGCATCAAAGGAGGAATAAAAGTATTAGGCTTTAAGAACACCGATTGTAATTAAAAATAGAATAAAAATCATTATAAGTTAATAAATATAAGTAATAACTGTATAAAAAGGTGGAGTTTTATGAGTATGTATTACATTTATCTCATTTTGTTATTACTTATTTTTGTGCTTTTATTTATGGGCATTAACTTAAGCATAAATTTTGCTCCAGCAAAAATAAAATTTATAAGCGTTTTTGCATTATTATTATTAGCTGTAAGATACATAATTATTTTTATTTTTTTTATGTCCAGTAATATTAAATATTTATATCTATTAAAGCCTGGAGTTTTTTTAAATTCATTATGCATACCCATATTAGCCATGATCTCAATATATATTTTAGCTAGAAAAGATAAGCTTAAATTGACATATATTATTATTGTGAGTATTGTATTATTAGTAGTATATATGTTTATTGTTTTTACTATGAAAACAAATATAGATATCTACAAGAATCTTGGCTACAGAATGTATTTCGAGAGTAATAATATATTGGATGCAATGTATTTAATATTAAATACTTTATTCTTTTTTACTGCTATAATTTTATTAAGCTCTAGTGTGACAAATAAATTTGGAATGAGGCTAGCGTTAGCTTCAAGCCTTATACTGATGCTAGAAATTGTAGTTAAAAGCGTTGGATTTAGCATATTCCCTTTCATTTCATTAGGAGATATTTTTTGGTTAATTACTGTGAACTTTTCTTTAAATAGGTTAAAGAAATCATAAATTACTTATGAAAAGGCGGATTTAATTGTGAAGATATTACTAGTTTCAGATGAAGAAAGCCCTTTTATATGGGACTTTTTTCAACCAGAAAAGTTTAGAGACATTGATTTAATAATTTCCTGTGGAGACTTAGATGCAAAGTATCTCTCTTTTTTGGTAACTATGATTAAAGCACCGCTTTTTTATGTGCCAGGTAATCATGATGTTAGATATATTAATGAACCTCCTGAGGGCTGTGATAACATAGATGGAAACTTAGTAAAATTTAAAAATTTAAGGATTCTTGGGCTAGGAGGAAGTCACAAATACAGTAATGCTTCCTGCCAGTATACTGAAAAGGAAATGGGAAGACGTATTTTAAAGCTGCAGCCTAAATTGTTTTTAAATAAAGGCTTTGATATTCTAGTAACCCATGCGCCGGCCTTTGGAATTGGAGATGAAAATGATTCCTGTCATAGGGGGTTTAAGAGCTTTATTAATTTAATGGATAAGTATTCTCCTTCCTTTTTCTTTCATGGACATGTTCATTTAAACTATGGTAGAAAGCCTAGATTTAATAAATATAAGAATACAAAAATAATCAATGCATATGAATACAATATAGTAGAGCTATAAAAATAATCCGCTATAGGAAATAATAGCCCTTGTCATCTACTTGACAGGGGCTAATATAATTACAGCGTATCTACATTGTCTACATACCAATCCATGGATAAAATATCTTCATAGGAAGCGGTTTCACCACTTTTAATTTTGGGGTTTCTTTCTTTATCATAAATAGGTCCTGTAAAAGGATGATATTCCTTAGAAATTATCAACTTCTTTAAAAGATTTACAAGCTTTTGGGTTTCCACTGGCACTAACTCTTTGGAATAAAAAATGTCCACAACACCTGTATCGATGCCCCACCAAAGGTTTAACTGCTTATTACTGGAATTAAATACATCAACCTTAGAAATAAATGTATTACTCAATATACTACTTATTATCCTTTCGTAGAATTTTCCCCAATTCCAGATAGGCGTTGCTAAGTATTTATCTGGCATACCTTTGTCTTTATCTATTGTACAGAGCATGGAATATACACCAAAATCCTTAGAAACAGGGTGTGGAACTTCAATAGTTCTATTACATATTATATCAGCGCCTGATGTAATAAGTTTGCTTCCTGCATCTGTAAACTTTATTCTGCTGTTCCATTCATTTGTCCAAGCAACTTTAACAATTGCATATGGATTAACCATTTTTGCACCTAGTGCAAAGGCGTTAATTGAACTTATAACTTCGGGTGTGGGGCTAGTTGCTGTATATCCAATTATATTATTCTTAGTCATGGAGCCAGCAATAATACCAGTTAAAAACCTAGGTTCATAGGTTCTTCCAAAGTAATTGCTTACATGGGTATATGGCTGAGCCTCAGAGCAGTTAAAAAATTTTATCATAGGGAACTCAAGGGCACATTTTAAAGCTGAATTTAAATAAACAGGGCTTGTAGTAAAAATTATGTCATATCCATCTTCTGCTAAGCTCTTAAATTCCTTATAAGCATCATTATTTTCTGGAACATTTTCTACATAGGTGGTAGAAATTTTATCTCCAAGTACTTCTTCTATATGCATTCTACCAAGTTCATGAGCATAAGTCCACCCAGAGCCGTCTATAGTTCTGGCATAAGCAAAAGCTATTTTTAATTTTTTCTTTGGTATTACAAATGAGGTTATAGTATTTATGACATTCTTTTGGCTTATTTCTATAGGAGCAGTGGATAAATCTAGTTTTTCATTATTTGATATTGCCTCTAGTTCTTTTATAAATTCCTTCATTCTCTGCATAAGTCTTACTTCGTTTAAGGTTCTATGAATTCCGTATATTTTTAAATATTCAAGTAAAGCATCCCCTGTTGAAATGGAAAGTTTATCACCACCGGCCTCTAAAAATATTCTTCTAAAAGTATTATAAATATAAACTTCAAAATATTTATACTTATTTTCAAAATAAGAGTTATCCGGAGAAAAATTTTCAAGGGCTTCTAATAATTTATTATAGCTTCCTTCCTTAGTAAACCAAATAGAATAAATCCCAGTAATTTTATTGAAATTAAGAAATTCGAAATAAAGTCTGCTTTCTATATTATTAATATCATATTTCGGAATTAATCGTGTAACTTTTGCAGAAATGGAGTAGGCATTAAAGTATTTTAATACGCTAACCCGTTTATTTCCTTCAATTACATAGTACCAGTTCATATATTCATAGACTTTAATCGGGTCTCTAATGCCCTCGTTTAAATGAGCTAAGCAAAGGGAGGACCACTTTTCCTTAAATTCTGTATCTAATAGAGGCATGAAGTTTTTAGAAAAGGATAGACTTCTAATATGAGTATATGTGCCAACAACTTTTTTTAATGGAATCTCTATAAGCCCTATATTCACCTGAGAAACTACATCTGCTTTATTTATAATATCCTCTAAAGAAGGAAGATAACCTGATTGTCCTTTTGAGGAATTCCTATTATATTCTTTTACAGCTTGCTTTCTGGCATCATTAAAGTGATCATATCCATCATGTTCCATACCTTACTTTCACCTCATTTCAATCATTAGAAGAACAAGGGTAATAAACTTTCTCGTTTCTTTAAATTTAGTATAGCATATAATATATTAATATTTAACAATTAAAAAAGGTATGCTAAATAAACAATATCATTAGCATACCTTATGTGGTCATTTACATAAATCACATTGAAAATTAAGTGTTATTAGTGATCTTTGCCATTTTAAATGGTTAATGTCTTTTAAAACCATTTTTTACTTTTGGCTGAACCGGTGGAATTAGGCATTTCTTATCATATCCTATTAAGTCTTCTCTATTGGCTTTAATTAAAGCTTCCTTAACTATTTTATAGTTATGCGGGAGTCTATATTGAAGCAGCGCTCTTTGCATATTTTTTTCTTTCTGCTCCTTTGGTACATAAACTTTTTCATTTGTAAATGGATTAATACCTGTATAATAAATTGTGGTGGAAAGACTTCCTGGCGTTGGATAAAAGTCTTGTACCTGTTCAGGAGTATAGCCCATTTCCTTAATGTAAAGTGCAAGTTCGATGGCATCCTTCAATTCACTTCCAGGATGACTTGACATTAAATATGGAACTAAAAATTGTTTTTTGCCTAATTTTTTATTTATCATATTATACTTGTTTACAAAACGATCATAAACTTCTCTAGTTGGTTTTCCCATTTGGGCGAGAACTCTTTCACTTATATGCTCTGGCGCTACCTTTAATTGGCCGCTTATATGATGCTCACACAACTCTTTAAAGAATTCATCTTTTTTATCATATATTAGATAGTCATATCGTATTCCAGATCTAATGAATACCTTTTTAACCCCTGGAAGCTTTCTTAACTTTCTAAGTAAACTTAAGTATTCATCATGACTTACAATTAAATTTTTACAAGGACCTGGATGCAGACATTGTTTATTTTTACAAACACCATGAGTTTCTTGAAGTTTGCAGGATTTATGCCTAAAGTTTGCTGTAGGACCACCTACATCATGAATATAACCTTTAAAGTCCTTATCTTTAATTATTTCTTCAGCTTCCTTTATAATGGAGCCCTGGCTTCTATTTTGTATTGTTCTCCCTTGATGTAAGGTAAGTGCACAGAAGGAACAGCTTCCAAAGCAGCCTCTGTGGCTAACTATGGAAAATTTAACTTCATTTATGGCTGGTATTCCTCCTTGAGCTTCATACACAGGATGATAGGTTCTAGCATAAGGCAGATTATAAACCTCATCCATTTCTTCCTGAGTTAGGGGGAGGGATGGAGGATTTTGAATTACAAATCGGTCACAATGCTTTTGAACAAGGGCTTTTCCTCTTATACCATCTTGTTCGTAGGATTCTAATTTAAAACTTTCAGCATAAGCTTTTTTATCAGTGGCTACAGCTTCAAAAGAAGGCAATTCTATAAACTTATCTAAACCTTCTGTAGTTTTAGATATAAAAACTGTTCCTTTTACATTTGTAAGCTTTTCTATCGGCATTCCGTACTTAAGCATATTTGCGATTTCTATTATTGGCTTTTCTCCCATGCCAAAAACTAAAATATCTGCTTTGGAATCAATGAGTATGCTTCTTCTTACTTTATCCTCCCAATAATCATAATGCGCAAATCTTCTGAGACTTGCTTCAATTCCACCTAGGATTATAGGTACATCTTTGTAAGCTTCCTTTGCTCTATTTGCATAGACAATAACTGCCCTATCTGGTCTATAGCCGCTTTTACCACCTGGGGAGTATAAATCATCGCTTCTTCTTTTTTTAGCAGCAGTATAATGATTAACCATGGAATCAATATTTCCGGAATTGATTAAGAAACCCAGCTTTGGTTTACCAAGACGCTTAAAGTCATCAGAATTGTTCCAATTTGGCTGAGCAATTATTCCTACAGTAAAACCTTCATTTTCTAAAATTCGTGCTATAACCGCAGTACCAAAGGAGGGATGGTCTACATAAGCATCACCTGTAATAAAGACAAAATCAAGTTCCTTAATACCATTATCTATTAAATCCTTTTTGCTAATAGGAAGGAATTTATTTTTTAAAGTCCTGGACTTATTATTCATTTAGATATCATCCTCTCATTTCACTTAAAGGCAGTGAAATAAACATTTTATAAATTCTCTTAATATATTAGCATAATACTTGTTATAATAAAATCTATTTTATTATTAGGATGAAGTCAAATATTAATATTCTAGTGAGGATATATTATGAAAAATGAATACGCTAATATAAAAAAACAATTTTAGTAAATGAACATTAAGATAATCAAATAAAACAAGAGAAATAATGGTGAAAACATTACCAAGAGAAACCTAATATAAAAAATCGAGGAAATTTAATTATTTTTTGCAAAATATAGTTGCATTTAAACTTTTTTGTACTATAATAGTTAGTGAAAAGAAAATATTGTTTGTTAGGTGAGGCTCCTATATGGACATACGCTACTACCCGGAAACATCGAGAGATGCCAATGGGTCAACAGGTACTACCGAATTAAGGTTTTACTTAGTGTAGCTGGACTTTTAGTCATACGCTGTATAGTGCTAAAACTCAACGAGAATTAGAAAACTATTGTTGAATTTTAGAGCCTTTTTGGGCTCTTTTTTATTTCAACATCAAAATTGCATAATATTTTGTGTAGTTTGAAGAATAATTAAGGAAGGTGATTTTTTTAATGGACAGTGGTCCCTATTACAGTTATATAAAAATTAAATATTATTTGGGGAGTGTACTGTTTATTAAATAACCTTCAGTCATTCTCCAAAGAAAAAGGAGGATGCGCTATGGTAATGAATAGTTTTTATTTAAGTAGAATTTTAGGTAATAAAATTTATACCTCTGATCATCAGGTTATAGGAAGAATAAAGGATTTTGCTGTTAATAATGACATAAAAAACCCTAAGGTAATTGGTGTTAAAGTAAAAACTGGTGAAGGTATAAGATATTTAGATTGGAATAATGTAAATGTTACTAAAGAGAAAGGACAATATGTATTAGTTTGCAGCGCTATAAGAGATATAGATGTAAGCAATATAATGCTACTTGGAAGCCATGTTTTGGACAGACAAATTATAGATGTTAACGGAAGAAAAGTTGTAAGGGTAAACGACATTAGACTTGCTAATTTATCTTCCGGTCTTTTTGTAATTGCTGTTGATATTGGTACAGAGGGTATTCTTAGAAGACTAGGACTTGCAAAACCTTTAAAAAGAATTGGATTTGATATTTCCAGTAAACTTATGCTTTGGAACGATGTTCAAACAACTTTTGCAAGTAATGATATTCAATTATCAAAAAGTTACAATAAACTTTCAATTCTTCACCCATCAGATTTAGCAGATATAATAGAGGACTTTGATACAAATACAGGTATGGCCATTTTTTCAAGCCTTGATAATGCAAAGGCAGCAGATGTTTTAGAAGAAATGGAAGAAAAGGCTCAAGTAAATATTTTAAACAAAATGTCACCCGATAAGGTTGCAGATATTCTAGAAGAAATGCCTGCTGATGAAGTTGCTGACATTCTAGATGGACTTGGCGAGCATAAGGCTGAAGAGCTCTTAAATAACATGGAAAAAGAAGATGCAGAAGAAGTCAGAGAGCTTATGGAGTATGAAGATGAAACTGTAGGAAGTATTATGAATAAGGAATTCATAGCTTTTGATGTAAATATTACTGCTGAGCAAACCATCGAACGTTTAAGAGAACTTAAGCCAGATAATGAGGTTGCATACTACATTTATATTATAGATGAGAACGATAAGCTTCAGGGAGTTGTTTCTCTTAGGGATTTAGTAGTATCATCTCCAGAAAAAAAATTAAGAGAAATAATGGATACAAATGTTATAAAAATTATTGATACTGAAAGTATGAATGATTCTATTGAGCTTTCAGTAAAATACGGCCTTCTTTCTATTCCAGTTGTTGATGAGGAAGATAAACTTTGCGGTATTGTAATAATGAGCGACCTAGTCGACGAAGTATTTCTTCCAACCTGGAGAAGAAAATTTAAAAAGGTTAGTTAATAGGTATAAGATTTCTTATGCTGCTTAACCTTAAAGAAAGAAGGTTGAATAAATGAAAAATAGATGGAGCACATTTTTAATAGTTTTAAGTATCCTTGGGCCTGGTTTTATAACAGCAAATGCAGGAAATGATGCTGGCGGAGTAACTACTTATTCAGTGGTAGGTGCACAATATGGGTATTCAATGCTCTGGGGATTATTTGCTATTGGAATAGGTCTTGCTGTTATTCAAGAGATGAATTCAAGAATGGCTGTAGTAACTGGAAAGGGATTAGCAGATTTAATTCGAGAAAGATATGGAGTAAAGTTAGCGTTTTTGGCTATGGCTGTACTATTAATTGCTAACGTTGGGGTTTGTATAGGAGACTTTGCTGGAATTGCTGCGAGTATGGAGTTATTTCATCTAAGCAAATATATGACTATACCCATAATTATTTTTATGATCCCATTTATTCTCTTTAAAGGGAATTACTCTACAGCTGAGAAAGTATTTTTAGGACTTACTCTTACTTTTATAGGCTATGTAATTACTGCTTTTTTAGTTAAACCGCATTGGGGAGGAGTTTTTTCTAGTGTTGTGAAACCAAATGCAAAATTCACCAAGGATTATGCACTTACATTAATTGGAATGGTGGGTACAACTATAACGCCCTATATGCAGTTTTATCTGCAATCTTCAATAGTTGATAAAGGAATAACACTTAAAAATTATAAGTATGAGCAATTAGATGTATATTTTGGAACTCTTTGGGGAATATTAACAGCTTTATTTATAACTGTCTGTACTGCAGAAACTTTATATAAGTTTGGAATAAAAATCAATACAGCTCAAGATGCTGCCTTAGCATTAAAACCCTTAGCAGGTGATTATTCTTTTATATTGTTTGCCATTGGTTTGTTTGGGGCCTCACTTTTAGCCTGTTTTGTTATTCCTCTTTCAACATCCTATGCTATTTGCGAGGCCTTTGGTTTTGAGAGTGGTCTTGATAATAAATTGAAAGATGCACCAATATTTTTTGGACTACTGCTGTCTATTATTATTGTAAGTGGCTTAATAGTCCTAATTCCAGGGATTTCACTTATAAAAATAATATTAGCAACACAGCAGCTTGCAGGTGTGTTAAGTCCTGTCATTCTTATATTTATGCTAAATCTTATAAATGACAAAGAACTGATGGGAGAACATACAAATAATAAATTACAAAATCTTATTGCAAGAGCTACAGTAATTCTAATAATATTTCTCACTATTGCAGCTTTTGTAGGAAGTTTTATTTAAATTTTGCTTTGTATTATGCCCTGGTAGTTTAAATACTACCAGGGTTTTATATTTTGTAGTGCATTAATTTAGAAAAAAAGCACAAAATAAGCATACCTATTTAAAAAAATCATTCCTGATATTTTTCACCAGGGAATAGGAGGTGCTTTAATGATTAAGAAAGTTTTTAGTTTTAAAAAAATAGCCTTGTATTTAGTTGTAATCATGTGTACATACTTTATTTCTTCTAACTATTTTTACCCATTGAAGAATCCAGTTGGCGCAGTTAGTTATAAGTGGGGTTCACGGGGGAATATAGTTGTTGAAATTCAAAGAAGATTAAAGGCTTGGGGATATTATAATGGAGGTTTGGATGGAATATATGGCTATGGTACTTATTTAGCGGTAAGAAGCTTTCAGTCTGTAAATGGACTAAATGTAGATGGAATAGCAGGAGACAATACCTTAAATGCATTAGGTATAAATGCTGGGCAGTATAGTACTGGTACAAATACTTCAAGCAACAACAGTAATGACAACACCAATAGTAACGATGTAATGCTGCTTGCAAGGCTTATAAATGGTGAAGCCAGAGGAGAGCCCTATGAAGGTCAAGTAGCTGTTGGAGCCGTTATAATGAATAGAACAAGAGATTCAAGATTTCCAAGCACCATAGCAGGAGTAATCTATCAGCCTGGAGCATTTACAGCTATTGTTGATGGCCAGATAAATGCTCAGCTAGAAACTTCTTCAATAAAGGCTGCAAGAGATGCCCTTAACGGATGGGATCCTTCAGGAGGTGCACTTTATTATTTTAATCCTGCTACAGCTACAAGTGCTTGGATATGGTCGAGACCTCTAATTAAAATTATTGGAAGTCATAGATTTTGCAGCTAAAAGAAAGAACATCTGATTTATACAGTATGAATATCTTGAATTAAAATTTAAAAAGTTTAAATTTTATGAAAAAATTTAAACTTTAATATATTAAAGGGTTGACAATTACCTAAAAGAGTATATAATAAAAATATAGATATCATAGTAAAACAGTCGGAAATGCAGTGAAGAAGGAAAGTAACTTAAATGGAACATACAGAGAGAAGGTCCATAGCTGAGAGGACTTTTATGAATAAATTTAAGAGAAGTGCCCTTTGGAGTTATGAATCGAACTATAAATACTTTGTATTTATAAAGTAGAAGTCATCGGATTCACCCGTTATAGTGATAGAGCATGATTGTGCTTGATTTAAAGTGGGATTTTATCCAATTAGAGTGGAACCGCGGAGTATATACTTCGTCTCTTATTATTATAAGAGGCGGAGTTTTTTTATTTATTATTTTATATAAAAGTGCACATTATATAAAATAATAATTAAAATTTATAAATTAAATTATTTAGCAGCGTAAATTTTAATGATCTTTACGTTCAAAAAAAGAATACAGGGGATTCAGTAATTTATAATAGCTGAGTACTGAATTAAGGAGGCAAAAGCCATAAATTGGCTTTTGCGGGTAATTTGTAAGCGGAGCGAATGGGTTAAATTACCCTGTGTTCCGACTAAAAGGAGGTTAAAGCCCTAAATGGGCTTTAACGAGTAGTTTTGCGAGCGGGAGCGAGTAGTCCTAAACTACTCAGTGTTCCGACTAAAAGGAGGAATTAAAATGATATTTAATAATGCTTTAGAAATGGTAGGAAATACACCAATATTAAAATTAAACAACATAGTAAATGAAGATATGGCTGAAATCTATTTGAAATTAGAAAAACAAAATCCAGCTGGAAGTGTAAAGGATAGAGCAGCTTTAGGAATGATTGAAAAAGCAGAGGAACTTGGGCTTTTAAAAAAAGGAGATACTATTGTTGAACCAACTAGCGGTAACACTGGTATAGCTTTAGCTATGATAGGTAAATTAAAAGGCTATAGAGTAATAATTGTTATGCCGGAAACTATGAGCATTGAAAGAAGAAGCTTAATAAGGGCCTATGGCGCTGAACTTGTGCTTACTGAAGGTGCTAAAGGCATGAAGGGCGCAATTGCTAAAGCAATTGAAATAGCTGAAGGACAAAAGGGCTATTTTATACCACAACAGTTCACAAATGTAGCAAATCCTAATAAGCATTATGCAACTACAGCTGAAGAAATTGTTAAAGACGTAAATGATTTAAATATGTTTATAGCAGGAGTAGGAACTGGTGGAACTATATCAGGAGTAGGTAAGAGACTTAAAGAATTAAAACCAGAAGTTATGGTATTAGCTGTTGAGCCAGAAAAGTCACCAGTTTTATCAGGAGGACAGCCAGGCTCACATAAGATTCAAGGTATAGGGGCTGGCTTTATACCAGACATCTATAATATAGAAGTTGTAGATAAAGTACTAACTGTAACAGAAGAAGAAGCCTTTGAAGCAGCAAGACTTGTTGCAAGAGAAGAAGGAATATTAATAGGAATTTCTTCAGGAGCAAATGTAGCAGTTGCAATTAAGCTTGCAAAGGAACTTGGAAAAGGGAAGAAAATAGTAACTGTAGCCCCAGATGGTGGAGAGAAATATATATCAATGGGACTTTATGATTAAAAAGTGTTTTCAACACATTTTAATCATAATTAACAATTAAGAATTAAGAATGAATTTTTTTGCTAAGCAAAAAAATTCATTCAAAGATTATAGTTTTCCTAAGGAAAAAATCCTACATTTATAATTCATCATGATCAAATATCGTTACTATTATTAACACAAATAATTATTAATTTAAAGAAAGGGGGGTATTTATATGTTTAAAAATATAAGATATGATATAGATAATATAATGAAAAATGATCCAGCTGCAAAGGGTAAGCTTGAAGTACTTTTATTATATCCTAGTATGCAGGCTATAATTTTTCATAGAATAGCTCATAAGTTATATAATAAAAAAAGATATTTTCTTGCAAGATTTATATCTCAGTTAAGCAGATTCATTACAGGAATAGAAATTCATCCAGGTGCTAAAATTGGTAAGGGACTTTTTATTGATCATGGAATGGGAGTTGTTATTGGAGAAACCTCAGAAATAGGAGACAATGTCACTTTATATCACGGGGTTACTCTCGGCGGTACAGGCAAAGAAAAGGGAAAAAGGCACCCTACAGTAGGAAATAATGTAATAATAGGGGCAGGAGCTAAGATACTTGGACCTATTTATATTGGTAATAATGTAAAAATAGGAGCTAGTGCTGTTGTTCTTAAGGATGTACCAGCAAACTCTACTGCAGTAGGAGTACCTGCTCGTATAAAATTAGTTAAACCAAACTCAATTATAGAGATTAAAGATTACATGGGAAGAAAGCAGAAGATATATAATGAAATGGTTATTTAACAAATTTATTATAAGGTGAAACTTATGGATTATAAAGATAGCATAATTGATTTTTGTAATAAATTAGGAATTGATACTGTTGGGTTTTGTGAATGCAGAACTTTTAATGAATTAAGACCTTTTTTAGAAAATAGAAAGATAAATAATATAGAAAATGAATTTGAAGAAAAGGACATGGAAAAAAGAATTAATCCTAAGCTTCAATTAGAAAATGGCAAAACCATTATCTCTATTGCTTTCCCCTATTTATTTGATTATGAGGAGCAGAAGAATGCTGTTTATTTTTCAAAATATACCTGGGGTAAGGATTATCATTTTGTTATATCAAGTTATCTAAATGAAATATGCAAATTTATAGAATTATTAGGGGGAAAAGCAGTTTACTTTGTAGATAGCAATCCTCTACCAGAAAGATATATTGCTTATTTAAGTGGTATTGGTTTTATTGGAAAAAATAATATGCTTATTACTGAAAAATATGGATCCTTTGTCTTTCTAGGAGAAATAATCACAGATATAAAGCTTAATCCAGATAAGCCAATGGAACAAAAATGTGGAGCATGTACTTTATGTTTTGACACTTGTCCAACAAAATCAATAAATAAATTTAAAAGCATGCCTAATATATGTTTATCTTATATTACACAAAAGAAAGATATTGATGACATCTGGTTTAATAAACTAGAGGGAAGAATTTTTGGCTGCGACAGCTGTCAAAATGTATGTCCCTTTAATAAAAGAATAGATAAATCAAAAATTGAAGCTTTAAGACCTTTTGAACATATGAAAAATGTAAGCATTCATGAGCTTATTAATATAGATAATAAAATCTTTAAAGAGAAATATGCCTTAACCTCCTGTGGCTGGAGGGGTAAGAATATTCTTAAAAGAAATGCCTTAATTAATTTATTTAACATAAAAAATGACATAAATATTGAAGCAAAGTCTATAAACTCCCCTTATGTTCTAGATTATTACCATAGACTTTTAAATACATTCCACTTATAATATATATAGATTCATTTATGAAAGGTGGAGAGGTGCTTTGATATCTCCTAAGATTACAAAGCTATTAGATTATTTACCTGAAGGTTTAGTAAACGTTGTATCTAGAAAAATAGTAAATATTATTATAAAAAAATATACGACTCTAGAAATAAAGGGACTTGAAAATTTAAATAATATTAAAAAACCTGTAATATTCATTTGCAATCATTTAAGTAATTCTGATGCTCTTATTTTAGACAAGATTTTAAAAGATCATGATGTTACTTATGTTGCAGGAATTAAACTTACTCAAAATTCAACAACAAATATTGGAGTGAGGCTTGTTAAAACAACAGTACTTAAGCCGAATAGTGCAGATAAAGACGGACTTACTAAGATTATTAATATTGTGAAAATGGGCGGCAATATACTTCTTTTCCCAGAGGGAACAAGAAGCAGAAGCGGAAGCATGATTGAAGCAAAGAAGGGTCTTTTGCTTATTGCAAGAGTTACAAAAGCCCCTATAATTCCTATAGGAATTTATGGGACAGAAAAATTTTTACCTATTAATGATATTGGTGATATGGCGGCTGAAAGTTTTCATCATGCAAAAATAGGTTTAACAATAGGCAAGCAAATGACACTTGAGGAAAGGGAAGAGGGAGAAGACAAAGCATCATATGAAAATAGGGCTTTAACTACCTTAATGCAGGGAATTTCTACCCTTATTCCAGAAAGCTATAGAGGAGTATATAAATAAAAAATACAGCTTGTACGCTGTATTTTTTTTAAAAGTTTATTTAAAATATTATGTATAATGAAGGATTATTAAAAAATAACAAGAATATTATATAGTGTATGTCAAATGACACTAATCCATCATTAAAATTACCAGTTGCAAAATTTGTTTCATTTTTATATACTATAGTTGTTGGTTAAAAAATTACTATACTTTGAGGTAAAATAGTAAGGAGGAGTAAAACCATGGGAAGTAAAGCATTACAAAAATACTTAACAGAAAATTTAGAGGATTTAAGAAGTAAAGGTTTGTACAATGTAATAGACACAGTAGTTGGTGGAAATGGACCAGTTATTGAGATTAGAGGAAAAAGACTAGTTAATCTATCTTCAAATAACTATTTGGGCTTAGCTGGAAACAAAAGAATGATAGATGCTTCCATTAAAGCTACTGAAAAATATGGAGTTGGAGCAGGTGCTGTTAGAACAATTAACGGTACTTTAGATATACATGATGAACTAGAAGAAAAACTTGCAAAATTTAAGCATACAGAAGCAGTTATAGTTTTCCAGTCAGGTTTTAATTGTAATATGGGTGCTATTTCAGCAGTAATGACTAAGAAAGATGCAATTTTATCTGACTCTCTTAATCATGCTTCAATTATAGATGGCTGCAGATTATCAGGTGCTAAAATTATAAGATTTGAACATGCTGATATGGTGGATTTAAGAAATAGGGCAAAAGAAGCTAAAGAATCTGGATTATACGAAAAGATAATGGTTATAACAGATGGTGTATTTTCAATGGATGGAGATATAGCTCCTCTTCCAGAAATAGTTGAAATAGCTGAAGAATTTGATTTAATTACTTATGTTGATGATGCACATGCTTCAGGAGTTTTAGGATGGCATGGAAGCGGGTCTGCTACACATCATGATTTAGTAGGTAAAATAGATTTTCAAATCGGAACACTTTCAAAGGCTTTTGGAGTAGTTGGTGGATATGTAGCCGGATCAAAGGATTTAATTGACTGGTTAAAGGTTAGAGCTAGACCTTTCTTGTTCTCAACTTCAATGACTCCTGGCTCAGCAGCTGCAATCCTTGAAGCCATAAATATATTAACTGAAAATGATGATTTAGTTAAAAAGGTATGGGAAAATGGAAACTATTTAAAGAAGGGCTTAAAGGAATTAGGCTTTAATATAGGACATAGTGAGACTCCAATAACTCCATGTATTATAGGAGAGGCTGATAAGGCTCAAGAATTCAGCAGAGAGCTCTTTAAAGAAGGGGTTTATGCAAAATCAATAGTTTTCCCAACTGTTCCACTTGGAACTGCAAGAGTAAGAAATATGCCTACAGCAGCTCATACAAAGGAAATGCTTGATGAAGCATTAGCTGCATATGAAAGAGTTGGAAAGAGACTAGGAATTATATAGAACACATCGAGGAATAGGGAGGGTCATTATGAAAAAAATACTTGTAACAGGTGCATTAGGACAAATAGGCTCAGAACTTACAATGCATATGAGAAACGTGTACGGAGCAGATAATGTTATAGCAAGTGATATTAGAAGAATAGAAGGAAACGAAGCAGTTGAATCCGGTCCTTTTGAAATATTAGATGTTTTAGATCCTAAGAAGATGGCTGAAGTTGCAAAAAAGCATAACGTAGATACTATAGTTCATCTTGCAGCACTTTTATCAGCAGTTGCTGAAGCAAAGCCAGTGCTTGCTTGGGAAATTAATATGGGTGGATTATTTAATGCGTTAGAAGTAGCTAGAGAACTAAATACAAAGTTCTTTACTCCAAGTTCAATTGGTGCTTTTGGACCATCTACACCTAAGGACAAAACACCACAAGATACAATACAAAGACCACAAACTATGTACGGGGTAACTAAGGTTTCAGGAGAACTACTTTGTGATTACTACTTCAAAAGATTTGGTGTTGATACAAGAGGAGTAAGATTCCCAGGACTAATTTCCTATGTAACTCCATGCGGCGGAGGAACTACTGATTACGCTGTAGATATATATTATGAGGCATTAAAGAGCGGCAAGTATACTTCCTTTATAGGTGAAGGAACTTACATGGATATGATGTATATGCCAGATGCCTTAAATGCAATAGTAACTTTACTAGAAGCTGATCCTTCAAAGTTAGTTCACAGAAATGCATTTAATATATCTGCCATGAGCTTTGAACCATCACAAATAGCTGCTGAAATTAAGAAGCATATACCAAGCTTTGAAATGAGCTATGAAGTTGACCCAGTAAGACAGGCAATAGCAGATTCTTGGCCAAATTCTATTGACAGCAGTGCTGCAAAGGCTGAATGGGGCTTCAGTTCTAAATACGACTTAGCTTCTATGACAACAGATATGCTTGAAAAATTAAGAGTTAAATTGAATATAAAATAATTTAAAAAAGTTTAAAATCCCTTATAAGCACTTGTTTATAAGGGATTAATTTTTATTAACACCCTATTTTATATGAAATTAATTCTTGGATAAAATATGAATTAGGATATACTGTGTTAGGGGTAAATATTTAACTCTATAAATTTAGACCTTTATTTGATATAATTAATTCGACAAAAGTTTTTTCTTGTTGTTATTCTAAAATATAAAGCAAGGTGAGAAAAATGAATAAAAAGGAAAGAATAACTAATATACTAAGGTTATTGAAGGAGAATTACCCAGAGGCAAAATGTGCATTAAACTTTAATTCTCCTTATGAATTATTAGTAGCAACTATCTTAAGTGCACAATGCACTGATGATAGAGTAAATATAGTAACCAGTGAGCTTTTTAAAGAGTACAACACTCCTGAAAAAATGATTACCTTAAGCTTAGAAGAACTTTGTGAAAAAGTTAAAAGCTGCGGCTTTTATAAAAATAAGGCTAAAAATATTCTCGGAACGACCCAAGAAATTTTGTTAAAATATCAGGGACAGGTTCCAAGGACTATGGAGGAACTAATTGAGCTTCCTGGTGTAGGTAGGAAAACGGCAAATGTTGTACTATCAAATGCCTATGGAGTCCCTGCAATTGCTGTGGATACTCACGTGTTTAGAGTTTCAAATAGATTAGGTCTTGCAAAAGGAAAAACCCCGGAAGAAGTTGAACAAGGACTTATGAAAAATATACCTAAAAAAATGTGGAGTGATGCACATCATTATATAATTTGGCACGGCCGAAAGGTATGCCATGCAAGAAAGCCCAATTGTGAAGAATGTGTTCTGGCTCCTTATTGTGAATATAACTTAGGAAAGGAAAAATAGATTATGAATAAAAGAATTGGATTTATAGGCTGTGGAAATATGGCTCAAGCTATGATTGGCGGTATAGTAAAATCAAATATAGTCCCAAAAGAAGATATTATGGGAAGCAACAGTGGGGATAAAAATTTAAATATCACTAAAGAAAAATTCGGAATATTAACTACACATGACAATAAGGAAGTAGCAGCATTTTCAGATATATTAATATTAGCTGTAAAACCCCATATCTATCCTTCTGTTATCGAGGAAATAAAGAATGTGGTAAAAAAAGATGCTGTGATAATTACTATTGCAGCAGGAATCTCAATTGCTTTTATGGAAAAGGCTTTTGGCAATGAAGTAAAGGTAGTAAGAACAATGCCTAATACTCCAGCAATGGTAGGGGAGGGTATGAGTGCACTTTGCTCAAATATTAAGGTTAGTAAAGAAGAACTTAATGAGGTTATAGAAGTTTATAACTCATTTGGTAAGGCAGAAGTTATTGAAGAAAGACTGATGGATTATATTCCAGCAGTTAGCGGCTCTTCTCCAGCCTATGTTTATATGTTCATAGAAGCTTTAGCTGATGGTGCTGTTAGAGATGGAATTCCAAGAGAAAAGGCATATAAATTTGCGGCACAGGCTGTACTTGGAGCTGCTAAGATGGTATTAGAATCTGGGCAGCATCCTGGAGCACTAAAAGATAATGTATGTTCACCTGGAGGAACAACAATTGAAGCGGTGTACTCTTTAGAAAAAAATAATTTTAGAGGAACAGTAATTGATGCAATGAAGGCATGTACAGATAAGACTGTTGGAATGTCAAAGAATAACGGTTAAGAAAGGTTGTTAAGATAAATGAATAAAGAACCAAAGGATACAACAGTTGTTGTTGGTATGTCAGGAGGAGTGGATTCCTCTGTTGCAGCACTTTTATTAAAAGAGCAGGGCTATAATGTAATAGGCATATTCATGAAGAACTGGGATGAAAAAGATGAAAATGGAGCATGCACGGCAACAGAGGACTATGATGATGTAAGAAGAGTTTGTGATGAAATAGGTATCCCATATTATACTGTGAACTTTGTGAAGGAATATTGGGATAGGGTTTTTACTTATTTCTTAGAGGAATATAAAAAAGGAAGAACTCCGAATCCAGATGTTATGTGTAATAAGGAAATAAAATTTAAGGCATTTTTAGATTATGCTATGAAAATAGGCGCTGACTATTTGGCTACAGGTCATTATGCACAAATAGGTTATGATAACGGTGAATATAAAATGCTTAGAGCAGTAGATGGCAATAAGGATCAAACATATTTTCTATGTATGTTAAAGCAGCATCAGCTTTCAAAGGCAATGTTTCCAGTTGGGCATTTAACTAAGCCAGAAGTTAGAGAAATAGCACTAAAATATGGTCTTAAAACAGCAACAAAAAAGGACAGTACAGGAATTTGCTTTATCGGAGAGAGAAATTTTCATAAATTCTTAGCTAATTACCTTCCATCTAAGTCTGGAGATATAATGACCTTTGATGGCAAAGTAATTGGAAAGCATGATGGTCTTATGTACTATACCTTAGGTCAGAGAAAAGGCCTAGGTATTGGCGGAACAGGTGAAGGAAATGGCGAACCTTGGTTTGTAGCAGAGAAGGACTTGAAGAAGAATATTTTATACGTAGTACAAGGAGATGACCATCCGGCAATATATTCTTATGGTTTAGAAGCAGATGATTTAAGCTGGGTTAGTGACACATCTCCAACTGGAACCTTTAAATGCACAGCAAAGTTTAGATACAGACAGCCAGATCAAGGGGTAACAGTAATTATGAAGGGTAATAATAAATGTACTGTAGTATTTGATAAGCCGCAAAGGGCTGTAACTCCAGGGCAGGCAGTAGTATTTTATGAGGGAGAAGCTTGCTTAGGTGGAGGGATAATCCATTCAATTTATAAAGATCCAAATGATATGAATTAAGCTGAAATAAAATAAAATAACCTCCATGTTTATTGATACTGATTAAGGTGGAAAACAGTGATTACTGAGGGAACTCCTAAATTCCCTCAGTACATTAGCATCTCACCTAATGTTCAGTATCTTTACTTTTTGCTATATCAAATAATAAATAATATTACATAAAATCCGCTAAGCATAAATAGCCCTAATGGAACACCAAGCTTAATCCACTCACTGCTTTTTATCTTTAGTTTTCCAGCAGATATTATATTAGGTATATTTCCAGGTATAAGCATACCACCGCTTAAAAGAAGACCTAGCATAATAGCTTTGATTTGTTCTGCATTCATTTGCGGACTAATTTCTGCAGAAGCAAGTGTGGCATTATCTAGTATTGCAGAAATTGTATTTCCCCAATATAAAATTTTGCTATCTAAACCAATTACGTAAGTATCTATTATTGGCTTGAAACCTGAACCTAAAAGTTCAAGAGCTATAACAAAAATAAATATTTTTATAGCTCTAAAAGCTATGTCTATGTTTGTATCTTGGGTTATTTTTTCAATTTCAGTAGGAGAAAAATTATTATTATTTTTAATAGAAAATGCAGCTAATATGCTCAATAATATAATACCTATAACTACATATAAGCTCAATTCTTTAAATAAATAGAAAAAGTCTGCATTTAATTTAGAGATTACTATAGTTGCAACAGGTTCGCCAATGGGTGTCAGTGCGGCTCCTAGGCCAATGGAAAAGCAGGCAATTATATTTAAATTCACTTTGCTTTTTCTATCAATAGGAAGCAGTATAATAATTTCTACTAGAATAAGCGCCGCCACCATAGCTGTTATGACACTAGATAACAAACCTAATATAAAAACTAATAAAAATACAAATAATCTTAAGGGAATAAGTTTTATTACTTTATTGATCATATTTTCTAATTTATATGCTAAAGCTTTAAATAAAAAACCTATAACGAAAACTGTAGCCGTTATGGCATAAAGAAAATTATTTTCAAGTATGTGTAGTATTAACTGCTTGGAAATTATTCCCGAGCTTGCAGCAGCACCTATACCCATTATGAAAAGAAAAAATTCTATATTATGCTCTATGGTCTTAAATGTTAATGGTAAGATAAAGGTTAAGATTAGTATAATTATTAACACTGTAATCATAATTACTACCTCCAATTTTTAATTTACATATATTTCTTAGCTAATAAATAAAAAAGGGCACAAAAAAAGCGGGAAACTCAATTAAGAGCTTCCCACCCCAGAAACTAAATTCTCTTGAAAGCAAACTAAGTTTGCCCAACCGAAATACATATAAACTTATAATAATATTATAGTAAATTTAAGGATAAAGGTCAACTTGGAATAATTAAACTAATTCTTCCTGTATTTCTTCTGTTTCCTCCCAATTTACATGAGGCCCTCTTAGGTAAGATATAAAAGCAGCTATTATGCTAAAGACAAAGGATAAAGTAAATGCCATTCTTAAGCCTGATATAAATTGATTAATAGCTATGCCTTGTGAACCAACCTGTGTTCCAATAAACAGTGCCTGCATAGCATCTGGTGAAATACTTGAAGATATTATGGCCATAGATAAAGCTATACTTAAAACAGTACCAGCGTTGTTCATCATTGTTCTAATACCTGCTGCAATACCTCTTTTATCTGCAGGTACCATACTCATTATAGCACTGGTATTTGGAGAAAAGAACATGCCTGAGCCAACTCCCATTATAAGCATCCATATCATAAGTTCAGTGGTTGAGGTTTTAGAAGTGATAAACATCATACCGGCAAGACCTATAGCAGATATAAATAAACCAATGGAACTTAAATGTCTTGAACCATATTTATCTGAAAGATACCCGCTTATTGGTGAAACCACCATCATAGAAACAGCCATTGGGGCTAAAAGCATTCCTGCTATAATAGGATCTATTCCTTTAATGCCTTGAAAGAAGAATATTAGTAAGAAGGTAACAGCTCCTCTTGCTACTCCGTTTAAAAAGGTGCTTCCGTAAGCAAAGGCTAAGACTCTTGTCTTTAAAAGCCTTAAATCCAGCATTGGCTGCTCAGTACTATTTTCAATTTTAACAAATAAAGAAATGAATATTACTGAAATAATAAATAAGGCAATAACGTAAATATTAAACCAACCGATGAATCCTCCCATAGATAAAGCTATTAATAAAGAAAGCATTCCAGTAGTAAAAGCAAGAGTACCTTTTATATCAAATTTCTGCTTTTCAGATATTAATTTTGTTTCTTTTAATTGCATGAAAGCCCATAGTGTTCCTACTATACCTATGGGAATATTTATATAAAAAATATATCTCCAGCCTACATTTATTAAAAATCCACCAAGAATTGGTCCAGCAATAGATGCTATACTGATTATCATACTGTTGATTCCAAGAGCCTTACCTAGCTCTCTTTTTGGAAAGGCATCAGTAACTATTGCAGTACTGTTAGCTACCATTAAGGACCCTCCTACAGCTTGTACTAACCTAAACAATAATAGCTGCAGCCCTGTTTGAGAAAGCGAACAGAGAAATGAAGACAATGTAAAGATAGCAAAGCCTGTAACATAAAGTTTTTTTCTTCCAAACATATCAGCCATTCTGCCTATAGCAGGTACAAGTATTGTCATTACAAGCATATAACCCATTATAGTCCAGGTAACAATATTCATACTTGCATTTAAATCTTTCATTATAACTGGAAGTGCAATCATCAGTGTACTTCCGCTTAAAACTGAAAATAGTGCACCTACTGTGGTACAGGATAAGGCTATCCATTTATAATTATCATTTTTCATCTTTTCCTCCTAGCATTTCAACTTTTGTCAAAATTTCTTTATAAGTTTCTTTTACTTTTTTTAAGGATTGTTCTTTTTCTTCAATTAGTTCTATTTGATGTTTTATAAGTTCAATTGAATTTTTTATCAAAGCATCATCTTTTATATCTTTACATAGTATTTTCTTTAAATCTAATTCAAGATTAAAGGTTTCTTTTATTTCAAGAAGTGAAAATCCAAGAATTGATTTTAAAGCTTTAATTCTTGTAATATTTTTTATATCTTCTTCTGAATATAATCTATAAGATGATTCTGTTCTTGAAGGTTTAATAAGTCCAATATCCTCATAATATCTAAGTGTTCTTTTTGTAAATCCAGTTATTTTTGCTACATCTTCAATGTGATAAAACTTTTCATCCATGCTCATTACCTCCAAGTAATTATTTTATATCAATATAACCTTAACGTCAAGGTTAACGATATAAAATTTAAATAATTAGTGACCAAAACAAAAAATAATGATAGCATATTAGATAAGATAATGCTAATTTTAATTGTTTATTTTTATATAAATAAGCTTAAAAAGGAGTAAACTCCCTGCTATGGAAGAAAAACAGAAAATTAAGGTTTCTGTAAGGGACTTGGTAGAATTCGTTCTAATGAATGGGGATATAGTATCAGGCTTTACAGGAAGTTCAAGAAATTTAGATGCAATTAAGGCTCATCAACTTATTCAAAAATCCTATGGAGAAGGCTTTACAAAAGAAGTTCCATTAAGTTTTGTTGTGGAAAGTGAGGATATTTTATTAGAAGTTGGTGGAAGAATTGATGGACTTTATGTTAATGATAAGGAAGTAATAATAGATGAAATTAAAACCACTACACAAGATTTAAAGCTAATAGAAGAAGAACATAATGTTCTGCATTGGGCGCAAGCTAAGTGCTATGGATATATCTATTCCATGCAAAATTCAATTCAAAATATTAATATTCAACTTACTTATTATAATTTAGAGGAGAAAAACACTAAAAAATTCTTAAGGAATTTCAATATAACAGATTTACAAGGTTTTTTCAGTGAACTGGTGGAACAATATTTTTATTGGGCCAAACTTTTAAGCAGTTGGAATATTAGACGTAATGAGGCAATAAAAAAACTTGATTTTCCTTTCCCTTTTTATAGAAAAGGACAAAGAGAATTTGCGGTAGCTGTTTATAAAACAGTAAAGGAAGGTAATAAACTGTTTGCCCAGGCTCCAACTGGGATAGGTAAAACCATGGCTACCATCTTCCCCAGTCTAAAAGCTTTAGAAGAAGGGCATATAACTAAAATATTTTATTTAACAGCAAAAACTATTACAAGGACCATAGCTGAAAAAGCATTAGGAAGCCTTTCAGAAAATGGGCTTAGAATAAAGTCCCTAACTTTGACTGCAAAAGAAAAAATATGCTTTAAAGAAAAGGCTGAATGCAATTCAGAAACCTGTGAATATGCTAAAGGACATTATGATAGGGTTAAAACAGCACTTGAGGATATCTTTTCTGAAGATTTTTTTACAAGAGAAGTAATTGAAGAATATTCAAGAAAACATAGAGTATGTCCCTTCGAATTTTCTTTAGATTTATCTAACTTCTCTGATTGTATAATTTGCGATTATAACTATGTTTTTGATCCTAGTGCAAATTTAAAAAGATTTTTTTTAGATAAAGGCGGTGAGTATGTCTTTTTAATAGATGAAGCCCATAACTTAGTTGACAGGGCACGTGAGATGTTTTCTAGTGAGCTATCAAAAAAATCAATATTGGATTTAAAAAAGAAATTGAAAACAGTATCGCCAAGCTTAAGTAAAGGCTTAAATAAAATAAACTCAATATTTATAGAATATAGGAAAAAGTGTGAAGAAGAAAATACATATTTTATTCAAAAGGAAGCACCAAAAGAGCTATATGGAATACTTACAGAATTTTTAGGGACTGCTGAGAAATACCTATTAGAACATAAGAATTCTGATGGTAATGATGATATACTGGATTTATATTTTAAGTTTTATGCTTTTTTAAGAGTAGCAGAATATTATGATGAAAAATTTATAACTTATGTTGAAAAAAAGAATAATGATGTTATTATTAAGATGTTCTGCTTGGATCCATCTTATTTATTAAAGGAGTGTATGAAGAAGGGTAAGGCGGCGATTTTATTTTCTGCAACCTTAAGTCCAATGGATTATTTTATGTCTGTACTTGGCGGGGATGAAAAAAGTTATCGAATAAGACTTGCATCTCCATTCCCTAAAGAAAATTTATGCCTTATGCTTGATAGTAGGACCTCTACAAAATATAAGGACAGAGAATTTACCTACGACAAAATTAGTGAAGCGATTAACAGTGTAATTAGTGGCAAACAGGGCAATTATTTAATATTCTTTCCTTCTTATCAATATATGAATGAAGTATATAATAGATTTAAGTCTATTAATGAAGAGATTGAAGTAATTATTCAAAATCCAGGAATGACAGAAGAAGAAAAAGAAACATTTTTAGATAGTTTTTCTGAAAACAATGAAAGCACAATGGCTGCCTTTGCAGTTATGGGCGGCATGTTTGGAGAAGGAATAGATCTAACTGGAGATAAATTATCTGGAGCTGTAATTGTTGGAGTAGGGCTGCCCCAAATATGTCTTGAGAGAAATATTATTAAAGACTATTTTAATGAAATTAAGGGGTTAGGTTTCGAATATGCCTATGTTTATCCGGGAATGAATAAGGTATTGCAGGCTGTTGGAAGGGTAATAAGAACCGAGAATGATAGAGGAGTTGTACTATTAATTGATGAAAGGTTTTCTAACAATGTGTATAGAAGGCTCTTTCCTACTGAATGGAGACCTATAAAAGTTAGTAAAGAATTAAGTTCAATAACTAAAGTATTGGATGAGTTTTGGTAAGAATAAATGAATTAAGAGTCATAACAATTGATAATTGTTATGTACAATAGAGTAATAACAGGAGGTTTTTTATGGTTATTGATAGTATAGTTGTTGCAAAGGCCTCAATTGAAATGGCCATATCTTCAAGAGAAGAGGAAAAAGTATTAGAAAGTAAATTTAAAGAAAAAGGTATTTTGACAGTTGCAGTTGATGTTGGTGGTAATTTGATTAATTCTATTCCTAAGATAATGGAAAGAGCTTTAGTAGCTGCTAAGAGAAGTGGAATTATAAAAGACTGTCACGTACACGATGGGGCTATTGTAGGTGCTGCTAGAGAAGCTATAATGCAAGTATCACTAAAAGCAAATGGCCTAAATGTTGGCGGGAAAATAGGTATTGCCAGAAGTGGAGAACATTTAAGCGTAGCTATTTTTATGAGTATTGGGGAGCTTCATTTGAACGATTTAGCAATAGGCCTTGCACATCGCTCCATACCAGATTTATAAAAGATTTCAAAATTAATGTAAATTTATATTGAATTTACTTATGTGCTATGGTAAAATACTAACATATATTTTGTAGGTTACTGATCGTTCAGTAAGTAGTTTGGAAGAATTAGCTTTAGACAGGAAATTTAAAATTGTAGAATAGTAGTTTTTGTAGGAGATATTTTGCTTAAGAAATTTATTTTTCTGATGGCTTTTTTGTGATGCAAGCTCTCCTTATGGGGAGCTTTTATTATTTCACTAAAACTATTAGAAAATAAAATATATTATTTTTTAATTTTTGGAGGATGGTAGTATGGTAGGTAAAAAAATTCAAACGCTGTTAATGGTAGTGTTAACAGCATCACTTCTAGGAGCTTGCTCAAGTTCACAAGCAGCTTCAAACAATTCTAATACAAAGGTGATAAAAATTGGGATCACCCAAATAGCTGAGCATCCAGCACTGGATTCAGCCAGAAAAGGCTTCCTTGAGGCACTTAAATCTAAAGGTTATGAAGAAGGTAAAAACTTAAAGGTAGACTATGAAAATGCTCAAGGTGATATGGCTACAACTCAGACAATAGCTCAGAATTTTGTTTCAAATAAAGAGAATTTAATCTTAGCTATTGCAACTCCTTCAGCTCAGGCAGCCTTTAATGCAACTAAGGATATTCCTATTGTTATAACAGCAGTAACTGATCCTGTAAAAGCTGGTCTTGCAAAAAGCCTAGAAAAATCTGACACAAATGTAACTGGCACCTCAGATAATGTTCCTATTGAAAAACAACTAGAGCTTCTTAAGAAGCTTATCCCAAAAAGCAAAAGGGTGGGGGTAATCTATAATACAAGTGAAAGCAATTCAGAGGTTCAATTAGAAGGTTTAAAAAAGGCTGCACCTAATTTTGATCTCCAAGTGGTTACTGCAGGGGTTACTAATGTTAATGAAATACCTCAAGCTTTAAGTTCAATTCTTATGAATATAGATGTTTTATATATACCAACTGATAACATGGTAGCTTCTTCCTTGCCTCTAATAACTAATCAATGCTACAGTAAGAAAATACCAGTTATTGGTGCAGAAAAGGGTCATGTGACCAATGGAGCACTTGCTACAACAGGTATAGACTACAATAAACTTGGGTTTCAAACTGGCTTAATGGCTGTAGATATAATAAATGGGAAATCTCCTAAGGACGTACCAATAGTAACCTCTTCTGAAATGCAGACTGTAATAAATACTGACGCTGCGAAGAAACTGAATATTACAATTCCTGAGGATATAAACAGTAAAGCGGAAAAAATTACAGGGGGAGTTAAATAGAATGGACATTTTTATCAGCGTGCTAGAGCAAGGTTTTATTTTTTCCATTGTTGCCTTAGGTGTTTATATTACTTATAGGATATTGGATTTTCCGGACCTTTCAGTAGACGGTACCTTTCCTTTAGGGGCTGCTGTTGCTGCACTTTGCCTAATGAAAAATTTAAATCCTTTTTTAAGCTGCATATTAGCTTTTATTTCTGGTGGAGCTGGTGGAGCTATAACAGGACTTTTACATGTAAAATTTAAAATTAGTAATCTTTTATCTGGAATTCTAGTAATGATAGGGCTTTACTCTATAAATTTGAGAATTATGTCTAAATCCAATGTGCCCTTATTTGAAAAAAATACAATTTTTTCAGGTCAATTAGCACCAATAGTAATAATAATAGCAATTTCAATTTTTGTAAAAATAATTTTAGATTTATTTTTAAAAACTAAAATAGGTTACGCCCTAATAGCTACAGGGGATAATGAGCAAATGGTTACTCTTCTTGGCCTTAATAAAGATAATCTAAAAATACTTGGACTTGTTATATCTAATGGATTAGTTGCACTGTCCGGAGCCATGATGGCTCAATACCAAGGCTTTTCTGATGTTAATATGGGTACAGGCACTGTGGTTATGGGACTGGCTGCTGTTATAATGGGCGAATCAATACTTAAAAAAGTTGACTTCATTAAGGCATCTACAATGGCTATATTTGGTTCCATTTTGTATAAGGCAGCTATAGCATTTGCATTAAAGCTAGGCTTAGCGCCTACTGATTTAAAACTCATGACTGCAGTTATAGTAGTTGCAGCACTTTCACTAAATAATTTTAGTTTTGGCTTTAAAAAGAAATCAGTGCTTGGAGGTGAAAAGGTTGCTGAAAATAGAGAATCTCTGCAAAATATTTAATCAAAACACAACAAATGAAAATAAAGTATTTCAAGGCCTTAACATAGAGGTTAATAAGGGGGACTTTATTACATTAATAGGAAGCAATGGGGCAGGAAAATCAACTTTTCTAAATATTATAGCAGGAACATTAAAAGAGGATAGCGGCTATATTACTATTAATAATAAAAATATTGAAAAACTTCCTGAGTATAAACGATCAAAATATATAGGAAGGGTGTTTCAGGATACCTCAAAGGGAATAGCTTTAAATTTAAGTATAATTGAGAATCTATCTTTAGCATTTAATAAGGGTAAAGCATTTGACCTTTCCTTCTGCATATCTAAAAAGAATATAAATATGTTTAAAGAAAAGCTAGCTCAATTAAACTTAGGACTAGAAGATAAATTAAATACAAAGGTAGGCTTATTATCTGGAGGCCAAAGGCAGGCACTCTGCCTTCTAATTGCAGTAATGAATAAGCCAGAGCTCCTATTGTTAGATGAGCACACAGCAGCCCTAGACCCGAAAGCAACAGAAATTATATTGGATTTAACAGAAAAAATGGTAAAAGAAAATAATATTACAACACTAATGGTTACACATAATTTAAACAATGCTGTTAAAATTGGGAATAGAATAATAATGATGCACAGGGGAGATATTATTTTAGATTTAAGGGGCAAGGAAAAGGAGAAGTTAACTGTAGATAATTTAATTGAAAACTTTGATAAGGCACAAGGAATGAATTTTATTAGCGACAGAATGCTGCTATCATAAAAATTAAAATGGGGATTGTTTTATAACAGCCCCCATTTTATTATAATATTTTTGGGTTGCTGCTCATTTTTAAGAGTAAATCATGAGTTGCTGCAGCTTTATTTTCATTTACTAGAACAAGCAAATAATCACCAGAATAAAGAACTGTATTTCCCTTTGGTATAATTTCTTTCTCTCCTCTTTTAACCCCTACAAGAAGACATTCAGAAGGTAGTTTTAAATCCTTAATCATTTTATTATCCATTTCTGAATCTAAGATGATAGGCACTTCTAATATAATTTTATTTTTACTGTCTCCCACAAATTCATATTTTCCATTGTTCTTTAAAAGCCTGTAGAGTAAAGATTCATATATAGGTTCTGAATTTAACATTCCAGCAATAGTGTATGCCACTAAAGAAATTACAGTTAAGGATAGCAAATGTGAGAAGGAACCTGTCATTTCAGTTATAAGTATACTTCCTGTAATTGGAGCTCTTACAATTGCTGTAAAGTACCCTGCCATAGCAAGTATTATAAAATTATTAATAAAATTAGGGTTGAAGTTAAATAAATGAACTAATATATTTCCATAAATTGCACCAGTTAACGCTCCTAACACTAAGAGAGGGAAAAATATACCTCCCGGTGCCCCTGAACCATAACTAATCATTGAAAAAGCAAATTTAGCAAATAAAATAATCAATAACATTCTAATTGTAAAACTTCCATTTATTAAAGAATCTATAATTTGGTGCCCTCCACCAAGTACTTCTGGAAGTATTAAGCCTAAAATTCCAGCAATTAAGAAAGGAAGCATAGGTCTAAATTTAACAGGAAGAAAGGCAATTTTATCATATAAATTTTGAGTTTTTAATAATACACTATTATATATTACTCCTAATACACCAACTATAACTCCAAGAATAATAATGTATCCATAGCTACCTAAGGGAAGTGGAGAAATATGCTGAAAGTTAAAAACAGGCTTTAAACCAAAAAAATATTTAGAAACAAAATCTGCACTTAAGGAGGCAGACATTGCTGATAAAAGTACTAATGGTGAAAAGTTTTTATGTACTTCTTCTAAAGAGAACATTACACCTGCTAATGGTGCATTAAAGGCAGCTGCTAGTCCAGCACTCGCACCACTTGTAATAAGATATTTTTCTTCAATCTTTATTCTTTTAAAAACTCTACTGAAGCCTTGCCCTACAGCAGCTCCAAGCTGGATTGAGGGGCCTTCTCTACCTAAAGATAGGCCTGCTCCAATTGATATGACACCGCCAATAAATTTTTTTATAATTACAGGAAGCCAATTCATCTTTAATTTTTTTAAAAGTACGGCTTCAACTTGTGGAATTCCGCTTCCACAGATCATTGGTTCCTTCGTTATGAGTATTCCAACTATGTAAGCTCCAATTAATAGAAACAAAAACCAAAGAGGAATCAGCCAATAATTTTTAAGCTGCAAAGAAGAAAGCTCTATTCTTAATTCTTCAGCCTTTTCTAAGGTTACTCTATAAAATACAATTAATAATCCAGAAAGAACACCAACTAATATTCCTTCAAGCATAAGTTTAAGTTTGAAGCTGTGGAAATGAAATATAGTATTATAGGTATTATTTTTATTGCCTTGCTCCATATAATTAAAACACCTCTTTGTAATTCCGTTACATTTTTAACACCTTACCTATTATAAGCTTATAAATTATTAGAATCAAATTTATGAGATCTAGTATTAATTTTTCACAGAACAAAATAACTTAATTCTAAACTTTATTAAATTTTAGAGATTACTAAACTAATTATACATATTTTTCTATAAGTAGAAGAACCTAAAGTGTAATGATTATTTTTTTAGATATGATGTTGAAAATCCAAGGAGGATACTTATGGAAAATTCAAATAATAATTTAGATGTACTTTCATGTATTCATGAGCCTTATTGGCTTGCTTCCACCCAAAAAAAAGACTATCCTGCTTTAAAAGAGGATATAAATGTGGATGTGGCAATTGTTGGAGGTGGTATAGTAGGTATTACTTCAGCATTCTTACTGAAAGCTAAAGGGCTTAAGGTAGCAATATTAGAGGCTAATAAAATTATGCATGGAGCTACTGGTCATACTACTGCCAAAATTACATCACAACATAATCTAATCTATAACAAATTAATAACAAAATTTGGAGAAGAAAAGGCAAGGCAGTATGCAGAAGCAAATGAGAAAGCTATTCATTTTATAGCAAATTTAGTTAAAGAAAAGAATATAGATTGCGATTTTAGCTGGAGCCATGCTTTTGTATATACTCAATCTGAGGAGTATATTGATAAAATTGAAAAAGAAGCAAGTGCTGCTTCTAAATTAGGTATAACAGCATCATATTTAAATAAGGTACCTTTACCCTTTGACGTAAAGGCTGCTATAAAATTTGATAATCAAGCTAGGTTTCACCCTTTAAAGTATTTAGAGGTTCTAGCAGATGAAATTCCAGGTAATGAGAGTCACATTTTTGAACATACAAAGATAGTCGATATTGAAGAGGGAGATACTTGCACCCTAAAAACTAATAATGGTAAAAAAGTAAAGGCACCAAAAATAATAATAGCTTCACATTTTCCCTTTTATGATGGCTTAGGCATGTATTTCGCAAGAATGTATGTTGAAAAATCCTATGTGGTAGCTGTTAGACTTAAAGAAAAATTTACAGAAGGGATGTTTATATCTGCTGAGGATCCAGGTAGATCACTACGTTCGCAAAATTATGAAGATGGAGAAATAGTGCTTGTTGGCGGCGAACACCATAAAACAGGAAGCGAGAAAAACACTAATAGGCATTATGAAACATTAGCTACCTTTGCAAAAGATAACTTTCAGGTAGAGGACATATTATATAGATGGTCAACTCAAGACTGTATGACAGCAGATGGTGTACCCTATGTTGGAAACTTAACCTCTAAAACTAATAATATATTTGTAGCTACAGGTTTTGGAAAGTGGGGTATGACTAACGGTACAGCTGCAGCTTCCATATTAACTGATTTAATAATAAAAGGTAATAGTCCATGGTCATCAGTATATGATCCATCAAGATTTGATATTATAGCCTCTGGAGCAAAGCTTGTTAAAGAAAACCTTGATGTTGCTGAAAAGCTTATAGGAGGGAAACTTGCTGCTGTTCCAAAAGACGTTGAAGTAAATAAGGGTGAAGCTAAGGTGGTAAGTATTAATGGAGAAAGAATAGGTGCTTTTCGTGATGAAAATGGAAAGCTGCATATGGTTGACATTACTTGTACACACCTAGGCTGTGAATTAGTTTGGAACGAAGCTGAAAAAACTTGGGATTGTCCTTGTCATGGTTCTAGATTTAATTATGATGGGGAAAATGTAGAGGGCCCAGCCTTTAATCCACTTAATAAATTAAGTGAGGGACCTAATGTTAAAGATCCTAATATCTTTTAAAAAGAAAATCGCTGTAATCTATAAAATAAAGGGGTAAATTATACCCCTTTTTAATGTTTAAGGTAATTCATTTAAAGTCTTAAAAGTATAACCTTCATTTTTCCATTCCTTTATGAGACTATCTAATATTTCAGCATTAGTTCTAGATTCGGCATGCAGTAAGCAAATCATACCTGGTTTTGTAGAGGCTAATAGAAAGTGCTTTGCAGTCTCTTTGTCAGGCTGATTATTTACATCATAATCTTTATAGGCTAACGAAAAAAATATAGTTTTATATCCCAATTTTTGAGTATAATACAAGGATAGTTCACTAAAATCTCCCATAGGAGGTCTAAAGAATTTAGATACCTTTGCTCCTGGAATTTTAGCAACAGCACTTTCAACACCAGTAAACTCAGCATCAAATTGTATTTCATCTGTAATACTAGGCATTGATTTGTGATGTACAGAATGATTGCCGATAATATGTCCTTCATTGCTCATTCTGCTAACTAAGTCCGAGTCTTTAATTCCATTAAAGGATCCTGTAACATAAGGTAATGTTACAAAAAAGGTAGCTTGAACATCATTTTCTTTTAAGGTATTTAATATACTGGCAGTGTAGCCATTTTCATAGCCTTCATCAAAGGTAAGATAGATAAATTTTTGAGAGGTATCTCCAAAAGCATAGCCCTGATACTTAGTTAATAAAGCAGCACTACTTTTAGGGGAATAAGCCCAAGACCATTCTATTTTCTTCGAACTTAAACCCTTTACATCTGTTATTTCCTTAGGCGTAGACGAAATTTCCTTTGGCGTAGAAGCAGAATTTTCAGAAGCAACTGGTTTTTCTAAAGCAGCATTTGCAGAAGTAGTATTTGGCCTTTCTGTAGTAGCTTCAGATTGTTCGTTTTTAGTGTTATCAACTAATTTAGAATTATCAATAGGTTTATTAATGTCTGTTGATTTATTTATTGAATATTGATTTAAGGTTGATACAGTCTGATTTGAATTATGATTACAGCCAATTAAGAAAGATGGAATTAGTATACTTGCTATTATTATAAACATTTTGTTTCGGTTCATTTTTCCCCACCTCCAATATTCAATGTTTAATGTACATATCAATACTATACTTTTATCATAGCATGTATTTCAGCTTACTCAAAGCATTATCAAATGATTTTATTAATTTTTACTGTTATAGCTTTTTATGTAGAAAAATAATATAATATAAATGTAAAATATATGCATAATTTGAAAAGCGGAGGATTCTTATGTTTAAATCTTTAAAACAAAAGCTTCTAGTTACTTTTATTATATTAACTTCCATATGTACTATAACATTTATGGGGGTTTCTTATTATGATGTTCAGAAGGCTGCAATCAGTCAGATGAAAAATGATGGCAACACTCTTATATCTACAATCAACAGAGAAATTACAAGATATAAAATAGATAATTTAGAAGATATTCATAATTTGTTTAGCGAAGTTAAGAAGGAAAGTAACGGAAGTATCTCCTATATTTCACTTGTTGATACTAATATGAAAATGCTAGCAAGTGATGAAAAAAGCGAGACAAAGGATACTGCAGCAGATACAGTAAGCTCAGCTACTGAAAATAATAGTATATCAACTACAGATAAGAACTCTATTAACGGAGTTACAAAAAATGGCGAAACAACAGGCTTTATATTTAAAAGCCCTTCTGGTGAACAAGTTTATAATGTTGCTACTCCTTTTTATGAAGGAGATAAATTAATAGGTACTATTAATATTGGAATATCACTTCAAAGCATGAACAAAGTTATACAAAATACCTTTCTTCAATCATTACTATTTTCAATTTTAGTTTTAGTATTAGCAATCTTATTAGGACTAATAATTTCAGGTTCAATTACTAGACCTATTTCAAAAATCGTAAAAAATCTTGATAAATTTTCAAATGGTGATTTTACTATTAACTTTGATAGTAAAGGCAGGGATGAATTAGCAAAGCTTAGTAGTGCTTTAAATAATTCAATTAAGATACTAAAGAATACCATTAGTGGCATAAAGCAGGTTGTTACTGAATTAAATACAATTTCCTCTCAGCTAATGGCTTTTGGAGAGGTTGCTGCTGCTTCCACAAAAGATGCATCTAATTCTGTAGAAGATGTTTTTAATTCTGTATCAGACCAAAATATACATATTACTGACATATTTCATAAACTTGAGGTGTTTGGAACTACTTTAGATAATGTTAGCAATAAAGTAGAAAATGCCACTTCAAGCAGTGAAAGAATAAAAGAAAATGCTGACGTAGGATCAGAGAAATTAAAGGTATTAGTTCATTCAATCGAGGATGTGAGAAATTCTTTTATAGAGACTAATAAAGAAATAAATATATTAAGTCATGATGTTACAAAAATAGTTAATATTACAGAAGTTATAAACAACGTAGCAGAGCAGACAAACCTTCTTGCATTAAATGCTGGAATAGAAGCAGCTAGGGCTGGAGAGGCAGGAAGGGGCTTTACAGTTGTAGCCGAAGAAATAAAAAAGCTGGCAGAGCAGGTTTTGGAAGCCTCGAAGGATATAAATAATATTGTAAATGAAGTTTCAAAAAATGTAGAAGATGTATCTGGTAGCTCTGAATTTATCTCTGAAAAAATGGATAGACAATTAACAATTATTGATGAGACAGTAACTTCATTTAATATTATTATGAAAGAAGTTAACAATACCTTGCCTCAAATAGAAAATGTTTGTACTTCTATCAAAAATACTGTTTTAGAAAATGAAAGAATATTTTATGATGTACAATCTGTAACAGCTATTAATGATAAAGTTAATGCTTCAGCAAAATCAATTTCTTCAATTAGTGAGGAACAATTAAAAAATGTAAAACAGCTTTTAAATTCCGCTGAAGCCATTAGTTTTACAGCTGAAAAATTAGCAGAAGACATTGAAGAATTTAAAATATAAAAATTTATAATAAAAATTAAAAAGATTTGCTGCAGGTATTATTAAAAATATTATAGATGGATATAATTTATAGAAGCAAATGTGAATTTTAAAATGGGAAGGAGAGGGTTGTGGACTTTAATAAAGTCCAGACCAAGTATTTATGAAGTTTTATAAAGAATTAAGCAAAGTCTATGATATAGTATTTCCAAGGGACGATACAACTCTAAATTACCTATGCAAAAATTTAAAAGGTAATAGTAAGGTTTTAGATCTAGCTTGTGGTAGCGGAACTTATTCAATTGCCTTAGCTCAAAAAGGTCATAGGGTTGATGGTATTGATTTAGGAGAGGAAATGATAACTAAGGCAAAAGGTAAAGGTGGCTTATTTGCAGACTTCATTGTAGGTGACATGACAAAGGCTAAGGATATTTTTTATGGAAAAAAATATGATTTTATTTTTTGTATTGGAAATTCAATTGTACACTTAAAAAATAAAGAAAAAATTCATCAATTAATTAAAGACATATATGATATGCTTATTGATGATGGCTCATTAGTAATACAAATTATTAATTTTGACAGAGTTATTAAAAAAAATATAAAGTCACTTCCTACAATTGATAGAGCTGAAAAGGGTGTTAAATTTATTAGAAATTATAATTATTTAGAAAGCGAAAGCAAGGTAGAATTTAATACCGAACTTATAGTTTCTCAAGAGGGTAATGAAGACAAATATGAAAACTCTGTAGATTTAATTGCTCTTAAAATGGAAGAATTGAAATCTATGTTTGAAGATGTTGGATTTAAGGGCATCGAAGTTTTTGGCAACTTTAATGAAGAAATGTACAGCGAAGACTCCTTTTCCTTAGTTATAAAAGGTGTAAAAAAATAAGAAGGTGTTAATTTACATCTTCTATTTTATTAAAATTAAAATGGATTATTTTAAATTCGTGAGTTATAATATACATTGAAGTTATTTAAAGGATAAATTAGTAATTAAAATACAATTAAAGGAGTAGTACTATATGAGCAATGTTGAAAATTTAACAGTCAATTCAATTAGAATATTATCCGCAGAAGGTGTTCAGAAGGCAAATTCCGGTCATCCAGGGCTTCCTCTTGGAGCAGCACCAATGGCTTATACACTTTGGGCAAAACAAATGAAGCATAATCCTAATAACAGTAAATGGTTAGATCGAGACAGATTCATCCTATCTGCTGGGCACGGCTCAATGCTGTTATATTCCCTTCTGCATTTATTTGGTTATGGACTAACAATAGATGACTTAATGAACTTTAGACAACTTGGAAGTAAGACTCCTGGTCATCCAGAATATGGTCATACCAATGGTGTAGAAACTACAACAGGGCCTTTAGGACAAGGTTTAGCAACAGGTGTAGGTATGGCAATAGCTGAAAGTCATTTGGCTGAAAAGTTTAATAGACCAAACTTTAAGATAGTTAACCATTATACATATGTACTTTCTGGTGATGGAGATATGATGGAAGGAATTACTTCTGAAGCTGCATCATTAGCAGGAACATTGGCTTTAGATAAACTTATAGTATTATACGATTCAAATAAAATATCCATTGAAGGAAATACGGATATAGCTTTCAGAGAAAGTGTTGAGACAAGATATAAAGCTTATGGCTGGCAAGTCCTTGTAGTGGAAGATGGGAATGATATAACTTCTATTAATAATGCTATTAAGCTTGCAAAAGAAGATCACGAGAGACCTAGCATTATAGTTGTTAAAACCCAGATAGGTTATGGTTCACCAAAGCAAGGTACTGCAGGTGCCCATGGAGAGCCACTTGGCGCAGAAAATATAATGAAAACAAAGGAATTTCTAAAATGGCAATTTGAAGGAGAATTCCATGTTCCTGAAGTAGTACGTGCATATATGAATACTCTTATAGAAGAAGGGCAGGAAAAGGAAGAAGAATGGAATAATATTTTTGCAAGCTATTGCAATAAATATCCTGAGCTTGCTAAGGAGTGGGAAGTTTGGCACAGTGATAAACTTCCAGTAGAACTATTAAATGATGAAGATTTCTGGAAGTTTAACGGTAAAATGGCTACAAGAGCTTCCTCTGGTGAAGTTATTAATAGATTAGCCAAATTAGTCCCAAATCTAATTGGAGGTTCTGCAGATTTAGCTCCATCTAATAAAACCTATATGAAGGATAAAGGTGATTTTTCAGCTGAAGATAGAAGTGGAGCAAATCTTCACTTTGGAGTAAGGGAACATGCTATGGCAGCAATAGGAAATGGTATAGCAGTTCATGGCGGTTTAAGAACCTTCGTTGCAACCTTCTTTGTATTCAGCGATTATATGAAGGGGGCTATGAGGCTATCCTCTCTAATGAAGCTTCCTGTAACCTATGTATTAACTCATGACAGCATTGGTGTTGGAGAAGATGGACCTACTCATCAACCTATAGAACAATTGGCATCCTTAAGAAGTATGCCGAATATGAACGTATTTAGACCTGCTGATTCAAATGAAACTGTAGCAGCTTGGTATTCAGCTATTACAAGACAAGATGGACCAACTGCCTTAGTTCTTACAAGACAGAATTTACCGCTTTATGAGGAATCTAAAAAAGGAGCTCTAAAGGGCGCATATATATTAAAAGATAGTGAAAAAGCAGTACCTGATATTATACTTATGGCAACTGGTTCTGAAGTTGAATTTATTTATGAAGCAGCAAAAGTTTTAAAGGATAGGGGCGTTGATGCTAGAGTAGTAAGTATGCCTTCCTTTGAAGTTTTTGAGGCTCAAAGCAGTGAATATAAGGAAAGCGTACTTCCAAAATCAGTTAGAAAAAGACTTGCTGTGGAAGCTGCTAGCTCCTTTGGTTGGCATAAATATGTTGGTTTTGATGGAGATATAATTTCCATAGATCACTTTGGAGAATCAGCACCAGCTGAACTATTATTCGAAAAATTTGGATTTACCGTAGAAAATGTAGTTAACAAGACTATGACTTTATTAAAATAAGGTAGATTTTTAGTGCCACCTATGTGTATTTTTATCACATAGGTGGCTTTTTTAATAATTAATAAAAATGCAATTTAAAATTAAATATAATTTAATAAATTACAATTGATTTATAAGAAAAACTCAATATAATTATATATGTTCCTAAGTTAAAATATCGGAGGTAAATCTAGTGATAGATTTTAGGGGATATAAGAAAAAGTTAAAAAATCTGGACTATATACTTATAATTGATGTTGTTATAATATTAATTTTTGGATTATTGAATATTTATAGTACAATGCATTTATCTTCTGGGTCTAATTATGTAAAGCTTCAATTTTTATGGATTATAATAGGTTTTGCCATTATTATTTTTATATCTTCAAAGGATTTTATATTTATTAAAAATTACACTGAAATTATTTATTGGGCAAGTATTGCTTTACTAGTGTTTAATGATATAAGCAGTAGAGCAGTTAAAGGAGCAGCTTCTTGGATAAGGATTGGTAGTATTGCCATAGAACCAGGTGAATTTGTAAAGATAGGTTTAATTCTAATCCTTTCTAAAAAAATTGAGGATTTTGAAGGGAACATTAATAATGCTAAAAATTTACTAATACTAATAGGTTATTCATTAATACCCATTGTTTTAATCCTTATTCAACCTAATGTTGGAATGGCACTTATTTGTTTCTTTATTACTTTAGGCATATTATTCATTGCTGGATTAGATTTAAAGATAATATATACTGGTTTTATTTCAGTAATTCCTATAAGTCTTATTATATGGTTTAGTGGCATTTTAAAGATCTATCAAAAAAATCGAATTATATCTTTTATAAATCCTGGTGCATATGAATCGGATATTGCATATCAATTAACTCAATCGCTTATCGGAATTGGGTCAGGTGGGTTACTGGGGAAAGGTTTCTTAAATGGAACACAAATTGCAGGGGGCTTTATTCCTGAGGTTCATACAGACTTTATTTTTTCTTGTGTTGGTGAGGAATGGGGACTAATTGGTGGAATATTTTTGATATTACTTTATTTTGTACTTTTAATGCGAATTATGAAAATAAGTAATGAATCACATAATATAATGAGTAAACTTGTATGTGTTGGTGTAATTTCTTCTCTCCTTTTTTCTATTTTTCAAAATATTGGTATGACTATTGGAATAATGCCCATAGCTGGAATCACTTTACCATTAATGAGCTATGGTGGGAGTTCTATTTTAGCAAATTTAGTGGCCATTGGAATAGTATTGTGTATAGGTACGAAGAAAGGTAAATTAAACTTATAAGGAAGCATTTATGCTACCTTATAAGTTTTTTATTTTTTGTTACTCTTTTACTTTCTATGAAATTCTAATGCTTCTAGTTTACCATTAATATTTATTTAACATCTGATAATTAGATCAGGTGGAAATCTCCTTATATATGAATCTAAACTGAATAAGCAAGGAATATAATGTATAAATATGGGAATCGAGGTGAGAGGTTTGAGAGGAGCGAGGCTTGTAAGAGGAGATACTATTGGTATTGTAGCACCTGCTAGTATTGAAACAGAGGAAAATATAGAAAATGGAATAGGCATGTTGAAAAGTTTAGGATTCAATATAAAAAAGGGCAAACATATTTATGATAAATGGGGCTATTTTGCTGGAAGGGACGAAGATAGAGCACAGGATATCAACGATATGTTTGATGATAGTGATGTAAAAATGCTGCTTTGTATTAGAGGCGGATATGGGGCAATGAGGTTGTTGCCGTATATTGATTTTAAAAAAATAAGAAAGAATCCTAAGATTTTTATGGGGTACAGTGATATTACCATATTATTGAATTATTTATTTGAAAAAGAAGGCTTAATAACCTTTCATGGTCCAATGCTTAATAGCAGGCTTAATATTAAGGAGAGTCAAGAGGCCTTTTTTAGAAGTTTATCAGATGGAAATAGAAAATACAGTATTAAAAATCCACAAAATACAGCTATGGTTAGCAATATGGAAAAAAGTGTAGAAGGCAGAATAGTAGGAGGGAATCTAACTTTAATATGCAGCAGCCTAGGCACTAATTATGAAATCATAACCAGAAACAGAATTCTTTTTATAGAAGAGGTAGATGAAGATCCATATAAAGTTGACAGGATGTTAACCCAGCTTTTGTTTGCTAGAAAACTGCAAGAGTGCAGAGGCTTTATCTTAGGTCAATTTACAAATTGTGAGACAGAAAAAAAAGAAAATAAATTTTCATTAAAGGAAGTAATTGAAAATAGAATTTTAAGATTAAATAAGCCAACACTCATGAATTTTATGAGCGGCCATGAGGACCCAAAGATAATACTACCTATAGGGGCTAAGGTAAAACTCAATTGTAAGGACTTATCTGTAGATGTTTTAGAAGCTGTATGCAGGTGATTAAAGAAATTAAGAAAATGAAATTTAAAGATTTAAAAAATTCATAAAACATGATAATATATAACTATGCAATAAAATATTGAAAGAATTAAAGCCGTAAATATCATTATGGGGGCATAAATAAATGAAAAAAGAATTTTCTTTGAGCAATGACAAAGTTATGATTAATTTTACTGTTAAGTATTGTGACACTATGGAGAAATTAATAGATAGCAGTGGATTTAGAAGGGTTGTAGCTTCTTATTTAGAAAAAATAATGTATAGAAGGTCTAATATATATAGATATTTAGAAAATAGTTTACAACTAAAGGGTACAGTTGAGTTAACTGATGAAGTTATTAGACTTTTAAAGCTGCTTACAATAGAGAAATCAGAAAATATAATAAAGTTGAATGAGAAATATAAGAGTATTTTCATAAAGAAGGAAAATTTTATTGACTTAATTGAAGATTTATATAACTTTTGGAGAAGGCTTGAAAGATATACTTTAATTCACAACAGTAGAGTTAATGGACTAGAAGGATATGAGAGTGTAAGTTTTCTTGATGCCAATATTAATTTTTCAAAACTTGTACTTAATACCTACAGAAGAATAGAGGAACATATATTAGGATACAAACCATCAGTATATAGGCAGCTTCCTGCTGGAGGAAATGCAGGTATTATTGTAAATAGCAATAAGTGGGATATACCAATGGAGTATAGTATGTTAAAAAATATACCTTTTATTAGTTCAATTATGATTGATCCACCATTTATTTCATATCCTAAAAAGAATACAAGAGACGGAATTTTTATGGAGGTCTTTGATAATCCCCTTAGTGACGTAAATTTAAATAAAGACCACTTCTTTTGTTTTCCGGCAAAGGTTGGAACATTACTTGCTTATATTTATTTTCACAGAGATTTTATGTCTCATGGAGTAACACTTTGCAATTTATTTGAGATGGCAAAGGAAGAGGAATATAAGGGTGTTAAACCTGATATTATCTATGTCTTTGGAGCACGAGCTAATGATAATAAAGTTGAAACAGTATTTTATAATGATAATGCAAATAATATTATGCTCGGCTTAGTGACCTATGGTAATGAAATAGATTATTTCGGATATATGAAAAAAATGACCTTAACCCTCCACAATCTAATTATGATAAAAAGAGGGTACCTTCCAATTCATGGGGCCATGGTTAATATTGTTATGAAAAATGGGAAAGCGGCTAATGTGATAATAATGGGAGACAGCGGAGCGGGGAAATCTGAAAGTCTAGAAGCCTTTAGGGGTTTAAGTGAAGACTATATCAGTGATATGACTGTGGTCTTTGATGATATGGGAGTATTGAAGCTTAATGATAAAGGTAAAGCCTTAGGCTATGGCACTGAAACAGGGGCATTTGTAAGACTGGATGATTTAGACCAAGGTTATGCCTTTAAAGAGATTGATAGAAGTATATTTATGAATCCAGATAAAATAAATGCAAGGCTTGTTATGCCTGTTGCAACCTATAAAGAAGTAGTTAAGGGATACCCTATTGATTTATTATTATATGCAAATAATTATGAAGAGGTTAAGGAGGGAGATTCTGAAATTGAATACTTTCTATCTCCTAAGGCAGCAATAGAGACTTTTAGGGAAGGAGCAAGAATGGCTAAAGGCACGACAACAGAAAAGGGTCTAGTAAAATCATATTTTGCAAATCCCTTTGGTCCTGTGCAAAGAAGAGAAGATATGGAGAAACTCTTACCTTTGTATTTTGATAATTTCTTTACCACGGGAGTAAAGGTTGGCCAAATAAATACATGTTTGGCCATAGAAGGCAAAGAAAAAGATGGTCCTAAAAAAGCAGCAATTAAATTATTTGAAATAATTAAAAATTTATAAAGCTAAGCAATGAAACTTTTTAAAAACACATAAATATAATTTACCTATTAAAAATGCAAACAACTTTTAAGCAGTTGTTTGCATTTTTAAATAATTCCATAGTTATCTAACTACTTCGTCATGTCTATCATAACCTCTATCTCTACCGAAGAACGAAATTGCGTATATCCCTGCAATACCAACAACGGCATATATTACTCTTGATAAAGTAGTCATTTCTCCAAAAAGAGCAGAGATTAAATTAAAGTTAAAAAAACCTATTAATCCCCAATTAACTGCACCAATTACGACAAACAATAAAACTAGAGCATCTAATGTTCTCATAATCCTATCTCCTTTACAAATATTTAGTCATTAATAGTATCCGCGTATTTTTAAAAATTATGAAAAAAATTATGAAAAATATTATTTAGTTTTTGCTCAATATAAAAAAATTGTAAAAAAAAAGCCTTATAGGCTTTAAAAGTTGCAGTTTAATTTTATATTTCTATCTATAGGTTTAAGAAGTGAAATAAAAGCATTTGTACTCTGTACACCATTTATATTTTGTATTTTATTCATAAGTATATCCTGTAGGTGAGAAATATTTTTACATAATAATTTTATAAAAATGGAATATTCTCCAGTTGTATAGTGAAGTTCCACTATTTCATCGATTGTTTTCATATCCTTTAATACTTCAGGATAAGAGGATGCCTTATCTAATTTTATACCTATAAAACAAGAGACATCATAACCAAGCTTTGTATTATCAACAATAAGCTTAGTTCCTGTTATAATCCCAATGTCTTCCATTTTTTTCATTCTAACATGAATTGTGCCTCCACTAACATGGCATTGTCTTGCTATCTCTAAAAATGGAGTCCTAGAATCATTAAAAAGTATACTTAATATTTGAAAATCTAAATCATCAAGTTGAAGATTACATGCCCCATCCATAATTGACCTCCTGAAATATTACTCAGATTTATACAAGCTAATAAAAATATTATAACAGAAAAATATATGTTTGACAATTTTATAACAAGTAATTTATTAAAATATTTATTAATTTTTATATATATTGATAAATCAGCCCAAATGCTTCATAATAGTTATATATTAAATATCACTAATGGAGGTAAAGAAATTATGCCAAGTTGGTCTAAATTAATTTTGGAAATGCTTGTATTTGCCATAGCTATTCTAATTATTTACAATGGACTAAAATACTTCATTTTAGATAAAGTAAAGGTAAATAGGTGGATAGTAATAGCAATAGCAATTGTTTTTCTAGTTGCACCGAGTTTCTTAGGTGTTGATCAAAAAAATCCACTTTGGGTTTATGGCCCTTCCGGAATTTTTATTATTCTTTTCCTTTGGTTTATTGATTTAAGCGGTTGGAGCAAGAGAAAAGCAGCAGATAATGCTTCAATAAACACTTACTACAAAAAAGGAAATAAAAAGGATATTAAAATTAAGCCTAAAGCAAAGCCTAATAGAGTAAAAAATAAAAAGGATTAAATTAAAGACATATGTCTTTAATTTAATCCTTTTATTAATGTGGCACAAGAAACGTCCTATGACACATAGTGAAAAATTTATCAGGCATTAACTTTAACTGCATCCAGTTGTGGAGCCGCAATCTAAACATACCTTACATGTTCCATTCATGACCATCCTTGTACTTGAGCAGGTAGGGCATGTAGCTCCATATAATTTTACACCTTCCTCACCATTTTTGTGAGGAAGTTCAGGCTGAGCAGCAGCTACTTCTTCACTAATGCTGCCTATAGAAGCATGTTGATGATATGGAGAGTTTTCAGCAGTATTTTTAGTATAAGCTTCTGGCTTAACTTGACATCTAGTATAATCCCCAAGTTCAATGTCTATTATCTTACTTATAAGATCAGAAATTGAGCTTACATGCTTAATATAAGGGTGCTTTTGTACAAAACCATATGGCTCATATTTTTGCCCTCTAAGCATTCTAGCAATATCTTTTGGAGGAACATGATATTGAAGCATAACTGAAATAGATTTAGAAAGTGAATTTAAGAGTCCAGTTATTATTGTACCTTCTCTATCTGTGGTAATATATATCTCAGAAATTTCTCCATCCTCGCGTCTATTGACGGTTGTATACACTTTAACATCTTCAATTTGAGCTGGATGAGTCGTTCCGTATCTTATCCCAGTAGGCTTATCACGTTTTGAATAATGCCTTTCAGATTGAAACTCTTTAGCCTTTTGAAGAAGTTGTGCATAAGTCAGATTTTCTAAATTTACTTCTTCACTTTCTGAAAGAAGGTTCGTATTAAGTGGCTGAGCGGCTTTGGAGGAGTCTCTATAAAGTGTAATACCTTTTATTCCTAACTCCCAGGAAGTAAGAACTACATCTTTAAAGTCATCCACTGTAGCATTTTTTGGAAGATTCACTGTCTTTGAAACAGCTCCAGAAATAAGTGGAGTTATAGCTGCAACCATAGCTACATGTCCCATAGGCTTAATATATCTATCTCCGCTGCCACATTTATTTGCTGTATCAAATATAGCTAAGTGCTCCTCTTTTAGATGGGGAGCTCCTTCGATTTTACCATCTAAAATTCTCTCATATTCAAAGTCGTTTTCAAGTACGGTTTCTTTTCTGAGAACATAATCTAAAATTTCCTCAATCTCTTCGCTTGAGTAGTTTAAGTTTTCTAAGGACATTTCAAGGCATGGATTTACTACTGTCATATATCCGCCGCCTACAAGTTTTTTGTATACTATGTGGCTAAAGAAAGGCTCAATGGAGGTAGCTGTACAGTCCATTGCAAATGAAATTGTACCAGTAGGGGCTATTACTGAAACCTGTGCATTTCTATAACCATATTTATTTCCGTTTTCCAAAGCATTTTTCCATACATTTTTTAAAGAATCACTAAAAGAAGTTAAATTCAAATTAGCTAATATTTCATGATTAACCTTTACTGGATTATAATTTAAACCTTCATAGTCAGATGCTTCAGCACCGGCTACTCTTGCATGATTCCTGATAACCCTCAGCATATGCTCCTTATTAATATCATATTTTCTAAAAGGACCTGCCTTTTCTGCCATTATTGACGATACATAATAGGAATGACCTGTCATAATTCCTATTAATGATGAAGCTATTGCCCTACTTTCTTCAGAATCATATGGAAATCCTAGTACCATAAATAGTGCTGCTAAGTTAGAGAGTCCTAAACCAGTAGTTCTAAACATGTAAGTTTTTCTTGCAATGTCTTCTGTAGGAAATTGTCCCCAATGAATGGAAGCTTCAAGTGCAAGCTGAATTAACCCTACAAAATGTATGTAGCCTTGAACATCAAAACTTTTTGTTTCATGCTCATAGAACTTAAATATATTTATGGAGGCTAAGTTACAGGAGGTATCATCTAAGAAAGCATATTCACCACAAGGATTAGTGGAATTTATTCTATTATGTTTTGCGCTATAAATTCCATCTTCACCAGCAGGACAAGTATGCCAAGCGTTAAATGTTTCATCAAATTGTGGAGCTGGGTCTGCGCAATGCCATGCAGAATAATTAAATTTATCCCAAAGCTCTTTAACTTTTATGTTTCTGTTAACTTTAGAATCCATCCTGCCTTTTAGTTCAATTTCTTCATCAGGATTTAAGCTTAATTCCATAACCTTTTTCATAAATTCATCAGAAAATCTTATTGAATTATTACTGTTTTGACCAGAAACAGTTTCGTAAGCTTCTCCGTCAATATCCATATCGTAGCCCATTTTACCTAAGGCCCTAACTTTGTCTTCTTCCTTTGCCTTCCAGGTAATAAAATCCATTATTTCAGGATGATCTACATCAAGACAAACCATTTTTGCTGCTCTTCTAGTTGTACCGCCAGATTTTATTGCACCAGCATTTCGATCAAGACCTTTTAGAAAGCTCATGAGTCCTGAAGAAACCCCGCCACCAGAAAGTTTTTCACCTTTTGCCCTTAATGTTGAAAAGTTTGTTCCTGTTCCGGACCCACCTTTAAAAAGCTTTGTTTCTGTAACAAATTGTTCAGAAATAGAATGTGCACCTAGAAGTTTATCTTCAATAGATACAATAAAACATGCTGAAGCCTGTGTACGAGAATATGTATCTTCACATTCAACAACCTTATTTAAAGACTCATCATAGAAATAGTTTCCCTGCTTATTACCCTTAATTCCATATGCTAGTGAAAGACCTGTATTAAACCATTGTGGAGAATTTGGGGCATACATCTGATTTAAAAGCCCAAAGACCATTTCGTCATAGAAAATACTTTTTTCATCTTCAGTTTCAATTATACCTTCATCTACAAGTGCTTCAGCCCAAAAGCTAACAAGTCTGTCAGCCACCATTTTCATGCTGTTTTCATAGCCTAAGCTATTAGGTACTCCAGCTCTTCTAAAATATTTTGATGCTATTATATTACATGCATTTTGTGAGTAGTTTTCAGGGAATTCTAGATCTTTCATATCTAAAATCACCTTTGAAGTTTTATAATCCTTCAAAAATACATCAACATTTTTCCAATTAAATAGATCATATACTGTTTTAGTACTATCGTTTTCTAATTCTTTGGTATACATTCTTTTAAGTATTGAATTTAAATGAATTGATTTTTTATCCTTTGATGTGCTGTCCATAGTACAACCCCCGTTATATAAATTACCTATATGTAGTAGTAAAATTGTTTAAATATACCATATATAGTGTTACTCTAATATTATAATTTATTTTATTATATAATTCAATAATATTATCGATATATAAATTCTTATGATTATACCCCAGATAGTATATTTAAACTAAATAAAATTTTCTTCTAAGGAATAAGGCTCTATCTGTAAGTTCTTTTTAAGCTGCAGCAGCCCAGTATTATTTAAATTATTATTTGCTTGAATAAATGGAGGGTTTATGAAATAATATTAAATATAAATACTAAAAAAAATATAGGGGGGATTTATATGGGAGTGCTTAATAATTTAGGCTTAAGTGCATTATTTGGACTTTTAGGAATAGTAATAATGGCTATAGGATATATTATTTTCGATAAAATGATACCTCTTGACTTTAACAAAGAACTTGAAAAAAATAATGTTGCTGTAGCAATTGTCATAGCAGGTCTTTTAATTGGCATAGCAATAATAGTATCTAGAGTCGTTGCTGCATAGCAAATATAGCTTCTACTTAAAAGTAGGAGCTATTTTATTTTCTATATTTTATTGATTTTCTTACAATTAAGGTTTTTCTTTATTTTAGTGGTATGATGATTAGTATTACGAAATAAAGCGAGGATGAATTTATGAAGCTCTTGAGACAATCTGCAATAATACTAGTTATATGTTTATTAGGAGAGATGATTAATAAAATTATTGAGATCCCTATTCCAGGAAATGTTATAGGTATGGTATTACTCTTAATTTTCCTTTCTACAGGAATAATTAAATTAAGGCATATTGACAAGGTAAGTGATTTTCTACTAGATCATTTAGCTTTCTTTTTTGTACCTGCAGGTGTACAAATTTTAACAAGCTTTGATATTCTAAGAGGAAGCTTGTTTTCAATTTTGGTAATTATTTTTATTTCTACAATAGTCGTTTTAGTAGTAACAGGATTTACAGTACAAATTTTAAAGGGAGGCTGCAGTCATGAAGGAAATAATTAGTACTCCACTATTTGGTATTACGATTTCACTAATAGCCTATGAAATTGGAATTTATTTAAATAAGAAGACAAAATTAGCAGTCCTGAATCCTTTATTTGTAAGTCAAGCTTTAATAATATTGTTACTTCTAACAGCGAATATAAAATTTGAAGACTACAATAAAGGTGGACAATATATTTCCTTCTTTTTAGCACCTGCAACAGTAGTACTTGCAGTGCCGCTTTATAAGAAAATTAACGTGCTTAAATCAAATGCCTTGCCTATAATAGCAGGTATAACCATTGGCTCAACTTGCGGAATGCTAAGCATTATATTACTAGCAAAACTTTTTAATGTAAGCATTGCATTAAAGAGTTCTCTTGTACCTAAATCAGTTACAACTCCAATAGGTGTTGCAATCTCCAGTCAACTTAATGGCATACCATCAGTTACAGTTGCAGCAATTATAATTACAGGCATTTTTGGTGCAATAGTTGGGCCATTTATTTGTAAGATGTTTAAAATAAAAGACAAGGTTTCAATAGGAGTAGCAATTGGAACTGCCTCACATGCATTAGGAACTACAAAAGCAGTGGAAATAGGAGAAACAGAAGGCGCAATGAGCAGTCTGGCTGTGGGAATAGCTGGACTTTTTACAGTTATAATAGCTCCCTTATTAGTAAAGCTATTTACTTTATTAAAATTATTTTAAACTAGTTAAATATAATATATTTTGTTATAAATAATTTTTCAAATGATTAAGGAAAGTTCAAAAGCAATTTGAATGTTATTGAAATCAGCTAAAATAAAGTGTTAAAATGAACTAAAATAAAATTATTTTGTATTGGAGGTAATTATGTTTAAATTAGATGGTTTAAATAAAATGAGTACTGAACAAAAATATAAATATATGCTTATACTATTAGAAGGTCAGTTAAGTTCAGAAACGGACAGCCTAGCTAACTTATGCAACGCCGGGGCAATTATTAAGGCTGTAATAGATAGATTAAATTGGGCTGGTTTTTATATTATGAGAGATGAGGAATTAATACTTGGACCATTTCAAGGCCTTCCTGCTTGTAATAGAATTAATCTAGGTAAGGGAGTTTGCGGAACTGCAGCTTTAGAAAGAAAGGTACAAAGAATAAATAATGTTCATGATTTTCCAGGGCATATAGCCTGTGACTCAGCCTCTAATTCTGAACTTGTAATTCCAATAATTAAAGATGAAGTTATTTATGGTGTTTTAGATTTGGATAGTCCAGAACTAAACAGATTTAGCGAACTAGAAGAAAAATATTTAGTTTTATTTGTTGAAAAATTAAATAAGTATATAGACTGGAAAAGTATATAAGAAGCCTAATGGGCTTCTTTTTTAATAAATAAAAATAAAAACAAAATATGTGAATTAATAACCCGTTATGTGATTAAATGCTAAAGATGGTGTCAATAATTAAGTATATGGTGGACATGTTCTACATATATTATAAAGAAACTTTATCCGTATTTTAAAATATAATGGGGGTATAAAAATGAGAGGAGACTATGACATTGTTGAAGATCTAGAGCTTAGAGAAAGTAAACTTAAGGTTAACAATAAATTTATTAAGGTATTAATAATAGTTTTAATTTTCGTTGTATTATATGGACTATGCTTTAATTTAGTTTATATTTTTTCCTATCATAAGATTGAGAATAGTAATGATATGAAATTAAATACGTCTAATAAAATTTATATTATAGAACAAAAACTAAGAAAAGACTTAGATAATATGAATTTAAAAAATAAAAATTAAGCTTGTCATTAATTTCTTTAATGTTATAATTTAATAAATATATTCTGGTTTTGGAGATTTATTATGGATAAAATATTAGTAACTGGAGCTTCTGGATTTTTAGCATCCAGGTTCTGTGAATATTATAAGAGCAAGTATGATATTACAGCCTTGAAAAAAAGTGATTTGGATATTCGAGACGAAAAAAAGGTATCAGAAATATTTAAGTCTTTAAGGCCTCAATATGTTCTTCATACAGCTGCCATTGCAGACACAGCTAAATGTGAAGAAGATAAGGCTGCTTCCTATGATATTAACGTTACAGGATCCATAAATATTGCTAAAGCCTGTAATTTAGTTAAAACTAAAATGATAAATTTAAGTACAGAACAAATTTTTAACGGCAATATAGAAGCAGGTCCTTACAGTGAAAAAACAGAGCCTATACCTAATACAACTTATGGGCAGCATAAGCTAACTGCTGAAAAAGAAATTGAAAAGATATTAGAAGATAAATGGATTTTAAGACTTACCTGGATTTTTGGTGTACCAGAACGTTTTCGTAAGGTTAATCCAAATATTTTATGGAATGTAGTTGCAGCTTCTATAAGTGGTAATAAGATACTTGTACCTTCCCATGAATATAGGGGTATGACTTATGTTTATGATTTATTGAAAAATATAGAAAAAATTATGGAAATCCCTTATGGAACTTATCATACAGGCAGTGAAAATGATCTTTCAACCTTTGACATTGCTGAAGTTATAGTAAAGAAGCTTGGCATTAGTCATAGATTAAATGAAATAATAGTAAAAGACGATGCAAGATATAATAAGCAGCAAAGAGATATTAGAATAACTAATAAAAAATTAAAAAAGCTTGGAATAGATTTCTTAAATACTGAAGAAGCTATAAGTCTTTGTATTAAAGAATTTAATTTAGCAAAGTAAATTTCAAGAGACGTTAAGGTTTCTTATGTAGATATACAATAACCAAACAAAAGCTAATATTGGAGATGAGTTACTTGGAGATATCTAGAATAAATAGAAATACCCCAATTACCTCTGAAGATAAAAAGGGTATAGGAATTAAAAAGGATTTTTCGCAGAGCTTTAATTTTGCACGAGATAGAAAAAATGAAGAACAATTAAAACGTATACTTGAGGATATAAAGAAAAAGGGGAATAGACTAGCTGTAACAAAATGTTATTCTGATGTACATGCCTATAAGAAAATGATAAAGGAATATCTTAAATCTGTACTTTCTTATATGTATGAAATTAATAAGGATATTAGTTTTTGGCAGACACAATATTTTATGACTGTAGACATAATTGATAATAAACTAAAGGAATTAACTGAAATGCTGCTTTTAGATGAAAAAGATAATTTAAAGATAGCTTCAACTATAGATGAAATAAGCGGCCTAGTTGTAGATATTTATAAATAGAGATAAAAAGCTAGACACTGAAATGTGGGAAACTAGTTAGAACATTGAGGAAGATTAGTAAATAATCTTCTTAAGTTCAGTTTTCTCAGTATATTCAGTGTCTAATTTTTTAGGAATAATTTAATAATATTGCTTTACATGATGATTTATTAAATTATATAAATGAATTGAAGCTAGCATCTGAAGGCATTCGTAAGTCTCCTCGAGGAGAAAGACTTACAGTTCCAACCTTTGGTCCATCAGGAAGCGCTGAGCGTTTAAACTGCTGAGTGAAAAATCTTTTAATGAATTTATCCAGCCATTTTTCTATAACCTCTTCGTTGTAGCAATCTTTAAAGGCAATTTTAGCTAAAAATAAAATTTTATCTTTGGAGGCACCTTGCCTTATAAAATAGTATAGGAAAAAGTCATGAAGTTCATAAGGACCTACTAAATCTTCAGTTTTTTGAGATATTTCACCATTTTTATCCTTTGGAAGCAGTTCTGGGCTTACCGGAGTATCTAATATATCTAGTAATATATTAGATATTTGGCCATGAACTTCCTTCAATGCAACATACTTAACTAAATATCTAACAAGGGTTTTAGGAATAGAGCAATTCACCGAATACATGGACATGTGATCCCCGTTGTAAGTAGCCCAGCCAAGTGCAAGCTCCGATAAATCACCAGTACCAACTAATATACCTCCCTCTTTATTTGAAAGATCCATTAGAATTTGTGTTCTTTCTCTCGCTTGAACATTTTCATAAGTAACATCATGTACATTAGCATCATGACCAATATCTTTAAAATGCTGAAGGCAGGCAGGCACAATATTTACTTCTCTAAAATCTGTACCTAGTTTTTTGCAAAGATTTACTGCATTACTATAGGTTCTATCTGTAGTGCCAAATCCAGGCATAGTTACTGATATAATATTCTTTAAAGGAAGCTTTAAAACTTCAAAAGCTTCAACTGCTACAAGTAAGGCTAATGTAGAGTCAAGTCCACCTGAAATTCCGATAACAACTTTGTTAAGACCAGTATGAGAAAGTCTTTTACAGAGAGCTGAGGCTTGAATATTAAATATCTCTCTGCAGCGATAATCTCGTAGTTTTTCATTAGATGGTACAAAAGGATGTTTTGGGATTAACCTATTAAAAATTACAATCTCCGTACTTTGAAATTCAAAAGGAATTTCTCTTATTTCATTCGTATTAATTAAGCTCCTATCACTAAAACTTATATTTCTAAGTCTTTCATTACTTAATTTATCAATATCCACAATTGAGGTAACAATTTCATTTTCTCTTTGAAAGCGATTATTTTCCTCTAACATAAGGCCGTTTTCTGAAATTAAAAGGTGTCCGCTGAAAACTAAGTCAGTGGAGGATTCAAATACTCCTGAAGAAGCATAAATATATGAGCACATACAACGTGCACTTTGAGATTCCACAAGATTTCTTCGATAATCTGCCTTGCTAACAATCTCATTTGAGGCTGAAAGATTACCAATAATATTAGCACCCTTTAATGCAAGGTAGGAGCTAGGAGGTATAGTAACCCATAAATCCTCACATATTTCAAAGGCAAACTTATACTCTCCGGCAGTAAATATCAAGTCTATTCCAAAGGGAACATTTGCTTGAAAGGAGATGTTTACTAATTTATTTAAAACATTTAATCCTGAAGAAAACCATCTTTTCTCATAGAACTCAGTATAATTTGGAATATAACTTTTAGGAACTATTCCTAAGAGCTTACCGTTAAATATAACATAGGCACAGTTATACATGCTGGAATTTAATATATAAGGTGCTCCTACTACAATTAATATATCCTTATTTTTGGAAAACCCACATAGATCCTCAATTGCCTTTAAAGATTTAATATAAAGACTTTGATTCAGAAATAAGTCTGAGCAGGTATAGGAGGTAATACAAAGTTCCGGAAAAACTACAAGTTTTGAATTTGCCTCTAGAGATTTACTTATACATTCTTTAATATTACTTAAATTAAAATCTATATCAGCCACATTAGTTACAGGGCAGGCTGCAGCAACTTTTATAAAATTCATCTTCTCAGCTCCTATTCAAGTTTTATTTTTATATATTTTTCAAATTCAACATTATTATACCATCACAATATAAGTAATAAAATAATAAGAAGATTATTGATAAAAAAGATTATGAATTTTCCAATGTTTGTTATATAATTAAAGATAAGCAACATTAATAATTTAAAGCAATGTAAAAAAGGAGGGATAAGGTGGAGCTATTGATATTATGGATAATTATATCTATATCAGCATTACTGATAGATATTGTCACAAGTGCCTTTTTATTTCTTTGGTTTACAATTGGCGGTATAGCTGCAATTATAGCCCTGATTTTTAATTATAGCTTTACTGTGCAGCTTATAGTTTTCATAGCAATAAGTGCAATTTCTATGGGAATAGGCTATCCAGCTGTGCGGAAATATTTAGGCAGGTCAGTTACAAAGACTACCACCATGGAAGAAGGCTATATTAATAGAGTGATTATTGTAGATGAGGACTTTATTGAAACAGCTAAGGTTAAAATTGATGGAATATATTGGACTGTTAAAAATTATGGTGAACCTATAAAAAGAGGTGACAGTGTAGTTATTACTACCATTGAAGGAAATAAATTAATAGTAAAAAAACAAAATTTAGAAAAGGAGATTGAATAATATGGGTGCTGGATCATTATTTGTTTTAGTCATATTTATTATTTTACTTTTACTTGTAACTGCTTCAATAAAAATCGTAAACACAGGAAGTGTATATGTTGTTGAAAGAATTGGTCAATTTCACAGGGTATTAGAACCAGGGTGGCATTTTGTTATACCCTTTGTTGATTTTGTTAGGAAAAAGGTTTCTACTAAGCAGCAAATATTAGATATTGAGCCGCAAAGTGTTATAACCAAAGATAATGTAAAGATATCCATTGACAATGTTATATTTTATAAGGCTATGAATGCAAGAGATGCAGTATATAACATTGAAAGCTTTAAATCTGGTATAGTTTATTCAACAATTACCAATATGAGAAACATAGTTGGTAATATGACACTAGATGAAGTTCTATCAGGTAGAGATAAAATAAATTCAGAGCTCTTAATGGTAGTTGACGAAATAACAGACGCATATGGTATAAAGATTTTATCTGTAGAAATTAAAAATATAATTCCTCCAGCAGAAATTCAGCAGGCAATGGAAAAACAAATGCGTGCAGAAAGAGATAAGAGAGCAACAATACTCCAGGCAGAAGGCCAAAAACAAGGGGATATTGCTAGGGCAGAAGGAGAAAAACAAGCTAAAATACTAGCTGCTGAAGCTGAGAAAGAAGCTTCAATAAGACGTGCAGAAGGACTTAAGGAATCACAGCTATTAGAAGCAGAAGGTAAAGCGAGAGCTATTGAAACAATTGCTAAAGCACAAGCAACTGCCATAACCCAAGTGAATGAAGCAATAATTGAGTCAGGTACAAATGAAACTGTAATTGCATTAAAACAGGTAGAAGCACTTGTAGAAATGGCTAAAAATCCAGCTAATAAGCTTATTATTCCAAATGAGGCTATTTCATCCTTTGGTAATATTGCTGCTATTGGAGAAATGTTAAAAAAGTAAATTAAAGTATAACCTCTTACTTTTAAAAAAACTGTGTTGATTTTACCATAAAATCACACAGTTTTTTACTTAAAAATTAACTATAAATATATTTTTTAATGCAGGTAACAAAAAAATATATCTGATATTAAACTAAAACAATTGTAATTCAATGCCTGCAGTAGAATAATGATTAATATTCATATATATGTAACAAATGATTTACAAGAAAATTCATAATAATAGTTGATTTTCCACATTTTTGTATTATAATGTTAATTAAGGTTGATATTTATACATAATAAATTGTTTTTATAAGAATTAATAGGGGAAGAGGTGGAAATTGTGGAATTTTTAAATCCTGGAGAAAAAGTAAAGAACATAAGAAAGTTACTTGGACTAAAACAGGAAAAGTTAGAGGAAATCGGAGTTTCTAGAAATTTCATTAGTATGGTGGAACATGAAAAGCGAAAACTTAACAAAAAAACTGCTGCAAAAGTTTTGAACGTTTTTCAAAATCAAGCCAAAGAACTAGATATAGATCTAGATATTGATGTAAAATATCTATTAACAACCGCTGCTGAAGAAGCAACTTCATATTGCAGGGAAAAGATAAACTTAGAATTATCAATGGATGAAATTGAACAACTTATTGAATTGTGCAATAAATACAAAATAGTAGTAGATATTTTACCAAACCTGTACATGAAGAAAGCAGATATTTTATTTGATAAGACAATTTATAATGAAGCCTTTGTTGAATACTACAATGCACTTGAAATTTTTAAAGATAATAAAGATAAAGATAATAAGGCTTTAGTTTTCAATAAGCTTGGAAAATGCAAGTTAAATACTCTTGATTTCACTGAAAGCCTAGCTTATTTTATAAGATCCTATAATCTATCTACTGAGTGTAATAATCTAACTATTAAAAAACATACTCTTTTTAATCTAGCAATTATTTATGGAAGATTAGACAAACTAGAAGAAGCCCATGCTTATATTAATAATTATATTTCCCTATGTGACAGCAGTAATGATCTATATGATATCATTCAAGCTGAAGTATTAAGGGCAGTTTATTATGCAAGAGAAGGAAAATTTAACAAATCAATCGATACATATTTAGAAATCTTAGTTAAGGAAACTCAAATAAAAGATGCTACTTTGGCATTAATATATAATAACTTAGGTTCTGATTACTTGGAAATTAATGATTTGGAAAACTCTATTGAATGTTTTAATAGAGCACAGCATTTAAGAGAGACAAGAGATGCCTCCAAGCTCTGCAGAACCTTAATAGATAAGTCAAAGGTCTTTATAAAAAATAAACTTTCAATTGAAGCCATTAAGCTGCTAAACGAAGGCTTAGATATGGCAATAATATATTCAGACCTTGAATATATTATTAGCGGGTTTAACCTTTTAGAGGAAATATATACAAGCCTTCATGACGATAATGCTTTAAATTTACTTTACACAAAAGTATTATATATTCTTAAAAGCAAAGCTAATAATCAATACTTGGCTAATGTTTATACCAAAATATGCTTAAATTCCTTAATTCATGACAGCAGAAATGAAAAAAGTCCAGAATTTAAGAATAAACTAATTGATTTAAGCATATTTTTGAATAAATCTCTTAATTTTACAAAAAACGATTTTCAATAAATACATTATATGGTATAATAAGTAAAATAACAAAAGGGGGTTTACGAAATGAAGAAACATTATTTTAAGAAACTGACTTTGGGAATTTTGCTTTTATCCGCAATTATAGCTGCAGGTATTGTTCCATGTGAATATCCAGATCCTGTTGGTAATGCAGTATCAGTTATTCAAAATGTATAAGAATTAAAAGTTAAAACTTATCAAACTTAAAGAGTGTAACTTAAATGTTACACTCTTTTGTTTTAATTATAAAATTCGAATTATTACTAATATGTGACTTAACAAGTTTTGTATATTAATTGGATTATTGAGAAAAATATAATCAAGTAATTGGAATAGAAGGAGTGTGAACATTAATAATTTTCACGCTCAGATTGAGGAATAGGAGGTTTATTATGAAGGCAATCGGTAATTTTATAAAAATAGAAACAGCAAACAAGGCATTAACTAAATTAATAGCTGCAGGATTTACAGACGCTTATATAGAAATTAACGATAATAATAATAACATTAGAAGAAATCTTGCTAATAAGAATAATGGATATGGCCTCTCTAATCTTATTATAGATCCTAGTGAAATGAGGAAGCACCCTTTAACATCAGTGAGTCCTCTTATCAATGTAAATGCAGGATTTTCTGAATTTAATGATAATAATTATAGATTAATTGTAAATGCTGATGCAAGCATAATAATGAGAGCTAAGGATTTAATTAAAAGTTTAGGAGGTACTATTGAAGCCGAAACCCTAGATATTGGAAGAGTTCATGAAAGTATTGGAGAATTAAATGAAAAGCTAAAAAATGAAGGGTTTTAACTTTCACCTTAAGTGAAGATTAACAATTAAAAATGAATAATATTTATTATTATTATTTTTATTGTTAATTTTTTAATATAAATTTTTAATATAACTGTTTTAAACATATATATGTTGGACAACCTTTATTTAAGAAAAGAACAGGGGTAATATTCTCGTTTTCATAACATAAGATTTAGTAAGTAGTTTAAATCTTATGGATGAGGGGGATATTATTATGGTGTATATTTGGGATGGAGCTTCAAGTGATAAAAGGTCTATTGCCATGCTAAATGAATATAATCCTAGCGAGGTTATAGGTATGACTAACCATGTTTTGGTGAACTATGAAGACAAACTTATTAAAGAAGGGTTAGGTAGAAATGGACATATTGTAGCTAATCTTCAAGGTGAATTCATTAGGGAAGGTAATAATAATAAAGGAAAGATATTAGCAGTAATAAAGGGAAATGAAATTATTGAGGCTGACTCCGAGAACATATTATTATTTAAGATAGAGGGAATAGCATCTAAAATTGAAAAAGCAGCATTAACTGTAGCTGCATTAATATTAGATGGACAAATTTAAGCTTGAGATTTTTCTCAGGCTTATTATTTAAATGGTGATTTTATTAAATACTCTTAGTATTCCGTTTTAATTTTCTCTGTAGTATAATTAAAGTATGTAATCATATTTATTATTATAATGCCAGCTTTGGAAGGTAGGTTATACTATGTCAAAAAAAGTATTAATTGTATATGAGAAAATGGGGATGGGACATTTTAGAATGGCCAGCATTTTAGAGGATATGCTAAAGGGTGAAGATGTTGAAATAATTATACGTTGTGGAAGTGAAATGATAAATGATAATAGTTTAAACTTTGTTGTTAAGTTTTGGAATTATTGTATTAAGAATAATTTTATTAGAACCGTGGACTTTTTATTAAATTTCTTTGTTAGAATTTTTATTCTTCCTTTTATGGAGATAACTAGCACTGAGCCTTATTATAAAAAGCTTGAAGAAATAAATCCTGATATAGTCATTTGTACTGCTGATGGTTTTAATAGAGCTATAGGCACCTATGCCAAGGAGAAGAATATACCTTTCTATATATTTATTACTGAAGTTTCTATTTTTATAGATTTAGTAAATCCCTATGCCACCCACCTATGTTATTTTAATGAAACTGGCGATGCCATAAGAAGCTATGACTTTAATAATACCTATTACTCCTATGAACTTACCCCTTCTGCTACAATTATGGATAAAATAAAATATGTCTTAAAATATTATAAGGATTTTGTTGTTTTTGGATATAAAAATTCAATATTTAGAAATCCCAATAGAGATTTAGCGCAATTGAATAATGCAAAATATGAGGTGATAGGTCCATTAGCAGAAAAGAAGCATTTTAGAATAAAAAATCAAGAAGAAATTATTAAAATTAAAGAGGAATTTGGGCTTAATAATGGCAAGGAGATTGTTGTCTTAGCAAGTGGAAGTATAGGTGGGAAATTTCTTATAGAAATACTTAAAGTTATAATCAAATCTTCAAGTAAACCAATGAATTTAGTAGTAATATGCGGTAAAGATGAAGTTACCTATCAAGAACTTGTTAATTATTCCTACAATAATGAAAATATCAAGTTAGTACCATTAAAATTTATTAATAACTTTGATGAACTGCTATCTGCTGCAGATTGTATAATAGGAAGGCCATCAGCAGGTATTTTTATAGAAAGTTTAGTAAATAGAACTCCAGAGATAACTTTTAGAACTGCTACCTCAAATGATCTTGGTACCTTAACAATGATAGAGAAGTATGAATTAGGCAGGGTTGTTGAAAATAAAAAGGAAATAGTAGAAGCCTTAGAAGATATTTTAAATAATAAAGAGAATTATTTAACAAATATGGAAATGCTATTAAACAGCTACTGTAAAACTTATGATGATAAAAAAGAATTATTAAAAGAAATTATTTTAAATCAGCGTACTTTTAATTATGAAGTAAGTGAAGACTATGATGCAGATTTAGGTTTAAATACTCCATTGTCTCACTAGAAAGATAGGAATGAGTTTAAATGATTTATGTAAAAGAGGTTAAGGATAAACGAGGCTTAAAGAAGTTTATTTCACTAGCTTGGGACATTTATAAAACTGACAAAGATTGGGTTCCGCCTTTAAAGGGTGATTTATTGAAAACTCTACTAGGAAAGGACAATCCACTCTTTATGAGTGGTGAACATAGCTTCTATATAGCTTATAAAGAAAGTAAAGCTGTTGGAAGAATTCTAGTTGGAATTAATGAAAGTCTAAATGAACAAAAAAACGCGGAAGATGGCTATTTTAGTTTATTTGAGAGTATTGAAGACAAAGAAGTAGCCTTTGCGCTTTTTGAGAAGGCTTCAGAATGGTTAAAAGCTAGGGGTAAAAAGTTAATGAAGGGACCAATTTCACCAACTAATGGAGATGATTATAAAGGGCTTTTGGTGGATGGTTTTAATGGACCTCCTATGCTGATGAATTCTTATAACCACGAATACTATATTAAATTTTTTGAAGAATATGGACTAATTAAACATATAGATTTATTTGCTTATTACTTTGATGTGGATTGTGCAAAGATGGACAGATATGAAAAGGTATCTGATTATGCAATGAAGAGATACAACTTTCAAATAGATACAATTAACCTCAAAAATATAGATAATGAAATGAAGGATATTAAAAGCATATTGGATATTGCAATGCCTGTGGAGTGGGAGGATTTAACTCCACCTACTATGGAGGAACTTCAAGCAGAAGGTGCAAATCTAATTCCCTTAGCTGATGAAAAACTGGTTTTAATTGCAAGGAGTGAAGGAAGACCTATAGCCTTTGCAATAGCTCTTCCTAATTATAATGAAGTGCTTAAGAAAATGAATGGAAGGATTTTTCCTTTTGGGTTTTTGAAATTTTTATACTATAAGAAAAAAATAAAAGGTTTTAGACTCTTTGTGCTTTTTGTTATTCCGGAATTTAGGAAAAAGGGTGTAAGCGGAACTATGTTTTATAAGTACTTTATTAATGGAGTTAATGGGGGGTATACTTACGCTGAAGGCTCTACTATCGGTGAGACTAATAAAGAGATGAGAGCAGATATTGAGAAAACAGGCGGTATAAAGTATAGGACCTATAGATTATTTAAAAAAGATATATAATAAAACATAAAATATTTTAAAATGGAAAATATAAATATGTTATGTTTTAATTATGGATATATTGTTTTATTTTTGAAATAAACGAGGAGGGAATTTATGGTTGGTTATGGTTTGAAAAGCAATAAGTCTATGCTGGGGGATATTTCCTTAAAAGAGGTTGGAATAAGCGGTAATATATGTGGGGAATATGTTGAAGTTTCCATAAAACAAGTTTATGAAAATAAAGGCAGAGATAATATTGACGGATTATATACCTTTCCAATACCTGATACTGCAGTAATAACTGGCTTTGAAGCTGCACTTGGAGGAAGAACGATAAAAGCTATAGTTGAAGAAAAGGAAGAGGCAAAGAGAATTTATGAAGAATCAGATGAAAGCAATGTGAATACTTTAATATTGGAAGAGCCTTATCCTAATGTCTATCAATTTACAATTGGACAGATACTTCCAGGAGAGTCAGTAAAGATAAAATTTTCATACATGGATATGTTAGTTTACGAAGATGAGAGTCTTATGCTTACTATTCCTTCTGTATTATACCCAACTCATGTAAATAATTCTGAAAGTATTCAAGATGAAATTTATGGTGACATATATAAAACAAGTTTAAATATACTTATTGAACCGCTATCAAAAACCAAAATTGAATCACCTTCCCATAATATAAATGTTGAGTGGGAAGAGGACAATAATCTTGCCAAGGTTACCTTTGCAGAAAAAAATGTTAGACTTGATGAGGATCTAGTTTTACTACTTACTGAAGAAAAACTAGAAGAAGCATCTGGAATGATATATAAGTATATGGATGAAGATGATAAAGGAATATTATACTTAAGAGTTTTTCCAAGGCTTCAAAGTGCTGAGGAAGAAAAGCCAAATGATTACATCTTTTTGGTAGACATATCCCATTCCATGAAAGGACCAAAGCTAGATGAAGCTAAGAATGCACTTCAGCTTTGCATTAGAAATTTGTCAGAAGGAGATAGCTTCAATATAGTGGCCTTTGAAAGTAAACTTCACTATTTTTCTGAACTTGGGAAAGTGCCTTTTAATGAAGAAAATTTAAGGAAAGCCACTGTTTGGATAAATAATTTACAAGATAGGAAAGGTGCTTCAATATTTGAGGCTTTAAAATATGCCTTAGCTGAGGAAAGTGCTGCAGGCTATAGTACTATATTGCTTTTTACAGATGATATTATAGAAAATGAAGAACAAGTTCTGCATTATGTTAAAGAAAATATTGGTGATAATAGAATATTTACCTTCGGAATTGATACTGTAGCAAACAGCTATGTTATTAATAAGCTAGCTCAGCTTGGTTATGGCAAAGCAGAATTTATTTACGAAGGCGAAAGAATTGAAGATATGATTTTAAAACAGTTCAGCAGAATTGAAAATCCTCAAGTAGATGTTCAGGAAATTAATTGGGGAAGTATGAAAGTGGAAAGAACATACCCAAGATCTATAGATTATTTTTATGACAGAGAACCACTATCAATTTTTGCAAAGGTAGCAGGTGAAATAGAAGGTAAAATAACTATAAAAGGGAAAGTGGATAATAAAGATTATGTTAAAACCATAGATTTAGATACACTTGACTTAAATGAGAATGTGGATCTTATACAAAAGATATGGAGTAGAAAAAGAATTGATTCCATTGAGGAAAGAATGAAAACTGAAAGAGGAGACACTTTGGAATTAATGAAAAACAAGGTGATCGAAATTTCCAAGGAATTTGGAATTATTAGCCCTGAAACTTCATTTATGATGCTTGAAATTATTGAAGAGCCAGTACTAGGGATGCCATTAACTCATATTGTACCTTTAAAGATATCAGAAGAAATAAGCAAAAATATTTCTAGAGGTAATTTCCTTGATGTTCCAACTTTTATTTATAAGCAAACTGGAATGCCATCAACTGACGAAATTAAGGAAAAAGGTGATAATGCAATATTGGATTATAAATATCCAAGACCAACAATTTTAAGGACCCTAGCTAAAAATCAATTTGCCGATGGAAGCTTTTGTGACGAAGATAAAGATAATATGCATAATAGGCTTGAAACTACAGCCATGGTATTACTAGCTTTTACTATGGGTAAGGATGATATAACTATGTATGCAAATTTATTATCAAAATCAGTTAGATTTATATTTAATTCAATTGAAGAAAATGAAAATTCATATGATAATAAATTATCTTTAATTACAATTTTAGCTTTAAAATCCTCTATTGCAAAAGGATTATTAAAAGATAACCATATTGAAAAGGGGCATGCTATATTTGAAAAACTTAAGGGAAAAATAGAATTAACTGCTGATGAAGCCATAATGAACTTAGTAAATTATTCAGGCAGAATAGTTTTAAAAGAAGTAGCTCCTTATATATTCAATTTATCAAAAGGCGATAACTGTATTAAAGAAAGACTTATAATTAGCAAAGAAGAAAATTCCATAGAAGCTCTCGCGAAGCTTGGAATTCTTAAGTCCTCAAATATTAAATAATATTAAAATGGCATCCGCATAAGTTATTACTTATGTGGATGCCATTAATTTTCATATTCTTTAAAATTTAAAAGCATATTTATTTAACATTTTTATTGGCATTACAAATCTAGCAGTTTTTAAAGGATCTACAACCTGACAAACTTCTGAACTCCCAACAGCACTCATAAGCATTGCAATTGTATTTTTATTTAAATTTAATCTTTCTGATAATAGAATGAGCATATCAATAGCTGATGTATTTACAGCTTCATCTAAAGTTACTGCCGATGCAATAGTCGTAAAAAATTCATCATTTATAACTACTGGATTATTAAGGTTTAAATCTTTAATAATTTCAAGTTTAACTGAAACTGTACCCCCAATTTCAATTCCGGTTTCACCAATTTCACCATCACCCATTGCTGCATGCAGATCACCCAGTGAAAAAAGTGCACCCTCTACAAATACTGGTAAGTAAAGAAAAGCTCCAGCTGTTATCATGGCATTATCCATATTTCCGCCAAAAGCTCCAGGGGTTCCTGTATTAATGCTGTCCCCAGCAGGTGCAACACCAATAACTCCTATCATTGGATTCACAGGAAAATGTAAAACCTCATCAAATAAAGCTGTATTATCTGATATGGGAATTATTTTTGTGGTTATTTCATCGAGATAATCACCGAGAGGCCCTAAACTTTTACCTGCAGACATAACTCCTTGACCTGAGACATCTATACTATTAATTGTAACTTTTAAGGTATCACCGGGTTTAGCATTATTAATAAATATAGGTCCTGTTGCAGGATTCATTCTTGTCCAATCCATTTCTTCTAATGTATCAGAGGAAGTTTTTAACTGGCCGGAGAAGCAATCTAGTGTTACGATTTCAATTGTATCTCCTGAGTTAACTCTTAAATAAGGAGCATTATCCTTTGAAAGAGTGAAAGTATGATGATCTTTTGATAACTTATAAAACATAATATCCCCCTTTTCCTTTCCAATTCCTAATTCTGAATTACACAATTATAAAATATTTAGCCCTTCGCTTTACTTATTGTGCTTATAAAATAAGAAGGCTTTTAATGTAATGATAATAGTAATAAATTGTAAAGTCAATGAAGTTCTATGGACTAATTTTGTTTGAGAACTTGTAGAAATTAGTGAATAAAAGTGTTACAATACAGATAGTCGGTATTCGAAAGAAACTGAACTAAAAATATTATTAAAATTCGACTTATATCCTTAAGGGGAGTAAGAACGGAGGGGTAAAAATGAATAATAATGTGTCAACAGCAAGTACCAACAGGAAATTTGGTACTAGACAGCTTACCATGATTGGAATGCTGTCAGCTATTTCAATTGTGCTTGGAGCAACTGGCTATGGATTTATACCACTGCCTATGGCTAAAGCCACAATACTTCATATACCTGTAATTATTGGTGCGGTACTAGAAGGTCCAATAGTTGGTGCAATGATAGGTTTACTTTTTGGTGTGTTTAGTCTTATTCAAAACTATGTAGCACCTTCAAGTGCTCTATTCTTTGCTTTTCAAAATCCATTGGTTTCAGTGCTGCCTAGAATCTTAATAGGAATTGTTGCTTACTATACATATAAGTATATGTTTAGTAAAAAAGAAATTATTAAAGTTGGAGCTGCTGCTTTAATTGGTACATTAACTAATACTGTTGGAGTATTAGTTATGGTCAATCTTCTCTATGCAGATCATGCTGCTAAGGTTTTGAAGGTAACAACAGCAACTGTATCAAAAGTTATATATGGAATTGCCTTAACTAATGGTATTCCAGAAGCTATTGTGGCAGTTATAATAACAGTTCCAGTAGTTATGACACTTAAGAAAATAAGAAAATAGAATCTAAGCTTAAGCAGAATCTGCTTAAGCTTTTTTATTTTTTGCTAGTTCAATTAGTTTAGCTCTATTATTCATTTCAGGTCTTTCCATTACTTTATTCAAAAGTTCTTCTAAAACAATGCCTATTTCCTTACCAGGTTTAAATCCAAGCTTTATAAGATCATCACCATTTATTTTAAGCATTCCAATATTATATGCTTCTCCATTATTAAGTATTTCGTCTATTGCTTCTTTTCGTTTAAGTATTGGACTATAATCGGCATCAGCTTTATGTCCTTCTCTATCTGCCATTTGAAGTTTAAAAAGACTATCTAGATTCTCAGCGCCAACTCTATTTATAAATTTTTTTAGACTGCGATTTTTCATATTGGCATAAATAGACATATGTTCTGTTATTAAAATTGAAACCTTTTTAATAGTAATATTATCAAATCTAAGTCTTTTTAATATTTGCTCAGCCATTTTGGCGCCAACAATATTATGTCCATAGAAATGACCAATACCTTTTTTGTCAGTAGAAAAGGTCCTAGGTTTACCTATATCGTGCAGTAGCGCACTTAAACGCACTTCAAGCTCTTGAGGAGAGTTGTCTACTACAGATAAAATATGATCAAAAACATTCTTATCATGATGGGGATTTTTTTGATCAAAGCCCACACTTTCTTTTAATTCAGGAATAATGTAAGCTAACAAATCAGTTTTTTCAAGCATCCTTAAGCCCCTGCTTGGAAAATCACTTAGCAATATTTTGCAAAATTCGACTCTTATTCTCTCTTTACTGACTGAATTTAATAGATAGGCATTATTAATAATAGCTATGAAAGTGGGCTTATGGATGTTAAACTTAAGCTCACAGGCAAATCTAACTGCCCTAAGCATTCTAAGTGCATCTTCTTTAAATCGCTTATCTGGATCTCCAACGCAGCGTATAAGATTTCTACTTAAATCTATTGATCCATTAAATAAATCAACTAAATTATTAATTTTATTATATGCCATAGAATTTATAGTAAAATCTCTTCTGCTTAAGTCTTCTTTTAAAGAGGGTGTAAAAGTTACTTTATCAGGATGCCTATTATCTGAATACTCACCGTCTATTCTATAAGTTGTAACCTCATAATTATGTTTATTTATGACTACTGTTACTGTACCGTGTTTTATTCCAGTTGGAATTGTCTCTGGAAAAAGTTCTATTATTTCATCTGGCAAGGCACTAGTAGTAATATCCCAATCTTTAAGCTCTCTTTTTAACAGACTGTCCCGTACGCAGCCACCTACAATGAAAGCTTCTCTGTTATTTTTATTTAAGGTATCTAAAATATAACTAACTTCTTCAGTTAAAATAATCTTCATACTACACCTCTAAACTAGGAAATTCACTTATTATTATAACATTTAAAGAAATTTTTAAAACTAACATTATTTCATAGATTTATTTTTAGTATGGTATATAAGACAATTTTTTATAAAGAAAATTAAATAATACCTATAAAAAAATAATCATCAAATAAATATTACGTATTCTTTAGCGAAATAAAGTGAATTTTGCATATATAAATATGTTGTTAAAATTATTAATGTGATATATTATATATTTATGAAAGTATATTAATTGTGACTATATACATATTATATTGTGAAATATATACAAATATTAGGGGGATTTTATGGCTATGGTTTATACAGACGAAAGCTTAACTGAGGGCCTTGAGACTGATATTAAATATTTAAAGCTATTATCTAAACAGTATCCAACAATTGCTGAAGCTTGTACAGAAATCATTAATTTGCAAGCTATTTTAAATTTACCTAAAGGTACAGAACACTTCTTAACTGATATACATGGTGAATATGAGCCATTTATACATGTGCTAAAAAATGCTTCTGGAGTAATAAAGAGAAAGATTAATGATATATTTGGAAATTCCTTAAGACAAAGTGATATAAAAAGCCTAGCAACTCTTATTTATTATCCGGAGCAAAAGCTTGAATTAATGTTAAAGGATGAGAAAAATATAGATGATTGGTATAAAATTACCTTATATAGATTAATTGAAATATGCAGACATGTATCTTCAAAGTACACTAGATCTAAAGTGAGAAAGGCACTGCCTAAGGATTTTTCATATATTATTGAAGAACTTCTTCACGAACTGCCTGATATAATAGATAAAGAAGAATATTACAATGAAATAATTAAAACTATAATTAGAATCGGCAGAGCAGATGAATTTATAGTTGCATTATCTAAGCTTATACAAAGACTTGTAGTTGACAGGCTTCATATAGTGGGAGATATATTTGACAGAGGCCCAGGAGCGGATATAATAATGGATACCCTTATGGATTATCACTCAGTAGATATCCAATGGGGCAATCATGATATATTATGGATGGGTGCGGCTGCAGGAAGTGATACTTGCATAGCCACAGTTTTAAGGATATGTGCAAGGTATGCAAATTTAGATACAATTGAAGATGGCTATGGGATTAATCTATTACCTCTGGCTACCTTTGCTATAGAATTTTATAAAAACGATGAGTGTAAAAATTTTATGCCTAAAATTGAAAGCAGTAAAGTATATAGTGAAAAGGATTTAAAGCTTATTGCACAGATGCATAAGGCTATTGCTATAATACAATTTAAGCTTGAAGGAGAAATCATAAATAGAAGACCTTACTTTGGAATGCAGGATAGACTACTATTAAATAAAATCAACTTTGGTGAAGGAACTATAGATATTAATGGGAAGATATATAAGTTAAATGATACGAATTTCCCAACTATAGATACCAAAGACCCTTATAAATTAACCCCTGAGGAAAAGGAGTTAATATGGAAACTAAGGTCATCATTTCTAAATAGTGAAAAACTGCAAAAGCATATTAGCTTTCTTTTTGCAAAGGGAAGTATGTATTTAAAATATAATTCTAACTTATTATATCATGGTTCTATACCGCTAAATAAAGATGGTACTTTAAAAAAAGTAAGTATTGGGGCAAGTGGCAAGCAGTATAGTGGTAAAACTCTTTTAGATAGATTCGAGATACTTGCAAGGGAAGGATACTTTTATAAGAATAACCCTGAAGAAAAATTATATGGAATGGATATAATATGGTATCTCTGGACGGGTCCTGATTCCCCTCTATTTGGTAAGAATAAGATGACAACCTTTGAAAGATATTTTATTGACGATAAGGCTTCACATGAGGAAGTTAAGAATTCTTATTACAGGTATAGGGATGATGAGAAAGTATGCAATTTGATTTTCGAAGAATTCGGGCTTAATCAGTATTATTCACATATTATTAATGGTCATGTACCAGTAAAAAGTAAAAATGGAGAAAGTCCAATTAAAGCTAATGGAAAGCTGCTTGTAATAGATGGAGGTTTTTCAAAAGCTTATCAAGGCCAGACAGGTATCGCAGGCTATACCTTAATCTATAATTCCTATGGACTTCTATTAGTATCACATGAACCCTTTGAGTCTACTAATAAGGCTATAGAAGAAGAAAAGGATATACTTTCAACAACTGTAGTTCTAGAACAAGAAGTAGAAAGAAAAAGAGTTGGCGACACAGATATAGGTGAAGAATTAAGACTTCAAATAAAAGACTTAGAAATGCTTTTAGAAGCTTATAGAAAAGGTCTAATTAAGGAACAAAGATAAATAATATATAAATTCATGTAAAAAATAGCTGCATTATATAAAATATGTGGAATGAGCATAAGCTCATTCCACATATTTTATATATTTTCATTAAACTTTCATTTTGTTAAGGTTTATTAATTTTTTTAATATAATTTTAAGACTTTCCTAACCTTAAATTAATAAATAAAATTTAATATAAATATTGTTACAATTACAATATTAATATATTTTACTCACAACAAACTCAACAAGCCTTGCTGGAAGTAGTCTTTTTAATAAATAAAGAACTTTATAGGAAAAACCGCCTACAATTCTAACAGGAGGATTTTTAGAATTTATTATTTTTAATGCTGCGTCTACCAATAACTTTGGAGAAGGACCACTTTGCTCATCATGTTCCATAGTCTTAATGGCCTTCATAAATTTTTCTGAATATACTGAGTTAGTTGAGGCTTTTGCATAGAGCCTCTTTGCTGTAAAACCAGTTTTAGTGTCTCCTGGTTCTATCATGGACACTTTTATTCCAAAAGGCTTAACCTCAATTCTTAAGGCTTCAGTAAGGGCTTCTATGGCATATTTGCTTGCACTGTACATAGATTGATATGGAATTGAAATAAGTCCTGCAACTGAGCTTATATTAATAATTAAGCCATTTTGCTGTTCTCTCATTATAGGAAGCACAGCTCTGCACATTCGATGAACTCCAAAGAAATTTGTATCAAACTGGTAATATGCTTCTTCGGTGGTTGTATCCTCAACTGAGCCTGCAATACCATTACCTGCATTATTTATTAAAATATCAATGGTTATTTCTCGCTTAAGAATGTAATCAACTGCTTTTTTTATTGAGTCCTCAGAACATACATCTAAAGAAATCATTTTTAAAAAACCTGTGCCTTCTTTAGCTTTTACATTTGATTCATCAGATGCATTACGAGAAGTTCCATAGACTTTATAACCTTTGTCCATAAGTGTTAATGCAATAGCTTGTCCTATACCTGATGAAGCGCCAGTAATTAAGACAACTTTAGAATTATGAATATCCATTTATCTCACTCCTATTTCTTTAGAGTATCATGTTTATTTTATATTATACAATTTAGAAGGGAAGTATGCAATGTACAATTGTAATAAATGGAAAAATTTATAAATTCTTAGAAAAATATATTTATTTATAAATTTATATGTTAATATATAGATATATAATTTTTAGCTGGACTTATTATAATTAATTTTTTTGTTTTAATGAAGGGAGAGAAATTACATAATGTTAGATATTTTCGAAAAATGCTTTAATTATACAGATGCAAAGGAAGCAATGAAAGCTGGGATATATCCATATTTTCATGCTCTTGATTCTGGACAGGATACTGAAGTAATAATGAGTGGAAAAAGAGTTATTATGATAGGCTCAAACAATTACTTGGGACTAACCTCTGATCCTAGAGTAAAGAAGGCTGCTATTGAGGCCGTTGAGAAATTTGGTGTAGGATGTTCTGGTTCTAGATTCTTAAATGGAACCTTAAATTTACACATAGAACTTGAAAAAAGGCTTGCGAAATTTGTGAATAAAGAAGAGGCTTTAGTATATAGCACAGGTTTCCAGACGAACTTAGGAGTATTATCTGCAATTGCAGGTAGAAATGATTACATATTAAGTGATAAACAAAATCATGCAAGTATAGTTGATGGCTGTAGATTAAGTTTTGCTAAGATGCTTAAATTTAAGCACAATGATATGGACGATTTAGAAAGATTGCTTAAAAATATCCCTGATAATAATGGAAGATTAATTGTTGTTGATGGTGTATATAGTATGGAAGGAGACATAGCAAACCTTCCCGAAATCGTTAGACTTGCAAAACTATATGGAGCAAGAGTTATGGTTGACGATGCACATGGCTTTGGCGTTCTTGGTGAACATGGCAGAGGTACAGCTGAATATTTTGGCCTGGAAGATGAAGTTGATATTATTATGAGTACTTTTAGTAAATCCCTAGCAAGTTTAGGTGGATTTATTGCTGCTAAATCAGATGTTATTCAATATGTAAAACATAACTCAAGACCATTTATTTTTAGTGCTTCTATTCCACCATCTAATGCAGCTGCGGCAATGGAATCCTTGAATATCCTGGAAAATGAACCAGAAAGGATCAAAAAACTATGGGATAATGCTAAATTTATGAGAGAAGGTTTTGAAGCTTTGGGACTTTCTATCGGAGATACTCAGACCCCTATAATTCCAGTAATAATCGGTGAGGATTATGAAACTTTCGTAACTACAATTAAACTTCTTAATGAAGGCGTATATGTTAATCCAGTTGTTTCACCTGGGGTTGAAAAGGGGCGTGCACTGCTTCGAACAAGTTATACCCCAACACATACAAAAGAACAATTGGAAACTGCTCTTAAGGCTTTTGAAAGAGTTATGGGGAATAAAATTAAATCAGCTTAAAACCTACTTAAGAGACTTTAGCGTGCTTTGATATGCTCCACTTATTATGAGTGCACAAAGAAGTAAATATTTAATTCATTTATGCCAGCTGTGATTACTGCTGGCATATTTTACGTATCCTACAATTGGTTTGCCTATGTTCATTAATATTTATATGTACTACATTAAAAGCATAGTATAAAATATTTGGTATACAAATGATTGCGAATGAGGTGCTGTATGAAACATCTTTTTATTATAAATCCCATTGCAGGCAAGGGAAAGACACTAAAGCTTATTCCAATAATTGAAAAAGTATTTAAAGCAAGAAATGAAGAATTCGTCATTGAGATAACAAAATATATTGGGCACGCCGCTGAAATTGCAGAAAAATATAGTAATGAAGAAGATTATAGAGTATATTCTGTAGGTGGAGATGGAACATTAAATGAAGTGCTTAATGGTATAGTAAATACAAATAGCAGTTTAGCTGTTATACCCAGCGGAACAGGAAACGATTTTATAAAAAGTATTTTCAAGTATAATAAGAAAATATCTATGGAAGATATATTGATTAAAACTATTAATGGCAAAGAAGAAAGAATTGATTTAGGTAAAGTTAATGATAGATATTTTTTAAATATCGCTTCAGTGGGATTTGATGCGGAAGTTGCTTATAATTCAAATAAGTTTAAGAAACTACCCTTAATTAATGGTAGGTTAGCTTATATTTTAGGATTATTACTTACAGTACTTAAATATAAAAATTATGACTTAAACATTAAAATAGATAATACAAGTCTTAGATTAAACTCACTTTTAGTAGCAGTTGCTAATGGAAGATATTATGGCGGGGGAATTAATGTTGCTCCTAAGGCAAATTTAAAGGATGGTTTTTTTGATGTTTGCTTAATAAAAAGAGTTGGAAGATTAAAGATCTTGGGGTTATTCCCTAAAGTAATAAATGGTACCCATGAAACTATTAAAGAGGTAAATTTTAAAAATGGAAAAGCTGTACATATAATAAGCAAAGAAGACTTAGCCTTTAATATAGATGGGGAAATTATTAGAGGTAAAGAAGCTGAGTTTCAAATTATTAATCATGGAGTACAAATAGTGATACCGTAAAGATTGAAAATTTGTATCAGAATATTATAAACTCTAACTAATATTCTGCGATTTTTGTCTAATTTTGTGTTTTGTTAAGTTTGTGTTAAGCAATATTATCTTGTGTTTTATTTGCTTTAAAATTATGTTATAATCATTTTGGCATTAAAATGTTAACAAATTATTAAAATAAATGTTTTTAGGGAAAAGGGGAGGACTTTTAAATGTCAAGATTAACTCCAAGAGAGGACAAGTTTTACGATTTATTTATTGATTCAGCAAAGACAATTCATGAGGCTTCAATTATGTTAGTTGATTTAATTAAGAATTATACTGACGTAGAAAATAAAGTTAAAAACATTGAAGAAATGGAGCATAAAGGCGATAAGCAAGTTCATGATATATTGCAGGAACTTAATAATACCTTTATAACACCATTTGACAGAGAAGATATTTATGCTATTGCAAAACAAATGGATGATATTATGGATGCTATTGAAGCAACTGCACATAGATTTATTATGTTTAACGTTGGTACAATTGAACAAAGTGCAGTAATTCTAGCAGAAATGATTGAAAACCAATGCAGAGAACTTATTAGTTTAATGGAAGAATTAAGAAATATGAAAAAGAGCAAGAAGTTAACAGAAAAAATAATTGAAATAAATAGAATAGAAGACGAAGGGGACAGAGTATTCAGAAAAGCAATTGCTGCTTTATTTAATGAGCAAATTCCAGCTTTACATGTTATAAAATGGAGAGAAATATTTGATTATATAGAACAAACTCTAGATGCTTGTGAGGATGTTGCCAATACAGTTGAAGGAGTTGTAATGAAGAATGCTTAGTAGTATTTTAATTGTAACCATTATAGTAGTTATTTTAGCTTTATGCTTTGACTTTATTAATGGTTTTCATGATACTGCTAACGCTATAGCTACTTCTGTATCAACTAGGGTGTTAACTCCTAGACAGGCTATATTAATGTCCGCAGTATTAAACTTTGTAGGTGCGTTTTTAAGTTCAGAGGTTGCTAAAACAATTGGTTCAGGTATTGTACATCCTGATAAGGTTATTCCTGAGGTTGTTATTGCAGCACTAATTGGAGCTATTATTTGGAATTTAATTACCTGGTATTTTGGAATACCTAGCAGCTCCTCTCATGCCTTAATAGGTGGATTAATAGGATCAGCAGTAGTATATAATTCGATGTCCTTTAACGTTATAAACTGGTATGATCTTTGGGACAAGGTAGTATTATGGCTATTTTTATCACCTGTTATAGGTTTTATAGCTGGTTATATAATTATGATTGCCTTGCAGTGGATATTAAGAAAGGTAAGACCTGCAACTGTTACAAAGGTGTTTTCTAAGGCTCAAATTTTTTCAGCTGCAGCTATGGCATTAAATCATGGTATGAATGATGCTCAAAAATCTATGGGTATTATCACAATGTCTCTTGTAAGTGCTGGTTATATGACTAAGTTTAATATTCCTACTTGGGTAAAGATTGCTTGTGCATTAGCAATGGCACTTGGAACATCTATTGGAGGCTGGAAAATTATTAAAACAATGGGACAGAATATGGCAAAACTTGCTCCTGTAAATGGTTTTGCTGCTGAAACTGGTGCAGCTGCAGTTATATTCACAGCTTCACTAATGAAGGCGCCTGTAAGTACTACACATATAATTTCAACTTCTATAATGGGTGTTGGAGCGTCAAAAAGACTCTCATCTGTTAAATGGACTGTTGCAAAGAATATAGTTTGGGCTTGGGTTATTACAATACCAATATCAGCAATATTATCTGGAATCACAATATTTTTATTAAAAGCAATATTTAAAATATAGGCTTACAAAGAGTGGAAATAAGATTCTACTCTTTTATTTTTTCCTAAGTGTCATAAATACTATTAGACAATTTATATAATTTAAAGTAAAATAATAATATTGCCAATTTAGCATTTATGTAGGAGGTACATCAATGAAGTTCTATATACTACTATCAATTGCACTGGCGTTATCTTTGGATGCCTTTGGTGTAGCTATATGCATAGGCTTAAATAATCAGGTTAAGCGTAACCATAAATTTTTATTTGCTGCATCCTTTGCTTTTTTTCAATTTTTATTTTCATTAATTGGTGCCTATACAGGTTTTTTATTTAATAAATACATAGCTTCTGTACCACAGCTTATCGGAGGAATTGTAATAGCCTTAGTTGGAGGTATGATGATTAAGGAAGGAATTGAAAATAAGGGCGAATGCCCGCTCATAAAGCCAAGCATGTATTTTGTACTTGGAATATCTGTTAGTATTGATGCAATGGTTATAGGATTTACAGCATTAAGTAATATTAATAATATATTGGCAATGTTAAGTGATACTATTGTAATTGGGTTTGTAACTTTGATTATGTCACTAGTTGCATTTTTCCTCTCTCGATATTTAAAAAAAATAAATGTTGTTGGAAAGTATGCTGATTACCTTGGGGGAGTTATTCTTATTTTATTTGGTATTAAGATGATTTTCTTTTAGAAATCCAAGAAACTTATATTTTAGTGTGTTATAATAGTTTTATACTCTTGAAAGCAAGGTGTTGTATCGAAATGAAACTTGAAAGTACACTAAAAGATCATGGTATAAAGGTAACGAAGTCAAGATTGGCTATACTTAATATTTTATTAAACAATGAGAACGCTGTCAGCGTGGATTATATATATGAGTTGTGCTTAAAAAACGGAATAATTATTGATTTATCAACTGTTTATAGAAATATGGAGATTTTAGAAAATAATCATATTGTTGATAAGATAAATTTAGGTGAAGGAAAATATAATTATAAGCTAAAAAAAGATATTCATAAGCACACACTAGAATGCAGTTTATGTCATAAAGAAGTTCAAATTGAATGTCCAATGGTTCAAATTGAAGAGATTATTAAAAGTAAAACAGGTTTTACTTTAATGGAACATGAATTGAAAATTAAAGGAATCTGTGATTCTTGTAAAAATCATGATAAATAAAAGCAGCCCTCATAACTTATATACAAAATAAGTTATAAGGGCTGCTTTTTAATTAATTTATTATTTAAATCTTATTCCTTTAATAATTAACACAATAACTAGAATAATTACTGAGGTTAAGGCTATAGTACCTCCTGGAGCACTATTTATATAATAGGAAGAAACAAGACCAAGTATAATATCTAAGAAACCAAATAATATTGAATATAATAGAGTAAATTTAAAGCTTTTTCGAAGCTGCAGTGCTGTTGCAACTGGCAGCACAATCATTGAAGATATTACTAATATGCCCATTATACGTATAGATACTGCTATTGTAGCACCAACTATTAAAGTGAAAAGGTAGTTTATAAGTTTTACATTTACTCCTGAAGTAAAAGCCCCTTCTTCATCGAAGGTTATATACAAAAGCTTATAATATAGAAAAATAAATAATGCAATTGAAAATATACTTAAAACAGTAATTGTAAACAAGTCCTCTAAGGATACTGTAAGAATACTACCAAACAAATATGTATTTACATTTGCACCAGCTTTGCCAGTACTTATAAGTATTATTGCAATACCTAAACTAAAAGTTAAAACTATAGACATAACAAGCTCAGCATATTTTTTATAGTATGATCGTAATACTTCAATTAATATGCCACATATTGAAGTAAAGATAAAAGCACTTACAAGTGGATTAAAACCAAATATAAGTCCAATAGCAATACCTGCAAAGGATGAATGTGATAAAGTATCACCCATCATTGAATATCTTCTTAGAACTAAGAATACTCCAACAGTAGGACAAAGAATTGAGATTAAAGCCCCAGCAGAGAGAGCATTTTTCATAAAGGTATATTCTAGCATTTTTCCCTCCAATTATAAAACAAAGTTGTTTACATAGTCTTTAACATTAAATAGTGTTCCTTCACCTTTTTCCATTCTGTAAATATGAGTTGAATTTTCCAAGGCTGCCTTTAAATTATGTTCAACAGATAAAATTGTTATATTTGAATCGCGATTTAATTCTTTAAGGATGTTGTATATTTCCTTTTGACTTTTTATATCTATTCCAGTAGAAGGCTCGTCTAAAATAATCAACTTAGGTGAAGTCATTATTGCCCGTGCAATAAATATTTTCTGCTGCTGACCTCCTGACAAATTTCCTATTAATGAGTTTTTAAAAGAAAGCATATTTACCTTCTTTAAGGATTCATTTATTAATTTTTTGTCGCTAAGTTTTAAAACCTTTAGATGACAGCGCAACATTTCTTGTACAGTAATTGGAAATTCTGCATTATAACTTTCCATTCTTTGAGGTACATAACCTATGGTTTTAGTATTCAATTTTATTTCCCCAGCGGTTGGCTTTAATAGACCTAAAATAAGCTTTAGCAAGGTGCTCTTAGCTGAACCATTTTCACCTACTATAGAAACATATTCTCCAGTTCCAATATGTAGATTAATATTATTAATTAAATATGGTGGGGCAGGGTTATATGAGAAAAATAAATTGTTAATATATATCATAGAAACTCCTTTGTAAAATATATTATATCTGAATTATTGCCAAAAACTTTCTATATATATTATAACTAAATGCAAATTATTTGCAATGGAAATCATTATTTATAAAAACTAAATATAAATTTATTTTCAAGAAATTTAATAAAAAAAATATGTTTCAAAGTTATTGTTAATGAAACATATTATATATTTCTTTTAATTTTAGCTGTTTTAGGGATATACTTTTGTTACCTTCCAAGCGCCATTAGACCTTTTTTCTAAGATTATTTCATACTTAACAAAATCATGGGGGCTCTTATCTTTCAGGCCTGAGATAGTCACAACTGCCATGTTCCCATCTGAGAAACTTAACTTCGTATCATTAATTTGATACAATTTGCGTTTGTTGAATACTCCTGTTGTAATATATTGTTTAGCAGTATAGGTAACATCCCTATTTCTACTAATATTATAGTTATATCTAATTACTATTGAGCCTAATACAATAATAATTACTATAAATAAAGTAAAGAGTCTTTTCATAATAAACCCCTTTAATACCAATTATTACTAATTACATAATAACTAATTATAACTTATATGTAAAGAAAAATTAAAAAAATATTAAGATATATGAGTTAAATATAATTACATAGATTAAATATATAAAATTGTGTTATTATATATGGTAGATATTTTAATGCGAAAGGATGAGCAATTTGGATTTTTCATCGTTGGTTTTAATGGAAAGGGATAAAGATACTAATTTTTTAGTTAAGGAATTAGGAAGTTATGAGGTTTCTGATGGTGCCCAATATGTTACTAAATTCTTTTACCAAGAAGATAAGGTGAATATGTTTTTTGATACTGCGAAAGATGTAGAAGAATGGGAATATACAGCAATTTATGACTTATTTAGTGAAGAAGAATTTATAAATGAAGGTTTTAGTTTTGAACAAGTAGATGATGAGTATAATCCTACCTGGCTTTTAAAATTTAATTTTAGTGAAGATCATTTAGTAATGCAGGAAATTATTAATAAGGCTTGTAATCTAATAGATTCACAAATGTTAAGTGTCTTTAAAGCTATTGAAGGAAAAGAAGAAGAATACAAATAAAGCATTCTTAGAAATATATGAAAACAGGAGAGAAATTATTATGATTTGACTTCTGTTTTTTTGTTTTTGTGATATTTATGAAAAATATGCTGAAATTTGAAATAATAAATAGTATAATATACTTTAGTAATTAAAATATCTTTGAGGTGAAGTATGAGGCTTGAATTTATAGATAAGGTAAATGAAGACGAGGTATTAGGCAAAAATATACTCACAAATGACGGGAAGATTCTACTCAGAGAAGGGATTAAGCTTAATAGGAGATATATATTAAAATTAAAAGAACTTGGAGTTTATTTTATATATATTCAAGATGAAAGACTAGATGACGTTTTGATTGAAGATGAGAAACTAACTGAACTTAAACAACATACTATGAAAAATATGTCTAAAATAATAAAAAATATACATAGCTGTAATAAGCAGCATGTCAAAGAATCCCTCAACATGGTAGAAGAGCTAGTAGATTATATTATTAGCATGGGTGATGTAAATAAAAGCCTGTATGATATACAAACCTATGATAACTATACATTTATTCATTCCTTAGATACATGTATTATGGCTTCTTTTTTAGGAATTTCAGCTGGACTTAATGAAAATGAATTAAAGGATCTTGCAGTAGGGGCTATTCTTCACGATATTGGGAAACTGCAGATTTCAGATAGGATAATAAGAAAACAGGGTCCTTTAACAGAAGAGGAATTTGTTGAAATTAAAAAACATCCGCTTTATGGTGGAGAAATATTAAGAAAAAATGTACGGATTAATGATAATGTCATTAAGGCAGTAATCCAACATCACGAGAGAATTGACGGAAGTGGATATCCTTTTAATCTGAAAAATAATGAAATATCAAAATACGGGAAAATAGTTTGTATTTGTGATGTATATGATGCTGTTAGTAATGATAGAGTGTACAGAAAGAAATTTAGTCCAAATGAAGCTTACGAACTTATACTTGCTGGTAGTGGAACTGCCTTTGACATTTCCTACGTACAGACTTTTAAAGAAACTTTTGCAATTTACCCACTTGGTTGTTGTGTAAGGCTTTCAAATACTATTGAGGGATATGTTATTCGTCAAAACAAGAACTTTCCTGATAGACCAGTGATTCGGGTTCTATATGACAGTATCACAAGATCACCTATACAATTCTATGAAGTAAATTTGATTGATCATCCTAGTGTTGTAATAGAATCTATTGTATCTTAAATATTGATTTATTATAATAAGTGACATAAAATAATAACATGAAATTTAGCTACAATATTTTAAATATTGTAGCTATTTTCCATGCTATATGTATTTAAGACATTTCCTTGTTTAATAGTGAAGTTTCCTATATGCAATATCAAGTATTTCATCTCCGCTTATTCCATCCATGGGGTATTCTGAGGTGGAAAACTTGATTTTAATATTTATATGTATGTCCTTAAAAGTAAAGTTTTTCAAAAGCTCAGACAGCTCATTAAGTTTGTAATCTGAATTCTTACTATCTAATAGATTAAATACAATATAAATTTCTTCTTTTTCAAAACTTAGAATAATATCATTAGATGACAAAACTGTTAAAATGACTCTTTCAATTTCAATCTTAAAAGAATCATAAAAATCTCTATTATAGCTTTGAATTATTTCCTTATAATTTATAATTTCTATAAGAGCTAGGGTGAAAAAAATTTTGGATTTTATATTAAAATTAATGTATTTTAATATGCCGTCGTGGTCTTTGTAGGAAATTATATTATTTTTTAAGGATTCATTGATATAGTAATTTACAATACCAAGGTTTGAAACAATAGAAGATAAAAGTTCCAATTCTCCATCTAATTCTAAATATCTATCTAAACATATTAAAACAAAACCAACTACTGCATCAGAAGTTTTAATTGGTACTGCTATTAAATATTTAATTTCATTGGAATAATTATTTACAATATTTATACTACTGCTAAAAAAGGCACCTTCTTTATAAACAATTGAACCTCCAATTATATTATTAAACATAATATTATCTGCTGAAGATAAAAATTTCAAATCCTCAGTTTCAACTAGGATATTACATTTATAAGCCATTGGATATAAATTATTATAGGTTTCTCTAGTAAAATATATACCACAATATATAAAGGGTATAATAGCATCAATTGTTCTAATTACATGCTGAAGCTTTACCTTGAAATCTGCATTAGAAATTAAAAAACTTGTACAGCTATTAATATTTCTAAGATTATCATTATTAATTTTAAGTTTATCTATCTTATTAAGGGAATAACTAATAAATATAATAAAAACTGTCATTACAACAATTGGAATATAATCATATAAATTACAAAGGAATACAGCTGCAGAAGCTAAAACTGTACTTAATAAAAAATTTAATAATATTAAATACAAACCATTTTCCAAGGTTATAACAACTAAACTGCTTTTTTGAAAAGATAATTCTAAGCAATATAAAATATAATTTACAGATAAAAGAATGAAACTAAATAAAATTACGGTAGTGGTTTCGTAATATTTTAGATAGTAGATTTTGTCAAAGAAGCTAAGTAAAATGCTAGAAATAAAAACTGCTATTATTACCATAGAATTATTTATTACATATATATTTTCATTTAATAAATTTAATTTGCGATTACTTTTAAAATCAATAATAAATAGTATTAAGTAGCATATAGTTATAAAAATTACAGTTAAGTAAATATTAAAAACCATGTAACAGACAATAATGATAAAATCATTAAAATTCAAAGTTGTTGATTTCAGTGTTATTGAATACTTGCTTACAAGTATAAAAGAAATAATTAAAATTGCAATGAAAAGGTAATCTGTTAAGTATAGGGTAATATTATTGGAATTGAATTTATAAATCGATAATATTAAAATTGAAAATGCTATTAAATTATAAATGATTATTAAAGGCTTGTGTAAATATTTTTTGTTCATTTTATCACCTATAAATATGTTGATGGTATAATTATAGCAAATAGTTTTTGAAATAAAAAGAAATATAGGAGAAAATTATGGAAGATACTTTTGTAAATAATATAATTCAGGGCTTTAATAGGTATTATTCATATGGAATAATAGAGTTAAATGACTACGGACTTAATACGAATTGGGCCCTTGTTAAAGCATTAGATATTAATGAAAAACGTGTTATTGTCTTTGTAAATCCAGTAAATGAAATAGATTATTCTAATATGACTACAGCTTTGAAAGCTTTGCTAAATTGCCCTAATATTGAACTTATCAGAATATTAATCAAGGACACAAAGGAAGAAGCTTTATATACGTTTGATAATAATCAAAAGGCAGAACTTGTACTTGATCTTTATAATAGAAAAATATCAGGGAGTGGTTTAAGCTCTGAAGAAGTAGTACAGGAACTTTTAAATGTGACTAATAGTATTCAAAAAGAAGTTCCAAGAAAATCTTCTATGCCTTACATTACTTATATACTCATTGGTATTAATGTCTTGGTATATCTTGTTACAGCATTCCTTTCACAGAATTTAATTGATAGTGACATCAATGTTCTAATTAAAATGGGAGCAAAATATAATGAACTCATTTCACAAGGTGAATATTATAGATTTATTACTTCTATGTTTTTACATGGAGGATTACTTCATGTAGCTTTAAATATGTATTCCTTGTATTCTATTGGACCTTTAATAGAAAAAGTTTTTGGTAAAGTCAAATATTCAATAATTTACTTTGTCAGCGGAATTACAGGATCAATATTTAGCTATCTTTTTTCTGATAGTGTTTCAATTGGGGCCTCAGGTGCAATTTTCGGACTTTTAGGTGCTGCCTTAATCTTTGCCATTAAGGTAAGAAATGTTTCAGGGAAAGAATTTTTAAGAAGTGTGGCTTCAGTAATAGCTATAAATTTATTTATAGGCTTTACTTTGCCAAATATAGATAATTATGCGCATTTAGGAGGGCTAACAGGTGGAGTCATAGTAACCCTGCTGCTCAGTATGATAAAACAAAGAAATGTGTCCGAGGCAAAATAAAATTTAGCCTCGGACACATTCTGCTTTATGCAGTTAAAAGCTCGGTTATATCTTCTGAAAGCAAGGTTTCTTTCTCTAATAAGCTTTCGGTTATTTTTTCAAGAAGCTCTTTATTGTCTAGTATTATGGATTTAACTTCTTCATATAGAGAATTAATTGTAGATTTACATTCATTTACTACTGCCTCTGTATTCGTGTAATTTAAATTTGATAATTCTTCAAGATTTAACAGACCAATAGTTTCACCCATACCATATTGAGTTACCATGCTGGAAACCATTCTTGTAGTCTGCTGAAAGTCATTGTAAGCACCAGTGGTAATATAATCTTTTCCAAATACTATTTCCTCTGCAGCTCGTCCAGCTAATAATACCATTATTCTTCTTTTTAAATAGTCCTTATTTTGATAAAGTTTATCCTCTGGTATACTTAAGGTATAACCTCCTGCTCCCTTACTTGTTGGTATTATAGTGACCTTAGAAAGTTTATCTTTTGGTAGAACCTTTAAAGTAAGCAAAGCATGTCCAGCTTCGTGATAAGCTGTTATTTTTCTGTCTTTTTCCTTTATATAATCTCTATCTACTTTTTCATAACCCGCCAAAACAATTGAATATGCTTTATCCATATGAATATTTTCTATATATTTACTATCTCCCTTAGCAGCAAGAATAGCAGCTTCGTTTACTAAACTTTCAAGTTTTGCTCCTGAAAAATAAGAAGTTTTCTGTGCCCAATCATGAATATCAATATTTTTTGAGGGCTTATTTTTTAAATGTAAGGCAAGTATTTTTTCTCTTGCTGCTATATCTGGAAGGGTTATTTCAACATGTCTATCAAATCTTCCTGGTCTTAGCAGTGCTGAATCAAGCATATCCAATCTATTAGTTGCTGCAATAACAACTATTCCATCCTTTTCATTAAAACCTGACATTTCTGTTAATAGAGAATTTAAGGTTTGATCTCTTTCATCTGAACCTCCGCCTTTTGAGCCATCTCTTTTTTTGCCAATAGCATCTATTTCATCTATAAATATAACTGCTTTGCCATGGCTTTTAGCTTTTTTAAAAAGTTGTCTAATTCTGCTGGCACCTACCCCTACATATACCTGGACAAAATCTGAGCCAGACATAGCATAGAATGGCACATTTGCCTCACCAGCAACCGCCTTTGCAAGTAAAGTCTTACCAGTTCCTGGTTCTCCATATAAAATTACTCCTCTTGGCATTCTGGCACCATAGGCAGTGTACTTTTCAGGATTTTTTAAGAAATCTACAATGTCACGTACACTTTCTTTTGCTTCTTCATTACCAGCAACAGAATGAAAATTATAAGAAGTGTTTAAGACAGCATTGGCGTCTAGAGAATCAACACCTCTAAATTTTCTTGTACTAAAGCTAGAAGTTTTCAAAGTTATACCAGCCATAGCTGCCAGTGAAAGACTAAATAAAACTGCAGGTATTAAATCCTTAGGTGAGTAATTTGAAGTTTCTGATACTTGAACACCTTGTTTTAAAAGTTCTTCTTTAAAATTATTTGTTCTAGGATTATCTGTTTGATATATCTGTCCATTAGTTAGTTTAACAGTTATCTTTGGTGAATTTGTAACATATACAGTTGATACACTTTTATTAGAGATATCCTTTAAAAAATCAACATAAAGTTTTGTGGAACCTGTTTTACTATCTAAATTAAAAATTAATAGCAATATTATAGAAATTAAAGCTGTTATCATTGGGATATAAATGTACTTCTTCTTTTTGCTGTTCATAATATCCTCCTTTTAGTGTTTACTATATTAAATGGTTAATAAAGTTTCAGAAATATAAGCATTATGGGATTTTATTATGGCCTTATTTTGCTGTGCCATATAATTTTATTATAGTGATTTACTTTGTTATGTCTAATGAAAATCATAAAATTTGCTAAAGCAAATTATGTAAACCACAAAATGTTTGTTGCATAAATCGTTTTTTACTATATACTTTAATTATGTTATATATCTAAAGTAAACAGGGGGAAGAGATATGAAGTTATCAAATGTAAAAATAAAAGTAACTCCAGAGGATATATTAAATATTATAGAAGAATATGTAAATGTTGAAGGCTTAATCATAAAAGAAGTAAAATTAGATGAAATAATTACTATAAGTGGAAGTTATAAAAAAGGAGTAGAAATTCCTTTCCAGGCTTCAGTAGGTTTTGGTAATATTAAAGATAACATTATATATATAAAAATTTTTAAATTTAAAATATATAAACTTGGAGTGTTAAAATCTATAAAAAACTTTGCCTTAAAAACTTTTTTAAAGGATTTAGCAGAATATGGTGTCCTTGCACAAGGTGATAATCTAATTGTTGATTTAAATATGATAGTCAAATTAATTCCATATGTAAATTTGGAGCTTAAAGCAATTAGTGTAATTGATAACAATTTAGAAATTGAAGCCAATAATGTTAAATATGAACCTGATAAAGAAATGCCAAATTTTAAAGCTAAGAAAGATAAGGATGAAGATAAGAAGATAAAAATTTCAGATAGATATACAAAGTTAAGAGTAAATATTGAGGATAAGGTACCAGATAAATTTAAAGATATAATAGAGTATGCTATGATAATACCGGACATCGCGGCACTGCTTTGGAGGCTTTTTAGAGATAAAAGAGTAAACACTAAAACAAAAATGCTGGTGGGAGGGCTGCTTGCCTATATCGCATCTCCAATTGATATAATTCCTGATTTTATACCTCTTATAGGGAAGATTGACGATGTAGCTATTGTGTTATTTGCAATGAATAAAATTATTAATGAAGTTCCAGAGGAAGTCATATTATCAAATTGGACAGGTAAAAATGATGTAATAAAAATTGTAAGTGAAGGGGTAACCTTTATTTCTAAGATGGTGGGTAGTCAAAACGTGGGGAAATTAGTTGAAACAGTGAAAAAACTATGTGTAGTTAATAAAAAGGAAGAAAATCCGGAAAATGTGGCTCAAAATATTTGAATATTTAATAGTGTTATGAGGTTAGGTGTATATAATGAGTAAAAAAGTTTATGCAATAAAAGAAGGTTTTGATTCTATTAATAATATAAAAGTAGAGAATATAATCGTAAATACTTGGAATGAGTGTTTAGGTTACGTAAATGGAGTAAAGGGAGCTAAATATAAAAGCTTTGAAAGCACCGAAAAAGCTGAAAATTATCTAAGGGATGACAATAAATTATTAAAAAAAGGATTAGATAGTTATCCATTAGAATGCGCACATGCCTATGTAGATGGAAGTTATAATGAAGCTACAGGCAGATATTCCTATGGGCTTATAATTTCAAAGAAAGACGTAATAGAGTATGTTGAAGCAGGTTCAGCAATTGATGATAGCGAAAGGGCTTTAAGACAAATAGCAGGAGAACTAAAAGCCTCAGTTCGCGCAGTGGAATATGCTGCATGTAACCGTGAAAAGGATATAGTTATTTTTCACGATTATGAAGGAATATATCATCATGCTGTTGGTACCTGGGAAAGGAAAGAGGAATCCTCAAAAAATTATTATGAAACAATAAACAATATTAAAATAAGAAATGACATCAATATAATTTTTGTAAAAGTTGATAGCCATACTGGTGATTTAAATAATGAAATTGTTGATGAACTAGCAAAATATGCTGCAGGACTAAATTCAACTGGAGTAGTCAAAACATGGCTAAATAATAAAACAATAATGGTAAAAGATAAAAAAGTAAAAGATTACTTAAGCAAAATTGCAGGAGATAATTCAGAAAATATTATTACACAAGATAATAAAAATGTTTAATAAAAATAAAATTGCATATTCTAATACTAATAATCTGAAAGGAGTGTTATGAATATGGGATTTATTAGAGGTATAACTGCCGGAGCAATTATAGGTACGGCTGCTGGAATGCTCATATCTCCTCAGCTTAATAAGCATACAAGAAGAAGATTAAGAAAATCTGGAGACATGATGGTTGGTATGGTTGGCGATATTTATGACGATTTAGTAAAAAAAATGAGATAAATATTTATTTTTTTACAAAATTCAGGATTTAATTTTATCCTGAGTTTTTTTTTACTATTTAGAAAATTAAATAAAAAATTTGGCGTTAATTCATAAATTATGTTATAATTATAATAAAGTTCTAAAATTTGTTTAATATAATTAAAATTTTGTATTTGTAATAGTTAAAGGAAGAGTGCTTATGGAAATATTATCTCTTGGTGAAAAAATAAGAAGAAGAAGAAAAGAACTTAATATGACTTTAAAGGATTTAGCCGGGGATAGAATTACACCTGGACAAATAAGCCTTGTAGAGTCAGGAAAGTCAAATCCAAGTATGGATTTGTTAGAGTATTTAGCAAGTACCTTAAATACTTCTATAGACTACTTAATGGAGTCTGAGGAAAGCCAAGCAGAAAAAATTTGTAAATATTTTGAGAATATGATTGAGGCATATATTTCTAATGAGGATTTCACTTCAGCTGAAGCTTATTTAGAGGATACACTGCAATTTACAAAAAAATATAATCTAGAATTTATGGAAGCCAGGATTCTTTATTTAAGCGGATTAGTTAATTTGAAAAAGGGTGAAATTTCTGCAGCACAAAAATTCTTTCTAACTGCAAATATAATTTTTATCAAATATAATTCTTTTGATAATATTATTAGCACTTTTTTAAAACTGGGTAAAATCAGTTTGGGTGTTAAATCCTATGCTTCTGCATTAGGTCATTTTAGACAAGCTGAGAAAATTTTTATGGACAATAATATTGCAGATGATTTCATATTAGGAGAGATTTATTATTACATAGCTTTTACATATAATAAATTGGATGCTAGAGATGATGCTTCAAAATATGCAATGCTATCTCAGGACAAATTCATACAAATGGATGCTAAGAAAGATTACGCAATAGCTCTTTTAAATAAATCAAAGGCATATAGTAATTCTGGAGATTTGGAAAATGCAATTAAGTACTCCGATAAAGCAAAAAAGATACTTGCAGGGCTAAACGATGTGTCTTATTTATCAGAAATAGAAAATAACTTAGGAAAACTCTTTTCTGAATTTGATAATTTTAAGGCTTCCTTTGAGCATCTTAATAAGTCAAAGGAAATAAGAGAGAGGAACAAAGATGCAAGATTGGTGGAAACCTTGATTAATATTTGTAAGAATTATATTTACCTTAAGGATATTAATAACGCTAAACAATTATTGCAGGAAATATATAGCAAAATTGAAAGCCTAAATGGAAAAATAAAAATAGAATGGTATCTTCTAAAATTTAGGCTGGATATTTTAGAAGGGAAATTAATTAATGCTGAAAATACCCTTAAGGATGCTTTGGAATATGTAAACTACAATGGATTTATTAAGGAACGTGGTGAAATAGCCTTCATTATTGGAAAGTTCTATATTGAATATGGACAAGAAAAAAAGGCTGAAGAATACTTATTAGAGGGTGTAGAAGCCTTTAAAAGTTTAGGAGTATTTAAAGGTATGGACTAAAAGAAAGTAACTACAATTGGGGTGAAACAAGTTGGAAATACTATCTACTGGAGAAAAAATTAAACGAGCTAGAATATATAAAGGCTATACTTTGAAAGATTTATGCGAGGATAAAATATCCGTTTCAAAAATGAGCTGTATAGAAAATGACAAAATGGAACCAGAAGCTTGGATAATAGATATTATTTCAAAGAAACTGAATCTAGACAAGGATTATCTTTATCAAGGTATTAGGGATCAGATTTCTCAGGGTATAGCTGCACTAGCAACTGAAAAAAACTCTAAAATATTAGAACAGAGTATTATATATTACTTGGGCTTTGCAGAGAAATATAATTACTTTGACTTATGTATAGAGCTTATTCATATGATGTTTATAAGTTATCTTAATATAAGTGAGTTTCAAAAACTTCAATCTTTAACTTCAAAGTATTATGACTATTGCCAAAAATCCCACGATGATGAAAATTATTTAATATATAATATGGATATGGCAAAGTATTTATATACTACAAGAGAGTTTTCTCAAGCTGCGGCTTATTATAATAATATAAAAATGCTAGCTAGAGAAAAGGAAAAGTTAAATATATTAGCAAGGGCTACCTATAATGAGGCAGCGTGTTTTATTATGCTTGGAAACCATGAAAGATCCTATGAAGTTGCAGTTAGACTTGAGGAATTGGTTGATTACTTGGAAGGTGATATTAGTAAGGCAGAGGTTTTTCAAATGTTAGCTATACTTTCCTTAAGTATGGATAAAGGAAAATTCAAGGAATTCGAGGAAAAATCCTATGAATTATACGGAACTAACATCGAAAATAAAGCAATGGCCATTTATAACTATGCTTCTACCTTATTCGAAGTAAATTCAAAACACAAGGCACTTGAATATATTAATAATGCACTATCTATTTATCCTAAAAATAATAAAAAAAAGCTTGTTAGATTTATGTTGCTAACAGTAGATGAACTTTTTAATAACAATATATTAGATGCTGCGCAGGCTATCTGTGATGATGCATTAAATTATGCCATAAGTTTAAATGAAGCTCATTTTATTGAAAAGGCATATTATTTAAAATCCAGAATTCTTCAAAGACAGGGGAACTCTATTTCTGCAGAAATGTATATGAACTTGTCATTAGATGCCCTTTTAAAATTTGGAAGTAAGCAGGATATTCAGAAAAGATTTATAGAAATGGGATATATGTACTATAAACTTACACAGATTAAGGAATCAATAAAATATTTCAATTTGTCTATATCTTTAGAAAAGAAAATGTAATGAATTACATTTTCTTTTCTCTATTTAGAATAAATTCTTTTGCAGCATGTTCATAGCTGTCATCTAAAGTGGACAAATCCACATTGGAATATTTATTAGTAAGAGCAGCTTTTAATAACCTGTCAGCAAGTTCTGGATTTTTAGAAAGAATAGAGCCGTGAAAATAGGTACAATAGGTATTTTTATATATGCAGCCCTCATATCCATCTTCGCCATTATTTCCATATCCAACTATTGTCTTTCCAAGTGGCTTAAGGTTTCCGATATATGTTCTACCTGAATGATTTTCAAAACCTACATATATTTCATTAGTATCTTCATTCTGTATTACTGTATTTCCGATAAAGCGTTTTTCGCCGCCTTCTGTATAAATATCTAATACATTTAGACCTTCAAGCTTTTCACCATCTGGGGTAGTATAATACTTACCAAGAAGTTGATACCCACCGCAAACACATAAAAACACCTTATTATCCTCTATGTATTTGGTTAATTCATGCTTTTTAACTTCAATCAAGTCTTTTGATACAATGGACTGTTCATAATCTTGACCTCCACCAAAAAAGACGATATCATACTTTTCTGATTCAAAGGGATCTCCAATTGACACATTACTAATGTTTACCTTAATCCCTCTTTGCTCTGCTCTGTATTTTAAAATCAAAATATTTCCCAAATCTCCATAAACATTCAAGAGGTCAGGGTATAAATGACATATATTTAATTCCATTAAATCACCTTCAATCATATATTTACCATAGATTCTTTATATAACCCTTACCGTGAAGATACTTTCTAAAGCTAATCATTGCTGTATAGGTTGCTAAAACATAAATAGTTGAAGTATTACAAACTGTTAATTCGTCTAACAACTTGTCATATGACTCACATAAGACAAAGCTTTCTTTAGATAGACCTGCTACCTTTAATCTTATTGCCATATCATATATTCTGATGCCGGATATCATTATTTTACTTAATTCAAGTTTGCTTAAATCCTCGAAATTAACATCCCAAATCCAGGATACATCCCTGCCATCTGCATAATTATCATTAAGAAGAAAAGCTGCACTAACATTGTTTTTATCAAGGCTAATGGTTTTCAATGCTTCATCAAACCCTGCAGGGTTTTTAACTAAAATTATTTTTACTTCTTTATCCTTAATAGTTAAAGCTTCTTGTCTTCCAAAGCTTGAGACAGTGTTCCTAAGTGCCTTCTGAATAATAGAAACTTCTACTCCAAGGGTCCTTGCAATAGAATAAGCACAAAGAGCATTATAAATATTATAAGTACCTGGTTGATTTATTTCGTATTCTTCATCATTAATTAATACCAAAGATCCTTTCGAAGTTTGCTCAATTACAGAATCTACATAGTAAGAAAGGTCAGGACGTTTGTAGCCGCAATTAGAGCAATAAAAGCTTCCTAAGTGGTTATAGGTTATGAAGTCATATCTATAAGGAGCCTTACATTTTTTACAAAACTTTGCATCTGCATTAATATCTATTTCTTTATTATCGTCTTTATATGACTTAAAACCGTAATAAATACTTTTATTTTGAACGTCTAAATCCCCAAGTAAAGATTCATCTCCATTTAATACTAAGGTTGTATCTGGAACCTTAACTATACCATCAAGAATTTTCTTAAGAGTAGTATAAACCTCTCCATATCTGTCCATTTGATCTCGAAATAAATTAGTAATTGTAATTATTTTAGGGGTAACATACTGAGTTACCAGGGGCACGTTTGCTTCATCGGCTTCAATCACTGCATATTGTACCGTATTTGCTTTTTTAAAGCTGTAATTTTCAACAAAACAGGCTACAATTCCGGGAAGCATATTTGCTCCGGTATTATTTGTAATTACCTTCTTATTACTTTCTCTTAAAATATTATAAACCATGCTGGTGGTAGTTGTTTTCCCATTAGTACCTGTTATTAGAATCACCTCATAATTTTTAGAAACACTAGATAAAATATTTTTATCTAGTTTTAAAGCAACTTTTCCCGGGAAATTTGTACCGCCTTTGAATAGTACTTTTGAAAGTTTAATTATTACTTTTGCTGTAATTATGGTAATTAATGCTTTAATATTTATTTTGAACACCACCTTAGACTTTTGTAACCTAGTTAATTATATACTATAAATTAATTATTGACAGTAATATCATGAAAATTATCACTAAGTTTAAAATTTAAATTAAAGGAATAGCTATTTATTCTTTTTAAAAAAGCATCTTTTTTATTTCCTGTAAGCAAAGTAGGGCAATAATCATTTTTATAGCTTACAGAAGAAATGCTGCAGGGTATTACTCGAATACCATAGGAAATTAATTTGTTGTTTTCAAATTTAAAATTACTTTGTAATATGAAGGTATCCTTATCACTAGGGTTTTTATTTCCGCCAAAGCAAAAATTTCCTAAGCTGTATGCTATGGGTTTATCCTTATAAAATTCCAAGCCTTGAATTACATGAGGATGATGACCAATTATTAGGTCAGCACCATTATCTATAGAATAATGAGCCAAGTACCTCTGAGTATTATTTGGATTATTTGAGCCTTCTTCACCCCAATGAAAATTAATTATAACTAAACAGCCTTCATTCTTTAAATCTTGTATGTCTTTCTTTAAGCTTTTTAAAAAATTATTATCATAGTAAAAACCTGTATAGCCTAGAAAACCAAATTTAATTCCTTTAACTTCTGTTATCCACTTTTCTCCTTCACCGAAATAATTAATTCCCTCAGCTTTAAGTGATTGTTTAGTATCAGAAACTCCTTTAGCTAAATAATCTCTAATATGATTATTTGCAATATTAACGCCTTCAATTGAGGCACTAGTTAATACTTTGGCGTAGTCAGGTGGAGCTTTAAAGGTAAATTCTTTTTCAGCCTTAACATCTGCATTTGTAAAGGTTGTCTCAAGATTAGCTGTTGTTATGTCATCATTCTTAAAAATATCTGACACATTTTTAAAAAAATAAGAATAATCATTATTGTTATTTCTAAAAACCTGCATTAATGAGCCGTCATAAGAAAATTTATTATCTGATCCAATGGTGCAATCTCCTACACTACTTAAAGTCACTTCGCTTATAGCAGGAACTGAAACTGCAGGAGCTGTTTCCTCAATTTTATTATCCGTTTGATTTATAGTGGTATCCTGCTTTACGATATTTTTTTTGTATTTATAATTGTAACCGATTATTAAGGATAGTAAAAATATTGAGATTAGCGGCAAAACAATAAAAATAATTTTTTTATAGTTAATCTTCAAAATTAAACCCTCCACCCCTTGAATTTTACAGGTTTTATATTTACCTTCTTTATTTTAACATAAGATATTATATATAATAAATAGAAATAGAATTATTTTCTAAACAGTTATAGTGGTATTTTGTAGATTATTTTGTTAGAATAGCTATATATCATCTTAAAAAAGAGGTGGAGTAATGAATTTGAAAAAAATTAAAGATATATTCAATAAGGACAAGCTTTCAAATATTTCAGAAAAGTTAAAAGCAGGCTTAATGAAAATAAGAAAGATTTTCACAAATGAAAAAATAAATATAAGAATAGATAAAGTAAAAAAAGCATTTACTAAGGAGAAGATAAAAACAGCATTCAATAAAGTAAGAAATGCATTTACTAAAGAGAAGATAAAAACAGCATTCAATAAAGTAAGAAATGCATTTACTAAAGAGAAGATAAAAACAGCATTTAATAAAGTAAGAAATGCATTTACTAAAGAGAAGATAAAAGCAGCATTTAATAGAGTAAGAAATGTAGTTACTAAAGAGAATATTAAAACAGTATTAAATAAAGTGAGAAAAGCTTTTACTAAAGAAAACATCATTAAGGTTTCTAAAAATATAAGAAATAGTCTTTCAAAAGAAAATATTAAAAGAAGCTTAGTAAATTTTAAAGTGAAGTTTAAAGAAAATAAAAGAGCATATATATTATTTTCTCTAGCAGGTATATTTTTAATAGCAGCCTTAGCTTTTTCAGTTAACCAAGCTTATAATGATTTAGTTCCTGTAAGTCAGAGATATGTTATTTCAGAAAATAAAGCAGAAGAATATTATTACAATAAAGAATACGATAAGGCAATAGAGGAATACAAAAACATTAAAAATAAAGACAAGAATCAAGGTGAAGGACTTTGGGATGCCAAGATTTCAGAAATATATTCCATTAAGGGTGACTTAGAAAACTCTAAAAAATCTATGGAGGATGCTCTAAAACTTGGAAGTAAGAATCCTGAAGTACTTAATTATATAGTCTTTACAGAATTTATGAATAAAGACTATAAAACAGCCTTAGCTCAAGGTGAAGAGGCGTTAAAACAATTTCCAAAAGATAAAAGATTAATTAAAACTATGTTTACAGTATACAAGGCTAATAATGAAAAGGATAAAGCCAAAAATCTATTAGCTAATTATCCCCTTGATTATAAATCATCTGTAGATACTGCTGAATATGCTAGAATGCTAATGTTAGATGGTCAATGGGATCAAGGATATAAAGAGCTAAGAGCTGCATGGATTATTGATAAGGACGAATATAAAATATATGATATTTTAGCGCAGGTATCCGTATATAATAAGGATACATTGCTTGAAAATGTTACCACTCTTTCAGAGAAGAATCTAAATGATTTAGCTTATAAAATGTGGCTGGCTAAAATATACTCATTAAGTGATTCAACAGCAGATCAGGCTGATAAAATACTGCAGGATTTGAAAAATGAAGACGTAGGAAAAATTGAAGTAAAGCTTATAGAAGCATCTGTACTTCAAGGTTTAAAACAAAATGATAAAGCTGATGAACTTATAAAAAATGTAATTGATGATAATAAAGGTGATTACAGAGTTCTTCATACAGCAAGCTGGTATTACTTAAATAAAAAGGACCTAGTTAATGCTGAAAAATACTGCAGGGAATCAATAATTAAAAATAAGGCCTATACAGATAATTATGGCTTCTTAATGCCTGAAATACTGAAGGCAGAAGGTAAAAATGAAGAAGCTGAGCCATACTTTAGAACAGCAATATTTAAAGAACCTTACAATTATAATATTATGTTAACAGTAGCGAATTTCTATTGGTATACTACAAAAGATACCACTAAGGCAATGGAATATTTCGACTATGCACAGCTAATTAATCCAGAAGAACCTGAGATAAAATACAATATGGCCCAAATAGATATATCTAATAATAAAATAGATGATGCCATTAATTTATTAAAGCAGTGCATTTCAATAAATGATAGTGTAGCCAAGTATCATAGGACCCTTGGAACTATCTATCTTTTAAATGGAAAACCTGCAGATGGAATTAAAGAGATAAGGTACGCTTACGGGTCAGACCAAGAGGATATTCTAACATTGAATAACGCAGGCTGTTACTATATATCCGTTGATCAAAATCTAGATAAGGGTGAGTACAATTTAAGGAAAGCAGTAGAAGGCATTAATAGTACAACTGATAAGTACACTGCTGATACTATAAAGGAAAATTATAAAAAGACTAAAGATTTATTAGATCAATACAAAAATGGATCCAACAAAACCCTTAAGGTACCTGATTTAGTATTATTTTATTAAATAAAAAAAGGTGGAGTTTACTCCACCTTTTTTATTGCATAGTTAGGGATTGTTTATAATTACCTAGTATATCATTTACAGGAGAAACTGCTATAAAGGCTGAAGGTTCAATTGCTTTAACTATTGTTTTTAATGCGTTTAGCTGGTTTCTTTGGATTACTACATAAATAAATTTCTTTTTATCATTAGAATAACCGCCTACTGCATCTAAAACAGTAACTCCTCTAACAAGTCTGGTATTTATGTCGTTTATTATCTGTTTGGAATTTTCACATATTATAATACATTGCCTAGAGGAAGCTATACCCTCTTGAATAGCATCTAGTGTCTTAGTTCTTATAAAACTAGCTATCAGTGCATACATAACAGAACGTGGTCCATAAGCATAAGCTATTAAACAGTAAACCAGTATATCTTGAACCAGCAAAATGTTTGAAAGCTGAAGGCCTTTAAACTTATTTTGGATAATTTTTGCTAAAATATCTAATCCTCCAGTAGAAGAAAAGGACATAAAAATTAAATATACTGAAACACCTAAAAGGACACCTGAAAATATTGCTGATAGAAGCATATCATCAATAGGCTTGAACTGAAAGGCAGAATTAAAATAGTCAATAAGTAAGGATGAAAGAATAACTACAAAACCACTTCTTACCGCAAATTTGCTTCCTACCAATCTAAAGCCAAAGATAAATAAAGGAATGTTCATTACGATGGTGAGAATACCAATTTTAAGGCCGAAGAAATGATTTATAACCATTGCAATACCCGTAACTCCGCCTATACCTATTTTTGAAGGAACCAAGAATGCAGATACGGCTATAGATAAAATAGCACTTCCAAGAATTATTAAAGCATATTCTTTTATAAGTTTAAGCATTTAAATTACCTCCGAGAAAATATGAATAAATTGCTTCGAATAAATATAAAAATGAATAATTAATTTCAACAGCATTATATTAACATAAATATTCTTCTTCAACAATTCATAATTATATAATTATAAATTTAATTCTTTACATAGTTTTGCCAAAAATTAAATTCCATAGTACAATAAAGTATAAAGTATTACACGAGGTGAATTAAATTGGGGCCTTTAAAATTTGAGAATATATATTTTAACAAGATTTGGGGAGGAAGAGACTTTAGTAATTTCAGAAATAACCTTCCGGAAGGTGATATTGGAGAAAGCTGGGATGTTGCCTGCCACCCTCATGGTACTAGTATTATTTCAAATGGTGAATTTAAGGGTATAAAGCTCAGTGAACTTATAGAGGCAAAAGGTGAAGAAATTATTGGCAGCAGGATTTCTAAGTCATGGTTTCCATTACTTTTGAAACTTATTAATGCTAGAGACAAGCTTTCTGTTCAAGTTCATCCAAGTGATGATTATGCTAGGAAAGCTGAAGGAGAGATGGGTAAGACAGAAGCATGGTATATAGTTGAAGCTTCTAAAGGTGCTACTTTAGTACTTGGAACAAAAAACTGTACTAAAGAACAATTTAGAAAAGCAATGGAAACGGGAAAATTTGATGAATACATGAATATAATTCCAGTAAAAAAAGGTGAAGTTTATTTTGTAAAAAGTGGCCTCATACATGCCATTGGAGAAGGAATTATTATAGCTGAAATACAGCAAAATAGCGATACTACCTATAGAGTTTATGATTACAATAGAGGAAGAGAACTTCATATAGATAAAGCTATGGATGTTGTAAACTTAAATTTATTGGGAGAAAAAAACAGGGGTTTAGAGGTTAAATATGATGGCTATAGTATAATTTATTATTGCCTATGTGAAAATTTTTCTCTAGAATTATATGACATTACCTCAAGTACTAAAGAAGTTAGTGATCCTGAAAGATTTTATATATATTTAGTAGTAGAAGGTAATGGTGAAATTCTATATAAAGGTGGAAAAGAGACCATTGATTTAGGAGAAAGTATATTAATTCCAGCGAGTCTTGGAGACTATGAAATAATCGGGAACTTAAAGATACTTAAAGCATATGTTCCAGATGTAGAAAAAGTAAAAAAGGAAATTTTAAGAAATGTAATATTATAATATTTTATCTTGAGTGGCATCCATATAAGTTATTACTTATTCATAAAAAGTGACAACTCATATGGATGCCATTTTCTGAAAATTGAATGAAATATCTTCAAATCAAATCAAAACCTCCTGAACATAAATTATTTCTTGCAAAACTATCGCTTCTATGCAATAATTAAATTGTAATTATACATAATAATATAAAACGGGGGGACCTTATAATGTTTCTTGATTATTTAGGGTTAGAAACTAAAAAAAATATTTATAGAAACTTACCTGTTTCAGACTTAGTTCAGCATGCACTTGATAACAAAGAAGGCGTACTTTCAGAAACTGGGGCCTTTGTTGTTGAAACTGGAAAATATACTGGAAGATCTCCAAAGGATAGGTTTATTGTTAAGCAGCAAAGTATAAATGAAAGTATCAATTGGGGAGAGGTAAATATCCCAATAGAAGAAGAAATTTTTGACAGCTTATATACTAAAGTAATTAATCATTTAATTGATAAGAATTTATATATATTTGAAGGCTTTGTCGGAGCTCATGAAAATTATAGAATATCTGTAAGGGTTATTAGTGAATATGCTTCTCAAGCTCTATTTGCCAATCAGCTTTTTATTAGACCCAATAAAGGTGAATTACAAGGTTTTGAGGAAGATTTCACAGTTGTTGCAGCTCCTGATTTTAAAGCAAATGGAAAAACAGATGGAATTAATTCAGAGGCGTTTATAATAATAAATTTTCAAAAGAAGATAATCTTAATAGGCGGAACACAATATTCTGGAGAAATTAAAAAATCAATGTTCTCCTTAATGAATTATTTATTACCGCTAAAGGGTGTATTTCCTATGCACTGCTCAGCAAATATAGGAAAAGATGGAGATACTGCAATCTTTTTTGGTTTATCTGGTACTGGTAAAACAACTTTATCAGCGGATCCAGATAGAAGGTTAATTGGAGATGATGAGCATGGCTGGTGCAATGATGGAGTATTTAATTTTGAAGGCGGCTGCTATGCTAAGACCATAAAGTTATCAAAAGAAAAAGAAAAAGAAATTTACCAAGCAATTAAGTTTGGTACTATATTAGAAAATGTTGTACTGAATGATGATAAAACACCAGATTATGATAGCGATAGACTAACAGAAAATACTAGAGCAGCTTATCCTATCAATTATATTGAAAATATTGAACCTAGTGGACTTGGAGGACATCCTAATACTATAATATTTTTAACTGCTGATGCCTTTGGAGTTCTTCCTCCAATCTCTAAACTTTCAAAGGAAGCTGCTATGTATCATTTTATATCAGGATATACAAGTAAGCTTGCAGGCACTGAAAGAGGAATTACAGAACCAAAAGCAACCTTTTCTGCATGTTTTGGAGAGCCTTTTATGCTTATGAATCCTTCAGTTTATGCCAAACTTTTAGGCGAAAAAATTGAAAAATATAATGCAGAAGTATATCTTATAAACACAGGCTGGTCAGGCGGTGGGTATGGCAAAGGCGAAAGAATTAAATTATCTTATACCAGAGCGATGGTAAATGCAGCTTTAAATGGAACTCTAAAAAGTGTAGAATATCAGTTAAATCAAGTTTTTAAAGTTTTAGTGCCAAATGAAATTCCAAATGTACCGAAGGAAATTTTAAACCCAAGAAGCACTTGGAAGGATAAGGATCAATATGATATTAAAGCTAGAGAATTAGCTTATAACTTTAGGAAGAACTTTAGTAAATTTAAAGATGTTCCTGAGGAAATAATTAATGCTGGGCCAATGGCAGAATGCAATGATGAGATAATCTATGAAATTGCCTTAGACAAACAGTAAATTGTAGGAATTTAGCAATGCAATAAGTATTGTTAAATTCCTTTATTATATAAATGTTAAATTTTTAATTTCTCATTCTAATACAAGCAAATATATAGTATAATAAAACTTGTGCAATAATACATATTGAAAGTGAGAGTGATGAAATGTCTAATATAATTTTTTTATTTAAGACTATTATTATTGCCATAGTAGAAGGTATTACTGAATTTCTCCCAATATCTTCTACAGGGCATATGATTATAATAGGCCACTTTATAAACTTTACAGGAGATTTTGCCAACTTTTTTGAAGTAGTAATTCAATTAGGAGCAATTTTAGCAATTGTTGTTCTATATTGGAGAAAGATTTCTGAATCTTTAAAACCTGGAAACCTATTTAACGTAAACAAATCAGGATTTAAACTTTGGTTTAATATTGCTATTGCTTTTATACCTGCTGCTGTTATCGGTTTAGTATTTAAGAAAAAGATAGACAAATATCTATTTAATACTTTAACTGTAGCAATAGCTATGATAGTCGGAGGATTATTATTATTCTTTATTGAAAACAAATATAGGAAAAATAATAAAACAAGAGACATAGATGATGTTAGACCAATGCAATCTTTAAAAATAGGTTTATTCCAATGTCTCTCTTTATGGCCAGGAATGTCACGTTCTGCTTCCACAATAATGGGTGGCTGGATTAGTGGCCTATCAACTCCAGTAGCAGCTGAATTTTCATTTTTTCTTGCTATACCAACAATGATAGCAGCAAGTGGCTTAGATCTTATTAAGGACAGGCCTACAATGACATCAATTGAAATCATAGCTCTAATCCTAGGTTTCATAGTTGCTTTTTTAGTTGCGCTATTAGTAGTAGAAAAGTTTATTAATTTCTTAAATAAAAAACCTATGAGAGTTTTTGCGATTTATAGAATACTACTCGGAATAGTTCTTTTAGTTCTAGCCGCTCTTAAAGTAATTGTGGTAACTAAATAATAATCTAATAATAATGATTTATTGCTCAGGATTTATTCCTGAGTTTTTTTATGTATTTTTTAGTTATCAATGTGAATACTAAAATTAAATTAATTGCTGCTTATATTCATATTTTTATAAATTTAAAAGAATATGTTCAGAATAGATTAGTTCAGTCTTATCATTACCTATTATAGTATACATTTATGTTATACTAATACAATTATTTAGATTAATTATTTGACATATTTAGATAATGATACTCAAATTTAGAACAAATGCAAATTATGTAGGATTATGTTTAAATTTAGAATTTAAAATTGTATAATAAATTTAAAAAGTTTTGGAGGTATTGGTAAATGGCAGATAAAATAAAGAAAATTGCATTGTTAACAGGAGGCGGAGATTGCCCTGGATTAAATGCAGTACTAAGAGCAGCAACTAGAACAGCTATTTTAAAATATGGATATGAAGTTATAGGATATAAATTTGGATATAGAGGCCTTTATAATAATGACTATATACCTTTAAATCTTGATACTGTATCAGGCATATTGCATAGAGGAGGAACTATATTATATAGTTCAAATAAAGATAACCTTTTTGACTACTCTATTGAAGAAGATGGAAAAATGGTAAAAAAAGACGTTTCAGACGTTGCCGTGGAAAATTTAAAAAATGCTGGAGTTGATGTATTAGTTGTAATAGGTGGAGATGGAACACTTACTAGTGCTAGGGACTTTGCAAGAAAAGGAGTAAAGGTTATCGGAGTACCTAAAACAATAGATAATGATTTAGCTTCTACAGATGTTACCTTTGGGTTTAATACTGCTGTTGGAGTAGCAACAGAGGCACTAGATAGACTACATACCACAGCAGAATCACATCATAGAATTATGATACTAGAAGTTATGGGAAGAAATGCAGGATGGATTGCATTAGAGTCAGGAATATCTGGTTCAGCAGATGTAATTTTAATACCAGAAATTCCATATGATTTAAATAAAATAGTAGATAAGATAAATGATAGAAAGAAACAAGGTAAGGTATTCAGCATTATCGTGGTAGCAGAAGGAGCAAAATCTAAAGACGGAGAGGTTGTTATAAGCAAAATTGTAGAAGACAGTCCAGACCCAATTAGATTGGGAGGCATAGCAAATAAGCTGGCTTTTGATTTGGAAAGAGTAGTAAAAGATCACGAAATCAGAAGCACAGTACTAGGCCATTTGCAAAGAGGTGGTAATGCCTCCACCTTTGACAGATTATTATCAACAAGATACGGTGTTGCAGCTATAGACTTAATTAATGAAGGAAAGTTTGGAAATATGGTTTGTCTAAAGGGTAATGAAATATCACACGAAGCACTAGAAAATGTAATTGGTAAGACAAAGAATGTGGATCCAAATGGCGATATTGTTAGAGTTGCAAGAAGTATAGGAATATCATTCGGGGATTAAAGTTCATTAGTAAAAAAGTATGCGGGAAGAACAGTGTATAAAGTTCTTTCCGCATTTTTATGTTTAGAGCCATATAAACTATTCCTAGTGTGTCATTATGCGAAATATGAAGAATTAAATAGAAACCTAGAGATATTTATAATTATTTTAGTTTTCATGGTATATAATTAATAAAACTAACTAATAATATTTGCTAGAATTATAAATGTCGTCGCTAAAGAGCGTCGTAAAAAATAATTTTATTATGTTGACAAATATTAAGTGACATGATAAGATATAAAAGCTGTCAGACGACGGCAAAACAAATTGGTCTTTGAAAATTAAACAGATATATAACAAGGTAAAAACCAGCAATTCTTTTATTTAATTAAAGTAAGCGAATGAGCTTAAGAATTCAAACTTTTAAATTGAGAGTTTGATCCTGGCTCAGGACGAACGCTGGCGGCGTGCCTAACACATGCAAGTCGAGCGGGGAACTTCGGTTCCCAGCGGCGGACGGGTGAGTAACACGTGGGTAACCTGCCTTGCAGAGGGGGATAGCCTTCCGAAAGGAAGATTAATACCGCATAATATTAAGATATCGCATGATATTTTAATTAAAGGAGTAATCCGCTGCAAGATGGACCCGCGGCGCATTAGCTAGTTGGTGAGGTAACGGCTCACCAAGGCGACGATGCGTAGCC
>NZ_JBJHZY010000001.1:957750-2020665 GCF_045310525.1 Candidatus Clostridium radicumherbarum | reverse complement strand
TACCTGGGAAATTATGGATGTAGTGCTTGCAAGGGTTAGGAGGGGTGGGGGCGGAAGGACTTTATTAGTATTGAACACTAGTATTAGTCTTCTTGGCATATCAAAATACAATCAAATAAAAAATGAAGTTGATTTAAATATGACAGAAAGTTCTATTTTAGGAGTAATAAATTCAGGGAAGCAGTATTGCAGAGAGAAAGAAAAGTCCGGCTTTGTATTATTTGATTTAGAGAAAAATGGAGTTTGGTTTTATAGCACTAATAGAGCAATAGATGGTTTTATGTTGCCAGATGATATTAAAATTGAAAGCATAAATACTAATTTAAATAGGATAAACATTGATAAGTTTGGTATTACAAGTGATGCGGGAACTATACGAATTAGAGATATTAATAACAAGATTTATCTTATAACTATTAATGTAGGGGCTGGATATGTTGAAGTCAAATAAGAAAAAGGGATTTTCACTCCTAGAACAATTGTGTGCTATGAGTATTTTCTCAATTATGTCAATTAGTATAATTACCATCCAATTAAATAATTTAAGACTTAGGGAATACAACAAGGAAATTCTAGAATATAGCAGTGTACTTGAGGCGCTTAAGCAAGAAATTCTATATAACTATTCCTACGATTATATTAAAGATATTTATAGCTCAAACAAGAGATATGTTAATAAGGATATGCTAAATATAAGCAGTATTAGAAGCAACAATTTAAACCAAATATTTGCTGAGAGTTGTGATAATAGTAATACATATCTGGCCTTAGGAATGGTAGAGGGTGAGGTTCTTAAAATACATATGGAGATTCATGTCAAGTTAAATAAAGAGGAAATTATAATATGTGAATTTAATAAGGGAAATTATCTATGAAAAAGGGCTTAACATTATTAGAATTATTAATAGCTCTTGCCATTGCAAGTATTGTATCGGCTTTAGTTTCCTCTTTTTATCTAAAATATAATTCCTTATATAATGAGAACTCTAGATATAATAGAAACTACTACTATACCTCGGAAGCCCTTATGTTCATCCAAAATGAAATTAGAAACTCAAAAAATGTAAGTGCCAGTAATAATGTAATTGAAGTTAAGTATCCTGATGGAATTACAAAAAAGACTATAAAATATAATGGCGCAGGTAACTTAACAATAGCACACTACAAAAGTGGTACTTACTTAGCCACAAATAATATATTAACCAATGTAAATAACTTCAGTGTATTTCAAAAGTACAATACTATATATGTTTCTATTACAATAAATGACGGAGAAAGATATGAGAGATGTTTTGGAATAAATTTAGAGCAGTAAAAAAGGGTTATACCTTAGTGTATACTATGATTCTTTGTTTTTTATGTATGTTAATAGTCCTTTTTATATTTCAACTAGAAATTAAAGTAACCAAAAATGCCTTAAGTTATAAAGATTATATTTTAAAAGAAATGGAATATGAGGATAATAGAGAGGTTTTGTTTACTAAGCTTTATAAAAGTATTAATACTAACGTAACTGAACTTAATATAAATAATCTAAAAAATTTCCTTTCTAATTCTAAAATGTATTTCAGAACAGAGGATAATAGAGCCTGTATAAAATATGATATTTCAACTAATAGGATATTTTATGAAAGTATTTATGAAAATAAATACTGTCGAAAGGATTTATATGATTATAAAATAATTCAAGGCAAAGTGAGTCTTATATACATAAATTCACAATATATTGAGGGGGCAATTGAGTAAAATGTTAAAGCAAAATTGTTTAATTGAATTAGGAGATAATTACTTAATAAAACATGATTTTTATCCCAGGCTTTTAAATTGGTCTTTAAGAAATGATGAGTATGTTCTTAATTTATTAAAGGAATCCCAGTTTTGCTTAAGCAGCAGGAAGGTTTATATAGTTATTGAGGGAGAAAAAATAAAAATAAGGGAAATTACACTTCCAAAATTAAGAAGCAGCTATTTATATAAACTCATAATTGATGAATTATCAAATTCCTATAATAATGCGGATAAAATATATTTTAACTATTCGATTTTAAAGGATAATGGAAATAATCTTGATCTTGCTATTTTCTCTTCCAATGAAGGAAAGATTAAAAAAGTTGAAAAATATATACTTAAAAATAGCAGCATAGAAGCTGTTTACTTAATACAATTTTGTTTCTTAGGGTACTTTAATGAGGCTATTACCCATAGAAATTTTATTTTTGTCTTTATTTACAAAGATAAGCTTTATCTTTTATTTTGTTTAAATAAAAAACTTATATTTAATGATGTAATCCCATGGAATGATGAAAAGAAATTAAGTGAGGCAATATTTGAATTTATGGAAAGCTGCAGAATTAATAATGGTATTGTGACAAAAATTATTTATGCCGCAAATATAGGATTTGAAGTGAACTGCGATGAATATGTGGAAGGATGCTATATAAGTAATTTAGGTCTTGTTAGTGAAAAGGAATTAATTAAATATATAAGAACAAGTAAATGTAAGAGAACTAATAGGAGATAAGTATTGGAAAACATAAAATTTCTATCAGTAAAATTTCAAGAAGTAGAGTTAAGATACAAATTACAAAAATATAAAATAACTGTTTGTATACTTTGGCTTATGAGCCTCTCATTTTTTTTAGCTTTAATGTATTTTAATAATTTAAATAAACAATATGAAAAGAACATAAATTTAAAAAAAGCAAAGGCTAGCAGCACAAGGGAAGAAAGTAAATCTCAACAATTTGATACTATTAATAACTTCATTGAATTTTATACAGGTACAAGTAATAATATTGTATTTAATAATATTGAAGTAAATAATAGTGAAATTAAACTGGATGTCCTAACTGGGCAGAGGAATACATTCAATGATATTGTTAATACACTTGAAGGTTCAAGTAAATACAAAATAAAATATTTATCTTCAATAGAGGAAAACAATAACAAATATAGTTTTAAAATAACTTTAGAGGTAAAGAAATGAGTGAAAAGCTTAAACATTACAAACTAATATGCGCTTTATTCTTAATTATAATTAGCATACTTGTTTTATTAAATATAAGATCAATTAAAATAAGTATCTTAAATAAAGGTAAAAATATACAACCTACAAATTCAACTTCAAAAAACATTAAAGTATATGGCTATAGCGAGATTTTGGATATGGTATCAAAAGTACCAAACCTTTATATTAAAAATTTTAATAATAATGAAGAAAGTAAAAAACTTCTTAAAGTTGAATTTAATTATAAAGGTGATATTACAAGCTTCATAAAAGTTATTGATGACTTTAAAGGAAAGGAAAACTATGTTAATTTAGAAAATTTAAAAATTGAAAATGCTAATAAAGTTAATCAATCCATTAACTTTGATTTAGTTCTAATAAAAAATAGATAGAATATTTTTTAAACATAGTGAAAAAATTAATAATAATATTTGCAAAAAATCATAACTTTTGATAAAATATCATTGGTCATATCGTAAAATTAGGTTCGGTATTAATTTACCTGAAAGGGTTATAATATAAACTAATTAATAGTTTTTGGAGGGATATTTAATGATATCAGCAGGAGATATAAGAAAAGGTACAACTTTTGAATTAGATGGACAAGTTTTCACAGTAATCGAATTTTTACATGTAAAACCAGGTAAAGGCGCAGCTTTCGTAAGAACTAAGTTAAGAAATGTTATTCAAGGTGGAGTAACAGATAGAACCTTCAACCCAACTGATAAGCTTCAAGAAGCTGTTATCGAAAGAAAAGAAATGCAGTATTTATATTGTGATGGAGAACTTTACTATTTCATGGATCCTGAAAATTTTGAACAGATTCCATTAAATCTTGAAAAAGTAGAAGAAGCAATAAAGTTCTTAAAAGAAAATATGTTTGCTGTTATTAAATTTTATAAAGGAGAGGCTTTCTCTGTTGAAGCACCTAACTTTGTAGAATTATTAATAACTTATACAGAACCAGGTGCAAAAGGAAATACAGCAACAAACACAGGAAAGCCAGCTACAGTTGAAACTGGAGCTACAGTTATGGTTCCTCTTTTTGTAAATGAAGGGGAAGTTATAAGAATAGATACTAGAACTGGTGAATATATGGAGAGAGTTTAGTCCATAATACTAAATAGCTTTAAATTGATGCAGTATAAATTTATTTTATACTGCATATTTATTAAATTTATTTAAAAGGATGTGTTTTTTATGGAACCATTATTATCAAGAGTTTCCTTTCTAAGTGGGATGATTGAAGGAATGGCAATTGATAAGGCTACAAATGAAGGAAAGATTATTACAGAAATTGCTAGCATCTTAAAGGATATGGCAAATGAAATTGAATTTTTAAAAGAAGCTCAAAATGAGATGGAAGATTATGTAGATACAATCGATGAAGATCTAAGCGATCTTGAAGAAGAATTTTATTATGATGAAGATGAAGATGACTATGACAGCTATGATGAAGATGATTGCGAAAACTACATTAACATTGAGTGTCCACACTGTGGTGAGACAGTATACATAGATACTGACATCTGCAATTGTAATGAAGAAATATCTTGTCCAAATTGCCATAAAGAAATTCCTCTAGTTGAATGTACTCAGGAATAATAGATAACTAAAGCATGGGTTTTTGCTCCTATGCTTTTTTTTTTATGCTCATTTTTATTTTAATTTAATGGAATAATTTCAAGAAAATTTAAATAGGAATTATATATGAAAGGAGGATGAAAGATGAACAATACTAAAGAAGTTTTAGAAGTACTTCCTGAAGGCATAGCAAAGATTATTAAGGGTTTTAAATATGAAGATGGACTGCAAGAAATTAGAATGAAGGCAAACAAGCCCTTAATTTTACAAATAAGCAGTGATGAAATTATTACTGATTATACTGTTTTAACACAGGATATTAGGGAAGTACTTAAGCACATAAGCAATTATTCGATTTATGCCTTTGATGAAGAAATCAAGCAGGGGTATTTAACCATTAAGGGAGGGCATCGAGTAGGTTTGTGTGGAAGCTGCATAATTGAAAATAATAAAGTTAAAACAATAAAAAGTTTAGGCTCATTAAACATTAGAGTTTGTCATGAAATATTGGGGTGTTCTAGCAAAGTAATGCCTTTTATAGTTAATAAAAATCAAGTTTCAAATACAGTTATTATATCTCCTCCAAGGTGCGGTAAAACAACTATGCTTCGCGATATTGCAAGAAATTTATCTGATGGCATGGTAAGGCTAGGACTCAAAGGCAAAAAAGTATGTGTAATTGATGAGAGAAGTGAAATTAGCAGCTCATATAATGGTATTCCTCAAATGAATTTAGGTCTTCGCACTGACGTTTTAGATAATTGTCCAAAAGCAGATGGAATTATGATGGCAATCAGAAGTATGGCTCCAGAAGTTATTGTTTGTGATGAAATTGGAACCAATAAGGATATGGAAAGTATCCTAATGGCAATAAACTCTGGAGTTAAAATCATAACAACAATACACGGTTATGGAATAGAGGATTTATACAATAGAATGGTTTTTAATGAAATAATGGACAACCATATATTCAAGAAAGCAGTTATTTTAAGTGCTGAAAATGGTGTCGGCACAATAGAGTACATTTATGATTTTGAAAAACAGGAAAAACAATGGAGGAGATAAGATAATATGATTAAATTTTTAAGTTGTTTTATTATATTAGCTACCTCTACAATAGCTGGTTTTGTCTATGCAGAGGGTTTTAGAAAAAGAGTAAAGCAGCTAAATGAATTTGAGAGATCCTTAGGTCAATTAGAAAATGAAATTGAATATACACATACACCTCTTCCTGAAGCTCTTTATAGTGTATCAGAGAAAAGCGAGAGTCCAGTAAAAGAAATCTTTGAGAAAATATCCAAGCTTCTATACAAAAATGAAGTTGACAGCGTATATAATGCTTTTAAAAAGTGCTTAGAATATGAGGCTAATTCTCTTAACTTAAATTCAGATGATTTGAAGGTAATTCTAGATTTATCCAAATCTCTAGGAGAATCGGATATAGAAGGACATCGAAAGATTTTTTCTCTTTTAAAAGTTAATTTGAAAAAGAGGATAAATATTGCTGAAGAAACTATGAATAAAAATTTAAAATTGTATCGGTATTTGGGTTTTAGTATTGGTGCAATGATTGTAATTGTATTGTTATAGGAGGTGGAAATGTGTTAGATATAAGTTTATTGTTTAAAATTGGGGCCTTTGCTGTATTCGTAATGATTTTAGATAAAATATTGAGGGCCGCTGGTAAAGATGATATAGCAACTGTTACATATTTGGCTGGAATTGTAATAATGGTAATAATGGTGATAACACTGATAACCCAATTATTCAGCAGTGTTAGAACTATGTTTACCTTCTAGGAGGCTATTATGGAGATAGTTAAGATTGTAGCTTTTGTATTTATAGCTTTATCCATTGTCGTTATCATTAAACATGAGAATGGAGCACTAGCAGTGCAAATTAGTACAATAGTTGGAATACTAATATTCTTATTTATGCTGACTAAGATCACAGCTATACTGCAACTCCTTCAACAATTAGCACTAAAGGCAAATATTGATTATGTTTACTTAAACATAATATTTAAGATTCTCGGTATAGCATACTTGGCATCCTTTGCTAGTGAAATCTGCAAAGATGCAGGAGAAGGAACCTTGGCAGCAAAGGTGGAGTTCGCTGGGAAAATATTAATATTAGGACTTTCAATACCTATTTTAATGGCAGTATTGCAATCTATTCTAAAGATAATGTAGAGGTAAATATATGAAAAAATTAATTTTTGTTTTACTTATTATCCTGATGCTGCCTTTTAATGTACAAGCTGCCGCTGGTGATGCAGGGAGTCAAGTAAGTGAGGGAGCGCAGGTTGAGGGTTTATACAATTATATTGTAAACATGAAAACTCAAAATGAAGTTTTAAAGGATTTAAATGCAAAAGAATTTGTTAATGAGTTTATGAAAACAGGAGATGGAAAGTTCACTACTAGTAAAGTCATAAAGGCCATTATTTCTTATCTGTTCAAAGAAGTAACAGCAACCTTTAAAACTATGTCTATATTAATTATTATTGCAATTATATGCGCACTATTAAATAACTTAAATAGGTCATTTAGTGATGATGGATTATCAAGTATAGCATATTTTGCATGTTTTGCATTAATTATAGTTTTAGTATCGAAAGGTTTCTACGATGCTGTTGAAGTTGCAAAAAATGCCATGAATCAAACTGCTGACTTTATGTCAGCACTAATACCAGTACTAATGATGCTAATTGCAAGTGTAGGTGGCTTCACTGAAGCAGCAGTGATGGATCCAATAATAATCGCTTCCATAAATATCAGTATTCGACTTTATGTGGACATAATAATACCTCTTATATTTATGGGTTTTGTACTTCAGTTTGTAAATAGTTTAACTAATGAATTTAAGTTAGATAAATTAACTAAACTATTAAATCAAATTGCACTATGGGCACAAGGTATATTAGTTACTGTATTCATAGGAATTTTAACCATTCGAGGAATTACTTCTAAAACTATCGACCAAGTAACAGTTAAAACAGCTAAATATGCAATTGATAATTTTGTTCCTATAGTTGGTAAGGCCTTTTCTGACGCTGTCAGCACGGTAGCAGGTTATTCTTTGCTACTTAAAAATGCATTAAGCGGACTAGGACTTATTATTATTTTAGCCATTGTAATATTTCCAATAATTAAGCTATTAATAATGGCTCTTTTATATAAATTGACCGCGGCAATAATAGAACCAATTAGTGACAGCAAACTTACAGATTGTATTTCTTCAGTAGGAGATTCTCTTCTATTAGTAATGTCCTGTGTCATAAGTGTTTCAACTATGTTTTTTATAATGGTAGCTATAATTGCTTCTGCGGGAAAAATGATGATAGGTGGGTAAGTAGTATTAATAAATATGCGCTAAATGATTATATAAGGATGGTGATGATACTAAAAAATTTTAAAGTAAGTAGGTGTAACTATGTTAGGAGAATTAAGAACTTGGATTATAAGCATTTGCACTATTGTTATTTTCATGACTGCAGTTGAGATGCTGCTGCCTAATAACGGATTTAGAAAATATGTAAAGTTTGTTTTAGGTCTCATATTAATAACTGTATTAATAAATCCTATTTTAAAGGTGTTTAACAAGGAATTTGATATAAATACATATGTAACGAAGGCGGTTACATATATGGATGAAAAAAGTTATGAAGGTAATTCGGATCAATATAAAAAGGATATTATGACAAATACCTTAAGCACTTTTAAATTAAACGTTGAAAAAGCTGTGGAAAATAAACTTAAAGAAAGTTTCCCGAATAATTCCTATAAAGTTGAGGCTGTAGTAGATTACGAAAATGATAATGACAGTGCATATATAAAAAGCCTTAAGGTTGGAATTAAGGATGGGAGCATAGATTTAATTAAGAAAGTTGTTATTAGTACCAAAGGAAATATTAATGAGGCTTCGCAAACTTTAAATGATGAAAGAAGCAGACTAGTTAAGGAATTTTTAAGCAAAGAATTAAAACTACAAAGTGATGCTATAGAGATTTACAAGTTGTGAAAAATAAAGGGGGGGGTAAACCATGGATATACATAAGTTTCTAGAAAATATTTATAATGAACTTAAAAAAATATTTAATACACCTGAAAGTAATGAGCCAAAAAAAAATAAAAATAAATTACCTAATTTATTAATTGGATGTTTAGCTGTTATCTTAGTTTGTATTTTGGCTGTTCTTGGTACAGATATTTTTAAAAGTGCAGCAACCACTTCAGCTAGCAATCAAAATAAGCAAAATCAAGATATTTCAGCTGTAAGTACAACTACCCATGATTACGAAGTTGCAGTTCAGAATGAGTTAAAAGCTGTATTAGAAAATATTGATGGGGTTGGAAGAGTAAAAGTTATGCTTAACATAGATGGAAGTGAAGAACAAGTTCCTGCAGTTAATGTTACTGATTCTAAAAGCAACACAAAGGAAAGAGACACAAGCGGCGGCACTAGAGATACAACTCAAGACAATAATGGAAGCACTGTTGTAGTTACAAATGATGGATCTAAGAGTGCACCACTTATTATAAAAACAAACAAGCCAAAGATAGTAGGTGTAATTGTAGTTGCTGACGGGGCAAAAGAGAAGGTTGTACAACTAGAAATTACACAGGCTGTAACGAGATTATTCAACATTGGTGCTGATAAAGTTAGTGTTTACCCAATGAAAAAGTAGAATAAATTATAATGGAGAATCATATAATTCACTAGAAAGATTGATGGGAGGAATAAAAATGAATAAGAAACAAGCTTTTATTATTGCCACTTTATTAGTACTAATAGTATGTGCAGGTGTTCTTGCTACAAGGGTAAATAGCCCTTTATATGTAGATTCTAGCGAAATTACTAATGCTTCAGCAAATGATAAGGGGGACTTTTATACAGAACAAAGACTAAACAGGGATACAGTTAATGCAAAAATGATGCCTACATATCAAACCATTATTGATGACAAAGATGCTGCAAAGGAATATAAGGATGCGATGATCTCTCAATTAAAGGCACTCACAACTAATACAGAAAATGAAGTAAAAATTGAAGGACAACTAAAAGGAAAAGGCTATGACGATTCTTTCTGCCAAATATCAGATGGTAAAGTTAATGTTTATGTTAAAACAAAAGACAAGCTCACTGATAAACAAATCAAAGATATTAAAAATGTAGTTTTAGGAATAACTAAAATAAAAGATGTTGAAATTGAGCAAAAACAATAGTATTTGTAAAATTAATATACTTTTGATATAATGTACCTAAGATAAAACTATTGCTTTTTAAGCAAGGGGGTACTGAAATGGAAGAGAATTTTCAAGACGAGATGAATATGGGTATTGTAAAAATATCCGATGAGGTTGTTGGGGTTATAGCTGGATTAGCTGCTGCTGAGATAAAAGGAATTGCTGGCATGAGTGCAAACCTTGTTGGAGGAATAACTCAAATATTAACTGGCAAAAAGAATTTATCAAAGGGTGTTAAAGTCAATGTTGGAGAAAATAGCGCAGCTATAGATTTATATGTAGTTGTTGAATATGGTTTTAAAATACCTGAGGTAGGTAAACAAGTTCAAGAAAATGTAAAGAAAACCGTTGAAGCTTTGACAGGGCTTGTGGTATCTGCTGTAAATATACATGTTCAAAATGTTTTAATTCCAAAACCTGATGAAAAGCAAGAAGAAGTAGAGGAATAATGAATTACTAATGGCATCCATATTTTAAGACTTATTGATTTAATAAGTCATAAAATATGGGTGCCATTTTTATTAAATATTTTATTATAATTGAAGGTTGCCTTATATAATTGTATAATAATATTTAACTTGATAATAATTCAAATATAGAATAATATATTTAATTGGTATTATTATAGCAGTTTTAGGAGGTAAAAGCCCTAAATGAGCTTTAACGAGGTAGAAGCCCTAAATGGGCTTCTACGGGTAGTCTGCCGATGAGCAATTGGCAAGCTAGACTACCCAGTGTGCGAGCGGGAGTGAGTAATCTTAAATTACTCAGTGTTCCGACAATAGGAGGTTAAAGCCCTAAATGGGCTTTAACGAGTAATTTGCGAGCGGGAGTGAGTAATCTTAAATTACTCAGTGTTCCGACAATAGGAGGAAATTAAATGAACAGAAGAAGGTCTAGGGAAATTGCCATGGCGCTGCAGTTTGAAATGTCAATAAACAAGGGAAACTTTAATGACATTTTAGATAACTATAAGGAAAACACTGAAGAGGACCTAAAAGAAATTGATTTTGAATACATAACAAACACACTTAAAGGTATACAAGAAAATAGCGAAGCAATAGATAAAAAAATTGAAAAATATTTAGTAAATTGGAAAATAAGCAGATTATCTAAGATTGATTTAGCAATTTTAAGAATTTGTACATATGAAATAATGTATGAAGCTGATATTCCAAATAAGGTTTCAGTAAACGAAGGCATTGAACTTGCAAAGAAATACTCAGATGATAAATCTTTTCAATTTATCAACGGAGTTCTCGATAATATAAATAAGGAAACAAATATTTAAGGAAATACAAGGGGGTTATATCATGGGGAAAATAATTGATGGAAAAGCAGAAGCAGCAAAACTTAAAGAGGAAATTAAAAACTTTGTTTTAAAGAAAAAGGAAGAAAATAAAAGGCTACCTTGCTTAACTGCTATACTTGTTGGAAAAGACGGAGGTTCCATATTTTATTGTAATAATCAGCGTAAGTTATGTGACCAATTAGGAGTTTTGTATAAGCTTATAGAGCTTGAAGAAAGTACTTCTGAAGCTGAATTAATAAATGTTATAGAAGAATTAAACAATTCAAAGGATGTAGATGGACTAATTTTACAGTTACCACTACCAAAGCATATTAATGAAAAAGTAGTTACTTCAAAAATAAGCTTTGAAAAAGACGTAGATGGACTTACTGATATTAATATGGGCAAGTTTTATAAAGGTGATGAATGTTTTGTTCCATGTACGCCGCAAAGTATAATTCATCTTATAAAAAGTACAGGGGTGAGTATAGAAGGAAAGAATGCAGTGGTAATAGGCAGAAGTAATATTGTTGGAAAACCTGTTGCACAGCTATTGTTGAAGGAAAACGCTACTGTGACCATATGCCATTCAAAAACTAAAAACATTAAGGATATATGCAAAAATGCAGATATTCTAGTATGTGCATTAGGGAAGCCAGGCTTCGTTTCTGAAGAATTTGTAAAAGATGGAGCAGTTGTAATTGATGTTGGCACCAGTATGGTAGAAGGAAAGATAACAGGAGATGTACAATTTAACAGTATAATTGAAAAAGATGTATATATAACGCCTGTTCCTGGTGGTGTTGGCGCACTAACTACTACTATTTTAATAAAAAATGCTTGTGAGGCTTCTAAGAAAAATGTTTATTAAAACCTTATCTGTATCTGCACTTAATAATTATATAAAAAAGACAATGGATTCTGATTTTATATTAAATAATTTAAACATTAAAGGTGAAATTTCAAATTTTAAACTCCATTCAAGTGGACATATATATTTTTCCTTAAAGGATGAAAGCAGTAAAATAAACTGTATAATGTTTAGAAGCCATGCCAGCACCCTTAAATTTATGCCAAAAGATGGTGAGGCTGTTATTGTTAAAGGAAGGGTATCTGTTTATGAAAAGGATGGTACTTATCAGCTTTATTGTGAGGAAATGTCTCAAGTTGGTTTAGGAGAACTATACATTAAATATGAAGAATTAAAAAATAAACTTGAGGCATTAGGATTATTTGATGTGAGGCATAAAAAAGCTATACCCAAGTATCCAAAGAGGGTTGGAGTAATTACATCACCTACTGGGGCAGCTATACGAGATATAATTAATGTTTCAAGAAGAAGAAATGCTTCCACAGATATGCTGCTTTATCCTGCTTTAGTACAAGGGCTTAATGCCAGTGAGGACATTATAAGGGGTATTGACTATTTTAACAGTATAGAGGATTTAGATCTTATAATTTTAGCTAGAGGCGGAGGTTCCATTGAAGAACTTTGGGCTTTTAACAATGAAAATTTAGCATATGCAATTTATAATTCTAAGAAGCCTACTATTTCAGGAATAGGACATGAAACTGATTTTACGATAGCTGACTTTGTTTCTGATAAAAGAGCTTCTACACCATCAGCTGCTGCAGAATTAGCTATACCTAGTTCTAAGGAGATAGAAATTATGCTAAGCAGCTATAAAAATAAAGTATCATCCTCAATTAATTCTTATCTTACATTTTTAAGTAATAAAGTTGATGGCTTAAATAAGACTTTAGAATTAAATAATCCTATGAATTATATTATTAATCAATATAATCAAATAGATAGATTTAAAGATAAATTAAATCATAATATAAAAGCAAAACTTCAAACTGACAAAGAACAATTAAGTAAAATGAATGCTATATTAAATGCTCATAATCCGCTTAAAGTCCTTGATAAAGGCTATTCTTTAATTGAAGACATAGAGGGCAATATTGTAAGTGAATTATCGGTATTAAAAACAAAGGAAAAAGTGAAGATAAGCCTAAAAGACGGAAACACCTTAGCACGAATTCAGTGCTTATCAGATAAGGATATTTAATTGGAGGGAAATATGCCTAAGAAAAATGAAAGTTTTGAAACAATGATGAAAAGACTTGAAGAAATCTCTAATATTATGGATAGTGAGCAGCTTACTTTAGAGCAGTCCATGAAATATTATGAAGAAGGCATTAATCTATGTAATAAGCTTTATAAAAGCTTAAATGAAGCAGAAGGCAAGGTCAAAATACTTATGGAAGGCAAAGAAGAAATTTTTATACTAAATGAGGAGTAACTATGGAAACTAATGCATTGAAAAATGAAATAGAAACCTATATGGAAGGCTGCCTTGCTTCTAGTGATGACTATAATAAAAAAATATATGAGGCAATGCATTATAGTGTAAGCATTGGAGGAAAGAGAATAAGGCCACTGCTCTTTATATTAACATATAATATGTTTAAAGGTAACTACTCAGATATTATGCCTGTAGCTGCTGCAATTGAGATGATTCATACCTACTCTTTAATACATGACGATCTTCCCTGTATGGATAATGACGATTTAAGAAGAGGTAAACCTACTAATCACAAGATCTTTGGAGAAGCAATTGCAGTACTTTCTGGAGACGCTCTTTTAAATGAGGCAATGAATTTAATGTTTAAGTTTTGCCTTGGAAAGGACGACAAGACCCTTAAAGCTTGCAGTTTGATATCCATGGCTTCTGGGGCAGAGGGTATGATTGGCGGTCAAGTGGTTGATATTTTAAGTGAAGGAAGAAAAATCTCTTATGAAGAGCTTCTATATATGCACAGCAAAAAAACTGGAGCTCTTATTAAGGCTTCAATATTAGCTGGTGCATTACTCGGAAATGCCAATGCAGATGAATTAGAAACATTAAATAAATTTGGAGAAAAATTAGGTTTAGCATTTCAAATTAAGGATGATATACTTAATGTAATAGGAGATGAAAGGTTAGTAGGCAAAAGCATACATAGTGATGAAGAAAATAATAAGACAAATTTTATTACAACCTTTGGCCTGAATGAATGCAAGAAAATGTGCAGCTCCCTTACAGAAGAATGTTTGAGCCTATTAGATAATATTCCTTATGATACTAAGGATTTAAAAGATTTATCTATTTATCTTCTTAGAAGAGAATTTTAATTATTAATTATGCATATTTTGAAAATATTAATTTATTGTGATATAATATACCATAATAAGGCTACTATATAAGTATTAGTAGCTTTTATTATTTTGCAAATAATAAATTTTATAAAAGAATACCAACATTATTTAAACAGATGTTTGATGAATGATAAAATAATTTGAAAAAGGAAAATGTTATGTACAAAATTTTAGATAAATATGAAAATATAGCAGATATAAAAAAAATGTCTTTTGCAGAATTAGAAGGTTTTGCAGAAGAAATAAGAAGCTTTTTAATAGATAAGGTTTCTAAAACAGGAGGACATCTTGCTTCAAATCTTGGAGTAGTTGAATTAACACTAAGCTTATATTATGCCTTTGATTTTAATTTTGATAAATTAATTTGGGATGTAGGGCATCAAGCTTATATCCATAAAATTTTAACGGGCAGAAAAGATAAATTTGACAGTTTGAGAAATTTTAATGGTATTAGTGGCTTTCCTAAAAGGGAAGAAAGTAAATATGATATATTTGAAACAGGTCACAGCAGTACTTCCTTATCTGCAGCCTTAGGTATGGCTAGAGCACGTGATTTAAATAAGAAGCATCATGAAGTAGTTGCAGTTATAGGGGATGGAGCTCTTACCGGAGGAATGGCCTTTGAGGCCTTAAACGATGTGGGCTATAAGAAAAGTAAAATGATTATTATTTTAAATGATAACGAAATGTCCATAGGAAAAAATGTAGGAGGACTTTCAACATATTTAAGCAAATTAAGAGCTGATCCAAAGTATAATAAATTTGCACAGGATCTAGATACAACTCTTAGAAAAATCCCATCCATAGGAAAAGGTATGGCTAATTCCATAGAGAAAATAAAGGATGGTATTAAGCAGGTAATAGTTCCAAGCATGCTTTTTGAAGATATGGGATTAAAATACTTAGGACCTATTGATGGTCATAATTTAAAGGATCTAACAAAGGTTATGAACATGGCTAAAAGCATTAAAGAGCCAGTTATTATACATGTTGTAACTCAAAAGGGCAAGGGTTATGAATATGCGGAGCAAAATCCTGGGAAATTTCACGGCATAGGACCTTTTGATTGTGATAGTGGTGAGACTGCGTCTACTTCCTGCGAAACCTATTCAGGCGCCTTTGGAAGAACTTTAATTGATATAGCTAGGGAAAAGGAAAATGTAGTTGCAATAACTGCTGCCATGAGAGATGGTACAGGACTTACAAGTTTTTCTGAAGAATTTCCAAATAGATTTTTTGATGTAGGAATTGCAGAACAGCATGCCGTAACTCTAGCTGCAGGCATGGCAAGCGAAGGGCTAAAGCCAGTATTTGCAGTCTATTCTACCTTTCTGCAAAGAGCCTATGATCAGCTGCTGCATGACATATGTATACAAAAGTTACCTGTAGTGTTTGCAATAGACAGGGCTGGAATTGTAGGAGAAGATGGAGAAACCCATCAAGGTGTTTTTGATTTATCTTATCTTTCAACAATGCCCAATATGACAATAATTACACCTAAATGCATAGCTGAGTTAAATACTATGCTTAAGTGGGCTGTGAATCAGAATTTTCCTGTGGCAGTAAGGTATCCTAGAGGTGGAGACCATAGGGAATTAAATTTAGTTAGCTTAAAAGAAATTAAATTAGGCAAATGGGAAGTTCTCTATAATAGAGATATTAAAGAAAAAGATAACCAATATAAAAAGATTGCAGTAGTAGCAGCAGGAAAAATGGTTCAGCACGCTTTACTAGCAAAGGAAAGATTATTACAATATCCAATTGATTTAAAAATTATTAACGCATGTTTTATAAAGCCTATTGATAAAGCTTTAATTTCAGATTTAGTAAAAGATGATTACTCAATAGTTACATTAGAGGATAATGTTATTAATGGTGGACTTGGATCTTATGTACTTCAGTATGTATCAACCTTAAATCAAAATACAAAAGTAATAAATCTTGCGTTTAAAGATGAATTTATTACCCATGGCAATGTAGATATACTATATAAATTATATGGCTTAGATCCATCAGGAATAACAAACAGTATTATTAAATTATTATAGTTTAGAGAGGTCACTATGTCGCAAACAAAAGAAAGATTAGATGTACTTTTAGTTAGTAACGGAATGTTTCCATCTAGAGAAAAAGCAAGGGCAAGCATAATGGCTGGTCAAATTTTTATAGATGGTCAAAGAGTTGATAAAGCAGGTGAAAAGGTATCGACTTCATCTTCAATAGAAATAAGAGGAGAAGTTCTGCCTTATGTCAGCAGGGGTGGTCTTAAATTAGAAAAAGCTTTAAAAACTTTTGAACTTAACCTAAAAGCTTTAACTTGCTTTGATATTGGTGCTTCTACTGGGGGATTCACTGATTGTATGCTTCAAAATGGAGCAAATAAGGTTATCGCTATAGATGTTGGATACGGTCAGTTTGCCTGGAAACTAAGAACAGATCCAAGAGTTCTTTGCCTTGAAAGGACAAATGTGAGATATGTAACTTACGAACAAATCGGAGAATATGGTGACTTTGCAAGTATAGATGTATCTTTTATTTCATTAAAAAAAGTTATACCACCTGTGATAAATTTGCTTAAAAATGAAGGAAAAGTAGTTGCACTTATAAAACCACAGTTTGAAGCAGGAAGGGATAAGGTTGGTAAGAAGGGTGTAGTGAAGGACTCATTAACACATAAAGAAGTTATTTATGGAATAGTTAATTTTTTAATTGAACAAAAGCTTAATATATTGAATTTAGATTTTTCACCTATAAGGGGACCAGAAGGAAATATTGAATATTTGATATATTTTTCTAAAGACATGAGTTTAAACAGTACCTTTGATTTAAATAACATAGATAAAATAGTAGAAATGGCTCACGGGATATTAACTTAATTATTACTCTGGAGGAATTATGAAAAATATTGGTATAAATGTTAATACTGAAAAAGATATTAATGGAGATATATTAAATTTCATTACAAATACTATTGAAAATATAATTCCAGATTCCAAAATCACTATATTTAAAGACAGCCAGAATTTACTTAGTATTAAAGATAATTTTCTTGACTTTATTATTTCTGTTGGCGGAGATGGGACTCTTTTAGGCACTGCCCGAGAAGTTGCAAAGTACAATATTCCTATCCTAGGGGTGAACATAGGAAATTTGGGCTTTTTAACTGAGGTAGTAAGTACAGATTTTGCTAAGGCAATTAAAAATATTAAAGAAAAAAAGTTTAAAATTGAAGATAGGATTATATTAAACTGCAAGATTGAAAAGGAGAATGATGTTAAAAACTATATAGGTTTAAACGACATCGTAGTGGCTAAGGGAACTTTAGCTAGAATGGCTAAATATGAAATTTATATAGATGACAAGTATTATGCCTCCTTTACTGCAGATGGAGTGATTATTTCAACACCCACAGGTTCAACAGCATATTCATTGTCTGCTGGAGGACCTATAATGTATCCTACTTTAAAGCTAATGTCTATCACACCAATTTGTCCACATTCTCTTGGAGTGAGAACACTGGTTGTAGATGGCAGCAGTAAAATAAATGTATCAATTAAGAGAAAATTTGAAAGTGTTTTTCTAACTGTGGATGGGCAACAATCCTATGAGCTTAAAAATAATGACAAAATAGAAGTGACTATGTCTCGATTAAAATGCAGCTTGATTAAGCTAGAAGGTTATGATTACTTTGATATATTAAGAAGAAAGATTACTCTAAGAACAAAAGAGTGTGAGGGTGGTAATTAATGAAGGTTGCACGGCATGCAAAGATATTAGAGATCATTAATTTTAAAGACATTGAAACACAGGAAGAACTTGCTGAAGAATTAAAAAATATTGGAATGGATGTAACTCAGGCTACGGTTTCAAGGGATATTAAGGAATTAAAACTCATAAAAGTTTTGTCCAGTGAAGGCAAATATAAATATGCATCTATATCTCCTATTGAAAAGTTCTTATCGGAAAAGCTTGTAAATGTTTTTAGTCAAACAGTTCTTTCAGTTGAAAATGTTGAAAATTTTATAGTTATTAAAACAATACCGGGTTCAGCTCAAGTTGCAGCAGAAGCCATTGATTCTTTGAATTTTGATGGAGTTGCAGGCACAATAGCAGGGGATAATACAATATTTGTGCTTGCAAGAAGCAAAGAACTTTGCATTTTACTAGTACAAAAAATTAAAAAAATGATTAGTGATCAGGAAACATAAGGAATACCAGGAGCCAAACAATTAATAATTGTTTGGTGCAGTATGAGGAATACCGGGAGGTTAAAATGCTTCTTCAATTAAATATAAGTAACTTTGCTCTAATAGAAAATTTAACAATAAACTTTGAAAAGGGATTTAATGTTTTAACAGGTGAGACAGGAGCTGGTAAATCTATATTAATTGACGCAATTAGCTATGTTTTGGGTGGTAAGTTCAGTAAAGATTTAATTAGAACTGGGGAAGAAAAGACATATGTTGAAGCTGTATTTACCATAGAAAATAAAAAAGCTGCAGAAGTCTTAAAGCTTTATGATATTGAAGCTGAAGATATGGTAATCATGAGCAGAGAGACTTTTATGACTGGCAAATCTATTGCTAAAATTAACGGAAAAGCTATGCTCTTAAACAATGTAAAAACAGTTAGCTCAACTTTATTAGATATTCATGGACAACATGAAAATCAAAATTTGTTAGATTCTGCAAATCATATTTATTATGTTGATGATTTTGGTGGAGAAAAATTAGGCACTCTACTTGAAAATTACCGCTTAAAATATAGACATTTACTTAATATAGACAATGAAATAAATAAGATTCAGGGAAAAGCAGGAGAAAAAGAAACTTTAATAGATTTTTATAAATATGAATTAGATGAAATTAATAAAGCTAAATTAAGAGTTAATGAGGATGTTGAGCTTGAGAGTGAATTTTCTATTTTATCAAATGCTGAAAAGATAAATAATAGCCTTAATATTTGCTATGAAATATTAGATAAAGGCAGTGATAGCTCTCCATCAGTTTATGATGCCTTAGGTCTTGTTATAAAAGAGATTCGTGGAATACAAAAGCATATCGAAAAAGTTAAAGCCATTGGTGACAGCTTAGAAGAATCCTATTATAATTTAGAGCAAAACATTGCTGAGGTTAGAAATTTAAGGGACAGCATCCAATATGATGAGAATAAATTGGAGTTTATAAATAGTAGAATATATCAAATTGGCTTATTAAAGAAAAAATATGGTAATTCAATTAAGGAAATAATAGAATTTAGAGATAAAATTCAAACTCAATATGAGGAACTAATAAATAGTAATGAAATAATTGAAAAGTTAAAGAAGGTAAAAGCAGAGCTTATTATAGAACTTACACAAATAACAAATCAAATTCATGACAAAAGATGTAAAACTTCTATATTGCTAGAAAAAGAAGTAACAAAAGAATTAAAGTATATTGGTCTTGAAAAATGTATTTTTAAAATAGAAATAAGTAAGCAAGATGGATTTAATGAAAACGGCAATGATAAAGTCCAATTTTTAATTTCAACTAATCCTGGAGAACCTTTGAAGGATCTAGAAAAGATAGTTTCAGGCGGAGAGCTTTCTCGTATTATGCTTGCTTTTAAAACTGTTTTTGTAGATAAAGATAGCATTCCTTCAGTTATATTTGATGAAATTGATGTTGGAATAAGTGGTAGAGTAGCACAAAGTGTGGCCGAAAAGATGTATTTAATTGCTACAAAACATCAAGTGTTTTGTGTTACACACTTATCTCAAATTGCCTGTATGTCTGATACACATTTCTTGATTTCTAAAGATGTAAAAAAGGATAAAACCTATACTTCAGTTACTAAACTAAGCGATGATCAAAAACAGATAGAAATTGCTAGAATGGTTGGTGGAGCTGAAGTAACTAAATTAACCTTGGAACATGCTAAAGAACTTATTTTTATGGCAGAAATTAAAAAAAATGAATTAATTTAATAAAATATTTATATTTTAGCAAATAAAAAACTTAATTTTGTGGAAGAATAGAGTTATAACACTTAAAATGTTATAACTCTTTTTTTAATAAAATAAAAAATATTTTTAATAAAAAATATTAAAACTATCATATTTTGCTTTAAAAAACAATGGTTTAACTTTATATGAAACTTTAATATAGCATAAGAACATATTTTAAAGGGCAACTTAAAGTTAGAAAATTATTAGACGACAGGAGGAAAAAGCATGAAAAAGAAAAGAATAAGGTTGTTATGCTGGATATTAACTCCTATCATTTTTCTAACTTTATTTACTTATATTAATGTAGGACAGATTTCTTCTACTATTTTTGTAAGGGAAGGTCAGGAATTAAAAAGCAACAACTTTTTGAGGCTAGTAGAAGAAAAGGATATTAAAGTAAATAATTTAATAACAAATAACAGTAGTATTAGAAAAGCACAAGTATGTCTATTAGGTATTTTGCCCTTGAAAACTATCTCTGTTAAAGCTATTTCTAATAAAATTAGCTTATATCCTGGTGGTCAGCCAATAGGTGTAAAATTAAGTACTAAGGGGACTTTAGTAGTTGCACTTTCTGATATAGAAACTGAAAATGGTAAGACCAGCAGTCCAGGAGCAGCAGCAGGAATACAAGTTGGTGATAGTATTTTAAAAATTAATAACATAAGCATTACTAGTTCAGAGCAAGTGTCAGAAATTGTGAATAGCTGCGAAGGTAAAGAATTAAATATAACAATAGATAGAAAGGGAGAAGAACTTACGAAAAAGGTTAAACCTGTAAAAAATACTAATGATACAAAATATAAAATTGGACTTTGGATAAGAGATTCCACAGCAGGTGTTGGAACTTTAACCTTCTATGATGAAAATTCAAATAAGTTTGCAGCATTAGGTCATCCTATTACAGATTCTGATACAGGTACTATTTTAAATATTAATACAGGGCAAATTATCTCATCATCAATAGTTTCTGTTAGAAAAGGTGCCAAGGGAAATCCTGGAGAATTAAAAGGTATTTTTATTGACGAGGAAGTCGCATTAGGGGATATAACGAAGAATACTAACTGTGGGATATTTGGAAATACAAATAAAAGCTTAATTAATAAGAATAGTAAACCATTAGATATAGCTTTAAGAGATGAAATAAAATTAGGGCCCGCTCAAATATTGACAACAATCGATGGAGAAGAGCCTAAACTTTATAATATTGAAATTGAAAAACTTTTAAAGCAAGAAACTCCTAGTCCTAAAAGCATGATAATTAAAATAACAGATCCTGTTTTATTAGAAAAAACAGGTGGTATAGTTCAAGGTATGAGTGGTAGTCCTATTATACAGAACAATAAAATCATAGGTGCTGTAACTCATGTTCTAATAAATAAGCCAGATACAGGTTATGGAGTTTATATAGAATGGATGTTAAAAGATGCAGATATATTGACGAATTAAGCTAATTATAATAGTATTATAATAATAAGTGAATTATAAAAAAATTATAAATTCACTTATTATTTATTTTTGGTCATTTTTAACAAAAAAAATTTATTTTAATAGAAGGATTTATTGCAGTTTTGTCGAATTAATAAATTGTTAAGATATGGAATTTAAATTGAAAGGGGTATTTAAAACATGGAAGATTCAAAAATAAGTGTTATTATTGCAGATGATAATAAAGAATTTTGCAATATATTGAACGATTACTTATTAAATCAGAGAGACATAGTAGTTACAGGAATCGCAAAAGATGGCTTAGAAGCACTTAAACTTATTCAGGAAAAAAAGCCTGATTTAGTTGTATTAGATATTATTATGCCGCATTTAGATGGACTTGGAGTACTAGAGAGATTAAATAGTATTCATGTTGATCCAATGCCTAGAATAATAGTTTTATCAGCTGTTGGACAAGATAAAATAACTCAAAGAGCCATAACTCTAGGAGCAGATTATTATGTTGTAAAACCATTTGATATGGATGTATTTACAAAGAGAATAAGACAAATGTTTAACAATACTATTTCAAGCGATGATACTAAAAGAACCATTCCTATGGAAGATACACCAGAAATAAAAATAAATAGAAATGAACCAATAGATTTAGAAACTGAAATTACTGGAATAATTCATGAAATCGGAGTTCCTGCGCACATTAAAGGCTACATGTATTTAAGAGAAGCTATTAGTATGGTAGTAAACGATATTGAATTATTATCTGCTGTTACAAAAGAACTATATCCATCAATAGCTAAAAAATTCAATACAACAGCAAGTAGAGTAGAAAGAGCTATAAGACATGCAATTGAAGTTGCATGGAATAGAGGCCAGGTAGATACAATTAATAAACTTTTTGGATATACCATACATAATGATAAGGGCAAGCCAACTAATTCAGAATTTATTGCTATGGTAGCAGACAAGCTAAGACTTAAAAATAAAGTTTCATAAATGACTCAGTTCAAAGATTTATTGAGATAGTCATTCAATAAACTGTATGAAAAACCATATGAATTTTAAGTTTTGGTATCTATAAATATATAATTGATATTTTAATTTACACCTTTGTATATTGGTTAAAGACCAAATTACAAAGGTGTATTTATTTTGCCAAAACTAAAATAATTGAAATTCTTCAAGAAATAAAAAATAATAGCCTTAAATAATAAATGCTAACATGAAAAAAGAAGGGACTCTACTTTAAAAGTAAAGGAACCTTCTTCTCCAACAACTCTCTATGAGTTGTTAATAATATTATTAGTAATTTTCATATTTTTATGCATCTATATAAGAATTAATTAATTTGCAATATTATAGAACATATGTTTGTATTCTTGTTTGGTTTATGTTATAATTATCTTAAAATTATTAGAGGTGGTTATAATGTTTGATAATGTATTGAGAACATCTTTAGCTACACATAAGGTTGTTACTATAATGTATCAAAAAGGAAATGAGTTTACTAAAAGAAATATAAAGGTTATAAAAATCAAAGATAACGATATTGAAGCTTATTGTTATTTAAGACATCAAGTTAGACACTTTAAAAAAGATAAAATATTAGCTGCTATGTACACCCATTAATTAGGGTGTATTTTTATTTAAATTATATCAGCCAGCTACTTCTGATGTTGTTAAATTTAACGAAGTTTGAAATAGAGCAGTTTGGTATTTCTATTATTTTGCTGGATATGGAAAACAATTGATATGTTTAGGAATGAAGTGCAACAACAAATTAATATAATGTTAGGAGAAGATACAAGATTTACAACTTTCAAGGATGCTGGAAATTTAGTTTAGAAGGTATCCAAAGTTAGGACACCTTTATATTAATTATTTGGAGGTAATTTAATATGTTAAAACAATTTGTAAGTGTAAAGAAGATAATAGCTTTATTATTAACATTAGTTTTTTGCTATTTGTCAGTAATGAAACTTTTAAGTTCAACTGAGTTTTTAAGCGTGTTTACATTAGTAATTGGCTATTACTTTGGTCAATCTACTGTAATACAGGCAACTGCTATACAAGCAAATAAATCAGCAACAAATGAACAAGTTACACAAGATCAATCAGCAGATAAAACTGAATAAATAAAATAGATTTAATTAGATTTCAATTTGCACAGCCAATACATATTTTTACTAAAAAATTAAAGCGGATTTTTGTCTTTTATACTTTTTATGTTTTTTGGACTAGTCATATAACTCCATTTATTATCATAAATATTAAAAGATAATATACAAAGGGACAAGCAATTAATAATTGCTTAGAAAAAATGAGGAACCCAAGGAGGAGAAAGATATGTCCAATAGAAGAAATGCAATTAATTTAGGCAATCACGTTCAAGAGAACTTTTGGCTTTATGTAATTAGTTTGCTTTGCATATTTACTGGAATCGTTCTAGGAATTTATTCTGTAAAATATATGGCTAATGGTGATAGAAGTGATTTGGTAAACTATTTAAGTAATTTTTCGCAAAATATAACACAAGGTAATTTTAAATATAATAGCATTTTAATAGACGTTATAAAAAATAATATTCCATTTATAATTGCAATTTGGTTTCTAGGATTAACAATGGTTGGAATCCCAATTATATTATTAATTGACTTAGTAAAAGGCTTTACCGTTGGTTTTACATTAAGCTTTATGATAAGTGGTTTTGGGGTAAAGGGAATTGGGATAGCAGCTTTAGGGGTAGTGCCTCAAAACTTATTGTACTTACCATGTATTATAGTTGCTTCTGTACTTTCAATGGAATTTTCGGTTAATCTATTAAAAGAAAAAATGAATAAGAGGTATAATGGAAGTCTTTGGGTTAAATTAGCTACCTATTCTTTTTACTTTGCAGTTATTACAATAGTAATGTTTATTGGCTTTGCACTTGAAACCTATGGATCACCTTCCTTAGTTAAGCTTATACTATAGGAAGTGACAATATGTTTAAACTGGAAAATGTAATTGAATTTATTAGCCTAATTTTAAGATGCTTTTTGGTTCTTATTATATTTGGTATGCTGCTTCCTAAGATTATAGATGGGGTGTTATATTACTTTTATAAAACAAATATATATGATAATAGTATTTTTGTTAATTTTTTAGTAGATAAAAATATGAAAATTCTATATAATTATATATATATTATTAAAAAAGTTATAAGTAATTTTTAATTTGTATATTTCATAATCTTAAAATTACTTTAAAGCATACAATTATAACTGTTAAGAACAGTATTAATATGATAATATTTATTTACAATATTAGCATGTGTTTAGCTTATATAAAGCTAGGTACATGCCTATTTTCATCACTAAAAATATATAATTAAGCTAAAGAAAGGATTGAGTAAATGAACTTAGAGAAGGTAAAGGAAAGTGTAAGCTACATTAAAGGTAAAATTAATATTATTCCTAAAGTAGGAATAATACTTGGATCAGGACTTGGAGAAATGGCTGAAACCCTTGAAGATATGGTTGTCATAAAATATTCTGAGGTACCAAATTTACCTGAATCAACTGTTAAAGGGCATAAAGGTCAATTTGTTTTTGGTAAACTTCAAGGTAAAGATGTTGTTATGATGCAGGGAAGATTCCATTATTACGAAGGAAATAAAATGGAGGATTTAGTGCTGCCAGTATATATAATGAAATATTTAGGAATTGAAACCTTAGTTGTTACAAATGCAGCTGGTGGAGTAAACCTTGACTTTAAGCCTGGAGATTTAATGCTTATTACTGATCATGTTAATTTGGCATTTAATAATCCCTTAATTGGGAAAAATGATGAGAATCTAGGTGTTAGATTCCCAGATTTATCTTCTGCTTATGATAAGGAATTAATAAATTTAGCAAAAACTGCAGCAAAAAATCTAAATATTGAACTTAAGCAAGGCACTTATTTTATGTTTACTGGGCCTACTTATGAAACACCAGCTGAAATTAGAATGACTAGAATATTAGGCGGAGATGCAGTTGGAATGTCAACTGTACCTGAAGTAATTGCTGCGAGACACTGCACAATTAAGGTGCTTGGTATTTCATGTATAACAAACATGGCTGCTGGGATTTTAAACCAGGCTCTTAATCATGAAGAGGTTATAGAAGTATCAAATAAGGTTAAAGATAAGTTCATTAATCTGATTAATGAATTTGTAAAAATACTTTAATAAAGTAATAGGAGTGAACAAAAAATGAGAATGGTAGATTTAATACAAAAGAAGAAACAAGGAGAGGTTCTGACTGCCGAAGAAATTGATTTTGCAGTACAGGGCTATACTAAAGGTGAAATTCCTGACTATCAGATGTCTGCATTTCTTATGGCTATATATTTTAAAGGCATGAATAAGGAAGAGACTTCTAATATGACTATGTCTTTTGTAAATTCTGGTGATAAGGTGGATCTTTCAGCCATAGAGGGCATAAAAGTTGATAAACATTCAACTGGAGGAGTAGGGGATAAAATAAGCTTAATTGTTATCCCACTAGTAGCTTCTGTAGGTGTTCCAATAGCTAAAATGTCAGGCAGAGGCTTAGGACACACTGGGGGAACTATTGATAAACTTGAATCCATTGAAGGTTTTAGAACTGAATTAAGCAGTGAAGAATTTATTAATAATGTAAATAAATATAAAATGGCAATTACAGGACAGTCTGGGAATCTAACTCCTGCAGATAAGAAAATATATGCTTTAAGAGATGTTACTGCAACAGTTGATAGTATTCCTTTAATAGCAAGCTCAATTATGAGCAAGAAAATAGCTTCGGGCTCAGATGCTATAGTTCTTGATGTTAAAGTTGGATCAGGTGCTTTCATGAAAACTGTGGAGGAAGCAAGGGAATTAGCAAGAACAATGGTTGAAATAGGTAAACATCTTAATAGAAGGACTGTAGCAGTTATAACAGATATGAATCAGCCTTTAGGCCACGAAGTAGGTAATGCAAATGAAGTAAGAGAAGCAATTGAGGTTCTAAAAGGAAAGGGCTCAGAAGACGAAACTACAGTAGCACTTACTATTGCCTCTCATATGTCTGTATTAGGTGGTGCCTTTAAGGAGTTTGACGAAGCATTTAAGAGCTTATCAGAAATAATAAAATCAGGCAGGGCAATTGAAAAACTTAAAGAACTTGTTAAGATACAAGGGGGAAATCCTGAAGTTATTGAAAATATAGAACTATTACCTGTTGCTAAGAATCATTTTGAAGTAAAATCTACAGTGAAAGGTTTTGTAGCAGCTATAGAGGCAGAAAATATTGGAATATCAGCAATGCTTCTGGGTGCAGGTAGAAAAACTAAAGAAGATTCTATTGATTTTGCTGCTGGCATAACAATTGTAAAGAAGGTTGGAGAGAAAGTTAATGTAGGAGATACCTTATGCGTATTACATACTAATTTATCTCAATGTGACGAGGCTGAGGCTATGATAAGAAAGGCCTACACAATTGGAAATACTGCTAAAAAAGTAGATTACATTCATGATATAATACTATAAACAAAGTTTATTATTAAAATTTAATAATGAATTTAGAAATAGCTTTACTAGTTAAAGCTATTTTTTTTGATTTTTGAGAAAGAATAATTCCATAATATTATTCATCCATAAGCTTTATTTATAATAAATCATATATACTTTAATGTAAAATTTAACAATTTTCTTTCGTTATAATCTAAAAAAAAGAGGTAATACTAATTTCATGGAAAGGAGGAGTAATATGAGAAAACAAAAATTATTTAGCATTATACTATCAGCTGTTTTTATTTTTCAAATATTTTCAATTAAGGTTAAAGCAGAGGAGAGCGGCTTAAAGGTTGATGCAAGATCAGCATTACTAATGGAACCTGTAACAGGAAAGATAATATTTGAAAAAAATTCTCATGAAAAACTTGCACCGGCTTCTGTAACTAAGATTATGACTATGCTTCTAGCAATGGAGGCTGTAGATAGTGGTAAGATTAAAATAAGTGATAAGATTACTGCAAGTGAAAACGCAAAGAAAATGGGCGGAAGCACAATGCTGTTAGACACTGGGGAGATTAGAACAGTTGAAGAAATTTTAAAGGGAATTGCTATTGCTTCTGGTAATGATGCAGCAGTTGCCATGGGGGAATATTTAGCTGGTAGTGAAGAAGCTTTTGTTAAGCTTATGAATGATAGAGCAAAAGCCTTAGGCATGAAGGATACTACCTTTAAAAACTGTACTGGACTAAATGCAGCAGGACATGTCACAAGCGCCTATGACATTTCAATAATGTCAAGAGAGCTGCTAAAGCACCCTACTATATTAAAATATTCAGGAACATATATGGAAACTATTTCAGAAGGAAGGAAATCACCTATTGGACTAGTAAACCACAATAAATTAGTTAGATTTTTCAAGGGTTGTGATGGTTTAAAAACTGGCTTTACAGAAGAAGCAAAATACTGCATATCGGCAACAGCTGTTAGAGATGGTGCAAGAATGCTAACAGTTATAATGGGAGCTCCCTCCTACAAAATAAGAAATAGAGATGCCAGCATGCTTCTTAATTTTGGTTTTTCAAAATTTGAAGTTAAAAAGGCTATTAGCAAAGATGATGATGTAGAAAAAATTTACATTAATAAGCAAAATGATAAATATTTTGTTGCAAAGGCAAAGCAGGATTGCAGTATAGTTGTTGAAAAAGGAATTGATAATAAAATTATAAAGAAATGCACCTTAAATATTGATAGTAATAAAAAGGAATTCAAAAAAGGGGAAGTAGTAGGCTACTGTGAAGTATTAGTTAATGATATGCCGTTAAATAAAGTTGAAATATATTGTGATAGAGACTTTAAAAAGGGTGGCGTATTTGAGAACCTAAAACTTAATATAAAGAGAATGTTCGAAAATTCAATATAACTTACTAAAGCAGCTAAAGGCAAATTTGCCTTTAACTGCTTTATTTTTTAAATTTTATTTGTAAAAAGTTATGAAACCATCTAAAATACTATTATAGGTATTAAACAATGTTTTAGGAGAGAACCAATGACATTAAATATAAAGATTGAAAACTTTGAAGGCCCTTTTGACCTGCTGCTTCATTTAATCAAAAAAAGTGAAATGGATATATATGACATACAAATTCATGAAATAACAAATCAATATTTACAATATATAAATCAAATGAAAGAAATGGATTTAGAAGTAACCTCAGAATTTATTTTAATTGCTGCTAATCTTCTTGAAATAAAATCTAGAATGCTCTTACCAAATTATACAGAAGACGAAACAGCTGCTGATAAAGAGGTTGACCCACGTAAAGAATTAGTTTCAAAACTTATTGAATACAAAAAATATAAAGCTATAGCTGAGATTTTAAGAACAAAGGAAGAAGAGTTTGGAGTAGTATTTACTAAAAAACCTGAAATTATTATTGATAATAGTAGGGATGAAGAAGTTGACATTCTAAGTAATATTACAATGTTAGAGCTATATAATTTATTTAATGAACTAATGAATAAATATTATAGTAAGACAAATAATGGAAATGTCTTGCAGAAAGAAATTCCTATTGATTCATATAAAATTGAAGATAAGATGGAATATTTAAGACAAAATCTAAAGCAGGGTAAAACTGTAATTTTTACTGATATATTAATTACCTGTGAAAGCAAAATGGAAAAAGTAGTGACATTTTTAGCACTACTTGAGCTAATAAAACTAAAAACTGTAAGAGTATTGCAAGAAAAGAGTTTTACTGATATATATGTAGAAAGGATAGAAAATAATGAAGAAAGCCTATCTGGATCAATTAGAGATTGATGAAATTTCAAAGAAAAAAGTGTATTTTTCAATTATTGAATCATTACTATTTGCTAGTGGAGATCCCTTAAAAGATAAGGAAATAGCTTCCATCATAGAATGTGATCTTGAAACCACAAGAAATTTATTAGAAATGTTAAAGGAAAGCTACGAAAGTGAAGAAAGAGGAATAATGCTAATAACTCTTAATGATGAATATCAGTTAGTAACAAAAGCTATAAATACTAATTATGTTCAAAAGCTTCTTAAGATAAATACAAGACAATCTCTTTCTCAAGCTGCCTTGGAAACCTTGGCGATAATTGCCTATAAGCAGCCAATAACAAGAATAAACATTGATGAAATAAGAGGCGTAAAAAGTGATAGAGCAGTTTTAACCTTAACGGAAAAAGGCCTTATTAAGGAAGTTGGTAGATTAGAAGTACCAGGGAGGCCTGTTCTTTTCGCAACTACTGATAAGTTCCTTTTGCACTTTGGGCTGGAAAACTTAGAGCAGCTGCCAGTTTTAGATGATTTAGCAAGTTTGGAAATTATAGCTACCGAAGACGATAATAGTGAAAATGAAACCAAGGAATAAACTATTCCTTGGTTTCATTTGTATCTACAGTTGTTTCATTTGTTTTATTATCACCCTTATTTTTACAGGTTAGTCCCTTTATCATATCAATAAACTGGGGTATTGAATCCATGAACTTCTCATAAGGATTATCGTACTCAACAGGTAAAATTCTTACTGATTCATTATGTATAACTAGAAAAGCTACAGGTTTAACTGTAACCCCAGCACCAGTACCGCCTCCAAAAGGAAATTTAGACATATCTTTCTTCTCTTCTTTTGAGTTAAATTCACTTCCACCTGCTGCAAAACCAAAACAAACTCTGGAGATTGGAATTATTATAGAACCATCTTTGGCTTCTATAGCATCTCCAATTATGGTATTTACATCTACCATTTCTTTAATATGTTCCATGGTGGTTTTCATTAAATTGTCAATTGGATGATTATCCATCTTATTCCTCCTAATCTTTCTTTTATATGTCACAACAATTAATAATTGCTATGTTTTAGTATTATTATGCTCTTGGTTCTTTAATTTAAAATTAAGGTTTGAGCGATTCCTTTTCTTTCTAATAAAAATGATCATATAGATTATTTTGATTATATTTACAAAAATTATACTATTTATGCTTGATTCTAAAAATACACCTTGAAAATTTGGTTTAATATTGAAATCATAACTTTTGATTTTAAAGGGAGTATTTAATAACTTATATAGAAAAGGAGAAATTGAATTAATATAACCAAATGCTATTGCTGTACTAGATGCTTCACTAAAACCATAGTTACAATAAAATTTAAATCTAATTGTAGGCTTTAATTTTATGTTCTCAATCCTGTCTATAAGAAAAAGTATATATGTGTAATCAAATTCGTATTTTTCCTTATGTAAGGGTTTAACATGTTTTTTTATCTCACTTTTTCTATAAAGCTTCCTCAGCTTATCAAAATTAAGTTTGAAGTTATAAAGATAAAAATTAATATTGAAACTCGAATATTTAATACTAAGCTTTATAGGAATAGGAATCAACAATAAAATTATTATCACTAATAATATAAAATATAGGTAAAACATTACAATACCTCCAATGTTTATATTATTTCCAATAAAAATATAAATATAAGTTTATAAATAAAATTACTCAGTTTAAATAATTCAATAAGGAAAAACTATTTTATAGACTTTATTAAAATCATGGAAAATATTAATATGAGTAATTTATCAGTTATTAGAAAAAATAAATATAGTATGTTTTAAGAGGTGATAGAATTGAAAAGCAAAAAAAATAAATTTATTAGCCTATTTTTAGTTTGTTCACTAATAATATTTAATTTCGTAAGTATTAAGGTAAATGCCATGAATATAAATGTTAATGCAAGAGCAGCAGTTGCCATAGACAGTAGGTCTAAAGTGGTACTATACGAAAAAAATGCACATATGCTTATACCTATGGCAAGTACGACAAAGATAATGACAGCTCTTGTGGCTCTTAAATACGGAGACTTAGATAAAAAGTTTGAAATATCCAGCAAGGCCTCAGCAATTCGTGGTTCAACTGTCGGATACAAAAAAGGCGACATGATTTCTCTTAAGGAACTTATATACGGCTTAATGCTAAGATCTGGCAATGATGCAGCTATTGCTATTGCAGAGGGTATTGGAGGCAGTGTAGAAGGATTTGTAAGGATAATGAATGAATATGCAAATCAAATCGGACTTTGCAGCACAAATTTTGAATCACCGCATGGTCTAGATAGTGAAAATCACTATTGCAACGCCTATGATTTGGCTTTAATAACTATAAAGGCAAGAGAAGATAAGCTATTTAATGAAATAGTTGCAACTAAGGATTTAGATAAGAAGGACAGCGATTTTACAAGAAGCTATCACAATATTAATAAAATTTTATGGCTTCTTCCTGAATCCAGCGGCGTTAAAACAGGCTATACAGGCAAAGCAGGAAAGTGCTTAGTTTCATCAGTTGAAATACAGAATAATGATGTTATTATTGTTGTATTAAACTCACCTGAAAGATGGAAGGAAACAAAGAAAATCTACGATTATATTAATAAGAACTACGATTATAAACAGTTTTTTTCAAAAGAAGAAGTAGTCGATGAATTTAATATTAATCGCTCAAGTAAGGTACTTAAGCTTACAACTGAAAAGGAGATAATATTACCGGTTAATAAAGATAAAAATTATGAAGTAAAAATAACAAAGCCAACTGAAAACATAAAACTGCCTATAGTAAAAGGAACAAAGCTTGGAGGCATAAGTATCTATGAAGGAGACAAGAAGATATACACTAATTATTTAATTGCAGGTAATGATATTAAAGCTAAGAAATGGTTTTTCTTTAAATAAATTTAATATACTATATATAAATTTAGATGAGAGCACTTTTATAAGTGCTTTTTTCTTTTTGAGTATTTTTTAAGGTTAGAATTCAAGGACAAGCTTTGTTATAAAAAGAGGAGCTTTGAATTAAATTATTTATTTTTATATAGTAGTAGCAAATTTTGTAGTTTTAAATAATTTAATAGTATAGGTTATTGCTATTAATAAGGTTTAGCATGCCAAAGGAGGTTCTAATGTGAATTATGAAATAAGAGATTGCATAGATGCCGGGACGGAATTTTGCCCCTGCCATTTAGCCGAAACAGGAGATTGTATACTATGTTCACAGCTTTCTGGTAAAAAGTTTTGCGACTGCATCAACTGGAAAGGCGTTTGCATATACCAAGAATATATTTGGAATAACAGTAAAGCTAAGCCATTAAGAAAAATATTTAATTGTAAAATTGTTAATAAGGAGATAGTGGAAAGAAATGTAGTTATCTTAAATATTTCCGTACCTCACGAGTTAACTAAAAACTTGGTTCATCCAGGAAGCTATATTTTTCTAAGAAGTACAAAAGCATCACAGTTCTATGATGTTCCCATATCAATAATGGACACTAACACAGATGAAAATATTATAACAATAGCTATTGAAATTAAAGGTATTAAAACAAAGAGCCTTAACGAGCTAAAGGACGGAGATAATATTTTCATAAGAGGACCATTTTTTAATGGAGAACTTGGGCTAAGAAACATATTTAAAAGCAAAGAAGGTACTGCAGTTGTTATAATTAGAGGCATAGGTCAGGCGCCAGTTGTTCCAGTTCTAAAAAAGCTATATTCAAACGGAAACAAAATTATTGTAATATTGGATAAAGCACGATTTAAAAATGTATTTATAAACAAGTATTTAGAAATGTGCAATTGCACAGTTATTAACTGCAATACACTTCAAGCAGGGGCTATTTCTGAGGAACTTAAAAATATATTAACAAACTTACTGGAAAATGAAAATATTAACTTGATACACTGCTCTGCTCCAGATATATTAAACTTTAAAGTTTTAGATTTTATAGATAGTAAAGTGGATTTTTCCTGCTGTAATAATGCTAAAATGTGCTGCGGAGAAGGAATATGCGGGGCATGCTCTACAAGGTATAAAGGTCAAAGGGTAAAAAAGCTATGTAAGGTACAGATTGAACCTAAATATATATTTGAAGGAAGAAGATTTATTTAATTAAGTTGGGGGAATAAGTATGAAGGTTATAATAATAGGTGGTGGATGGGCAGGCTGCGCTGCAGCAATTACTGCAAAAAAAGCAGGTGCCCAAGTAAAACTATTTGAAAAGACAGATATGCTTTTAGGTCTTGGAAATGTAGGGGGCATAATGAGAAATAACGGAAGGTATACTGCTAGCGAGGAGTTAATAGCACTTGGAGCAGGTGATTTAATTAAAATAACCGATTCCTTATCAAGACATAAAGACATTCAGTTTCCAGGGCATGCACACGCATGGCTTTATGATGTTAATAAAATAGAGCCTGAGGTAAAAGCTTATTTAGTTAACATAGGTGTAGAAATTAACCTACTTTCAAGAATTATAGATGTTGAAAAAGAAGGAAATAAAATTAAAGGAATATATCTTGCAGACGGCACTTTTGTAGAAGGAGATGTGTTTATCGAAACAACAGGTTCCACAGGGCCAATGGGCAACTGCTTAAGATACGGTAATGGCTGCTCAATGTGCGTATTAAGATGTCCAGCTTTTGGACCAAGAGTAAGTCTTAGCTCTAGAGCTGGGGTTGAAGATTTTCAAGGTGAAAGAGATGATGAAGCCTATGGAGCTATGAGTGGTTCCTGTAAGCTAGCTAAGGAAAGTTTATCTGATGAGCTTGTTAAAAAGTTAGACGAAACAGGTGTAGTTGTTTTAAAGGTTCCTCCTGAGGATGTAAACTTAGATAAACTTAAAACCAAGGTTTGTCAGCAATATGCCCTTAAAGAATTTGCAGAAAATGTTGTGCTGTTAGACACAGGGCACGCAAAGCTAATGACAACCTATTATCCTTTAGAAAAGCTTAGAAAAATACCAGGCCTTGAGAAAGCTAAATATGTAGATCCTTATGCAGGAGGAAAAGGAAATTCAATCAGATATCTTTCAGTAGCTCCAAGAACAGACGATATGAAGGTCAAAGGCATAGATAATCTCTTATGTGCAGGTGAAAAGTCAGGTTTATTTGTAGGCCATACTGAGGCAATATGCACAGGCTCTCTAGCAGGGCATAATGCAGTAAGATATGTTATGGGAATGCCAGCATTAATACTGCCAAAAGCTCTATCTATAGGGGATATAATCTCCTATGCAAATTATAAACTCATGACAAAGGAAGGAAGAAGAAACAGATACACCTTTGCAGGAGCAGAATACTTTGAAAGAATGAAAGCACAAGGACTTTATACAATAGATATAGAGGAAATAAAGGGCAGAGTTGAAAAATTGAAGCTTACTGATGTACTGAATCAAAAGCTAATTTAAATAATATAAAATTTAATAATAGTTAATAAAAATGCCTCCAGATATTATTCTGGGGGCATTTAGGTGAAATAATGGAGCAAATACAAATGATTTCAAAGGCTTTAAATCTATGGATATTAACTTAGATTATCCATATAACAAGAAATTTAATTTACGGAATTGAAAGTTTGGGAGTAGTTTGCAAACATTTTGCAAACATAAGAGGTATTAAACAATATTACATTACGTTAATAGAAGTTAAATACAACGGCTTTTATTTTTATCCTTTTATACATCATAAAACTTGTCATATAAGTATAATTTTTATATTTTATATAAATAATTAATAACATAAAAGTTTTAATTTCGAAAACTGGCTTTGTACCAAGAGTACAAAGCCAGTAATAATTTTAAGTAGAATTTCGATTAAGTCTTGAAACTTAAAGTAAGAACAATAATCTTTCAAAATTGAATAATACGATATTTTAAAAAAACTGTCTTCCATTTTATGTTTGAGTACTATTATGATAGCATGAAAAATACAGTATGAGTGTACTGGTCTAAAGTAGACTTATTTATATTGTGATTATAAAATTATTTATTTTTGCGCGTAATCTATCTATATGATAACTCATAGGAAAGAAACAGTCTATATTTTTTTCAATTTATCCATATAATTATTATTGTTGCAACAAATAAATAATTGGATTGGAGAAAGAATATGATAAAGAAGAAAATAGCAAATATCCCTTTTGGACCATTTATTACAGTTTTAGCAGGCGCCATGGTTAATGGGAAACCAAACTATGCCACAATAGGTGCATATGGGGTTGTAAGTGAGAAGCCTGTATTGTATATTTCATTGAAAAATTCCCACTACACAACTTTAGGCGTAGTGGAAAATGGATTCTTCAGTGTAAACATACCATCCTCTGAATCTATTTATAAGACTGATCTTTGTGGGTGCGTCTCTGGTAATAAAGAAGATAAATCGAATGTATTTGATTCATTTTATGATGATGCAGGAAATGCACCAATGATAAAAGAATGTCCTGTAAATTATCTTTGTAAGGTAATACAGACAATTCCTATATTTGATTTTACGATGTTTATTGGAGAAATTGTTGCAGTATATGCGAATGAAGACTGTCTGGAAAATGGAACACCAAATGCCCTTGAGGTTAAACCAACAATTATGATGTATCCAGGGTACTATAATCTAAAGGATAAAGTTGGTACATTATTTAAAACATATAGGAGCATTAGTACCGACGAACCTAGATAGCAAGCATTAATATAAGGATGATACGTAATCTTCTAATATGATTAATTAGTCATAAAAATATGATGGTTGAACAATGGTAAATTAATCCGAAGTATTAGAACCAAAACTTAGAAAGGTGGAATTAAGATGCCAAATAAAATAAAATCATGAATAATTGTAAAAGAGAATTGCAAATAACTATGAAACAGTTGGCCGTAAAGCTGCAATCTCAAAAGATTGTAGCTTTTTTAGGTCCATGGTAAGTTCTAATATACTATGGAGGAAATTATTGTTATTTGTAGAACATTGTATAATAGGATAAATCCCAGCTTATTCTGATAATGTCTATAATCGGAAGTTCAGTCAACTTATATTTTTAGCAACTTATTGAACTTTAGAATAAGATACAGTGAACCGTATCATAAGTAAGGTCGGTTTTTTGAACGAGAAAACTACAAATTAATGAGAGAACAAAGATGGTCTTGGGTTACTATGATGAAATGATGCCTTTTTATCTTAAGGTAATAAGATTTTCATTTGAAAAAATAGGTATATATTATTAAGTATGCTATAATTGAATAAGCATTTTTAAGTTGAATTTATTTTCAGTGTACTTAAGGGAGATATAAAATTTTGAATACGAATTTGACAGAGGGCAAGATTTTAAAGAAATTAATAATTTTAGCACTGCCTATTATGGGAACATCATTTATACAAATGGCCTATAATTTGGCGGACATGCTATGGGTTGGAATTTTAGGCTCAAGAGCTGTTACAGCTGTTGGAACTGCGGGATTTTTTACCTGGTTTGCCTTTGCTTTCATAACCATTCCGCAAATAGGTGCTGCAGTTGGAATAGCACAATCAGTAGGAAAGAAGGATGCAGAGGAAACTAAAAGCTATATAAGACATTCATTGCAGCTTACTGTGGTTTTAGCACTGCTCTATGGTGTTTCTATATTCATATTTAGAAGACAGTTTATAGGTTTTTTTAATCTCAAGAGCGATGATATTATAAACAATGCATCAAGTTTTCTAGGCATAATATCACTGGGTATGGTGTTTTTCTTTTTGCCTCCTGTACTTACAGCTATTTTTAATGGACATGGAGACAGCAGGACGCCTTTTTTAATCAACACTATAGGGCTGGCAATTGCTATAACGCTGGACCCCTTACTAATATTAGGAATAGGGCCTTTCCCAAGGCTTGAGGTTACCGGAGCAGCTATTGCAACTATATTTGCCCAATTTGTTGCAACATCAATCTATATTTTTGTTATATTGAAAAGAACTAATTACTTTAAGGGAATTCATTTTCTACAAAAACCTGACTGGAACCATATGAGTAAGATAGTGAGATTTGGGTTGCCTGTATCGCTACAAAGTGGAGCCTTTACGTTAATAGCTATGATAATTGCAAGAATACTTTCGAATTGGGGGCCTACTCCTATTGCAGTGCAAAGTGTGGGTTCACAAATAGAGTCCATATCCTGGATGACCGCTGGAGGCTTTCAAACAGCTTTAGCCGCTTTTGTGGGTCAAAACTTAGGTGCGAAAAAGTGGGACAGAATTTATAAGGGATATTTTACAGCCATAGGCATTATTTCTGTTATAGGTTTAATAACGTCAAGTCTCTTAATATTCTTACCAGGACCAATTTTCTCGATTTTTATACGGGAGAAGAATGTTGTAAAAGAAGGAATAGTATATCTTAGAATACTTGGGGTTTCACAATTTTTTATGTGTATAGAAATAACCACTGCAGGAGCTTTTAATGGACTTGGAAGAACAGTACCGCCTTCTCTAAATGGTATTATTTTTAATACCTTGAGAATTCCAAGTGCAATACTATTATCAGCAGGATTGGGTTTATCCGGGGTTTGGTGGAGCATAAGCCTCAGCAGTGTAATGAAAGGTATCATACTAACAAGTTGGTTTATTATATTTCTCAGCAGGCATCCCGAAATAGGGACAAGAAAGATTTTTCCTTTTATAAGATTGAGAACTTGATGAAGTAATGTAGCTGAAGATAATGATAAAAGTAATTAAAATATTTTCCTCCTCATGATCAGTATAGATATAATGCGGTCATGAGGGGGATTTTTTAAATGTTTTTATTAAATGCGCAGAACATTTTAAATCAACTATGTTTTATTTTCTCTATTAATTTTTCAATTATAGATTTATTTTTTACTTCCTCTTGTTGTTGTCTTTCTTGTTCTTCTTCTGTAATTTCAGGTTCTTCTATGAATTTGCTGCACCATTCACCATCATGTAAGCCGCCTAAATCATAAGTTAAACATGATTTTCTATTTTTGCATATTATACATTTTTTATTCATATTTACCTCCTGTTTTTTAGTAGTGATTATTTCAGCAAAAAACCAATTATGCCCTTAATCTATTATATTAGAATAATGATAAAGAAAGCTGTCGATTTTATGTTAAGCACAAAAATATTCCAAAAAAGTTTTACTTACATCGGCTTAATTTTTGAAGATAAATAAAGGGGGAGATTCAAAAATGGTTCCTGATTACAGCTTTTTTCATATATGAATATTAAACTGCACCAAGGTAATTATAATGATTGAGGTGAAAAAAATGAAATATAAAGATAAGATAATTAATAATCAAAATAAAGCAATAGAAAATCAAATAAATAGTATGACAGCTTATGGTATTGATGGGTTCAGTATTACACCAATACACAAGGAAACTATAGGAAATAAGGATATAGAAGCAGACATTAAATCAGATAAAGAAATATTAAGAGACTAGAATTTCTGCCGGAGGATTCCATGGAAAAAGAAATGATATCACAGTATCATATTTACTTAATATTAGTACCAATACTTTGCGGAACTTTTGCAAGATATATTACTCTAGTTATTGACTACAGGCAATATCCAAGTTATCCAAATGGATACCTAATTCATTTAGTAACAGGGTTTATTTCTTCAGGTATTGGTGCTATTGCAATTCCCGCACTACTTGCTAAAGACTTCAGTGCAATTACCTTCCTTTTTATTGCTGCAGAACAGTTCAGGGAAGTAAGAAGAATAGAAAAAGAGAGTCTTCAAGACCTTGAAGATGTTGAACATGTATTTAGAGGAGAGGCCTATATTGATGGTATAGCTAAAACCTTTGAAGCAAGAAATTACTTTTCCTTACTTACTGCATTAATTTCAAGCTTAACAATGCATATTATAACTGATAAAGCAATGATAATAAATATACTATGTGGTATATCGTCAGGAATAATTTCCATATACCTTCTTAGAATATTCTCAAAAGGTAAATCTGTAGGAGACATTGCAGAAATAAAAATAGCTGCTATAACAGTTAAAAATTCTGAGCTATATGTAGAGGATATATTTGTGACGAATCATTTAGGAACGGATGCTTCTAGAAAATTAGTTGAAAGCAGCGGTATTGCAGCTATTATTTATCCTAAAGAAAGATACTACAGCAGAATACTAGATCATAATGGTCAAAGGCAAGCAATATTGTATGAGATTTGCAGAATACTTGGTCTTAAGAGATATCACTATACAAGGCGTGATTATGAAACTGGTAGAATTGCAGTAGTTATGGTTCCTATTATTCATGATGAATTGGCATTCATCGAAACAATAAAAAAGACTCCTATTTTAGAAAGCATAAAGAAAAATTATAGATTGATGGACTCGAGTTTTAATAAATAGAAGGGATTGAGTATTATGGCATCTGGTTCATATAACACAGGCTATGAAATAGCAGCTTACATAACATTATCTAAAGATAGAGCACAAAATGGTAATCCTTTAATTTTAGTTGCTAATAATATAGAAGAGCAAAAACAAATTACTATAGATATTTCAAGGGCTTTAAGAGCAGAAGTCGTTCAGCTTAATTGTGGAGATTATATGGTTATTACAAAGAAGTAATTATCATATTGAAGAAGGGGATAAAGTTATGGAATTAAAAAGAAAAGCAATTAGAGTTGGACTTTCAGCTTCATTATGTATGCTAGTTTCTACTTTATTAAAACTTAAATTTCCGTTTTTTGTTTTACTACCTGCTGTAATGCCAATATCAACTTTCTTTGGAGAAACTATTAAATTTGGAATTAACAGAATCATTGGCAGCATCATTGGAGCCTTAATTGGTGTTCTACTTGTAATTGCTCCAGCTCAGAATATGCTTGTATTACTTGTTGGAATTGGAGTAATATTAATTGTTTATATTTGTGATTATCTCAAGTGGGATAGTACTACATCTATTGCATGTCTTGTATTTTGTTCCATTATCGTGGGTACTAAAGGATTTTCGGCCATTGATTATAGTTTTAATAGACTCCTTGATACATTTATAGGCATAGGTATAACAACAATTGTAAACAATTATGTTTTTAATCCAGATATGATAAAAATATTTAAAAAAGAGTCAAAAGGTATACAAGAAAGTTTGTTACTTATAGCTCAAAAGAAAGATTTTTATGAAGGTAAAAATGAGCTGGATAGTATAGAATCACATCTAAATACAATGAAAGAACAGCTAAAGATATATATAAAAGAATTAAGGCATAACTCAAAGTATATTCCGCTAAGAAATAAACTAGAAAATTTAATCTCTACACTTTCATTTACCTTTGAACAAATAAAAATAATAAATTATATTAATGACAAAAAAGAGGGTAATATTACAATACCCAATGAAAATATTGATTATATTATAAGCATTCATAAAAAAATCTTTTTTAATGAAATGATTAATTTAGATAAGATAATGGAGGATATTATATAAATTAAAAAAAGCATAGTTAGTCTTGAGAATAAAAATTCAATTATACTATGCATTTTATATTATTATTTACTAAATTATTTGGTATTTTTAGATGCTAATACAGATTTAATAGCATCCTTTATCTCTTCATAACCGGTACATCTGCAGAGATTAGATTGCAGCCATTGCTCTATAACATGGTCATTTGCATCTGCATGTATATTAGACAAGGCATGACAAACCATAAGGAATCCCGATGTACAATATCCACATTGAAAACTCCAATTATCTACAAAAGCTGTTTGTACGGGCTCATTTATTAAACCTTCAACTGTAGTTATTTTCTTACCTATTGCTTCAACCGTAAGCATTAAGCAAGATTTTATGGGCCATCCATCAATAAGAATTGTACAAGCGCCGCAGTCTCCATTTTCACAGCCTTGCTTAGTCCCAGTTAGGCCTAAATTCTCACGAAGTGTATATAATAAAACATCTGATGGTTTAACAACAACTTCTCTATCTTCATCATTAATATTTAAACTTATTATTGTTTTACCAGAGATCTTAAGCATTATTGCATCCCCCCAGCTTCTCTAAAACTTCAATAAGCAATTTTTGCAGCGTAAATTTTCTGAAATCAGAAGTTCCTGCTAAATCATCTAATATATCAGCTGGAATATTATTGATTATATTATTGATCCTTTTATTTTGAGGTAAGTTATTATCATTTAAATAATCTTCAATTATAGCAGATCTAAATGGGTATCTGCAGAGGCCGCTAAATGCAATATTTATCCAATTACTATCTTTTTGAGCAACCATTGTAATTAAAGGGTAATCTATCTTATCATTTTTAGTCCTTTTTACATGTAAATAAGGCAGTGAAAGAAACCTGCTATCTAAGGATATACTTACAATAAGTTCACTGTTATTAAGGTGTATTTTTTTATCAAATATATCCTTTAACAAAAACTGCTTTCTTCCGTTTGAATTAGCAATAATAACCTTAGCATCAGATATTAAAAGAGGAAGTACAGCTTCGTGATATATAATTGTTCCTGCTATATTTCCACCAAGAGTAATTTTATCTTGTATGGTATGATCAGCTATTCTTTGTACTGTTAATCCTAATATTGGAAATAAATTAAACTCAGCTATTTGTGTTAGTGTAACTGCAGAACCAATAACCAAGCTATTTTCTCTTATTTCATGAATATTACATTCTGGAATGCCCTTTATATCAATTACTGCGCCAGTTTCAACATTATAAGCTCTTGCCATACTAATAATTTCCGTACCTCCACCATAATATAAAGGCTTCTTCCCGCTTTCATGTAACGACCTATATAAATTAACAGCTTCTTCAACATTATCTGGTTTATAGTATTCAAAATCAAAGGGTATCATATTTTCCTCCAGTTTTAGTCTTCCAAATTTTTTCTGGTGTAATTGGCAGATAATCAAATTCATCTTCAGCAGCAAGTGACAAAGCATTAGCAAATGCTGCTGGAATTGCAATTATACCATGTTCTGCAAGGCCGCGAGCTCCAAAGGGTCCATCGATCTGGGGAGTTTCAATAAACTCAATTATGTATTCTGGATTTTCACCAAATCTCATTGGTTTATAGGTACGTAGAGAAGTTGTTTGTAAAATTGCAGCATTGTCATAAATAAACTCTTCATTGGTAGCTAATCCAAATCCCATATTCATTCCACCCATTAACAATCCTATTGAAGTTCGCGGATTAATAACTTTACCTGCATCTATAACAGTTATGGATTTTATTAGCCTATAGGTAAAATTAATTGGATCATACTCAATTTCAACTGCTTGAGCACCTACTGTCCATGAGGATCCAGGTTTGCCTTTCCCAGTTTCCTTGTCTAATTGAGTAATATGGCTCATTATAAAACTACCACGACCTAGTATAGGCCCTTCAACTGATAAGCCGTTTGAATATTTATATCCATCAACTAAGTCTTTAAAGGATACGTATATTTCTGGATCTTGTTTTAAATACACTTTTTCTTCTGCAACTTCCAGGTCTTCAGGTGGTGATTTCATTACAACAGCAGCTAAGCTCTTTAATTGGTTTATGAGATCATCAGCTGCTTTAATAACTGCTCTACCAACCATGAAGGTTGTGGTACTTGCAACTGTTTTCCAATGTTCAGGGGAAACTTGAGTATTTACTCCCATCATAACAAAAATTCTAGCTACATTCATTTTTAATTTTTCAGCAAGTATCTGTGCTAAAGCTGTTTTCATTCCTGGACCAATTTCAACAGCGCCACAATTAAGATTTACACTGCCATCTGTATTAAAAGTTAGAAAAGCTCCAGAAACAGCATTGGTAGGAGAATCAGATGTTTTCCAGAAACAGCCCATTCCTTTGGCTTTTATCAATCCTTCTTTTGTTTTTATTATTTGTCCATCATTCCATTTTATTAATTCCTTTAATTTACTTATACAACCTTCAAGATTTCCTATATTACTAATAGTCATTTTTACCTGTGTAGGTGTGTAGTGTCCAGGTTTTATACAGTTTTTAATCCTTAATTCAAGGGGATCCATATTAAGCTTCGCTGCTAATTTATCAATCATTCGCTCAATACAGAAAGTATATTCTGCATGACCAAATCCCCGATAAGAAGTAACATAAGTATGATTTGTATAAACACTAATTGAGTTGCACCATACATTCTCAATATTATATGGACCAGTACAATCAACTGCAATGGCTTTGGCAATACGTGGACCTGTATCTGCATAAGCCCCGTTATCAACCATATAACTGGCTTCAAGAACTTTTATAATTCCATTTCTAGTTGCTCCCATTTTTAAGTTTGCTTCAAGCCCAATTTTACATGGTGAGGTTTTAAAATCTTCTTCCCGCGTATTAGCTATCTTAACCATTCTGCCATTTACTGCCTTTGAAGCAATATAAGCGATAACTTCCAGCTGTAAGGTAGTCTTACCGCCAAAGGATCCACCAACAAATGGTACTTTTACAATTATATTTCCTTCTGGAACATTAAAAAAATTACTTATATATTTCTTAACAGAGTAGGGAGCTTGGGAAGAAGCATAAATTATTATTCTTCCATCATACATAATCTGAGTTCTCACATTTCTTGTTTCCATTGCAACATGATCTGACTGTGGTAGTGAAAAAGTTTCCTCTACAATAACTTCACTTTCAGCTAGACCTTTAATAATATCACCTTTTCTTATTTGTACTTTATTTAAGATATTGGTATTCTCTTCAGGATAAACATCCTCAACCACTTTTTTATAATCCATTAATTTTTCATGTATTTTGGCAGCATTTGGCTTTAAGGCATCCTCAATTGAATTAATTATAGGTAATGGCTCATATTCAACATTGATTAGTTTTAAGGCTCTCATTGCTTCCTGCTCGCTATTAGCAACAACTATTGCAATAGGTTCACCATAATAACGGACCCTATCTATGGCTACTGGGGGTCTATCTTCTATAATTGATCCACAGAGTATTGGAATATCATTTCCTATGATCACAGCTTGAACTCCTGGCGACACCTTAGCTTCAGATATATTAATTGATTTAATATTCGCATGAGCGAAACTACTTGTTAGTATTTTTATATGTAAAATCCCTGGACAAATCGTATCATCAGTATACTTGGCTGTGCCATTTACTTTGTCCAAAGCTTCTTTCCTTGGTATATTTACACCAATGCCATTCATATTACTCATGTATATATACCACCTCTCATATAATCAAAATCATAGTTTATCTTATTTTTTACAACTTATAAACATCTTATTCAATATGTTCCTCTTATAGTTATATATCTAATTAATTTTAAAAATAGGGACAAAATAAAATGGTTCATAAGCATTACATAAGCAATTTATATATTTGAATTCTTAAAATGCTATTAAAAATAATCTTATTTACACACAAGCATTAATTTATTTTTTGATATTTGGGAATACTGTTAATGTAAATAACTTTATTTTTTAGGAGGAATATTTATGGGAGATAATGGTAATGAAAACAGAGAAGCGTCAAATGGAAGAAGTTTTTTTGGTTGGATTGGAAGATTTGTTTTAGTTGCTTTAGTTTTGGTGGTAACTTCATATCTCACCCCGGGTTTTTCTATTAGTGGAATATGGTCTTTTTTAATAGCTGCCGTAGTAATAACAGTATTAGATGTTTTAGTTGAATCTTTTATGAAAGTTGATGCATCACCTTTTGGAAAAGGATTTAAAGGGTTTGTTATATCAGTTATTATAATTTATATAGCACAATTTTTTGTACCAAATATGACAACATCAATAATAGGAGCAATACTGGCAGCTATAGTAATAGGTATTATAGATGCCATAATACCTGGAAGAGCAATGTAAAACTTTAAGGGGACTCATTTTGAGTGCCCTTAAAAAATGCAATTTACTTCTAAGGAGATAATAAAATGAGCTTAAAGATTATTGCTGATTATCATACTCATACTAATATTGCAAAAGGGCATATTCCATTTTATAGTATTATTTTTGGAGAACATGCTAAAGGTAGCATTGAATCTAATGTTAAAGCTGGAATAGAAAAAGGGTTAAAGGAAATTGCCATAACAGACCATGGTTATAGGCATATTACATTCGGAATGAAACTAAATCAATATAAAGAATTACGTAAAATATTTGATGATTTGAATAATAGTTCATTATTAAAGGAAAATGACTTTAAGATTCTTCTTGGTGTAGAATGTAATATTATCAGTAGAAAAGGAGATATAGATGTTAATGATAATATAATTGATTTCCTTGATATAATTTGTGTAGGGTATCATCCTGGAGCACTACATAATCCACTTTTACTTAAGAACTATACAGAAGCTGCAATTAATACTATTAAAAAATACGATATTACTATATTAAATCATCCATTAGAGCATGTTAATCCAGATATTATGGAAATTGGTAAAGTTGCAATTGAAAGTAATACCGCTTTGGAAATTAACAGAGGCCATAGGAATATGGATATAGAAACAATAAAAAAATTAAAGAAGATGGGTGTTAAATTTTCATTGGGAAGTGATGCACACAAATCTGAGGATGTAGGGAATTTTGGTAGAGCTTATGATATTGCTTCTATGGCAGGCCTTACAGATGATGATATTCTTAATGCTAATGGAAGTGCCCATACACTCATGAAATTATTAAGAAATTAATTTATTCATAAAAGATTGTAGAAATATTTAAGATATTAGAGAAAATATGTTTAATATCAATTTTTAATGAAAATACTACAATTATTAAAAGAAAGCTAAAAAATATGAAATCAGGTGATTTAAATGATATACATATATAATTGCTATGGGGGAACCCACTCATCCATATTAGCAATTGCTTATCACTTAAAAATGTTGGATGAAACCCGAGAGCCAACTAAGGATGAAATACTAAAATTGCCTAACTTTAACAAGTTGGAATATGGAAATCGTGGTGAACTCTTTCATTATGGAACTGATGAGGATGGAAACAAAGTATATGTTGTAGGTAGGGGACGTTCAAAGGTTTTAATTCCAGGTTTATATAATTTAGCTTCAATGCTTCATAAAGAAGACCTATTAAATGAGAAAATTATATTTTCCAATACTTCACCAACTGTTCCATTACCAATGACCTTTGGTGGATTATTCTCTAGGTGGCTAAAAATTGATTTTATAGGAGTGCCCTTGCTTGTAAAGGGAGCAAAACAATCCTATAAGAACATTATAAAACTTGTAAATCATACAAAGAAGGAAGCAGAGGAAGATAAGTCAGAGGTTATTATTTTGGATAATAATGAATTTAAGAAGAAATAATATTTAATTACTATACTGGTTACTTCAACAAAGATAAAAGCTAATGTCTATAATAATAATAAATGTTTATAAGAATAATATAAGAAATCATAAACAAAAGCTTGATTAAAAACCAAGCTTTTGTTTATTCTATGTAGTTAAAAAAATTATTTACAAGGATCAAACTCTTCTTAATTTAAATTATTGACATAATCCATGTCTAAAAATCTATTATAGTTTATAAGCTGATGAATTAGTATTAAATTCTTATAAAGTCTTACTACATAGATATCATCATTTTTATACATTCTGCCAGAGTTTGCCCGTGAAAACCACACATATGTATACATTGAGCTAAAGCTGTACCAAACATTTTGACACCTCCTTGTATAACTTGTATTGAAATTTTAGCATAGAAATGTGTAGATAATATGAAGAGAAGAGGATAAAAAATAATATTTTTTCCATGTATAAACCAAACAAATCCTTACTGCATAATATGTATTAGTATATTTGAATTTAGGATTAGGACAAACATTTTTGAAATCTTCTCTCATCTAGATATTTTTTTAACATCTCCTAGTTATAAACCTTCAGAAAATATTACATAAACCAATAAAAATTCTGTAGGATGGGGTGTTATGATAGTTTATAGAAAGCAGATCTTAGCTATGGCAATCATATTATGTTCATTATTTACTTTTTCAGATTATAAAAGTAAGGAACAAATACATTTATTAAGTGATAAAACAGCTGAGCTTTCTAAAAGTAATGAAAAACTAAATTCTGAAATAACTGATTTAATGATAACTAATAAAGAGCTGCTTAATGAGGGAAATGACCTTAGAGAAAGAAATGTGGAGCTAAATTCAAAAATAGAAGAACTGAATTTAAATAGCCAAAAGCTAATAGAAAGTAATAATAAATTACAAAATGAGAATGCTGATTTGAAAAAGAAATTAGAAGCTGCAAATGCAAGTAATCAAACTGCTACTAATACCGGAACTGACAAAACAGCTTATTTAACTTTTGATGATGGCCCATCTGATAACACCATTAAAATTCTTGATATACTGAAAGAGAATAATATTAAAGCTACTTTTTTTGTTAATGGACATCCAGAAAGTAAGCTTATATATGTGAGAATAGTAAATGAGGGACATACTCTTGCAAATCACACCTATTCACACGATTATGCAGCAGTCTATAAGACAATTGAGGGCTTTAATAATGATAAGCAAAAGTTAGATGATTTTCTATTTGCAATTACCGGCATTAGGACACAAATACTTCGCTTTCCGGGGGGGTCAAATAACCATGTAAGTTATAACTATGGTGGAGTGGATTTCATGGATAAACTTACAAAGTATGAAAAACAGATAGGCATTAAATACTTTGATTGGAACGTGGATTCTACAGATGCATCCGTTCTTACTCAAGCTAAAGATAAAATTATAAATGAAGTTTTAAATGGATCCAAAAATAAAAAACAGGCAATTATACTAATGCATGACAGCAAACCAAAAACAACTACCGCTCAGGCTCTTCCTGACATTATAAAAGGCTTAAAGGGCCAAGGCTTTAAATTCTCAGTCTTAACCCCTAAAGTAAATGGAGTTCAATTTAAATAACTTATGTACACGTAAATCTAAAGCTTAGAAGTCAATGATATTTTAAGCAACATATTTTAGAATAAATCATATTCTAGTAATAACATTAGTTTATTAGGAGTATTTATGAGAGTTTTAAGTATGGGCTCCAGGGGCTCAGATGTTATGGAAATTCAATCAGTTTTATCAAGAATTGGCTACAATCCTGGATTAATAGATGGAGTATTTGGGAGAAAAACTGAGCAGGCAGTGAAGCAATTTCAAAAAAATTTTGGATTAACAGAAGATGGAGTTATTGGGGTAGAAACCTTTAGTATTTTGCAAAGGTTTTTACTTGGCTATGATACTTACAATGTAAGACCAGGTGATACTATTTATAGTATTGCAAGAAAGTATTACACTACAATGAATAAGATTTTTGCAGCAAACCCAGGAATAAATGCAAATAATTTAACCATTGGGCAAAGATTAGTAATTCCATATGGTATTCAAGTTGTTGACACTAATATTAGCTATACTTATGATATTATGGAAAGAGATATACAAGGCTTAAAGGCAAGATATCCTTTTATGCAGGTAGGAACAGCAGGAAAAAGTATTCTTGGAAAAAATTTATATTATATAAAACTTGGTACTGGACCAAATCAAGTTTTTTATAATGGAGCTCATCACGGACTTGAGTGGATTACTTCAGTGCTTCTAATGAAGTTTATAGAAGATTTCTCAGAGGCTTATGTAGAAGGGGGCAATTTAAGGGGATATAATGTTAGAGATATATGGAAGCAAAGTACAATTTATATACTTCCAATGGTAAATCCAGATGGAGTTGATTTGGTTATTAATGGACTTAAAAGAGATAATCCTTACTATTCCAGGTTAATTCAATGGAATAAGGGAAGCACTGATTTTTCTACTAACTGGGAGGCAAATAATAGAGGAGTTGATCTTAATCATAATTATGATGCTTCTTGGGAACTTTCAAAAGCCGCTGAAGCAAGCTACGGAGTTTATGGACCAGGACCTACTAGGTATTCTGGAACTAAGCCAGAATCTGAACCTGAAAGTAAAGCAGTAGCAGACTTTACTAGAAATCATAACTTTAGGCTTGTTATTGCTTATCATAGTCAAGGAAAAGTTATATATTGGACTTACTTAAATATTATACCTGAAGATTCAGCGAGAATAGTAAAACTTTTCGCGGATGTTAGCGGATACACTCCTGCACAAACTTACGGTATCGTATCCTATGCAGGTTATAAAGATTGGTTTATAGATAAATTTAGAAGACCTGGTTTTACAATAGAAGTTGGTATAGGAAAAAATCCATTACCTATATCACAATTTAACGAAATATATAATGATAATATTGGTATTCTACTACTTGGGTCAATTGTGTAAATAATGGCATCCCTATGGCTTATTACTTATTTATTCATAAATAGGTAATAAGCCATAGGGATGCCATTTTTAGTATGAGGCTGCTCCTCTTAATACTTCTTTTTCTTTAACATCAATATTTGGCTGCGGTAATTTACTAGCTAATATTACTGCAATAATAGGCATAATGACAAGGCAGGATAATGCCGCATGAATGCCGTAGTGATCAGATATTAAACCAAGTAATGGAGAGACTATTCCACCCATGGTAACAGCCAGTCCCATAGTAACTCCAGAGGCTAGTCCAACATGATTAGGCAAATATTTTTGTCCAAGTGCTACCATTGGGCTATAGGGAGCATAGAGTGAAAGACCCATCGGAATTAAAATCACTGTTAAGATTATTGGGTTTTTTATATTTAAGAATAACAACAATAATGGAAATAAACAAGAATAACCAGTTATTATTATTTTCTTATTTCCAATTTTATCAGCAAGTTTTCCAGCAAATAAAGTTCCTACTGCACCAACTACTATTAAAGTAGATAATGCTATGCTGCCGGCAAGTTCAGTTTGATGCAGATCCTTCATCCAATAGAGTGTAAGGAAGGTGTTAAATCCAAAGAAAACTATGGATCTGCATAGTAAAGTTAATAATAACCTAATAAATGGTTTCCATTCATCTTTCTGTTTTACTTCTGTAGTTTTACTGTTAGAAGTATTATTGCTTACATTCTCAGCTGGTTTTGAAAAATTAGCTATTTGGGTCATAAGAATGATACTCATGATAATTGCTGGTATACTTAGTAGAACTGTGCCTTTGAGACCAAATAACATTAACACCGCAGTTGTTATAATAGGGCCAACAGCAAATCCGATATTTCCACCAGCAGCAAAGATACTTACTGCAGAGGTTTTATTTTTTCCAGCATACTTATTTGTAAGTCTTGCTCCTTCTGGATGATATAAAGCAATTCCAATACCACTTAAGCCTACTAAAATGAAAATTCCATAATAGCTTGGCATTATTCCAGCTAAGCCAATCCCAAGGCCACCTAACAATAAGCCTAAGGGTAAAGCCCAAGGAGCTGAGATTTTATCAGAATAAATTCCAAATAGGGGTTGTATTATTGAGGAACTAGCATTAGCGGCAAAAATTAAAAAAGCTGCTGCTGCATAGCCTATGTTCTTATTGGATATAAGAAAGGGAAGCATTGCAGGCAGAGCACCTTGATAAATATCAGTAACTAAATGGCCTACACCAAATAATCTTATGTAATTTTTATTCATTATGATTCCACCTTTTGACTACATTTTAGCTTGTAAAATATATTTTTTTCCTCTATCATTATAGCAAGAAGTTATCTATATTAAAAATATAATAATTGAATGAATCCATATTTTATTTATATAGATTAAAGAGAGGTATCTTATGGATATTAGACAACTTAAATATTTTTTAGCAATTGCAGAAGAAGGACAGATAACTGCAGCAGCGAAGCGCTTAAACATATCACAACCGCCCCTTAGTCAGCAGTTAAAGCTGTTAGAGGAAGAATTAAATGTAATTTTATTTAATAGAAACAGCAGAAATTTAGAGCTTACAGAGGCAGGAATTATTCTCCAAAATAAAGCTGAACAGATGATTGAATTATTAAAGTCAACTGAAAATGAACTGAAACATTTAAATCAAGGCATTGAAGGAACTTTAAGTATTGGAACTGTTCGTTCCTCAGGTATAACAATTTTACCTAATAAAATTAGTGAATTTCGTAAAATATATAATAAAATTGATTTTCAGCTTTGGGAAGGAGACAGCTTTAGAATTATAGAATTACTAAATAGTGGAGTTGTAGATCTAGGTTTTGTACGAGAACCCTTTAATTCAAGTCCTTATGAATCTATTTTTTTAAAGGATAACTTAGGTCAACACTTAAATGACTACTTCGTAACCATAGCTGCACCAGAACTTTATGATTCTAACTATAAGGAAAAAAGTATTCCCCTTATTGAGCTAAAAGATAAACCTTTAATAATACACCGCAGATATGAAGATATGATAAGAAATGCTTGTGAGAAAGAAGGTTTTCAGCCTAAAATAATATGCAGAAATGATGATACTATGTCATCCTTAAGCTGGGCAAAGGCTGGAATTGGTATTGCCTTACTTCCCGTTACTGCTTCAAATCTTACCTCAAATATAAAATTAGAAATTAAAAAAATCATAAATCCCACAATAGAATCTCGGTTAAACTTGATATGGCTTAAAAATAAAAATATCTCGAGTATTGCTAGGAATTTTATTAAATTGTTTGATAAATAAAATGGGGTTAGACCCCATTATTTTTATTATTATTCAATTTCAATGATATCCCTTAGAATAAGCAGTCCCTGCATCATCTTTGGGAATCCTGCAGTCGGTGCAACTAGAAGTATAGCGTGCTCTATTTCTTCCTTTGTGCAGCCGCTCTTTAAAGCTTTAAGTATATGGGTTCTTAAGGCGTATTCATACTGACAGTCAGTTGATAAAGCTATTTTAATAAGCCAGCGTGTCTTTTCATCTAGGGGACCTCCCTTTTCATGGACCAACTTACCAAAGTTTTCATAAGCATCATAAATTTCGCCATGATTTTTAACTAAGTATTTAAGATTTTTTTCAATTACATCAAGGTTATCAAAATAATCCTTCATTATATCTACACCTTTTCTATTATTTTATAGATTATAGTATCTCCATAAAAGTTATTTATATTACTTATTAAACTACAATGATCCTTTCTTGCTTTATGTACTATATAATATTATACTTTGTATATAAATAGTAATACTTATATAATTATACAATCTTTACTTGTAAGCTGTTATATATGGTAATTTAAATGGGGGAATGGCTATTTTGGATAATGAATTATTAGAAGGGGACTTTTTAGTACTTGATGAACAGTCATTAGCTAAAACTGTTTATTTGTTTCTAAGACATGAAGTAATACATGTTGTGAAAGAAGATCCAAAAGGCTTTGAAGAAGAAGAAATTAAGGCACAGGTTTATAGTTTAGAAAATGAATGTGAAGGTGAAATAATTAAAATTTATAAGAACAATTTAGTTATTGCTGTTTCAGTTAAAAATATTGATTTATTTAGAGATTATGAAAATATTAATATAAGAATTACTAATTCTAGCTGTGCTTATGAATGTTCTTCAAAGATTCTTGGTCTGAAAGAAGAAGGAGATAAATTAATACTAGTATTAAGCACACCATTAATAGAAAAGAAAGTTGATAGAAGAAGATTTTTTAGAATAAATCTTAAATTTGGAGTAAGATATTGTATACTACCTAAAGGCAACTACAATACAATATTGGATATACCAAAAGGCTGTTTTTTAAAAATTAAGAAAGCTTTAACTAAAGATATCAGTGCAGGTGGTATTTCTATTTTAGCAGAGGATAAATGTGAAGTAGGGGATTATGTTCTGGTTTGTCTTTATTTACCTAATAAATTTGATGTATTATGCAAGATATTAAGAATTGATCCAAATTATAAGAATGGTACTAGTTCGTTATTATGTATGAAGTATGTTTATATTCATGAAATAGATAGGGATAGAGTAGCTGGATTTGTAATTAAAAATGAAATTTCTAGAAGAAATAAAATTAAGAAAACTTCCACATAAAATGATAATTATTGTTATAAAAAAATCATGAAGATAAAATCAGCATTAACATTGCCTATAAACTATAATAACGTAAATACATAATGATTTACTTATATATGAAAAATTAGAGATATAATAAGTTCTATAAATAATCTTCAATATGTATTTTAAGCTCCAAATTGGGGCTTTCATTATTTAAAAAGGAATTGATTTTAGGAAAGTAAGGTACATTAGTATTTATATTATATTAAAGAATAAACATGAATAAAGAGTAAAAGATAGCATTAATTAATATATACAGAAAGGGGAATTATTATGACTACTTTGACGCTGCAAATTTTAATTTTATCAATCATTGCAGGGATTTTTGGCTCTATATTGGGACTTGGAGGAGGTATAATAATAACGCCGGCTTTGACCTTACTTTTCGGCATTGATATTAAATATGCTATTGGTGCTAGTATAGTATCTGTTATTGCAACTTCCAGCGGAGCAGCTGTAGCTTACATAAGAGACAAGATTACAAATATTAGAATTGGAATGTTTTTAGAGATAGCAACAACTATTGGTGCAATAACAGGAGCATTCATTAGCGGCTTAATTAATCCAAAATACCTATACATAATCTTTGGCATATTACTACTATATTCTGCCCTGGCCATGCTGCAGAAAAAAGCTCAGGAATTACCTGAGAATGTAGAGAATCATCCAATAGCAAATAAGCTTAAGTTAAACAGCAATTATTATGATAAGGCTTTAAAGAAAAATATAGATTATAATGTTACTGGAGTTTATGGGGGCTTCGGAATGATGTATGTTGCAGGAGTAATATCTGGACTTCTGGGCATAGGAAGCGGAATATTTAAGGTTATGGCCATGGATTTATTCATGAAGCTGCCCCTAAAGGTTTCTAGTGCTACAAGCAATTTCATGATTGGGGTTACCGCGGCAGCTAGCGCTGGAGTATACTTATTAAGAGGTGACATTGATCCTAAAATAGCTGCACCTGTGGCCTTAGGTGTACTTATTGGAGCGACCTTAGGAACTAAAATAATGCAGAATTTAAGAAGTAAAACTATTAGGATGATTTTTATTCCTGTATTAGCCTTCGTTTCCATTCAAATGATTATTAAAGGTTTTACTAAATAGAAGGGAGCAGGAGAGTGATTATTATGAATAAAGAAAACAATAAAATAGAAGAAATGGAGATAATAATAAGCAATTTTCTTAGATTTGGTGTACTTTTAAGCGCAATAATAGTTTTTGTAGGGCTTACTATGTATTTAGTAACGGGTAACAGTGGGTATTCAGGAAGTTATTTTCCTTCAGCCTTATCAGAGATATTTAGAGGCTTTATAGCTTTAAAACCCTTTGCTATAATAATGGTTGGTCTTATAATACTTATTCTCACACCTGTATTTAGAGTTGGAGTATCTATCTTAGTTTTTATTAGAGAAAAAGATTTTTTATATGTTAAAATCACAACTTTAGTTTTTTTTATATTACTTATTAGCTTTGTTTTAGGAAAAGTTGAATAAAAATAATTAGCCGTCAGTAAAAATATGTTTTAAAGCATATTTTTACTGACGGCTGGTTTTATTTGTTAAATTGTCTAGATAAATAAATTCACGTTAGAATCTTCTGCTTCACCTAGGTAATAGCCAACTCCACCAATCTTAATTCCATCTAGAAGTTCTTCCTTTTTAAGTCCCATTACGTCCATGGACATCTGACAAGCTACTATCTCAACTCCGCTATCAATAGCTGATTGAATTAATTCTTCTAAAGAGGAGATGTTTTTGTCCTTCATAACCATTCTTATCATTTTTCCGCCCATGCCCATCATGTTCATATTAGAAAGCTTTAATTTTTTACTTCCTCTAGGCATCATCATTCCAAACATCTTATCCATAAATCCTTTTTGAAGACTTATTTTCTCAGGCTTTCTTAATATATTAAGTCCCCAGAAGGTAAAGAACATTGTAACTTTTTTACCCATAGAAGCTGCACCGTTAGCAATTATAAAGGATGCAATTGCCTTGTCTAAGTCTCCGCTAAATACAACCATAGTTTTGTTATCTTTTGCAGGTAAGGTATCTATATTTTGGTTTACAATTTCATTTTTACTGCTTTTCTTTATAAAAGCATCGATATTTCCGCCATTTTTATTTAGGTCAACTAATTCATTGTTAGTTCTTTTACACCATGCTTTAATATCTTCGTAAAAACCTGGATCAGAGGCAGAAACCTTAAGAATTTGACCATCCATTAAATCATTCATTGAAGCTTTAACCTGCATCAGTGGTCCTGGGCAGCAAAGTCCACAGGCATCTATAGCTTTATCGAAATTTCCCTTTTGGTCTTCATTTTTTTTTACAGCCTGTGTATCAGGATCTATAGTAAAGGCTGCATAACTATGATTGTCTCTGTCAGCATCCTCTGAAGTAAGCTTATCTGGGGTATAATTTAATGAAGCTATAGTCTTATAACCACCTGTTACATTATAAACTTTAAAACCATTTTGACAAAATATTCTATCTGCCACATATCCTCTTAAGCCTACTTGACAGTATTCAACTATAGTCTTATTTTTATCTAATTCTCCTAACTTTTCTCTTAAGTTGTCTACAGGAATATTTATTGCATCTTTTATATGACCATTATTGTATTCCTCTTCAGTACGAACATCTACTAAAATATAATCTTCATTATTAAGCTGCTCTAAATCTTTCCATGCTATAACATGGGTGTTTCCAGCTAATACATTCTGAGCTACAAAACCTGCCATGTTTACAGGGTCTTTGGCAGAAGAAAATGGGGGAGCATAGGACAATTCGAGTTCAGCCAAGTCATTAATTGTTCCATTAAGTCTTATTACTGTTGCTATTACATCAATTCTCTTATCTACACCATCATAACCGATAGCTTGAGCCCCTAAGATTTTTCCTTCTTCATTAAATATAAGCTTAAGGGACATTGGTATAGCACCTGGATAGTAAGAAGCATGAGATACAGGGTGCACATAAATTATTTTGTATGGAATATTTGCTTTTTGAAGTGTTCTTTCATTTGCTCCTGTTCCTGCAGCTGTAAGTCCAAAAATCTTTATAATAGAAGTACCTTGAGTGCCTTTATATGTTGAATTTAAGCCTGCTATATTATCAGCAGCAATTCTTCCTTGTTTATTAGCAGGACCAGCCAAAGGCACTGCAGATTTTTGTTTTGTTATGAAATCTACTACTTCTACAGCATCACCTACAGCATATATTCCTTCTATATTTGTCTCCATCTTTTCATTTACTAAAATGTGACCTCTAGGGCCAAAAGCTAGTCCGCTGTCTTTAATAAAAGCTGTATCAGGGGCTACTCCTATAGCTAAAATTACTATATCAGAAGTAAGCTTAGTATCACTATTTAAGGTAACTTCAACTTGACTTCCTATTTCATTAAAGGCTTTAACACCATCACCTAATAAAAGTCCTACACCATTATCAGATAATTCTTTTTCAGCCATAACTACCATATCTGAATCAAAGGGTGCAAGTATGTGAGGAGCAGCTTCCACAAGAGTAACAGATAGACCTCTCTCTCTAAGGTTCTCAGCCATTTCAACACCAACATAGCCTCCGCCAATTACAACAGCGGTATTTATACCTTTTTTATCCACATAGGCTTTAATTGAATCTGTGTCAGGAATATTTCTTAAGGTGAAAATCTTACTACTGTTTATTCCAGGAATGTTTGGCCTTAAAGCCTTTGCTCCAGGTGACAATATTAAATAGTCATAGGATTCTTCATATATTCCCTTAGTTTTGCTGTTAACTGTAACTTTTTTATCTAATACATTTATATCTGTTACTTCACTATTATTTCTAACGTCTATGTTAAATCTAGCTTTCATAGCCTCAGGGGTCTGGACTAATAGTTTGCTTCTTTCTTTAATTGTTTCACCAATATAATATGGCAGGCCACAGTTTGCAAAGGAAATGTATTCATCTCTTTCAAACATAATTATTTCTGCATTTTCATCTAATCTCCTAAGTCTAGCTGCAGCAGATGCGCCACCAGCAACTCCACCTACAATTAATACTTTTTTACTCATTTTACTTCCTCCAATTAATTACTTAATTATTCATTTTCTTTAATTAGTTCAATAATCAAATTAGCAATTTTGGGATTCGAGATTTTATAATAGATCTCAAGTCCATTTCTTCTTCCTTCTACAATTCCTGAAGCTCTTAATCTCTGAAGATGCTGAGATATGGTAGATTGAGGAGTCTCCAAACAAGATTGCATATAGGAAACATTACACTCACCATTCTCCAATAAACCCCTTACAATACAGAGTCTTACCGGATGAGCCAATACTTTTAGCATTTCTGCTATTTCGTTATATTTTTCAAAATTCTTATCCATATAATTACTCACTTTCTGATTTATTAAATCACTATATTTATATATTATGATATAGTGATTTGATTGTCAATATTTTAACTATAAATAAAAAATATTATAGCTAATTTAAAATGGGATGGAAAAAAAGAAGAACTAGATAATTTCAGTTCTTCTTTTTTTCACAGATAATTTTATATTCTTGAAGTTCTGCAATCTTTGGCTGATTACCGCATAAAGGGCAGAGGGGGTTTTTATTTATTTCCACAAGGGTAAACTCTAAGTCAAAGGCATCAAAGTAAAGAAGTTCATTTTTAAGAACCTTTCCTTTTCCTATAATTAACTTTATTGCTTCAGCGGCCTCTATAAAACCCATAACCCCAGGTACTGGTCCTAAAACTCCTGATTCGCTGCATGAAGGAGTGCTGTCTAGCATAGACATATTTGGAAAAGCACATCTGAAACAATGACCATCTTCAGGAATAATGGTGGTATTAAGTCCACTAAATCTAAGCACACCTGCCTCAAGCATAGGCTTTTTCATAAAAAAACAGGTATCATTTAATAGATATCGAGTAGGTAAATTATCAACGCCGTCAATCACAATATCATAAGTATTAATTATTTTCATGGCATTATCCTTATTTAATTCAACGCTGTAAGTAATAATATTAGTATTAGGGTTAATATTCTTTAAAAATGCCTTGGCAGAATCAACTTTAGGTATTCCAATGCGTGAGGTAGAATGGAGTATTTGCCTGTTAAGATTACTGATTTCTACTTTATCGTAATCAACAAGACCTATTGTACCAATTCCCGCCATTAATAAAGCTAATGCAGCAGGAGAGCCAAGTCCACCTGTGCCAACAACTAATATTTTGTGTTCAGACAATTTTTCCTCAGTATTATCCATAGAGACTAGGTCATTATAATTATTGCATAGTAGGTTGTCTATAATTGAATATGCGTAATTTTGCTCAGCTTTACTAAATTCCATTGAAAAAACATCAAAATATAGTAAACTTGTATTAGTTTTTTTAAAATTCAAGCATTCTTTAATAATTTCAATTGAGCAGAGAGCACCCATTATTGAAGTTGAAATTATTTTTCCAATGGAATTTTGAGCACCAAATTCATTGTATTTTGGCTCTATACTAGTGTATTTATTTGTTATAATATTTACAAAGTCGTTAAATTTATCAAAATTGTCAAATGTTTGTAACGTACCTTTCCAATCATTTATTAAAGTTATTATTGTAGGTATGAATTTTCTTGCATTTTTAAAATTAATCATATTAATAATGGCATTTATAAATTTAATACTTCCTAAGAAAATCCTAATAAGATTTGAATAAAACATATCATTATTTTCAAGCAAGTCATTTTTATCAATTTGCACAATTGAAATATCTTTATTTAAATCCTTAATATTATAAAATAAAGTCTCATATTCATTATCATCCTCAAAATAGCATACAATATGACCAACTCCGGAGGCAGCCAAATAATAAATCAGTGGTGATACATCCTTAACATTTTCACCATATATGATTACTTTAGATTCTAATAATATTTTTTGACCTTGGCCACTTATTTCTGGCATAATTATATGTCGTAAGTACCGGCTAATTTGTTCTTTTTCTAATATCACAAAATCACCCCACTAAGCCTTTGTACTGATTAATTGCATCATAAAGGGCATCAGCAGCTATGTTGGAGCATTTTATTTTTTCTTTGGGTAATCCTCCTAAAGCTTTTGCTACTTCTTCATTAGTTATTTTTAACGCCTCTTCAATGGTTTTATTTTTAGCCAATACTGTTACCATACTACTAGCAGCGATTGCTGCTCCACATCCAAAGGTTTTAAATTTCACGTCAGTCAAAAGACCATTGTTAACTTTGATATAAATTGTTATGTAATCTCCATCAATAGGATTTCCAACATGGCCCACTCCATCTGCATTTGTAATTTCGCCAAGATTTCTAGGGTCTGAAAAGTGATCCAAAACTATATTATTATACAAGACGGCACCTCCATATAAATAAAGGTAATTTATGTTTTATATGGGAAATAATAATTAACTTCATTATAAAACTAATTTAAAAAAAATAAAAGTAAATTAATTATTGTCAATTTATGCATCAATAAAATAAAACTTTAACAAAAATATCAAACAATTTGAATATGATGAATATTGTGATATGTTTATAATTAAATATAATTTTGCTAAGTAATGGATATACTATGCCCGTAAAATTTATTTATCTAAGGAGTGGTTTAAATGGAAAATTCAATGTTTTGTTATCAATGTGAACAAACCATGGGAGGAAAGGGCTGCACAAAAAGTGGAGTTTGCGGTAAAACACCTGAAGTTGCAAATCTGCAGGATTTATTAATATATCAGTTAAAGGGAATATCCTGCTACGCAAAGCCTTTAATTGATCAAGGAAAGCTAATTGATAAAGAAATAGTGAAATTTGTAGAGAATGGACTATTTACAACACTTACAAATGTTAATTTTGATGCTGAGGTTCATGTAAAATTATTAAGAGAATCACAAAAATTAAAAGAAAAAATTAGGAGCTTAGCTCCTGAGGGACAATATGCAGAGGCAGCAACTTATAATTTAAGTGATACTAAGGAAGAAATGCTTAAAGATTCAGTGAAGGCAGGAATTATGTATGATCAAACTCTTGATGCAGATATTAGATCTTTAAGAATGACTGTGATATATGGGTTAAAGGGTATTAGTGCTTATGGACATCAGGCAAGGTTTATTGGCTATAATAACGATCAAGTAGATCAATTTTACTTTATAGCACTTGAATCAACTACCAATGATAATTTATCATTAGATGAAATGATACGTATGACTATGAGAGTGGGAGATATGAGTGTTCAGGTAATGCAGACCTTAGATGAGGCAAATACTACAAGATACAAGAATCCATCACCTCAAAAAGTTAATGTTAATATTAAAAAAGGTCCTTTCATTATAGTATCTGGTCATGACTTAAGAGATTTAGAAATGCTCCTTCAGCAAACTGAAGGCAAAGGAATTAACATCTATACTCATGGTGAAATGCTGCCATCTCATGGTTATCCAGAACTTAAAAAATATCCCCATCTAGTAGGAAACTTTGGTTCTGCTTGGCAAAATCAACAAAAGGAATTTGATGATATTCCAGGTTGTATTCTAATGACTACAAATTGCTTAATGAGACCGAGAGAGACCTATAAAGATAGAATATTTACAACAAGTGTTGTTGGTTGGGACGGAGTAAAATACATAGGTGTTTCTGAGGATGGTACTAAGGATTTTAGTGAAATAATTAATAAGGCCTTAGAATTAGGCGGCTTTAAGGAAGATGAGGAGACTAAGGAAATATTAGTAGGTTTTGGACATGAAGCAACCTTATCAAATGCAGGCGCCATTGTAAATGCAGTTAAGGGTGGACAGCTTAGACATTTCTTTGTAATAGGCGGTTGTGATGGAGCAAAACCTGGAAGAAACTACTATACTGATTTTGCTAAGATGGTTCCAAATGACTGTATAATTTTAACCTTAGCTTGCGGTAAATATAGATTTAATAAGTTGGATTTTGGTACAGTAGCAGGCCTACCAAGGTTATTAGACGTAGGACAATGTAATGATGTTTATTCTGCAGTTAAAATTGCTACATCACTTGCAGATGCCTTCGAAACAGACGTTAATCACTTACCACTTACAATAGTGCTTTCCTGGTATGAGCAAAAGGCTGTAGCTGATTTACTGGCGCTTTTATCATTAGGAGTCAAGGGTATGTATTTAGGACCAAGTTTACCTGCATTTTTATCACCAAATGTTCTCCAGTATTTAGTGGATACCTTTAATTTAACTCCTATAAGTACTCCAGAAGAGGATTTAAAGAGTGCCTTAAGTCAAAGAGTATAAATATATAAATATATAAAAATAGCCACAAAACCTTAGTGTTGTTCGTCTTAAGTAAAATGAATTTGCGAAAACACATGGCCTTGTGGCTTTTCTTAAGTTTGAAACTGCTTTTAAACGCTGAGCTCATGCAGCATGTTTAATATATTACAGTTTTTTTTTCATACTAATAAAATTTTATGACAAGCTTTAATAATTTAATTTACTTATCAATTAGCTTTTTCTCAAAAGCCTCTACCATTTTTTTTGTCATAAGACCGCCAACTGGGCCGCCTGTAGCTCCATTTAATTTTGAACTTCTATCACCTTTATAACCATCATTATATTTTATTCCAATTTCAGTTGCATACTCATTTTTCATTTTATCAAGTTTCTCCTTTGCTTCAGGAACTAATGGTCTATTACTCAAAATAACACCTCCTTATACTTTTATTTTGAGTATTTTATCTAAGCATATACATAGAAAATAGTGTAAGTGTTTAAATTTTAACATACTATAATTTGGAAAATAATAATTTTTTATGCAGGAATAATTCAATAAATATCGAATACTAGAAATAAAGAAAAAATTTCTCCGAGTCATTAAACCTAAGGAAATTCTATGGGCTAATGACCGTTAGGGTAAAGATGGAAACGTTTTTGCCTTCCACTTTTGAAAAGGAGAATGTATTTACATTCTTCTTTCATATAAAAATATATGAAGGGAGTTTTATTAATGAAGAGGTTTTTAACACCAATACTTGCCTCAATTATTTGCCTATCATTTGCAGGTTGTACTCCAAAGACAACTCAAACTGCTGGCAGCACAACTGATACTGCTAAAACATCTAGAAGTATGATTTTATCCACTACAACAAGTACACAGGACTCAGGTTTACTTGACTATCTGCTTCCTTATTTTGAGAAGGACACTGGTATAAAAGTAAATGTTGTTGCAAAGGGCACAGGGGAAGCACTTGCCATGGGGAAAAATGGAGATGCAGATTGTCTATTAGTTCATGCAAAGGCTCAGGAACTTCAATTTGTTAAGGACGGTTATGGAATAAACAGACATGATGTAATGTACAATGATTTTATAATCGTAGGACCTAAAGCTGATCCAGCAGGCCTTAAAAAGGATGCATCAAATGATGCAGCTAAGGCTTTTAAAAATATTAGTGATACAAAGGCTGTCTTTATTTCAAGAGGAGACAACTCAGGGACAAATACAAAAGAATTAGCTGTATGGAAAACTTTAAATATAGAGCCTAAAGGCAGTTGGTATTTATCTGCAGGAAAAGGAATGGGAGAGGTTTTACAAATGGCTAATGAGAAGCAGGCTTATACCTTAACTGATAGGGCAACTTATCTTTCAATGAAGGATAAGCTAAATCTTGAAATTGTAACAGAAAAAAGCAAGGATTTATTAAATCAGTATGGAGTTATGATACCAAATCCTAAAAATCACAATATAAAGGAAAAAGAAGGAATGGAATTTGTTAACTGGATTATCTCTGATAAAGCACAGAAGCTAATAGCTGACTTTGGTAAGGCGAAATTTAATCAGTCCTTATTTATTCCAGATGCAAATTAGAGGATAAGACATAATGGATATTTTTAGCAACTTGGTGGAATTAAGGGGCATAATTACTATGTCCCTGTTTGTTTCTATATCATCAACTTTAATTGCCTCCTTATTAGGAATTTTACTTGGAATTCCTGCAGCCATAATGGAATTTAGATTCAAAAAAATATTAATAAGAATTACAAATACTCTAATGAGCTTACCTCCTGTATTAATGGGCTTAGTTACATATTTGTTATTATCAAGAAGCGGTCCTTTAGGCAACTTAAGACTGCTTTTTACACCAACTGCCATGATAATTGCTCAAACTCTGCTAATATTTCCTATAATATTTGGATTAGTATTATCGTCAATAGCTAAAACTGGAAGTGAAATAAAAAGAAATTGCTTGTCCCTCGGCGCATCTGATAAGGACATATTAATTGCTATATTTAAAGAAAGCAAAGTTCAAATTTTAACTGCTGTAACAGCTGGCTTTGGAAGGGCAATATCTGAAGTGGGAGCCGTTATGATGGTAGGCGGCAATATTAAAGGCTATACTAGGGTAATGACTACCTATATTGCACTTGAAACAGGAAAAGGGAACTTTAACAATGCAATTATTATTGGAATAATTTTACTTTTAATTTCATTTGTAATTAATTTTATATTGCATAAGCTGCAAGGAAGTGATAGTTAATGAAGGTATTTATACATAAAGCAGTTAAAAAATATAATAATAATGTAGTGCTTAATATTGATAATTTAAATTTAGAGAATGAAAAAATCTATGCTGTAATTGGGCTAAATGGCAGTGGGAAAACTACTTTAATGGAATCTATTGCAGGTCTTAGGAACTTAAGTTCTGGTACTATAAAATATAATGATTTAAATTTAGAGAAAGTTAGAAGCGATATTTCTATAATGCTTCAATCAAGTTACCTTTTTACTGGTTCAGTTTTATCAAATATTATTTGTGGGCTGAAGTTTAGAAAATATAAAGATGAGGAAATAAAAAGGAGATTAGCTAGATATTTAGCCATATTTAATATTGAAGAGTTATTAAATAAAAATAGTAAGAAGCTTTCAGGAGGTGAACAGGAAAAGGTTTGTCTGTTAAGAACGGCCATTCTTGAAACTGATCTTACAATTTTTGATGAACCAACCTCCAGTATGGATATTGAGAGTACTCTTAAGGCTGAAGAACTTATAAAAAATATGGCAAAGGAACAAAGAACTGTTGTTGTTATAACTCATGATATTTATCAAGCAAAAAGAATCGCTGATGAAGTTATTTTCATGGATAGAGGAAAAGTAATTGAAATAGGCAAGAAAGAAGACATATTTAATAATCCAAAGCACAAACTTGTTAAGGCTATACTTAATATATAATGATTTAAACTGTAGGGGATTGATTTTATGCAGGACAAGTATGGAAGAAACATAGACTATATGAGAGTATCTATAACTGATAGATGTAACCTAAGATGTATATACTGCATGCCTGAAAATGGTGTAGATAAAAAAGAACACAAGGATATAATAAGCTTTGAAGAAATATATAAAATAGTAAAAGCAGCTGGAGCTCTTGGCATAAGAAAGGTAAGATATACTGGCGGAGAGCCTCTTGTAAGAAAAGGAATAGTTGATTTAATAAATAAAACTTCTATGATAAATGGCATTAAGGAAATAGCCATTACTACTAACGGAATACTTTTAGATGATATGGCAGGGGATTTAAAAAGGGCAGGCTTAACAAGAGCTAATATAAGTCTTGACTCCTTAAATAAAGAAAAATATAAATATATTACAAGGGGAGGAGATCTTAACAAAATATTTTCAGCTATAGATAAATGCTTAAAAATAGGACTAGCACCTTTAAAGATTAATACTGTTTTAATGAAAGGAATAAATGATGATGAGATCAAGAGTTTCATCGAATTAACAAGAGAACTGCCAGTGAGCATTAGATTTATTGAGTTAATGCCAATAGGGGAAGCAGTAAATTTAAATACCTCTATGGTAAAAAGCGATGAGATTATAAAAAGCTATTCTGAGCTTTATGAGATAAAGGATATGAGTAATAGTGTTGCAAGATTATATAAGCTTAAAAATGCTAAGGGAACTATAGGATTCATTAGTCCCTTAAGTTGTAAATTTTGCAGCAGCTGTAACAGAATAAGATTAACCGCGTCAGGAACAATTAAGCCTTGTCTTCATTCAGAAGAAGAAATTGATATTAAAAATTATACAGGTGATGATTTAAAACTAATAACTAAACTTAAAGAATCAATCTTTGAGAAGCCAGAGGAACACCATCTAGAAAAGGATAAAGAAAGCAAAAGTAAAAGAATGATGTTTCAAGTTGGAGGTTAATTAAAATTTATTAAATATGCAGGAATTTAGCAATAAATGTAGAAATACTCATAAAGACATAATTGGAGTTTTATTACATATAAATTATTAGGGAAATATTTATATTTATAGACTCCGTTCTCAAAGGACCTAGAAAAAAGGCCCCAGAGACGATAGGGCATGAAGAGTAATTTTCATACCTGCCAGTGTGCGAAGGAGTTCATGTTGTAAGGATTAGTTTTTATTAAACTAGTGCTTTATTAACATGAGCTCTTTTTATATTTATTAATATTAATAAAAGGAGGTGGCGCTGATATCTATTTAAATGGATATCAGAATAAAAATGGGGAAAGTTTTAATTATTTCACCAGAAAAATGTACTGGATGTAGAACCTGTGAAATGGCCTGCTCATTTAAGAAAACTAATACCTTTAATCCTCAAAAGGCAGCTGTAACAGTATTTCAATATGATGAGGCTGCAATTTCCGTACCTATTATGTGTATGCAGTGCGAAGACCCTGCCTGTATGAAGGTCTGCACAGTAGGGGCAATTTATAAGGATGAAAATAGAACAGTACTAGTAGATAAGAATAAGTGTATTGGCTGCAAGCTGTGTATAAGTGCATGTCCATTTGGAAACATGAGCTTTAATTCTGAAGAAAAGACTATGGTGAAGTGTGATCTTTGCAATGGATCACCACTATGCGCGCAGTTATGCCCTTCCGGTACAATACAATTTAAAGAAGCTACACCTACTGAGCTTAATAAGAAAAAATTAGTTGCAGATAAGTTTATGCAATTATTTCAGGAGGTGAATAATTAATGTACGGATGGTTAGGTAAATTACTAAGAGTTAACCTTTCAAATGGCTCCATAAAAGAAGAGGCATTAAATTTTGAGGATGCAAAGCTATATTTAGGTGCTAGAGGCCTAGGGACAAAAATATTTATGGATGAAGTGGATCCAACGGTAGAACCACTTAGCGATGAGAATAAACTAATATTTTTAACTGGTCCATTAACTGGTACCCTTGCTTCTTCAGCAGGAAGATATGAAGTTGTAACTAAGGCTCCACTTACAGGAACAATAGGAGCATCAAACTCCGGTGGGCACTTTGGACCAGAGCTTAAGTTTGCAGGGTATGATGGAATCATATTTGAAGGCAGGTCAGAAAATCCAGTTTACTTATATATAAATAATGACAAAGTTGAATTAAGAAATGCTATGCATTTGTGGGGAAAGACAGTTTTTGAAACTACAGATGAGATTCTTAATGAGACGAATACTGGCGCCAGAGTTGCCTGCATAGGTCCTGCAGGAGAAAAAGGTGTATTATATGCTACCATTATGAATGACAAGCATAGAGCTGCAGGAAGATCCGGCCTAGGTGCAGTAATGGGCTTTAAGAATTTAAAGGCAGTAGTAGTTAAGGGCACTGGAAATGTAGAGGTTGCAAATCCAAAAGGATTTATGGCTTCCAGTTTAGATGCAAGAAATAAGCTTAGAGCAAATCCTGTAACAGGTACTGGACTTACAGCCTATGGGACTCAAATATTAGTAAACATCTTAAATCAATCAGGAGCACTACCAACAAGAAACTGGAGAGATGGTGGAATATTTGAAAATGCTGAAGATACAAGCGGAGAAGCACTATCTGACAAATATTTAGTAAAGAATAAGGGATGTTTTGCCTGCTCAATAGGCTGTGGAAGAGTTACTAAGATTTCCGAGGGCAAATTTAAAGGAATGGGCGAGGGCCCTGAATATGAAGCAGGCTGGTCTTTTGGGGCTGACTGTGGAGTAAAGGATTTGGCTGCTATTTGTAAGGCAAATTTTATATGTAATGAATATGGTTTAGATCCGATAACCTTAGGTTCAACCATTGCCTGTGCTATGGAGCTATATGAAAATGGAATGGTTAATAAAGAGGAATTAGGTAGAGATTTAAGGTTTGGAGATGCTGAAGGCCTAGTAGAGTTTACTAAGATGACTGCTGTAAGAGACGGTTTTGGTGACAAATTAGCTAAGGGCTCCTATAGACTAGCTGAAGAATATGGTCATCCTGAACTATCCATGTCAGTTAAGAAGCAGGAAATGCCTGCCTACGATGGACGTGGAGTACAGGGAATGGGCCTTGAATATGCTACTTCTAACCGCGGCGGCTGCCATGTTAGAGGATATATGACTTCTCCTGAAATACTTGGGATTCCACAAAAGCTGGATCCACTTGTAATAGATGATAAGGCACAGTGGCTTAAAATTTTCCAAGACTTAACTGCCGTTGTAGATTCTGCAGGTATTTGCTTATTTACAACCTTTGCTCTAGGACTGCCTGAAATTTCTGAAATGATAAGAACAGCAGTAGGAGTTAATTACACTGATGAAGAGGTATTAAGGATTGGAGAAAGAATATGGAACCTTGAAAAGGTATTTAACTTAAAGGCAGGCTTTACTAAAGCTGATGATACTCTGCCGCCAAGACTGCTTACGGAACCACTTAAGGACGGACCAGGTAAGGGGTTAGTTGTAAGGTTAGACGAAATGCTTAGTGAATACTATAAGGTAAGAGGCTGGAAGGAAGATAGTGAGCCAACTGAAGAAAAGTTAAAAGAACTAAGTATTATTTAAATAATAAAATATATTAATTTCTTAGGGAAACAATGAGTACATTTAATTAATAGAAAATAATTGTCATAAGCCAAGGCATTTATCCTCTATAAGTTAAGTTTATTAAATTGTTTCCCTAGAATTTTAAGTTTGGGGGCAGGTTATGAAGGTGAAATTCTTTGCCTATTTACGTGATTATACTAATACTAAGTCTTTAGATATTGAAAATTATGAAACCTTAGAGGAGCTTTTATATGAGCTATGTAATACTTTTGGAGAAAAACTAAAAAAAGCTATCTTTGATGGGGAAAATCTAAGTAATGAAATAATAATTATGGTAAATGGAAGACATATAGTTCATCTTGACGGGCTTAAAACAAAACTTATGGATAATGATGAAATATCGATTTTTCCTGTGGTAGCAGGTGGTTAAATAAATTGAAAGAAGTGAATTTAAATGAGTACTCTTAGCTTTAATGATATAATGGAAAAATATCCAAAGGAAAAGAGATATACTTTAGCTATACTTCAGGATATTCAAAGAAATTTTAAGTACATTCCTAAAGAAGCTTTAATAGCTTTATCCCTATACTTAAATACGCCAATTAGTAAATTATACAGCATGGCTACCTTTTATAAAGCCTTAAGCCTTTCACCAAAAGGCAAGAATATTATAACTGTATGTGATGGAACTGCTTGTCATGTTAGGTCTTCTTCAGTATTAATAGATGAAATTCAAAATTACTTACATATAAAGCCAGGAGAAACTACAGAAGATGGAATATTTACCTTGCAGACAGTAAATTGCCTTGGATCATGTGCAATAGCACCTGTAATGGTTATTAATGATAAATATTATGGAAAGGTAAGCACAAGTGCAATAAAAGAAATTCTCAAGCAGTATGAAGGTGAAGAAAATGAATGATGAAAGAGTAGTTTATGTTTGCTGCGGTACAGGTTGTCTTGCAAATGGCAGCATGGAAGTTTTTAATGAAATAGTTAAAAATATTGAAGATTTAAATATAGAAATAAGTGTAAAAACTATTGTAAAGGCAACAGGCTGTAATGGGCTATGTGAAAAAGGACCTGTTGTAAAAATAGAGCCTGATGGTATTTCCTACTTTAAGGTAAAAGCTTCTGATGCGGAAGAAATAGTTAGGAAGACAATATTAAAGGGAGAAGTTATTAATAGGCTTTTATATTATGAACCGACTTTAAAAAGAAAGGTGAAATCCCATAAGGAAAGTGAATTTTACAAAAGACAGATGAAAATAGCCTTAAGAAATATTGGAGAAATTGATCCTTTAAATATTGAAGATTATAAAAGAAATAAGGGCTATTTGGCTCTTAATAAGGCTATATTTCAAATGTCTAGAAAGGATATCATTACAGAAATTTCAGAGTCAGGATTAAGAGGAAGAGGTGGAGCAGGCTTTCCAACAGGGACTAAGTGGAAACAATGTGATAGCATTGAGAGTTTTCCTAAATACGTAGTTTGTAATGGAGATGAGGGAGATCCTGGGGCATTTATGGATAGAAGTATTATGGAAGGGGATCCTCATAGCGTAATAGAAGGAATGATAATTTGTGCCTATACTATTAGTGCAAAAGGAGGCTTTGCATATATTAGAGATGAATACTCCCTTGCAATAAAGAATATGTCAAAGGCTCTTATTGAAGCAAGAGAAAATGGGTATTTAGGTGAGAATATACTTGGCAGTGGTTTTAATTTTGACATTCAAATTGTAAGAGGTGGTGGAGCCTTTGTGTGCGGGGAATCTACTGCTCTTATGGCCTCTATTGAAGGAAGCACCGGAGAACCGAGAGCTAAATATATTCATTCTGTAGAAAAGGGCTTATGGGGTCAGCCTACAGTTTTAAATAATGTGGAAACCTGGGCTAATGTTCCTGTGATAATTGAAAATGGCAGTGATTGGTTTAATGCTATTGGAACAAATAAAAGCAAAGGAACTAAGGTGTTCTCACTAGTTGGTAAGGTTAAAAATACAGGACTTGTGGAAGTGCCAATGGGTACAAGCCTTAGAGAACTTATTTATGATATTGGCGGTGGAATTATTGGAGATAGAAAGTTTAAAGGAGTACAAATAGGAGGTCCCTCAGGGGGATGCATTCCTGAAGAATTTTTAGATTTAAGCGTAGATTATGATTCCCTATCAGAAGCTGATTCTATGATGGGGTCTGGAGGAATGATTGTATTAGATGATAGAACATGTATGGTGGATGTAGCAAGATATTATTTGAATTTCTTATCTGAAGAATCCTGTGGTAAATGTGTTCCCTGCAGAGAAGGGATAAAGAGAATGTTGGAAATTATTGATGATATATGCGAAGGCAGAGGAAGAGAAGAGGATCTTGAAGCATTAAAGGAAATAGCAGAAACAGTAAGCGAGGCATCCTTGTGTGGCCTTGGAAAGAGTGCACCAAATCCTGTAGTATCAACTTTGAAATATTTTCTAGAGGAATATATGGAACATATATTAAATAAAAGGTGCAGAGCAGGGGTATGTAAAGAATTAACTACTTTTTACATTGATGCTGATATGTGCAGAGGCTGCGGTTTATGCAAGATGAACTGTCCCACAGAGGCTATTTCTGGAGAAGTAAAGAAAGTACATTTAATTGATATAAATAAATGCAGTAAATGCGGCAGCTGTATAAATACCTGTAATTTTGATGCTGTAAAGGTTAAATAGGGGTGGAAGCATGAGAGTTTTAATTGATGATAAAGTATGTGAAGCTTCTTATGGTGAGTACTTATTACAAGTGGCAAAAAGAAATAACATATACATACCTACCCTATGTCACAGTGAGGCACTTCCAGGGGAGGGAAGCTGCAGGCTATGTATAGTTGAAGTAATCGATAAAGGTTATAGGAAGGTTGTAACTTCCTGCATATATCCAATCACGAAAGAAATAACAGTTGTTACAAATTCTAAAAGGATTATGAATATGAGAAAGACCATCATCAGGCTCTTATCAGCTCGGGTTCCTAATAATGAAACTGTTAGTAAACTAAGAGAAGAGTTTGATATCAAGGACTTAACTAGGTTTAGTACAGATAATATTGAGCAGTGCATCTTATGCGGACTGTGTGTAAAGGCCTGTGAAAAATTGGGTACAAGTGCTATATCTGCAGTTAATAGGGGTGTTACAAAAAAAATTTCCACACCCTATGATGAACCTTCTTTAGTATGTATTGGCTGCGGTGCCTGTGCTTATGTATGTCCAACAAAAGCTATAAATATAATTGAAGATGATGGCAGGAGAAGGATTTGGGGAAAGGAATTTCAGCTTATAAAGTGCGAAAGCTGCGGTGAATATTATGCTACAAAAGAAGAAGTAGAATTTAGTACTAATAAGCTTAACGAGACAAGTATCCAGAATATTTGCAGAAAATGCAGGAAAAAATTTAATGCTGAAAAATTTAAAGAAATATATACTGATTATAAGTAAAGAGGATAAATTAATCCTCTTTACTTATTTTTTAAACAGAAATATCTTTATTTAAAATATTTTCCTTAAGCAATCCATCATTCAAATAGCCGCTGCCAAAGGAATGCATCATCTCAAGTATAGGTAAAATCCTTTTACCTACTTCAGTTAAGCCGTATTCTACTTTAGGTGGAACTACAGGATATACTTTTCTATATATAAGCTTGTCCTCTTCTAAACTTCTAAGCTGCATTGTAAGCATTTTTTGTGTAGCATTAGGCAGCCTTTTTTTTATATCACTAAATCTTAAGCTTTTGCGGCTTAAGTACCATAATATTAATATTTTCCATTTGCCAGAAAGCAAATCCTGCACTAATACCATAGGACATATTTCATATTTAAGACATTGATCCTTCATATAACATTCCTCGTGTAGAGGCTCTTTGCACAGCATTTTATTTATCAATCTTTTCACCTGCTTAATAGAATTATTACATAACTAGAAAAAGGTTAGCTGCTAACTAAAAATAAATACACAAAATATATTATAACATATACTTATAGAAAATTATCATATTATAAGAGAAATTGTAAAAACTATTCTACATACATGGTATATTTTTGTATACTATGTATAAAAAAAGTGCCTTCTTGTGAATAAAGTATCATGTTGTTATTATAGTAACATACTAATAATTAGTATGTTTTCTAGACAAAATAAGGGTAGTTTAGAGCACAAAAGAATATGGAGGGATAATTATTATGAGCAAAGTACTTTACATCAAAGCTAATGCAAAAACAGATGAGGCTTCAAGAACTTATAAGATTTCAGAAAGTTTCGTGGAAGAATATAAGAAAAATAATCCACAGGATGAAATCATAACTTTAGACCTTTATAAGGAAGGTATTGATTTTTTACCACAAGATAAGCTAATGGAACTTCATGCACCAAAACCTGGTGAAGGAAAAGATAATCCTGTACTTAAATATGCTTATCAATTTTTAGAAGCAGATAAATATATAATAGCATCACCTTTTTGGAATTTAAGTATTCCAGCAATATTAAAGGCTTATATAGATTATGTATGTGTTGCAGGAATTACTTTTAAATATACTGCAAATGGCCCAGTAGGCTTATGTGCTGGTAAAAAAGCCGTGCATATAGTAGCTAGAGGCGGCAGCTATGCGGAAGGACCAGCAGCTGCATTTGAAATGGGCGACAGATATTTAAGAACTATATTCGGGTTCTTTGGAATTACTGATTTTACTACTATAGCTGCAGAAGGCTTAGATATTATTGGAGTAGACGTTAATGCTATCGTAGAAAAAGCAAAAGAAGAAGCAAATAAAACTGCAAAGAACTTTTAATTATAAGGGCAAACTCATCTTTTGGGGATGCCCTTTAAACTATCATACATAAAAATATATTTTTTAGTAATTTATTTTCTTCTAAATGAATCGTTACAATTTCAAGGAATTGTAGTAAGATATTATTATAATATTAAGAAGGCTGGGGGAAATAAGTGAATAAAAGTACATTTATCTATAAAAGGCATATTTTAATGCTTCTATTATCTATGTTAATACTGCTATCTGGCTGCAGTACTAATAATTCAAAAAGTGCAATAAGTGGAGATGTATCTAACAGCACTAATTCAAAGCTTGATTCTCAAAGCAATGATAATTCTGTAAAAGAAACTTCATCCTTGGTTACAGTAAATGGCAAACTAAAGGTTCATTATATTAATGTGGGGCAAGGTGACAGTATACTAGTGCAGCAGGGAAGCCAAAATATGTTAATTGATGCTGGAACTAACGATTCTACTGAAACTTTAATAAATTACCTAAAGTCACAAAACATTAAAAAGCTGGATTACTTTATACTTACTCATCCCCATGAGGATCACATTGGAGGCGCAGATGCTATCATTAACAGCTTAAATATAGGAACTATATATATGTCAAAGGTTACAACTAACACTAAAACCTTTAAAGACGTAGTTACTGCCATGAATAAAAAGGGCTTAAAAGCAAAAGTGCCTGTAGTAGGTACTAATTTCAAGCTTGGAGATGCAAATTGTAATATATTAGGTCCAATAAATACAGTAAGCGGCGATTTGAATACCTATTCAATAGTTTTGAAGGTGACCTTTGGAAATAATAAATTCTTATTTACAGGAGATGCTCAAGTTTCAAATGAAAAGGATATGATTAATAAAGGCTTGGATTTAAGTGCTGATGTCCTTAAACTTGGTCATCATGGAAGCCATACCTCTACATCTTTGGATTTTTTAAATAAAGTTAATCCTAAATATGCAGTTGTAAGCTGCGGCGTAAAAAATGATTATGGTCATCCTCATAAAGAAGTAATGCAAAGGCTTCAAGCAAAGAATATAAAACTCTATAGAACTGATGAAAGTGGTACGATTATATGCCTGTCAGATGGTAAAAATATAAGTTTTAATACAAAGCCGGGGGATTATAAAAATGGAAGCAGTAATTGATAGATTTGAAGAGGGTTTTGCCGTCTGTGAAAAAGAAGATGGCACTATGATTAATATCAAAAGGCTCTTAATTCCTAAAGAGGCAAAAGAGGGAGATGTACTCATTATTGATGGGGACAATATACAAATAGGTATTAATGAAACTTTAAAGAAGAAAAAGGGAATTGAGCTTTTAACTAAAGATCTATGGGAAGAATAAGTCAGTGCAGCTCTGTATATTATGTAAGTAAGGTTAAGTGGAGCTGCACTGATTTTATATTTATATTTCCATTACCTGGGAAATATTTCTTGGTTTGATTAATTAAAATTTTGTCAATTATTGACATGATATGGCCTAGGGGGTATCATAAAATTATATTTTGCAGCTTATAGAAGCTTTTTTAATGCTATAGGGGGTTAAATTATGGAGCTTTTAAGCGTTAGGACAACAGAAGAAGTAAGAGCTTTAATAAATAGGGAATTTGCCTATAAATTGGAGTCAGAAACCGTCTCCCTTTTAGATTCGGTAAATAGAATCTGTTCAAAAGATATAAAAGCTAACTTAGACATTCCAAACTTTAGAAGATCAACAGTAGATGGTTTCGCAGTAAATTCTAGAGATGTTTTTGGTGCAAGCGAGTCCATGCCGGCCATAATGGAATTAATAGAAGAAATAATTATGGGAAAAAGTCCTGAAAGTGAAATATATAATGCAGGAGAATGTTCCTATGTACCTACTGGCGGTATGCTTCCTCAGGGTTCTGACAGCGTAGTTATGCTGGAATATTGCGATAGATTAGATGATAAAACAATTCTTATTAACAAACAATCTGCACCGGGAGAAAATGTTGTACAAATAGGTGAGGATGTGTCCATTGGTGATATAGTTGTAAAAGATGGACAAAGGCTTAGACCCTATGAAATTGGTGTATTAGCTGCTCAAGGTATAAAGGAAGTAAATATTTATAAGAAGCCAAAAGTTGCAATAATATCTACAGGTGATGAAATCGTTTCAATTGAAACTGATCCTAAATTAGGAGAGATTAGAGATATAAATACTTATATGCTATACAGTTTAATAAAGCAAGATGGTGGTATTCCAATAAGTTATGGAATTGTAAAAGATGAATTTTTGCTTTTAAGGAATATAGTAGATAAAGCTTTAAAAGAGTGTGATATAGTTCTAATTTCAGGTGGAAGCTCAGTAGGTAAAAAGGATCATACTTTAAAGGTTATAGATTCCTATGATAATGGCGGGGTATTGGTACATGGAATGGCCATAAAACCAGGGAAACCAACAATTGTTGGGAAAGCTTATGAAAAAATAGTATTTGGCCTTCCGGGGCATCCTCTAGCAGCTTCAGTTGTCTATAAAATACTAGTTAAAGACTATATAGATAAACTAATGAAGTTAAAGGAAGAAGAGTACGGAATTGCTGCTGAAATGAGTATTAACTATCATAAAGCTATGGGTAGAGAAGAATATCTACCAGTTTCACTTAGAAAAGAAAATGATAAAGTTATAGCATATCCTGTATTTGGAAAGTCGGGAATAATCACAGCTTTTTCTAGAGCTTATGGTTATATAAGAATTAATAAAGATGTGGAAGGCTTATATAAAGGAGAAAAAATAGAAGTGTATAAACTTTAAAACAACTAACATAGGGATAAAAAGAAAAAATGGAGGAGTAGACATGGCGCAGAAGGTTTTTTTAACAAATATTGAACTGGATGAGGCTGTAAAATTATATATTAGTAAGCTTGGAAACCTAGAAAGTCAAAAAGAGATTATTAATACTATAGATTCTAGGTCAAGGGTAGTAAGCTCACCTGTTTACTCAAAGATTTCTTCCCCCTTTTATAATAGTTCTGCCATGGATGGAATAGCAACTTTAAGCAGTAAAACTTTTAAGGCATCAGATAGAAATCAAATAGAACTAATTGAGGGAAAGGATTATTTAGTTGTTGATACTGGCGATCCCATACCAAAAGAGTATGACTCAGTAATTATGGTGGAGGACCTTATTAAAATTTCAAAAGACAAGGTGCTGATTTATAAAAGTGCTGCTCCATGGCAGAATATAAGGCCTTTAGGTGAAGATATAGTAGAAGGTCAACTTATCATTCCATCAAAACATACTATTAGGCCTGTTGATATTGGTGCTATGCTGGCTGGTGGTGTAAATGAAATTGAAGTATATAAAAGGCCAGTTATTGGGATTATTCCTACAGGAACAGAAATAGTAGAACCAAAAACCGACTTAAAGGTTGGAGATATTATTGAGTTTAATTCAAGGGTATTCTCATCCATGATTGAGGAATGGGGAGGGATCCCAAGAAGATATAATATAGTTAAGGATGATTATGAATTAATTAAGAAAGCTGCCCTTAAAGCTATTGAAGAATGTGATATGGTTTTAATAAATGCTGGATCATCTGCAGGTAGAGAAGACTACACTTATGAGATCATTAAAGAGCTTGGCAGCGTAGATATTCATGGTATTGCTATAAAACCAGGAAAGCCAGCAATATTAGGAAGCATTAAGGAAAAGCCTATAGTTGGTATACCAGGTTTTCCTGTTTCAGCATATTTTATTATGGAAAACATCTGTAAGAAAGTAATTAAGGGATTTTTAGGGATACAATCCGAAGAAATAAAAATAATTCAAGCTACTCTTTCAAGAAGAGTGATGTCATCTTTAAAATATTTGGAATTTGTAAGAGTAAAGCTAGGATATGTTGGAGATAAGATTATAGCAACTCCATTAAATAGGGGTGCAGGGGCTACTATGTCTCTAGTAAATGCAGATGGGGTTTTAGAGATCCCTCAAAACATAGAAGGTATTGAGGCAGGTTCAAAGGTTAATATAAAGCTTTTAAAAACAGAAGAACACATAAGAAATACCATTGTCTGCATAGGAAGCCATGACCCAATAATTGACACTGCAGCAGACTTATTACATCTAAAAACAAGTAAATATTTTCTTTCTTCTGCTCACGTTGGAAGCATGGGAGGAATCATGGCACTTAAATCTGGTGAAGCTCACATAGCACCAATACATCTGCTTGATATGGAAGGCGGAGAATATAATATTTCATATATTAAGAAGTATTTAGGAGACAAGAACATTGCCATTATTAAAGGAGTTAACAGAATACAGGGGATAATGGTGTTAAAAGATAATCCTTTAAATTTAAAGTCCCTTCAAGATATTGTATCAAAGAAGGTACGTTTTATTAATAGGCAAAGGGGCTCTGGAACAAGATTATTTCTTGATTATAACATAAAGAAATTAAATATTAATTCTAAAGATATTAGTGGCTATGATAGAGAAGAGTACACACATTTAAGTATTGCAGCAGCTGTAGCTGCAAAGGATGCAGATTGTGGATTAGGAATATATTCTGCAGCAAAGCTTATGGGCTTAGATTTCATACCACTTGGAAATGAAGAATATGATTTTGCAGTGCCAAAGGAGTTTCTAAATTCAGACAGTATTAAAGAATTTATAGAAGTAATAAAAAGTGAAGGTTTTAAAAATGAGCTTGATAAATTAGGCGGATATGATTACTCCAATATTGGGAAAATAGTAAATATATGAAAGAAGGGTTACTATGGCAAAAGTATTAGCAGTAAATATTAGTGAAAAAAAAGGGGTTATAAAACATCCTATCGAAAAAGGACATTTTATAGAGGATTTCGGCCTTGAAGGTGATGCCCATGCAGGTAAATGGCACAGGCAGGTAAGTCTTTTAGGGATGGAAAGTATAGAAAAGATGAAGAAACTCGGGGCAAAGGGACTATGCTCAGGTAAATTTGCTGAAAACCTTACCACTGAAGGTATTGTACTTTATGAACTTCCTGTTGGCAGCAAGCTAAAGATAGGTGAGGTACTTATGGAAGTTACACAAATAGGCAAGGAGTGCCACTTTGGCTGTGAGATTCGTAATCTTATTGGGGATTGTATAATGCCGAGAGAGGGTATATTTACAAGAGTTTTATCAGAAGGCTTTATAAAACCTGGAGATGAAATAATTATTGTAGATTAATTAAATGATTTATTTGGGGGGAAGTGAAATGAAGAAGGTCCTTACTACATGTGGTTATTGCGGCTGCGGTTGTAATTTTTATTTAAACGTTGATGATAATGAGATAATTGGGGTAACACCAAAGAATGATCATCCAGTGAGCAAGGGTAAACTTTGCGTTAAAGGATGGCAGGGCTACAGCTTTGTAAATCACAAGGATAGATTAACTAAGCCTCTAATTAGACAAACTGATGGAAGCTTTAAAGAGGTTTCTTGGGATAGTGCTATTTCTTTTATAAGCAATTCCTATAAAAATATTATTGAAAAAAAAGGACCTGAAGCTATAGGAATGTTATCTTCAGCAAGGTGTACCAATGAAGAAAATTATCTAATGGTAAAATTAGCTCGTGCAATAATAAAAAGTAATAATATTGATCATTGTGCCCGCCTCTGACATAGCCCAACAGTAGCTAGTTTAGCTGCAGCATTTGGAAGTGGAGCAATGACAAATACAATTGATGAGTTGGAAGATGCAGAAGTAATTTTTGTAATAGGGTCTAATACAACAGAGCAGCACCCTTTAATCAGCGTGAGAATAATAAATGCAGTTAAAAATAAAGGAGCTAAGTTAATTGTTGCTGATCCTAGAAAAATACCTCTAGCAGAATATGCCCATATATATGCACCAATTATTCCAGGAAGCAATTTAGCTTTTATTAATGGAATTTTAAATGTAATAGTAAACGAGAATTTAATTAATGAAGAGTTTATAAATAATTTAACTGAAGGCTTTGAGGAATTTAAGCCATCAATTAAAGAATACACACCTGAGAAGGTAGCCGCTATTTCTGGAGTTCCCGAAGGAACTATTAGAGAAATAGCAAGATTATATGCCAAGGCAGGAAAAGCTTCTATAGTTTATGCCATGGGAATAACTCAGCATATTACTGGTACCAAAAGTGTAGGGGCACTAGCTAATCTATCTTTACTAACCGGTCAGATAGGCAGAGAATCGACAGGAATAAATCCTCTTAGAGGGCAAAATAATGTTCAAGGGGCCTGTGATATGGGAGCACTTCCAGATGTTTTACCAGGTTATCAAGCATTAATTGATGAAAAAATTCATGATAAATTTTCTTTAGTTTGGGGAAAGGATTTTGCTTCAAAAGCAGGCAGAACTATTGGGGAAATGATGGATGGAGCCATTGAAGGGAGTATAAAATCGCTTTTTATTATGGCTGAAAACCCTATGCTTTCAGATCCAGATATAAATCATGTTAAAAAGGCTTTAGAAAGCTTAGAGCTATTAGTAGTTTCAGATATTTTTATGACTGAAACAGCAAAACTTGCCCATGTTGTACTTCCTGGTACAAGCTTTATGGAAAAGGATGGCACTTTTACAAACACTGAAAGAAGAGTTCAAAGGGTTAGAAAAGCAATAAGCCCAATTGGAGATAGTAAAGAGGACTGGAGAATACTATGTGAAATTATCAGAGCTTTAGGAGGACAGGCAGATTATTCTTCTCCTTCGGACATAATGGAAGAAATGAGAGGGTTAGTTCCTAGCTATGGAGGTATTACTTACGAAAGACTTGAAAAGGAAGGCCTTCAGTGGCCATGCCCTGATATAAATCATCCTGGAACAAAGTTTTTGCATAAAGGCAAGTTTTCAAGAGGACTTGGAAGATTTACTATAAATAATTACGCTCCATCAAGTGAGCTTCCTACTGAGGAGTATCCTTATATTTTAACAACGGGTAGATTACTTCATCACTATCATACTGGCACAATGACTAGGAGAGCATGGGCTTTAGATAGAGAATATCCAATAGGGTTTATGGAAGTAAACCCCAATGATGCTGAAAAGCTTGGACTAAGAAATAGGAAAAAGGTAAGGGTAACTTCTAGAATTGGAGAAATTATTATCGAGGTTCGAATTACTGAAAATATTATGGAAGGTGTAGTATTTATTCCCTTTCATTTTTATGAGTCAGCTGTTAACAAGCTAGTTGGTAAAAACATAGACCCAACTGTCCAAATTCCAGAATTTAAAGTTTGTGCTGTGAGAATTGAAGAGGTGAAATAAATGCTTGCTGTAAAAAAAGAAGATATAAAAAAATTATTAAAGCTTTGGTCTAATGCATTTGAAGTTTATGCACCGCAAGATGAAGAAGGACAAGTTATGCTTCTACCCTTTGATGAAGATAAACTAACTTTAGATTATATAAATTTTCCTTTCCCAGTAAAAGAATATATTTTTAAACAAAAGGAGAAATTATTTAATTGGAAGCTTAAAGGTAAAGATATACAGGTTGATAACTTTACAAGCAATAATAAAAGGAAAAGATTATTTTTTGGAATTAGAGCCTGTGATGCCTATGGTATAGCATATATGGATAAGTTCTTTCTTGAAGGTTATAAGGATGAAGCTTACGAAAAAAACAGAGAAACAGCTTATTTTGCTGCTGTGAATTGTACTGAAGTAGGAGAAAACTGCTTTTGCAAATCAATGGGTATTGGACCATTTGCTAGCTCTGGCTACGATATTCTTTTTACAGAAATCAACGATATATATATGGTTGAAATAGGCAGCAATAAGGGAGAAGAATTAATAAAACTTGGAGCTTCAATATTTTTTAATATTGATGAAAATTATGCTGACCAAAAGGCTGAATTACTTAATGAAGTAAATAAGAAATTTAAGCTAAAGCTTACAAAGAAAAATATTCATAAGCTCTTAGAAGAAAACTTTAATGATCCTTTGTGGGAAGAAATATCGAAGGATTGTGTAAGATGTACAGGCTGCACAAATATGTGTCCAACATGCACATGCTTTAATGTGGTTGAAGAAAATACTGATAGCTGCAGCGGGTGCAGGGTAAGATACTGGGATTCTTGTCAAAGTGATTCTTTTACTAGAAATGCTGGTGAGCATAATCCAAGAAATAAGGTATCAAGGGTAAGATACAGAATATATGATAAAATGAAATACATTGAGGAAAAGTTTAGTATGAAGGGCTGCACAGGTTGTGGAAGGTGTATCAATGTTTGCCCTGCAAATATAAATATTGTTGGTATTATTAATACTTTGGCTGAAAAAAGCAATATAGAAATACCTTCTGAAAAAATTGAGGAAGATAAACATCTACTGCATCATGATAATAACTGCGAAAGTGTTTATACTCCGCAAGTTGCGGTTATTACAGATATCATTCCAGAAACTAAGAATATTAAAAGGTTTATTATGCAATATGAGGATAAATCTTTGCATGAGAATTTTAAATTTACAGGACAATTTTTTGAAATAACGGTTTTTGGGGTGGGAGAAATAGCAATTTCAATTCCATTTTCTCCAAGCTCAGAAGAATATTTTGATTTTTGTATTAAAAAAACCGGTAAAGTAACTAATGCCATACATGAAATGAAAATAGGAGATAAGGTAGGCTTAAGAGGCCCATTTGGTAAAGGTTTTGATTATGACTTATTTAAAGGCAAAGATATAATTATAATCGGTAGTGGTGTTGGCCTTGCACCTGTAAGAACCATGATATTACGGATAATTGAAAACAGGCAGGACTTTGGAAAGGTTGTTATTATAGGGAGTGCCATGTCCTATGAAGACTTAGTTTATAAAGATGACTTAATTTCATGGAGTAATATAGATGGGGTTAAGGTACTTTATGCCTTAAGCAATGCTACAACCAAGGTAAATGCTCATGTAGGCTATATTAATGACTTACTACCTGATTTAGGGCTCAATTGGAATAATACTTCGGCAATAATCTGTGCATCTCCAAGAAGAATTAAAGCTGTTGCTAAGGATTTAATAAATTTAGGAATGAAAGGCACAGATATATATACCTCTCTAGAGACCCACATGCGATGTGGTATAGGTAAATGCGGGCACTGTAAAGTTGGAAGCAAGTATATGTGTATTGATGGACCTGTTTTTAATTATGAGGAAATGCTTACATTACCACCTGAATTTTAGAGGATGAGGAGGTAAACCTTTGAAAGACTTTGGAACAGCAGCTATTTTATGTGGTGGAAAAAGCAGCAGAATGGGCTTTGATAAATGTGAAGTCAGAGTTAATGGCAAATTATTAATAGAAATTATTTCAGAACAATTAAATAAGGTTTTTGAAAATGTAATTTTAATATCTAATGACAAAAATAAGTTTAAAAATATTAGATATAAGGTAATAGAAGATATAATACCAAATTCAGGACCCTTAGGAGGAATTTATACAGCTTTAAATCATGCTGATAGTAAGTATGTTTTTGTAACTGCCTGTGATATGCCTGTTATAAATTTAGATTATATAAAATATATGATGGGTTTATTAAAAAAGCAAAGCTTTAAAGGGGTTGCCTCCTATAATTCTGGCCTCATTGAACCATTATATGCCTTTTATTCTAAGGAAATGCTTTCTGTTTTTGAAAAAGAACTTAATAATAATAATTTTAAACTCTTTCAGGTTATTAATAAATGCAATTTGCATTATGTTAAAGAAGAGAAAGTAAGAAAATATTCTAAGAACATGAATATTTTTACTAATTTAAATTATAAATCAGATCTTGAATTTCTAGAAAGTTCTTTTATGGAGGGATAAATGGCACTTCAGATTAAAAAGGAGATAAAAATAAGACAGATAAGTAATAAGTTATATGAGGATACTTTAGACTTTATAGTTAGTGAAATGCCTCTAAAAATATATATTAATTATGAGCTATATACAGTATTGATGTGTACACCAATGGACCTAAGGGAACTTACTGTTGGCTATCTTTTTTCTGAAGGTATAATTACATCTACTGATGATATTGTAAGTATTGAAGAAAAATTTGAAGATAGAGTTTGCGTTGTTTTAAAAGATGAAATTAAAGTTAATTTTGAGGGAATAAAAGCTAAAGTCTCTGGCTGCGGCAATGCTAGTACACAAATAGAATATTTAGAATTAGGCTTAAGTAGTGAAATTAGAAGTAATAATAAGATTTCTTATAAGAGCATAATAAAATTAATGAAGGAATTTAATAAGAGCTCAGAACTTTTTAAACAAACAGGAGGAGTGCACAGCTGCGCTCTCTGCAGTAATGATGAAATTGTTATTTTTACAGAAGATATAGGAAGGCACAATGCCTTAGATAAGGTAATAGGGAAAGCCTTAGTAAATAATATAGCTAGCAGTAATAAATTTTTATTGACTACTGGAAGAATATCTTCTGATATAATAGTAAAAGCAGTAAAAGCTGGAATACCAATTGTAGCTTCTCACTCTGCACCAACTGATTTAGCATTAAATATAGCCGAGACTTCCGGGGTTACAGTTATAGGTTTTGTGCGAGGCCTTCGAATGAACCTCTATACTTATAAGGAAAGAATTATTGATATTTAAAGATCAAGGTATTGACACTAGATTAATGGAATCTAAAAGGATAACTCCTTTTATAAATTCCAAAGAAAGGTGTCAATTTTTTTATTGGATATATTATTTTTATAGTCTATAATATGGAAGAGAATATTATGAAATGAAGAAGGTGATGTTATGCTTGAAAGACTTCAAAAGTTTATGGCTGAAAGTGGAGTGGCGTCTAGAAGAAAAAGTGAGGAAATTATTGTTTCCGGAAGAGTTAGAGTTAATGATGTAGTAGTAACTGAACTTGGTTATAAGATAGATATTGATAAAGATAATATATATGTTGATAATAAGTTAGTAAAAAAAGAAGAGAATATGATGTATATTGCTTTAAATAAGCCAATTAAATATATTTCTTCTGTACAAGATGAAAGAGGTCGAAAAACCATATTAGATCTAGTTAAAGTTAAAGAAAGAATATACCCTATTGGAAGATTGGATTATGATACATCAGGCTTAATATTACTGACAAATGACGGTGAGGTTTATAATAAGGTTATCCATCCCAGACAGCAGGTCAAAAAGGTTTATATAGCAGAAATACATGGCCTCCCTACTAATGATGAAGTAAAAAGGTTCTGCAGTGGTGTTGATATAGGAGGTTATATTACAGCAGATGCAGAAATTAAAATTATAAAGAGGGATAAGGCTAGTTCTACAGCTGAAATTATTATTCATGAGGGTAAAAACAGGCAGGTCAGAAAAATGTGCGAAGCTATAAACCATCCTGTTATTTCTCTTAAAAGAATATCAATAGGAAAAATTAAGCTTGGTGAATTAAAGCTTGGAAGCTATAGATATTTAAGTAATTCAGAGGTGGAGTATTTAAAAAGTTTATAGAGAACCAGAAAGAAAATCTTTTATTATCAATTTTAACTTAAGATTTAAGGAGAGTAAGGTAGTGTATAGGTATGTTGGAGACTTAAGTAATTTAGCACATAATATTATTAAGAATTATTGCTCTGAATTTGCAATAGCTGTAGATGCAACTTTAGGAAATGGATATGATACTGATTTTCTAAGCACCATCTTTAATCAAGTATTTTGCTTTGAAATTCAAAAATCGGCTGCAGAAAGTTATGGAGCACGGAAAAAAGAAAATGTAACTATTATAAATGATTCACATGAGAATATATTGACATATATAGATGTTGAGGTTGACTGTGTCATATATAACCTAGGGTATTTGCCTGGTGGTGATAAAAATATAACAACTAAAGCTGATGCTACAATAGAAAGCTTGAAACAAGCCCTTAAAATATTAAGACCTGGTGGAATTATAAGTATATCTATATATATTGGACATAAGGAAGGAGAAAAAGAAAGAGATAAAATTATGCAATTTGTTAATGAACTTCCTAAAAATGAATTTGGTGCAATGCTTCATACCTTTATTAATAGGAATAATAAAGCACCTATGTTATTGATAATTGAAAAAAATCAAAAAATATAATTTTGCACAGGCTTATTGAAAAATCTGAAGTTTGAAATTGAAAATTTATTGGAAAAATAATAAGCAATTGAAAGTTGTATTGATATATTTTGCAATAGATGTTAAAATGAAATAAATCATGCACTTTTATGTAATTTTTAAAGGAAGGAATGTATAAAATGGAAGAAAATAAACAAGACCTTATGAGAACCATACAAATGAAATTTCCTAGGTTAAGTAAAGGCCAAAAATTAATTGCAGAATATATTTTGAAACATTACGATAAGGCTGCCTTTATGACAGCAGCAAAACTAGGCATTAGTGTTGGTGTTAGTGAATCAACAGTGGTTAGATTTGCAAATGAACTTGGATTTAGTGGATATCCAAAGCTTCAAAAAGCGCTGCAGGAACTTATTAAAACACGTTTAACAACTGTGCAGAGAATTGAATTATCTAATGACTATGTTAGTGAAGAAAGTGCTCTAAAGGGTGTATTAAAATCAGATATGGAAAATATAAGAGCTACTTTAGAGAAAATAAACAATAGAACCTTTGAAGAAGTGGTAAACAATATTTTTAAAGCTAAAAAGATATATATAATCGGACTTAGAAGTTCTACAGCAATTGCAGAATTTCTTGGGTTCTATTTAAATTTAATATTAGATAACGTAAAGGTTGTTGGCTATGGTATAAGTGATATATTTGAGCAAATACTAAATGTATCTGAAGATGATTTAGTAATAGGTATAGGATTTCCTAGATATGCCTCAAGGACTATTGAAGCTTTAAACTTCGCTCACAATAGAGGAACAAAGGTTGTTGCAATTACAGATAGTCTTTTATCACCACTTGCTTCTAAAGCAGATTATACCTTAATAGCACAAAGTAATATGGCGTCCTTTGTAGACTCCTTAGTAGCTCCATTAAGCGTTATTAATGCCTTAATAATTGCTGTGGGACTAAGGGAAAAAGAAAAAATATCAAAAACCTTTAATGATTTAGAAAATATTTGGGAAGAATATCAGGTATATTCTTATGTTGATAAAGAAGAAAGTAATGGTCTTTAAAATTCCTTTTTAATTTTAAAATATTTTCAAAAAAAAGAAGGAATATTGCAATTCGTATAGAATAGTATATAAAGAAAGCAATTTAACATTCATTTATCATTTGTTAATGCAGTATTACATTCATTTAGGAGGTATTTTATAATGTCAAACGAAAAATTAAACTCTAAAGACTACATTGCACAGGTTATTGAAAACGTTAAGAAAAGAAATTCTAATGAACCAGAATTTTTACAAACTGTTGAGGAAGTTTTAGGTTCACTTGCACCTGTTCTAGACAAACATCCAGAATACATTGAAGAAAATCTTCTTGAAAGATTCTGTGAACCAGAAAGACAAATTATGTTTAGAGTTCCATGGGTAGACGATGCAGGAAAGGTACAAGTTAATCGTGGATTTAGAGTTCAATTTAATGGATCTATAGGACCTTACAAAGGCGGCTTAAGATTCCATCCATCAGTTTATATTGGTATAGTTAAGTTTTTAGGTTTTGAACAAGTTTTAAAGAATTCCTTAACTGGACTTCCAATAGGAGGAGGTAAGGGAGGATCAGACTTCGATCCAAGAGGAAAGTCTGATAATGAAATAATGAGATTCTGTCAAAGCTTTATGACTGAATTATATAGACATATCGGACCTAATGTTGACGTTCCAGCTGGAGATATCGGCGTAGGTGGAAGAGAAATAGGATATTTATTCGGACAATATAGAAGAATAAAGGCTTCCTTTGAAAACGGTGTATTAACTGGTAAGGGATTAACATACGGCGGAAGCTTAATTAGACCAGAAGCAACTGGATTTGGTGTTTCCTACTACTGCAATGAAATGCTAAAACATGAAAATGAAAGTTTTGAAGGCAAAACTGTTGTTGTATCAGGTTTTGGTAATGTTGCATGGGGTGTTTGCGCAAAGGTTGCTCAGTTAGGCGGTAAAGTTGTTACTTTATCAGGACCAGATGGATATATCTATGATCCAAACGGAGTTACTGGAGAAAAGATAGACTATATGGTAGAAATGCTAAATATTAATAAGGGTGCAAGAGTTAAAGACTATGCTGATAAATATGGCGTTGAGTTCTTCCCAGGAGAAAAACCATTTGGAGTAAAAGCTGATATTATAATACCATGTGCAGTTCAAAATGATATTAAAATAGAACAAGCTAAACAAATAGTAGCAAATGGGGTTAAATTTGTTTGTGAAGCTGCTAATATGCCATGTACAAATGAAGCAGTTGAATACTTCCAAGCTAATGGTGTTATTGTTGGACCTTCAAAAGCTGCTAATGCAGGCGGAGTTGCAACTTCAGCATTAGAAATGGCTCAAAACAGCATGAGAATGGCATGGACAGCTGAAGAAGTAGATCAAAAGTTGCATCAAATAATGGTTAATATATACAACAATTGTAAGAAAGCTTCAGAAGATTATGGATTTGGCTATAATCTAGTAGCTGGTGCTAATATAGCAGGATTTGTAAAAGTTGCAGATGCAATGCATGCTCAAGGAAATTACTAAAATTAACTTTTTAAAGAGAACCCAATGGGTTCTCTTTTTAGTTTATTGGTTTTAACAATTGTTATTGAATTAATCGCTTTAATATATTACATTATAATATAGGGCTTATATTTATTTTCCTTGATAAATATTTAAATAGAATAAACATAAAGAAATTTATTAATTATAAGTCCACAAGTATATTGGTGGTGATAAAATGCCAAAAGTAGTTATAATTGGTGGAGGACCAGCAGGAATAATGGCTGCTATTACAGCTGCTAAAAAGCATGAGGTTATATTAGTAGAAAAAAATGAAAAAATCGGCAAGAAGCTTTTTATTACAGGCAAGGGAAGATGTAATATTACTAATGCAAAAGATATAAGTGAATTTTTTGATTATATTCCTGGTAACCCCAACTTTTTATATAGTGCATTATATACTTTTACAAATGAAGACACTATGAATCTATTTAAAAGGCTTGGAGTTAAACTTAAAATTGAAAGAGGAGATAGGGTTTTTCCTGAATCTGATAAGTCTTCAGATATTATAAATGCTTTAAGAGATGAGTTAATAAAAGAAGGAGTTACCTTAAAGTTAAATTCTCCTGTTAAAAGTGTTTTTGCAAAAGATAATGTCATAATACACATAGAACTTCAAGACGGCTCTATTATTGAAGGAGACTATTTTATTTTCTGTACAGGAGGCTTATCGTATCCAAGAACGGGTTCCACAGGAGATGGACTTTTATTTGCAAAAAGGCTTGGACATAAAATTATTGAGCCGAAGCCTTCATTAGTACCTATAGTAATTGAAAATGAGTGGGTAAAGGAGCTGCAGGGTTTATCTTTAAAGAATGTGGAACTTAAAATTATCAATAATAAAAACAAAAAGGTTATCTTTAAGGAATTTGGCGAAATGCTATTTACCCATTATGGAATTTCTGGGCCACTTGTACTTAGTGCAAGCAGTACAATTAACAATAAGTTAAGTTTAAGTGCTTCTATTAATCTTAAGCCAGCATTAAGTGAGGAAGAACTTGATAAAAGAGTTCAAAAGGATTTCATGCTGTATACTAATAAGGCCTTTAAAAATGCTCTAAATGACTTATTGCCAAGTAAGCTTATAAACGTAGTAGTTAAGTTAGCGGGCATCGATGGTGAAAAGAAGGTAAACCTAATTACCAGGGAAGAAAGAAAAGGACTTGTTTTCTTACTTCAAAATTTCTCAATGCAAATATTTGGACTAAGACCTATTGAGGAAGCAATTGTCACTGCTGGGGGAGTTGATACTAAGCAAATTGATCCTTCAACTATGAAATCTAAATTAGTTGATAACATGTATTTTGCTGGTGAGGTAATAGACGTGGATGCTTACACAGGGGGCTATAATATACAAATAGCCTTGTCAACTGGATATATAGCAGGCAGCAAGGTAGGTGAGAATTAATGATCGCTATAAGAGGCGCAACTACGATAAATGAGGACAATATAGATGAAGTAAGAGAAGCTGCTATAGAATTATTTAATGAAATTATTAAAGAAAATGATATAGAAACAAAAGATATTATTTCTATTATATTTTCCTGTACAGGGGATATTAAAAGCACCTATCCAGGGAAATATATAAGAGAGCACTTTGAGCTCAATAAAGTTGCAATAATGCATTTTAATGAGATGGATGTTAATAATAGTCTAAAAAAATGCATTAGGGTGATGCTACATGTTAACATTGATAAGAATAAGGAAATAAAATATATATATTTAAACAATGCAAAAATCCTTAGACAAGATTTGATAAATTAAAAATCTTAAAGGATTTTAATATCTTTTATAGAATATAATAAAGTGGCTTAATTTAATTTTTGAAAAGAGGTCGTAATATTGAATTTCTCAGTAGCTATAGATGGTCCAGCAGGTGCAGGAAAGAGTACAATTGCTAAAATTGTTGCTCACAAATTTGGCTTAATGTATATAAATACTGGAGCTATGTATAGAGCAGTTACTTTTAAAGCCTTAGATGAAAACATTTCTTACAAGGAAAAAGATAGTTTAGTGGAGCTAATGAATAATTTAGAAATGCATTTTCAAAATGAAAGCTTGATTCTCAATGGAGAAAATATAAACAGTGAAATAAATCTGCCTTTAATAAGCAAGAACGTTTCTAACTATGCTGCTATTCCAGAAGTTAGGCACAAGCTTGTAGCTCTTCAGCAAAAAATAGCAGAAAAGTACTCAGTAGTAATGGATGGAAGAGACATTGGAACAGTGGTTTTAAAAAATGCTCCCATTAAGTTCTTTTTGACTGCTTCTGCAGAAGAAAGAGCTAAGAGAAGGTACTCTGAACTCATGGAGAAAGATATAATTGTAGATTTTAATGAAATATTAAATGATATAATTAAAAGAGATTACATAGATTCACATAGAGAAACTGATCCCTTAAGAAAAGCAGAGGATGCAATTGAAATAGATTCTTCTTTTATGTGTATTGATGAAGTAGTTGATAAAATGTCACAATATATTGTAAGCTTTTTGGAAGGAAATAAAAAGGAGGAGAGTTAAGTAATAATATGAAAGTTATTTTAGCAGAAAAGGCAGGCTTTTGCTTTGGAGTTAAAAGGGCAGTGGATGAGGCCATTAAGGTCAAAAAGGAATATAATAAGAGAATATTCACTTTAGGACCGTTAATTCATAACAATGATGTTGTGAAGTTTTTAGAAGAAAATGATATATATTCAGTAGATGAAAATACTATTAATGAGTTAAAAAATGGTGATGTAATTATAATCCGTTCACATGGTGTTTCGCCTGAAACCTTTAAAAAGCTTGAAGAAATAGGACTACATATAATTAATGCTACTTGTCCTTATGTATCAAATATTCAACTTAAAGTTAAGGAATATTATGATAAAGGCTTTACGATTGTAATTGTAGGAGATAAGAATCATCCTGAAGTTATAGGTATAAATGGTTGGTGTAATAATACAGCTATTATTGCTAAAACTAAAGAGGAACTAGGTAAGCTTCCAAGAAAGGTTTGTGTAGTATCACAAACTACAGAAAAACAAGAGAATTGGGAGAATGTAATAGAGTATATACTTAAGAATTGTAAAGAAATTATGGCTTTCAACACAATTTGTAATGCTACAGAAGAGAGACAAAAAAGTGTAGAAGAATTATCGAAGAAAGTAGACATGATGGTTGTACTTGGTGGCTATAATAGTTCTAATACTACAAAGCTTTATGAAATATGCAAGAAATATTGCGTCAATACAATACATGTTGAGAATTGGAATGAAATACCTAAGGAATATTTTCTTGGGAAAAATATCAATACTATAGGTGTTACAGCAGGAGCTTCAACACCTGATTGGATAATAAAGGAGGCAATTAATAAAATGAGTGAAATGAATAATGAGGTAAATGAACAATTAGCATTTATGCAGCAAAATGAAAATCATATTTATGTAGGAAAGGTTGTAAAAGGAACTATTATTTCAGTGAATGAAAAAGAAGCTTATGTTAATATAGGCTATAAATCAGATGGTTTACTTCCAAAGGAAGAAGTTACTAAGGAAAGCAATGTAAGCCTAATTGATGTATTAAAGGCTGGAGATGAAGTGGAAGTAAAGGTCATTAATAGAAATAATTCAGATGGATATGTAGTTTTATCTAAAACTGAAATAGAAAGAGAACAATCTTTTAAAGATGTTAAACAAGCTTTTGAAGATGGATCAAATCTAAAAGTAATTGTAAAATCAGCTGTTACTGGTGGATTAATAGGAAGTTATAAAGGTGTAAGAATATTTATACCAGCTTCACATATTGAATTATTCCATGTAGATAATTTAGAGCGTTTTATAGGTAATGAAATCGAAATAAAGATAATAGAATTAAAAACTGAAAGAAGAAATACTAGAATTGTTGGTTCAAGACGTGAAATATTAAAAGTTCAACGAAATATAATGGAAGAAGAAGCTTGGAAAACAATTAACGTAGGAGATAAAGTAGTTGGTGAAGTAAAAAGACTAACTCAATTTGGAGCTTTCATTGATGTTAATGGAATAGATGGTTTGCTTCATGTTTCTGAAATTTCATGGGGAAAGGTAGATAAACCAGCTAATGTTCTTAAGGTTGGACAGAAGGTAGAAGTATTAATTGTAGATGCTAATAAAGAAGAAAAGAAGTTATCCTTAAGTATTAAAAAACTTACTGAAAATCCTTGGGAAAACGTTGAAGAAAAATATCCAGTAGGAACTATAGTGTTAGGGAAGGTAGTTAGATTTGCTAATTTTGGAGCTTTTGTGGAACTAGAACCAGGAGTTGATGCCTTAGTACATATATCCCAAATTAGTCATGATAGAATTAATAAGCCTTCTGATGTATTAAAAATTGGAGAACAAATTAAAGCTAAAATTGTAGATGTAGATAAAGAAACAAGAAAAATAGGCTTAAGCATTAAAGAAGCTGAAGAAGTTTAAAATTTTAACTTAGGCTATAGTTATCTAAAAATAATGTTGATATACAGTTTACTCTGAAAAATTTCTAATAAACTGTCAATCAACATTATTTTTAATATGTTAAAAATTGAAGCATAACTAAATTAAAAAATAATATAATTAATTATTAATAAGAAGTAGTGAAGTTAAAGAGGATTTGTATATGTATGAATGTATTGGATTTAATAAAACATACTTAAAAGATCTTACTTTTATAAATGACAACAGACTAAGATTTAACTTACTAAATGAAGACTTTATGGATTACTACAAAGAGCTAAATTTTTTTAAACAACTTTTAATACATAATAAGGTGAGGATAATTAGAGAAAATAATAAGGTACACGGTTATTTATGGGCCTTTAAAAATGAAGATGGAAGACTTATAATTAATTCTATGTATGTATATGGAAATGAGGATATAATAAATAAGTATAGATTGCTTCTTAATTCTTTTAAGGGTAATAAATTTATATATAATTGCAGAAAAAACATAAATAACTTTGAAGTGTTAACTGAAATCGGTTTTAAAAAAAGCAAGGGTACCTTAAATATGAAAATGTCTCTTAATAATTTAAACTACACCTTTCCTGAAAAACAAGTGGAATTTGAAGCTTTACGAAAAGGAAAACAAGAAGAATTAAGATGTAATATTCAAAATGATGTATTTAGAAATGATGATAGAATGCCTTTAACCATTGATGACATGCTGTATGATGAATATCAGAGCTATTATTATGAAGAAGGTGCAGTATTTGCTAAATACAATAAGGAATATGCAGGTTATGGACAAATTATATTAATCGATAATGTGCCAACAATTGTGAATGTAGGAATATTAAAAGAGTTTAGGGGAAAAGGGCTAGGCAGCTTATTAATGAAGTATTTATTGAACTTATTAATAAAAAATGGATATAAGGAAGTAAACTTAAAGGTATCTTCTGATAATTTAACAGCTATAAAAATGTACAGTAAGCTTGGTTTTGAAGTAATAGGCGAGACTTTTACCTGGGAATATAATAAATAAATGAGCCACCCTAGTGACATTAGATAAATTTAATCTTTGTTACTGGGGTGGCCTTTTAATAAATAATGCTTAATAATGTTTTTTCAAGACACTACCTAATCTTTTTATACCTTCAAGGGTGAGATTCTCGTTCATGCAGGAGTAATTTAATCTAAAATGATTTGCTCTGTCACCATTTGCATAGAATGAACTGCCAGGTACATAAGCTACCTTTTCTTCTAAGGCGTCTTTTAATATTATTGCAGCGTCTAAATCCTCTCTTAATTCAACCCATGTAAATAATCCGCCTTTAGGTCTTGTGAAAATTACATCCTTTGGGAAGTATTTTTCAATAGAATCAAGCATAACATCTCTTCTTGTTTTATAGATTGACCTAATATTTGCTATATGCTCATCTAAATCATAAGTCTGCATATAAAGTGCAGTTTCTCTTTGAGCTATGCTGCTGCATTGAAGATCTGCTCCTTGCTTTACTATTATATATTTTTGTAGAATTTCAATATCTGCACAAACCCAGCCAATTCTAAGCCCTGGACAGAAAGTTTTAGAAAAAGTTCCTAAATATATTACATACCCATCTTCATCAAAACTCTTTATAGATGGATATTGTTCTCCTTCAAAGGTAAGTTCTCCATAAGGACAATCTTCAATAACGGGAATATTATATATCTTAGCAAGCTCAGCAACACGCTTTCTTCGCTCAATAGACATTGTTTTGCCACTAGGGTTTTGAAAATCAGGTATTGTATAAATCATTTTAGCTTTAGGATTTTCTTCTAAAGCCTTTTCAAGTTCAGTAACAATCATGCCGTCATCATCCATTGGAATTTCAACAAATTTAGGCTGATAAGCCTTAAATGCATTTAAAGCTCCTAAATAACTTGGACTTTCACAAATAATAACGTCACCTTCATTAATAAAGATCTTTGCTGAAAATTCCAAACCCTGTTGTGAACCACTAGTAATCATTATATTATCTAGTGTAGCTTTTACTCTTGCCTTTGGCATTCTTTGCTTTGCAATTATTTCTCTTAATGGAGCATAACCTTCAGTAGTGCTGTATTGCAGTGCTGCGCGGCCATCTTCTCTAAGCACTCTAGTTGTAATGCTTTCAAGTTTCTCAATAGGGAACAATTCTGGTGCTGGAAGTCCACCAGCAAATGAAATGATATCAGGCATTTCTGTTAATTTTAAGAGTTCTCTAATTTCTGAAGCTTTTATACTTGAAGTTCTTTCTGCATAGCATAAATTCATATTGGTACCCCCCAAAGTTTAGTATGTTAAAATTTATTTAGTTTAATCCCCTTACAATCATTATATCAAATATGAAGTTATAGTTTCAATAATAATTTAGAATGTTTTTAAAATTTCAATTGTTAAAAAATTAATTATATTTCTAACAATTCTTGAAATAAATCCTTCACAATATTTACCAATTAAACATTATTTATTGAACTTCCAGGAGGATAAAAAATACTTTAAAAAGTTATTCAGATTATATATAATATTAATGATATAATCAATATATATAAATAAATTTATCAAAATATATTGTAAATGCATAAATTTTTGAGGAGATAGAGGATGAATGATATAATTAAATTAAAATATTTTATAGAAACTTGGGGCTGCCAGATGAATGAAGAGGATTCAGAAAAGCTATCAGGTATGTTAAAGTCTCAAGGCTATGTTAGAACAGATATTAAGGAAGAAGCTTCCGTTATAATATTTAATACCTGCTGTGTTAGAGAAAATGCTGAACTAAAGGTATATGGTAATCTAGGCGCACTTAAAAATTTAAAAAAGAAAAACCCTGGACTAATAATAGCGGTATGTGGATGTATGATGCAGCAGGAGGGAATTGCAGATAACGTTATTAAAAAATATCCATTTGTAGATATTATTTTTGGGACTCATAATGCATATAAGTTTCCAGAGTATTTAAATAGAGTAAAGCAGGAAGGGAAGTCCATAATAGAAATAGTTAATAAGGAAGAAAAAATAGTTGAAGGTATACCAGTAGACAGAGAAAGCAGTATAAAAGGCTTTGTAACAATAATGTATGGCTGCAACAATTTTTGTACCTATTGTATTGTACCTTTTGTAAGGGGCAGAGAAAGAAGCAGGGAAGCAGCTGACATCGAAAATGAAATTAAAGACATGGTTTCTAAAGGTTACAAGGAAATCACCCTTCTTGGTCAAAATGTAAATTCTTATGGTAAGGGTCAGGGAGAAGATATTAGCTTTGCAAAACTACTTGAGAGACTTGATAAGATTGAAGGTTTAGAGAGAATAAGATTTATGACCTCACATCCAAAGGACCTATCAGAGGAAGTTATAAATACTATTGCTAAGTCTAAAAAGATCTGTGAGCATATACATCTTCCTGTACAATCTGGTTCCACTAATATACTTAAAAAAATGAATAGACGGTATGATAAAGCACAATACTTTAACTTAGTAAATAGAATTAAAAAGGCTATACCAAATGTTGCTTTATCTACTGATATAATTATTGGCTTCCCAGGTGAAACAGAAGAAGATTTTCTGGAGACATTGGATTTAGTTAAAAAAGTTGAATATGATTCAGCCTTTACCTTTATTTATTCTAAGAGAAAGGGAACTCCTGCGGATGAAATGGAGGAACAAATTCCTGATGATATTAAGCATGATAGATTTAATAGGCTGGTAAGTGTAGTTAATGAAATTAGTGCAAAGAAAAATAAGGAATACCTTGGCAAAGTAGTGGAGGTATTAGTAGAAGGAACTAGTAAAAATGACAGTACAAAGCTAATGGGCAGAACTAGAACTAGTAAATTGGTGAACTTTACTGGGGACTTTAATAGTATAGGAAAGCTTGTAAATGTAGAAATAACAGAAGCTTTATCCTTTTCACTAAATGGAAAGCAAATATAATAAGTAAATCTTAATAATAAATGATAATGAATATTTGCTACAATATATAAAATACGTTCCATGAGCTGATCGCTACGAAAGAAGTTCTAAGTTCAGAATAGCCTCAAAGCCAAGTGTTTTCGTAAAACTCACTATCGTTCAAACAAACGAACAACACTAAGACTTTGTGGCTATTCTTTCACTAAGAACTTCTAGCTATCACTTTATGCTCATTTCACATATTTTATATATTTTCGCTTACTTTCATTATACTTTGATTTTTTAAGATGCTTTTTTAAAATATAGTAACTTAAGTAATATAAAAGGAGATGCGAAGATGTCTTTAACTCCTATGATGCAGCAATATATGCTCGTAAAAGAAAAATGTAAGGATTGTATATTATTTTTTAGATTAGGTGATTTTTATGAAATGTTCTTTGAAGATGCAGAAATAGCATCTAGAGAACTGGAGCTAGTACTAACTGGAAGAGACTGCGGACTTGAAAACAGAGCTCCAATGTGCGGAATTCCATTTCATGCGGCTGATTCTTATATAGGAAGACTTGTCAATAGAGGGTTTAAAGTTGCTATTTGTGAACAATTAGAAGATCCAAGTTTAGCTAAAGGCATAGTTAAAAGAGATATAATTAAAATAGTTACCCCTGGAACTTATACTGATTCAACTTTTCTTGAAGAAAATACAAATAATTACCTAATGAGTATTTTCGTCCATGAAGATAAAATTGGAATTTGTTTTGCTGATATATCTACAGGTGACTTTTATAGCACAGAATTTAATAAAAATTATGACTTGGTACTAGATGAGCTTTCTAAATATTCTCCTAAAGAAATTTTAGCAGATGAAAAAATGGACAAACAGCTTAAAAATAAAATAGAAGAAAGATTTAGCATAATATTTTCTGAAAAAAATGAAGAGTATTTTAAAGCAGGGTACCATGAGAAGCTAAAACAATTTAGTAATTCAAATGATAAAAATGTTAGCTTGGTTTCAAAATTTGCAGCAAATGGGCTGCTTAGCTATATACAAGAAACACAAAAGCTTAATTTAACCAATATTAACAAAATAGAGTATTATGATGTCTGTGATTATCTTAATATAGATATTAATACTAGAAGAAATCTAGAATTAACTGAAACACTAAGAGATAAAACAAAAAAAGGTTCACTTTTATGGGTAATCGATAAGACTCATACCTCAATGGGAAGCAGGACTTTAAGAAAATGGGTAGAACAGCCTCTATTAAATAGGATTACCATTGAAAATAGGTTAGACTCAGTTAAGGAGCTGACAGAGAATTTATCTATATTAGAGGATTTAAAAATAGAGCTTAAAAACATTTATGACATGGAAAGAATTGTTGGAAAGGTCTCTAATAAAAGTGTAAATGCAAAGGAACTTGTTGCCCTTAAAAACTCACTTGGCAATATTCCAGCTATAAAAGAAATCATAAGTAACGTAAAATCAAGTAAGCTTCTTGAAATATATGAAAACTTAGATGAACTAAGAGATGTATATGAACTGCTTAATTTAGCATTAATTGAGAATCCAGGTCTTTCAATTAAAGAGGGAAATATAATTAAAGAAGGTTATAATTCCATAATAGATGAGCTTAGGGAAGCTAAATTTAAGGGAAAAGAATGGATCGCGCAGCTTGAAAATAGCGAGAGGGAACAAACTGGAATCAAGTCTTTAAAGGTAGGCTTTAACAAGGTCTTTGGTTATTATATAGAAATAACTAATGCCAATAAAGGGCTTATTCCAGAAGGCAGATATATTAGAAAACAGACCTTGTCAAATGCAGAAAGATATATAACACCTGAGCTAAAAGAAATGGAAGATAAAATCCTTGGTGCTGAGGATAAATTAATAAACTTAGAGTATCAGCTTTTTATAGAAATTAGAGATAAGGTTGAAAATGAGATAGATAGAATGAAAAAAGTTGCCTCAAATATATCTCAGCTTGACTGTTTAAGTGCTTTAGCAATTACAGCAATGGAAAATAACTATACGAGGCCAAGAATTACAGAAGATGGAGTTATTAATATAGAAGAAGGAAGGCATCCTGTTATTGAAAAAATAATATCAGCTGGAGGTTTTGTTTCTAATGATACCTCAATTGATACAAAAGAAAGCATGCTTTTGCTTATAACAGGACCCAATATGGCTGGAAAGTCAACTTATATGCGGCAGGTTGCTCTAATTACACTTCTTGCACATATAGGAAGCTTTGTGCCAGCTAAAAGTGCATCTATATCAGTTTGTGATAGAATTTTCACCAGAATAGGTGCATCAGATGATCTTTCAGCAGGAAAAAGTACATTTATGGTTGAGATGTGGGAGGTTTCAAACATTTTAAAATCCGCCACAAATAAAAGTTTGGTGCTTTTAGACGAAGTAGGCAGGGGGACAAGTACCTATGATGGACTAAGTATTGCTTGGGCTGTAATAGAGTATATCTGTAAGTCTTCAAAAATAAAATGTAAAACTTTATTTGCAACACATTATCACGAACTAACAAAGCTGGAAGCATCTATTAAGGGAGTTAAGAATTACTCAGTTGCAGTTAAAGAAATAAATAATGAAATAGTTTTTCTTAGGAAAATTGTAGAGGGTGGAGCAGATCAGTCCTATGGTATTGAGGTTGCAAAACTGGCAGGGCTTCCTGAGGAACTTATTATAAGAGCTAAGGAGCTATTACTAGAGCTAGAAAATAAAGATAACATAAAAATAACTGAGGATTTAGATATTAAGGAAGAACCTTTGAGCTTAGAAAATAAAAGGAAGCATAGAGAAAGAAGTCAAAAAGAGGCAGCAGTAGATTCTTTAGATAATATAATGCAGCTTAATTTTCAGGATATATCAAAGAATAATTTAATTAAAGAAATACAAGACCTTAATATATTAGAGCTTACTCCAATGGAAGGCTTTAATAAGCTTTATGAAATTATAAATAAGGCAAAGTCCTTGTAGTTTAGATATGTAATTGAAAAAAGACATAATTATAAAGTATTAAAGGCTTTTTAGAATCAAAAGAGGTGATAAATTGAAACGAATTAATGTCTTAAATGTGGAAACTTCAAACAAAATTGCAGCAGGAGAAGTAGTTGAAAGGCCATTTTCAGTGGTTAAAGAATTAATAGAAAACAGTTTAGATGCTGGTGCTGAATATATTACTATTGAAATATCTGAAGGGGGACATAAGTTAATTAAGATTATTGATGATGGTTATGGAATTCACCCTGAGGATATAGAAAAGGCTTTTTTACCCCATGCAACAAGCAAAATTAATGAAATTGAAGATATTTATAAAATAAACACCTTCGGCTTTAGAGGAGAGGCACTTGCAAGTATTGCAGCTGTTTCCAAGGTAAGACTTATAAGTAGATCAGAGGCTTTTCAGTATGGCAAAGAAATATCAATTGTTGGGGGCATAATAAATTATATAAAAGATGCGGGTTGTAATGTAGGTACTACCATAGAAATAGAGGATTTGTTTTATAATGTTCCTGCTAGACTTAAATTTTTGAAATCACCTCAAAGGGAAGCAGCATTAATTAATGATATTGTTGAAAGACTTGCACTGGTAAACCCTAAGGTTTCATTTAAAATATTAAATAACGGCAGCAAAGTATTAACTACTTATTCAACAAATGAAATTAAGGATACTATAAGGGCAATTTACGGTAAGAATATTTGTGAAAACATAATAAACTTTGAAAAACACGATGATATTGCTTCTGTTTATGGATATATTGGAAATGCTGAAATAAGCAGAGGCAGCAGAAATAATCAAAGTATTTTTGTTAATAAGAGATATATTAAACATAAATCCATAACCTCAGCAGTGGAAAATGCCTTTAAGTCCTTTTTAACTATTAATAAGTTTCCTTTTTTTGTTTTATTTATTGATATCTTTCCGGAGCTTATAGATGTAAATGTACATCCTACTAAATCTGAAATAAAATTTAGAGATGATAGGTTTATTTATAAACTTGTTTTCGATACTGTCCATGAGGCCTTAAGACAAGGAGTAAAAGATACCTTTAATATACCAGTTCAAAGTGTCTTAAGCATTAATGAGGATAACATAAACGAAAAGACATCTGTTCAAATACCTATTGATTTTAAAGTAAATAAATGTGAAGACTTCTTATTGCCAATAGGTGAAAATAGCTTTAGCCAGGATTCTAGGGTAGATATTTATGAAGATAGAGGCTTTTTTAATGAGCAGAAAAACTTATATGACGCGCAAACAGTAGCTGAAACTAACAATATCATAAAAGATTTTCCTACTAAAGAGGCAAAGTTTCCTTACCTTGAGGTAATTGGACAATTTAATAACACCTATATCCTAGCCCAAAGCGGAGAAGAGCTATATATTTTAGATCAACATGCTGCTCATGAGAAAATCTTGTTTGAAAAATATAATAAAAGCTTAAAAAATAGGGAAGTAACTGCGCAAGTATTGGCAGCCCCAATAGTTTTAGAATTAAATTTTGAAGATTATTTTGTTTATGAGGAAAATACAGAAATATTTAGAAATGCTGGTTTTAACATTGAAAAATTTGGAGAGAATACTATAAATATAAGAGAGATTCCAATAATTCTAGGTGAGATACAAGTTAAGAATTTGTTTTTAAATATTATTGATAATTTAAAAGCTATGGGCAGTGGGGAAACCGCTGAGGTAAAATATGATAAAATAGCAAAGCTTGCTTGTAAGGCAGCAATAAAAGCCAATAATAGACTTTCCTTAATTGAAATGAAGCACTTAATTGAGGAATTAAGGTATATTGATAATCCTTTTACATGCCCTCATGGAAGACCTACAATCATTAAAATTACTTTAAATGAACTTGAGAAAAGGTTCAAAAGAATACAGTAAAAGATGGAGGAAAGGTATTGAAGGATTTAATTATTATAGCTGGGCCAACTGCAGTAGGAAAAACATCTATTTCTATAAAATTAGCCAATAGAATAGAGGGAGAAATTATTTCAGCTGATTCCATGCAAATATATAAGTACATGGATATAGGCTCAGCTAAAGTAACCAAAGAAGAAATGGGAGGAATCCCTCATCATTTAATTGATATAATTGATCCTAAAATTAACTACAGCGCTGCACAATTTAAAAAAGATGCGGAAAAATGCATTAATGACATAACCTTGAGGAGCAGAGTACCTATGCTTGTTGGCGGTACTGGATTATACATTAACTCACTTATCTATAACTATAGCTTTACAGAGGCTGTTAAGGATGAAAACTTTAGAAGAGAATTAGAAGAATTAGCCCTTGAAAAAGGAAAGGATTATGTCCATGGATTATTAAAAGAAATAGATACTGATTCTTACAATAGACTTTATCCAAATGATTTAAAACGTGTTGTTAGGGCCCTTGAGGTACATAAGCTCACAGGAAAGACAATTGGTGAATTCAATAATAACGAAAACATATTTGATATTCCTTATAACCTGCATTATTTTGTTCTGACTATGGATAGAAGCATTTTATATGAAAGAATCAATACCAGAGTAGATCTTATGCTGGAAAAGGGACTAGTAGATGAAGTTATTAAACTTAAGGAAATGGGATATACTTCAGATATGCAGTCAATGAAAGGTATTGGCTATAAAGAGATTCTATTTTATCTAGAAGGCAGGAATAGCTTTAATGAAGCTGTAGACATGATTAAACAGGGGAGCAGGAACTATGCAAAAAGGCAGTTAACTTGGTTTAGAAAAGATAATAGGGTCAATTGGATTAATAAGGAGTCTTTTAAAAATGAGGATGAGATAGTAGAGTATATTTTAAACTATATACAATTAAAAAAGAATATATAATTTATTAAAGGAATTTTAATAAAAATATAGAATTAATAATTAAAAATATTTTTATTGTAATAAGGAGGGGTATTTAATGAATAAAACAGCTAACAATCTTCAAGACATATTTTTGAATGGTGCCAGAAAAAATAAAATACCTGTTACCATATATCTTACAAACGGATTTCAAATTAGGGGCAGTGTAAAAGGCTTTGATAGTTTCACAGTTGTTTTAGATTGTGATGGAAGACAGATGCTTATTTATAAGCATGCGGTTTCTACAATTACACCGCTTAAGCCAATATTGTTTAACAATTCACCTAGCGAAGAAGAGTCCATGTAACATAAATTTTATAAAATATGAAGAGTATGTCTAGCAAAAGACATACTCTTTTACTTTGCCAAAAAGAACCTTCAGAATTGCCTATTTTTTTTATTTGTGTTAATATTATTTTTGGACTAAATAAGAAAAATATATATTTTGCTTAATATATGAGTTTAGGAATAATATTAAGAAGGTACGTTTTGGAGGATAAAAATGTTAGAGATTACAAAAGATTTTATTAAAAATAAATATAATATAAGTGATTACATTTTAGATTTATATGAAAGAACACTAAAGGAAGTAGAAGGACAATTTAAATATTATAACGAGATAAGAGAATATAATCAGATTAGAGTTTTAAATGCACTGCAGGAAGAAAGAATAAGCGATGCTCATTTTACAAATTCCAGCGGCTATGGCTATGGTGATATAGGTAGAGATGCTCTTGATAAAGTATATGCTAGAATTTTTGGAACAGAAAGTGCTCTCGTAAGGCCTCATTTTGTTAATGGAACACATGCAATTGGAGCAGCTTTATTTGGTAATTTAAGGCCTAATGATACAATGTTATCTATTTGTGGTACTCCCTATGACACCCTCCATAATATAATCGGAATTAGTGATAATAAAAACATAGGATCTTTAAGAGAATATGGCGTGAAATATAAGCAAATTGATTTAAAAGAAAATGGGAAAGTTAATTTAGAAGAGGTAAGAAGTCAATTAGAAAAAGACAGCAGTATAAAGCTTATACATATACAGCGTTCAACTGGTTATGGCTGGAGAAAATCCTTACTTATATCAGAAATAGGAGAGATAATAGCATTTATTAAAAAAATTAAACCTGAGGTTATTTGTTTTGTTGATAATTGCTATGGAGAATTTATAGATAAATATGAACCAACTCATGTTGGGGCTGATTTAGTAGCAGGTTCTCTTATTAAAAATATAGGAGGAGGTATTGCTCCTACAGGCGGTTATATAGCAGGTAAAAATGAATACGTGACTCAGGCTTCCTACAGACTTACCATACCTGGAATAGGAGGGGAGTGCGGTTCTACATTCGGTGTTATGAGACAGCTATTTCAAGGCCTATTTTTAGCTCCCCATGTAGCTATAGAAGCAGTTAAAGGTGCTATCTTTACTTCGAAAATAATGGAACTTGCAGGTTTTGAGGTTCTACCTAAATTTGATGATAAAAGAAGTGACATAATTCAAGCTATTAAGTTTAATGACAAAGATAAACTAATAAATTTTTGCAAGGGTATACAAGCTGGTTCGCCAATTGATTCCTTTGTACAATGCGAGCCTTGGGATATGCCGGGTTACGAAGATCAAGTTATAATGGCAGCAGGAGCCTTTATTCAGGGGGCTTCCATAGAGCTATCTGCTGATGCGCCAATAAGAGAGCCTTATATAGCTTACCTTCAAGGAGGGCTAACCTTTGACCATGTAAAAATAGGAGTATTAATTTCTCTTTCAAAAATTCTATAAAATAAATATAAATGTCAGACACATGAGTTATTAATTATTATAACTAAGTAATAACTCATGTGTCTGACATTAATTTCATTAATATTAGTAACTTCTATAAATTCCTGCAAGCTTGCCAAGTATTTGGCAGTCCTTCACGATTATAGGCTCCATTGTGCTGTTTTCCGGCTGCAGCCTAATATGATCTTTTTCTTTAAAAAATCTCTTTAAGGTAGCTTCGTTTTCAATTAAGGCAACTACAATGTCGCCATTTAAGGCAGTATTACATTTCTCTATTATAGCCATGTCACCATCGTAAATTCCAGCTTCAATCATACTTGTTCCTGATACATTTAGTATAAAAAGTTCATTATTATTTTTGATAAAATTAAGAGGTATAGAAAATGTATCTTCTATGTTTTCAACCGCAAGAATAGGGAGACCAGCTGTTATTTTCCCTATAATAGGTATATCTATTATTTCTCTCTTTGTAACGCTTTCTTTCATTAATTCTATAGCTCTAGGCTTAGTAGGATCTCTTTTAATAAGTCCTTTCTTTTCTAGTCTTTCCAAGTGACCATGAACTGTAGAGGTGGACCTTAATCCTACTGCATCACATATTTCTCTTACAGAGGGTGGATAGCCTTTATTAAGTACTGAATTTTTTATGTATTCATATATTTCATGTTGTTTATTGTTTTTACCTTCAAGCATATTTATCACCTCACAATCTTTACAAAGATTATAACATAACATTTTAACAATATCAAACTAGTGTTCTTTTTAATAGTTGATTTGTTAAAAATACTTTGATATAATTGCTACGTAAACAATAGGTAAGGTGGTAAATTATATGGATAAACTATGTGTTTTTGATAAAGCCAAGATCTGTAATGATTGCGGTGAGTGTGATATATGCGATTTAAATCCAAAGAAGAAATGCAATAATTGTGGTAAATGTCTAGAGCTTGAAGGGTACGACATGAAGGCTATTAATATTGATGAAATCCTTGAAGATAATAAGGAGCTTATGGAATATGAAGAAAATGATAAGCTTCATGGGGGTGAAAACATAATGTCAGAAGATGAAGTAGAATGGGATTACATTGATGATATTAGAGAAATAAAAGATTTAATAAATGATGAAGAAAACTTAGAAAGTTATGAGGAATTTCCAGGTTTCATTAATTTATCAAAGCATAAAAATTAAAGTTACAGAAATAAAGGGGAGGGAGAGTAAGAAAAAATCTTACTCTTCTGTATTTAAAGGGTTTAATTTTACAGCTTCTCTTAATTTTTCATCATCTACATGGGTATAAATTTGAGTTGTAGACACATTTCCATGACCAAGTATCTTTTGAAGACTTCTAATATCAACATTTCCATATTTGTACATTAAAGTTGCAGCAGTATGTCTTAATTTATGAGGGGAATATTTATCATTATTAAGACCTGCTGCCTTTATATATTTAGCAACTATAAGCTCCACAGATTTTTTATTTATTCTGCGTTTCTTACTGCTTATAAAAAGAGCGTCCTTATATGCAGTTAAAATTTCCATGGAATCTCTTTCGATTAAGTAATTTGAGATTGCCTTTAAGCAGGCATTATTTAAATAAATAGTCCTTTCTTTATTTCCTTTTCCTATAACAGTTAATATATCATCTTTAATTTTAGATATATTAATACTGCAGAGTTCTGAAAGTCTTAAACCGCAATTAAGAAAAAGGGTAATAATACAAAAGTCCCGCCTAGGGTGTTTAGAATTCTCGTCAATTGAAGCTAAAAGTTCCTTACTCTCATCTAGTGTAAGATATATTGGGTTTCTTCTATCAGTTTTTGGAGTTTCTAAATCTGAAGCAGGGTTCTCTGTTAAAATTTTAGTCTTCGTATTTAGATATCTAAAAAAAGATTTTATTGAGGCTACTTTCCTAGCTCTAGCATAGGCACTATTGTTTCTATTTCTTTCAACATAGGCTAAATATGCATAAAGATCTGAAAGTTTTATAGACTTTATAAAATTATCATCAATATCACTTATTATTATGTCTTCTAAAGGTGTATCCTTTGGGTAGAGCTTTTTATAAATTTTTAAAAATTTAAGTAGGAGAGATAAATCTATTCTATAACCATCAATAGTATTATTGGATCTACCTCTAATTACAGATAAATAATTCAAGAATTCCTCAAGCCTTTCCGGTAAAACAATTTCATTAAAAGTTGCTGCTTTAGCTTTGTAAGGCAATACAACTGTATTATCATTTCTATTTACACCAATAAGCTGAGCTTCAGAATGATTTCTATTAATTCCAAGATTTTTAAATATAATTTGTATCTGCCTTGTGCTTACTCCAAATATATTTGATAAATCACTAGTGCTATAATTATTTTTATGAAATTTATAGATGTCCTCTATTACTGGATAGAAGTTATTGCTTTTATATTGAAATTTCAGGTCTTCTATTTTATCCACATCTTCTTTTGACAATTTTGTTTTGCTTAATATTTCTTTATCTTTGGAATTATATTCAATTAATTCATAACGGCTTTTCATAATAAATCTCACCTCATGAATATTATACCAAATATTACTTCGCAAGTCTAGATAATTTCGCTAAATATACATTTAGCGAAATTCGTTGCTACGAATTTCTTGACAAAAACAGATATATATCGTTATTTTTGATTTTAAGCTATTATTATCTATGCACACATATTATTCCTCCAATAACTAAACTAATAGATTATAAGGCAGTTTAAGCTGTTTTAAAGCTATAAACACATTTTTACATTATCTAACATTTATTTTTCTATCTATCAATTGACATGTGTTATCATTTAGCAAAATAATTACCATTATCTGTATTATTTCTTGAACTAAATAAATTAGTACAGAAAATGCATAAATATACCATATTATGTAAATCACAACCTGTTAATTATTCTGGGTATAATTGTTAATTTATCAATTATTAATGTTATAAAAAAAGAAGCTGAAACAATGTGTTCAGCTTCTAATAATCTATTTTTTAATAATTCTATTTTTGCTGTACTTTTTTAAACAGATATAACTGAAGTTATACCTAATGCAGCTTTGTTTTTTTCTAGTATTGGATTTATATAATATGTTATAAAATCCTCAACTTGACCAGGGGCTCTGCCTATAAATTTTTGAGTATCTAGTATTGACATAATTTCTTCTTCTGACATATTAAAAATAGAATCTGCAATTATTCTGCTAAGTAAATCATTATTTAGGCCTTCTTGTTTTACTCTTTTTGAAGCTTCCATGGAATGGGTTCTAATTCTTTCATGAAGCTCTTGCCTATCTCCGCCGCGTTTTACTGCTTCCATTAAAATATTCTCAGTAGCCATAAATGGTAGTTCATTATTCACATGGGAAGCTATAACTTTATCATATACCACCAAATTCTCAGAAACATTCATATATAAATTTAACACGCCATCTAATGCTAAAAAGGCCTCAGAAACTGATAAACGCTTATTGGCAGAATCATCCAAGGTTCTTTCGAACCACTGGGTTGAAGCTGTAATTGCAGGATTTAACGCATCTACAACTATATATCTTGCTAATGCACCTATTCTTTCGCATCTCATTGGATTTCGCTTATAAGCCATAGCACTAGAACCAATTTGATTCTTCTCAAAGGGTTCTTCAATTTCTTTCATGCTTTGAAGTAGTCTTATATCATTGCTGAATTTATAAGCACTTTGCGCAACTTCAGAAAGGGTATTTAATATAATTGAATCAACCTTTCTAGAATAGGTCTGCCCTGTAACTGGAAAGCTTTCTTTAAATCCCATTTTTTCTGTTACCAGCTTATCTAAAGTTTTAACTTTTACTTCATCTCCATTAAAGAGTTCCATAAAACTTGCTTGTGTTCCTGTAGTACCCTTTACCCCTCTAAACTTAAGTGAATCTATTACAAATTCAAGATTTTCTAAATCCATTAAGAGATCTTGAATCCATAATGTAGCACGTTTTCCTACTGTAGTTAATTGTGCAGGTTGTAGATGAGTAAAGCCTAGTGTCGGTAAGGACTTATTCTTAAGAGCGAACATAGATAGATTATAAATTGTTTTTATAATCTTATTTTTAATGATAATAAGTGCTTCTTTCATAACGATTAAGTCTGTATTATCTCCAACATAGCAGCTAGTAGCTCCTAAATGAATTATACCTTTAGCACTTGGGCATTGAAGGCCATAAGCATAAACATGGCTCATTACATCGTGTCTTGTTTCTTTTTCTCTTTTTTCTGCTACTTCATAATTTATATTTTCAATATTCGATTTTAATTCTTCAATTTGCTCTAAGCTTATATCAAGACCTAACTCTCTTTCTCCTTCGGCTAGGGCAGTCCAAAGCCTTCTCCAGGTTTTAAATTTTTTTTCATCGGAAAATAAATAAGACATTTCTTTTGAAGCATACCTGCTTGTTAAGGGTGAATTATATTCTTCTCTCATATTAATTTTTCCTCCTTTTAGTGGTCACACTGAGTAGTTTAGCCCACTCGCTCCCCTTCGGGCACGGGGTAGTTTAAACTTACTCGCTTCCGCTGGCAAACTACCCGTCAAAGTCCATTTAGGACTTTGACCTCGCAAACTACTCGTAAAAGGTCATTTAGACCTTTTACCTCCGTATAAAAATGATATGACTAACAACAATATTCATATTATACCATAATAATATTTAATTTTATAGGTTTAATATTCGTAATTAATATTAGAATTTAATTATATATGTATTATTTGTAAAATATAATAATATAATTTACTAGATAATTATATTTGGAGGAAAATATGTATAAAGTGAATTTAATAGACAAGGTGTCATGTATACTTGTTATATTTGGGGCCTTAAATTGGGGACTCTTTGGCTTATTTGGCTTAGATTTGGTACGCATATTAGTAGGAAATCATCTGCAGTTAATTGCAAGAATAATATACATACTAATTGGGGTTGCAGGAATTGATGTTCTATTGTTTTTGTTAAAGACCAGAAAAAGAGTAAAATAAATAAAGGCTCTATTGAGCCTTTTATTTATTTATATTATTCTTCTAAGGATTCTATTAATTTAACTACTTCTTCTGCAGCTAAGTTTTCATCATCACCTGATGCTATAACCTTTACATTTGAGTTTTTAGTCACTCCTAAGGATAATACGCCTATTAAGCTTTTTACATTAGCTTTTCTTCCGTTAAATTCTATACTTACGTCAGACTTAAATGAAGAAGCTTTTTTAACTAATAAAGTTGCTGGTCTAGCGTGAAGTCCTGTTGAATTTTTAACTATAACCTCTTTTGTTACCACTTTCATCACCTCTACCTAATTATAATACCTAACATTTCTATTATAGCATTTTTTTATAATTTTACAATGATAACTTTACTATTTTAAAGTAACAGAGAAAAAGGTAAAACCTAATATTTACTTAATTCTACCTTTTCAGTATTATATAAAATACTATTTTATTAACACGTAACATTTTATTATTACTATAAATCTTTAATTATAATTATTTATAAGGTGTTAAGAAAATGTTCAATTCTGTTTAAACCTGCTTCTATATTATTTAAACTAGTAGCATAAGATAGTCTAATATAATTATCAACCCCAAAAGCACTTCCAGGAACTACGGCTACATTTTCTTTTTCTAATAGTAAGTCTGAAAAGTTTAATGAGTTTTCAATTAGCTTTCCATCAACTTTTTTATCTAATACCATAGATATATTTATCATTACATAAAATGCACCCTCAGGTTTTATGCAGGATATATATTTCATTTTGTTTATTTTATCAACCATGTAGTCTCTGCGGTTTTTAAATTCTTCAATCATATGTTTCATTGCATCCTGATCCCCAACTAAAGCCTCATAAGAAGCATATTGAGCAATGGAATTTGGATTTGAAGAATAGTGGCTTTGAATATTTGTCATAAGCTTTATTATTCTTTCATTTCCACAAGCAGCATATCCAATTCTCCAACCTGTCATTGCATAGGATTTTGATACACCATTTATAGTAATTGTTCTATTAAATGCATCCTCTGATAATGTACCAATGCTTATATGTTGTAAACTTAAATCATAAATTAATTTTTCATATATTTCATCAGAAATAATAATTAAATCATTTTCCTTAGCAAATAGTGCAATATCAATCAGTTCGTCCTTTGTATAAACTGTGCCTGTTGGATTTCCGGGGCTATTTAGAATAATTGCCTTAGTATTTGGCGTAACGGATTTCTTAAGTATGTCTATAGAATATTTAAATTTATTTTCTTCAGTTGTTTCAATAAAAACTGGCACTCCATCTGCAAGCTTTACCAGTTCAGGATAGCTAACCCAATAAGGACATGGAATAATTACCTCATCACCTGGATTTAAGATTGCTTGAAATGCATTTGCTAAGCATTGTTTTGCGCCAGTTGATACTATTATTTGAGAAGGCTCATAAAATAATTTATTATCATTGCTAAATTTCTTGCAAATAGCTTCCTTTAGTTCCTTTATACCAGAGGTTGGAGTATACTTTGTATAACCCTCTTTTATTGCTTTAATAGCAGCTTCTTGAATATTTAATGGAGTGTTGAAATCTGGTTCTCCAGCACCAAAACCTATAACATCAATCCCTTCTGCCTTCATTTTTTTAGCCTTTGCATCTATTGCCAGTGTTAATGAAGGTGATATCTGCTCTGCCTTTCTCGATAAATTCATTGTAAAGCCCTCCCATATTAAGTATACTTTAGTTTTAAAAATTTATTAGTTAATTCTTCACTTAATCCGCAGCTTCCAAGAAGTAGCTCTTTTTGATGTTCCACTCCGTGGCAATCACTTCCTCCAGTTATCACCAAAGAATATTTTTTCGCAAGATTATAAAATTTATTGGTTTGGACAATTGAATGTGCAGGATGATACACTTCAAGTCCCTTTAGTCCATAAACTTTAAATTCTTTAATTAAAGCTTCTATTTGTATACCTTTATAAACTTCCCCAGGATGAGCTAAAACTGGTACACCGCCGCAGTTGCAGATTAATTTTAAAGCATCTTTATAATTAATCTTGTATCGTTCTACATAAGCAGGTTTACCTTTTATAAGATATTGATGAAAAGCTTCTTTTGTATTATTTACATAACCTTTAGCAACTAATGCCTTTGCTATATGTGGTCTGCCAATACAACTATTATTAATACTAATTTCATCAAAGCTTACATCCATATTAAGCTGTTGTAATTTAGAAATAATATCTATAGCTCTATTTTTTCTATATACTTTAACTATTTCTAAATTAGATATTAAATCAATATTTTTGTAATTAATAAAGTAGCCTAAAATATGAATTTCTCTACTCAAATATTCTGTACTAAGTTCCACACCAGGAATTACTTTCACATCAAAATGCTCAGATATATTTTCAATGGCAATTTGAGAGTCTATAGTATCGTGGTCTGTAATAGATATACATTTAAGTCCCTTATTATATGAAATTTTGATTATTTCCTCTGGCCATAATGCTCCATCTGAATATCTGGAATGAATATGTAAATCTGAAAACTGCATGATAAACACCTGTTTTTTAAAAAATGAAGGAATACTTTCACTTTATTATAATAATACCATTTAGTATCCCTATTGTAAATGATTTTATTAAAAGCATCTTTATTTTTATTAATATTAATATAGATATAATATAAGCCACTGAAAAATTCAGTGGCCTACAATTATATGTTTATTTTGCATATTCAATTGCACGAGTTTCCCTTATAACATTAACCTTAATTTGTCCAGGATACTCTAACTCGCTTTCTATTTTCTTAACAATATCTCTTGCTAATTCAATAGAAGCTGCATCGTCAACTTCTTCAGGTTTAACGAGAATTCTAATTTCTCTGCCTGCTTGTATTGCAAAGGATTTTTCTACACCTTCATACTCATTTGCAATCTCTTCTAATTTTTCAAGCCTTCTTATATAGGCTTCTAAAGTCTCTCTTCTTGCTCCAGGTCTTGCAGCAGATATTGCGTCAGCTGCTTGAACTAGTACTGCTTCCATAGATTGAAACTCCATATCTCCATGGTGAGCACCTATTGCATTTACAATTATTGAGGACTCATGATATTTTTTAGCTATATCTGCCCCTATTAAAGCATGTGGGCCTTCAACTTCATGATCTACAGCTTTGCCTATATCGTGAAGTAAACCTGCTCTTTTAGCTATATTAACATCCAAGCCTAATTCGGCGGCCATCAATCCTGCTAAATAAGCAACTTCAATAGAATGTTTTAAAACATTTTGGCCATAGCTAGTTCGATACTTTAGTCTTCCAAGAAGTCTAATAAGCTCTGAATGTAAACCGTGTATTCCAGTTTCAAAAGTAGCCTGTTCGCCTTCTTCTTTGATGCTGTTTTCAACTTCTTTTTTAGCTTTTTCAACCATTTCTTCAATTCTTGCAGGATGAATTCTTCCATCTACAATTAATTTTTCTAAGGCTATTCTCGCTACTTCTCTTCTTATTGGATCAAAACCAGATAGAATTACAGCTTCTGGAGTATCATCGATTATTAAATCGATACCAGTTAAAGTTTCTAGGGTTCTAATATTTCTACCCTCTCTACCTATAATTCTTCCCTTCATCTCATCATTTGGAAGATTAACTACATGAACAGTTGTTTCAGCAACATGGTCTGCAGCACACCTTTGAATAGCACAAGTTATAATTTCTCTTGCTTTTTTATCCGCTTCTTCTTTTGCTCTTGTTTCAATGTCTTTAATCATAATAGCGGCATCATGTTTTGTTTCTTTTTTAATTTCATCTAATAAAATTTGTTTTGCTTCTTCTGATGTTAAACCAGAAAGTCTCTCAAGCTCTTCTCTTTGCTGATTGTATAGATTTTGAACTTCTGACTCTAAAGCTACTATTTCTTGCTGTTTCTTAATAAAACTTTCATCTCTTTTTTCCAGCATTTCGCTTTTTTTGTCCAAAGATTCTTCACGCTGCATCAATCTTCTTTCAAGTCTTTGAATTTCACTTCTTCTATCCCTTGATTCTTTTTCAAAATCCGTTCTTAGTTTATGAGTTTCTTCTTTAGCTTCTAGAATAACTTCCTTTTTTAATGATTCAGATTCTTTTGAAGCTGAATCAAGAATTTGTTTAGCTTCTTCTTCGGCCTTTGAAATCTTAGCCTGAGATATATTTTTTCTTACATAAATTACAGCAGATAAAACTACTGCAATAGTGATAATAATGCCAAATATAGTCGCTTGTGGTAATGGCATATTTAACACCTCCTTTGCTTTTTTTGCATATAAAACTATGAAATAAAGCCTAAAAAGGTGTCATATTTATTTAATTGGTAATACTTTGAATGTGCTAAACCAGTATTTGTATACTATTTTATATTAGTTTTAATATGATGTCAAGAAAATAAAATAACCAAAGCCTTCAAACAAGCATATTATATACATATAAATTTGCTTCTAGGCCTGCTGTTGTTTTTTATTATTAGTATCCTTTTCTTCTTTTGAATCGCTTTTTTTAGTTGCTGATATAGGAAGACTATATTTTTCTCTAATTTTATTTTCTACTTCAAATAAAATATCTTCATTTTCCTTTAAATATTGCTTTGCATTTTCTCTGCCTTGACCTAGTCTTGTATCTTGGTAAGAGAACCAAGCTCCGCTCTTTTGAATAATATCTTCTCTAACTCCAACATCTAATACATTTCCTTCTCTTGATATGCCATGACCATACATAATATCAAATTCTGCTTGCTTAAATGGTGGAGCAACTTTATTTTTTATAACTTTAACTCTTGTTCTGTTACCAACTACGTCGTCTCCTTGTTTAATTGTATCAATCTTTCTTATATCAAGTCTTACAGAAGCATAAAACTTAAGTGCTCTACCGCCAGGTGTAGTTTCAGGATTTCCAAACATTACACCAACCTTTTCACGCAATTGATTTATAAAAATAGTTACACATTTAGATTTATTAATTGATCCAGCCAGCTTCCTAAGTGCTTGAGACATAAGCCTTGCTTGAAGACCTACATGAGAGTCACCCATTTCACCGTCTATTTCCGCTCTAGGAACCAAGGCTGCTACTGAGTCAATTACGATTACATCAATTGCTCCAGAGCGAATTAGGGCTTCAGTAATTTCAAGTGCTTGTTCTCCAGTATCAGGCTGAGATATTACTAAATTATCTATATCTACCCCCAAAGCTTTTGCATAAGCAGGATCTAAGGCGTGTTCCGCATCTACATAAGCTGCAGCACCACCATTTTTTTGTGCTTCAGCAACTACGTGTAAGGCAACAGTTGTTTTACCTGAAGATTCAGGTCCAAATACTTCAATAATTCTTCCCTTAGGAACTCCACCTATACCTAAAGCTATATCCAAATCAAGACACCCTGTAGAAACTGCATCAAGATTCATAACATTATGTTCTCCAAGCTTCATTATTGAACCTTTACCAAATTGTTTCTCAATCTGCCCCATAGCAATTTCAATGGCTTTTAATTTTTCACTATCCATATGTATTCCCTTTTGGGTTCACATCCTTTCATTTTACGAACATAAGTTCTGATTAATTATATAATATAATTTATTTTTAGTCAACTCTATATAAAAAGTTCCTAAGTATTTTTTAGGAACTTTTTAAAATTATAACCAAGTTACAAAATATTAATCACTTATCCGTTCTAATTACATCTTTATTTTTAATAAAATAATCAAATCCAGATAATAAAGTGACAATTACTGCTAGGTACATTATTAAATTAGAAATTTCAGCAAAATATAAACCTTTGTAATTTAAATTTATAAGTGCAAATACTATGGCTATTATTTGAATTACTGTTTTAATTTTTCCCCACCAGCTTGCTGCTATAACTATTCCCTCAGCAGCAGCTAATGATCTTAATCCAGTAACTGCAAATTCACGTGCGATTATAATTACTGCAACCCATGTTGGTATTAATTGAAACTCTACCAGAGATATCAAAGCAGCTGTAACCAATAACTTATCAGCTAAGGGATCCATAAATTTTCCAAACCTTGTTACTTGATTCCTGCTTCTAGCTATGTAGCCATCAAGTTTATCTGTAAGAGCAGCAAGGACAAATACAGCAGTTGCTATTATCTTGCCATAAGGTATAGAATTTACAGCTATAAAAACTAAAAATATGGGAATTAAAAATATACGGATTAGAGTTAGTTTATTGGCAAGATTCATTACATTCAACTCCTATTAAATCATATTCTTCATTTGAGGTTATTCTTACATTTGTAATAGTTCCAATTGTTAACTCATTATTACTCTTAAAATAAATTTCTCCATCTATATCAGGAGCCATTTCATAGCTTCTACCATAATAATATTCGCCGTTTTTGCCCTCAACAAGTACCTGGTAGTTTCGTCCTACTTTCTCACTATTTATGTAAGCAGAGATTGACTTCTGAAGAAGCATTAATTCTCTTTCCCGCTTACTTTTTACTTCTTCTGAAATTTGGTTCTCCATATTGCTAGCAGGGGTATCTTCTTCTCTAGAATATTTAAAGACACCTAATTTATCAAATTTAACTTCCTTAACAAAGTCTTCCAATTCTTTAAACTCTTCTTCTGTCTCTCCCGGGAACCCAACAATTAAGGATGTTCTTAAAATTAGATCTTTTATATTTTTTCTCATCTCACTAATACTTTTAACTATGTCTTCCCTGCGGCCTCTTCTGTTCATTCTCTTTAAAACATTATTGTTTATATGTTGAATGGGCATATCTATATATTTACATACCTTAGAATTTGAAGAAATTTCTTTAATAAGTTCAGGTGTTATTTCTTCTGGATAACAATATAATAGCCTTATCCACTTAAGTCCTTCAACTTTAGATAGTTCCCTTATTAAAACATCTAAACACTTCTTACCATAAAGGTCAATACCGTACATTGTTGTATCCTGAGCTACCAAAATAAATTCAACTACACCTTGGCTAGCTAGACTAGAGGCTTCTTTTAAAATGTCTTCCAATTTTCTGCTTCTATATTTACCACGAATTTTCGGAATAACACAATAAGTACAAAAATTGTTACACCCTTCGCCTATACGTAAATAAGCAGTAGCTTTTCCAGTAGTAAGTACACGATCTCCCTCAGCAAGTGAACTATCACTATAATCAATTTTAAAGGTTTTTTGTTTGCTGGCTAAAAAATCATCTATACTTTGAAGCAGGTTATCATAATTATTTACACCTAACATAATATCAATTTCTGGCATTAATGTAAATAGTTCCTCTTTATATCTTTGACTTAGACAACCAGTAACTATCAAAACCTTACATTTATGCAGCCTCTTGTACTTTGCCATTTCTAATATGGTATCAATAGATTCTTGCTTGGACTTTTCTATAAAACCACAGGTATTTATTAGTATAATATTTGCTTCTTTTGGGTCTATAACTAAATCATATTTTTTGCTTAATTTACTTATTGCCATTTCAGAATCAATTCTGTTTTTATCACAGCCTAAGCTGATCATTCCAAATTTTAGTCTATCCACTTATGTTCCTCCCGAAAATATGATGCATACATAGTTATTTTAAATCTCTTTATTTAAATTCACAAGTGGTATATTATAAATATTTCAATTTTTAACTATTTTTATTGATATAATCTCCATTTATTGCACTTTCTTTATCAATTAATAATTGTCGTGGCTTACTTCCATCTTTTCCTGAAATAATTCCTAGTTGTTCCATCTGTTCTATAATTCTTGCAGCCCGATTATATCCTATTCTTAATTTTCTTTGAAACAGCGAAGTGGAAGCTTGGCCTAAATCAGCTGCAATTTTTACTGCTTCACTTAAAAGACTGTCTATATCCTCACTACCTTCATTACTAGTAGAAGTTGTATTTAGTTCTTCCATAATTTCAGTGCTATACTCATGTAAAGTTTCTTGTTTCTTAATAAAGTTAACAACTTTCTCAACCTCTTCTTCAGATATAAAGGCTCCTTGAATTCTCATTGGCTTAGGAGCACCTACAGGGTAGAAAAGCATGTCCCCTTTACCAAGCAGTTTTTCCGCACCTGAGGAATCTAGAATCGTTCTAGAATCTATTTGACTTGAAACTGCAAAGGATATTCTTGATGGTATATTTGCCTTAATAACACCAGTTATAACATCTACAGAAGGCCTTTGGGTTGCAATAACAAGATGCATTCCTGCTGCCCTTGCCATTTGTGCAAGTCTGCCTATATAGTCTTCTACATCATTAGGACAAACCATCATTAAATCTGCAAGCTCATCTACGATCATTACTATCCAAGGCAACTTATCTTTAAGTTTACCCTTATCCACTAATTCATTAAAACCTTCAATATTTCTAACATTATTATCTGCAAAGAGCTTATATCTTCTAGTCATTTCATTTACAGCCCAATTAAGAGCCGCAGAAGCTTTTTTAGGATCTGTTACTACTGGTATAAGAAGATGTGGAATTCCATTGTATACACTTAATTCTACCACCTTAGGATCTATCATTAAAAGCTTTACGTTTTCTGGTGAATACTTATATAAAAGACTTATAATAAGTGTGTTTATGCAAACACTTTTTCCAGAACCAGTAGCACCTGCAATAAGCATATGAGGCATTTTAGTTAAATCTGAAACTACACAGGCTCCAGCTATATCTTTCCCTAAGGCAAAGGAAAGATTTTTATTAGAGCCGGTAAATTCTGCTGACTCTAGAACCTCTCTTAAAAATACTGGTGTAAGTTCTTTATTAGGAACTTCGATACCTACTGCTGACTTACCTGGTATAGGAGCTTCCATTCTTACACCTGAAGCAGCTAGACTTAAGGCTATATCATCTGCGAGGTTAACTATTTTACTTACCTTTACACCTGCACTAGGTTGAATTTCGAACCTTGTAACCGAAGGGCCTTTTGTAACCTGAACTACTTTAGCATCCACGCCGAAACTATTCAAGGTCTCTTCAAGCTTGCTTGCATTACTTATAAGTTCTTTTTTATCTTCTTTATTAAGTCTAGATAAAGTATTTACATTAAGGAGGTCTGTAGTAGGATACAAATACTCCAAATCAACATCTAAGGAATGTTTATTTATTTCATCTTCAAGCTCACGATTTAAGTTTTCTGAAGTGTTCTCTTCTACTGCTATTTCCTTAGGACTTTCAATTGGCTCTTCAGAAGATTTCATAAAATCAATTATTTTAATTTTATTGTTTAATTTTTTAATATAATTTTCTTTATTAGAGTCATAAGCTATTAAGGGAGTAACTGCAGCTTCAGTATTATCCTTAGCTTTCTTTTCTTCTTTATCCTTTTTAAAGATAGCTTTACCAAAGTTTAATTTTGTTATTATTTCATAAAGTGATAATTTCCAAATTAAAATAAAAGATACTATATATAGTGCAATAAATATTACATAACTTCCTATAAAACCAAATAACTTTATTAAAGGAATATCAATTATATAACTTAAGATACCGCCGTGCATAATGGTACCAGAATTATATATTTTAGAGATACCCTCCATCACATTTTCAGAATTATAGTAAGGTTTCATATTTACCATTTGAATTAATAAAAGAGTATTTGTTAATAGCAAAAGTATTCCATAAAATTTTTTATTAAAATTAATATTTCCCTTTTTTATTATTAGGCAAAAACCAATGAATATTATAAAGAAAGGAAATAAATAAGCACCTAAGCCCAACATACCAATTAAAAATTTTCTTGTAACTCTGCCAACTATACCTGCAGTATTAGATGAAAAAACACTAAAAACTGAAAGAATTCCTATAGTAATATAAAATAAACCTAAAATATCATTGTTAATACCTGTCTTTGAACTTTTTTTAGCCAACTTATTCCCTCCTACCTGTACAAAACCTTTTCCATCGTTCCATATTTAATATTCTACATTATTTTTGATTTTCCTTTTATAGATTTCCTCAAAAAAATAATCATAGGAATAAACCTATGATTATTTTGAAGTTTCTTTTTTAGCATCAATTAATTCATCAAGTTTTTTTAATGCATCGCTTATGCCGCCAACTTTGTCTATTAGACCATATTCAACAGCTTGATTTCCTATAAGAATCGTTCCCATATCATTTAATAAATTGTCAGTTTCACTCATAAGCTTTTTTAATGTTTCCTTATTAATTTTACTTGTTCTAGTAATAAATTCATTTATTCTTTCCTGCATTTTATTAAAGTATTCAAAGGTTTGAGGAACTCCAATTATAAGTCCATTCATCCTAATAGGGTGAACAATCATAGTAGCTGATGGAGATATAAAGGAAAAATTAGCTGATGTTGCTAATGGAACTCCTATAGAATGACCACCGCCAATTACCAAGGATACAGTTGGTTTAGTAATGCTGTTAATCATTTCAGATATGGCAAGGCCCGCCTCCACGTCTCCTCCTACTGTGTTTAAGATTATTAGAATTCCTTCAACATTTTTATTGGTCTCTATGGCAACTAGCTGTGGAATAAGGTGCTCATATTTTGTGGCTTTAGTTTGGGGCGGCAGCATTTGATGACCTTCAATTTGACCAATTATAGGGAGTATTTGAATTCTCTCGTCATTTTTAGGAATATTTTGTACTCCAAGATCCTTTATATTTTCTAGTTCTTTATTTTCCATTTCTTCTGTCATATACATACCTCCTAGGTTTAGAAATCCAATGTCAATTGTGGTATCTATCATGAAGACATTTAATGTCAATATTTACCCTTAGAATTTGGATATCCTTAAACTTAGTTTTACCTAGGAAATTCTATATATACATATATTAATTTTATCCTAAATTAAATTCTTTATGGAGAGCATTAATTGCCTTCTCAGTATTTTTTGTTTCAACTAAACACCAAATTGTTGTATGTGAATCTGCAGTTTGTAATACCTCAATTTTGGCCTTTGTTAAAGCCTTTAATACTCTTGCCATAACACCTGGCACACCTCTAATTCTGCTTCCAATTAAAGCTATTTTACTGCATTCATTAATAGAAGAAAACTTTAATTTCTGGTTATTCATTATATCTATGAATTTATCCATATCTTTTTTGTCAATAGTAAATATATTTTCATTAGGAAATACATTTATTAAATCGATACTAATTAAATTTTGAGCCAATAAATCTAGAAGATCATAATATCTATCATTTAAATCATTATCTTGCAGTTTAACCCGAATTTGAACTCTTGAGCTCATATGTGTTATTCCAGTGATTATACCATCATCTTCTATTGCACCAATACTATTAATTGTAGTTCCCTCACAGTTGTTTAAGGTGTTCTTTATGACTAAAGGTATATTACCCTTCATAGCTATATTAACTGCCCTTGGGTGTATGACTTTAGCTCCTTGGTCAGCAAATTGAAAAACCTCATTATAGCTAATTTCTTTAATTAAGGTAGCATCGGAAACAATTCTAGGGTCTGCAGTCATGATACCATCTACATCAGTGTATATTTGAATTTCCTCAGCATTTAGGGCTACACCTAAAATTGAAGCTGTAACATCGCTTCCACCTCTACCTAAGGTTGTTATATAACCATCTTCACTACTTCCTTGAAAACCAGTTACAACTGGTATCTTTCTTTGGTTTAAAAGATCTAAAAGCTTACTTGTATCTACTCTTAATAAATTGGCATTATTAAAATTTGAGTCTGTAATTATTCCAGATTGTCCACCAGTTAAAGGAATGGGGTCTAATCCGGATTTACTAAGCTCATCACAAAGTACAACAGAACTTATCAACTCTCCACAACTCATAAGTAAATCTAATGCTAAAGGATTTTTATCTCTAAAATCTTTATTGACTAAAGATAATAAGGTGTCTGTTGCATAGGGTTCACCAGCTCTACCCATGGCTGAAACAACTACTACAGGACTATAGCCTTGTTCTATAGCATTAATTATCTTTTTAATTACTAATGTTCTTCTTTCATGGGTTGATACTGACGTACCACCAAATTTTTGTATCAAGATTTTCATGTAAAACCTCCATTAAGCCCTTGTCTTTTTAAGTACACTTTCATCTACATCAATAATTATGGTTTTGGAGCCAATTTTTTTAACATAATCCCATGGAACTTCAATAAATTCATTTCCACCAAAAAAACCGAACCTCGTTTTAGAATCATTAAGAATTAGAAACTTTAGGTTTCCTTTCTCATCAATTACAATATCATTATTAGATAAGTAATTATATTTTTCGCCATCATTGATGTTAATTATTTCGTATCTTTCCATTTCACTATAGTATTTTATGTTATCATTCATTTTATGTTCACCGTACCTTTCATATATTTAATAAAATATATGAAAGGTGGCAATAGTTTATTACTATACTCCTGTAGAGCCAAAACCATTTGAACCTCGCGAAGTTTCAGTAATTTCTTCAACAATTTCTATAATCGGGGTTACAATTTTATTTATGACCATTTGTGCAACTCTATCACCTTTATTTATTGTAAACTCCTCAGAACTTAAATTTACCAATATTATTTTTATTTCTCCACGATAGTCCCAATCAATTGTTCCAGGTGAATTAAGGAGAGTTATACCGTGTTTAGAGGCGAGTCCGCTGCGTGGCCTTATTTGAGCCTCATAACCTTTTGGAAGCTCAATGCATATACCTGTGGGCATTGTTACTCTCTCAAGTGTTTTTAATGTTATGGGCCTATCTATGGCAGCATATAAGTCCATGCCAGCAGATCCTATTGTCATATAACTTGGAGTTGGTAAGTCTTTATAATCTTTCACTTTTTTTATTTTTAAAAGCAATTGTATCACCTTCTATTTTATTTATAACTGTATCCATATTTATCTCCTGACCAACAAAGGCAGAATTTTGGATACCTTTCATAAAGGTTTTATTCATGATATCTATAAGGTCATTAATTGTTACAGCATCTATTTTATTAATAATATCCACTGGCTTATTAATCTTATTTAAAAACAATACGGATTTGCCGTTGCTAAACATCCTGCTGCTAGTACTTTCAAGCCCCAAAATATAATTTCCCTTTAACTGCTCTTTTAATTTCAAAAGCTTTTCTTCACCAATATCCTGCTTAGTAAAATTATAAAGCTCCTCATTAACCAAATCTATAACATCTAGTGCATATTTGGAATTTAACCCGGTGTATATACTAAGAACACCAGTATTCATAAAAGATGAAAGATAGGAATAGATCGTATAGCATAGTCCTCTTTCTTCTCTGATTTTTTGAAATAAAATAGAAGAGGCGCCGCCGCCTAACATATTGTTAAGTAAAAGCAGTCCGTAAATGTCTTCATTTCCAGTTTCTAAACCATGTAAACCAAGGCTTATATGAAGCTGCTCAATATCTTTGAACTTATATAGATGATTTTTATATATAGCTGGCTTAGAATAGTCAGTTATAATGTGTGATTTATTATTCCAATTACCAAAAAACTTACCCACTAAGGATTCAGCATAGTTTAAATTCACATTACCTGAGATTGAAATTACCGCTTTTTCAGGTATATAGTACTTCGAAATGTAATCTAAAATTTGTTCTCTAGAAAATGAGCCTACAGTTTCAGAGGTACCAAGTATTGGAAGTGAGATAGAGTCTTTTTCCCATATAGCCTCGCTATGTAAATCAGATAGTACATCTTCAGGCTGATCTTCACTCATATTAATTTCTTCTATAATAACGCCTTTTTCCTTTTCTATATCTTCAGGTGAAAATTTGCTGTTAAAAAGCATATCTGACAAAATATCCATAGAAAGTTCTAAATGAGAATCAAGTGCTTTAATATAAAAGCAAGTTGCTTCTTTTCCTGTAAAAGCATTTATCTGCCCGCCAACATCTTCTATTTCTTCTGCTATTTGCTTAGCTGTTCTATTATTTGTGCCCTTAAAAAACATATGTTCTATAAAGTGTGAAATACCATTATTTATTAAATCTTCGTTTCTAGAGCCGTTTTCTATCCAAATACCAACACTTATTGAATTAACATATTTTATATCCTCAACTACAACTCTTAATCCGTTATCTAATGTAAAAATATTATACATATTATCCTCCTGGTATTCTTCATGCTGTACACAACAATTATTAATTGTTGTGCTCCTGGTATTCCGCTATACTGGGTAATCTGTACTAGTTATTTATAAGCAGCTAGGTTACCCGTAAAAGTCCATTTAGGACTTTTACCTGCACCCAAATATATTAATGTATGTGCTTATTAAAAAAGCTGAATGATTAAATACTTGCAAAAAATAAAAAGGCAGTGATGCCCTTCTATTTTTCAACTTCAACTTCTTCGCTTTCTGAGTCTTTTATAGCATCTTTTCTTGAAAGATTTATTCTGCCTTGGTTATCTATTTCTGTAACCTTAACTAATATTTCATCTCCAACTGAAACTATGTCTTCAACTTTATTTACTCTAGCAAAGTCAAGCTTTGATATATGAACAAGACCTTCCTTACCAGGAAGTATTTCTACAAAACAACCAAAGTTAGCAATCTTAGTTACTTTTCCAAGATAAATTTCGCCTGGCTTAACATCTCTTGTTAAATCATCAATGATCTTTAAAGCTCTTTGAGCACTAGGACCATCATTTGACATAACAAATATCTTTCCGTCATCATTTATATCTATCTTTACACCAGTTTCAGCTATTATCTTATTAATAGTCTTTCCACCAGTTCCAATAACATCCCTAATTTTCTCAGGATCTATGGTCATAGTATAGGCTCTAGGTGCATAAGGAGATAATTCTTTTCTAGCTTCAGGAATACAAGCATTTATCTTATCCAATATAAATAGTCTAGCTTTTCTAGCATCGTCTATAGCTTTTTTAATAACATTTTTAGAAAGGCCATGAAGTTTTGTATCAACTTGTATTGCTGTAATTCCATTTACAGTTCCGGCAACCTTAAAGTCCATATCTCCAAAGAAGTCTTCTATTCCTTGAATATCTGTAAGTATTTCTTCTTGTGATAAATCTTCGCTTGTTACGAGTCCCATAGCTATTCCAGCAGCAGGTCTTTTAATTGGAACACCAGCATCAAGTAATGCCAATGTACTTGCACAAATACTTGCTTGTGAAGTTGAACCATTTGAGCTTAACACTTCAGAAACTAATCTGATTGTATATGGGAATTCTTCTTCTGAAGGTATTAATGGCTCTAAAGCTTTTTCTGCTAAAGCACCATGCCCTATTTCTCTTCTTCCAGGTCCTCTTAAAGGTTTTACTTCACCCACACTATAGGAAGGGAAATTATAATGATGAATATATCTCTTAAATTCTTCATCACCAAGACCATCTAGTATTTGAACTTCTCCAAGTGCACCAATGGTTGCAACAGTCATAACTTGAGTTAAACCTCTTGTAAAAAGACCTGTACCATGAGTTCTTGGTAATAAAGAAACCTCACAACCTAAAGGTCTAACTTGATCAAACTTTCTTCCATCTGGTCTTCTCTTATCATTCAGTACCATGTTCCTTACTATTTGCTTTTGTAATTTGTAAGTTATGTCTGCTATATCAGCAGCATTATCAGGGTATTTCTCAGAAAAGGCTTCAGAAATCTTAGCTTTAGCTTCGTCTATAGCTAAGTTTCTCATATCCTTATCAGTTATGTACATAGCTTCTTTTATAATATTAAAGGAAAATTCTTTTACTTCTTTTTCAATATTTGCTGGTATTTCATAAAAATCTGGTATTTTCTTTTCCTTACCAAATTTCATTACAGCTTCTTCTTGGAAACTTATAATTTGTTGACATTCATCAAATCCAAATAGAATGGCATTATACATAACTTCCTCTGGTATTTCATCACCACCAGCTTCTATCATGATAACTTGATCTTTTGTACTGCATACTGTTAAATTCATACTGCTTTTTTCTCTTTGAATAGCAGTTGGATTAGTAATAAAGTTACCATCAATTAGACCTACTGAAACAGCGGCTACTGGATCAGAAAATGGAATACTAGACATGCATAAAGCTGTTGAAGCAGCATTTACTGCTAATATATCAGGGGTATTGTCTGACTCTACTGATAGAACAGTACATATAACCTGAACATCATTTCTATAGCCTTTTGGGAAAAGAGGTCTAAGAGATCTGTCTATTGCTCTACCGTGCAGTATTGCATTTTCAGAAGGTCTGCCCTCTCTTTTTATAAATCCTCCAGGAATTTTACCTACGGAATATAGTCTTTCTTCATATTCAACACTTAAAGGAAAAAAGTCTATACCATCTCTAGGCTTAGCAGAGGCATTTACATTTACAAGTATAACTGTATCGCCATAGCTAACAAGTAATGCACAGTCGGATAACGCTCCAACCTTGCCATGATCTATTTTTAAAGTTCTACCAGCAATTTTAGTTTCTAAAACATTACTCATATATTTACCTCCTTTCAAATATCACTAATATTAGTATTTACATAAATTTATATATTATAAAATATTAGTCTCATAAATTTAAAATAATAGAGCGGAGTTGACCCGCTCTTCATTATCTTCTTAATCCAAGTTTTTCAACAATATCACGATATCTTTGAATATCTTCTTTCATTAAATAATTTAAAAGACCTCTTCTTTTACCTACCATCATAAGAAGACCTCTTCTTGAGTGGTGATCCTTCTTGTGCTCTTTTAAATGTTCTGTTAAGTGACTAATTCTGTCTGAAAGAAGAGCTATTTGCACTTCTGGAGAACCTGTATCCCCTTCGTGTCTTTTGAATTTTTCGATAATTTCTAGTTTTGTTGCCTGTTCCATTATATATACACCTCCAAAAATTAGGTCCTATAATCCATGGATTACGTTGGCAAATCATAATTCATAGATTAAGGTTCACGAATGTTATTATAGCAAATAAAAAATATATTGTAAATTATTTTTTAGTATTTATAAGTAAAATTTTCTATTTTTTCGTTTTCTACAATAAGTTTATCTTTTGTCAGCTGCTCAATAAGTTCCTCTAAGGAATTAAATTTAAATTCATCTCTCATTCTTTTAATAAAATATACTTTAATATCTTCTCCGTATATATTTTTATTAAAATCTAAAATATAAGTCTCAATAAATATTGTTTTAGTTTTCAGCTGAACCGTAGGATTTACCCCTACACTTGTCATGCCCTTATAAAAACAGTTTTTATATTCTACTATAGTTGCGTAAACTCCATTTTTGGGTATTACAAAACTTTCGTCGTAATTAAGGTTTGCAGTTGGAAATCCAAGTTTTCTGCCAAGCTGTTTCCCTCTAATAACAGCACCTTTTAACATAAATGGCTTTATAAGCATATTATTTGCTTCAGTTATTTTACCATCCTGAATTAAGGTTCTTATTCGAGAACTGCTAACAACTTCATTTTCATAAGTTACTGAATCAATTACATAAAGTTCAAAACCCAATTTTTTGCTGTACTTTTTTAATAATTTTATATCACCAGTATTTTTAAACCCAAATCTATAATTAAATCCAACAATAATTCCTTGAACATTATAATGCTTAATCATATTAATAATAAAGTCTTCAGGTGAAATTTTCATATAATCATTATTAAAGTTTACTAAATTTACAATGTCAACCTGTAAACTTTCTAATAATTTAAGTTTTATATCATTATCTATTATTAACTTAGGTGCTTTTGATTTGCTAATAATGTTTAGGGGATGGTTTTTAAAGGTACACACCATACTTTTTACATTATTTTTTTTAGATAATTCAATAGTCTTATTGATTAGTCCCATGTGCCCCATGTGTAAACCATCGAAGCTTCCAAGAGCTATATAGGTTTTATAATTTAGCTTTATATTAAAATTATCTTCTATAATTATCATAAGTTAGGCTCCTAAACTAATAATTTTACAACTTTAAATCCAAATTCATCCCTTTTTCCTAGGCCTATAAACTTAGAATCATCTAAATAAACTCTAAATAATTTATTAAAGTCAATTTTATCGATTATATAGGGATTATTGATTTTAACTCCATTAACCAGCAAGTTTTCATATTTACAGGAGAATATAAGTTTATCATAGGATTCCAATGCTTCATCTATAGGAGTAAGTAGACTTTCTAAATTTTCTGAATTTAATTCCTCTAAAGCATGGGAATTAACTTTTTTAAACTGTCCAGTTTGAATTCTCTCTAAATTCCACATGGTACCGCCTATACCAAGCTTATCACCAATGTCGTTGCATAAACTTCGTATATAGGTTCCTTTAGAACAGGTAACCTTAAATCTAATCAAGGGTAAATTTACATCTAAAATATTAATATCATAAATATTTATAGGTCTTTTATCACGTTCTACAACTACACCTTTTCTAGCAAGCTCATACAGCCTTTTACCATTAATTTTTATAGCCGAGTACATTGGCGGCTCCTGCAGAGTGCTACCTACAAATGTACTTATAACTTCTATAATTTTATCTTTAGATAAATTAACATCACTTTCTTTTAGTATTGTTCCTTCTCTATCATAGGTATCAGTTTTAATTCCAAGCATTAGGTCAGCTATGTAAACCTTATTCTCAGACATAATATAATCAACTATTTTAGTTGCACGTCCAATACAAATTGGCAGCACCCCAGTTGCAAGAGGATCTAAAGTCCCAGTATGACCAACTTTTTTCGTTTTAGCTAATTTCATAACATTTTTAACAACATCAAAAGAAGTTACACCTAAAGGTTTATATATATTTATTATTCCATCCATTACACCAACTCATTTTCAACAGCATTTAATATGATTTTTTCCACCTCAGTTATGTTTTTATCTATGGATAAACCCGAAGCACGAGTATGTCCACCACCACCAAAGGCTTCAGCTATTTTTCTAACATCAACAATTGATTTTGATCTTAAACTAATTTTTACTCCTTCTGACATTTCCTTTAATAATATAGCTACTTCAACTGTATCTATTTCCATACCTATAGAAATAATATCAGAAGTATCAGAAGCTTTATTTGAAAAACCATTAAGTAATTCACTTGTGAGTTTCATAACACAAATTTTATCTTTATGGGTAAGGTACATGGAATTTATTACGCTTCCATATAGCTTAACTCTTTCATATTTCTTGTTTTCAAAAATTAATCTATGAACTTCACTAAAGTTAATACCAGTTTTAATTAATTCTCCAATGATATTGTGGGTGTCAGTAGTTGTATTAGAATATTTAAAACCACCAGTATCAGTTACTATGGAAGTATAAAGACATAAGCTTATATTTTCATCTATCTTTACCTTAAGTTCTTTAAGTATATTATAAACTATTTCACCTACTGCAGAGGCATGTGTGTTAACAAAATTTATATCACCATATAGCTCATTTGTTATATGATGATCTACGTTTATTAAAGTGTAGTTTTTAGGAAATTCACTTAAATTAACTGAAATTCTGTCATAACTTCCACAATCTAAAACTACTATGCAATCAGTGCCATCTTTGATGGTGCTGGAGGCATTGATTATACTTTTAATACAAGGTAAAAAGCTATATACTTCTGGTACTTTATCGTCGCATAGGATATAAACCTCTTTATTAAGTTTCATTAAGCCTTGCATCAGTCCAAGAGAGCTCCCGATGGAATCCCCATCGGGAGAGGCATGAAAAGATATACCTATTCTTTTGCTTTCAAGTATGGATTTAATAACATTATTTATTATCATGAGAAGATTTCTCCTTTATACTTTCAAGCAGGGCATCTATATGCATGCCATGTTCTATTGTATTGTCAAGTTCTATAATGACTTCTGGTGTATGCCTTAGATTAACTCTTTGCCCAATTTCCTTTCTCATGAAACCAGTTGAGCTTTTTAAGGCAGCAAGTGTATCTTTTTTCTCATCTTCCTTGCCGAAAATACTTACAAATACTTTAGCGTATCTTAAATCCTTTGTTACATCAACTTTTGTTACACTAACCATGGCAGTTAATCTAGGATCCTTAATGTCATCTCGAATAATATTACTAAGTTCTCTTTTTATTTCTTCATTAATTCTACCACTTCTATATTTAGCCATAAAACCATCTCCTACTAAATTATAATTGCTTTGGTTTTATTTCTTCCATTGTGTAGCACTCAATTATGTCTCCCTCTTTTAGGTCATTATACTTTTCAACACTTAAACCACACTCATAACCTTGGTTAACTTCTTTTGCATCGTCTTTAAATCGCTTTAAAGATGCCAAAGCAGATTCGAAAATTACAATTCCATCTCTAATTACACGTACACTGCTGTTTCTTACAATTTTACCATCTAGTACATAGCAGCCAGCAATAGTGCCTATGTTTGAAATTTTATATGTCATTCTAACTTCTGCCTTACCCAAAATTAATTCTCTATATTCAGGGTCTAACATTCCTATCATTGCTTTTTTAATATCTTCAATAGCATCATAGATAACTCTATAAGTTTTTATTTCAACTTTTTCTTTTTCAGCAAGATTAGCTGCATTTGTATCTGGTCTTACATTAAATCCAATAACTATGGCATTAGAAGCAGTAGCTAAGATAATATCAGATTCAGTAATTGCACCTACATCTCCATGAATTAATCTTACCTTTACATTGTCTGTTGATAATTTTTCAAAGGATTGCTTGATAGCTTCTACAGAACCTTGAACATCTGCTTTTACTATTATATCAAGCTCTTTAACCTTTCCCTCTTGAATCTGGCTGTAAAGGTCTTCCAAAGAAACCTTATTTGAAGATTGCAAATGCTCAGCTCTTTGCTTTTGAAGTCTTTTTTCAGCCATAGCTCTTGCTGTTTTCTCATCCTTAGTTACATTAAACTTATCACCTGCAGCTGGTACTTCTGATAAACCTAGAATTTCAGCTGGTATAGATGGACCTGCAGATTTTATCTTCTTTCCTTTATCGTCAAACATAGCCCTGATTCTACCGTAAGTATTACCTACTAGTATTGAATCTCCTACATGTAAAGTTCCGTTTTGAACCAGAAGTGTTGCTACGGCACCTCTACCTTTATCAAGCTTAGCTTCTACTACTGTTCCTTTTGCATTTCTATTTGGGTTACCAACAAGCTCAAGAATCTCAGCTTGTAAAAGTATCATTTCAAGTAAACTATCAATACCTTCTTTAGTATGAGCTGAAACTGGTACACATATTGTATCACCGCCCCAGTCTTCAGCAACTAAGCCGTATTCAGTAAGTTCTTGCTTAACTCTATCTATGTTTGCACCTGGTCTATCCATCTTGTTAATAGCTACAATCATTGGTACATTAGCTGCTTTGCAGTGGTTTATAGCTTCTTTTGTCTGAGGCATAACTCCGTCATCAGCAGCAACTACTAATACAACTATATCTGTAATTTGAGCACCACGAGCTCTCATTGCTGTAAAGGCTTCATGTCCAGGAGTATCTAGAAAAGTAATCTTTTCTTCATTAATAGTTACAGTATAAGCACCGATATGCTGAGTAATACCACCAGCCTCTGTTTCAGTTACTCTAGCCTTTCTTATAGCATCAAGTAAGGAAGTTTTACCATGGTCTACGTGACCCATAACTGTAACGATTGGAGGCCTTTTTACTGCATCTACATCTTCTTCTATCTCTTCTTCAGCTTCTTGTTTAACTAACTCTTCTTCTTTTTTTATTATTGAAATATTAAACTTTTCAGCAACCTTTTCAGCAGTATTGAAATCTATCTCTTGATTAATTGCTGCCATTACACCGCAAAATATAAGCTGCTTAATTACCTCAGTTGTAGGCTTATTAAATTTATCAGCAAGTTCTTTAACTGTAATAGTTTCACCTATTTGAATTATTTCATTTGCTTCTTCTGCGCCTATTTCTTTTTCATCTTGGTCTTTAAACTTCTTTTTATTTTTCTTAACCTTAATCTTTTCTTCTGCAAGGTCTTCATATTTTTCAATTATATCTTCTTCAGTTTCTGAAGCTCCATCTTTAACTGATGCTGCCTTTTTATTCTCTGCAAACAATTCCTTAATTAATTCAGCATCTTCATCTTCAATTACACTCATGTGATTTTTTACTGTTATATTAAATTCTTCAAAAAGTAAGGTTATTAAGTCCTTACTGGAAATATCTAATTCTTTTGCTAATTCATAAACTCTTATTTTTGACATATATTCACCCCCAGGTTTAAATTGTACTTTGCTCTTTTAACAGAAGTATAAGATTATCACTCATATTTTTATTTGTTACTCCTAATATATTAATTTCATCTCTCCCAACTGCATTACCTAATTCTTCACTAGCATAGGCCTCCACATAAGGCAGAGAACAATTGGTACAATGTCTTATAAATTTTTCTTTAGTATTACTTGAACAGTTCTTTGAAATGATTATAAGAAATAATTTTTTACTTTTAATTATTTCCTCACACTTATTATAGCCCTCAACTAAATTGCCAGATTTCTTAACAATGCCTAGAAATTGAAGAAATTTATCCTTCATAAGTTATTTCTTCCTTTAATTTATTATAAATTTCTTCGCTAATTTTAACCTCTAGATTTTTCTCTAATCTTTTAGTCTTAAAAGCCTTATTTAAACATTCCTCGTTTTTGCATATATAGGCACCACGACCTGGCTTTTTACCGGTTAAATCTATAGATACCTCATTATCTTTATTTTTAACCACTCTAATAAGTTCTTTTTTAGGCTTCATTTCCATACAGCCATTGCACATTCTTTGAGGTATTTTTTTTACCTTCATAAAATCACCTACTCTTCTTGTGCTTGTAATTCAAGGGCTTGAGTTTTACTTTTTATGTCTATTTTCCATCCCGTTAGTTTAGCTGCTAATCTAACATTTTGACCTTCTTTACCGATTGCTAAAGATAATTGAGTATCATCAACTACAACACGAGCAGATTTACCTGATTCATCAATGGAAATATCAATTACTTTTGCAGGGCTTAGGGCATTAGAAATATAAATTTCAGGGAGCTTATTCCATTTGATTATGTCTATCTTTTCATTTTTAAGTTCATTTACTATATTTTGAACCCTAACACCTTTAGGGCCAACACAAGCTCCCATAGCATCAACGGCTTCATCATTTGAGTTAACTGCTATTTTAGTTCTAAAGCCAGCCTCTCTAGCAATACTCTTTATTTCAACAGTACCATTATATATTTCAGGTACTTCTAGTTCAAAAAGCCTTTTTACAAGTCCTGGATGAGTTCTGGATACCACTACTTGTGCCCCTTTAGTAGTATTTTTGACTTCAACTATATATAATTTTAATTTATCATTAAAATTATATTCTTCACCAGGCATTTGCTCATTAGGTCCTATTACAGCTTCTATTTTGCCAAGATCTACAAAGACATTGCCTTTATCTTTTCTTATTACTGAACCTGTTATAATGTCATACTCTTTTGTAATGAATTCATTATATATGATATTTCTTTCAGCTTCTTTAATCCTCTGTACTACTACTTGCTTTGCAGCCTGTGCAGCAACTCTGCCAAATTTTTTAGGAGTTACTTCAATATCAACCATATCATCTAATTGATATTTAGGATTAATATCTTTTGCATCACTTTGTGAAATTTCTTCAATTTCGTTTTCAACATTTTCTACTACTTTTTTTTGAGAGTAAACGTGAATTTCACCATTTGCCCTATTCATAGTTACTTTTACACTTTGAGTTGCATTTGTAACATAATTCTTTTTGTAAGCCGCAACCAATGCATCTTCAATAGTTTCAAAAAGTAGGTCTTCACTAATTCCCTTTTCTTTTACAATTTCTTTAAGCGCTTCAATGAATTCTTCATTCATGACTTAAACCTCCTTACATATCCCCTTTTAAACTGATAGTTTTAATTTTATTTTTAGGTATATTAAAATTTTCATTTTCAGAGGTAATAATAACCTCCTGAGAATCATAATCTTTTAAGGTTCCCTCATAGATTTTTTTACCATCTAGTAATTTTAACAATTTTATTTGAACTTCACTTCCTATGTATTTGGAAAGATGAGAGTCAGTATATAAAATTCTTTCTATACCAGGAGAAGATACCTCTAAATAATAGGGTTCATTTATAGGTTCTTCAGTATCTAACATATCACTAACAGGTCTGCTTACCTTTTCACAGTCATCTAATGAAATTCCATTAGGACTATCTATATAGATCCTAAGATAATTTTCTCCTGATTCCTTTACATATTCAATATGATAAAGTTCTAAGTTTTTATCAATGACTATTGGAGTGATAAGTTTAATAAGTTTTTCTATTAAAGCATCATTATTCATAATATTCCCTCCTTTATACCAATAAGTAAGCACAGCGTTTAATATAAAAGTCCTAAAATTAAACGCAACATAAGTTGCGTTTAAAAAGAAAAAGCGGGTTTTATGACCCACTCTTACGACGTAATTAACTGTGAAATAAACATAACAAAACTAACAAGCTTATATTAGCACAATTAATTAATAATTTCAAGAAAAATTTGCTTTTTCTACTAAAATAGAGCTAATTAATTTAGTTTAATGCCTAAATTTATAAATGTCCACTTTTAAGAATTTTATACATAATTAATTAAAGATTTTCTATTTCTTTAATTAGTTCTTCTACTAAAGCTTCTTCCTTTACCTTTTTAATTATGGTACCATGCTTAAATATTAAGCCTTCTCCGTTACCACCAGCTATTCCAATATCCGCTTCTCTTGCTTCTCCTGGGCCATTTACAGCACATCCCATAACGGCAACTTTTACATGTTTATTTAGATTCTGTAATTTTTCTTCTACTTCCTCCGCTATTTTAACTAAATCAATCTGAGTTCTGCCGCAGGTTGGGCAGGATATGAATTCTACCCCATTGTTGTTGTAGCCTATTGCTTTTAATATTTCTTTACCTACTTTTATTTCTTCAATTGGATCACCTGTAAGTGATACTCTAATTGTATCTCCTATACCTTCGCTTAATAAGCTGCCAATACCAATGCTGGATTTTATTGTCCCTCTCCAAATTGTCCCAGCTTCAGTAACTCCTATATGTAAAGGATAATTTACCTTGCTAGAAATTAATCTGTAGCTTTCTATCATCTGAATTACATTTGAAGATTTTATGGATATGACTATGTCATTAAACTTTAGTTTTTCTAATATATCTACATGCCTTAAGGCACTTTCTACTAAAGCTTCAGGACAGACCTTACCGTATGACTGTAAAAGATCTTTTTCAACGGAACCAGAGTTAACTCCTATTCTTATGGGGATACCCTTAGCTTTAGCTGCTTCTGCCACTGCTTTTACTCTTTCTATGCTGCCAATATTTCCTGGATTAATTCTTAAGGCTGACACTCCATTATTTATTGAATTTAAAGCCAGTTTATAATCAAAGTGAATGTCAGCTACAAGTGGAATATGGATTTGTTTAACTATTTTACAAAGGGCGTCAGAGGCTTCCATATCCGGTACAGCACATCTTATTATTTCACAGCCTGCCTCTTCAAGCTTCAAAATTTGAGAAACTGTAGCATCAACATTTCTTGTATCAGTATTAGTCATAGATTGTACAGTAACAGGTGAATCACCACCTATATATATATCACCAATTTTAAATTTTCTCGTATTTTTTCTAATCATTTTCCTCACCTGTATTTCTTATATATTAAAGCTTAATAGGGTAAAATATATCTTTCATAACCACAAGCAACATAAGGGCCATGAGTACTGCAAAGCCAATATAATTTACAATACCTATTTTATTATCATCTATTTTCTTACGTGTAATAATTTCAAATAATAATATGAAGATCCAACCTCCATCTAATGCAGGAAATGGTATTATGTTAAATATGGCAAGCTGAACACTTAAATATGCAGCAAAACCCATAAGAGGAATAATGCCTGCTTCTGCAGCTTTTGTAGATACCTTTATAATAGTTATAGGACCACCTATATCGTTAGCTGAAGCCTTACCTGCAACTAAGGTTTTAAGTACTCCAAAGGTTTGTTTAATTATAGTACCTGTTTGAGTAAAGCCATAAGTTATAGATTTACCTATGCCTGGATTTTCTAAAACTTTAGGATAAATACCAACTATATATCTGTTTTCTGTCTTATCCATAACTGGAACTACATTTATTTCTTTTGTAGTACCATTTCTATCTATCATAATACTTAAATTTGCTCCGTTAGTCATATATACTTCAGTAGAAAAATCGTCCCAAGTACTTATTTTTTTATTGTTGATACTGATAATTTTATCACCCTGCATAAACCCAGCTGTATAAGCTGGCTTATCCTGTTCTACCTTATCAACTACAGGTACAGCAAAACCACGAAGTGAACCTATTATTGAAAAAAGGACTATTGCAAAAATAAAATTCATTATAGGACCAGCAGCTATTATACTAAGTCTTCTTCCTGCTGATTTACTTGAAAAAGATCTATCATCATTAACTTTTTCTTCTTCCCCAAGCATTTTTACATATCCACCAATGGGAAATGCCTTAACTAAATATTCTGTTTCTTTACCCTTTATTCCAAAAAGCCTTGGACCCATGCCAAGAGAAAATTCTTCAACCTTCACTCCATTTAGTTTTGCTAAAGTAAAATGCCCAAGTTCATGAACTATTACAAGCATGCTAAAGGCTAAAACTGCGCCCAGAATATAAATAATAATCATAAAAATCCTCCTTAATCCCCGTATGTTTCTAAAACAAAGTTTTTTACCTTTTTATCAATTTCAAGAATATCTTCTATCTTAAAATTATTAACCCAGGTAAACTTATTCATACATTCTTCTATAATATCTCCTATCTTTAGAAATGTTATTTTTTCCTTTAAGAATAAATTCACACAAGCTTCATTTGCCGCATTTAAAATCGCTGGCATTGTACCTCCTGTTTTACCAGCCTCATAAGCAAGTCTTAAACACTTGAAAGTATCAGTATCAGGCTTCTCAAAAGTTAAACTGCTAAGGTTGTAAAAGTCCAGCTTTTCCGCTACACCAATTTTTCTTAATGGGTAATTAAGTGCATATTGTATAGGAAGTCTCATATCTGTTGGCCCTAGCTGTGCTAATACGCTTCCATCAATATATTCTACCATAGAATGTATAATGCTTTGCGGATGTACGACAACTTGAATATTTTCAAAGGCTGCATTAAACAGCCAATGTGCTTCAATTACTTCTAGACCTTTATTCATTAGAGTTGCAGAATCAATAGTTATTTTGCTACCCATTTTCCATTTAGGGTGATTTAATGCTTCCTTTAGAGATACATTTTGTAATTCCTTTAAGGTCTTTCCTCTAAAGGGTCCACCTGATGCTGTTAGAATAATTTTAGAAACTTCCTTAGCATTATTGCCATAGAGACATTGAAAGATAGCACCATGCTCTGAATCAACAGGCAGTAATAATACATTATTTTTTTTAGCTGCTTCTGTTACAAGAGATCCACCTACAACTAATGTTTCTTTATTAGCTAAGGCAATATGTTTTCCTGCATTAATAGCCTTTAAAGTAGGAATTAGACCAACCATACCTACAACAGAAGTTACAACTATATGAGCTTCAGGAATTGTAGCAATCTTATTAAGACCATCCATTCCAAAGGTTACTTCAATATCTAGATTATTTATTCTGCAGTAGTCTTTTACTTTATTAAAGGCTATTTCCTCTGTCATTGCTACAAATTTTGGATTAAATTCTTTAATTATATTTATAACTTTATCATAGCTTTTATGTGCAGAAATCCCTAAAAGTGAAAAATCATTTCTGCTTTGTCTTAAAACATCAATTGTTTGTGTACCAATAGAACCAGTTGCACCGAGTATACTGATATATTTCAAATTATTATCCTCCTTAAATATATTATGAAAATATAAAATATATTAATATTGGATTTTCTTATTTTAATTTTCATAAATATTGCTGCCTTTATTAATTAGCCAATATAACTATTATATTATAAAACAAATTAAGCAGCTATAATATTTATTATTATACTGCTTAATTTGTTTTATATAAACTATTTAAATTACTAAAGTTTAAGAATAAGGTCAATGTAATAATATACAACTAGAGCGGCAAAAAGAATACTATCAAATCTATCTAAAATACCACCATGTCCAGGAATTAGATTGCTGTAGTCTTTAACATTAACCAGCCTTTTAATAGATGAAGCTGTTAAATCCCCAAATTGACAGAAGACTCCGCAGAGAGCACCAATTATAAAATAATGATACAGAGGAATGCTTACTCCAAAGTGAGTAAAGATTATGCCTAGGATACCACAGGCAATAGTGCTTCCAAGCAAGCCACCTATTGATCCTTCAATAGTTTTATTTGGACTTACCTTTGGGCACAGCTTGTTTTTCCCAAAGGCTTTACCTACATAATAAGCTGTTGTATCACAAAGCCAGGAAGAAATAAAAACAAGCCAAATAAGATAGTTACCTTGACTTTTAAAATTTATTAATACTAAAAAACTAAAAAATACTGCTATATAAACAAAGCCAAATAGTGTACATGAAACATCAATAAAATTATATTTTATATTTAATACTGGTATACACAGCATTATAAAAAGAGCAGCTATAATAATTAAGAGAATTATATGAAAGTTAGTGTTATTATTTAAAAATATGTAATATAAAACACATGAAACATACGCAATAGATTTTAATGCATTAATATTTTTATTCTTAATAACATTAAAAAATTCATGCATTCCAATTAGTGATACTATTAAAGTGAAGTACTTTAAATAAACTCCACCAATAAAAATAAAAATAACTAAGGGTGACAATATTAAAGCCCCTAAATAACGTTTGTTCATAAATGCACTCCTTATTTTACTCCACCATATCTTCTGTCTCTTTGTTGGTAGTCAAATATTGCTTGATGGAGATTCTCAACTTTAAAATCTGGCCACTTTATATCAGAAACCCAAAACTCTGAATACGCTGCTTGCCAAAGTAAAAAATTACTTAGTCTAAATTCGCCACTTGGTCTTATAATAATGTCTGGATCAGGCATTCCTGAGGTATATAAATATTTTGAAATTATTTCTTCAGAGATTTGGTCCTCATTAAGTTTTCCAAATTTAATGTCTTTATATATTTTTTTAAAAGCTCTGGTAATATCATCCCTGCCGCCATAATTTAAAGCTAGATTTAATACAAGACCTTTATTATTTTTGGTATTAGAATAGGCCTTTTTTAATTCTATCTGACAGACTTCAGGTAATTTTGATATATCGCCAATGGAGTTAATAACCACATTATTTGAATTAAGTTCTTGAAATTCTTTTCTTAAATATTCAACTAACAGTCTCATCAAAGTGTTTACTTCTTCAGCAGGTCTAACCCAATTCTCGGTAGAAAAAGCATATAATGTTAAATATTTCACTCCTAAATTGTTACATTCCTTAACTATATCACGGATTGTTTCAATTGCAGCTTTATGTCCTAATGTCCTGGGCAAATTTCTTTCTTTAGCCCATCTGCCATTGCCATCCATAATAATACCAATGTGTTTAGGAATCCTGCTCATATCAAGGTTATGAGTTACAGGAGTATTATTTTTTTTATTGGATTTTAAAAACCTGAGCATCATAATTACTTCCTTCTCTATCAATGTTAAGTCATATATATTTATCTAGATTGCGAAATAAATATTATGACCTATCATTTATTTAATGGAATTCCTATTTAAAAATAGTTGTTTACAAATAAAACCTGCAATTGTGCAGGTTTTATTTCTATAAACTAAACTGACATAATTTCTGTTTCTTTTAATTCAATAATTTTATCTATTTCTTTAATAAATGCATCTGTTTTCTTTTGAATATCTTCTTCAGCTTTTTTTAAATCATCTTCAGGTATCTCATTATTTTTCTTTAAGGCCTTAACCTTATCATTGCTGTCTCTTCTTATGGATCTAACTGCAACTTTGGCTTCTTCTCCTGTTTTCTTTACGTTCTTAACAAGATTCTTTCTAGTTTCCTCAGTTAATTCTGCAATAATTAACCTAATAACAGTGCCATCATTTGAAGGAGTAAGTCCTAAATCTGATTTTAGAATAGCTTTTTCAATTGTCTTTAAAGAGCTTTTTTCCCAAGGTTGAATTAGGATTACCCTTGGTTCTGGGGCTGAAATATTTGCAACTTGATTTATTGGCATCATACTTCCATAGTACTCAACTTCAATTCTGTCTAGGATTTGCGGATTTGCCCTTCCTGCCTTCATAGAAGCTAACTCTTTTTTTAGTACTACAATTGTTTTATTCATTTTATCCTCGGCAGCTTTAATTATGTCATTAATCATAGAAATACCTCCTTATATTATTTTGATACTATCGTACCAATTTTTTCTCCAAGTACTGCTCTTTTAATATTTCCCGGCTTATCAAGCCCAAAAACTATTATAGGTATACTGTTATCCATACATAGGGATGTTGCTGTAGAATCCATAACTTGTAAACCACGTTCTAAAACTTCAATATATGTAAGTGCATCATATTTTACTGCATTGGGATATTTATATGGGTCTTTATCATAGACACCATCAACTTTCTTTGCTAATAAAATAGCATCAGCTTCAATTTCCGCTGCTCTAAGTGCAGCAGTAGTATCAGTTGAAAAGTATGGGTTACCTGTTCCAGCTGCAAAAATTACAACTCTACCTTTTTCTAAATGCCTCATAGCTCTCCTTCTAATGAAAGGCTCAGCAATTTCTCTCATTTCAATGGCAGTTTGCACCCTTGTATTTACTCCAATATTCTCTAAAGAATCCTGCAAAGCTAATGCGTTAATGCAGGTAGCCAGCATTCCCATGTAGTCAGCCGTGGTTCTATCCATTCCAGCTCCACTTCGACCGCGCCATATATTTCCACCACCAACTACAGCACCAATCTCGATTCCTAAATCTACTAGCTCTTTAATTTCTTCTGCAATCCTTTTCGCCACATTAAAGTCTATTCCAAATCCATCTTGACCTGAAAGTGCTTCGCCAGAAAGTTTTAGCATTATTCTTTTATACTTTGCGGTTTCCATATAATTATACCTCCAATTTAGTAGAAATTACATAGTTTTATAATAATTTCTAATTTATAAGATTATTTTAAAAAAAGAGAACACAAGGTGTTCCCTTTTCACATATTAGCCCTGTTGCATTTGCTTACGTACTTCTTCAGCAAAGTCTTCTACTTTCTTTTCAATTCCTTCGCCTTTTTCAAATCTTACAAATCTAGTAACAGTGATTGGAGCACCGATTTCCTTAGATTTTTCTTGTAAGTATTTTGTTATTGTATAATCTGAATTTCTAATCCAAACTTGTTCAATTAGGCAATTTTCTTTATAGTATTTTTGAATTCTACCTTGAACCATTTTTTCAGCTATATTTTCAGGCTTTCCTTCATTCATAGCTTGAACTTTGTAAATTTCTTTTTCTTTTTCTAAAGTATCAGTATCTACTTGCTCTTTATTTAAGAATAATGGGTTAGCAGCAGCTACTTGCATTGCAATATCTTTAGCAACACTTAATACAACATCACTATCTTTTTCACATGCTACTTCAACTAAAACGCCTATTCTTCCACCGCCATGAATATAGCTGTGAACTAAGCCTTTATCTATTGAAAATCTAGTAAATCTTCTAACAGCCATATTTTCGCCAAGTTTAGCTATTAATGCTGTAACAGCATCTTTAATTGTAATGTTACTATCAGCTATATATTTTTCTTCTACTAATTCCTCTACAGTTTTAGCATTAGTTGTTGATGCTTGTTTAGCTATATTCTTGCTTAATTTAGCAAACTCCTCATTAGCTGAAACGAAGTCAGTCTCACAATTTACTTCAACAATTGCACCTGATTTATTATCTTCAGCTAAATAAGTCTCAACTAAACCTTCAGATGCAACTCTACCAGCTTTTTTAGCGGCAGCAGCTAATCCTCTTTCTCTAAGATTTTCTATTGCCTTTTCCATATCTCCATTAGCTTCAGTCAATGCTTTTTTGCATTCCATCATGCCAGCGCCAGTTCTCTCTCTAAGTTCTTTTACTGCTTGTGCGGTAATCATTCTCAATTCCTCCTATAAAACGTTAATTTAAAAGGTAAATGAAAAATAATTCACCTACCTTTTTATTCTTAGTAAATTAGCATTATTCAGCTAATTGTTCACCTTGTCTTCCCTCAATTATTGCATCACAGATTTTAGCAGTTATTAATTTTACTGCTCTGATAGCATCGTCGTTACCAGGAATAACATAATCTACTTCATCTGGATCGCAGTTTGTATCAACTATTGCAACTACAGGTATACCAAGAATTTTAGCTTCAGAAATAGCATTTTTCTCTTTTCTTGGATCAACTACAAATAATGCGCCAATGTTTTGACCATCCATATTTCTTATTCCACCAAGATTTTTCTCAAGCTTTTCTCTTTCGTTCTTTAATTTGATAACTTCTTTCTTAGGAAGAACTTCAAATGTTCCGTCTTCTTCCATTTTATCTAATTCTTCAAGTCTTCTAATTCTTGCTTTAATAGTTCTGAAGTTAGTAAGCATACCGCCTAACCATCTATTATTAACAAAATGCATTCCGCTTCTAACTGCTTCCTCTTGAATTGCTTCTTGAGCTTGTTTCTTTGTTCCTACAAAAAGAACATCTTTTCCTTCTGTAGATACACTTTTTACAAAATCGTATGCATCTTCAATTTTTCTTACAGTTTTTTGTAAGTCGATAATATAAATACCGTTTCTTTCTGTAAATATATATGGAGCCATCTTAGGGTTCCATCTTCTTGTTTGATGTCCAAAATGAACACCAGCTTCTAATAATTGTTTCATTGAAATAACTGACATAAATTTTTCCTCCTTGTTTTTTACCTCCACTATCTTCATATTTATAAATAGCCACTAAAGGAACCTATTATAAATTAGATAATGTGTGTATTTATTCCTCAAGTAGTATATCATATGTTTTATCCATATTCAACTAGAAAATTAAATATATTTTAAAATGGCAGCCATATGAATAATGACTTATTTAAGAAAATAAGTCATTATTCATATGGCTGCCATTAATATTACTTAATCTTTTTTAATTCATCAATTAATTTATCATTTAATATCTTAATATGTGTACCCTTCATACCTAAGGATCTTGATTCAATAACGCCGGCACTTTCAAATTTTCTAAGAGCATTTACTATTACAGATCTAGTTATACCAACTTTATCTGCTATTTTTGAAGCAACCAAAAGTCCTTCATCACCATCAAGTTCATTAAATATATGTTCTACAGCTTCGAGTTCTGAATATGAAAGAGTGCCAATAGCAAGCTGTACTACAGCTTTCTTTCTAGCTTCTTCTTCAATTTCTTCATTCTTTGATCTAAGTATTTCAAGACCAATAATAGTAGCACTGTATTCAGAAATAACTAAATCTTCCTCAGTAAATTCTTTATCAAATCTAGCTAGAAGTAAAGTGCCTAATCTTTCTCTATTTCCGTTTATAGGAACTATAGTGCTTAATTTATTCTCAACATTACAATTTTTTTCTTCCTCGAAAACGCAGAGGCCTTCATTTGGCAAATTAGCCATGGTTTCATGAACATTTAAAAGTTTGCTGTTATAATCTTCTGGAAATCTCATTTCAGCTATAATTTTATTCTTTACCACATCGCATTCAAAGTCAGAAGATAAATTATAACCTAATATTTTGCCTTTTCTACTTATTATATACACATTGCATGCTAATACTTCGCTGAGTAAATTGCATATATCATCAAAGACTACAGGCTCGGTACCTGACTTTTGCAATATTTTGTTTAACATTCGTGTTTTATTTAACAATGATGACATTTATTTTCCTCCTTACTTTCTTAATAAAACCAATTAGTGCCCTTTACCCTCACACACAATTGAAACCGTTAACATGGGTTAATTCTATTTCAAGATTTTTTTAAAAATTTAGAATTGTTTTATTAAATTTCTCATATATAATAACATATAAAAAAATATATTTCAACAAAATTTTTAAAATATTCGACATTTTATTTTTATAATTATTAACTCATATCACCTTTAATTTCCTTATGTTTGCATTCTGGATTAATGCATTCATAAATTATACCTTTGGCTTTAGAATATTTTTTCACCATATTCCCGTTGCAGGAAGGACATTTTTCACTTACAGGTTCGAACCAGCTTACAAAATCGCATTTTGGATAGTTGCTGCAGCCAAAAAACTTTTTTCCTTTTTTACTTTTCTTAACTAAGATGTCCCCACCGCATTTTGGACATTTAACATCTAGTTTTTCAACAATTGGTTTAGTGTTTTTACATTCTGGATAACCCGGACAGGCAAGAAAATCTCCAAAACGCCCATGTTTTATAACCATGAATCTTCCACACTTATCGCATTTTACATCACTGACTTTATCTTCAATTGTAATCTTAGAAATCTCTTTTTCTGCAATTTCAATTGACTTTTTTATTGGGGTAAAAAAGCTATCAACTATCTTATTCCACTGCTCTTTTCCCTCTGCTACATTATCTAACTTATCTTCAATTTCTGCTGTAAACTCAACATCAACAATTTCCTTAAAGTAATCGCTGACAATAGTATTTACGATGATGCCTAATTCTGTTGGAAATAAAGTCTTCTTTTCTCTATCTACATATTTTCTATCAAGCAAAACTGATATAATAGGTGAATAAGTACTTGGACGACCTATACCGTTGTCCTCTAAGGTTTTTACTATGGTGGCTTCTGAAAACCTAGCTGGCGGCTGTGTAAAGTGCTGTTTTCCTTCAATAGCTTTATCTTTCACTTCTAAAATTTCACCTTCAGTTAAGTCTGGTATATTAATAGAACCTTCTTCCTCTTCTGATAGGTATTCGTATAATTTCATAAAGCCATCAAATTTAACACTTGAACCATTGGCCCTAAATTCATAATTACCATTATTTATTTCAACAGTAAGTGTATTTAATATGCTAGATGCCATTTGACTTGCCATAAATCTATTCCATATCAAGGCATAAAGCTTATATTGCTCATCTTTTAAGCTGTCTTTTACTAGAGAAGGAGCTAGCTCAATATGAGAAGGTCTTATTGCTTCATGAGCATCTTGTATATTCTTTTTACTTCTATATATTCTTGGTGAATTAGGCAAATAATTTTCACCATAGGAATCTTGTATAAATTCTTTGGCAGCTGCTTGTGCTTCCTCTGAAATTCTCACTGAGTCAGTTCTCATATAGGTTATTAGCCCCAAGGTTCCGTGGCCTTTTATATCCACTCCTTCATAAAGCTGCTGTGCAACGGACATGGTTCTTTTAGTTGAAAAATTAAGTTTTTTATAGGCATCCTGCTGCAGTGTACTTGTTGTGAATGGAGGAAGAGGATTTTTGTTTTTTTGAGACCTTTTAATTTTATTAGTAATGAATTCTCCTTTTTCCAATTCACTTATTATGCTAGCGCATTCTTCTTTGGTATTTATTTCTATTTTTTTATTGTCTTTAGATACAAGCTTAACGAGGAAGCTTTTCTTAGTGTTCTTTTTATTTAAATCACATTCTATAGACCAATATTCTTTAGGTATAAATTCATTGATTTCAGCTTCTCTGTCACAAATCATTTTTAATGCAACAGATTGTACTCTTCCAGCACTTAGCCCCCATTTAACTTTTTTCCATAGTATAGGACTAATTTCATAGCCTACTAATCTATCTAAAATCCTTCTAGCCTGTTGAGCATCTACAACATTAGGATTGATCGCTCTTGGTGACTTAAGTGCATTTTTTACGGCACCTTTAGTTATTTCATTAAACTCAATTCTGCATTTTTCCTTCTCATCTATATTTAAGACCTTGGCTAAATGCCAAGATATAGCTTCACCTTCCCTATCAGGGTCTGTTGCCAGGAAAACTTTTTCGCTTTTTTTAGCCGCTTTTTTTAATTTATCTAATAGTTCTCCCTTTCCCCTAATTGTAATGTATTTAGGAGTATAATCATTTTCAACATCCACTCCTAATTGACTTTTTGGTAAGTCTCTAACGTGACCCATAGATGCTTCTACAATATAATTTTTACCTAAGTACTTTTCGATAGTTTTAGCCTTTGCAGGTGACTCAACAATAACTAATCTTTGACCCATATAATTACCTGATATAAATCTTGAAAGAAATATTCATATCAGGATCTTCACCCCCTAAAAATTATGGTTACCATTATTAAATGACTTTATTATTTCTAACATAATAGTTTCCAGCTAAGCACAATATTTCATCTTTTAGCTGCAATTCAAATAATACCTCATATAAATGTTTAATGTCAACCTTAGTGATTTTAATTATGTCATCAAAATGTATAGGAGAATCACAAATTAACTTACAGATCTTTTTTTCAATTATGCTTAATTCTTCCTGATTTTGTATTATATTACTAGAATAACATAAGTTCAATAGATCAAAAATATCTTCTATACATGTTAGCGGAAAAGCACCATCTTTAATAAGTTTATTACAGCCTTTACTTTGCTCTGAAAAAATGGAGCCTGGCACTGCCATTACATCAATTCCAATATCTAAAGCAAGTCTAGCGGTTATAAGCGATCCACTTTTAAGTCCAGCCTCTATTACTATTACTATATCACTAAGCTCACTAATTATTCTGTTTCTTATTGGAAAATTCTGAGCTAAAGGAGGCGTTCCAGGTGGAAATTCTGAAATTACACAGCCATTTTGAATAATATTTCCATATAACGCCTCATTTTCAGAAGGATAAATAACGTCTAGGCCACTGCCTAATATTGCACAGGTATATCCATGATTTTCTAGAGAATATTTGTGTGCTGTTGTATCTATTCCCTTTGCCATTCCACTTATAATATTGATATTATTTTTAGAAAGCTCAGAGCTTAATATTTCAGCCACCTTTAATCCATAATAAGTACATTTTCTAGAACCTACAATAGATATATTATAAGTAAGATTTATTTTACATATATCGCCTTTAAAATAAAGTATACTTGGAGCATCCTCATATACTTTTAGCTTCTCTGGATATAAGTAGTCAAAATAACTTATTACCTTAATATCATTTCTGTAAATTATATCTAAGACCTTATTTATGGCTTTCTCATCATAGTAACTAAGAAGCTTCTTTTGAAGGATTTTATCATTAAATTTATTTGCAGAGCATATTTCGTAGAAATATTTTAAATCCTTATATTCTTTTAAAATATTTAATTTATGTTTATGGCTTATATTTATCATTGAAAACCAAATATAATATTCAATCATTTTATTCTAGTATTATATAAATATGAATTTATATATACTCCTTTCTATAAGTATCTTTCATAAGTCAAATAATGTTTTCTTCCAAAAACTTTCTATAATTTATTGCTTCTACAACATCAGTATATTTAATGGTTTTATTTCCATTTAAGTCACTTATGGTTCTTGAAATTTTTAATATTCGGCTGTAGGCACGATTGCTTAAATGATATTTATTATATATTTTCTCTAGTAAAATAGAGCTGTCCTTATCCAATTTACAATGCTCAGATATTTGTTTCATATTCATTTGTGCATTACAATTAATTTTTGAATTTTTAAATCTTTCTTTTTGAAGTTTTCTCGCAGCATCAACTCTTTTTTTTATTGTAATAGAGGATTCAGACTTGTTTTTAGTTGTTATTTCCTTATAATTTAGTGAATTGACATAAACAAAAATGTCTATTCTATCTAAAAGAGGTCCGGATAATTTGGAAATATAACGTTTTCTTTCATAGTCAGAACAATTACATATCTTTGAAGCACTTCGGTAATATCCGCAGGGACATGGATTCAAGGAGCCTACAAGCATAAAGCTTGCTGGGTAAACTACACTGCCATTTGCCCTTGAAATTTTAATTGATCTATCTTCTAAAGGCTGTCTTAATACCTCTAAAACTCCTTTTTTAAACTCAAGTATTTCATCTAAAAATAAAACTCCATTATGGGCTAGTGAAATCTCACCAGGTGTTAAGTTGTTACCTCCACCCACTAAGGAAATATTAGAACTAGTATGATGAGGGCTTCTAAAAGGTCTGTTTCTTACTAAGCCCTCTTCTTTTAAATTTCCAGAAACACTGTAGATTTTTGTTACCTCTAATGCTTCCTCATAACTTAGACTAGGTAGTATTGAAGGTATTCTGTAAGCAAGCATACTTTTGCCAGAACCAGGAGGCCCCCAGAGAATTAAGTTATGCCCTCCTGCTGCCGCAATTTCGATTGCCCTTTTACAGCTTTCCTGACCTACTACATCTTCAAAATCATAATCAAAATTATTATTATCCCTTTCGCCTATACTTTCAAAATAAGGCAGCATGTCTTTGTAATCTAAAAAGTTTACAATTTGTCTTAGAGTATCAAAAGTATAAATATTACACTGCTGTACTATGGCACATTCCTTTGCATTACCCGAGGGAACAATAAAATTTTTAATATTGTTTTCACTACCTTCTAAAATAATGGGCAAAGCACCTTTAACCCTTTTAATATCTCCTGAGAGTGAAAGCTCTCCTATAAAGAGATAAGTTTCACTGCTGCATATATTTACTTGTCCTGTAGCCATTAAAATTCCAATTGCTATTGGTAAGTCAAATTGTGAACCGTCTTTTCTAATATCTGCAGGAGCTAAATTTACTGTAATTCTATTAATAGGAAATTCGTAACCAGAATTAATAATTGCAGCTCTTACCCTTTCCTTAGATTCCTTAACAGATACATCCGCAAGACCAACTATATTTAAGCTCGGAAGACCTTTTGCAATATCAATTTCAACTGTTACCATTATTCCGCTTATTCCACTAAACGCCGCTGTAATAACCTTTATTGCCATATCTTAACCTCTCATAAATATTTAATATTTAAATTTTACTTTCTATGTTTCTCTAAAAATAAAGTATTGACAATAATAAAAAATATATAACTTATAAATTATTTTTTTGAAATTCATATCTTTTATATATGATTAAATTGAAATATAAAGTACATAATTTAAAGTGTGAATAGGCTGAGTAATATCATTAATATAATAACTTACAGAGTATTAAGGAGAACTTTATGCACGAGTATAATAGGAATATAGGCACTTTAGGAGAGTTTTTAGCTGAAAAGTATATTAAGAAACAAGGATATATTATAATAGAAAAAAATTTTAGATGTAAAACAGGAGAAATAGATATTATAGGAAAGGATAAGGAACATATAGCTTTTGTTGAAGTAAAATCTAGATATAATACTGATTATGGAAGGCCTGGAGAAGCGGTAAATTATAATAAAAAGCGAAAGCTTTATAAGACAGCTGAATTTTATATAATGAAAAATAAATTATATAATTTTTCTTTTCGGTTTGACGTTATAGAAATTTTATTAAAATTAGATAGTAATAAATATGAGCTTAGACTTATAAAAGATGCTTTTCAGCTCTAGCTTATTTTATAGGTTAAATATAAGTGCACATGGAAATATAATAAAAATTATGTTATAATTTTCTAGTACAATTTAGTTTATTTTGTGGGCTACTGGTATCATTTATCCCTCACGAGGGGAGGTGATACTTATGAGTAACGACGTTATAATGTTACTATTTGAAGGTGGTTTATTCTTGACTGCACTATTAACATTAATAGTGTTACTTATAGAAAAAATCTCGAAAAAATAGTAGCCCCAACCGCAAGTGGATAGCTACTATTTTTTAGTTAACTATTAAATAGTGATGCCAGTTGCCTAAGCAACTAGATTGTATACTATAGGGTGCTGGTAGCGCCCTATTTTTATTTTGCATTACTTACTTATATTATATCAAACTTTATATAAAAATAAACATAATTTTTTGCATATTACCAATATTAATAATAAAATTTATATGAATTTAGGTAGTTTTTCTTCAATAATTAAGAGATTAGCCTTTAAAATGAAATATATCTTTAATTATTTATTATTAATTTCCCCAAAAAGCACCTTCTATGTATTTCACAGGGACCATAGGTTTTTAAGGCATCAATATGTTCTTTTGTACCATATCCCATATTTTCCTCAAAACCGTAATTAGGATAAATTTTAGAATAATCTTTCATTAAATTATCCCTATAAACCTTAGCTATAATAGATGCACAGGCAATACTTGCACTTTTTTCATCGCCTTTTACAGCATAATTATTTTTTATATTGAAATTTTTAATAGGATAACCATCAGATAAAACTAGACTGGGCCTTTGATGAAGAGAGGCTACAGCCATCTTAAAAATTTCATTATTGCAAAAGGCTATTCCCTTAGAATCAATTGTGGTGTTCTCCAATTGTGATATACTATAAGCTATTGCCTTATCTTTAATTATTTCACTAAGTTCTTCTCTAAGCTTACTAGTAAGTTTTTTTGAGTCTTTTATTCCAAGGAGCAGATCTTTTTGGTCTTTGTAATTTAAATCTAATATAACGGAAGCAGCTACTATGGGGCCTGCCAGGGGCCCTCTGCCAACTTCATCTACACCAGCTAGGTATCCAGAACTAATGTAGCTTTTATCAAAGTCATACATTTTCTTTACCCTATCAATTTCTTTTACTCTAGTACTAATAAAATTTTTGGTTTTTAAAGCTAAGCTTTGAACATTTTTTCTTGAATCTTTCTCTAAATTTGAAGCAATTTCAAATAAAACAGAGGAATCAATTTTAAACTCAATGCAGCTATTCTTAATTCTATCTATTTCATTTTTTATTTCATTAAAGCTAAATTTAGAAAAATTACTTGAAGCTTCATAAGTTGTATTCTCCATTATTACACCTAGCTAAGGCCTTTCCAAGGAAATTTTACCTAATTTGCCGCCTCTAAACTCATCAAGAAGTAAAACTGAAACTCTATTATAATCGATTACCCCACCAGAGGATATTGCGCCTCTTTTTCTGGCAATATTATTTAAGTTTTCAAGTGGGTCTTCTTCTAATGAGTTTATCTTATATCTCTCCATAAGTCTTGCTGGATAAAGCTCTTGTAGTACAGTTACAAGCTTTAGAGCCAAATCTTCAATATCCATGATTTCGTCCTTTATTGCTCCAGTAAAAGCTAAATTAAGTGCAACATTTTCGTCTTCGAATTTAGGCCATAGTATACCTGGTGTATCCATAAGTTCTATTCCGATTTTGGTCTTTATCCATTGTCTGCTTTTAGTAACTCCAGGCCTATCTCCTGTTTTAGCTATATTGTTTTTAGCTAATCTGTTAATAAAGGAAGACTTACCTACATTAGGAATTCCTACTACCATAACCCTGGTGGTTATATTAATTAAGCCCTTAGCCTTTAATCTATCATGTTTTTCTTTTAAAATATTGTTAATTGTAGGCTTAATTTGATTAAGTCCATCTCCTGTGATACTGTTTACTGCAATAACTGCTACATTATCCTTTGAAAGCTTTTTAATCCATTCCTCAGTTATCTTTGCTTCACTTAAATCACTTTTATTAAGTAAAATCAGTCTAGGTTTATTTCCACAAATTCCGTCAATTTCTGGATTTGCACTTGAGGTAACAATTCTTGCGTCTCTTATTTCTATTACTACATCTACAAGATTAATATTTTCTTTTAATTCTCTCCTTGTTTTGGCCATATGACCTGGAAACCAATTTATCGCCATAATTAATGAAAGTTCAACTCCTTTATTCTTAGATATATATGTGAAAGTTATAGACAATTATTAAATTTCATAAATTCCTATAGAATGAAAAAAGGGCTTAAGAGCCCTTTTTATATTAATTCCTTAACTTTTGCTGCCTTACCAACTCTATTTCTTAAATAGAATAGTTTAGCTCTTCTAACTTTACCTTTTCTTACGATTTCAACTTTGTCTATTATAGGGGAGTTAATTGGGAAAGTTCTTTCAACGCCAATGCCTGAAGAAAGTCTTCTTACAGTGAAAGTCTCTCTAATTCCTCCATTTTGCTTCTTTAGAACAACACCTTCAAATACCTGAATTCTCTCTCTAGTACCTTCTTTTACTTTAACGTGTACTTTAATAGTATCTCCAACATTAAAGTTTGGTAAATCTGTTCTAATTTGTTCAGCTTCGATAGCTTTTATTATATCTAACATGTGCATTCCCTCCTACTATTTATTTGACGTTCGTGATCGTTATATGTATCAGAGGAGCGCCCGTACTAGCACAAAATGAATTTTATCACAAATAATGAGTAAATGCAATAAAAATTATTTTTCAGTTACTTTTTCAAAAGCTTAATATCTTCCTTTGTTAAGTTTAATTTAGAAAAAAGATCAGGGCGCTTTTTCTTAGTTATAGTTAAGGACTCAAGCCTTCTCCATTTTCTGATATTTTCATGATGTCCGGATAGTAAAACCTCAGGAACCTTTAAGTTTTCGAAGCATTCAGGTCTTGTGTATTGAGGATATTCAAGTGCGCCAGAGTAAAAGGATTCATCTTCATAGCTCTCGCTGCTTGATAATACATTAGGAACAAGTCTGCAGATACTATCTATAATTGGGATTGCTGCCATCTCTCCCCCAGTAAGTACAAAATCACCTAGAGAAACCTCATCATCCACAAAATTATAGACACGTTCGTCTATACCTTCATAATGACCACAAAGAAAAATTAGCTCCTTCTCTTTAGAAAGCACTTTTGCAGATTCTTGATCAAATCTTCTGCCCCTGGGTCCTAAAAAAATTACTTTACCATTATTAGCTTCTTTAACAGCTTTAATACAATCAACAATAGGCTGAGGGGTCATAACCATACCGACACCTCCACCATAGGGATAATCATCAACCTTCTTATGTTTATCAGTTGAATAATCCCGTATATTTACAGCGCTTATTTCAATAATATGCTTTTCTATAGCCCTTCCTAGAATACTTTGATTAAATACATCAAACATTTCTGGAAAAAGTGTTAAAACATGAATCTTCATTGCCATACCTCTAAAGGTTCTATAATTATTTCTTTATTTTCAATGGATATACTTCTAACTACATGTTTTAAAGCTGGTATAAGCAGTTCGTTTTTACCTTTTACCCAATATACATCATTACTTGGAGTTTGAATTACGTCAGAAACTACCCCAAGCTCTACCTTGTTTTTATCATAAACAGTGCAGCCTATAATATCAGCTATGAAGTATTCCCCTTCCGATAATTCTACTGCATCTTCTCTTTTAACCTCTATATATTTGTTTTTTAATTTTAAAGCTTCTTCTATTGTTTCAATGCCTTCTAGCTTCATAATAACCTTATCAGCTTGAAGCTTGCACCAAATTACTTTTTTAATAACATTATCTATATAAATCTCATTTAGTTTTCTAAAGCGTCTAATGTCATCGGTTAAGGGAAAAACCTTTAGTTCACCTTTTAATCCATGTGTATTAATAATCTGACCAATTGAAATAAACTCTCTCATTATACACTCACCTTCTTATAAAGTATTAAAGATATTAAACTTCTTAGCTTAATTTTTGTTTTTAAAAAATCAGGCCTTTAATACCTGATTTTTTAAAAACAAACTTTAAAATATAGCTTTACCTATAAAACAAGGGATTAGGTTTAACCTAACCCCCTATATTATTTCTACAACAACTCTTTTATTATCTTTAATAGCTGCTGCTTTGACAACAGTACGGATAGCTTTAGCTATTCTACCCTGCTTGCCAATTACCTTGCCCATATCATCTGGTGCAACTTTTAACTCAAGTATAGTGCATTGTTCTCCAGTCACTTCATTTACTTGAACTGCTTCTGGGTTATCAACTAAAGATTTAGCTATTATTTCAACTAGTTCTTTCATAGAACACACCCCCAGTGATTACTTGGAAAGTTTTTCGTTAATTCCAGTTTTAGTGAATAGTCTCTTTACTATTTCTGATGGTTGAGCACCATTCTTAACCCATTGTATAGCCTTTTCTTCATCGATTTTTATAGTAGTTGGTTCTGTAGTTGGGTTATAGTAACCTATTTCTTCAATGAATCTTCCATCTCTTGGAGATCTTGAATCAGCAACAACAACTCTATAAAAAGGAGCTTTTTTAGCACCCATTCTTTTTAGTCTTATCTTTACTGCCATTTATTTCACCTCCTTTAAAGGATATGCCTTAGCTTATTTCATAAAAGGTAACTTTCCAAACATACCCTTTTTATAGCCCTTTTGCATATTCTTTGTTTGTTTCATAAGTTTTTTCATCATGTCAAATTCTTTAAGAAATTTATTAATTTCTTGTATATTTGTACCTGAACCTAGGGCAATTCTCTTTTTTCTAGAAGGAGAACCGCTGACTAAGCTAGGATTTTTTCTTTCTTTAATGGTCATAGATTGTATAATTGCTTCTTTTCGTTTAAGCTCTTTCTCGCTTTGGCTTAAGTCAACACCTTGAAGTTCTTTAGAATTAAAACCTGGAATCATTTCAACTAATTTATTTATAGGACCAAGCTTTTTCATCTGACTCATTAATCCTAAATAGTCCTCAAGATTAAATTCCTGGCTGAACATTTTTGAACTAAGTTCTTTAGCTGACTTTTCATCAATAGCTGCTTGAGCTTTTTCTATCAGTGAAAGCACATCGCCCATTCCAAGAATTCTAGATGCCATTCTGTCTGGATAAAAGACTTCTAAATCATTCATCTTTTCTCCAAGTCCTACAAATTTAATTGGCTTACCACTCATAGCTTTAATAGAAAGTGCAGCACCGCCCCTTGTATCACCATCTAGTTTTGTAAGAATAACACCTGTAATGTCAAGCTGCTCATTAAAACTTTGAGCAACATTAACGGCGTCCTGACCTGTCATTGAATCAACTACAAGCAGAATTTCGCTTGGATTAACTGAAGCCTTAACATCTTTCAGCTCCATCATAAGCTCTTCATCTATGTGAAGTCTGCCGGCTGTATCTATAATAACTACGTTGTTATTGTTACTTTTAGCATATTCTATGGAGGCTTTTGCGATATTTACTGCACTAACATTGTCCCCCATGGTAAAAACTGGAACATCAATTTGCTTTCCGACTACCTGAAGCTGTTTAATTGCCGCTGGTCTATATATGTCACAAGCTACAAGCAAGGGCCTTTTATTAGACTTTCGCATTTGAAGCGATAATTTACCTGCCATGGTAGTTTTACCAGCACCCTGAAGTCCAACTAACATAATAACTGTAATATCGTTATTTATATATTTAATAGTACTTTCTGTGCTTCCCATTAAATTTGTTAGTTCTTCATTAACAATTTTTATAACCTGCTGACCAGGAGTTAAGCTCTCCATTACTTCATTTCCCAAACATTTTTCACTAATGCTGTTTACAAAATTTTTAACAACCTTGTAATTAACATCGGCTTCAAGTAAGGCAAGCTTTACTTCTCTCATGGCATCTTTTATATCTTTCTCGTTAAGCTTCCCCTTGCCTTTAAGTTTTTTAATAGTATCTTGTAGTTTTGAAGCTAATCCTTCAAAGGCCATGATAATCCTCCTAAAGACTTTGTATTATATCTTTTTTAACTTCCTCGATTTTAGTTGTTATTTCTGTATCTGAAATATAACCTTTTAAAATTTCAAGTTTGCTTATAACTTTATTTTTATTTTCATTTAAAAGATCATCTTTATATTTAAGCTTTAGCTTATCTTCGTATTCCAGTAATAACTTATGACATCTTTTAATAACATCGTGTATTGCTTGCCTGCTGGTATTACTAAGTTCAGCAATTTCTCCTAGAGAAAAATCCTCATTATAATACATTTTCATTATTTCCTGCTGTTTATCAGTTAGGAGTACTGAATAATAATCCAGCAAAAAGGATATCAAAACTCTTTCTTCCATGCAATCACCTTACTTACAAAGTAGATAATATCAGATTTAAAATAGGCTGTCAAGTATTTTTACTTAACAGCCTGTAATAAGTCTAATAATTTTAATAAATAACTTATTTTTATAAAAAATTTATGGATATTAACCAATTAAAACAATGCTTCAACAAAATCATTGGCATTAAATTCTTGAAGGTCATCTATTCCTTCACCAACACCTATTAATTTTACAGGAATATTTAATTGGCTTTTTATGGATATAACAATTCCACCTTTTGCAGTTCCATCAAGTTTTGTAAGGATTATGCCATCAAGAGGACAAACTTCAGAAAATTGCTTTGCCTGTATAACAGCATTTTGACCAGTTGTAGCATCCAATACTAGTAAAGTTTGTTTATAAGCTTCTGGGTATTCTCTATCTATAACTTTATTAATTTTAGCCAATTCATCCATTAGATTTTTCTTGTTATGTAATCTGCCAGCAGTATCACATATGAGAACATCAGCTTTTCTTGCTTTAGAAGCCTTAATAGAATCAAAAACTACAGCAGCTGGATCAGATCCCTCTTGGTGCCTGACAAGTTCAACATTAGCCCTCTTACTCCAAACTTCTAATTGATCAATGGCTGCAGCACGGAAGGTATCAGCGGCTGCTAATATTACCTTATGGCCAGAAGCCTTTAATTTAGCTGAAATCTTACCTATGGAAGTAGTTTTACCCACCCCATTTACACCTACTATTAATAAAATTGCAGGTACCTCTTTAATAAGACTAGACTCCTCGTTAGCCCCAAGGATTTCCGACAGTACTTGCTTTAAGCAGGGTTTAACTAATTTAGGATCTTTAATTTTGTCATCCTTAACTTTTTTCCTTAACCTATCAATAATATCTAAGGTTGTTTCAACACCAATATCACTTGTTATTAAAATCTCTTCTAACTCTTCATATAATTCTTCATCAATATTAACATATAAATTAAGCATATCGCTTATTCTATCTGTAAATCCATCCTTTGTTTTAGAGAGACCGCTTTTAAGCTTTTCAAAAAATCCACCAAACATATGCTATTCCTCCGGTTAAAATTATATTTCAGTAAGTTAATTATTTTTAATGCCATAATAATTACTAATTAGGATGTTTATTTAAATCAACTGATACAACTTTAGAAACGCCCTTTTCCTCCATAGTAACTCCATAAAGAATATCGCTTACTTCCATAGTTCCTTTTCTGTGGGTGATAACGATAAATTGAATATTATCTGAAAACTTCTTTAAGAATTCAGCGTATCTTAATACATTAGCATCATCTAAGGCAGCTTCAATTTCATCTAATATACAAAATGGGGTAGGTTTCATCTTTAAAATAGCAAATAAAAGAGCTATAGCTGATAGTACCTTCTCTCCACCGGACATTAAATTAATATTTTGAAGTTTTTTTCCAGGAGGCTCAACGTTTATTTCGATATTTGAAGTTAATTCATCCCCGTTTGCTATAATTAAGTCTGCACTGCCACCTTTAAATAATTCCCTAAAGGTTTCATTAAATAAACCTCTTAAAATGTTTAGGTTATCACTGAAAACACTTTTCATTTTTTCAGTCATTTCATGAATCATAGAAACAAGCTCAGTTTTAGCTGCTATTAAATCTTCCCTTTGAGAAGACATAAATAGGTATTTCTCTTGAACTTCTTTATATTCCTCTATTGCTCCTACATTTACAAGTCCAAGTGAAGCTATGTCAGCTTTAGTTTTTAATATAGCTTTTTTATATTCTTCTATATTTTCAATATTAGATCTATATTTAATAGCTTCTGCATAGGTTAATGACATCTCATCATTTAGTTTTCCATAAAGTCCATCTAGCTCAGCTTGAAGTTTTGTAATTGATAGCTCTTGTTTGTGATACTCATCTTCATTTTTATTTAAGGCCATAACAATATTATCAAGTTCATTTGAAGCGGTGCTTATCTTATCCTTAATGGCAATCTTTGCTGCTTCACTAGCTTTAAAATACTCCTCATAGCTTAAAATATCCTGCTCGATTGATTTTGATTTGTTAATGTTTTCCTCTATTGAAATCATGCAAGTGTTTAATGAGTTCTGAGAAAGCTCATTTTCTTCTTGTAAATGCTTATTCTTAATTAAGGTCTCATCTGTATCATTTGCAAGTCTAGTAAGCTCTCTGATTTTATTGTTTATAATTTCTTCCTTTTGAGCCTTTTTTATTTTTAAGCTGGTATTCTTTTCTTTAGCTTCGATAATATCAACATTTTTATTTTTTAATAAATCAGTAAGCTCATTTATTTTAATTGACATTAAAGCTTCTTCATCTATTAATTTTTTTAAGGAGGCTTCTTTCTCAGATAAAGTTACATCGAAATTGTTTACTTCATTTTCTAAAGCTTCAATTTCTTTTTTAGACCTTTCCAAGCTTTCATTTAACTTATTATTTTCATTTGTAATTGAAGAAATTTCACCTTGTAATCTTGTAGTTTCAATGTTATCTTTATAAATTTCGTCTCTTAAATTTAAATTTGTCTCATCTAATTTCTTAATTAATGCCCTAAGCTCTTCTACCTTTTTAATGACTTCTCCTAAACTTAAATTAATATTTTTAAGCTTATCTTGAAGTTCCTGTATTTCTCTTTTTCTGCTAATAACGTTTGTAGATTTATGATATGTACTTCCGCCAGTTAAGGAACCACCAGAATTTATAACCTCTCCAGACAGTGTTACGATTTTATAGCTGTAGCCTGTAGCTTTTGCTATTTTTAAGGCATATGTCATATCCTTAGCAATGATGGTTCTTCCTAATATAAACTCAATTGCATTAGTGAATTTGGCATCATATTTAATTAATTCACTGGCAATTCCAAGATAACCTTCAAGCTTGCTGCAGCTTTCAATGTTTTGAATTTTCTTGCCTTTAACAATATTTAAGGGCAAAAATGTAGCCCTGCCAAGATTATTAGTTTTTAAATAATTAATTAGATAAGTAGCTATATTTTCATCCTCGGTTATAATATCCGAAATAGCTCCTCCTAAGGCGATTTCCATAGAAACCTCATACTGTTTGCCTACTTTGATTATTTCTCCTAAAATAAAGCACCTATTTTCTGCCTTGGGTATTTTACCTGCAGTAATTTCCTGCATCAAGGATTTTACAGCTTTATTATAACCTTCATATTGCTTCTCTAAACTTGAAAGCATATGATAATTTGCTTCTGTTTTATTTAAAATGACATTTAGCTCCTTTTGAAGTCTCTCATCCTTTGTTAACTGGGTATTCAATTTGGATATTTCAAGTTTGTTTTTCTTAATGTCATTTTCAGAACTTAAGGATTTAGCCTTAATATTATTTATACTTTCATTAATCATAATAACGGTACTTGAATTTATTTTAATTGAATTAATGAAATTTTCTGTAGAAAACCGCAAATCCTTGATTTTATTTTCAATTCCTTGCCTTTCTTTTTCCATTAATAATATAGAATTTTTTGTAGTTGAAATGCTATTAATTACTTCGGTATCATTATTTTTTAGCTCTGAAACATAAACTTCATCATTTCTTAGCCCATCATTTAGCTTTAAAATTTCTTCTTCACACCTAATAATTGTTTCATCTAATTGTTTCATTTCATTTTGCATGGAAAGCAGACTATTTTCCTGCTCCTCTTTAACATTAACTAAACTCTGAAGTTTTTCCTTAATTTTATTTATCTCTATAATATTTTTATCTATTAGCTCTTTAAGATTCTTCACTCTCTCCTCAAGTAAGGTATTCTCGGAGGTAAAAGTTTGATAAAGAGACTTAGCATTATAATACTCTTTTTGATCATCTTGAAGCTTTGCATTATGCTCTTCAAATTCATGATTTAACTCTTCAAGTTTTTTAGAGGAATTTTCCTTGCTAATTAAAATACTAGATATTTTTTCTTTTAAATCATTAATTTTTTCAGTAACTGAGTTAATTTTATTTTGGGAAATATCAATAGAATGAATTATTAAATTTGCTTCTTTTTCAGTAAGGTTAGATGAAAGCTTTAAAAAGTCCTTTGCTTTTTCTGATTGTATCCTTAAAGGTTCAAGTCTTTCTTCAAAAGTATTAATAATATCAATAATTCTTATTAAATTTTGTTCTGTATTTTGAAGCTTTTTTTCAGCATCTTCTTTACGGCTTTTGTACTTTACAATTCCAGCAGCTTCTTCAAGTAAGCTTCGTCTTTCCTCAGGCTTTCCACTTAGTATGGCATCAATTTTACCTTGTCCTATTATTGAGTAACCTTCTTTACCTATTCCAGTATCCATGAATAATTCTTGAATATCCTTTAACCTGCATTGAGTATTATTAATATAATACTCACTTTCACCAGAACGATAAAGTCTTCTTGATATTATTACATCTGAATAATCTATAGGTAATTTTTCATCAGAATTATCTAAGGCAAGTGAAACTTGTGCCAGGCCTACAGGTTTTCTATATTGAGTTCCCGCAAAAATAACATCTTCCATTTTGCCGCCACGAAGACTTTTAACGCTCTGTTCACCTAAAACCCAACGAACTGCATCTGATATATTACTTTTCCCACTGCCATTAGGGCCGACAACAGAAGTAACACCTTTTTTAAAGGATAAATTCGTCTTTTCAGCGAAGGATTTAAAACCTCTAATTTCAATAGATTTTAGAAACATATGTGCACCCCTTATTATCTAAACAGTGAAGGAAGTAAAGTTAAAATAAAAATTATAATAATAAAATATGCTAACAATTTAGTGTATTTTTCTCTTTGTTTCTTATTCATTAATTAACACCTCTTACTTCTATTATAACACTACATAAGTAAATATTATACCAAAGTGCTATAAAGGTGACAAGTATAAAAGTGCCACCTTAGTAATAAACACTTGTGAAAAACACATATCGTTCATTACTAAGGTGGCACTTTATAACTTAAAGCACAAATAAGTTTATCTTGGTTCAACAATAAACTTTATTGCAGTCCTTTCTTCACCTTCAATTATGATTTCAGAAAAGGCAGGGACTACCACTAAGTCTATTCCATTTGGTGCAACGAAACCTCTTGTAATAGCTATTGCTTTAACAGCCTGATTAACAGCACCTGCTCCCACGGCCTGTACTTCAGCACCGTGATTTTCTCTTAAAACTGCTGCTAGGGCACCTGCAACTGATTTTGGCTGTGATTGAGCTGAGACCTTTAATACTTCCATTATAAATTCCTCCCTACAAAATTCATGTTACAAACTTTACAGAGATAATATTCTATAAAAGGTTTAAATATCCTTCTTTATATTTATTAGTTAAATACTCACTAATCGACACTTTGTGACAGTGATTAAAGTAAGCAAGTTCTAATTCGCCGCGGTTAATATTCTTGCTCTGCGTTAATTTAATATTTAATGTCTTTAATTGTTCTTTAGTGTCATTAAAAAAAGTTTTTTTATTGCAAAATAGTTTAGAAATATCCTTGTCGTTAACAGTTATTTCATAGTCACCTGTATAATTTTTCGGAGCTGCTTCTAAAATTAAGTCATTAAATATACTTCCTTCAACTAGTTCTCTAAAGGAAGGATGAAATGGTCCTGCTATAATATCTTTACCTACATTTATTTCTTCTGTAGGCTGCAGCCCTATTCTTATTACATTTATATTATTGGAAACCAACATTCCATATATAACCTTTGATATTTTTATGGCTTCCTCTAATGAATATGGTTTATAAACATTAGAATAATACATCTTCTCCATGGGGGTATCTTTAATTACAAGAGCTGGGTAAATTCTGCATAAATCAGGTGACAGTTTAATAATTTCAGCTGTAGTCTCTATATCTTTTTTAAAGCCATCACCTGGAAGCCCAAGCATTATTTGATGCCCTAAGGTAAAACCATAAGTTTTAATTAAAAGAGAAGCCTTTATTACATCTTCTCTGCTGTGGCCTCTTGCTGATTTAATAAGAACTTCTTTATCCATTGATTGTACACCAAGCTCTATTATATCAACAGAATATTCCTTTAAATTAGTAAGAATATGTGAATCTATATAATCTGGTCTAGTGGAGAGCCTAATATAGTCAATAACTCCTCTATCTTTATAAAATTTTGCAACTGCTAAAAGTTCCTTTTGCTTTTCTATATTTATTGCCGTAAAGGTACCACCAAAAAACGAAATTTCAAGTATGCGGTTTTCCTCAGGAAGCGTTTTCAAATACTCTTCAACTGTTGCTTTAACAAATTCCGCAGTTACCTTTGTGGTAGTTCCTGTAATACTGTTCTGATTGCAAAATACACAATCATGAGGACAGCCTTCATGTGGAACAAATATAGGTATAATATACCTAGCCTTATTCATTTATATCCTCCAAAGTTATAAGTACTTCTTTTGCTGCAGCTTGTTCAGATTCTTTCTTAGAGTATCCTGAACCGCTTGAAATAGGTTTATTGTTTATAACGACTTGAGTGAAAAATTTTCTGTGATGAGGTGGTCCTTCATATTTTATTAAGTTATAAACAATAGATACTTCCCCATCCTTTTGAAGTATTTCTTGCAATTTTGTTTTATAATCTAAGATTATTTCATTAGCTAAAGCCTTTTTGATAATTCCTTCAAATTTATCTAATATAAATTCCTTGGCACTATCAAAGCCCTTATCTAAATATATAGCTGCAATAATTGCTTCAACACAGTCAGCAAGGATAGAAACTCTTTCCCTTCCGCCAGTCAGCTCTTCACCCTTACTCATATTAAGATATTTTCCTAAATTTAAAGTTTTTGCTATTTGATGAAGTGAATTTTCACATACAATTAAGGAACGTGTTTTTGTAAGTTCTCCTTCTGACTTTTCATTAAAGTTTTTATACAAGTATTCTGATATTGTAAGCTGAAGAACTGAATCACCTAAAAATTCCAATCTTTCATAATGTATTGAATTTTTATCCTCATTTATATAGGAACTGTGTGTTAAAGCTTCATTTAACAAAAGAATATTAGCAAAATTTACATTCAAAAGCTTTTCAAGTTCAATTAAGTTTTTTTTATTCGTTCTCATAAAAGCAATTCTCCTTACAATAGTTTATTCTTCAACCTGCTGATATTTATACAAGCTCAAGAATAAACTAGTTTTTTTAAAATTTAAAGTCCCGCTGACGGCGGGACTTAAAAATTACTCTTCAGTATGAGCTTTTATGTAGTCTACTACATTTGCAACAGTACTAATTTTTTCAGCGTCTTCATCAGGGATTTCTAAGTCAAACTCGCTCTCTAATGCCATTATTAACTCAACTATATCAAGTGAATCAGCACCTAGGTCATCCATAAATGATGATTCCATAGATATTTCATCAGCATCTATTCCTAATTGATCGGCAATTATATCTTTAACCTTTTCAAATATCATAATTTCACCTCCAACTCTATAGTTATATAAAGATAATATTACATTCCTCTTATGACGTCAATATTAAAATTTAATCTTCAGTATCATTTATACTGCCTGCATCTAGCTTTTCAAGTTCCTCAGTAATTCTTCCAACAATATTCTGCTCATATGTATCTTTAGCCTGCTTAATAGCATTTTTAAAGGCTTTACTATTTGAGCTACCATGTGCTTTAATTACTATTCCCTTAGCTCCTAAAAAAGCTGAGCCGCCATATTCGGTATAGTCAAACTTTCTCTTAAAATTATCAAATACTGATTTTAATAATAATCCGCCTAGCTTAGTTTTCAAGGAGGACATTATTTCAGTTTTAAGTAATGAGAATATGCTGCCTGCAACACCTTCGTAGGTTTTTAAAAATGTATTTCCCACAAAACCATCACAAACTAAAACATTAGTTTCACCAGATGGCACATCTCTTGGTTCAATGTTCCCCACAAAATTTAAATTAGAAGATTTTAAAAGCTTATGGGTTTCTTTGGTAAGCTCATTACCCTTTTCTTCTTCTGAACCTATATTAATAAGTCCTATGGTTGGATTTTTAACCTTTAAAATATTTTCAAAGTATATTTTTCCCATTAAGGCAAATTGAAGAAGATAAATAGGCTTACAGTCCACATTTGCACCAGCGTCAGTTACCATGAAGGGATTAGTCTTTCCCGGCATTATTGGAGCTAGTGCAACTCTTTTAATTCCTTTTATTCTACCTATAATAAGGGTAGCTCCAGCCATTAGAGCCCCTGTGCTTCCAGCAGAAAGTACAGCATCTGCTTCACCATTTTTAACAAGGTTTAATGCCTTCACTAAACTAGAATCCTTCTTCTGTTTTAAAGCCTTAACAGGCTCTTCATTTGGGCTAATTACTTCTGTGGAATTAACTACTGCTATACTTTCACTAGGGAAGGTATATTTTGATAAAGTCTTTTTTATAAGTTCTTCTGGACCTGTAAGTATGATTTTTACCCCTAATTCCTTTACAGCTTCAACGCAGCCTTCAACTACTGCTTCAGGAGCATTATCTCCACCCATCCCGTCTACTGCAATTATCATAAGATTACCTGGAATACCAGGAATTCACTTCCTTTCTGCTTAACAATAAAAACATTATTCCTAAAAAAAGTATATTATACCTAAAATAAAAAAACAAGAGAAAGTCAAATGACTTTCTCTTATAATTATTTTTCAGTAGCTACAACTTCCTTACTCTTATAATATCCACAGTTTTTGCATACTCTATGAGCAAGTTTCATCTCATGGCACTGAGGACATTCAACTATACCTGGTAGGCTTAATTTAAATGTTTGTGCTCTTCTAGAGTCTCTTCTAGCTTTAGAAAATCTTCTCGCAGGATTTCCCATTGTAACACCTCCTTAATTTGCAGAAAACAAATCTTTAAGCTTTGCAAGTCTTGGATCAACTAAATCTCTTGTGCAATTGCAGGATGATACATTTAAGTTTATACCGCAAACTTGACATAAGCCTTTACAGTCATCTTTACACAACTTTTTAATAGGTAAAGATAAAATTATATTGTTTTTGATATTTTCTGTGATATCAATTATATCACTATCAATAAAAATGATTTCATCATCTTTATTATCTGGATTATTAGAAAAGTTTTCATGAATTTGAATATCTACATTATAATTAAAACTTGTTAAACATCTAGAACAAGATAAGCCTAACTCAGTTGTAACTTTACCTTCTAACCTAATAACATTTTCAGAAATTGATACTTCTCCATCTAATGTTACAGGCTTTAGAAATTGAATATATTCTCCATCATCATAAAAATTCTCTATACTGGAAACTAAATGCACCTTTTTTTTAGATGCTTTTTTAGAAATTAAATCTACAACATCTATTTTCATAGTGTCACCTCAATGCATTAGCCACAATTTATTATATAAACAACTAAAATAAAAGTCAAGCTGTATTTAGCGTTTACGTAAATTATTGTAAATTATTTATTTTCTACTATTTCCCTAACGTCTCTAGCTATCATAAGCTCTTCATTTGTTGGAATTACAAATACCTTTACTTTACTGCCTTCTGCACTTAAGTCAACAGCTTTTCCTCTAACCTTATTTTTAGAAGGATCAAGCTTAATTCCTAAGTAATCAAGGTTAGTACAAACAGCCTCTCTAGTTTCAGGTGAGTTTTCTCCAAGTCCTGCAGTAAATACTAGGCAGTCAACACCATTCATAACTGCAGTGTAGGAACCAATAAACTTTTTAACTTTATAATAGAATACATCCAAAGCTAATTGTGCTTGCTTATTGTTATTTTTCCAAGCTTCGTCTTCAATATCTCTAAAGTCGCTACTTACACCGGAAATACCTAATACACCTGATTTTTTATTTATAATATTATTAACTTCATCAATGCTGTAATTTAATTCTGTCATTAAGAAAGTTATTATAGCTGGGTCTATGCTTCCGGATCTTGTGCCCATAGCTATTCCTTCAAGAGGAGTAAAGCCCATACTTGTTTCTACAGACTTCCCGCCTTCTATTGCAGCAATACTAGCTCCATTTCCTAAATGGCAGGTTATAATTTTTAAATCATTAATATCCTTTTCCATCATTTCTGCAGCAACTTGTGATACGTATCTATGGGATGTTCCATGGAAGCCGTATTTTCTTATTCCCTGCTCTTTATAAAGTTCATATGGAAGCGGATAAATATAAGCATATTCTGGTATTGTCTGGTGGAAAGCTGTATCGAATACTGCAATCATAGGAGTATTTGGCATAAGCTCTCTGCAGGCATTAATACCTGTAATATTAGGAGGGTTATGTAGTGGTGCAAGTTTTGCACAATCCTCTAATGCTTTCATAACTACTTCATCAATAAGTACAGAATTTGAATATTTTTCTCCACCGTGAACAACCCTATGACCAACAGCTGAAATTTCAGACATATCAGCAATTACGCCATTATTCTTATCAACAAGTGCTTCTAAAACTAATTTAATAGCATCCTTATGGCTAGGCATTGCTTCTTTTATAATATATTTTTCCTTACCTTCTACCTTTTGAGTTAGTATGGAACCATCCATTCCTATTCTTTCAACAAGACCTTTTGCTAATGCAGTTTCATTAACCATATCAATTAACTGATATTTTAAAGATGAACTACCGCAATTGACAACTAGTATTTTCAATTAAATTTCCTCCTCATTACCTATTCTTAGGTAAGCATTATTAATTATTTTGAGCCTGAATTGAAGTTACAACAACAACGTTAACTATGTCCTCAGCACTGCAACCTCTTGATAAATCATTTACTGGCTTTGCAAATCCTTGACAAACTGGTCCTATAGCTTCTGCATTTGCAAATCTTTGAACTAGTTTGTAGCCTATATTTCCTGCTTGTAAATCAGGGAAAACTAATACATTAGCTTGACCTGCAACTTTGCTTCCAGGTGCTTTTTGGTCAGCAACCTTTTTAACTATAGCAGCATCTAATTGTAATTCACCATCTATTTCTAGGTCAGGTCTAAGTTCTTTAGCTATTTTTGTAGCTTCTCTAACTTTATCAACTAATTCACTTTGTGCACTACCCATAGTTGAGAAAGAAAGCATAGCAACCTTTGGTTCCATATTGCATAATTTTTTAGCAGTTTCAGCAGTTGAAATTGCAATAGCAGCCAGCTGTTCTGCAGTTGGATTTGGATTTACTGCACAGTCAGCAAATAAAAGCATTCCATTATCTCCATATGGGCTATTAGGTACAAGCATTATAAAAAAGCTTGAAACTGTTGAAATTCCAGGAGCAGTTTTTATAACTTGCAGTCCTGGTCTAAGTAAATCTCCAGTAGTATGTATAGCACCTGATACTAGACCATCAGCATCGCCTAATTTAACCATCATTGTTCCAAAATACATAGGATCTAGTACTGTACTTTGAGCCTTTTCCAAAGTAACACCTTTTGATTTTCTAAGCTCATAAAAACCTTCAGCGTAAGCAGATGTCTTTTGAGAAGTTTTAGGGTCTACTATTTCTATTCCTTCTATATCAGCACCTAAGCTTTTAGCCTTGCTTTTGATTTTTTCAGCATCACCCAGTAAAACTAATTCTGCTAAACCTTCTTTTTTAATCATAGCACTAGCTACTATGGTTCTTTCTTCTTCACCTTCTGGAAGTACTATCCTCTTTACATCAGATTTTGCCTTCTTCCAAAATTCTTTCATTATATCCATAATCGTATCTCCCTTCTGTATTTTTCAATCCATATACACCATATATTATAATAACTCATTATTAATATACTTTTCAACAAAAATGTCTAAAATATACCTTAAGATTTTGCTATAATGTACATAATAAGTATAGTACTAGTATAAATAATGAATATAATTAATATTTTATTTAAGGTAAAAGGTTGTGAAAAAATGAATATAACATCCATAATTTCGGAATATAATCCCTTACATAACGGGCATCTATATCATATGGAAAAAACAAAGGAACTTACTGGTGCTGATGCTATTATATGTGTTATGAGCGGCAATTTTGTGCAAAGAGGTCTGCCGGCTATGATAGACAAGTGGAATAGAGCAAAGACAGCTTTAGAATGTGGTGCTGACCTTGTATTAGAACTTCCAGTTCTGTATAGCTTATCTTCTGCTGAGTTTTTTGCCTTTGGTGCAGTAAGTCTCTTAAACAGTTTAGGTGCAGTAAATAGTATTTGTTTTGGAAGTGAGGTTGGAGACCTAGAATTTCTTAAAAACATATCTGAAATACTTTTAAAGGAACCACTTGAATTTAAGAAAAACCTAAAAAAATATTTAGATTTGGGATATGGCTTTGCAAAAGCAAGAAGCTTAGCTTTAAGTGAGTATATTAAAGATGAAAATATTATAGATGAAAACCTCGTACAAAGCTTAAGTACTTCTAATAATATTTTAGGTATTGAATATCTAAAAAGCTTAATAAAGTTAAATAGCAATATTAAGCCATATACAATTAGACGTGAAGGTGCCTCTTATAATAGTGAAGCTATGGATAATATGTTTTCAAGTGCAACTGCAATTAGAAAATATGTTAAAGAAAATGAAGACCTATCTGAGCTTTATAAGCATTTGCCTAAATCTAGCTATAATTTGCTTTTAAACCTTAAAAACAGTAATTATGAATTTGCCAGTGGAAGTAATATGCTTAAATATATTAAATATAAATATTTTTGTGATGACTCTAAAATAGAAAAACTACCGGATGTCACTGAAGGCCTTCACAATAAAATATATAAAAGCTTGGATAGGATAAATGATTATGATGACTTAATTCAAGATATAAAAAGTAAAAGATTTACTTACACAAGAATAAGCAGAATACTTTGCCAATATTTCATAGGCTTTGAAAGCTATAATACTGAAATTTTAAGAAAAGAATCTTGTCCCTATGTACGAGTATTAGGTTTTAATGAAATAGGAACTAAAATACTTAAGGACCTTAAGAAAAGCTCAAATATACCAGTATATACTAAGCTTCCTAAAGTCCATAATGAAGTTCTTGACTTAGAAATTCAGGCTACAAAGGCTTATAGTCTTTTAAATTCCAAAATAGATCCCTTTAGTGACTTTTTAATTAATCCTATAAAGTTATTTTAGAATACTTTAGAAAGCCATCTTCCATTTTTAATTTTATGGCTCCAGTTTCATTTAAATATTCAACGTAGGATCTAAGCATTCTCTCAATTAGGGAATATTTGTATTTGCTGTTTACATGAATATGAAAACTAATAATTACAGCTTTTAGAATATCTTCCATGGTCATGGAACCTTCAATTACATTGAAGACCCTTTGTGCTCTATTTTTATAAAAATTAATGTTATCTGTAATAAGTTTAGTAATGTTATCAAATACACCTTTATGGGCTACAACATATTTACTGCAGCATAAGTCATATAGCTTATCCTTACTTTTTAAATCCTCATTAAGTATAAAAGCATATGGCATTTTAGCTCCTTCCATTACTTCATAGCTAATAAGGGCATCTCCTAAGTATGCAACATTATCAGGTGTAATAATACAAATGTGTGCTGGACTATGCCCTGGTGTATGGAGAATCTTAAATTTTATTCCACACAGATAAATCTTATTTTCCTCATCTAAAATTTTAATATCAGTATCACAAATCATATGGCCATAATGCTCTGTTATTTCCGTTAAAGTCTGATTGCTATAATAAACCTTCAAATTAACCGCAGAACTGCAAACATGTGCCTCATAAGCCGGCATTGCAATAATAGAGTTATATTTCTTTTTAAAATATGCATTATTTCCAATATGATCTATATGAGCATGGCTGTTTAATATACCTGCTACATTAAAGTTATTTTTATTAAGGAGTTCTTCTATTCCTTCTCTTTCTCCCTTTGCCCAGCCAGTATCCAGTAAAATTATTTCCTCATCGTTTATTTTATAAAAAGGTAAAGTTGACATACCAGTATCAATACAAAAAGTACTTCCTTTTATCTGCTTAATTTCCATATATTATTTTTAGTGAAATAATGCCCTGTTTAGGCACAAACACTAAATTTCACTTCCTTTCTTATAATCTTTTTTAAATGATTTAATCTCCTTACACTATGAAAAACAGTTTATAATAAATGTAATAAATTTATACTGGGCTAAAATATAATTATACAAACACTGAAAATGAGGAGATCTTGTTGAATTTTTTATTTTTCTTAATAGTTCTTATAATAGCATTATTAATATACTTATTGTTTAAATCATTTAATAAAAGCTTATTAGTAACTATAGTTTGCTCCCTTCTAATTGTGCAAATTTTGTTAACTCCAAAGCTTTGTATAAATTCAGCACTGCTTGGAGTTAATTTATTTGTAAACAAAGTATTTCCTTCATTATTTCCTTTTTTAGTAATTACAAGTATTATGATGTCCTATGATGGAATAAAAATATATTCAAATCTACTGGGCAATATTATATGTAAGCCCTTAAAGCTGCCCCTTCAGTGTACCTTTGCATTAATGGTAAGTTTCTTTTGCGGCTATCCCTTAGGCGCTAAATATGCCTGTGATTTGTATGAAAATGGACACATAGACTTTTTAACCTGTGAAAGACTTATTAATATTGCTAGTAATGCGAGTCCTTTGTTTGTAATTGGAGCAGTAGGTACATCTATGCTGAAAAATAATTATATTGGCTATCTGCTTCTTGTTTCAAATTACATATCCTGTTTTGTTATGGGAATTATACTTCCAGCTAAAGTGCCTTATAAGGCCTATAAAAGAAGTAATGAGATTTTAACCCCTAAAAAAAACATCGGTATTATTTTAAAGGATAGTATTGAAAATTCTATAAAGACTTCTATAAGTATTGGAGGCTTTGTTATCCTATTTAGTGTAATAATAGGAATAATAAAAAGCAATATCATCTTTGATATTGCCATAAATGGTTTCAGCACACTGCTTAATCTAAATAAAAATATAACACAAGGAATGGCTTTAGGGGTAATAGAAATGACTAATGGAAGCTTCCTAATATCTTCTGCTGACATTAGTCTCTATGCTAAAACTATTTTAATAAGCTTTATATTAGGATTTAGTGGTTTTTCAGTCATTTCTCAAGTATTTTCCTTTACATATAAATATAATTTATCTATGAAAAAATATATAATAAGAAAGGCCCTCCAAGGCCTAATTTGTTCAATTATATCTGCAATTTTATATAAATTTTTATTTATAAGTAAAACTGTAGATGTTTTTGCAGCAAACAGCAAAAATATTAATGACTTGTCCACTCTACTAATATTAATGATGTTATTGACAGCACCCTTTATATTAAATAGAATTATCAGGCTATTTCATACCTCTTAATTCTTTAATGTTTTCTCGTATAGTAGTTAGATCTGAATTAACTTCGGTGCTTAATCCTTCTACAAAATCTTCGACTTGAGTTTTAATGTTTGCAACCATGGAGTTACCTTTATCTGTAATTTGTTTTTCAAGCTGAGTAAGTATTTCATCAGCATAATTTCTAGCTCCAAGTCTCATGGATTTTGCATCTCTTTGGGCTGAAGCAATAATTTCTTCAGCTCTTATCATTGCTTCCTTGGTGATATCGTGGTTTTCAATCTGTCTTTTAATTAAATCCATGCTTTCTTTTTTCATGGTAGAGGTCTCTTCATGAGCTTCTCCAAGTATTCTTTCTTTTTCTTCCACAATCCACTGAGCTTTTTTAAATTCATCTGGAAGATAATTTATAATTTGATCAACAACATTCATAGCTTCTTTTTTATCTACAAGTATTTTTCCTGTAACAGGAACCTTCGAAGCTGTGTCTAGAATTTCTTGAAGGTATTCTAATAGTTTTATTACTTCCATAATATATCCCCCTACTTTTTAAATTTATCCAAAATATCATTAACTATAATTTCTGGAACAAAGTCTGTTATGCTGCCTCCAAACATAGCAATCTGCTTAATAGATGAAGAACTTATATATGAATTCTTTTCACTAGTCATTAAAAATACGGTTTCTATATTGGAATCTAATTTATTATTTAACATGGCCATTTGAAACTCGTATTCAAAATCAGAAATAGCCCTTAAACCTTTAACAATTATTTTAGTATCAGTCTTCTTCATAAAATCGATTAAAAGTCCAGTAAAACTTTCTACTCTCACATTGCTGATATTAGAGGTGGATTTTTTTATTAGGTTTACCCGTTCAGTAATATCAAACAATCCTTTCTTATCAGGATTTACCAGAGCTCCTACAATAACCTCATCAAAAATTTCTGAAGCTCTTTTAATAATATCTAGATGACCATTTGTAATTGGATCAAAGCTTCCAGGATAAACTGCTCTTTTCATATTAATCCTCCAGGTACTTATAGAAACATACAGTTGTATTTCCATACATTCTATGATCTTTAAGCATAATTTTTAAGTTTCCTTCATACAAGGTTTCTTTTGTATCAATTTTACATACTATTAGACCATCTTTTTTAAGTAAGTTTCCTTTTGTTATGATATCAATAGCTGGCGGTATCATGTCTTTTAAATAAGGTGGATCAATAAAAATTAAATCAAAGCTTATATTCTTATTAACTAAATTTTCTAAAGCATCATAGGAGTCCATATTTAAACACTTGCATCTATCTGTGAACTTAAAATTCTCAACATTTTGCTTTAAATATTTAAAGGTAGTCTCTCCTTTATCAATTAAATAACATTCCTTAGCACCGCGGCTTACTGCCTCCAGGCCTAAACTTCCTGTTCCTGCAAATACATCTATGACAACTGAACCATAAACTTTATTTTGAATTATGTTAAAAATTGATTCCTTTATTCTATCTAATGTTGGTCTAGTACCCATGCCTTCAGGAGATAATAGCTTTCTGCCCTTTGCTTCACCTGAAATAATTCTCATAGCTTTCACTCCTTATGATAAAATTATTAAATTACATATATACATAGAATAATACAAATATCTCCATATTTCAAGAAAATAAATAAAAATACCTCATATAATGTAATTTTTAAAAATAAAATTCATTAATTCTTAATTAAAACATATGAACCTTGAAGTATTGTCCATAGCTTTGATTATATCTTCTTTAACTTTAATATCTTTTGCTTCGGGGCTTTTAAGAAGATTTCTTGCTTCACTATTGGCAACTTTAAGCATATTAAAATCATTTATTAAATCAGCTAGAATGAGTCCAGTATCACCATGTTGTTTAAAGCCAAACAATTCACCGCCACCTCTGATTTTAAGGTCCTCTTCAGCTATTTTAAAACCATCTGTGTTATTTTGAATAATATCAAGCCGCTTTTTAATTGTTTCATTTTTTATATTAGCAATTAAAATGCAATAGGATTTATACTCTCCTCTTCCTACTCTGCCCCTTAACTGATGAAGCTGAGCAAGTCCGAATCGTTCTGCATTCTCAATTATCATAATAGTAGCATTAGGTACATTAATGCCGACTTCTATAACTGTAGTAGAAACTAAAACCTTTGTTTCACCTTTTTTAAAGCTATCCATAATCTGATTTTTATCTGCAGCCGACATTTTACCATGAAGCATTTTTATTTCTATACACTTAAAATAATTATTAGTAAGCAAATTATATAACTTTTCTACAGAACTAAGCTCAGCATTTTCTGTTTCCTCTACCAGTGGGCATACAACATAGACCTGTCTCCCATTTTTTATCTCTTCTAATGCAAAATTATAAGCTTTGCTTCTCCTGCTTTCTGAAAGATATGAGCTTTCTATTTTCTGCCTTCCTGGAGGCAGTTCATCAATTATAGAAATATCCAAATCACCATATAAAAACAATGATATTGTCCTAGGTATTGGAGTAGCAGTCATAACTAATATATCTATATTTTTACCTTTATTAAATAATTTACTCCTCTGCATGACCCCAAAACGATGCTGCTCATCTGTTACTACTAAGCCTAAATTATTAAATTCCACACTTTCTTCAAGAAGAGCATGGGTACCAACTACTATTTGTATATTCCCACTTTTTATATCTTCTTTAATTAAATCTTTCTGCTTTTTAGGAACACTTCCATTAAGCAAGGAAATATTGATGTTAAACTTTCCTAGTATTTTATTTAATTCTACATAATGCTGAACTGCAAGGATTTCTGTAGGAGCCATAAAAGCAGCTTGATAGCCATTTTTTATTGTATTAAATATACTTATAATAGCTACAATGGTCTTCCCACTGCCAACATCACCCTGTACTAATCTATTCATCTGTTTTACTGATTTTTGATCTAATAGAATTTCTCTTATAACTCTATTTTGCGCATTTGTAAGGGCAAAGGGTAAGGACTCCTTTAAAAGCTTTAAGTCTGGTGACATTTTAAAGGCTATGCCCTTTTTTGTATTATTAACATATTCCTTTAGAAGTAAAATTTTTAAAGAATAAGTAAAAAGCTCCTGAAACTTCAGTCTCCTTTGAGCCATTGTTAAAGCTTCCAAGCTCTTTGGGTTATGAATATTATGCATGGCAAAGTTAAGATTGCAAAGCTTATATTTCTTTAGTAAATCTTCAGGCAGATTTTCAGCAATATCCACCTTTGCAAGAATTTCTGAGATTACTTTAACCAAAAAATTATTTGTTATTCCGCTTTTTAATCCATATTTAGGAGAAAGTTTAGTGTCTTTTTCTGAATTTAAATCGTTAATAGGCTTAAAATCTTTTATTATACTTGGATTTACAATTATTTTTTCTCCATTAAATTCTTGAGCTTTACCGCTAAGAGTATAAGGAATATCAATTATAAATTTATCCTTCATATAAGGCTGGTTAAACCACTTACATTTAAAAATTTCTCCCTTATTGTTTTTTAAGACTACGGTTGAAATTACTTTCCCCTTTTTTGTTCTTAAGTCTCTGTCAATTCTAATAACGATACCACTTATAATAATTTTGCTGCCGGATATAGTTTTCTCACCGTCACCGTTTATATAATATTTTTCATAATCCCTAGGAAAATATAAAATTAAATCTATTATATTTATAATTCCAAGGCTATTTAAGAGCTTTTGCATCTTAGGACCTACCCCTTTTAAATAAGAGATATCTTCGTAAATATTCATGAGTAACACTCCCATATATAGAATAGGCTATGGCTAAACTTAGGTTAATTGCAACCAAGTTTAGCCATAGCCTAAGAATAAAAAAAGCCCAAAGGCTTTTCTTATTCCACTGAAACTATAAAGTAATAAAGAGGCTGCATTCCATTGTAGCTTTGAATATCTTTATCGGGATACTTTTCCTCTAATTTAGATACTAGCTCAGAAACTTTAGCTTCATCTGTTTCTTCACCATATAATATTGTAATTAGCTCGCTGTTTTCATCACACATGTTAGCTAATACTTCTTCGCATACCTCATATATATCATTACCAACTACATTAATCTTGCCTTCAAGAAGACCTAAAATATCTCCTTCATTAATGGCCTTGCCATCCATTTCTGTATCTCTGACAGCATAGGTTACCTGACCTGTAGTTACCTTTTCTATTGCATCATTCATAGCTGTTATGTTATCTTCTAAAGCTGCTTCAGAATCAAATATGGTAATACAAGCTATACCCTGTGGGATAGTTTTAGTAGGTACTACAACAATATTTTTTTCTGATAGTTCTGCAGCTTGGTTTGCAGCCATAATTATATTTTTATTATTAGGAAGAATAAAAATATTTTCAGCATTTAATTTTTCAATGCAGTTTAAAATATCCTGGGTGCTAGGATTCATAGTTTGACCACCTTCAATAACGTAGTCAACACCAAAGTCTTCAAAAATATTCTTTATTCCCTCTCCCATTGCAACGGAGATAAATGCATATTTCTTAGCTTCTACTGCGGCTTCTTCCATATCTCTATTTTTTGATGCTTCCTTATTAATGGTATTTTCATCATATAACACATGTCTATGCTGTTCTCTCATATTATCTATTTTAATTTTAGATAATTCACCAAGCTTTACAGCCTTTGAAAGTACTAAACCCGGGTCATTAGTATGAATATGTACCTTAACGGCATCCTCAGAACCAACGACAATCATGGAATCACCATGTGGATTTAATTCATTTCTGAAGTTATCTACATTAATATCCTTACCTAAAACGAAGAATTCAGTACAATACCCAAATTCTATGTCTTGTTCACCTAGTATTTGTGCAGCATTAAAGGCTTCATTATTACTACTTGAGATATTTGATATTTCAGCTTTTATATCAAATTTCAAAGCTTCAAACATACCTTTAAGTATAATTAAGAGGCCCATACCACCAGCATCAACTACTTTTGCCTTTTTAAGCACAGGAAGCATTTCTGGTGTTTTATTAAGCATTATTTCACTTTGCTCAGTTACTTCCTCCATTAAAGCAGTAATGTTAGATGCAGTACTTCTTACTGCACTCTCACCAGCAGCTCTAATAATGGTTAAAATTGTTCCTTCAGTTGGTCTCATTACTGCCTTATATGCTGATTTAGAACCTTCCAGTAAGGCATTTGCAAATTCTAAAACATCTACCTCAGTTTTATCCTCCAAACCTTTGGCAATACCTCTAAAAACCTGAGATAAAATTACACCAGAGTTTCCTCTAGCTCCCATTAAGGCTCCTTTAGCTAATCTCTTCGAAACTTCACCAATAGATATGCTGTTCATATTTTCAATTTCTGAAACTGCAGCTCTAAAGGTCATTGACATATTAGTTCCAGTATCACCATCTGGAACAGGAAATACATTTAAGGAATTTACAAAGGCTTTTTGCTCCTCCAATTTGTTTGAAGCATTTACTACCATGTTGTAAAAATGTATCCCATCTATCTTTATGAATTCCATTAAAAGTACCCCCTTAGACTCTAACACCTTGTACGTTAACTGTAATACTGGAAACCTTAAGTCCAGTTAAATTTTCAATGTTATATTTTATCTTTTGAATTATATTATTAGCTATAACAGAAATCTTAGTTCCATATTCAACTATTATATATAATTCAATTGATAATTCATTTTCTTTTGAATGAAGTTTTACACCTTTGCTTAAGTTTTCTCCTTTAATAAGTTCCCAAAGTCCATCTTTAGCATTTTTAGATGCCATACCGACAACTCCGTAGCATTCCATGGTTGAAACTCCAACAATATTTGCAACTACTTCTTCGGAATAACTAATAACTCCGTTTTCGTTTTGAATATTGCCTATCATAATATCCCTCCTCAATTAAAAAGACCATATAGACTATTTTATATTAAATATAGAATTTATTCAATAAAATTAATACTTAAGTTTAATTATTTAGCTAATTATTTCATTTTATACTTGCAAAAAAGCCAAAATGTGTGATAAAATAAAACATGTTTGGATTGAGAAGATAAATTCTTCACAATTTCTAAGGAGGTGTTTTTGTGTCAAGAAGATGTGAAATATGCAATAAGGGTGTTATATCAGGATTACAAGCAAGTCATTCAAATCGTAAAACGAAGAGAAAATGGGCTCCAAACCTAAGAAGAGTAAAGGCTGTTGTTGAAGGAACCCCAAGAACAATACATGTTTGCACAAGATGTCTACGTTCAGGTAGAGTTCAACGTGCTGTATAAATAATAAAAAATGCAGTTGTATAACAATTGCATTTTTTATTATTTATGTTCAATTTATTTTTTTTTTCTTATGAATACTTTTAATATGGAAGCTATACATCTAGGCAGCTTTATAGCTACTATTTTCATTTATATCCCCCCAAACCATTATTAATGTTGGTTATCTATTATTCTCCAGCCGACGTATATAAGTCCACCGCCAACTGCAATCATCCATCCCCAAAAAGGTATAATAAAGGTAATTATAATTCCAATACCTATAGAGGCTATTATCCACCCAATATTTTTCTTAAATCTACGTTTTATTGACAAAGCCCATACCTCACCCTATTGCTTTGTTACTATTATATGCTTAACTTAATATTTTGTGACAAAAATAAAGCCTTCTTATACTAAATTAAAAATTTATAAAATTGAAGGAAATTTGTCTATATAAAACTTAAAATTAAAAAATCCCCTAAGGGATTTTTATCAATATCTTTATATTTAAAATCAATCTTTACTTCTAAGTAAAAGCAAATACCCACTTGAGAAGGTTATTTTAACTTCAGGATCTTTAAATTCATTAGATACAGTTAAAGAATCCCCTATGGATAATTCATAGTTATTAAGTGGATATCTTGCACCGTAAATTGTTAAATCCTTAATAGTAGAATTATAGGCAAGCAGTGAAAATTTTTCTTTTGGCTTACCGGAAATTATAATGGGACTATTTAATAACTCTATATAGTTATTAGCATCTCTTATACAACCTTTTATATTGCTATTTAAGCATTTTAAAAGCAGACCAAAATTACCTAAGGTATGATCAAGTCTAGAACCGGTGCAGCCTAAAAACACAATTTCATCAGCACCTAGCTCTTTTGCCTTAAGGAATGCCAATTCAGAGTCTGTGCAGTCCTTAGCCACTGGATATCTTTCTATGTTACAATTACTGTTTAAAAAGAAATTAAAAGCCTCTCTATTTATAGAATCAAAATCTCCTATTAAATATTCAGGTATAATTTTATAATTTATAAGACAATCAGCACCGCTATCTGCACATATAATAAAGACTGAATCTTCCATCTCATCTTTTAAAAGTTCTAAACTAGGAGGTGTACCTCCTGCAATTATTATGCATTTCATTTTACAGCCCGCTTCTTAAATCTAATATATTTTCTTTAATAGCATGATTCTTAAAGACTGCAGAACCTGCCACTATAACATTTGCACCACTTTTCACTATTTGTCCTATATTATTTCTATCAATTCCACCATCTACTTCTATTAAAAGCCCTGGATTATTAGAATTAGCCATTTCTCTTAGTTCTCTTATTTTATCCTTGCTGTAATCTATAAATTTCTGACCGCCAAATCCAGGGTTAACACTCATAATAAGTACCATATCTAATTCTTTTACAATATCTTTAATATTAGAAACTGGAGTACCTGGATTAAGCGCAACTGCTGCCTTAACATTAAAACTTTTTATATAATTTATTGTTCGATCAATATGTTTATCTGCTTCGTAATGAACAGTAATAATATCTGCTCCAGCCTTTACAAAGTCTTCAATATACCTAGAAGGCTCTTCAATCATAAGATGGACGTCAAAGGGAAGTCTGGAATATTTTTTTATGCTTTTAATAATAGGTGGACCAAAAGTAATATTTGGTACAAACCTTCCGTCCATTACATCGATATGTATAAAGTCAGCTCCATACTTTTCTAGTTCGCTAACTTCGCTGCCAAGAATAGAAAAGTCAGCTGAAAGTATAGATGGTGCTATTTTAATCATCTTTTTATCCTCCCGCGCATTAATTCTTCAAGTGTTTTAACGTAAAAATTGTAACGAAGCTCATTTATTTTATTCTCATTTACTGCTTCTTTTACTGAACAAGAAGGTTCTTTGTAATGAAGACAGCCTGAAAACTTACAGGTATCTTTATAGACCTTAAATTCAGGAAAATAATTCTGAAGCTTTTCTTTTTCAATATCAATAATTTCAAGGGAAGAAAAACCTGGTGTATCTACTATAAAACCATCCTTACATTCAATTAATTCACTATGCCTTGTAGTATGTTTACCCCTGCTGGATTTTTCACTAATGTTTCCTGTTTCCATAAGTTCTCTTCCAATAAGTTTATTACATAAAGTGGATTTGCCAACGCCTGAAGGACCACAAAATACTGTAATATTGTTAGTAAGCTTCTCTTTTAAAAGATCTAGTCCAATGCCACTTTTAGCATTTAAGTAAATACATTCATAGCCAGCATTATTAAACATATGAAAGATATGTTCATATTCCTTTAAATCAACTAGATCAATTTTATTAAAGCAAATAACTACCCTTAAATTATTCTTTTCACATTGTAATAAAAATTTGTTTAAGAGCTCTAAGTTAAGTTCAGGATTTTTAAAAGTAAAAACAACAAAGGCCTGAGAGACATTTGCAACACTTGGCCTTATAAGTTCACTAGATCTTTCAAATATCCTCTCTATAACTCCTTTATTGTTTTTTACCGTTATTTCAACCTTATCTCCAACCATAGGGGTAAGTTCATTAAATCTGAACTTACCCCTTGCCTTACATTCAATAATCTCATCTTGAGTTTTAATATAATAAAATCCACCGATACCTTTAACTATAGTTCCGTTCATAGTATCTCCTTTTATGCTCCACCTTCAGTAAATACGTAATAACTAATATCTACCACTGTTCCTTGTTTAACTTGGCTCTTTGCAGTAATTGTTTGGTTTGCCACTTTACCATTTAAAGCCTGGTTATCTGTAGGAATCACTATTTGATTTCCCATTTTAAGATTAGAATTTGTTAGTAATGTCTTTGCCTCATCTAATGTAGCATTAGTTAAATCTGGAACTGTAGTATATTTAATTTCTGGACCTGAACTTACCACTAAATCAATTTTTGTTCCAGCAGTTGATGGTGAATTTTCAGGAGGGTTTTGCTTTATTATACTATCCTTTGGAACAGTATCACTAAATTGATGGTCTACCTTTCCAAGTGTAAAACCATTATTATTAATCATATCTGTAGCAGCGGTAATATCAATGCCAACAAGGTTAGGAACCAATGTTTCAGCTGGTCCTGAGCTTATATAAACTCTGACATCTTGATTTGTTTTTATAGTACTACCTTCATCTGGACTACATGCAATTACTGTTCCAGCTGGTTTATCGCTTTTTTGATTTCCTGCTACAACAAACTTTAAATTATTTGCTTTAACAGCATTTTGAGCGTCTGCTTCACTAAGCCCTATTATTTTAGGTACTGTTGTATCGCTGCTTATAAGTGAACTAGGATTTAGATTAGGTTTTTTACTCATATACCAACCAGCAAATACACCAACAGCAATGACTAAAACCGCTAAAGGTATAAGTATAGCAGCAAGTTTTTTCTTGTTTGTTTTTGTACCGTCTTCCTCATCTTCATTATCTTCTTCATCGTTAATGTTATTTATTGGGGCCATAACTTTAGTATACTCATCTTCAGTATTGTTAAAATCCACTTTGTAATTAGTATTATTTTTTATTCTCTGCAAATCTAAAAGCATATCTTTAATGTTTTGGTATCTGCCAATTGGCTCTTTTTCCATAGCTTTTAATATTAGATTATTTAACCCCTCAGGAACATTACTGTTTAAATGGATTGGAGGTACAACTGGCTCCTGCAGATGTTTTAATGCAACTGAAACTGGACTTTCTGCATCATAGGGAACTCTGCCTGTAACCATCTCATACAACACGACTCCTAGTGAATAAATGTCAGTTCTTCCATCGACAACAGAACCTTTAGCCTGTTCAGGAGAGAAATAATGAGCAGATCCAATTACTTTATTTGTATTAGTAATTGTAACCGAATTTGTAGCCTTAGCTATACCAAAGTCTGTAACTTTAACTAAGCCATCATCTGTAACTAAAATATTCTGAGGCTTTATATCTCTATGTATTATGTTGTTTTTATGTGCACATTCTAAAGCTTTTGCTATTTGAATGCCGAAATCTAGAGCTCTATTGTAATCTAACCTTCCATTTTCAATAATAAGCTCTTTTAAAGTTCTACCATTTACATATTCCATAATAATGTAATTTACATTCTCCTCTGAGCCTACATCAAATATATTTACTATATTACTATGAGACATACTCCCTGCTGCAGCTGCTTCGGCTTTGAATTTCACCACAAATTCTGTATTTTTCGAAAACTCACTTTTTAACACCTTAACAGCAACATATCTATTAAGCAAATGATCCTTAGCCTTATATACCTTTGCCATGCCGCCTTCGCCAATTTTTTCTAAAATTTCATATCTATTATTTAGTAAAGTCCCTACCATCATTGCACTCTCCTTCAAATATAATCACACTTATATTGTCTCTTCCACCGCGCTCTTTACTTAGCTCTATTAGCCTAATGCAGGAGGTTTCACAATCATTATTAGTTATAATTTCGTATATTTCCTCCTTGGTTAATGAGTTAGTTAATCCATCAGTACATAGCAAAACCTTGGATACACTGCTTAGGTCAGCTGAGAAAATATCAATTTCAACTTTTGCAGCTGTTCCTAGAGCTCTGGTTATTACATTTTTGTTGGGATGAATAGCAGCCTCCTCTTCTGTAATCGAACCATTATCTACAAGTTCTTGTACAAGAGAATGATCATTAGTTATCTGATGAAAATTATCATTTTCTAAAATATAGCATCTGCTGTCTCCTACGTTAGCAACAACCATTTCATTACCAGTAACCAAGCAGGCAGTAATAGTAGTACCCATACCTTTAAGTGCAAGATCAGTTTTAGAAACCTCATATATTTTATTGTTTGAAGCTTCTATGGCTTGTTTTAATAAAATTTCTATTTGTTCATTAAGTTCAGCGGAAAATACAAATTCAATAGTATTTTCCACGGCTATTTTACTGGCAATTTCTCCAGCATTATGTCCACCCATACCGTCAGCAATAACATAAAGTTTTTTATTAGAATCTTCATGAAAACCTACAAAGTCTTCATTGACTTTTCTAATATTCCCTATGTCTGAAAGCATGCCAATCATTTATTTCACTCCTTTTCTGGGCTATTACTTTGTATAAAACTTCTTCTAAGCTGACCACATGCAGCATTAATATCAGAGCCCATTTCCCTTCTAACTGTTGTTTCTATACCATAACCTTCCAGAACATTTTGAAACTTATAAATCTGCTCATTTGTAGACTTTTTAAAGTTATTTTCAGCTACTTCATTTACAGGGATTAAATTGACATGACATAACATACCCTTTAATAACCTGCCAAGTTCTTCTGCATTTTCTTTACTATCATTAGTATTAAAAACCAAGGCATATTCAAAGGTAATTCTCCTATTGGTTTCTTCAATATATACGCTGCAGGCTTTAATTAACTCTTCTATAGAATATTTATTTGCAATTGGCATCATAGACCTTCTAAGGTCATCATTTGGTGAGTGTAGAGAAATTGCTAGTGTAATTTGCAGCTTTAGTTTAGAAAGCTCATAGATTTTAGGTACTATCCCACAGGTTGAAAGTGTAATATGCCTTTGTCCTATATTTAAACCGTAATCAGCATTGGCTAAACTAATAAACTTAACTACATTACTATAATTATCTAAGGGCTCTCCACTTCCCATAAGAACTATATTTGAAATTCTTTCATTAATATATTTTTGTGCAACAAGGACCTCAGCTAAAATCTCACCTGAACTAAGATTTCTTACAATACCGCCAAGGGTGGAGGCACAGAATTTACAGCCCATCTTGCAGCCAATTTGTGTAGATACGCAAATGGAATTGCCATAATTATATTTCATTACAACTGTTTCAATTATATTACCATCACTGTAGCTTAAAAGAAACTTGTAAGTCTCATCTTCACTCTTTAGTACATGTACTATACTAGGAAGTTCTATATGAAAAGTATTGTTAAGTTTCTCAATTAAAGCTTTTGGAAGGTTTTTCATATCATTAAATTCAGATGCACCCTTGTATATCCACTGAAAAACCTGAGTTGCTCTAAATTCGCTTTCATTATTTTCTTTCATCCAAAGCTTAAGCTCTGACAAATCATAATCTAAGATATTTTTCATAAATGCACCTACTCTATTTTGTATAATTTAGCAATAAAAAATCCGTCCATACTCTCATTAGGTAAAATAGTAACCCCAAAATCACTATAACATATATTTACGGCATTTCCAAAGAAAATTCTATCTATAGTAAAATTTTTATTATTAGATAAAAACCATTTAATATTCTCTTCATTTTCTTTCTTATTTAAGGTACAGGTTGAGTATAAAATATAACCGCCACTTTTTACATATAATGCGGCATTTTTCATTATTTTTCTTTGAATATCAATTAAACTATTTAATTCAGCTTCATTTTTAGTCCATTTTATTTCAGGTTTTTTTCTAATAATGCCAAGACCAGAGCATGGAACATCAATAAGCACCCTATCACCTAAATCTTTTAAAGCATCATTATAAACTGCTGCATCTAAGGTGGAACATTTAATATTAGTAATTCCTAGTCTTTTAGCATTCTGCATTATAAGAGCAAGTTTATCCTTATGAATATCAAAGGCATAAACCTTGCCAGTATTATTCATTATCTCAGATATATGAGTGGTTTTACCGCCTGGAGCACTGCATAAATCCAAAACTGTCATGTTCTCCCTAAGTGACATTAAAGGTGCAACCAGCATAGCACTTTCATCCTGAACTGTTGCCATGCCGTTTAAAAAAAGAGGATTATTTTCTATGCTTTTGCCTTTAATTATTCTTATTGCTTCCGGGCAAACATTGCCTTCTTCAATTTCATATCCATAAGAAGTAAGGTCTTTAATTGCATTTTCATAATTGGTTCTAATATTATTTACCCTAAGTGTAATACTTGGTACCTTATTTAGACCCTTCATTATATTTTCAGCTGTAACCATGCCGTACTGTTTAATTAAGAGCTTTACCATCCAAGGCTCAAAGGAATAATTAAAGCATAATGCCTCTAAATTATTACTTTCATTTATATATGTGCTGTCCTCACTTCTTAAGTAATTTCTAAGCACTCCGTTTACAACCTTAGAGGAGCTTAAGGACCTATATTTTTTAGTAAGCTCCACAGCTTCATTAACAGCAGCAAATTGTGGAATCTTCTCCAAATATTTAATTTGATATATAGTTATTCTTAAAATATTTAAAAGAAAGCTGTCCTGCTTTTTTAAACCATTCTTTAAGAATTTACTTAATATTTTATCAATAGTGTATTTATATTTAATGGTGCCATAGACAATTTCCGTCACTAGGCCCTTATCTCTATTTTCTAGATCTGCCTTACTAAGGCTTCTATTTAAGACGATATTTGAATATCCGCCTTTATCAAATATACTTTGAAGAATATCTACAGCAACTTTTCTAGCATTTTCCATTATTTTACCTCATTTTATTTTATTAGTATCAATAGGAACTACTAATACTTCAAAATAAATTAAACTATCCTTTATTTTAAAAATATATTTTCTTCTAGCTTATGACCTCTTATATACTCTTCTACTGATAAAGGCTTTCCGCCAGGAAACTGAATTCGTTTTATAAGTAAGCTGCCTTCACCTGTGGCTACTTCAATTCCCTCTTTTGTTACGCTTATGATAAGTCCAGGCTCGTATTTGTTATTTGAAACTTTAACTTCAGCCTCATAGATTTTCATAGAATTATTTAAATAATCAGTATAAGCAGCAGGCCATGGGTTTAAGCCTCTAATTAAATTGTTTATTTCTATATTTGTTTTATTCCAATTAATTTTAGCTAACTCTTTTGTAAGCATTGGAGCATAAGTGTTTTTAGAATGATCCTGCTTTTGCGGTATAAGTTTATTAGCTTTTACCTTTTCTATAGTCTCAAGCAGCAAATTAGCTCCATCCTCCATTAAAATATCATGAAGTTCACCTGCTGTCATATCATTTTTTATAGGATACTCACTTTTAAGAAGCATATCACCGGTATCGAGTCCTATATCCATAAGCATAGTAGTGTTTCCGCTTATATTTTCACCATTTATTACAGCCCAATTTATTGGAGCGGCACCTCTGTATTTAGGAAGCAGCGAAGCATGAAGGTTAATGCAGCCATATTTCGGTATATCCAGAATTTCCTTTGGCAAAATTTGACCAAATGCTACTACAATAATAAAATCTGGTTCTAGTTCTTTAATAGTTTCAATGCCTTTTGCATCATTTCTGATTTTTTCAGGCTGATAAACAGGAATATTATATTTTATTGCCGTATCTTTAACAGGGGAAGTCCCAATTTTCTTACCCCTTCCCTTAGGCCTGTCTGGCTGGGTAAACACAGCTGTAACATTATAATTTTCTATAAGTTTTTCTAAGGAAGGTACTGCAAACTCAGGAGTACCCATAAAGATAATGTCCATTTTTATGCCTCGCTTTCTTTAATAACCTTATCTACAAAAAGTACTCCATCTAAATGATCCATTTCATGACATATAGCTCTTGCAAAAAAGTCTGAAGCTTCTATAATAACTTCTGCACCCTTCTCATTTAATGTTTTAACTTTAATTTTCTTTGGTCTTAATACTGCTCCCTGCTCACCTGGAATACTTAAGCATCCTTCTTCGTCTATATCTTCTCCCTCGGTCTCTAATATTACAGGATTAATCAAATAAACAGGACCTTCTCCAACATCAACAACAGCAAGTCTCTTTAGTATTCCAACTTGTGGTGCTGCCAGGCCAACCCCATCAGCAGTATACATAGTTTCCAGCATATCACTAAGAAGAATTCGTATTCTATCAGTAACTTCATCTACTGTTCTAGATTTTTTTCTTAAAATCTCATCACCTATTTTTCTTATATTTCTTAAAGCCATTTTATTACCTCCTTGTATTCCTTATATCCACGTAACAATTATCAATTGTTACGCTACTTGTATTCCTTTTTTGCTCTACATAAATTACATTAAACTTATTGGATTTAAATCTAAGCTGACTCTTATATCGGAATATATCTCCTTTGTTAAGTCATAAACTATATTCTTAATATTATTTGCAATAGAATAATTAATATTTCCTTTTAAAATTATCTGCCATCGATAAAAATCATTTATCCTAGAAATGGCACAGGGGCATGGCCCTAACATTTCTATTTTATCATTTTCCTTAAGATTATTCTTTAAAATTATACCAATATTTTGTATATATTTTATTAATAAACTTTCTTTCTTGCTGCTTAAATTTATTAATAATATTTTGCTATATGGGGGATAGTTCATATCCCTTCTTATTGAAGTCTCTCTATTATAAAAGCCTAGATAATCATTAGTTAAAGAAAATTGGATACTATAATTATCAGGCGTATAGGTTTGAACTATTACTTTCCCTTCCTTTTCTCCTCTGCCAGCTCTGCCTGAAACTTGCGTTATTAATTGAAAAGTTCTTTCAGCAGAGCGAAAATCAGGAACATTTAAAGAAAGGTCCGCTGCGAGAACACCAACCAAAGTTACACCTTTAAAATCTAAACCCTTGGCAATCATTTGTGTTCCTATTAAAACATCAGCATCATGGTTTTTAAAGGAATTATAAATTTCTTCATAGGAGTTCTTTTTTCTTGTAGTATCAAAATCCATTCTAAGTGTTTTTGCACTAGGAAAGATTTTCATTACTTCCTGTTCTATTTTTTCTGTACCTATGCCAAAGTATTTTACATAATTGCTTTTACATTTTGGGCATATATTTGTTATTTTCCTTTTCATACCACAGTAATGACAATTTAGTGTGTTATCTTCATGATGATAAGTTAAGGCAATATCACATTTGCTGCATTTAAAAACAAAACCACATTTTCTACAGGAAACAAAGGTAGAAAAACCTCGCCTATTTAAAAATAGAATTATCTGCTCTTTATTTGCAAGAGCCTTATCCATTTCCTCATATAATTTTCTGCTAAATATTGATTTGTTTTGCATTAAGAGTTCTTCCCGCATATCTACTGCTTCAATATGAGGTAAAATTGCATTATCTGCCCTGTTTTTAAGTGTTATAAGCTTTATTTTGCCTTCTTCTACTTTATAATAGGTTTCAACAGATGGAGTTGCAGAGCCTAGAATAAGCTTAGCCTTTTCATACCTGCACCTATACTTAGCTATATCAAAAACAAGGTACTTAGGATCACTATCTGATTTATAGCTATTTTCATGTTCTTCATCAATTATTATATAAGCTAGATTGCTAAAGGGCAAAAAAACAGCCGATCTAGCTCCAATAGCTACCTTAACCTGCTTATTTTTTACTCTAAGCCATTCATCGAAGCGTTCCCCTTCAGATAATTTGCTGTGAAAAACTGCAATATCCTTACCGAATCTCCCTTTAAATCTTTCAACCATCTGAGGGGTTAAGGAAATTTCAGGCACTAATATTATGGATTCCTTATTATTTTTAATTGCTTCACTTACAAGCTTCATATAAATTTCTGTTTTTCCGCTTCCAGTTATTCCATGAATTAAAAAAATATTATTTTCTGAACCATTTATGATTTCAATAGCTTTCTTTTGTTCTACATTTAGAATTTTTTCGGAATATTTATCAAAGCTTCTATCATTGTATCTGTTAACAATAACTTTTTCATCTGATAAATACTCCTGTTTCAGCATTGTGTTTATAGATGATAATGAAAAGTTATATAATTTGCTCAATTCATTTTTGTTGTATTTTCCATTATTTGACTTCGCTGCGTTAAAAATACTTATATAGGGTTCTTTATCAAACTTACCTTGAAGTTCTTTTCCAGCATATAAAACTGCATTAACTTTAGTTTTTACACCTTTTAAAATACCAGTTGGAATAATGGCTTTAATTCCTTCTAAATAGGTGCATAGGTACTCTTCCCTCATGAAGTCAAGAAGCTCTATATCCTCTTTCCTTAATAGCGGATAGGAATCACTTAATTCATATATTTCCTTTAAATTATTATTTTCACTTTTATTAACTTCAAAGAGTTTAATAATAAAGCCATAAACCTTTTTATTACCCATTCCAAATGGGACTTTCACCCTATAGCCTAATTCAATGGTATTTCTTAAGCTTTCAGGAACTATGTAGGTAAAAATTTTATCAACTTGAATTGAGTTATTATTTACAATAACGCCAGCATATTTAAACACTTAATCACCCTTTATGATAATTACATCTTCTAAAATTAGACTATATGAAACATTCCATATAGCAGTTTAATGATGCAAAATTTGTTACTAAATATTAAAAGGCCATTGCCTGAATTATTGGTTACCAGGCAGGCCTTAATTAACAATTTATATTTTTTCATTTATTAAATTGAAAAGCTCTCTAGCAACCTGCTTTTTGGGCATTTTATCTAGTGAAGAAATTTTTCCTTTCTTATCAATGATAAATACCTTGTTATCATCGGAGGCAAATCCAGTTTCAGTGCTTGTAATATCATTTGCCACAATAAAATCCAGATTCTTTTGCTTTAATTTAAGTGCTGCATAATCCAATAAATTATTACTTTCAGCTGCAAAACCAACTAGTATTTGATGGGTTTTTAATTCCCCTAGTTTTTTTAAAATATCGGTATCTCGAGTAAAAGTTATATTCAAATCTTCTGATGATTTCTTTAGCTTAATAGGAGAATATTCTTTAGATTTATAATCAGCAACTGCAGCAGCTTTAATAACAACATCCTGGCTTTCAAAGTTTTTTATAACTTCTCCATACATTTCTTCATTTGTATTAACTTTAATTACATTAATATCATGGGGGCATTCTAAACTTGTTGGACCGGTTATTAGTGTAACTTCAGCTCCTCTATCCCTAGCTTCTTCTGCAATTGCAAAGCCCATTTTACCAGAAGATTTATTGCTTATAAATCTCACAGGATCTATAGGTGATATAGTAGGACCAGCAGTAACCAAAACTTTTTTATGTTTCATATCCTTTATATCATATAAAAGACTGTATGTAATATTTGAAATAAGTTTTGTATCAGCTAATTTTCCTTCCCCAACATCACCACAGGCCAGACGCCCGCTTTCAGGGGAGATAAAGATATAATTCAGCTTCTTTAATTTATTTATATTTTCTTTTACAATTGGATTAGAATACATATGTGTATTCATTGCCGGTGCAAAAACAACGGGTGCAGTAGTTGCCATTATTGTAGTAGTTAGCATATCATCTGCTATGCCGTTTGCAACTTTTCCTATTATGTTTGCAGTAGCAGGCACAATAAGCATTAAATCAGCTTTTTTTGCAAGGGAAATATGCTGAATTTCAAATGCCTTTGGCTCAGCAAACATGTCAGTAACTACCATGTTTTGACTTAATGACTGAAAACTTAAAGGAGTAACAAACTCAGCTGCACTTTTAGTCATAATTACGTGGACATTAAAGTCCTTTTTTTTAAGTTGACTTACAACATCTAGTGCCTTGTATGCAGCTATACCTCCGCAAACACCTACAACAACTGTCTTTAAATTAGACATTCTACTTAATTCCCTCTTTCACTGTCTCGTAAGTTATAGCACTACTATTTAGTTCATTGATAGCTACAGTTAAAGGCTTACTATTTTCTGTATCTATAAGAGGTTTACTTCCGTCTATTATTTGTCTCGCTCTTTTGGAAGTAATTATAACTAAAGAATATCTATTATCAACCTTAGTTAATAATTCAACTATTGATGGATTAATCATAGAGTTTACCATGGGTTAACTCCTCCTTATTAATTAATGTATCTTTTAATCTATCTACTCTGCATCTTTCAGCAATTACTATACTTTCTATTTTTTTTGCAGCAGCTTCTACAGTGTCATTTACCACGGCATAATTGTATTTAGATACAAAGTTTATCTCTTTATATGCTGACATAAATCTTGTCATTAAGGACTCGGGAGTTTCTGAACCCCTATTTATAATTCTTTGCTTAAGTTCTTCCATTGATGGAGGAAGAATAAAGATAAATATTCCTTCCGGAAATGCATCCTTAACCTTAAGAGCACCTTGAATATCTATTTCTAATATTACATCTTTCCCAGTTTCGAGAATATCTATAACATTAGATTTTGGAGTTCCGTAATAGTTTCCATAGACCTCAGCATATTCTAAAAAATCACCTTTTTCTATTCTAGCTTGAAATTCTTCATGTGAAATAAAAAAATAATTCTTACCTGGTAACTCCCCGTTTCTTGGCTGTCTTGTAGTAGCAGAAACAGAAAGCCACATTGTATTGTTTTCCATTAGAGCCTTACAGATGGTTCCTTTACCAGCACCTGATGGTCCTGAAATAACTAGTAAAAGTCCTCTCTCTTTCATTATTCCTCAACCTCGTCAATTTCGACTTCATCTTTATTAGAAGATAATCTATGTGCTACAGTTTCTGGCTGAACGGCAGACAATATTACATGATCGCTGTCTGTGATGATAACAGCCCTAGTCCTTCTACCATAAGTAGCGTCAATAAGCATACCTCTGTCTCTAGCTTCCTGAATTATTCTTTTTATTGGCGCAGATTCTGGACTCACTATTGCCACTAATCTATTAGCAGACACAATATTACCGAATCCAATATTGATAAGTTTTATACCCATTATAATCCTCCTAAGTTACTCTATATTTTGAACCTGTTCTCTTATTTTTTCAATTTCATTTTTCATATTAAGTACTACATTTACAAGCTCTAAATCATTTGCCTTTGAACCTATAGTATTTGTTTCCCTATTCATCTCCTGAATAATGAAATCAAGTTTTCTTCCTATTGGCTCTTTTAAATATAAGGTTTCAATCATCTGATTAAGGTGGCTGTACAATCTGACAATTTCTTCATCTACATTTGATTTATCTGAAAAAATTGCAACCTCCATAGCGACCCTAGACTCGTCTAATTTAACATCATTTAATAATTCTGCTAATCTTTTTTCTAATTTTTCTTTATAGGAAGTTACTATTAATGGAGCCCTTTTGGAAATTTCACCCACTAATTCCTTCATATACTTACATCTAGACTCTAAATCATTCCTAAGCTTTTCCCCCTCTTTTTCACGCATTATTAGAAGATTGCTTATGGCGTCATTTAAAGCTGAGCTTATAGCATCCCAGGAAGCTTCTAAATCCTCTTCCTTTTGATTTAAGGTAATAACATCTGGAAATCTTGACACCAAAGAAACTGATATATCATCCCTAACATTATACCTTTCTTTTATCTCTTGTAAACACTTAACATAGCTGTCTGCTAATGACTGGTTAAAGTTTGCAATAACATCATTTGTTGAGTAGATATTTTGTGTAATAAAAATATCAACCTTACCTCTGTTTAAATTTTGAGAAACTATTTTTCTAATACGTTCCTCTAATGATATTAAGTTTCTAGGAAGTTTTATGTTTATATCTAAGTATCTATGGTTAACACTTTTCATCTCAATAGAAAAGCTTTTACCTTCCATATCCTTTGTTCCACGTCCAAAGCCAGTCATACTTCTTGCCATAATATTTCCTTCCTTCCAATCATCTACTCAAGATATATCCATTTACTTATTTTTGTTTATAAAAAAACAGGTTTTAATTTCCTGATTTTTTAAAATAAAATAATTAAATTTTATATCTGTACTTCATACCTAATTATACATAATTCATTACAAAAAATGCAAGATAAATTTGTTATTGTAACTTTTTTTGAAGTTTGTCATTCATATACCTATGGTTTAACAAATCCAATATCCATGATTTACATAAGTTAATGCTAATTATTTGCTATTAATTTTACAGCACTTAAAGCTGAAACTATTTTTTCTTTTTCCTGAGTAAGTGCTATTCTAAAAAACTTACTTCCTTCATCTCCAAAAACCTTCCCTGGGGTTACAATTATACCATACTCACTCAATAGTTTTTCACAAAATTGTTTCGTAGAATAACCTTCAGGGGTTTCACACCATATATAAAAGGTTCCTTCAGCAGAGAAAAAATTTATATTAAGCTTTTTTAATACTTTTTCAGTTTCAAATCTTCTTTCAATATACACTTTTCTTATAGAATTTATATAACTTCTATCAAGTTTAATAGCCTCTAAAGCTGCATATTGAATTGGCTTAAATTGTCCAGAATCAACATTTGTTTTAACTTTAGAAAGTGCTTTAATAATTTTTGAATTTCCAACAGCATAACCAATTCTAAAGCCCGTCATATTATAGGATTTAGAAAAGCTACCTATTTCAATACAATAATTATTCTTATTATTTTGAAGTAAGCTAAGAGGTCTATTATAGTTACATAATATTTCATTATAAGCAGCATCATTACAAATTACAATGTCATTCTTATTGCAGATATCTTTTATTTCCTCATAAAAGTCACTATTAGCAGTAGCTCCAGTAGGATTATTAGGATAGTTTAAGATTAACAAATTACTGCCTTTTAGGATTTCCTTTGATAGATCACCGATATTAGGCAAATATGAATTTTCCTTTTTAAGCCCAATATTATAATTATGAACACCCCAAAGCTTGCAGCATATATCGTATACTGGATAGGAAGGTTTCGGTATAATTGCATAGCTTCCAAAATCACATACGGCAGGTATTAAATTATTTATACCTTCTTTTGAACCTATAAGTATTAGTACTTCATCAAGGTTAAGTTTCACTGAATAAACTTCATTATAATATTTAATAATTTCTTTTTTTAATTCATTAATACCTTCATAAGGAGGATACTTGTTATAATTATTTAATGTTAAACCATATAAAAGACCATCTATTATTTTTTTATTAACAGGTAAATCAGGGTCTCCTATGCTTAAATCGGTGACATTTATACCATTTTCGTTGCATTGCTTCCTTATAAGATCCAAATTTTTAAAGTGATACTCAGAAATGTTTTGGAGTCGATTATTTAATTTCATAAAATGCCCCCTTTTTTATAGCTTTTTATTATTTTATTCTCTTAAATAATATTTGCTACCTTATTTTGTAGATAGTCTAATTTAAATTGATAATTAAAAGCATATATAATTTACAACTTAGATAAAGTCTATTAATATATTAATTAAATAGAAATAAGGATTTATCTAATTAAAATGGAGAAATTAATAAGGGGGAAACTTAAATGAAAGTTGTGGATATGCATTGTGATACTATTAGTGAAATTTTAAATGAACAAAGAAAAGGATATAATATAGAATTAAAATCCAATAATCTTAATGTTGATATGAACAAGCTAAAAACAGGAGATTACTTGCTGCAGAATTTTGCTATGTTTGTAAACCTAAAAAAAACTAAAGAACCTTTAGATGAAGTTTTAGCTTTAATCGATTGTTTTTATAGAGAATTAGAAAAAAACAAGGATAATCTTTTACTTGCTTTAAATTATAAAAATATAATTAAAAACCAAAGTGAAGGTAAAATTTCTGCTTTATTAACTATAGAAGAAGGTGGTACAGCCTGCTTATCACTAGAAAATTTGAGAACCTTCTATCGTTTAGGTGTAAGAATGGTCACTTTAACTTGGAACTATCCAAATGGCATTAGCTCACCTAATATTAACATGTCTGATGGGGAAAAGTTAGATTTTCATGTTCCTAATACAAAAGAAGGCTTGACACCTTTTGGTTTTGAATTTGTGAAAGAAATGGAAAGGCTGGGTATGATTATAGATGTTTCTCATTTAAGCGATGCAGGCTTTTATGATGTGCTTAATTGTACTACAAAACCATTTGTAGCCAGCCATTCCAATGCAAGAAGCGTAACGAATAATGTACGTAATATGACTGATGATATGATTTTAAAGCTAGCTAAGCGAGGAGGAGTTTTAGGGATAAATTTTGCAGGTGACTTTCTTGAAGAACCAGAATCAGGAAAAAGAATGCGGTCTAAAATTAGTAATATGGTTAAGCATATTAGCTATATTTCAAATTTAGCAGGAATTGACTGCATCGGACTTGGTAGTGATTTTGATGGAATATATCAAGATCTGGAGTTAAGCGACGCAAGTAAAATGCCGGAGCTAGAAAAAGCACTAAAAGAAGCTGGGTATAGTAATGAGGATATTGAAAAGATTTTCTTTAAGAATGTTCTGCGAGTTTATGAGGAAGTATTAAAGTAAATATAATAGGTACTATCGCAAAATAGCGATAGTACCTATTTTCTATTTAATTTTTTTAATAATTTTCTCGTAAACCTTAACCATATAAGGTTCGTTTGAATATTGCGCTATTTCGTCAAGAGGCAGCCACTTTACTCCGCTGTTTTCATCAGGTTTAATCTTAAGACTTTCATCTTCATTAGCTATAAGCAGGTATGCAATTGACAGATGCAGATGTGGAGCTACATATTTACCCTTCTTAATGTGTCCTACCACAGTTAGAATATCTAAGGATACAATTTCATCTGTTAATGGTACCACCTTCATAATTCCGGTTTCTTCCTGGGCTTCTCTAATAGCTACTTTTAATAAGTCTTCTTCACCATCAGCATGTCCGCCTGTCCAAGCCCAAGAATTATATATGTTGTGATATATCATCAATACCTTATCCTTAGCTTTATTTATTATAAAGCCAGAGCTTGTAATATGCGCAACTTCGTTTTCTCGAGTTAAAATATTCTTAGAATCCTCAATACATTTTAATATTATTTCTTTATCTTTTGCTTCCTGTTCATTACAAGTATTATAGTTTTTTATTGTATTAATCCAGTTCATATTTTTTCACTGACCTTTCTAAAAATAAATAGAATAGTTAATGTAAAAATTCTAAAAACTATAAAAAGGTATACTTATTAGTACGCCTCTTTATAGTTTTTAATAGTTAATTGCTATAATGTCCTGATTCAAATATATTTTTAATTTCATCTAAATTTTTAGTTTTACTTAAGGCAAGCATTAATTTAATTCTTGCCTTTTGCCCTGGCATGTTATCGCCATAAATGACGCCTAGTTTTCTTAGAGTCTTTCCTCCGCCAGGATAACCATAGGAATCAAGTACTCTTCCTTGATAACATCTAGTAACTAGTATAACAGGAACTCCGTTTTCTGTTGCCTTCTTTACTCCATCCACCATTAATGGTGGAATATTCCCTCTTCCCAATGCTTCGATTACAAGTCCCTTTACCCCTTTTGAAAGTGCAAAATCTATGTAACTTGAATCCATACCTGCCGCGCATTTTATTAAATCAACCTTACTTTCTACACTGTCTGTAATTATGTGCTGCTTCATAAGGCTGTCTCTATAAAATATAACCACATTGCTGTCAACAATTCCTATTGGCCCAAAATTTGGACTTTTAAAAGTATCTAAGCTCATTGAATTGGATTTAGTGACTTCGCTGGCACAATTAAGCTCATCGTTTAAGCAGACTAAAACCCCTCTGTTTTTAGATTTCTCAGAAATAACGGTGCAGATGGAAGCTGCTAAGTTAGCGGGACCATCATAGCCCAATTCAGAACCGTTTCTCATAGAACCAGTCACAACTACGGGCTTTGGGCTGTTTATAGTTAAATCTAATAAAAAGGCTGTTTCTTCAAGAGTATCAGTACCATGAGTAACGACAACTCCTGTTATATCTTCTCTATCTAATAATCCTTGTATATACTTTGATAGATCCATCATAATTTCTGGAGTCATATGAGGTCCAGGCAAATTAGAAAAAGTAAGAGATTCAATTTCAGCATAATCCTCAATTCCAGTAACCATGGCCATAATTTCTTCACCTGTTAAGGTAGGCACTGCTGCGCTGATCCTTGAATCTACTTTCATTGTAATAGTTCCACCATTAAATATAACTGCAACCTTTTTTTTGTTATTTTGAATCGTATTCATGTGAACACCACCTGTTTATTGTTAATAAATAATGACAAAATTGAAACATATCTTTCATTACAAATTTATTTTACAATAATAGTTTCATAAAGTCACTATTTTTAAAGTAAAAATTTAAATTAATAGTTTAATAAAGTTTAAAACCAGTGGCAATTCAAAATATATATCAATTAAAGGTTAATTTTATTTTAGAACCATTGGTTCATCCTTTTCACCATCTAAATAATTTATATACCTGCTGAAAGCATAAAAAAAGTCTGATAGACGATTTACATACTGATAACTCTTTGGATAGGTCTTATTATCTAAGGCTCTTACAAATACTCTTTCACTTCTTCTAACTATGGTTCTTATAACATGACAGGTAGTTGAATTTTCACTGCCATAGTAATATATGAAAGATTTCAGTGGTTCAGTGTTATCAAACATAAAATCGATTTCTTTTTCAAGAAAGGATATTTCCTCATCTTTTATATGCACTTTAGTATACTCTGTTGAGATTTCTATTCCTATTAAATATAGGTGATATTGTACTGACTTTAAGGTATTATCAAGCCTTAAATATGTATTCTCTTCATAATTTGAAGAAGTTAACTTCAGCTTGCTTCTTAATAGGCCAACGTAGGCGTTTATCTCGTCTATGCTACCTTGTACTTCCATTTCAATGTCTGACTTTGAATATTTATTAGAAAGTAGATTAGTTGTATATCCTTGATCTCCTGTTTTTGTATATATCTTTCCCATAATATTCCTCCAATAATAATTTACTTATAATTTTATATTAACCCAACAAATATAAAATAACAATAAATCTGGAAAGTATAATTAAGTTTTATCTCTCAATCATTTTTTTATTTATCATAATAAAAATGTAATTTTATTAGCAGCACCTTTAAATTAATTTCCTTAAAATGAATAGATATATAAAAGTTACGCAACCTAAGTATAGGAGGCGATACTTATGACTAATATGCCAATTGAAAATATATCATCTGATAATAGCTTGCAGGAAGAAGCAGAAAGCATACCAGAGGAAAAAGACAGCACCTATGGTTATAATGATAATTTTACGGCAAAATTAGGTGGTAACTACTCCAAAATAATAGAGTATTATGACAGCAAATTATAGGTATTACTAGCTAGAATTTTAAATTTTAATAAAAAAGTATAAAAGAGCTTAATTTAGCTCTTTTATACTTTGGGAAGCCCTTTAACAGCCTCCCTAGCATTGCTTTTTACTTCCATAGTAATAGGATTTGCTTTCTTTTTATTTGAGGTTTTATTATCATTATTTTTATTGTTTTTTGAGCTCATAATATCACTCCTTTAATATTATATCCTTCCCAAGGCTCAAGCTTATATTCATTTTATTTCACTTTGGATTTAACTGCTTAATGTTTTAGTATTGTAAGTTTTATAAATTTTCTTTATTTGGGCACTACTAAAAATGTGAAAGGAAGGTGAAGTAATGAAAAATAAATTAATTTCTTCTATTTGCTTTAGCTTAATGTTTTTACTGCTGCCACTTAATATTATTAAGGCAGAACCTCAAAGCGAAGGTACTTTTAAGCTGCCGCCCTTGCCCTACAGCTATGATGCTCTTGAGCCTTATATTGATACTGAAACTATGAAGCTTCACCATGATAAGCATCATGCAGCTTACGTAGCGAAGTTAAATGAAGCTGTAAACAAGTATCCTGAACTAAAGGATAAGTCTCTTGAGTATTTACTTACACATCTAAACAGCTTGCCCTCAGATATTAGAGAAACTGTTAGAAATAACGGCGGTGGACATTATAATCATAGCCTGTTTTGGACAATAATGGGTAAAAATAAAGATGGAGCGCCTAAAGGAAGATTAAAGGAAGATATCATTAAAAACTTTGGAAGCTTTGAAAATTTCAAGAAAGAATTTAATACAGCTGCATTAGATAGATTCGGAAGCGGCTGGGCATGGCTTATAAAAGATAATAATGGGAAGCTTAGAATAATATCTACTGCTAATCAGGATAGTCCTATTATGGCAGGTATAGTGCCAATTATGGGACTTGACGTTTGGGAGCATGCCTATTATTTAAAATATCAAAATAGACGTACAGAATACATTAATAACTGGTGGAATGTTGTAAATTGGGATGAGATTTGCAAGAGATATAAATAATAATAGCCACTCACCTATTCAATGTGGGTGGCATTAAAATTATTTTATATTGCATATTAGAAGCAGCTTCTCCTATAAGATTTACTTACATAATAAGTTATTTACTTTTTATAACTTAAGTAAATAAATATACTTACTTTTATATTAGAAATATGGTAATATATTTATAGGAGATGATTATTCATGGAAAAATTTCATATGTGTCCAAGATTTGAAGCTGCATTTACACTTTTAGGCAAGAAATGGACAGGACTTATTATCCGTTCTCTATTAAATGGACCTAAAAGATTTTCAGATATACAGTCTATTATCCCTAGTTTAAGTGCACGTATGCTTACTGAAAGATTTAAGGAACTTGAAGAACAGGAAATTGTTATTCGCACTGTTTATCCTGAAATGCCTGTACGCATAGAATATGAACTAACTGATAAAGGCAGGGATTTAGAAAAATCTATGAATGAAATTCAGACCTGGGCTGAAAAATGGACATAAGTAAAAACCTTTTTCTAAATGAATTTTAGAAAAAGGTTTTTATTTATATACTTAGGTGAAATTTGTAATAAGTGCCTACATAAATAGAGTCAGTTAAAAAAATATTAACTGACTCTATTACCTTATGAAATTTATTTAACTATTTTAACATGTTCTTCTGAATACATAAATTGTTTCTCTCCAGCACCTGCAGTTGGCTTACCAAAAGGCATTTGTGCAAGCAGCTTCCAGGATTCAGGAATATTCCAAGTCTTTTTTACTTCATCATCAATTAATGGATTGTAATGCTGCAGTGAAGCTCCAAAGCCTTCAGCTTCTAGTGCTAACCAAACAACTAACTGAGCCATTCCTGAAGATTCAAGAGACCAAATTGGGAAGTTATCCTTATATAATGCAAAATCACTTTGAAGTTTTTCTATTACTGTATTATCTTCAAAGAATAACACTGTACCATAGGCATTTCTGAATGAATCCATTTTTTCTTTTGTAGATGCAAACGCATCAGCTGGAACTATTTTTCTTAAGGTTTCTTCAGCGATATTCCAAAGTTTATCATGGTTTTCGCCTAGTAAAACTACTGCTCTTGCACTTTGAGAATTAAATGCTGAAGGTACATATTTTACTGCTTCTCTAACTATTTCTTCTATTCTTTCATCGCTTACAACTGCTTCCTTACTTAGTCCATAAATTGAACGTCTTTCTTTTAATTCTGTGAATAAATCTTTACTCATTTTAATTCCTCCTAAAATTTTATATATTTATTTTTTACTATTTTATACTTTTTATTATTTATTAAAACTACCATTATTAAAGTCATCTATGGCTTGTAGAACCTCATCCATTGTATTCATTACAAAAGGTCCATATCTTGCAACTGGTTCTTTTATTGGTTCCCCGCTTATATATAAGAAGCCTGAATTGCTGCCTGATACCATAAAATCATTAGTTTCTTCTATTAAAGCCAAATTTCCAGCATCTACTTCTATTTCTTCACCTTGAGATGCTACTTTAACTTTACCTGTGTGTACATATATTAAATTTGTACCCATACCTTCTTTTTGGAAGCTTCCTTCATTAATTCTTACATCCATATAATCTATAGGATAATATGAACTCACAGCACCGGTGACTCCATCAAAGGTACCTGAAATAATTTTAACCTCTACGCCATTCTTTTTAATTACTGGTATTTCTTCACTTTTAATATGTCTATACTCTGGAGCTACCATTTTAAGCTTTTTAGGTAAGTTAATCCACAGTTGATATCCCCAAAGCTGACCTTTGTCCATCATGGGCATCTCTTCATGAAGTATGCCTTTACCAGCAGTCATCCATTGTACTTCACCTGCTTTTAAATTGCCTTCATTACCATTTGAATCTCTATGAACAAAATTACCTTCAATCATATAGGTTAAAGTTTCTATTCCTCTATGTGGATGCATTGGAAAACCTGCTGCATAATCATTTTTGTCGTTACTTCTAAATTCATCTAATAAAAAGAAAGGATCTGCATGGTCTAAAGTTCTGGTAGCTATTGTTCTATTAAGCTTTACTCCTGCCCCATCACTTACTTTTTCTCCTTTAATTAATTTTATCGTAAAAATCACCTCTTTAATGTTATTAACAATTATAAATAAAGAATTAATACTGAAAGTATATATTGGCTTTCTTTATAAATTAAATGATTGATAATAATTATTAATTACTTTATGTAAGTATAATACTATAAGTAACATGGTTATGTCAAGTGATTCTACAAAATTTATAAAATATTTTTTATAAATAAATTAAAAGATACAACATCAAATTATCCAGAATTTAAGCTCTAAATAAATAAAAAAATTGCGCTCCAGAAAAAGGAGTGCAATTTTCTAATAATGATGCATATATTAAGTTTTAAAAGCCTTGCAAATACAAGTCTTCTAATTTACTATTTATCATTTGCTAGACTTGAGGCACTTATATGAAGAATATTATTAACCTCTCCATTTAAATTTGCAAGTTTTAATAAGGTTTTATTTGAATTTGAGGCTTTCCACAATTTATACCCCTCAGAATTTTTTATTTCATCAGTGACAATTACCTTATCACCATCATAATATCTTAGATAAATATCTTTATAGGTTTCACACATAAGCTCAACCTGTTCCGCAGTATAGTCATCAGAAAAAGATAATCTGGTTGCATTTTTTTCATAAAGCCTTTTTCCATAACTATCTTTGGAGTATTCTTTAAAGTTTAAAAGGTTCTTATCCTTTTGATTTGTTTCCTTTGCCCAGCCTTCCACATCAACACTTGTAGTAGTATAATCAATACCATTTTTAGGTGAATATTTAAGAACACCATATTTTTGTGGATATATATCTATGCAGCTTGAGGCTATATCATAAATAGTTTTTCCATCGCTGTTATTTGATTTTATATCTTGAAGATGTATATGTCCTGATAAGGTTAAATCAATATTTAATTCCTTAAATAATGCTATTGCATCACTGCTGTTATCAATTGTAAAGTCTTTTGATACTATGTCACTATGATTTATTAAACTATGATGCATAACAGCAATTAATTTAGCACCCTTTGATTTTGCTAAAGCACTGCACTGCTTAATCCATTCCATAGTTCCCTTATCTATTCTTCCTCCAGTTTGAGGATATCCTAATACAAGATTATTCTCGTACTGAGCAGTATCAAGCATTAAAAGCCAAACATCATCAGATGGTGCTGCAAGATAGCTTAAGGTATTCTTATCTCTAGAAATAGCCTCATTATAGCCAAAGTCTCCATAAATTTTGCTAAAATCATCTTTTGTAATATAAGAAACTTGATATTGATCACTGCCTTTAAAGCCTCTAGCGTAGGGGTTTAATATATCATGGTTTCCTGGGATAACATAAACACGGGTACCGGTCTTCTCTATGTCAGAAAGCCTCTTTGCAAGCTCCAAGTGGCTGTCCTTTTCACCATTACTGGTTAAATCTCCGCTAAGTATAAGTACATCCGGCTTTTTCTTTTTAATATCTCTCGTGAAAGAATCCATTATTTGCTGCATATAATTTAATTCCTTACCATCGCCGGTATTAATAAACTCTTGAAAAGCCTGTCCACCATCAGTTAAGTTCTTTGCAAGATAATGAGTGTCACTTGTTACAAAAAAAGTAATATCCTTGCCGGATTTAATTGTTGAAGCTTTAGTACTGCTGCAGCCAATTAGGGACGTTGAAATAATTACGAGTATTAGTCCTAAGATTCTGTTTTTATTTTTCATTTTAACTCCATCAATGCTCAATTTATTTTATTAAAAAAGAAAGAATATATCCTCTAGTTTAGAATATATTCTTTCTAGAATCAAGTATTTTGAATGGGGATCTGGAATAAGTAAATAATAGCACAGCTCAAATTTAAAAAATGTGATTCTAATCACTTTTTAAAAGAACTTAACCTTTTATTTTGCTGTATTATTTTTTATCCTTTTTACGAAATATTGATAACCCGCCAAATCCGCTTATTATAGCCATATAAAATCCGAAATCATACCACCAGCCTGTATTTATAGTTTCATATACCCTTATCCCCTTTTTAAATAGCCCTAGTACAAGAGAAAGTGGAGCAATCCAACCATGCCAAACGCCCCAAAAAAAGCCGGCAGGTTTTGAAGCAGTATAAGTGCCGTCTCCTGGAACACAGCCAGTTAGTGTAAGTATAATAATAATGGAAAAAGTACTTAAAATAATAATCTTCTTTTTCATAATTTACCTCCTATAATCCATTCCTTAATAGACAAGAATAATTATTACGCATCAATTAATATTTTAAATATCAATAAAGTATAAACTATATCCTATGCTTTTAATAAGTCAAATGGGTGGCACTTGATTTATATAACTTATTATATGTTATTTTATGTATAATAAGGAATTGCATAAATAATTTTAGAGTTATATATGTTGTACTTATATAACTTTATGAATACAGAATTTAGCTTATTCCTTAAAGTATATTGTAAATATAAAAAATGTGTGATAAACTTATTACATAAACTTTATAAAGTTTGCGTAATAAGTTTAAATACATAGGAGTGATACCTTGAGTGAGCTTTCAGGAAGACCAAATATTTTAAAAAAAGTAAACAATGATATTATAAAGAATGCCTTAAAAACCATGGGCTCAGCTACTAAAGCAGAACTTGCAAAAGAAACAGGAATCAGCCTTACAACGGTGGGGCTTTTACTTTCTGCCTTAATTAGTGAGGATGAGGTTTTAAATCAAGGCTTCGATGAATCCAGCGGCGGAAGAAGAGCCGAGCGCTATACCTTAAACTTAAATCACTCACTGGCAGCAGTCTTATGCGTTGAAGATAAATATATTGATTACGCCATTGGAAATACCGCAGGTGATTTAATTGAAGATGAAAGATACCAAATTATACAAGGTAAACATATGGAAGCAGTTGAAGCCTTAATCAGTATTTTAATAAAAAAATATAATTCAATTAAATATATTGGTCTAGGAGTCCCTGCTGCTGTTGATAACGGCCGCCTTTTTACAGGAAGCAAATTAAAGGAATGGTACAGTTTTAATGTTAAGGAATACCTTGAAGCAAAATTTAAGCTTCCAATTATTATAGAAAATGATCTTAATGCAATAGCTACTGGCTTTGCTTATGCAAGATTAAAAGAAGCAGACCTTTCTGATTCTGAGTCTTTAAATATGGTATATATTAATTTTACAGAAGATGGTACAGGCGCAGGCATAATTGCAAATGGCAAACTGGTTAGAGGCTTTTCCCATTATGCTGGTGAGGTTGGATTTCTTAAACTTAGTAATGGAAGAACCTTGGACAATATAGTAAATGAAAGTAATACAATTGAGGAATATGCCTCAGCAATTGCTTTGGCTATATCGGTTATTAACTGTATTATTAATCCAGAATATATTGTTATTGGAGGAGAAAATTTTAAGTTTGAGTATCTTGATATAATAAACGAATATTGCTCTAAATATATAGATGAAAATATAAGACCAGAAATTTTACATGCTGAGGACAGCAGAATGGATTATATTTCTGGGATAATGCATCTGACTATAGAAGAAATGACCTCTGGTATTAGATTGATTAAATCAAAAAAATTTTAAACAAGTAAGGAGGAAGCTATGTTTGATTCTCACGTTCACACTAAATTCTCTACTGATTCCAAAATGGAAATCACAGATGCAATTAATGCGTCTCGCAAGCTTGATTTAGGACTAATAATAACTGAACATATGGATGTGGGCTTTCCATCTATTGATAACAACACCTTTTGTATACCTGATTTCTTTAATGAATATTCAAACTACAGAAGTGGTAAACTTCTCCTTGGAGTTGAACTTGGAATGCGCCCGGATTTATTAGAACAAGTAAAAAATGTTGCTGACTCCTACCCTTTCGATCAAATTATAGGCTCTGTTCATGTTGTAGACAAAATGGACTCCTATCAAAAAAGCTTTTATGAAGGCCGTAGTAAAACTGAGGTTTATGAACAATATTTAAAATATATGATTAGATGTATAAAAACTCATGACTTTATCGATACTCTTGGCCATATAGACTATATAGCAAGATATAATGATTTTTTTGATAAAGAGCTCTATTATGATGAATATATAGAATATATTGATGAAATTCTGAAACTTCTAGCTGATAAAGGAAAAGCCATAGAAATAAATACTAGTAGATTATCTAAGCACGATGCAGCTGTAAACCTAACAAAAGTTTACAAGCGTTTTAATGAGCTAGGAGGGAAATATGTAACTATTGGCTCTGATGCTCATACAGCGGAGAGTATTGGAAGAAGCTTTAATATTGCAAAAGAGATTTGTGAGGACTGCAATCTCAGAATTGTGCATTTTAAAGAAAGGAAGATGGTGTAGTTTTTGTTTCACTACGCCATCTTCCTTATTAATTTTTAAGCACCTTTATTTTTGCTTTAATAAACTACTCAATTTATTCTACTTAAATATTACCTTTCCATCATTAAAGCTTTCAATTACTGCTAGTGACTCTACATCTATACCTAAATCTTCAAGATCCCTTCTACCGTTTTGGAAGCCCTTTTCAATTACAATCCCAACCCCAGCAATTTCAGCTTTAGCTTGTTTTACAATATCAATAAGCCCAAGGGCTGCCTTGCCATTTGCAAGGAAATCATCTATAATCAATACCTTGTCCTTTTCTTCTATAAAATTTTTATTTACTTTAACATTATAGGTTTGTTTCTTTGTATAGGAATATACTTCAGCTTCATAAGCATTCTCAACAAAATTAGCACCTGTATGTTTTTTTGCGAAAACTACTGGAACATAATCAAAATACTGAGAAGTAATAGCTGCAATTCCTATTCCAGACACTTCTAAAGTTAGTATTTTTGTAACTTCTTTATTTTCAAACCTCTTTTTAAATTCCTTTCCCATTTCATTAAATAATTTGATGTCCATTTGGTGATTAATAAATGAATCAACTTTAAGAATATTACCATTAATCACTCTTCCATCCTTCATAATCTTGTCTTTTAAAGTCTTCATGAAAAATCCTCCTTCAATTGGGTAACACTAAGTAATTTAAACTGTTCCCTATCGCTAACAACTATTGGGTTTATTTTACATTCACTCCATAGCTATAGATTTCTACATAAAAAATCCTAGGCACTAGTTATTCTGCCTAGGATCATATAAACGTAATTAGTCTTACATAAGTGTACGCATTCAAATAAAACTACATCAAAAAATATAGTTGATAAAATTACGTACAATGTAAAAATAAGTATTTGCTTATACAATCGTAGTCAGGTAGTTTACGGCCTCCTGGTAGAAACGTTCAAACCATATCATTGAACATATACGATGCGAATATATATTTGATATAATATAAAATTATTCGTCAAATTATATATTTATTATACACATTATTATCATTTATGCAAATACCTAATTTACATCTTGATTACTTAAATTTAAATCTATAGCTTTCTTACATTTTAACAATAGGTGTCCATATTTCACATTTATAATCCTTTGCCGATGGATCACCTGGATAATACACTTCTATATCTGGTGCATTTCCATGCTGGAAGCCTGTTTCTGGATACCATTCATTAAATACCTTTGACCATAAATTTATCAAAGCATCTGGCATAGGCCCTACTGATTCAAGTATAGCCCAATCTGCAGAAGGTATTTCTCTTTTTTCAAATTCAGTAACCTTTACATCATTTATATCTTGTATTGCAATCATATAAGAAAATTCCTGCTTAACTTCTTCAAAATCCATACATATACCTAACAGCTTTTCTGAACTGTTAAGCTTAATAATCTTGTCTGTTGTTCCATCAAAATTGCATTGTTCCCACAACTTAGCTATTCTTTGGTTGTGCTTCCCATCACCGTAGAATATCTTATAAATCTTACCTATAACTTCAAAAGCATCTTTCCTTACAATTTTGTAATCCATATACTCTGCTCCCTTCACATTTGTTTACATAAATTCAAGAACTGCACTAAGCTTTATCTTTGTATACCTAATAAATCTTCTGTCCTTTCATTCATGTACTTATAGGAATCAAATACACCCATATTATAGAATTCAGGTGCTAACTTTTCCGTTATAAAATTCAATACAAGATTTGCAGCTAAGTCTCCTAATTCTTCTTCTCTTTCATTTAAAAAATATGTTTTAATTTCTGAAGTCATATACTCCTTTTGTTCCTTAGTTAATTTAAAATTATCTTTAGTCTTCATACTAAATTACTCCTTTTAAAAAAATGTTTAACCAAATATCTTTAAAATGTTTGGTTAAACATTTTTTTATTTGTTTTATTATATATAATATTAACCTTAGTTACAAATTCTGTGCATATAATATATTTGTTAAAGCGATTTAATATATAAATTTTTTGATAGTTCTCGGAGCTTTTCCTCATTTAATATATATATTTTTTTATCTTCACAATTTATTATGGATTTTGCTTCAAGCTCTTTTAAGGTTCTATTTAAGTGCCTGTATGTTGCCCCTAAAAACTGTGCTATTTCTTCAAAAGTAGAATTCAAAATTATGTAGTTTTTATCTGTAATATGCTCTACTAAATAGCTAGATAACCTATTTATAAGGGGATAGACAAAGTTATAGGAGCTATTATTTATGGTTGCAAAAAGCTTTTCACTTAAAGAGTCAATTAAATGATGTAAAAACTTCACATTATCAAAATATTTTTTTCTAAGTATTTCAGAAGGAATAGCAATTAAATAACTATCTTCTACTGCTTCCACATTGCAGCGTATAGGAATGTTTTTTAAAAGTTCTAAATCTCCTATTGAATTAAATTCTTTATAAAACTTTAGGAGCATTGATTTGCCGTTTTCAAAAAGGTATGAAATTTTGATTTTCCCCTCTACTAGAAAATAATAATATTCAAGATTTGATTCTGCTTCAAATATATATTCTTCTCTCTCAAAGAAATGAATCTGAGCATAATTTATTATTTCTAGATCCAATATATTTTCAATATTAAACTTTTCAATATAATACTTTAAAAGCTTATCTTCGGAAATTCTTTTCATATACCCTCCTGTATTCCTTATCCTGCACTGGAAGATTATTAATCTTCCAGTCTCCTTCACATGACATATGTCATATTCAAGTTCCTAGGAATATTGTAATTTATTAATAGAGAATTGTAAATTGTTTAGTGCAGATTAAGGAATACAAAGAGGAATTTATATGTATAAGAACTTAGCATTAATAAACGGTGTTATTCTTCTTTAAGCTTAATTTTAGAGCATTTAAAACTTATTTATAAAGAAATTTGTATGATATAATTAGAGCAACAAACTTATTAGGGGGAAAATATGAAATACGAGATTATAATATTTGATGCTGATGAAACACTATTTGATTTTAAGAAATCTGAAAGAGATGCTTTCAAAAATGCAATGCTAGAATTTAATTTTAAATATGATGAAAATTATCACTTGAAAATATACCATGATATTAATACGGCTATATGGAGGGAGTTTGAAGAAGGGCTAATAACTCAGAAGGTACTAAAGGTAGAGAGGTTTAAAAGATTATCAGATGCTTTAAAAGTTAACTTTGATGAAAATTCCTTTGCTAAGTCCTATATGAATCATTTAGCTAATGCCTCTTTTTTATATGAGGACAGCACGGACCTTGTAGAAAGCCTTCATAAAAATTATAAGCTTACTATAGTTACTAACGGTTTAACGGATGTTCAAGACAAAAGAATTAGAAAATCCACTATAGCAAAATACTTTGAGAGCATAGTTATTTCGGAGGAGATACTTGTATCTAAGCCAGATCCTAAAATCTTTGAGTACTCTTTAAACAGTATTAAGCATACTAATAAAAGCAAGGTTCTAATGGTGGGTGACAGTTTAACCTCTGATATACAGGGTGGAATAAACTTTGGGATAGATACCTGCTGGTATAATCCTAACAAAGTTCTAAACAGCACAGAATTTAAGCCTACTTATGAGATTAATAGTTTAATGGAGCTTATAGATATTCTTGAAAAGTAATTGAATTTAAACCAGGTAGAATTTAAGTGAAAAAATACCCTGTAGGGCAGGTACATCTTTTTATGTATCCATCCTACAGGGTACAGTTTATATTACAATGTATTATACTAATTTAAAATTTGCAATATATTGCATGTGAATTTCTTAGTGCTTCATCCTATTTTAGTGCAATTTATAAGTATCGTTTTTAAACCAATCCTTAGGGTCTATACTTTGTATAGAGTGCTCATCAATTTTCCAAGTATTACTTTCATATTTTAATCTTAGCCTTCCTTCAATTTTTATTGAATTTATTTCTGTTAAGCTGCCGTCTTTAATATAGCTAATTTTAGCAGTATAATAAAAAACTGGCTGATTATCCTTAGAATTTGGTAAGTCGCTGTTAATTGTCAAGCTATCTAACTTAACCTCGCATTTTAAATTGTAAGCTGACCTTGGAATTACCAGGGATACACGTCTTGCTATGAAATCATTAGAATACTTTTCTGATAAATATGAAATAATTTTTTTTGTCCTTTCGTCATTGGGATATAATATATTAATATCTTTATCAAATGTCTGATAACTTGAATAATTAGTAAACTCAGTTATAAAGTTAATAGCAACCTTCTTCGCATTTTCTATATCATTATTAGTTAAAGTTACCTCCTGTTTGCTAGAAGGGGTAACTTTAGAAGAGAAGCTGCCTATTTGTGTTACTAACACAGGTACAAGAATAATTATAAGCAAAAATAAAGCAACCTCTATCCATCCTGAAGTAGAAAATAAATTAAGCTTAATTCTCTTCTTTGGAAAAACCTTGCTTCCAACTTGAGTCTTTTCCCATATTTCATCAAAGGGTGGAATATCTACTACAATATTCTCTGAATAGGTATCCAGTAAGTTTTTAATAAGCTTATCTAAATCCATAATTTTCTACCTCCGTTTCATTTTTACTTATTTTTTCATCAATTAAAATCTTTAACTTTTTCCTTCCCCTAGACAGCCTTGCCTTTACTGTTCCCTCTGAACACTTCATAGCACTTGCTATTTCTTTAACAGTAAGATCATTGTAATAGAAAAGTATTATAGTAATTCTCTGTAGATTAGGTATTTTATTTATATAATACATTATTTCATTATGAAGTTCGCTTTTCATAAAACTATTCTCAGGTATTAAGTAAGACTTTTCTTCTGAAACTTCAATAAGCTCCTCATCTTCATATGCTAGCTGTGTTTTTGAGTTATCATGTATGTGTTTCATACAGCAGTTAATAGTAATTCTATAAATCCATGAGTTAAACGCAGAATTATGCAAAAGCGTATTAATATTCATATAAATTTTTATAAATACTTCTTGGACTATATCATGTGCATAAGAATTATCATTAACTATCATATATGCGGTTTTATAAATTTTTCCACTATAGGTTTCATATAATATTTTAAAAGCAGCTTTATCATTATTCTTAACCATATCTATTAGCTCCTCTTCATTCATATAACAATCCCCCCCTTTTTACATCTCTATTGTATAAGATTAACAAATAATAAAAAAGGTTGCAATTTTATAAAATTTATTGAAAAAATATTAAAATTATCAAAAAAAGATGTACCCTATAGAGCAGATTTTTTTATTGTCTGGTCTATATGATGCATCCTATTGTAAGCAAAGCGGTAGAGAGCTGCATCATAAATTTGATATGGCTATGCTATATAAATCAACATTTTCGTTATAGTTTGCCACATGACTTAAGAGCATTGTATATACGTTCATCTGCTCTTATATCGTAACCTTGAATACCTGTATAATATAAAGCACCTGTCTTATTATCTATAGATAAATATATGTTAGGTCCCCATTTGTAAAAACCACCAATATATATCTTTTCTCCATTAGCCACTAGAACAAAGGCTTTATAATTCTTTCCAAGTCTTGCTGACTCTTTTGCATAGTTTCTAATATGATTTTTTAGCTCAAAGGTTTGGCTACCCCAGTTATATGATTTTATATCATCCTCTGTGAGAAACGGCTTTTTATATAGAATAGCATCTCCTAAACTGTTTCCACCAAGTGATTTAACTTCGTATAGAGCAAACTTGTAATTTTTATTTGTCAAGTAAATCATTTCATAACAAAAGTACCCAGCTAATATTAAAACCAGAAGCAAAAGGCCAATCCTCTTTTTTGTTTTGCTCATATTCCTCCAGCTTTTATATATCTTGCTAATCTTGCCATTAAGCATATAATCGATTTTTTTTATAGCCCTATAAAAAATATGCAGAATGAAAATAACTGCAATAAGTCCAATAAAATATATTATTAGATTAGCCATTTGTAACAATAATTCTATATACCCATACCCACCTTTTTCATAACCTACCCATCAGGAATCTATTTACTCTCTGATAAATCTAATGTTACGCCCCATCCAAATGTCCCCAAAAAGTAACTATCCTTTGTTAGTTTAAGATTCTTACCATCTAAAGTTCTAATGGTTCTGCCGATAAATGTTTCTTCCCATTTCCAAGCGCCAAAACTGGTTGGGACTCTTGCAATAAGGTATTTTTCATTACTATATGCATTACCATCTGCTATGTAGATTTCAACATATTTTTCAGCACATCCATCTCCAGAAATAGTAACTGTTTGACCGGGTTTTACAGGGTTAGAAGTAATAGAAAATCCTATGACGGGAGGCATATCTTGAGCAGCTCCTCTTTGGATATAATCTGCCAACTGCTCAGAAAATAAGGTATAAGAAGAAGTTTTCTCTCCGTTTTCTATAACCAGCTTAACTCGATCTTTATAAGGAGTGACATGAACTTCCATCTCATCGTTTTCTAAATGTCCAGTAGTTACTTTACAAAGTTGTGATATTCTCCAAACGATATTATTTTTAAGTTTGATTTCCATGTCTATAGGATATTTGCCGCTATTATATCCATTTGGATTAAAGTTTGCCTTATGTGCAGAATTTATCAAGGCAACAATCCTTACAATTGTAGAATAATCTTTTGAAGCAAATAAAACTTTCCATCTGTCAGGAGGCATTCCTCCTACTCTATTGACTATTTCCACCTCGCTTTGGTTAATGGGCTTAAGCTTATCAGGCTTAGATGAATTATAAAAAACAATTAAAGTAAACAAAACAAGAACAGCACTAATTGTTAGTAATAATTTTTTATTGGGCACAAATTATCCCTCCCATAAAAAATTAGATATTTACACTCACACGGCATTAATAATTAGTCCCTTTAAGGATATTAGACCCCAAAAAATAATGAATGCCATAATCACTATTCCCAATACTACAAGGATTGTTTTAATTTTCTCAGATATTCTTTTCAAGAAAATCTCCCCAACTTAAAAATTTTATTAGTATTTTAAGTAACAGACCATTTCAATCCTCCTAAAATAACTGAATCAAAGTGAGTTTCTTCTCCATTCTTAAATACCCTGATATATTCATAATTCTTATCTTCTGTGATTTTATATATTAATCTCTGTTCAGGATATTTACCATTTGGATAAGTTTTCATTTCTTCACTAAAGTAAATCATAATTGAAGCTTCTTTATTTTCAATTTTCACTGCTGAAAAATAAGGTGCTTCATTCCCTAAATTCATATAACTACCATCTAAAATTAGATAGTTTATTTTATCTCCCTCTGTATTTAATAAGTAAACACCGTTTCCTTTAATAAGTTTACTTACTTTATCATCTATTTTCATATACTCTCTTGATCTTGTATCTAACTGTTTTGCAATAAAAGTGCCAGCTTTTGCATTACTCATTTTTATAAAAATTCCAATGGCAATTAAGATTACTAGTACAGCTATTGAAATTATTGAATATAATATTTTTCTATTCATTATTTAATAAAACTCCTATTTATCGTATTCTTTATCATTTTTACGAATATTCTTGTGGTTAATATATAAATATTTCTAATAATTTTATAGTTTCTCATAAAGCCTTACCCATAAAATTCACCTTTTATATCTTATTTATACAATAATTATACGATAAATGTACCTAATATGTAAATATTAGTAAAACTGGCATCGTAAATTTAGTAGACTCCTTCTAAACTCAAACATATAAAATTTTTTAATATTTCGTGAATCAGCATATTTATGTATATGTGAATTGAAAGGAGGTTTAACCATGGAAGATTTTTTAAAGGCTGTAGCTAATGTTGGCTTTCCAATAGTTGTTGCGGCTTACTTGCTTATAAGACTTGAAGGCAAAATGGATAATCTGTCTGCTTCTATAAGTCAATTATCAGCTATTTTGTCAATTAAACTTAGCAGCAATGATATTAATAAAACTTCATAAAACATCTATGTTTCATTAAATGCTGCTGTACTAAAGCTAAGTAAAAAAACGGGCACCTATTGGTACCCGTTTAAAGCTTTTTTATGCTTATATATTTCCTTTTCTTTTCTTAGAATCTCAGAAAAGGATAGTTTCTTATCTTTGATGCTTTCTTTGCTTTTTTTATAATCATATTCTTCTTTTAAACTAGGATAATCATATAGTTTAAGTAAAGCTTCTACTCTATTAACTTTCATCTAAACCACCTCTTCATCTATATTTACGAGGCAGCATGAAAATTTAAAAGGGTATATTTAATAATATACTTTTTGTATACCCATTTATATATGTAAACATTTGGTATATAATTATTATTAAAAGGTGGTGTCTAAATGGATGATCTTAAACATAGGTTAAAAGCCGAAAGAGTTAATCGAAAGTTATTACAAATTGATTTAGCAAACAAATTAAATGTTACTAAGCAGACTGTATCACATTGGGAAACTGGACAAAGGATCCCCGATGCCTTAACTATAAGGATTTTAGCGGACTTTTTTAACGTAAGCGCGGATTACTTGCTTTGTAGGACTGATAAACCTTCAGATGAAGCAGATGAGACTAAACCAGAGATTAAGATGTTATTAGAAAATTTAGAAGGTCTGCCATTAGATTTAATACATAAGATTAATCTATTGGTAGAAAGTATTAATTTATACAAGCCTTCACCTTCAGCAGCTGTAGTGAAGCCTGATTATGAAATTAACTATAATAAAATTCCTGAGCGTTTGACTATTAATAAGGAATTAATTTTATCCTGTAAGTAGATTACATGGGAACCATTAATAAGAATATATAAATAGCTATTTTAGAGATGCCAAAGCATCTCTAAACTTTTATAATAACTCAAGTATTACATTTTGAATAATATCCACTTACAGGTTCTTAATTCATATTTTATTTCAAACACTCTTTGCATATTTTTTATTGTGCTTTGACACCTAAACAAAAGCATTTCATTGCCTGCAATCTTTTCCTTATCAACAGTAACAACTCTGTCTACCTTTATTACTTTTTCACTCTCATCCTCAATTTTTATTCTAAACCTTACAGGATGAGGGAATCCTTTTTCATCAAACCAAGCCACAACACTTATTGGTTTTGCAAGCACTTGCATGGTAAATTCACTCCTTATAAAATACTAGTCATAATCTGATAATCATCTTCTCCTATTCCACCCATTAAAGGTTTTATCCCTGAATTTAGAAAAGTACCTCTAATTATAGCTTTAGAGCCAAATCTCATTCGTATTGAATCAACTACCTTATCCAGGGCGCTGTTCTTTGCATTATCCTTTTCTTCAAAGAGAGTAACTTGGCAGAAATCATTGGTACATAGTTCGGATACTCTTACGCCAATATGTCTTAAGGGCTCACCATTCCACAGTTCATCAAATAGCTCGTAAGCTGTCTCAGATATTTTTTTCGTACTATCTGTGTAATAATAAATTTTTCTTTGTCTGCCGCAGTTATAAAATTCATTTGTCCTAAAATGCACTGCTACAAGGCTGCAGCAATTTTGAGAATCCCTAAGCCGCATACCTACAGTTTCACATAATGAAAGTATTACCTTATGGGCCTCTTCCCTATTATCTACATCAAAAGGTATAGTAGTAGAATTACCCATGCCCCTCATATTAATATGGTTCGATTTTCTTACATCAGAATTTTCAATACCATTAGCATAATTCCATATCATTACTCCATGGCTTTTAAGTTTTCCCTTTAAGAGCTTTAAATCATAATTTGCTAAATCCCCTATTGTAAATATATTTAGATTATGCAGCTTAGGAAGCGTAGCTCTCCCCACCATAAATAAATCTTCTACAGGAAGCGGCCACATCTTGTCTTTCATTTCATGGGGAAATAAGGTTATAACAGCATCTGGCTTCTTAATATCAGAGGCTACCTTTGAGAGGAGCTTATTATTAGATATACCTATGGAAACAGTAAAGCCCAGCTCCTTTATAATCCTATCTTTAATTTCATTAGCAAGTTTAAAATAATCTGGGTATAAATTTCCCATATCAGTAAAGTCTAAAAAACATTCATCCACAGAAAATCTTTGAATGTCCGGTGTGTACTCTCTAAGCAGTGAAACCATGGCATTGCTGCACCTCATATATAAGTCATATTGAGGTGATACTATAAATAAATCAGGACACTTTTGCAGGGCGGCATGTAAGGTTTCACCTGTTTGTATCTTGAACTTTTTAGCAGGAATGGATTTAGCCAATATAATTCCATGCCTACTTACAGGATCTCCGCCAACAGCTGAGGGAATTTCCCTAATATCAAGAGTTTCTCCATGTTGTAACCTATCTGCTGCAGTCCAAGATAAATAGGCGGAGTTAACATCAATATGAAATATAACCCTATTGGTATTATTTTTCATTATTTTCATCCCTTTATTAAATGTTATATCTAATTATAGTACGAACATATATTCGCAGTCAATAGTATTATATTCCTTTAGCTATAACTTTATGTATACCATTTAATAACAAAAATAAACAAGAAATAAAAAATACAGAGTCTATAAGTTTAAGTATTAAATCATATAAAATTAATATAAAATATTGTTACCACTAGAAAATTAAAGGAGGAGCTAATTTCATTATAGAAATCAACTCCTCCTTTATAATTACTCCATCTTTGAGCCTGTATCTGTAAGCTCTGATATAGGAACTTCATCTAAAAAGCCCGTTCCCATTAATTCTATTGTAGCAGTTCTTTTTTCTGTATTAATACCTTGAATCCAAACAGGCTCATTTGAATATAAAACTCTAAATTTTTCAGTTGAATTTAAAATTTCTAAAGCTCTGTCAATTATCATAGTTTCACACTCCTTGCATTCCTATAAACAATTATTAATTAGTTAGATCCTTAATAAGTAGTATTTATTTTGTTCAACAAAATATACATAGCGACATTGTATTGGCTAATTTACAACACACTCCTCTGGCTCTTTATCATTTCTTAAGCCTTTAAATATAGGCTGGCGCAAGCCACCACCTTCAGTTTTCATCATGTATTTAACTGTACACACAAGGCTTAGCTTAATCCATACTGCATCATTATTACCTGAAGGTAATTCATCAAATGGTGATGTACTTATTCTAGGTACTGCTTTTATCAATTTAAAATCTTCCGTAGATACTCCCAAAGTAACATGGCCTTTATATATCAATTCATCTCCTGAGTATTGGCCAAGAACTATACTTATAACGCCCTTATCCTTAAGAATATACCCGCAGACTACAAAGTCATCGTCTAGAAGATTCTTAATTTTAATCCAGTCCTTAGTACGCTTATCTAAGTAATATTTACTGTCCTTTCTCTTAGCAACTATGCCTTCAAGGTCATTTTGCTTTGCAAGGTTATAAAATTCAATTCCACGTTCTTCTATATACCTAGAAACAGCAATGCGTTCATTTTCTTTAACAGCTTTCTCTAATAGCTTTTTACGCTGCATCAAAGGCAAGCTATAAACTTCATGATCTTCATAATAGAGAATGTCAAAAGCAGTAAAGCTTGCTGGATATTTATCTGCTGCCAGTTTAATTTTAAAAGCATTTGTCATAAGAGAACGCCTTCTAATTTCAAAAAAATCAGGCTTTCCATCCCTAGTAACTATTAGTTCCCCATCTAAAATGCAGCGACATTTTACCTGCTTATGTATGCTAGAAAGCTCCGGAACCTTTGGAAGCATCTTTAAGTTTCGCTTGTTTCTGAGCTCAGTAGAGTCTTTATCTAGATATGCAATACACCGCTCACCATCAAGCTTTAATTCATATATATAATCTGTGCTGTCAAAGGCATCCTGAGTTTCGCCTATAAGCATTGGTTTAATATTTTTACTTTTAAAGATATCCATTATGCACCTTTAGGAGTTCTTTTGCGCTTTGGTTTAACTTTATCTTTACCCTCATTTTGCTCAATGCTTGCCTTTAATGCATCCATAAGATTAATGATATTATTAGGAACTTCATTTTTAGAAGCAATAACTTCCTTACCGGCTATTTTAGTTTCAATAAGCTCACGAAGTCTTATTTGATATTCATCCTTGTATTCAGAAGGATTAAAGGGAGCATCCATGGAACTAATTAATGTTTTTGCCATATTAAGCTCGGCTTCTGATATCTCTGGCTTGTTATAGGATTTAGGAAGATCTTTAATTTCATCTTCATAGAACATAGTTGATATTAAAATTCCATCCTCACGTGGAATTATAGCAACTAGGGCTTCCTTTGTACCCATAACCGTTTTTCCTATTGCTATTTTTTGCTCGGACATTAGGGATAGCCGCAAAAGCTCAAAAGCCTTATCGCCACCGGCTTCTGGAATAGCCTGATAGGTCTTGTCATAAAATATTGGGGATATTTGATTAAGCTGCGCGAAATGAAGTATCTGTATGGATTTGTCTTTTTCAGTTTTAATTTTTTCTAAATCCTCCTCAGTTACAACAACATAATGGTCCTCATCGTATTCATAGCCTTTAATAATATCTTTTGAGGAAAGCTCTTCTCCGCAATGACTGCAGGTTTTCTTATATTTTATCCTTGAGTCATCTTCTTTGTGGAGCTGATTAAAGTGAATATCGTTATCCTGTACAGCAGTGTACATGGATATTGGAATAGCTACAAGACCGAAGGATATAACTGATTTATGAGCAACAGCCATTAACAAACACCTCTTTCTAAAGAAATTATATTTATATTATTAGTAATTTGATTAAAAATACTCATAAGGATGCCATTGTATATTAATTTCTAAATTTAATATATAATATATAAAAAGGTGGTGTTTTTATATGATTAAACTAGTTTTAATTAGACATGGTCAGAGCCTATGGAATTTAGAAAATAGGTTTACTGGCTGGACAGATGTAGATTTATCTGTAAATGGCTTAGAAGAAGCTAGGCAGGCTGGAAGAATTTTAAGTAAAAATGGATATAGTTTTGATATAGCTTTTACCTCAGTTTTAAGAAGAGCTATTAGAACTCTATGGATTACACTTGATGAAATGGATTTAATGTGGATTCCAGTTTATAAGTCCTGGCATCTTAATGAAAGACACTACGGTGCCTTGCAGGGCTTAAATAAAGCTGAAACTGCCGAAAAATATGGAGAAGAGCAGGTTCATATCTGGAGAAGATCTATTGATGTTAGACCGCCGGCACTAGAAAAAAATGATAAAAGATATGAGGCTTCTGACCCTAAATACGGAGAGCTTAAAGAAGGTGAATTTCCTTTAACAGAAAATCTTGAAGACACTGAGAAACGAGTACTTAAATATTGGTATGAAGCTATTGCTCCTGCAATTAAATCCAATAATAAAGTTATTATTTCAGCTCATGGTAATACCATAAGAGCACTTGTTAAATATTTAGATGATATTCCTGGGGATGGTATTGTAAGCTTAAATATTCCTACTGGAATTCCACTAGTTTATGAGCTTGATAATGATTTAAAGCCTATAAAACACTATTACCTTGGGCAAGATGGTGAGCTTCCTTCAGGAACTATACCAGAAAATATATAAAAATTGGGCAGTAAAATTACTGCCCAATTTTTTATATTCATAAATCAAGATTCATATGCTGTTTTACAATTTATAATTAAATAAAAATTATAATTAGTCAATTGAATTTAATATTTAACTTTGTTTTTTAGTAGTTCTTTTTTTCTCATCAATCTTATAGCTGTAAGTACAACTCCAATGAGACAGACAATGGCGGAACCAATATATACATACCTCATTCCAAATATAAAAATATCATTTCTACCTTCTACATATCCAAATACTTTTTTATTCATTTTAATACTCATTAAAGAATACAAAAGCAATGTAGCCATAGAAACACCAGCCGACTGCCCTAAATTTCTTATAAAAGCATTTATACTTCCGGCAATACCTAATTTATCACTTGGAGCTGAGGCCATAACCAAGGAATTATTAGGTGGTAAAAACAATCCATTTCCAATAGCCATTATAGATACATATACACACATTACCTGAATGCTTGAGTTTTCATTTAAAGTTGCCATTAAGCTCATTCCTATACCTATAAGTAATAAACCTATGAACGTTAAAAACTCTGAGCCAATCTTGTCAGATAAATAACCGCTAAAAGGTGAAATTAGTGTTAGTATTACTGGATATGTTAACATGATGATACCCGTAAAGCTTGGAGTTATTTTTAAAACATTCTCTAGATAAAAAGGTTGAACAATATTGTTACTATTAATTGACATATATGATATAAAAGTACACAGTATACCTACAGAAAAAAGCGAACTTTTGAATATTGAAAAATCTATAAGTGGATACTTTAATTTCTTTTCTATAAATATAAATATTGTAAACAAGAGGATAGCCGTAACAAAGGCAGCTATAATTACATTATTTCCATATCCAATAGTCTCACCGGCCACAAGTGAATAAAATAAAAGGATAATACTTACTCCTGAAAGTACAGCTCCAATAAGGTCAATGTCTTCATCTTTTTTATTTAAATTTCGAGGTAAAGTTTTAATTCCAACTATAGTTGAAATTAGTCCAATAGGAACATTTATAAAAAAAATATAATTCCAACTGAAATATGAAACTATAAATCCTCCCAAAGGTGGTCCTATCATGGTACCAAGTGCCAAAAAGGTTCCTGATATTCCAAGAGCTCTTCCTCTCTCATTAGCAGGAAATACTTGAGTTATTATTCCTTGGTTGTTTGCCATTGCAGCGGAGGCTCCAATGGCTTGAATGATCCTAGAAAGTACCAAGAAGGTAAGATTGCTTGATAATCCGCAAAACAAAGAGCCTATAGTAAATATAATTAATCCAATATTAAATATTATAGATTTTCCTTTTATATCACCTAATCTACCGAATAATAAAATTGTACTGACTATTGTAATCAGATAACAAATTACTATTAATTGAATAGAAGACATAGTTACAGAAAATATATTTACCATTACTGGTAGTGCTACATTCACTATAGTGCTATCCAATGTTGCCATAAACGGAAGTAATACTACAACACCTAATATCATCCATCTATTTTTATACATATTCTTATTGTTTATTTCCATAATCCAAAATTATATCCTTTCTTTGATTCCAATTAATTTATCTTGTATTATTATATTAAACAATATTTTATAATGAAAATACTTAATAATTATACTATTCATAACAAAATATATATAAATAGATAGGAAGTGATTATTATGGATAATAGACAACTTAACTATTTTCTAGCAATTGTTGAAGAGGGAAATATAACAAAAGCTGCGGAAAGGCTGCATATAGCTCAGCCCTATCTTAGCCGCCAATTGAAAAGTCTTGAGGATGAATTAGGGGTTAAATTGGTAGAAAGAAGCACAAGAAAAATTCAAATAACAGATGCTGGTAGAAAACTTCAATATCGTTCAAAACAGATGTTGGATTTGATGGATTTAACTATTAAAGAATTAAAAGACTTTGAAGAAGGTCTTGAGGGGATTATAACTATAGGTACTATACAAACATCAGCAACCATAGTTCTACCTGAAACGATTTATAATTTTCATAAAAAGTATCCTAAGATAAAATTTGAAATAAGAAATATGAGTACACATTTAATACTAGAATCATTAAAAATTGGAACGACAGAAATTGGAATTATCAGAACTCCTTTTAATTCAGATTTATTTGAAGCGATATCCTTACAAAATCAACCTATGGTAGCCGTAACATCTAATAATCAAGACTGGGATAAACATAAAAAACATATATCTTTGACTGAAATTGCTAATAAACCATTGCTAATACATTGTAGATTTGAACAGATGATAGTAGGAGCATGTCAACATGCAGGGTTTGAGCCAAATATACTTTGTAAAATTGATGATACTAGATCAATACTATTATTGGCAAGTTTCGGTGTGGGTGTAGCAATTATCCCAATTGATTGGATTAATCTCATTCCAAATTTAAGCCTCAACTATAAAAAAATTAATGAAAAGTCTTTAAATACAAGTACAGCTATAATATGGTTGAAAAATCGGCATCTATCCCCTGCTGCTAGAAAGTTTATAGATGCTTTTAAAGAAAATTGGAAGGTTTAATCTAAGTATATTAGAAATTTTGAATCTTTCAACTTTACCATTCTTCATTAATTACTAAATAATAATTGATAAAGCTTTGGAGAAATTACTTGTTATACTGCTTCAGGCATTAATCCCTTACCCCAATACTTAGATTATTTAATTACATTTTTAGTTATCTTTATCATTTAATTTACTCAAGATAGTATCTACCTTTCTATCTAACTCTTTATTTCTATTAATAAAAATTTTAACACCACTTACTGCTTTGTATATTGCTATTATAATTGCAATTAATAGAAAAAGATAAATAGTTGTAGCTATTATAGTAAGATAATTAATCTCCATACAAAATTCCCCCTTCTACTTAATATTAAATGTTAATTTCCCATAATCTTTCTCACTCTTTTATATATTTAAATATATTAGAAGATAATGAGATAATAGAGTGTTATCAGAATAGTCTATTCCTACTTCTTTTCTCTTTTAAATACAAATACCATAATAGAACCTAATCCACCCACACATTGAAAGTTCACTAGTTCCCATCCTTCTTTTCCATATTGTTCAAGCACTTTATTGCTCTTTATCTTTAAACCTTTTTCCGTATCAAAAAGACTATTAAAAGTTTCTGTTGCATATTCCCACATAATTAACTCCTTTGAATCAAATAAATAATATTTGTTTCACGTTAGTTTACATTTGTTCAACAATATATGAATAATAAGTTTTATTTAGTAAAATCCCCACTTTGCCCAAAATGAGTTAATTTGCTTACTTCATTAAGATAACCTTCTATTTCATATTGGGGGCGGTTACTATCTATTTTATTATTATTTTCGTAGTTTTCACCTGGAATAAAAACATTTAAAGTAACTTCTTCGTTTGGTTTAATATCTATTTTATTGCCTGTTGCCTCAACCTTACATTTATTCATCACTTGTCCATTATCACCGTTTCACAGTTAATTTAGCACTACTTATTGGAATATTTAGCTTTAATAGACTCATATATCACAAATGGTATAATCCCTAAAATAAAAGAAAACTTTTTATCAATAAATTCGTTTGCAACTCCTTTAATATTCCAATGTATTGGTACTTTGTCTGGCAAAATAGGAGTAATTAAAAACATTATAATTATTGGTATTATTAATAACAATATATCCACTAATACACTTTTTTTAAAATTCATTTTATAGCTTCCTTTCTTCCCTGTATATGACACGTAATATTCAATATTTTCTTCTTCAAATAAATGCTAATCATTCCAACCATCAGATTCAAAGGCCCAAACTTCTTTTCCATCTTTAGTTATTGAAAATTGAAGTTTTTTAGCCTTTTGTACTCCCTTTTGAAATTTACCTATTATTGATACTATGTACATAGGTTTAAATGTGTTTTCTTGCTTTGTAACCTCAATTAAAGTGATTTCAGGATTTGGTTCTCCATAAATCATAGAAATTTTTTTAATTGTATTTTCTGCCTCTGTTGAAACTTTTTTTGTCGGCACTTTTGCACATCCAGTAAAAATTAGCATAACAAGAATAATGAAAATAGTAATTCTATTAATCATGGATAAATTTACTCCTTTTTAATATAAAGGTTTTATGTTGAATGATTCCGTATTATTACAATTATAACATATATAGGGCCTAATATCATACTCTAGCTATTAAATTAAAACGCCGCAAACTTTTACTGCTTGCGGCGTTTAAATATGATGACTAAAGTATTTAAAATATTTTGCCAAGAGATTAAATAGTAACCTCGCATGTTTCATTAACTATCTATAAAATTTGCGGAAAATTACAAAACAAATTATAACCAAAATAAGAATCCCTGAAATTGGGTTCGCCCAGTTAAGCGTACGACCTATCCCATAAGCCTTAGGAACTAGTAAATTTGAGTCCTCCCTATTAAAGTAGAAAATTTCTCCATGCTCTTTCCTGTATGCTTCTATTTCTTCCTTTGTCCATTTTCTTCTTGCCATAACAAACCTCCCAAATATATCAATTTATATCAAACTTTCCACTATTTCTTTGCCCCATGTACAAAATAATGCCAGCCGCTGGTATCCTCATAAATATCCTCAATATGCCTAATTCTAATAATATTGAAATTACTAAGCAGCTTTTTAACCCCTTCTAGGTCTGAATAAAAATGTGGTATACCTGCCTCTGGTTCTTCTGTCTTGACAATTGTATTCTCATCAAGTCTTGGATAATTCTTACTTGTAAAAGATGGACTGTTCTTAGAACATAGAGTTATAAAAAATTCTCCTCCGCTTTTAAGTACCCTGTTTATCTCGCTTATAATAGCTTCAATTCCGTAAGTACTAGTATGTGATATAACATGATAAGCAAGTAAACAGTCAAAGGTATTATCCGTATAAGGTAGTTTATTTATATCGCCAAGAGCAGTTTTAATGCTTAGGCCTAACTCTTCAGCCTTACTATTTAGGGTATCTAGTCCAACTTCAGATAAATCCAGGCTGTAAGTATCAAAGCCATTTTCTGCAAATAAAATTGAGTGTCTGCCAAGACCACAGCCTAGATCTAAAAATTTTGAAAATCCTAGTCTTTTCCACCTATTCACATAGTAAAAGACATCCTCAGAAGGCTTTGTCCAGAAACTATCCTTTACTACTGACCAATTCCACTCTTTTGAATTAACCATTTTGTTGTTATCCCCTAAACAAATATATTTTCATAATACTAATTATCTTAAATTATATGGGTAATTCATAGGAATTTCAATTTATTTATACAATAGATTATAAATTATTCATTGCTTTATTGTAATAGCTTTATAAATTTCCTTTTTCCAACTTGAAGAATATCATTATTATTAAAATTAAGCTTCATGGCATCAAATATTTTTTCTCCGTTAAGCTTAATACCGCCCTGTGCTATAAGTCTTTTAGCCTCACTTTTAGAGCTTATTAAATTTGAATTCATTAATATTTCTATTAAAGTTTCTTCAGATTTAAGCTTATATTCTGGAATATCAAGAGGCACTTCATTTTTTTGAAAAAGGCTTTTAAAATATTCTTCTGAGTTCCTAGCTTCGGCTTCTCCATGGTATAAGCATGTAATTTCCTTAGCTAGTCTCATTTTAACATCTCTTGGATTTGTTCCATTTTTAAGCTCTTCCTTAATTTTATCAATTTCGTCCGGATGAATATCTGTTGCAAGTTCAAAGTATTTAATTATTAAATTGTCAGGAATTTGCATAGTCTTAACATACATATCCTGAGCAGGTTCATTAATACCGATATAGTTTCCAAGACTCTTACTCATTTTGTTAACGCCATCAATACCCTCAAGAATAGGCATAAAAATTGCCACCTGCGGCTCTCTTTCATAATCCTTTTGTAAGGTTCTGCCCATAAGAATATTAAATCTTTGGTCCGTTCCTCCAAGTTCAATATCTGCATTTATAGCCACAGAATCAAAGCCCTGCATTAGTGGATAAAAAAATTCATGAATTCCAATACTCTGCTGATTGTTAAATCTATTTTTGAAGTCTTCTCTTTCAAGCATTCTTGCAACTGTGTATTTCCCTGCAAGCTCAATTACTTCTTTAAAGTTTAGCTTAGAAAGCCACTGACTATTAAAGGTTAATTCTGTTTTATCTTTGTCTAATATCTTAAATATCTGTCTTTCGTAGGTCTTAGCATTTTCCAAAACTTCTTCACTTGTAAGCTGTTTTCTAGTTTTTGACTTTCCTGTAGGATCGCCAATCATGCCTGTAAAGTCTCCAATAATTATTACAACCTTATGGCCTAAATCCTGTATTTGTTTCATCTTTCTGAGTACAACAGCATGGCCTAAATGAATATCTGGAGCTGAAGGATCAAGTCCAAGCTTTACTATTAGTCCCCTATTTTCCTTTTGTGCTTCCGTTAATTTTTTTTCTAAATCCTCTAGATTAATTACTTCTGCTGCACCTTTTGTTATTATTTTGATTTGTTCCTTAATACTAATCATTTTCATTCCTCCTCTTTATTAAAAGCAAAAAAACAAAAGCTCTCGTCCTTTATTTTCATAAAGGACGAGAGCATAAATCCCGTGTTACCACCTTAATTCATTAATATGTCACCATATCAACCTCTTCAAGTACAGTTTAATTAAACGATACTCTATCACTATAACGGGTGAAGGGCTCCGTAATCAGCCTATTAAATTAAGGAATTGCCTAAATTTAATTCAGCCTTCTGCTCAGAGACGTATTCAAATATTGTTTCTTGACCCTCTCACCAACCGGGAACTCTCTGTAAAGATAACTAATATTCTACTCTTTCTCATCAAAGCATTTTATTATTGATTTTTATATATTATATGACAATTTCAAGAAAAATACAATAACAATATAAGATTATTAAATAAATCTAGTTTTAATAAGATTTATTTTTCTAAGGCTGCTAGAAATTCCAATACATACTCTCTATTAGTAGCCCAGGAGGTTACAAGGCGTATTGCGGAATTCTCCTCATCTACCTTCTCCCAAACATAAAATGTAAAGTTCTTTAAAAGTTTTTCAATTAACTTATTTGGAAGTATAGGGAATATTTGATTTGAAGGAGAGTCAATTAAGAATCCGTAGCCAGCCTTCTTAATTCCTTCCTTTAGTATGTTTGCCATATCATTTGCATGCTTTGCCAAACCAAAGTATAGGTCATTTTTAAAAAGTTCTAGAAATTGTATTCCGAGAAGCCTTCCCTTAGCAAGCATTGCCCCTTTTTGCTTTATAAAAAATCTAAAATCCTCTTTAAGTGAATCTCTGCAAATAACTAATGCTTCTCCTATTAAGGCACCATTTTTAGTTCCTCCTATGTAGAAGGCATCTACTAGGCTGCCCATGTCAGAGAGTTTTATATCATTTGCTTCTGAGCAAAGTGCAGACCCAAGTCTAGCACCGTCAACATATAAATAAAGCTTGTTTTCTCTGCAGAATTTACTTAGCTCTTCTAGTTCTTTCTTGCTATATATAGTTCCGATTTCTGTAGAATTTGATATGTAAACTAATTTTGGTTTTACCATATGTTCGTCTGTATGGGCCTCTAAGGCTGGCTTAATAAGCGAAGGAGTAAGTTTTCCATCACTAGATGCTATAGAAATAACCTTATGACCTGTATATTCAATAGCTCCAGTTTCATGAACCAGTATATGCCCTGTATTTGCAGCAATGGCTGCTTCATGTGGTCTTAAAAAAGAAGAAATAACAGTTAAATTGGTTTGAGTTCCTCCTGGCATAAAATGAATATCTATATCTTCGCGCCCAATTTTTTTCTTTATTAATTCAGCGGCCTCTATGCAATATGGGTCTTCTCCATATCCTTCAACCTGTTCCATATTTGATTCAAGGAGAGCATTTAGTATTCTAGGATGAGCTCCCTCACTATAATCATTCTTAAAGCTGTACATTTATATAACCTCCTTCTATGGAAACACAAGGTAGTTTAAGTTTTTACGTTTCTACTTACAAGTTACACGTTAAAGTCGTTTTAGAACTTTGTCCTCCATTATGTTACAATAAAATTATAACCTACTCCTCACCTTTTATCAAAGTAAAAATAAATTTAGAATTTTATTGCTATCATTATATCATTTTGGTAATAAATTGGGATATTAATTAAGAGTTTTTTAAACAAGCTTTATTTTTATCCAAAATATGTTAAAATAGTAGTGTAAAAATATAAGAAAGTGGTGATTATTATGTTTTTAGGATTAGTAATTATCCTATTATTGGTGCTTACTTTGCCTTTTAAAATTAAAATCGTAGAACACAATCTGGAGATCTTTCTTTTCTTAATGGGAATTTCAGCAACAATTGTTTCTGGAGTTTTAAGCACCCACCTAATATTAGATGTTTTTCAAAACAAGTTAATTTATTTTATAACTTTTGCTGTTCTCATAGCTGGCCTAATTTTTAAAGCATTAAAGGAGAAGGTTCAAGGGATTATAAACACTATTTTAAAAAAGCTTTCTCTTAGGGTTTTTGTTTTTTTAGTAATTGTAATTTTAGGGCTAGCCTCCAGTGTTATAACTGCAATAATTTCTGCCTTATTACTGGTGGAAATAGTTAACGCTATGCCGATTAAAAGAAAGGAAAAGGTAAATGTTGTTATACTTGCCTGCTTTTCAATTGGTCTTGGAGCGGTTTTAACCCCTGTTGGAGAGCCACTAGCAACTATAGTTATTTCAAAGCTTAATGCTAACTTCTGGTATCTCGCAGATTGTTTAGGTGTTTATATTATTTCTGGAGTTTTACTAATGGGCCTACTTGGCGCATTTACAATTAAACCTGATAAGGTTAAGGTACATGACGATTTTAAAGCTGTAAATCATGAACATGATGAGGATTATTATTTTCTTGATCCAGATATTGAAAATGAAACCTATAAGGAAGTAATATTTAGGGCCTTAAAAATATTTCTATTTATATTTGCACTAGAGCTATTGGGTGCAGGCTTTAAGCCACTCATTGATACATATGTGATAAATTTAGATAGCAGACTGCTCTATTTTATTAATATGATTTCCGCAGTTTTAGATAATGCAACTTTAGCCGCTGCTGAAATTAGTCTAAAAATGACTACAATACAAATTGAGTCTGTACTTATGGGACTTCTAATCAGCGGAGGTATGCTTATTCCAGGAAATATTCCTAACATTATTTCTGCTCATAAACTTAAGATTAATAGCAAAGAATGGGCCAAACTTGGTGTTCCCGTGGGAGCTGCTCTTATGCTCTTATATTTTGTTATTATCTTTATATTTTAATATAATCACCATTAGCCAAGTGGGTAACCCTTGGCTTAAAAATTGTGTTAATTTGTCGGTAAATTCTGAATTGATTAAATTGGTAATTAAATGTATAATTTAGTTGTAAATAAATAAAAAAGAGGGGGAATTTTTATGGAATCGTTCGGAAAACTAATAGCTCAGATTGATGGATGGCTATGGGGTCTGCCGCTTATTATTTTATTGTTCGGCACTCATCTATTCTTAACCTTTAGGTTAAAATTCATTCAACGTTATATTGGCAAGGCTATTAAGCTTTCTGTAACAAAGGACGATTTTGCAGAGGGTGACGTAAGTCAATTTAGTGCATTATGTACGGCTCTAGCTGCTACAATTGGTACTGGTAATATTGTTGGAGTTGCTACTGCAGTGGGACTGGGTGGTCCCGGAGCAGTTCTTTGGTGCTGGCTAACAGGTGTATTTGGAATAGCTACAAAATATTCCGAAGCTCTATTATCAGTAAAATATCGTGTGAAGACCAAGGATGGTACAATGGCAGGTGGACCTATGTATGTTCTTGAACATGGGCTTAAGGCTAAGTGGGCTGGAGTTTTGTTTGCTATCTTTACAAGTATTGCTGCTTTTGGTATAGGTTGTATGGTACAAGCTAATTCAGTGGCAGCAATGACCTATGAAACCTTTAAATTGCCTACTTGGATAACAGGAATAATAATAGCTGCATTGACAGCAGTTGTTATACTTGGCGGCATAAAAAAGATAGCTAAGGTTTGTGATATACTAGTACCTTTTATGGCTATTTTCTATGTTTTAGGCTGCTTAATACTTTTAGCTTTAGGTTATAAAACTATTGGCAGTACAATTAGCTTAATTGTTTCAGATGCTTTCTCACCACAAGCTGCAGTTGGCGGTTTTGCCGGTGCTGGAGTTATGATGGCTATGAGATATGGTATTGCAAGAGGATTATTCTCCAATGAATCAGGTCTTGGTAGTGCACCTATAGTTGCAGCCGCTGCTCAGACTAGAAACCCAGTTAAACAAGCCCTTGTTTCCTCAACAGGAACCTTCTGGGATACAGTTGTAGTATGTGCAATGACCGGTTTAGTACTTGTAAATTCGGGTGCTTGGCAGCAAGGCTTAAAAGGAGCTGCATTAACTAAAACAGCCTTCTCAGATATACCAGTTATAGGTCCTATAATTTTAACAGTTGGTTTATTAACCTTTGTATTTTCAACTATTCTTGGCTGGTCCTACTATGGTGAAAAAGCAATTGAATACTTATTAGGTAAAAAAGCAATTTTACCTTATAGAATACTTTGGGTTATATTTGTTTTTGTTGGCTCAGTATTCTCACTAAGCTTAGTTTGGGACTTAGCTGACTTGTTTAATGGACTTATGGCAATTCCAAACCTAGTAGCTCTATTGGTACTTAGCCCTATAATTGCAAAGGAAACTAAAAAATATCTATGGGATAATAACTTAGAAGAAATTAGTAATGAGCCTGCTATTATAATTAAAGAAAATAACAAGAACATTACTATGTAATAAAATAAAAATAATTTATAATTCAAATGGCTGCCTTTATGGCAGTCATTTATCTTTTAAAATAAGTAATAACTCATGTGATAGCCATTATCTTATTATTTTTTTCTCTACTTTTTCATATAGGTTTTCTACTTTGCTTCTTAATTTTGCGTTATAAATATATGCTGTAATAATAACTAAAGCATATGCTCCAATAACATCTAAAGGATAATGATGACCTACGTATACTCTAGAAAAGCCTACAACAACAGATAATATGGTAAGTATTATGCTGAGTAATTTATTATACCTCGAAAGCCCTAAGGCTATGCTCATGGTACCAGTAGCGTGATCGCTTGGGAAAGAGGCATCCTCCACATGAGGGAATAATAGGTTTACCTTATTATGAACAAATGGTCTGTCAACGTAGTATATATTTCCAATAATAAAAACTAAAACAAGATTGATAACAGTAATAAAAAAGGTGCCGAAAGCCGCTTTTCTATAGTCTAGGTTATGGCTTGTAATGCCCAAAATATAAACTAAGGCCAAAGCAGCCATAAAACCGTAAGGAACATATTTTGAAAAAATTATCATTAATTTATCCAAAGCATTGCTTTTATAAGCTAAATTATTTATAAGTCTAAAAATTTGGAAATTCATTGTTTAATCTTCCTTTCAATAAACGTAGCATTCTGAATTACATCTCTAACTAATAAAACTTTAAAGTCTTTTAATTTGTCGCCCTAATATTAAAAAATTTTATATTCTTTATATTATCTATATAGAATATATTTAATATGTATTTTATTAATCTCTAAGCTAGCTTCTTTATAATATATAAAATAAATTAAAAAATTTTAAAGATAATATTAAAATTAGATTAAATTTTTAATTCTATAAATAAGTTTAAAAAGGTCAGATAAATTCAAATAAAATTTATCTGACCTTTTACTTATATATTATACCTATTTTTTCATATTATTAATTATTTCGTGACAGTCCTTTTTAATTTATATAGTTTCTAATCGAGAAAATTCTTTTTTTAATTTAATAAAAGCTTTTTCTTTCTCCTGCTTGTATCCTTCCTCTGAGCCAAAGTAAATTGGCTCACCAACAAAAATAGTACGTTTGTCATTACTTATATGCAGTGGTACAAAAGGAAGATGTCTGCCAGTCTCACGAATATAATATTTTTCTAAATCTAAGAAACCCTTATACATTTCTCCCATATTGGAGATAGAATTTGTATAGTCAACAGTTGGAGAAAGTATAATACTTTGTTTATTGATTAAGGTTTTAATACTTTCACTAAAAGTCTTTAAAATTTCCCTTGACCGTCTATAAACTGGAATTGCCTCCATCCCCTGCATAATTGCTGATACAATAAAAGATAAAGGGAATACAAATATGGCAGCTATAAATTTTGGAATACCAAAACGCTTTGTAAAGGTATAATCATAATACTGCCTAAAGCAGGTTTTATGATTACAAAATACACTAAGTACCCACATCCGTACAGGTTTATTAAACCAGAGTACGTTTAGCAGCGGTCCCCTTGTATTTTGGTGATTTATTAGATAAACCGCCGGAGAATCTATATTAGAAGAAGGACATACCTTATAAGCTGGCGTTAAAATTCTTAGAATAAAACGAAGGGTTTTAAAAAAGCATTTTGTAAATCGTTTTTTCATTTTTCCTCCTAAAGTCGGAACACTAAGTAGTTTAGCTTGCCGTTTACTCATCGTCAGACTACCCGTATAAGCCCATTTAGCGCTTATACCTAGTTAAAGTCCATTTAGGACTTTAACCTCCTTGGTGGGAACACAGAGTAGTTTCTACCTATAATCTTTTGCTACTTCATTATGGATAGACCCTTCCTCATTATTCTTATTTTGAAATACCCAGCGCAGTTGAACCTCATAACTTAAAAAGCCCAAAATGAAATCAGTAATAAGTTTTATAAAGGATTCATTTACTTTCCAAAATAGACTAATGGAATAAACTAAACCATATGAGGTCATCATTAAACAAACACATAGAATATAATAACGAACTGCAGATCTTGAAACCTTCCCAGTATCTGAAAAGATAAATTTCCTATTCATTGTATAGTTGCACATGGAGGATATTAAACGAGCAATAACTGTACTTAGGAATATTCTTAAAGCAGCAGGAAAAGTTGAAAGTAAAATTGTATTTAATATAAAAAAGGACGAAACATCTAATATACTTGATACAATTGTTGATCCTGAATATTGGATTAACCCAGATATAAGTTTTAAAAATATAGGTATTGAATCCTTAATTGTGCTGTAATGAGAGCCAGAGTTATTTTCGAAATAGAGGGTTTGTATAGGTATAGTTTTAAGATTTATATTATTGCGCCTTGCATTTATTAGCATATTGATTTCAAAGTCGAATCTCTCCCCTTTTAATTGGAGAATCCAAGGAAGCTCTTTTTTAGGTATACCCCTAAGTCCCGTTTGTGTGTCATTTAAATTACTGTTATATAAAAATTTAAAAATGCAGCTAGTTACTGTGTTGCCTATGTAACTTCTTTTAGGAACATTACTTTCCTTAAAATTTCTTACACCTAAAATAAGTGAACCTTGAGTATTGGTAAGTTTCTCGCTTATTTTACAAATATCACTAATTGCATGCTGACCATCAGCATCCGCAGTAACAACACCATCTAAAAAAGAGTAGTTTTCTGTAAAATAAGTAAAAGCAGTTTTTAAGGCTCTACCCTTACCCTTGTTTACCTCGTGCTCTAGAACCGTGCATTTATTAAACTTTTTAAGCTCAGTAAAAATACCATTAAAGGAGGTATCACTGCCATCATTTACTACAATTACACAGGGAACTCCTGTTTTTAGTAAGTCGTGAACAAAGTCAATTAAATTAGATGTAGGGTTTAAAGCAGGTATAATAACAGCACTATTAAGTTTACTTATTCTTTTAATATTATTTGTTTCTATGTAATCGGATGTTGTTATTTTTGTATCATTACTTAACAATAACATCACTCCTTTCGATTGAAATTAAATAACCTTTAAATTGTAGTCTTCTCCTAATATGACCATTAATAAATACTTATGCTAAGAATATATTATACATACCGTAAAATATCTATTATGAATTAAATAATTTTTTAGAATAAAAAACCCTGAGAACTCAGGGCAAAACTTGCAAGTTGTTGTTTGCATTTTTATTTTGTATACTTTTCTAGACACGCCTTGCAAATACAAGCCTTTCCCTTCTTATCTTCGGGTATCATATCTATTATATATTTAGGTATTACAACAGAATCACACCAGCATCCACCTTGACCATGCTGACAATTATTTTCTTTTCCACAAAGCGGACATATTTTTTCTGCATTCATAAAATCACCCCATATTAATATTATAGAGATGCAAATATAAATAAGTCAAGTGGGTGGCACTTGACTTATTTAATAGTAGTTAAATTTTATTTAATTGTATTAGGTATATCTATAACCTTACAGCTTTCCCTTATTATAAGTTCAGCAGGTATAGTTATTTTCTTACATATATTTCTTTCTGACATCAATTTTTCTATAATTAAATCTACTGCTGTTTCACCCATAAACTCTATGTGTAGCTTAATTGTAGTAAGCGGAGGCATCATATACTGCGCAGAGGATATATCATTGAAGCCAACAATACTTATATCTTCAGGAATTTTTAATTCTTTTTCATATATTGCCTTATAGCACCCTATAGCAATAGAATCGTTTGCCACAAAGGCAGCTGTAGGCAAAGTTGTAGTTTCTAGGATTTCCTTCATTAATCTATAGCCATCCTTCGGAGTATATTTACCTACTTTTATAAAGTCAGGATTGTACAGTTCTCTTTCTTTCATATATTTAGTATAGGTATTTTCCCTTAAGTCATCAATCCTATTGCCATTAATGTCAAAGTCCATACCTCCGATATAAGCAATTTTCGTATGTCCTAACGAACATAAGTAATCAAGGGCTTTTTTTACCGCCTGAGGAAAGTTAATTATTACTGAATCAAATAAATCCTCATTAGGTGAACTATCTACAAAAACTATAGGCTTTGTAAATTTTTTTATTCTTTCTATGTCATTAGAATTAAAGGTTCCTAGAGCAATAATAGCATCTATATTTTTTATTTTTTCTAGATCATCATCTTTTCCTATTCTAAATATGTTAGCTCCTTCTGATAATAGCTTTTTTTCTATTGAGACACGTATAGAAAGATAGTAGGTATCTTCTAGTTCCTCTTCAAGAGAATAGGAATAAAGAAGACCTATTTTAAATTTTCTCCTGTGCTTTTTACGCTTTGAAGGTATGTACTCTAGTTCCTGAGCTGCTTCAAATATTCTCTGCTTAGTTTCATCTGATACATTTAAGGTTTCATCATAATTTAATACTCTTGATACTGTAGTAATTGACACTCCAGCCTTTTCAGCAATATCCTTTATAATAGCCATACTCCTTATCACCTATCTATAAATAATTATTTTTCCTATAACTTAATCATCAATGGTATCATCATACGCCATAATTTCCTGAATTACATTATCTTTTTTCCATATACCAACTTGCAAAAAAGATAATTTTGTCTCTGAAATAATAATAGCAATAAATATTAAAATGCATCCTAATGCTATTTTTACTGTCATAAGTTCCCCTAGAAAGACAACTGATGCTAGAGAACCAAACACCGACTCCATAGATAGTATAATAGCAGCTTTTGTTTCATTTGTAAATTTCTGTGCAACATTTTGCAGAAGAAAAGCTAAAGTTGTACTAAAAATACCCAAATATGAAACTGATAAAATCCCCTTGGAATTTAGGTGAATATTTGTCTGCCCCATAACAATAATTGCAATGAGGGAGAATAAAAATGCAAAAGATAGCTGCAAAGTAGTAAGTAATATTGGGTCATATTTTTTAACAAATTCTCCTACGAAAAATATATGAAAGGCAAAGCTAAGTGCACATATTAATGTAAATATATCACCTTTATTTACATTAAATCCTCCATCAAGAGTTAAAATGCCTACACCGATACAGGCTAATACTGCACCTGCTATTCCAAATTTATCTAAAGACCTCTTATAGAGTAAGATACCTATAAATGGTACCATTACAACATTTATAGCAGTCAAAAAGGCGTTCTTTGAAGGAGTAGTATATTGAAGCCCCACTGTTTGAAAAGCAAATCCTACAAAAAGTAACAAACCTAATATTATTCCAGCTATTAAAGAATTTCTATTAATACTTTTAAGATTTTTTCTATAAATAATTAGCATTAATAAAGTGGAAATAAAAAATCTGAGAGTCATAATTTGAAAAGGAGTAAGCTTTGAATCTAAAGATAAACGCGATGCTACAAAACCCATGCCCCATATAATTGCTACAAATAGAAGGCCTATTTCTCCAATGTATTTTTTCATTTATGCTTTTCCTCCTTTAGTCGGAAACACTGAGTGGTTTAGCATACTCGTTTTCACTCGCAAACCACTCGTTAAAGTCCATTTAGGACTTTAACCTCCAATTATAAATACTCTCTTCCCAGCATTAAAAAGACGCTGGAGGTCCAAGTAAAAGCTGGATCAACCAAGCCCTTGCCTGTAAATGGATCAAAATTTTCTGCCATACCTCCTATAAGAGTTGCATTGCAAAAACGCTTAGCATAATCCTTAGCAAGAGCTGAATACCCACAGGAATTTAAAGCATCTATTATAAGATACATTACCGGTGCCCATACTGGCCCAAGCCAATAGCCATCTTCTTTGTACAATGGGCTTCTATGAGATTCCGTAGCAAGACCAAAGTCTGTTTCAAAATCTTCTTTTAAACTTGTAACAATTTTAGCCTTAATTTCAGATGGAAGTCTATAGCCAATAACTATAGGAAGCCTTAATAAAAGGCTGTTTCTATATGGTATTTCCTTTTCAACTGAGTCATATAATATAGCAGAAAAACCATCTTCTTTCAAAAGGTGATTCATTAAAAGCACATATAAGTCATCTGCTTTTATCTTCCACATATTCTTTTCTTCGATTTTACCAAGCTCATCAGCCATCTTAGATAAAATATCCATCTGACGTATAAGATGGGCTGCTAAATCAGGAGCTTCAACTGGAATTCCCATGTGGAAAACTGAGGCATTATCCCAACCTGAATCATTGCCATGATTGTATAAGGGAAGAGAATTTTTATTTCGTCTTCTATGAACTAGCCAATATTCCGTTGCATTTGATAGTGATTCATACATTAATTCTACAACATCTTTTCTATTAAAAAAACTATTATTTTCTCTTAATTTACTAAAAGCCCAGGCGTGAATAGGTGGCTTACAGCAGCTAAAGGAGCTAAACTTATCATTTATGAAATCCGGATAAATTCCGGAAGGATCCTGTTTATCTATAAATAATAATAATTGATCTAAGGCAAGTTCAGGATGATTTATGCTTAGCATCATTGCATTAAAGCAATTATCCCAGCTCCATATGTTATACATCCAATTCTTAGACATATACATAGCATACCGAGTTAATTCACCCTCAGGGTGAACGACACAGGACCAGGTTATATAGCTTGCTAGTTCTTTTGAGGTATTATATTTTTCTGGCACCTCTGCCATGCTTTTAAACCAAGTTTCATAACAAGAATCCACCTTTTTTTGAGCTATTTCATAGCTTTCAAATTCTTTATTTTCCCATACCGTTTTATAACTCTCTATAACTAGATGCATATAGTCCTTTAAAGGTTCAACCTCCATTACTATACTTTCATTTCCAACTATATTCCAAGGCGCCTTTAGAGACACATTTCCATCTAATAGGCTAAACATCATCTTAATTTCCTTTGAATAAAAATGATATTCCCACTTATCTTTTGCATATCTTAGAACATTATCATATCGTGTCTTAACTGCATTAAATCTAAGTCCAATTCCGCTTCCTTCAATATGGATCATGTCCTCTTCACTTATACAAATATTAATTTGTTCCTCTATATTTTCAGAGTTTGTTAAAGTTAGCTTTGTTTCGCTAACTTTAACCTTGTAAGGTACTTTATTTCCTTTTTTTATTACATCAATTTTAAATACTGTGCTTTCAGCTTCATCGCCGCCGTGAACATCTCTTAAAAGCAATTCACCAGACTTTGGATCAATAGAATAAACAAAGTATGATCCGTACCTGCTAAAAGGTACTCTACTTATATCAAGTTCCACAACTATCACCTCTCAAATGTTTATTAACCAAATTAGTCTTCATATCTGATTTTACTATAATTTACAGCATTTATTTTTTCTTTATTATAAAGTGATAGTTCAAATTCAAAGTTAAATTCTCTAGGAGTTAACTTATATTGTGGAAGCTGATCCTGACCACAACTTGCACTTCCAAGACCATTTTGTAAATAATCAAGATTTAATACAATAAAGTCAGCTTTTTTTATTTCATGCTGATGCTTTGCTGCTTCTAAGGCTTCCTTTTTATAATCATGTGCTGTAAAATCAAAGGTTTTATCGGAAATTATGAAAAGTCCAGTATTTGAATCCATAAGGCTCATCCAATTTACATCAGTATGATTTCCATTTTCTTGAGGATATACATAGGCTGTATGCATATTTTCTACCTTATTTCTAAATATTCCAATCTTACTTGACAGCTTACTGTCACTATAGGATTCACCAGGTCCTCTTCCATACCATACTGTGCTATTAAAATCCTTATTTACATATAGCTCAAGACCTATCCTTGGAATTACATTAGGCATATTTAGCTCATCTCTATAAGGACGACCTGTAACTTTAAGTTTTATATCGCCATTGGAACATATTGTATAATTGTATACCGCCTTAAATGCCCACCCTTGATTTGGAGGCGCAATGTGTACACCTATTTTAATTAAAACTTTGGAGCCCTCATTTTCATATTCCATATATTCCAGCATTTCCTGCATCATATGAAGAAAATATTTTTCTTTCCAGTCCGGTGTAAGATACATGTCATTATCTATAGGGGCACGCCAAAAATTTAAGCTTGGTCCCTTCTCAATAATTTTCTTGCTTTTATACCAATACTCCTCAAGGCAGCCAAACACTTTGTTAAAAATAACCTTAAATTCACTGCCTGATATAATGAGTCTTCCTTCACTTTCTTTTACTGCCAATTGCTCTTTTACTGGGCGCATGGATTTATTTACTTCAAACATTGGAAGCTTAAACTGTTCAAAGGTTATCTCATGTCCAGCTTCTGCCCATAATTCATCTTCTTTTGAAACATAGGTTAAATTAAGCCAATAATCTGTATTTACCGCTACATTCTTTATATCAATTGGAATTTTAATTTCTTTTTCTTCCACAGGATTAATTTTGCCGAGATGAATAGTTCCTGTATCAAGTATATTTTCGTCAAAAGAAACCTTCCACTTTAAATCAATATGTGTTAAATCAATAAAATCATATAGATTTTTAACTTTAATTATCCCTTTTTTAAGATCTACAGCATAGGTACTAATAGGTTCAATAACCTTCTTATACTCTAAAAGAGCTGGAGAAGGCTTTCTGTCAGGAAATATAAGTCCATCAATACAAAAGTTTCCGTTATGAGGGTAGTCACCAAACTCCCCGCCATAGGCATAGTATTCAATTCCATCACTGTTTCTTTGCTTTATACCATGATCAAACCATTCCCATATAAAGCCGCCCTGTAGTCTTTTGTATTTTCTAAACACCTCTTGATATTCCTTAAGACCGCCAGGACCGTTTCCCATGGCATGGCCATATTCACAAAGTATATGAGGCTTTTTACCTTTCTCATCTTCACCTATTTTCTCAAGCTTATTAAGTCTAGTATACATGGTGCTATATATATCACTTATAACTGCATCACTATCTCCTTCATAATGTATAAGTCTTGTATTATCTAAGCTTCTACAGGCCTGTGACATGGCTGTAAAATTGCATCCAAAGCCGGATTCATTACCCAGTGACCACATTATAATTGAAGGGTGATTCTTATCCCTTTTTACCATTCGTTCAGCTCTATCTACGTAAGCTTTTTCCCAGCAGCTGTTATTACTTATCCAATTATAATCTCCTGTAAGTTCAAAGCCATGACACTCAAGATCTGCTTCATCTATTACATAAAGTCCATAAATATCACAGAGCTCATAAAAATAAGGATGATTTGGATAATGTGAGGTTCTAACTGCATTTATATTATGCTGCTTCATTAGCCGAACATCATCCAGCATACTCTCTTTTGTTACAGTTCTTCCTGCTTCAGCACTGAAATCATGCCTATTTACTCCATTTAGCATTATTGTCTTTCCATTTATATTGAAGTTGCCATCTATAAGCTCTATTTTTCTAAAACCAATTTTAACTGGCACTGAATAAATTGTTTCTCCAGCTAAATCTGCAAGTTCTATTATAAGTTTATATAAATATGGAGTCTCAGCTGTCCATTTATTAGGACATAATATTTTTTCCTCTATAAATATATTAACATTATTTTCTTTTTCTATAGCAATATCCTTAGATTCAAATTCACATATATTTTCATTTTTCATGTTGTATAAACTAAACTTTAAACTTAGTCCACCAATATTTAAAGTGTTGTAATTTGAGCAAAGCATATCAAGCTTCAACATTGAATCTTTATAATCATCATCAAAATCTGTAATAACAGTAATATCTTCAATGCAAATATATGGTTCATTTATTAATTCCACATTTCTAAATATTCCGCTGAGCCACCACATATCCTGATCTTCAAGATATGTACCGTCAGACCATTGATAAACTCTTACTGTAATATCATTTTTGCCTTCTTTAACAAATGAGGTTATATCAAATTCAGAAGTCACCCTGCTTCCTTTGCAAAAGCCTGCTGAAAACCCATTTATCCATAAGTTAAAACTACTGTCCACTCCGTGAAATCTTAGTATGGTACGATTTTTTACCCAATCACTATTAAGTTTAAAATTTCGCTTATAAATTCCTGTAGGATTTTCTGTTGGAACATATGGAGGATTTATAGGAAAAGGATAATAAACATCTGTATAATGCATTTTTCCATATCCCTGAACCTGCCAATTCCCTGGTACCATAATATCATTCCAATTTGAAGCATCAAATTCATTTTTATAAAAATTTTCAGGAGATAACTCTGGGGCCCGAAGAAACATAAATTTCCATAGTCCATCAAGCTTTATTATCCCATAACTTTTAACTTCATCAGAGGTTAAAGCTCTATCTGTGGATTTGTACCCGTAAAAGTATGCCCTACTTTCTTTTCTATTTATGTGAAGCAAATTATTATTTTCCCAATCTTTCATCATGCGCTGCATAAAGTTACTCCTTCCATTATTGTTTTATACCACCGCTAATACCTTCTACAATATATTTTTGAGCAAATGCAAAAACAATAATTGGTGGTATTATCATGACAATTGTAATAGCCATAATAGGTATTATTTGCATAGTGTGAACTCCCTTAAAGGAGGCTAAGCCTAAGGCCAAAGTATATTTTGTTCTGTCCTGAAGGAAAATAAGTGGACCAAGATAATCATTCCATACAAGTAGAATATTAAGCACACCTATTAGTATTAAAGGCGGTTTCATAAGCGGAACAAATATCCTTGAAAAAATTTGAAAGTCATTTGCTCCATCTATTCTTGCTGCCTCTTCAAAGTCTCTAGGAATTCCCATCAAAAACTGTCTCAAAAGAAATATGTTATAAGCTGAGCCAAAAAAAGCTGGTACAATAAGAGTTTTCAAGGTATTAATCCAACCAAAGGCCTTAAATTCCATATATTGTGGTATCATTGTTACATCCCAGGGAATCATCATTGTGGAGAGAAGTAAAACAAATAAAATATTTTTACCCTTAAACTCATACCTTGCAAAACCATAGGCTACAAGTGAACAAGAAATAAGCTGGCCAATTGTAGTAAGTACTGTTACAATCACAGAATTTTTAAAATATGAATAGAAAGGCTGAGAATTCCAGGCCTTAATAAAGTTATCAAAGTGCCATATACTAGGAAATATTTTTGGTGGATATGTAAACGCCTCTCCTTCAGTTTTAAAGGCTGTAAGAATCATCCATACAAAAGGAAATAGAAAGTAAAGTGTAAATAATATTAAAAAAGTGTATATTATTATCTTTTGTGTTTTACTTATCTTCATTTCTTATTACCTCCTTTTTTATTAACAGCCATTTCATTTTCATAGAAAACCCATGCGGAAGAAGATTTAAAAATAGTAGCTGTTAAAATTAATATAACAATAAACATAAACCATGCATTAGCGCTTGCATAACCAAGCTTGAACTGTTTAAATGCATTATTATAAACATAAAGTCCATAAAAATAAGTGGATTTCATTGGTCCTCCATTTGTAAGTAAGAGTGCTAAGGTCAATTGCTGAAGAGCTGTGATGGTTGAGGTAATAAGGTTAAATAGCAATGTTGGAGTAATGAGAGGAAGTGTGATGGAAAAAAAAGAGCGCAGTGGTGATGCTCCATCAATATAAGCTGCCTCATACATATCTTTTGAAATACTGCTAATTGCGGTATAGAATATCAGCATCATTGTGCCAACTCCCCAGGCACTTGCTATAACTATGGCTATAATTGCCCATTTAGGATCTGTAAGCCACTTTGGTCCACTAATGCCTATAAAAGAAAAAATATAATTTAAGATTCCATATTGAGAATTTAATATCCATCCCCAAATAATTGAAATTGCTACTCCTGAAACTACAGTAGGTATATAAAAAATAGTTCTAAATACTTTTACTCCTTTTACAGGACGTGTTATAAGTAGAGCTAGTATAAGAGCTAAAATTAGATTTAATGGTACAAATATTAAAGCAAATTTTAAGGTTATAATAAGGGACTTAAAAAATTGTGGATCTGCAGTAAACATATTTATGTAATTACTTAGGCCCACGAATTGTTTTTTTCCTATAACAGGCCAATTATATAGGCTGATTACTAAAGAAAATATAAGTGGTACCAAAGTAAATACAAGAAATCCAATTATCCATGGGGAAATAAAAAGATAAGGTGTTATATTACTTAAAAATCTTCGTCTCTTGATTTTTATCTCTCTGGTTTGTTCCATATGTAAACCTCCATATTTAGTTTAAAGAATTATCCCGTATAAAGCGGGATAATTCTTTATAGTGTTCTATTTTACAGCTTCATCAAGTGCTGTTTTTGGATTCTTTAAACTGCTTGTATTAAATACCTGTTCAAAAACCAGTGACAATTTATCCGATACTTGACTCCATTTATCCATCTTAAATGAAGATGGTGTATAGCCTTCGCTTTGGTTAAGCATTGTATAGAATACTGAATAGGTCTTGTCATTTATTAGATTTTCTGATTTAGCAACAGATTTTAATACTGGTATTTCATATCCGATTCTTGCTTTGTTTGCTTCCTCTGAGGTCCAATATTTTACGAATTTCCATGCAGCTTCCTTATTCTTAGAAGTCTTTGATATTGAAACTCCTGATGAACTTATAATGCTTATGGATTTCTTACCCTTTTCAAATACAGGTAATGTAGCTACGCCGAAATTAATTTTAGCACTTTTTAAAGTATCTAATGACCAAGAGCCGTTTATAAACATTGCAGCCTTTCCGCTTTTCATTTCATCCGATCCAGAGCCCTCAGATGCAATTGCTATACCGTCTTTCTCCATACTTTGGAACATGCTTAGCGTTTCTACAGCTTTATCACTATTTAGATTTCCTTCAAGCTTTCCATCTTTTCCTACATATTGAGTTCCATTATTCCAAAGATACATCTCAAAATCGTATGGGTCTGGTTTTCCTGAAAAGGCAAAGCCATAAACCTTTTCATTCTTATTTGTAAGTTTTTTTGCTGCATCCTTAAGATCCTGCCATGTCCAGCCATCAGTTGGATAAGAAACACCAGCCTTATCGAATAAATCCTTATTATAATAAACTACATGAGTTGTATAACCTACTGGCATTCCAAGAACCTTTCCCTTTGAGGAATTATAGTTCCATAGAGCTTCATAGAAGTTGTCCTTATAGGCTTGTCCTTCTTTTTTAATATAACTATCTAAAGGTTCAAGTGCATCCCCATATTGAGGATAATTCCACATATACATTACATCTGGAGCATCATTTGCCCCAATTCCAGCTGCAATCTTTGTATCATAGTCATTACCATAGCTCTCTAGAACTACATTTACGTCTTTGTTCTCGCTGTTAAATTTATCAACTATTTTTTGCTGAAGTGATAGTGTGTCATCAGAATCCCAAGTTGCAAACCTTATGGTAGTCTTTTCATTACTTTTTCCAGTTGTGCCAGTCTGTGCTGAATTATTACCACAGCCTGATAATAAACTTAGCGTTAAGACAGTAGTCATAACTAGTGTTAATACTTTTTTGGTTTTCATTTTTTACGTTCCCCCTTAATTTTTAAATTTGTATCCTTTAATAAATATGTATATCTCAAACTTATAAAATTAAATCTTATAAGTTTTCAAACAATTAATTCTATATACTTACTTCTAAATTAGTGGGATTATTTGAAACGTTTACTTATTATAATATTATATTACAACTGAATATAGTAAAAGTCAATTATTTTACTAAGTAAAATAATTGACTTTTACTACTAAAATGACTGTTTACAACGTTAAAATACAAATAATTTCTAAATTTGTTGTATAAACATACAATAAAGAGAAAGTATATATACTATTTTTATAGTAAAATTATCTAATTTTACTATAAAATAATTAAAGGCATCTATATGAGTTATTACTTATATATAATAAATAAGTAATAACTTATATGGATGCCTTTAGTTTAAAATATATTAAGTTAATTTTGACTTTCTATCAATTCTTTTTCCCTGATTCGTTCATCTATTATTCTCTTTAAAAATAACTTTATTAATGCAGCAACAGGTACTGCCAGCACCATACCTAAAACCCCTGCTATATCAGCTCCAATAATTATAGATATCAAAATAAATATTGGCTTTAGAGATAATTTACTGCCAAGAAGTTTTGGTTGAATAATATTAGCATCTATTTGAAGAATAATAAATAAAACTATAATCGCTATAACAACTTGACTATATTGAGCATTTAGTAATCCAAAAATTATGGTACCTGCAAAGGCAACAATTGGACCAAAATAAGGAATTAAATGACAAAGGCTTGCAAGAAAACCTATTAGAACACCAAATTTAATTCCTATAATGCCTAAAGATACACTTAAGGCTACACACATGAAAAGTACATCTAATAGTGTGCCTCTTATAAAGCCTGAAAAAATCTCATCAAAGTCATGCAAATAGCTCTTAATTATTTTTGAAGTTTTATCTGAAAACATTGCTTTTGAGAATTTATTAGCATATTGTATAAAATCATCCTTATCCAATAATAAGTAAACTGCTATGATAAGTCCAAAAACAAAATTAGAAATATATCCAGATATATTCATGGTGTTTGATGCTAGATTATCAGCAAAATTATTTAACCAAGTAATAAGTGCAGTAGAAAATTGTGCTGCATATTGTTCTAGCGCCTTGGATTCTAAATGCATGCTTTGTAACTTTCCTTCAATATTCTTTAAAGAGTCTGAGAATCCATTTATGTAACTGGTAATAATACCAATTACCCTATCAAAGTTCATATTAGAAATTTGCTTTGTAATACTAAAAATAAAGGTTCCAATTAGAAAAAATACAACTAAAATTATAAGCAGCACACAAGCAAAAACGGCAATGGTTCTATACTTCTTCTCATTTTTAAACTTTAAAAACTTTGTTTTTCTAAGCAAGATCTCAATTAATTCAACTAAAGGGTTAATAATATATGCAATAATAATTCCAACAAATACAGGAGTTAGCATTTTGCCTATATACTTAAAAGCCGTAGTTACTGCTTTTAAAATACTTTCAATTTGAAAAGTTGCCCTTGCCAATATAAAAATTATTAAGGTTGTAATTATTACATAAAGAGAGATGGTTGCGTATTTTTTATTTATTTTAAACTTAAATTTATCAAACATTATGCCCTCCGTAATTTATTAATGTTCTTTTGTAATAGTAAGGCCGATACCTTATAATTTATCTATCCTTTTTATTATACTATCATAAATTGTACTATTACAGCAATTACAATTACCCCTAACTTTATATACATCCATTATACACCCAAATGATTAGCTAAATATTTATATAAAATTTAAAAGCCTTGTTATATCAAGGCTTTACCAGCTTCTAGCCAATATTTAGACCCTAAGAGAGCCACGGAAGCCCCTGCTACCATAATATGATTCTGCTCCATTCCTTATTGTTTTACTTATTATGGTTTAATGATTTCTTTACCACCCATATACATTGCAAGTGGTTTTGGAATTGTGACTGAACCATCCGCATTTAAATTGTTTTCTAAAAATGCTATCAACATGCGCGGCGGTGCAACAACTGTATTGTTCAGTGTATGCGGTAAGTAGTTTCCCTTTTCTTTGTTTCTAACTCGAATGCCTAATCTGCGAGCCTGTGCATCACCTAAATTAGAGCAGCTTCCAACTTCAAAATATTTTTGCTGTCTAGGAGACCATGCTTCTACATCAATACTCTTTACTTTTAAATCCGCCAGGTCCCCAGAACAACATTCTAAGGTACGTACAGGAATATCTAAGGAGCGAAAAAAATCAACGGTATGCTGATATAGTTTATTGAACCACAGAGCACTTTCTTCTGTTTTGCAAAGGACGACCATTTCCTGCTTTTCAAATTGATGAATGCGATATACTCCTCGTTCTTCTATACCATGTGCCCCTACCTCTTTACGAAAGCATGGAGAATAGCTGGTTAATGTTTGAGGGAGCTGTTCTTCATCCAAAATTGTGTCAATAAATTTACCTATCATAGAATGCTCGCTTGTTCCAACCAGATATAAATCTTCACCCTCTATTTTATACATCATATTTTCCATTTCAGAAAAACTCATAACCCCGTTTACAACATTACTGCGTATCATAAAAGGTGGAATATAGTAAATGAACCCTCTATCAATCATAAAATCACGCGCATAGCTGAGAATTGCAGAATGCAGTCGTGCAATATCACCACAGAGATAATAGAACCCATTCCCACTAGTTTTTCTTGCACTGTCGAGGTCAATACCATGGAGTTTTTCCATAATATCTGTATGATATGGTACCTCAAAATCAGGTACAACAGGTTCTCCAAAACGTTCAATTTCAACATTTTCACTATCATCTTTACCTATTGGTACCGTAGGATCAATGATATTGGGAATAATCAACATTCTATCATGAATTTGAGCCTCAAGTTTATTTTCCAACATTTCTAATTCCGTAAGCTCCTCAGCAATAGCTGCAATCTTAACCTTGACTTGCGCAGCCTCTTCCTTAAGCCCTTTGGACATCAAAATGCCAATTTCTTTACTAATTAAATTCCGTTGATTTCTAAGAGCATCCCCTCTTGACTTTGCATCTCGATATTCCTCATCGAGCTTAATCACTTCATCAACCATTGTTAACTTTTGTTCTTGAAATTTCTTCTTAATATTGTCTTTTACAACCTCTGGATTTGTGCGTAAAAATTTGATATCTAACATATTTTCCTCCTTAATTAAGTGCGTTTTTATCACTATTTATTTAGAAAAATAAAAATCCCTCCGTCCCATATAAATAATATGGGACGGAAGGATTCCGCGTTGCCACCCAAATTGTCAGCTAGTTTGCCAACCACTCGAAGGTGCTATAAAGGGCGCTACCCTACGGCTCATCACCGACAGCTACAAAAGTGGAAGGCTTAACCTCTCACCGGTTCACACCAACCACCGGCTCTCTGTAGAGATTCATAAACTATAGCTTTTATCATCACTGTAATACAATATTTTATTATACTTATTATAAACAGTTTATTAGAGGTTTACAAGTGAAAAATTTATTTTCTAACAAACCTATAAATTCTTAAAATACAGCACAAATCCGAACCTTATCCAGCAATTAGGTTCGGATTATCATAGTTTGGTCTGGGTAACAAGATTTGAACTTGCGACCTCTAGAACCCCATTCTAGCGCGCTACCATCTGCGCCATACCCAGATATTAAAGTAATATTTTCGTTGTTTAACAAAATATATTATAAACTGCTTACTAAAAAATTTCAATACTTTTGGCATAATTACTCTTATTTAGCTGTAATCTACTTTAAATTACCAATCTTATCAAAGGGATAGACTCTATAAATTGCTTTTCCCTCTACTTGATCAATATCTATAAGGCCAAACTTCCTGCTATCTTTACTAACTGGTCTGTTATCACCCAAAACAAATAATTTGTTATGTCCAACTTTAGCAGGAAGTTTAAAATCTCCATTTAAAGTTTTTCCCTTAACATATGATTCTTCAAGTTTATTACCATTTATGTAGACATATCCATCCTTAATATCAATTTCATCGCCTTCAATACCGATTACCCTTTTTACTAATCTATTATGTGATTCAGTTACTTCCTTTACACCATTAAATAGAGATACCATACTATTTATATTTCTTAATGTGTCATCAATAACAGTTCCTTTTTCTTCATTTTCAAGAAATATAATAATATCTCCCCGTTTAGGTTCTGAAAAGTTATAACTCAATTTATCTACTATCAATTGCTGATTTGTGAACAATGTATTTTCCATAGAACTTTGTTGTACTTGAACTTTAGCAAAAACCTTGCTATTAAGTAAAGTTACAATAAAAAATGCTCCTAAAATTGTAAAAAACCAGCTTCTAATTTCTTTTATAACCTTTTTCTTATCCTGCACGTTCACACCTCCATAAAATCATATAAATTGTCTATTTATATAATTATATATCATATAATTCCAAATATTCAAATATATTTAAAACTCATTTAATCAGCAATAGAAAAGAGAGCAAGCTGCTCTCTTGAATTTATTGGTTAAACTATAAAGAAATTGTTTCTGTTACTTGAATATATTTTTAGTAGTTTAATTCTACCCAGAAATTTGTTATATTACTAATCTATCCAGGATATAAATCCATGTTATTTAAATTTATCAGGAAATTGTTTTACAACTCCATCTGAAAGCACATCGGCAAAGTTTAAGATGTGAGTATAACCTTTGTCAAAGGCTGCAATGTCAGCATCCCAATTCTTATTCAATCTTGAGACAGCTTCTGCTGCTGTTAACTGCAAGTGCTTATATAACATTTCTTGTAGAACAGGCTTTGACCAATTTGGGTTTGCACTACTTAAGAAGCTTGCTATTTTATCCGCGTTCTCGTACCACAGCTTATTATATTTGTCTAAATCAGCTTTATTAGAAGCTTTAGCAGCATCTACAACTTGACCTGCAAGCTGTATGTGTTCCTTTAATAAAGCAGTAAGCTTTTTTGAATTTTCTTCCCCATAATATGGTTTATAAAGTGCACCGATATCATCTTGATTTCTAAGAAGTCTTTCTAATACTTTACCCTTATCTTCAAGGTTAGCCAAGTCACTTATAATGTAATTTCTGGTCCAAAAAACGTGATCGCTCCATAGCTTTCTTTGTTCTTGTTTAAAATCAACTGCCTTTTGACTTAAGCAAGGTTTTCCTATGCTTACATTTTCAGCTGCATTTACATTTAAGGGTAATGCTGAAACCATAAATAAAAAAGCTGCTAATAATAATGTTACTATTTTTTTCATAATCCTTTTCCTCCATCTTATGTATTATGAATTTATTATTTGCGAAATATAGAGGATTATTTAAACTTTTAAAATAAAATCAAAAAGAAAAACTATTGAGAACTTGTTTAAGACTCAATAGTTTTATGACTCAATATTAAAAATTTGATTAAATATAATATTCATGCATAACTTATATGTTTAATTAAAGAATTATGCAGATTAGTCCACCGGTACCTTCGTTTATGATTTTTTGAAGAGTTCTTTGAAGTTTTACTTGTACATCTTCAGGCATCTTATATAATTTATTTTGAAGCTCTTCTTTAACAAGGATTTCAAGCGGCTTTCCGAACATATTACTCTGCCATATTTTAGACTTATCATTTTCAAACTGCTCTAATAGTGACTTCATAAGCTCTTCGCTTTGCTTCTCTGTACCCATAATCGGAGATATTTCAGTTTCAATATCAGCCTTTATTAGATGTAGAGATGGAGCACTTGCTTTTAGCTTAACAACACACCTGCTGCCCTGTTTAACAAATTCAGGTTCCTCTAGTTTCATCTCAGAAAGCTGTGGAGCAACTAAGCCATAACCAGTTTCCCTAACATCTTTTAATGCAGCTGCAATCTTATCATATTCAACTTTTGCCCTATTTAAATCGTACATTATAGCTAGGAGTTCATTTTCACCTTTAATGTCACAATTGCAGACTTCGCTTAATACCTCATAAAATAAGGTGTTTTTAGGATTTAAAGCAACTCTAGCTGTACCATTTCCCATGTTTACTTCGTTAATGTTAGCTAGATCTAAGAATTCAACTTCTCTAAAGGCATCAAGAGATCGTTTTACATCCCTTAGTTTTAAAACGCTTTTACAAAGATCCTTTACTAAATTAATAAAGTTTACCTTAAGCCAATGCTTAGCATCAAGCTTCTCAATCCATTCTGGAAAATCGATATTAATTTCAGAAACTGGGAATTCTCTAAGTATAGTCTGAAAGATATTACCTATGTCCTCTTCTCTCATATTCAAAACATCCAAAGCTTGAACAGGAACATCATATTTTTCTTCCATTTCAGATCTTAATTCTAAAGTCCTCGCATCATTTACATGAGCTGAATTTAAAAGAATAATAAATGGCTTATTGATTGCTTTTAATTCATTAATAACTCTTTCTTCTGCCTCAACATAATCGTCTCTGTCAATATCAGTTATTGATCCATCAGTAGTTACAACAAGACCTATTGTAGAATGTTCATTAATTACTTTTTTTGTGCCAATTTCAGCTGCTTCTTCAAAGGGGATTTCATGGTCATACCAAGGTGTACTAACCATCTTTGCCCCATTAGCCTCCATATAACCTTGTGCACCTTTAACAATATATCCTACGCAGTCAACCATTCTAACCTTACACTTTGTTCCTTCGTTTAAGTGTATTTCTATAGCTTCATTTGGAACAAATTTCGGTTCAGTAGTATGAATTGATTTTCCTGATGAGCTCTGCGGCAGCTCATCCTTTGCTCTTTGTTTCTTATAGGAGTTTTCTATATTTGGAATAACCATCAAATCCATAAACCTTTTAATAAATGAAGATTTACCAGTTCTAACAGGTCCAACAACTCCCACATAAATGTCCCCTTGCGTTCTTTCGGCTATGTCCTTATATATATCGAAATTTTCCAACGCATGCCTCCCAATAATACTTATTAACACTATATATATATTGGACAACATATAAAATTATAACTATAAAGAAAATAAAAAATACTTAAAAATTATAAATTTCGTCCTTTTTATCTCGAGACATAAGTTCATAAACGGCTTCCTTTGGATCCTTGCCTTCAAACAAAACCTTATAAAGGACATCAGTAATTGGCATGGATACCTTAAGTTTTTCTTTGAGCTGATAAAAAGCCCTGCAGGCCCTAATACCTTCTACCACCATTCCAATTTTATCAATTGCCTCATCTGGCTGCATTCCTTGCCCTATTAAAATACCTGCCCTTCTATTTCTACTGTGCATACTTGTACAAGTTACAATTAAATCACCAATTCCAGTTAAGCCTGAAAAAGTTTCCTTCTTAGCTCCAAGCTTAGTTCCAATCTTTACTATTTCATGCATACCCCTTGTCATAAGAGCAGCTTTGGCGTTATCTCCATAGCCGATACCATCTGAAATACCTGAGGCTAGAGCTATGATGTTTTTCACTGCCCCACCAATTTCAACACCAATTAAATCAGTATTGGTATAAACTCTAAAGGTGTTTGTCATAAAAAGGTCCTGAACTTTTACAGCATACTTTTTATGTTTTGATGCAGCAACTACAGCTGTTGGTATATCTAGAGCCACCTCTTCAGCATGACTTGGACCTGAAAGGATTACCACTGGACTTAGTGGAAGTTCTTCCTCAATTACCTCTGATAGAATTTTTTGAGTATCTTCTTCAATACCTTTAGCTATACAGATTACAATTTGCTCTTTTGAAACAAATTGACTTATTTGCTTGCATAACCCTCTCACAACATGAGAAGGAACAGATAATACAATAAAATTACTCTTATCCACTGCTTCTTTTATGTTTTCATAAGCTTTAACATTACTTGGCAGCTTAACATCAGGCAGATATTTTTTATTTTCTCTGTCTAAATTAATGCCTTGAACAATACTTGGGTTTCTATCCCACAGCTTCACGCTTATTCCTTTTTTAGCAAGTAAGGCACTTAATGCTGTCCCAAAGCTTCCGCCCCCAAGAAATGTAACCTCATTTGTCATATCAGTCCTTCCTTTCACGAAATTGTATTTTTATAGCTGTACCTTCAAAATTAAAGTTCTCTCTAATTTGATTTAGCAAATACCTTTCATAGGAAAAATGTACTGAGTTATAGTCGTTAATAAAAAATATAAAAGTTGGCGGTTTAGTATCTACCTGGGTTACGTAATAGATTCTCAGCCTCTTTAAGCCTACTATTGGAGGTTCCTTCATTAAGACAGCCTTATTTATAACATCGTTTAAAAGTCCTGTAGATATTCTTCTGCAGGAATTGTCATAACAGTTCTTAGCCATCTCTAGGACCTTATGTACCCTTTGCCCTGTTTTGGCAGAAATAAATAGATATGGAGCATAATCTATAAAGGATAAGTTATATTGTAAGTTCTTTTTAAAATTTTGCATGGTTTTATCATCTTTTTCAATTAAATCCCATTTGTTTACAATTATCATTATAGCTTTTCCCTGCTCATGAGCATAACCTATAATCTTTTCATCCTGCTCTGAGATTCCGTCTTCAGCATCAATCATCAGAATACAGACATTTGCTCTTTCTATAGCAGCTAGTGTTCTTACAGCGCTGTATCTTTCAATTTCCTCTTTTATTTTACTCTTACGTCTAAGACCAGCTGTATCTATAAGAATAAATTTACCTTCATCAGTTTCCAGCACACTATCTATGGCATCCCTTGTTGTTCCTGGTATATCACTAACTATGACCCTGTCTTCACCTAAGAGTTTATTAATAAGTGAGGATTTCCCTACATTAGGTTTGCCTATCATGGCAATTTTAATAAATTCTTCATCCTCTGCATCTTCAGAGTTTTCAGGGAAATAGGAAACTACCTTATCCAGCATATCGCCAAGTCCTAAAGCTTGTGAAGCTGAAATTGTTATTGGATCCCCTATACCTAAATTATAAAACTCATATGCATTATCCTCATCAGTAAGGTTGTCAATTTTATTAACTACAAGCACTATAGGCTTTTTGCTCTTTCTTAGCATTTGAGCTACTTCAGCATCAGCACCAGTAAGGCCCTCTTTTCCATCTACGATAAATACTATTACATTTGCCGTATCAATGGCTATTTGTGCCTGCCTTCTCATTTGAGAAAGAATGATGTCTTCACTTTCTGGCTCAATTCCACCTGTATCTATTATGGTAAAATTATATTTAAGCCATTCGGCCTCTGCATACACCCTATCTCTCGTTACCCCTGGTGTATCTTCTACAATTGAAATTCTTTTTCCTGCAATTTTATTAAAAAGTGTGGATTTACCCACATTTGGTCTTCCTACAAATGCAACTATTGGTTTACCCATTGTCTTTCCTCCTATTTTATGGAATGTGTATTAATTAATTCAATTAAGTCTTCTCCAGTGTAGTCACAGATAATTATTTTCCTATTTAGAGCTTTTTCTAATTCCTCTACTGTTATATCATCGAGAAAAACTTCTTCACCGCCTCGAAGCATATTTTGAGGTATAAGTACAAATTCTCCTAAGTTAATTTTCTCTGTCTGTTCTATTATATCCTTACCTGTTATAAGGCCAGCTACTGTGATAGTCTCACCAAAAAGCCTATTGGTAATTTTTGCTACCTCTAGTTTAATACTGCTGTTATGCTCCATAATTTTATGAGCAGCAGCATTTATTTCATTAAAAGCTAAGGCTCCTGTTATAATTGTAAAACTCCCTTTACTTGCTTTTTCTAGATTATGTAAGGAAGAAGTAATATTATCCCTAAACATTCTAATCATACCTATACCGTCTTCTAGCTGCTCAAAGCTTCCATAAAAGTCCCTATCAGGAATTTCTAGATTTGCTAGTACATAAAATTCATCTGATAATCTTACAAAGGGAAAACCTGCTTCCTTTATAAATTTATCTTGCAACTTCTTTATATTGTTTATTTCCTTTAAACTGCTTTCCTTATCAAATAAGTTAACTTTAAAAAGACCTTCTCTATATTTTGTAGCACCAATTGGCACAACTGCAACATTTCTAATAGCTGGATATAATTTAAATAAATCTTCTGTAGTTGAAATTAATTCCTCTCCATTATTAATTCCGGGAACTAAAACTATTTGACAATTAATATCTATATGAGCATCAGCAAGTCTTTCAAGCCTTTCATATATATTGCCAGCAAATCTATTATTGAGCATCTTTACTCTTAGCTCAGGATTTGTTGTATGTACAGAAACGTTTATAGGACTTATTCTATATCTAATAATTCTATCAATATCATCATCCTTCATATTAGTCAAGGTTACGAAATTTCCTTGAAGGAAAGATAATCTCGAATCATCATCCTTAAAATATAAGGTTTCTCTCATTCCCTTTGGTAGTTGGTCTATGAAACAAAACAGGCAATTATTAGAGCAGCTTCTGGCATTATCAAGTATTGAATTTTCAAATTCTACTCCTAAATCCTCATCATAATCCTTTTCAACTTCTATCTCCCATACTTCACCATCTGCCTTTTCAATTTCAAGGATAATATTTTCATCTGCCATTAAAAACTTATAATCAATAATATCTTTAATTTCAGTTCCATTTATACTAATTAACCTGTCGCCTATTTCTAAATCTATTTCTTCTGCTAAACTATTTGGTGAAATTTTCACTATTTTGTTCTTCATATTTTCACTCCCAAAGGTTATATCTATACATTATGTTATAATACCTTAACTGAAAATATTAGTCAATGGATTTCAAATAAGAAAAGAAAATAGGATAGTTAAGCCTATCCTATTTTAATTGGTATCTCAATTGTAAATTTCGTGCCCTTTGAAGGTTCACTATAAACATTTATATTTCCATTTAAGCTTAAGACTATATGCTTAACTATTGCAAGCCCAAGGCCAGTTCCACCCTCTGCCCTCGATCTTGCCTTATCTACTCTGTAAAATCTCTCAAATATCCTGTCTAAGTGTTCCTTAGTCATACCAACTCCAGTATCTTCTACCCAAAGAATACATTTAGTTTTGCTGAAATCTGTACCGATAGTTACCTTTGCATTATTACCAGAATATTTAATTGCATTGTCTACTAAATTAATAAGCATCTGTTTAAACATATCACTATCTCCAATAATATTTGGAACAATTTTACCAGTAACAGATAGTGCAATATTTTTACTTTCAGCTGTGTTTTTCATTAGATTATAGACGTTTTCTACTATAGCATTTACATTAACTACTTCATTTTTCTCTAATTTATGTTGTTCTAAGGAAGATAGGGTTAAAATATCATTAATTAACCTTGTTAACCTTTCTGCCTCATCATTTATTATATCCAGGAATTTAATTTTCTTATCTGGATCTTCAACATATTTTAGAGTTTCAGCAAAGCCCTTAATTGAAGTTAAAGGAGTTTTAAGTTCGTGAGAAACATTGGCAACAAACTGAGAGCGCATATTTTCAAGTCTTTTAATATCTGTAATATCCTGCAGAACTGCTACCTTACCTATAAGCTCACCGGAGTTAATGATATCAGCAGTTTTTATTCGCAGTTCTCTTTCCCTAGGCCATAAAACCTTAATCTCGTTGTAGTCCACGGTTGAATGCCTGAATAAGTCTTCTAATTCAAAATCTCTTATGTTGTCCATTAAGTTTTGACCAATAATATTTTTATCTAAGCCAAAGATTTCTTCAGCATAGGGATTAATCATTATAACCTTTGAATTTTTATCTATGGCAATTACTCCGCTGTCCATGCTTTTTAATATTGCCTCAAGCCTGTTTTGTTTATCTGTTACATCTTTAAGCGAATATTGAAGCTTATCAGCCATATCATTAAAGGCTCTCCCTAAGTCTCCTATTTCATCCCTTGAATTGATTACAACTCTTTTATGAAGCTCACCCTTTGCCACATTTGAGGTGATATTTTGAAGCTCCTTAATAGGTTTTAAAATTCCCTGAGATAATCTTGAAGATACTAAAGCAGCGAGAATAAGCACTAACACTATAGTAATAAGGTAATATCTAATATATTTATTCTCAAAGCCGTAAACTAGTGCAACAGGCATTGAGCTTCTAATTATATAACCATCACCGAAGCTGGTTGCTGCATAGATCATTTTCCTATGTACAGAAACACTATATCTATCACTATAACCTACCCCATTAACCCTTGCATCTTTTATTTCCGGCCTGTCATTGTGATTATTCATAGTTTCAGTATCAGCTTCAGAATCAAAGATAACATTACCTTCTTTATTTATATAAGTAACTCTAATATTAAAATTATGTAAGTTATTTTTAAAGAAGTCCTCTTGATTTTTAAGGTTATCAGTCTTTATTAAATTAATAACAACATTATTGTTTTGGGCTAGATTTTCTTTAATTGTTTCTATATATTGGTGATTAATAATTAATATAAATAGTGTTGTCAAAATAACAACACTTAGAAAAAGCACTCCTAAAGTTGATCTCAAAAGTTTTTTCTTCATGCTAGTCACCAAAATTAAATCTATACCCTACTCCACGTATAGTTTCAATATATCTCGGGCTCTTATCGTCTTCTTCAATCTTTTGCCTTAGATGCCTGATATGAACATCAACTGTTCTTGTTTCACCAATATATTCATAACCCCAAACCTTATCTAAGAGAAAGTCTCTAGTAATTACACGTCCCTTATTCTTAATTAATATTTCCAAAACTTCGAATTCTTTAAGTGTTAAATCCACCCTGTTTTCATCCTTTAAAACCTCATGTTTTTCAAAGTCTACAATTATATTGTCAAATCTAAAGGACTTATCTAAAGGCATTATAGTTGTTCTTCTGAGCACTGCCTTTACCCTGGCAAGAAGCTCCCTAATGGAGAAGGGCTTTGTTAAATAATCATCTGCGCCAAGTTCAAGCCCTAAAATTTTATCCAGTTCCTCACTTTTAGCAGTAATCATAATAATAGGTAAATTTGAAATACTATTGTCTTTTCTTATTTCCTTACAGACATCGTAGCCATCCATTCCAGGCAGCATAACATCTAATAATATTAAATCTAAGTTTTCCTTTCTGGCAATTTTTAATGCTTCAGTACCATTGCCGCAGCAATAAACCTTATAACCGCTGCTTTCTAAATTGAACTTGAGAAGCTCCTGAATATGCTCTTCATCATCAACTACTAAAATTTTGTATTCAGACATAACATACCTCCATTTAATTTACTTAAGTTAGATAAACAAAAGAAAACATTCTTCCACATTCTTCTTTTTGCTTTCTGTATGAGTACATATTATAATCACTTGTGCAATAGGTGCAAATATTTGTTGAAATAATATTCTCACTTTTTACACCATTTGTTTCTAGCTGCTTAATTATACATTTTTCAAGATCAAGCTTATTATCTTTTATTATTTCCAAATCCTTATATAATTCTTTTTCTGAAAATAGTACCTTTAAATCGTCACCGACTTCATAGCAGCAGCCTCTATTATGGGGACCAATAACAGCTGAAAGATCTTTCATTTTTGAGCCATATTCTGACTTGAGTTTAGATAATGCATTGATGCAAATTTCATTTAAGGTTCCCTTCCACCCGCTGTGAACTGCCACAATTACTTCATTCACGCTATCGTAAATTAATATTGGTACACAATCTGCTGTAAATACTCCAACACCAACATTTCTTCTATTTGTTATAAGGCCATCACCTTGATGAATTTCTCCGTCATAATTGTAAACAAGGTTACTGTGAATTTGTTTTAAATAGCCTATTTCTTTTAAGTTAAACATAGACTTTAACATCATTAAGTTAGACTTGCCTTCCTCTAAATTCACATTAAAATTCAAATTATTCTTAGAGGTCGAGAAAATAAAATTTGCATTACCATAGGTAAATTTAATAAATTCATAATTATTGAGTTTATATTTCTCCAAATTATTCACCTCAACATAATTGTAACATTTAATTATATTAAATAAATATAAAATTAAAAATATTAACCATGAATTAACATAAAAGGCCAAGTTCCTTCTACAAATATATGCATAAAGGAACTTGGCTGCTAAATTATTCTTTACTTGTCATCAAGTTTTTAATTTCCTGCATAAAGGTATTAATATCTTTAAACTGTCTATAAACTGAGGCAAATCTAACATAGGCTACTTCATCAATAGTCTTAAGCCTTTCCATAATCATTTCACCTATATAGGAGGACTTTACCTCTGTAAGCATTTGGTTGCTGAGCTGCTTTTCTATATCTTCTGCAATAGCTTCAATTTGACTCCTAGATATAGGCCTTTTTTGGCAAGCCTTCAGTACGCCATTAACAATTTTAGATTTATCAAAATAATCCCTGCTTAAATCTTTTTTTATAACAAGGATAGGAATATCCTCTATCTTCTCATAAGTAGTGTATCTTTTATTACATTTCAAACATTCTCTTCTTCTTCTTATAGCTGATTCATCTTCAGTGGACCTGGAATCCACTACTTTGCTTTCTTCATATCCACAATAAGGACATCTCAACTCTTTCACACCCTTTATTTATCGCTTGTTAAATCAATTATACAATGTTTAAAGGAAATTTTCTACTCTTTGTTATTTATAACAAGATCTGATGCTTCCACTAATATAACATCAATTCCAACCTTTAAAACCTTTTCCCAAGGTATTTCTATTAGATCATTTTTACTAAACCAAGTCATCTTTTGATTAGGCAGTAGCAGTGATAAAATTTTAAACTCGCTGCAGTCAACTTTAAGATCTTTTATAAATCCCAGTTTTGCCCCTGAGGTTATTTCTATAACTTCCATATTCCTTAAATTTACTATTGAATACATTGATACCTCCATATACATCCTCCTAGGTTGTCCTAGATTAAATTTTTATTTTACGTAAACTAAATCTATAAATTATATGAAGTATTACAATATTATATGTTAAATAAATGGAAGGCCTTAAACAATATTAAAATTCTTCTTCTTTTAATTAAGTCTTATCTAATAAAAAAGTCTTAAAATACCTATAAAAAAAGAGCCCTAAGGCTCTTAAACATACTTTCTCATATGTCTTAATGCAGTTTTTTCTAATCTAGATACTTGTGCTTGAGAAATACCTATTTCATCTGCTACCTCCATTTGAGTACGGCCATCAAAGAATCTTAAATTGAGAATAAGCTTTTCTCTATCGTTTAATTTTTTCATGGCTTCCTTAATAGATATGTTTTCAAGCCAGCTGTCATCTAAGTTTTTATTATCACTTATTTGATCCATAACATAAATAGCATCTCCACCATCGTGGTAAATTGGTTCAAATAGTGAAACTGGATCCTGAATTGCATCTAGTGCAAAAACAACTTCTTCCCTTGGAACCTGTAATTCTTTTGCTATTTGGGAAATAGTAGGTTCTTTATTATTCTCAGTAATAAGCTTATCTCTAACTTGCAGAGCCCTATAAGCTATGTCTCTTAATGATCTGCTTACCCTAATAGAGTTATTATCTCTTAAATAACGTCTAATCTCTCCTATTATCATTGGAACTGCATATGTAGAAAATTTTACATTTTGAGAAAGATCAAAGTTGTCAATAGCTTTTATTAGCCCAATACATCCTACTTGAAATAAATCATCTACATTTTCACCGCGATTATTAAATCTTTGTATGACACTTAGAACTAATCTTAAATTACCCTTTATAAATTTCTCTCTAGAAGGCTCATCTCCATCTTTCATTTTGTGTAGTAACTGTCGCATTTCAGGTTCCTTTAAAATTGGAAGTTTGGCAGTATTAACACCGCAAATTTCTACTTTGTTAATCATCATCCTGTCATCAGCCCCTTTAGAATTCTAACATTTTAATTATTTCCCTTAGAGGCAATTTTTATACTTGAATAAGCTTATACCATTTTACTAATTTCTTTTTTTAATCTTTTTATAATTCTCTTTTCAAGTCTAGATATATAAGATTGTGAAATACCAAGTAAATCCGCTACTTCCTTTTGGGTTTTCTCAGTTTCTCCGTTTAAGCCAAATCTTAATTCTACTATTTCTTTTTCTCTTATATTTAACTTTTTCATTGCAACAAATAATAGCTGCTTATCAACTTCATCTTCTATTAAATTATAAACTGAATCATTATCTGTACCTAAGATGTCAGAAAGTAATAATTCATTTCCATCCCAATCAATATTTAATGGTTCGTAAAATGAAATTTCAGCCTTTACCTTGCTATTTCTTCTTAAATACATAAGTATCTCATTTTCTATGCAGCGAGAACCATAGGTAGCTAATTTAATTTTCTTAGTTGGGTCAAAGGTATTTACAGCTTTAATAAGCCCAATAGTTCCAACGGAAATTAAGTCTTCAACATTAACCCCCGTATTTTCAAATTTACGTGCTATATAAACTACTAACCTTAAATTCCTTTCTATAAGAATTGATCTAATGGTTTCGTCTCCTGCTACAAGTCTTTGGACTAAGTTATCTTCTTCTTCCTTACTAAGCGGCGGAGGTAATGCATCATTTCCACCAATATAATATAAATTCTTTGCTAAAAATTTTAATCTTGATAGTATCCTATTTAATATCATTCTTAAGCTGAACATTTTCTACCCCCTATTAATTTTAAATTATTCCCCTTGATAATAGTGCATTATAGTCACCCATACTGCTTAGCTTATTTTCACATAATGCAATGATAACCTGTCTTACTTCTACAACCTCTCCTTTATGTATCCTTATAAATTCAGGTTTGAAACCCTTTAATTTGTTCGCCTCCCCATTTATTACTCTATAGGGTATATAAAAGGTTTCTTTATCATCTATTGTTCTATCCATAAGCTCACTCTCAAGTATCATAACTGGCAGGTTTGTGGCAGGTTCTGTAAGTTCATTACCAGTATCTAAAAAAGCTTTAACAGTCTTCTCTCCATTTTTAAAAACTATATCTATTGAAAAAATCAGAGAACTGAGTTCAATTCTGTTTCTAATGAATAAAACTAATCTATTAATGGTTAAGTATAAAAGTATAAGTGCTAACATAAGTTTTTTATAGGAAAAATTATAGAATAATGAATTAAGCTGGAATCCGCCATTATAATTCAATTCTATAAAAAAACAAAGGCCAGCTAAAACCATGGAATATAGTAGATAAACAAATAGTGCTTTTGTATAAAATAATATTGTACTTCTATAAAATAAAATAAAGATCATAAATATTGCCATTAGGAACTTGAAAGGTAATTCAGTTAAAATATAAAGTTTAGGAAATATTAAGGTAATGACATAAATGCCTCCCAAAAAAGCAGGCAAAGCAATATTTTTAAAGCTTTTTCTTATTCTTAAGGTTTGAGAAGTTATGTATAACAAAAAATAATTTACAATACTATTTTCTAAAACAAGTATATCTATATTAACTACCATTACCCTCCCCCCTTGTATTCCTCATTCTGGACACAATGATTATTAATCATTGTGCTCCTTTTATTCCTTATACTGTCCTAAACAATTATTAATTGTTTAGCCCCTAGTATTCCTTATTCTGTACTGAATGATCATTAATCCTTCAGCTCCTTAAGATTTATTATATATCTTATAATTACAAAAATTTGTCAATTCATAAAAGACAATATTATTTTTTAAATATAAAATAGTGCATAAAACCTCAAAAAAAGCCAAGAGCCACCCAGAAAAAAAGCAGCATTCCTAAAATTAAGAACGCTGCTTTTTTTCAGTGGATGGCACTAAAATATTATTTAACTAAATTATCTCTTTGATGACCTTCTTAAGAAAGCAGGTATTTCTAAATCATTTTCGTCATATTTTTCTTTTTCTAGGGTAAAAGCTGCTTCACTATTAACAGCTGTACCTTCTGGCTTTGTCATTTTAATTTCATTTTTATTTGCTTCAAAGCCTGTAGCTATTACAGTAATTCTAATTTCGTCCTTTAAGTTTTCATCAATTACTGCACCTACAATAATATTTGCATCTGGATCTGCTGCCTGCTGAACTATTTCAGCAGCTTCGTTCATTTCAATAAGTGAGAAATCCGAACCACCAGTAATATTTAAAAGAACACCTGTAGCTCCAATTATTGAAGTTTCTAACAATGGACTAGAAATGGCTTGTTTTGCAGCTTCAGCTGCTCTATTGTCGCCGCGGCCTTCACCTGTACCCATATGAGCTAAGCCTCTATCTATCATTATTGTCTTAACATCTGCAAAGTCAAGATTAACAAGCCCTGGAATTGTGATCAAATCTGATATACCTTGTACACCTTGTCTTAAAACATCATCAGCCAATTTAAATGATTCAATAAGAGGAGTTTTTTTATCTACTATACTTAATAATCTTTCATTAGGTATAGTAACTAAAGTATCAACTCTGTCTTTTAAATTCTTAATTCCCATTTCAGCATGAAGCATTCTCTTTCTGCCTTCAAATGGAAAAGGTTTTGTTACAACTCCAACAGTAAGTATTCCCATGGATTTTGCTATTTCTGCAATTACCGGAGCAGCACCAGTTCCAGTACCGCCGCCCATTCCTGCTGTAATAAATACCATGTCTGAACCTTTAATAGCTTGAGATATTTCTTCTTTGCTTTCTTCAGCAGCCTTTTGCCCAATTTCAGGATTAGCACCAGCTCCAAGACCTTTGGTAAGCTTGTCTCCTATTTGAATCTTTTGTGTTGCTTGTGAAAGCATTAAGGCCTGCTTATCTGTATTTACAGCTATAAATTCTACATTTTTCAATCCACCTAGAATCATTCTATTAACGGCGTTATTACCACCACCACCGCACCCAATAACTTTAATTTGGGCAAATTGTTGAACATCAATATCAAAATCTAGCATCATACTACCTCCTCATTAGAAAAAATCTGCTAAAAAGACTTTTATTTTTGTAATTACACTTTCATTCTTATTTTCCTTATTATGTGTTACAGAATTATAAATTTTATTTACTTTAGTAGGTTTTTCAGAATCAAATTCCTTACTTTCCGTAAAGTTCTTAAAATTTGATGGACTGTAAACATCTTTTATAATTCCAATGGCTGTGTTAAAAATGGGATTAGAGGCACCTACGAAATCTGGTGCTCCGATTCTAACAGGTTTATTTAACCTAATGCGACAAGCTTCAGAAATATTATTAAACTCAGAAATTCCTCCACCGGCTAAAATAATAACATCAATTTCCTCTAAAAATCCAGTACTATTTAATTTATTATTTATTAATGAAAAAATTTCTTCTATTCTTGCTTCAATAATTTCCATTAAAGTATTTCTATCTATTATAATAGATTCATTATCTGATACATTTACTTTAATATTTTCAGCAGAATCAAAATTAGTCCTATACATGGTCCCATACTTTATTTTTAACTTTTCAGCTTCTGAATAAGGAATTTTTAAGCAAATTGCAATATCATTTGTTATTGCATTACCACCTAAAGGGATACCTTCAGTATGTTTTAAATTTCCATTTTTATATATAGCTATATCGGTTTTTTCATATCCAACGTCAATAATAGCTATATTAATTAGATTTTCGTCCTTTTTTGTTACAGCTTTAGCAATTGCTAAAGGTTCTAAAACAATTCCTTCAACTTGAAGGCCAGCTTTATGTACACTTTTCAATAAATTGTTGACAATTGTTGTTTGCGATACTATTACTTCAGATTCTACTTCAAGCTTCATTCCTGACATTCCAACGGGATCTTTTATGTTGTCATAACCATCAATTATAAATTGCTTTGGAATAACTCCAATAATTTCTTTATTGTTTTGGATAGAAACAATTCTTGAAGCATTTAAAACCCTTTTAACATCGCTTTTAGTTATTTCTCTATCTTCTGATGAAACCGCAACAACACCTCTGCTTGGAATAAGTTCACACATACTTCCTGAAAGAGATATAAAAACATTTGTTATTTCTCTATCAATCATTCTTTTTAACTGCTCTATGCAATTATTTATTGAGGATGCCGTGCTATCTATATCAACTACAATACCTTTTTTTAATCCAATACAAGGTACAGTTGTAACGCCTACAATTTGAATTCTACCAGTTTTTTCTAGTTTACCGGCAGCACCACAAATTTTAGAAGATCCAATATCCAACGCATAAACATATTCATCCATTCAGTCCTATCCCCCTTTATAAAAGAACCCTAAATATTATATTCAACATGAATTTAATTTTTCCTCTAAGATTTAAAACTTTTTATATAGATATTATCGAAAAGAAAAGAGAATAGCTGAAGCTATTCTCTTAATTAATTAACTTTTTCTAAGTCCGTAATATTCACACTTCTTGTATGGGCTGTGTGGCTCCAATCTTTTTTATTTCTATCTATTATTCCAAGTACAGAAATAGGAACCCAGGTAACAGTATATATAGGGAAAATAATATAATAAAAGAAGATTTTTAAATTAAGCTTTTTCTCTAATATTAATACTATTGGAGTGTAAATAAATTGTAATACGGAAACTACGAACAACACTATAGTAACTGTTTGAATATGTCCTAGGTCTAATGAATTAATAAGACTATGAGAATCTGAAAGATTAGAGAAGAAACTCATAATTGAGGACAAATTGATTGCGGTAATTCTACTGATATAGTCTAATATCATTGCCACACCAAGTATTAGAATTACCATTGGCTGAATGCTGTATAAGGCACAGTCAATTGCTGTCATATTAAATTCCACAATGCCTTTCTTCATAAGTTTGAAGAAATACCTGCTAGCAACATCTGTAAAACCCTGCATCCATCTCTTTCTCTGCCACCAAGATTGTGAAAGGGTTAACGGCTTCTCGTCATAAATAACGGCTTCGTGTGCCCAGCCTACCTTACATCCGTTTAATACTAGCTTACAGGTAAACTCCAAATCCTCTGTCAGGCAGGTAGCACCCCATCCTAACTCTTTTAAGGTTTCTGTATCTATACAAAAACCTGTTCCTCCTAATTGATTAGAAAGGCCAAGATTTCTTCTAGATAATTGAAACATTCTGTTTGAGGTCCAAAAGGCTATTGAATAGCTTCCGGTTATCCAAGTATCTGTAGGATTCTTACTATCCAAGTAACCTTGAACTACTTTAAAACCATCACAAAGCTTGCTATTCATCTCTCTTAAAAAGTTTCTAGAAGCAAGATTATCAGCATCAAAAATTGCAACTGCATCATACTTTTTATCTAGTTTGAAAATTTTATCAAACATCCATTCTAAAGCATAACCTTTTCCTTTTTTTGTTTTACTAAATCGCTCATAAACAAGAGCACCTGCATTTCTGCCAATAGCTGCTGTTTTATCAGTACAATTATCTGCTATAACAAATATATCATATAATTCCTTGGGGTAATCTAATCTTTTCAAGCTATAAATAATATCTTGAATTACCTTTTCTTCATTATGAGCTGCGACCAATAAAGCAAAGCTTTTTTTAGGCTCTACATTATTAACTTCCTTTTTTTTGTATAACCCGAAAAAAGATATACATAAATAATACATTGATACAATGAATACAAAAGCACTCAAAATTTGAGAACTGATTTTCATTAGTGTACTTATTATTTCCAACATCAATCCCCCCTAGTTCACAGATATTTTAGCACAATTTATACTTAAATTCTATAGAAAATTTATTATTTCTCTATAATAATTTATATTTGCAAGCATAATTGTATATATTAAAGAAATTTGGAGGTAAAGTAGAATAAATTTTATAATCACAGCATTATAATGAAATATTGCAATTGCTTAAGCTTCTTTGAGGTTTGTGAATTTGTATATATTTCCACTTTATGCTATAATATAAATATAAAATATTATATGTTATATAATAGCAAGATAGGGAGGTAGCCCTCATGGGTTCCTACAAATTAATTTATTATTTAGATTTAAAGCTGCTTCACAAAAAGGACGAATCCTTCTGGTAAAGCCTCAATTTTTATTTATCTGTAAAAATTGAGGAGGGTTAATATGATAGAAGGCAATAGTGTTGTAGTAAATGAAAATTTAGTTTTTAAGTTTTGTAATGAAATAATTAAAGAAAACAACAAAGTTGAAAAAGAAGCTAATAAGACACAATTGGAAAAAAGTAATAACGATACATGTTTAAAAATGATAGATTATTTAATGTTTTAAAAAAGGACCTTAGGTCCTTTTTTTATTCCATGAAGTAATAACACTTAAGTAAAATCAATTAGAAAATAATAAAAACAAATTACTTTTGAAGCTTTACAGAATTAACATCTTTTCTAAAATTTCTCTATCTACTGCATAAGTTAAGGAAACCTCATCTGTTATTATATCTTTTTTAACTAACCCTGCCAAAGCCATATCCATAGTTTTCATTCCAAATTTCCCTCCTGTTTGAACAGAAGATTCTATTTGATGAGTTTTACCTTCACGAATTAAGTTTTGAATTGCCGGGGTGGCTATCATTATTTCTAAGGCTGCAACTCTTCCTTTGCCATATGCTTTAGGCAATAATTGTTGTGATATGATACCCTGCAGTACAGCTGCAAGTTGTACTTTTATTTGCTGCTGAGCATGAGGAGGAAAAACATCAATAATTCTATCTATTGTTTTAGCTGAACCAATGGTATGTAAAGTTGAGAAAACAAGATGGCCAGTTTCAGCAGCTGTTATAGCAATGGATATTGTCTCTATGTCCCTCATCTCTCCTACTAGTATAACATCAGGATCTTCCCTTAATACTGATTTTAATGCATTTTGATAGTTAAGACTATCTTTCCCAATTTCTCTTTGATTTATTATACTTTTATTATGTTTATGTAAATATTCTACTGGATCTTCTAGTGTAATAATATTAGCTGCACGAGTGTTATTTATTTCATTAATCATTGCAGCCAAAGTTGTACTTTTTCCGCTTCCAGTAGGACCTGTTACAAGCACCAGCCCCCTTTGCCTTTCAGTTAATTCTTTAATAACAGGGGGAAAGCCTAAATCATATAAAGAAGGTATGTTAAGAGCTACAGACCTAATAGCTAGTGCATCACTGCCTCTTTGTTTAAATATATTCACCCTAAACCTTCCAAGGCCGGAAATAGAGTAGGATATATCAATTTCTCCTTTTTTTATGTAATTTTCATAATCAGTGCTGCTTAATATTTCTTTTGTATATACCTCAGTATCCAGTACTGTAAGAGTATTGCTAGCGATTTTTATAAGTTCACCATTTAAGCGCATAACTGGTGGAATTCCTACTGTTAAATGTAAATCAGATGCACCTTCTCTTGTAGTAATTTCTAATAGCTCAATTAGTTTCATGTTTGTCCCCTCCATATAAATAATCAGCCCAAATATCTGCAGCCTCATAGGCCTGAAATTTAAGCATAGCTTCACCATTAAAAACTTGCGCCCCCTGTATTTTTGCTTCATGCAAAAATCTTGTTTCAGCTGGATTATAAACTAAATCATAGGCAATGCAATTAGCCTTAATTGTGTCTACTTCTATAGGAAGCATGTTCATATAATTTTTGCCTCCTAAGGGAGTGCAGTTTATAATAATATTATATTTGCTTAAATCTTTAATAGAATCACTAGAAAATATTTTGCTATAATTTCCAAAATACTCAGCTGCTTTATTAACATTTCTAGTTACAATTTCAATGTCATTACAATTTAAATCCAAAAGTCCATGATACACTGCTTTTGCAGCACCTCCAGCGCCTATTATTAAAGCCTTTCCATTTTCAATATTAAGACTATTTACTTTAAGGCTCTTCATAAAACCTGAGTAATCTGTATTGTAACCAACAAGTTCATCTTCAGTTACAAGTACAGTATTAACCGCATTAATTGTATTAGCAGGGTAAGTAACTGTATCTAAATATTTTATTATCTTTTCCTTATAGGGTATTGTTACATTAAATCCTATAATATTACTATTCCTTAAATTATTAATAAAAATTTCAATCTCTTTTTCCTCTAAATCAAATATTTTATACTCAAGTCCATAACATTTAAGTTTATAATATTCACTATGTATTTCTGGTGATTTAGAGTAAGTAATATTTTGTCCAAGTAATCCGCAAATTTTCAAGCTAACACCTCTAATTTTATTAATAAAATCAATTTCCACTATCTACTTAATTTATTCAATAGAAATTATAAAAATCCTTTAATTAATATAAAAATTTCTATTTTTTAACAAATGTAGGGATATGAAATTAAAGAAGCTGACTTCTCATTTCAAATCCCCATTTAACATTACTTCAGCCATTATTTTTAAGTGTATTTAATTCTTTGTATAACTTTTTCAATGCTCTTTTCTCAATTCTAGAAACATAGGACCTGGAAATTCCCAGGAGCTTTGCAATTTCTCTTTGTGTCTTTGGCTTTCCATCTGTAAGGCCGTATCTCATTTCAATAACAAGCTGTTCCCTTTTCGCTAATGCACTTTCAATTTTACTGTATAACTTCTTAACCTGAATTTTGGTTTCCACTACCTCGATTATAGAATCATCATCACTGCTTAATACATCCATTAAGGAAATTTCATTACCTTCCTTATCCACCCCAATGGGTTCCTGTAGATAAACTTCTCCCTTTGTCTTTTTATTGTTTCTTATTAGCATTAATATTTCATTTTCTATACATCTAGCTGCATAAGTTGCTAGCCTGGTCCCTTTTGAGGTATCAAAGGAGTCGATAGCTTTGATAAGTCCTACTGTGCCTATTGAGATAAGGTCATCAACTTCTTTACCAGGATAGGAATACTTCTTTACAATATGTGCAACTAATCTTAAATTTCTTTCTACTAATATGCTCTTTGCATGTAAATCTCCGTTTTTAAATTTTTCAAGATACATTTCTTCTTCTTTTTCATCAAGAGGCTGGGGAAAAGAATTCCCATTGGTAACATAGCCAACAAGAAAGGCCATACTTGAAGCCATATCTAATAAACAATTAACGAAGAACAAAGCTGATCCTCCTAATAGTGCTTATTAATATAGTATGAAAGATTTTTAAAAAATGTTCCTATTTAAGAAGTTTTATAAAATTATTTTTGCAGGTAGCTATTTAAAGATAAAATAATGTCTTTAAATATTGGAACAGCTGTATTTGCAGCCTCCTCGTTTTTAGTATCAATATCTTTTACAAACACTACCATAGAATAATACTTGTCTTTAATTTTAAAGAATCCTGCAAACCACCCGTCTGAAGCCTTAGTCTTGTTATTATATCTTGTAGTAGTACCAGTTTTTCCGCCAACTTCAATATTATCTATATAAGCTGCGGTACCTGTTCCATATCTTACTACCTTAATCATTTCGTTTTTCATAATATTTGCAGTTGATTTTTCAAAGATCTTAGTACTTTGAGTTTGTTCCTGCTCCTTAACATTATTATTGTTATCAACGTAGGCATCTATAATATAAGGTTTAACATAAATTCCCCCATTAATAATGGTATTTGGTATTGCTAGAGCCTGGACTGGAGTTATTCTCATGCTCTGGCCAATTGCCAGCTGACCTGAAAGTTCATAATCCTGTAGCTTTGCATAATCTCCCGTAACCTCACTATCAAAGCCTAATACCTTACTAAATAAGCCTTCTTTACTAGCAGTATCTAGAAAATTCTTTCTTCCTACTTTATCTCCTATTTGTGCGTAAATATTGTTACAGGAAGCTACAAATGCCTCCTCAGCATTTAAGATACCATGATTCTTATCTCCGCATTTATCATATTGACCGCTGTAAGTTTTTTGCTTGCAGGAGAATTCTTCAGCTAAGGACAGGGATTTTTGCATAAATCCTGTTTCCTCCACAACAGCTTTAAAAATTGAGCCAGGTTCAAAGCCATTTTCTGTTTTAGATCCTAAATTAAGATTAGCCTGCGTGTCATCCTTTTGATTCATGGATAATATTTTCCCAGTATTACTTTCCATTAAAACAGCACTTATTTGATTAAATTTAGTGTATTTGCTAGAATTTAAAACTCCATTGATTTTATCTTCAATATCTTTGTCTATTGTAAGCCGTACATTATTATTGTTCTCAGAATTAAGGCTGGTTTCAGAAGTAATATTGCCATCCACATCTTTAGCAAACTTAGTATATGCGGGCTCATTACCCTTAGTTTTATTATAGACCTGCATTTCTAAGGAAGCTTCACTTTTCTTGTGATCTCCAGAAGGATCCATTATATTTGTAAGTAAATTTTCTATTTTCCAAGCTTTTGATCTATCTACCTCTGAATAGGAATATATATAAAAGCCTTTTATATCTTTTATACTTTTTAGTTTATTATAAGTATTTTCATCAACTTCAAAGGTTAGCTTTTGTTCTTTATTACTTAAACCTATAGTAGATAAATCATAACTAGGATTATAGCTCTGCAATATATAAATTAAGGCATATAAATTGTCAGACTTTGCATCTAAGTTATTTTTTTTAAAGGCTGCTTCATCAATGACGGCATAATATTTGTTTTTATAGTTTAAAAGAGGTTTACCGTTAATATCAAGTAAGGAATAATTCAATTCTGAGAGATTGACTTTTTCACTATACTGCATATCTGCCCATACCCCTAGTTTCCCTGCATCATCAACTGTATCTACCTTTAGCCTCCACCATAATGCACTAAATAATAGAATATATAGTACAAGTAAATATATAGTTCTTTTTAATACATTTCTTCTATGCATAAAAACACCTCACCCTAGCTAAATTCTAGCCTAAAGTGAGGTGTTTTATTCTATAAATCCTCTTCTTTTTGTAAAAATTGTTTTATATTTGCAACAATAATATCTATTGCAACCTTGTTGTGTCCACCTTCTGGGATAATAATATCTGCATATCTTTTAGTAGGCTCTGTAAACTGCAGGTGCATAGGTTTTACAACATTTAGATATTGATTTATAACCGAATCAACAGTTCTTCCTCTTTCGTTTATATCTCTAATTAATCTTCTAATAATTCTTACATCAGCATCTGTATCAACATAAATTTTTATGTCTAAAAGATTCCTTATATCAGGTTCCTGCAGAATTAATATACCTTCAAGAATAATAATGTCCCTTGGTTCAACTCTAATTGTGGTCTTTTGCCTATTATGAATTTCAAAGTCGTAAATTGGTTTTTCAATGGCTTGTCCTAGTAATAAACTATTTAAGTGCTTAACTAAAAGAGGGGTATCAAATGCATCTGGGTGATCATAATTTGTCTTGACTCTTTCTTCAAAGGATAACTCGCTTTGATCCTTGTAGTAGGAGTCTTGTTCTATCATGGCTATACATTGTTCACCAAATTTCTTGTATATCTCCCTAGCAATGGTACTTTTACCAGAACCAGTACCTCCTGCAATTCCTATTAGAATTGGACGTTCCATTACTTCTCCTCCTTAGATTTAATAAGCATATCATCTTCCTTAAGTACTTCCTTGGTCATAATGGTAAATAGCATCTGTGCTCTTGGAGCGGATTCTATTTTACTGCCATCTATGTCTCTCATATCACTTAGTATGATTTCTATATTATCACCTTTTGGCCTCATAATTTCGACTTTGTCTCCATCAAAAACCTTATTTCTTTGTTCTATTACTGCAATATTGGTATCTTTATTATATTCTTTAACAATACCAACTATATCATGAGTTCTTATATAGGATGAGGAACCATAAACCTGCTTATTTTTTTCTCCAAAGTAAAATCCAGTATGGTACTCTCTATGACTTGCCATCTTTAGGCTCGTCATCCATTTATCCTGAAATACATATTCCTTTGGATTTTCTAAATAAGAGTCAATAGCTTCTCTATAGGCTTTCACTACTGAAGCTACATAAAAGGAACTTTTCATTCTACCCTCAATTTTAAATGAGGTTATACCTGATTCCATTAGTTCTGGAATATGTTCAATCATACATAAATCTTTCGAGTTCATTATATAGGTTCCCTTGTCATCTTCAAAAACCTCATAATACTCTCCAGGTCTTTTTTCTTCCATTAGATAATACTTGTATCTGCAGGGTTGTGCACATTCTCCTCTATTTGCATCTCTACCTGTCATGTAATTAGATAATAGGCAGCGGCCTGAATAGGACATGCACATGGAACCATGAACAAAGGCTTCTAGTTCACAACTTTCAGGTAATTTACTTCGAATTTCTTTTATTTGGTGTAGAGACAATTCTCTAGCTAGTACAATCCTTTTAATACCCTGCTTATGCCAAAAAGAAGCAGCTTTCCAATTTACATTATTAGCTTGAGTACTTAAATGCAGCTCTAAATCTGGGACAACTTCCTTTGCTGTCATAATAATACCAGGATCTGAGACTATAACTGCGTCTACATTTAACTTATATAGCTCTTCTAAATATTCCTCAAGGCCATCTAAGTCTTCGTTATGAGGGAATACATTTAAGGTTACGTATACCTTTTTATTTCTCTCGTGGGCATATTCTATTCCCTTTTTTAACTCCTCATTATCAAAATTATCAGCAAAGGCCCTTAAGTTTAACTTGCTGCCTCCCATATATACTGCATCTGCGCCAAAATTTATAGCAGTCTTCAATTTTTCTAAATTACCTGCTGGTGCTAAAAGTTCTGGTTTAGTCATTTAATTACCTCCTTGTTGTTACTGCGATACCGTCTCCCATTGGTATAACTGAAGTTACAAGTTCAGGATTGCTTGATATAAGTTCTAAATAAGTCTTCATCCTCTTAACAATTGTTATCTTTCTTCTTATTAAAAGCTCCTTTGAGGCTACCATGCCTTTAAAAAGGACGTTATCTGCTATAATCATCCCTTTATTATCTAATAGCCTTAGACAATGAGGTAAGAAATGATTGTAGTGACCTTTTCCTGCATCCATAAATATTAAATCATACTTGTCATCTAAACCTTCGAGAACCTTAAGGCAGTCACCTTCAATAACTTCAATTTGATCATGAAATCCATGATTTTTAATATTTTCCTTTGCAATTGTTACCATATTGGGATCTCTTTCAATAGTTGTTATCTTTGCAGTATTTTTCGAGCTAAGCTCCATTAAAATAGCTGAATATCCAATAGCTGTGCCTAGCTCTAAAATTTTAATGGGATTCTTTAGAGTAATCATAAGTTCTAGGAACTTACCAACTTCCTTTTGAATTATAGGAACAGAATTTTTTGCAGCATAAAGCTCCATTTCTCTAAGGATACCAGTATTATCTGGTATTAAGCCCTTAATATAATGTTCCATATAATCATAAGTTATTCCACTCATAGCATCCTCCAATTGCAAAATAAAGCTTTATTTTTTTATATTTGAATCTATATATTGTTTCTTTATTTTCAAAAATTCATTGTAATTATCACTGAAAAAATGAGGTCCATCTTTAATAATTATAAAATATATATTTTTTGATTTCTCAGGATTTAAAGCAGCTACAATAGAAGACTTTCCCGGAGAACATATTGGACCTATAGGTAAACCTTGAACAAGGTAAGTGTTATAGGGTGAATTTACCTTTAAGTCATTTGTATAAACTACCTCTTTATGGACATTTAATGCATAAATTACTGTAGCGTCAGATTGAAGCTTCATATTTTTATTAATTCTGTTGTAAAATACTGAAGCAACCTTTGGTCTGTCACTTTCTGTAACTGCTTCTTTTTCAATGACAGAAGCCATTGTAATAATATTTTCTATATTTTCGTCCTTAATAGCTCCATTATTATTTTTATTTACTTCTGAAACTACTTCCTCAAATCTGTTAAGCATAGTTTTTATAACTTCGCTACACTTTGTATTTTTACCAAAGATATATGTGTCTGGGAAAAGGTAGCCTTCTAATGCATATCTTTTTTTATCATCCTGCTTTATATAAGAAGGCAATTTATAACTATTAACTGCATTTATAAAATCTTCTTTTTTAAATAGTCCATCTTTTTCTAGAAGTTGGGCAATTTGGTCTATATCATAACCTTCAGGTATTGTAATTTTAATGGTATTCAAATTATCTCGGCCTTCTTCTAGGCCCTTCACAAAATCTTCTATAGAAGTATTAGCAGCAAAACTATAAGTGCCAGGCTTAATATTTGAACTTAACTTTTGATTTTTAATATACCATTTTATTAAGAAGGAATTACCTATCTTTTTTTCTGAAGCTAAGCCTTCAATAACAGTATTTAAGCTGTCACCGCTATTAACCTTTACTTCTACATTACTTGTAGTGCTTATAAAAGGATGCCTTATAGTTTTTAGTGCATCTCTATAAATAATAAACCCCAAAATTCCTAGTACCACTAAAATGACAATAATTACTGAAAATACCTTTTTCATTGCCCCACCCCATATATTTACTTTCTATTTATCATTTTCTTTCTAAGGTCATTGCTTAAAATCTTCTTTCTTAGTCTTATAGTTTTTGGTGTTACCTCAACTAATTCATCAGAGGCAACAAATTCAAGACACTGCTCTAGGGACATTTGTCTTACAGGTGTTAATCTAAGAGCTTCATCTGAACCAGATGATCTAGTATTTGAAAGATGCTTTTTCTTACAAATATTTACTTCAATATCTCCTAATCTAGAGTTTTCACCTGCAATCATTCCCTCATATACTGGTGTACCAGCTTCTATAAATAGAGTCCCTCTCTCTTGAGCATTATATAAACCATAAGTTATAGCCTCACCAGCTTCAAATACTACAATAGAGCCTCTGCTTCTTTCTGGTATCTCTCCCTTATACTTGTCGTAGCCTTCTAATACGTGATTCATTATTCCATTACCTTTAGTATCAGTAATGAATTCACTTCTAAAGCCTATTAAACCCCTTGATGGAACTAAGAATTCTAAACGTGTATAACCATTTATAGCAGAAGTCATATTAACCATTTCAGCTTTACGAGGTCCTAATTTTTCCATAGCAACACCCATAAATTCCTCAGGTACATCAATTGTAAGTCTTTCAATTGGTTCAAGTAGTTTGCCATTTTCTTCTTTAAAGATTACAGATGGCTTAGATACTTGGAATTCATAACCTTCTCTTCTCATGGTTTCAATTAATATAGATAGATGAAGTTCTCCTCTGCCGCTTACATTAAAGCAATCTGCAGAATCAGTTTCTTCAACTCTAAGGCTTACATTTGTTTCTATTTCTTTAAATAATCTATCTCTTAAGTGACGTGAAGTAACATAATCACCCTCTAAACCAGCAAAAGGTGAATCATTAACCATAAAGTTCATACTTAAAGTTGGTTCATCAATATCTACAAAAGGAAGAGCCTCTGGTTTGCTTGCATCTGCAATAGTCTCACCTATATTGATATCAGGAATTCCCGCTACAGCAACAATATCACCAAGCATAGCCTCTTCAACTTCTTCTTTCTTTAAGCCACTGAAAACATATAGGCTAGAAATCTTAACATTGCTTATGCTGTTGTCACGTCTTATTAGTGCAACCTGCTGATTTCTTTTTAGAGTTCCTCTTTCAATCTTTCCAATAGCTATTTTTCCAACATACTCATTAGAATCCAAAGTAGTTACTAGTAATTGAACTGGCTCATCAATATATCCTTCTGGAGCCTTAACATTCTTAATGATTGCATCAAACAATGGATCCATATTTGTGCTTTCATCATCAACTTCTTTTTTAGCAATTCCGTCCTTAGCTGAGCAATAGATTATAGGGAAGTCTAATTGACTGTCATCTGCACCAAGCTCAACAAAAAGGTCAAATACTTCATCAATAACTTCTAGAGGCCTAGAATCAGGTCTGTCGATTTTGTTAATTACAACAATTGGCTTTAGCTTTAGTTCAAGTGCCTTTTTAAGAACAAATTTTGTCTGAGGCATAGCCCCTTCAAAGGCATCTACAACAAGTAAAACGCTGTCCACCATTTTTAGTACTCTCTCAACTTCTCCGCCGAAATCAGCATGTCCAGGAGTATCTACTATATTTATTTTAATACCATTATGCATAACAGCAGTATTCTTAGATAGAATAGTAATTCCTCTTTCTCTTTCAAGGTCATTTGAGTCCATTACTCTTTCTTGAACCTTTTCATTTTCTCTAAAAATATGACTTTGTCTTAATAGTGCATCCACAAGAGTAGTCTTGCCGTGGTCAACGTGAGCTATAATTGCAACATTTCTAATATCATTTCTAGTAAATAAGTTCATATTTATCCTCCAATATAGTGCAAATTTTATTGATTATATTAAAACATTAACAAATAATGCTAAAACACAACAAAAATTGGACACTTAGGCAGCATCCAATTTATTTTTATCATACTTATTCTAATATTATGGACATAAAAAGTCAACTTAGCATTAATGGAAGTTTTATATTTCCATTATTATAGGCAATATCATTGGTTTTCTTTTTGTCTTTTCATATAAAAATAATCGTAATACTTCTTTAATGTTAGATTTTATAGATGCCCATTCGGTTATATGTTTTTCCTCACATTCTCTAAGTGCATCTTTAACTATAAGTCTTGCTTGTTCCATAAGATTTTCTGATTCCCTCACATATACAAAGCCGCGGGAAATTATATCTGGACCTGCTATTACACTTCCAGATTCCTTTTCTATTGTAACAACAACGGTTAAAATTCCATCCTGTGATAGATGTTTTCTGTCCCTGAGTACGATATTACCAACATCGCCTACTCCAAGTCCGTCTACAAAAACTTGCCCTGCAGTAACAGTTCCATTTTTCTTAATAGAATCTCTCGTTACCTCAATAACTTCACCATTGTCTGCAAGTATGGTATTTGTTTCAGGCAGTCCCAGCCTAATTGCAAGTTCAGCATGCTGCTTCAAATGTCTATACTCACCGTGTACAGGTAAAAAGAACTTAGGTCTAACTAATGTATGCATTAATTTTAGCTCTTCCTGGCAGGCATGGCCTGATACATGTACATTTTCGTATATTACTTCAGCACCTTTTTTAAATAATTGATCAATAACTCTAGAAACTAATTTCTCATTTCCTGGTATTGGATTAGCAGAAATAATTACCAAATCTCCTGGAACTATAGTCACTTTTTTATGTTCAGAAGCTGCCATTCTTGAAAGTGCAGACATTGGCTCTCCTTGACTTCCTGTAGTAATAATAACTATCTGATTATCATTATATTTATTGATGTTATCAATACTTATTAGATTACTAGTATCGGCAGTAATATATCCAAGCTCCACTGCCACAGCAACAATGTTCTCCATACTTCTGCCGGATATTGCTACTTTTCTACCATATCTATCTGCTATTTTCATAATTTGCTGTAGTCTATGAATATTTGAAGCAAAGGTTGCAACAAGTATTCTTCCCTTAGCTTTTGAGAAAATATTCTCAAAGGTTTCACCAACAGTGCTTTCAGAATCCGTATAGCCTGGTCTTTCAACATTTGTACTATCTGCCATCATAGCTATAACACCTTTTCTTCCAAGTTCGGCAAATCTAGGCAGATCTGCAACCACCCCATCTATAGGTGTATAGTCTATTTTAAAATCACCTGTATGCAATACTATGCCTAAAGGTGTGTGTATTGCAATTGCAACGGAATCTGCAATACTATGATTAGTTTTAATAAATTCTACTGAAACATTTTCAAGCTTAATAACATCCCTAGGATTTACCCTAATAAGTTCTACCGTGCTAAGAAGCCCGTGTTCCTTTAATTTGGTCTCTACAATACCTAAAGTTAGCTTTGTTCCATAAACGGGTACATTAATTTGTTTTAACACATAGGGCAGTGCCCCTATATGATCCTCATGTCCATGAGTAAGAAATATTCCTCGTACCCTTTCAATATTTTTTGCTAGATAACTTACATCGGGAATAACTATATCAATTCCAAACATTTCTTCGTCTGGAAACTTTAAACCACAATCAATAACAACGATATCATTCTTGTATTCTATTGCAGTTAAGTTTTTCCCGATTTCGTTTAAGCCGCCTAGAGGAATAATTCGTATCTTATCTTTTTCCTTCTTCATGTTTTCCTCCTTTTAATAATTTTGCCATTGTAAATTTATTTCTTATAGCTTAATCAGCTATTAATAGCTAAATTTTGTCTTTACATTCATTACAAATCCCGTAAAATTTAACGCTGTGATTCTTAATTTTAAAATCATATTTGCTTTCTATCTCATGTTCAAGTACCTCTAATAAATCGCCTTGAACCTCAATTACTTTGCCGCAATTGCTGCATATTAAATGATGATGATGATGATTCTCATCCTCATGAACTAATTCATATCTATAACAGCCATCATTTAAGTCTAATTTACTTACTACATTAAGTTCCTCTAAAAGCTGCACAGTTCTATAAACAGTTGCAAGACCAATTTCCGGACACTCCTGTTTTACTAAATCATATAACTCCTCAGTAGTAAGATGGCTTCCCTCATTTTTAATAATATTGTCAACTATAGCCCTTCTTTGAGGTGTAAGCTTATAACCTTTTTCCTTAAGATTATTTTTTAATTTTTCGATTTCATTAGATGACAACTTAGGCATAATAACCCTTCCCCTTTTATTAATTTAAATCTTCATCTGAAAATACTAATTCATAGGCTTCCTGAACCATAGCAAACTCTTCTTCATCATCAATTGTAACTAGTAGGTCATCACCATTTTCGTCTTTGTCTATTCTAAGAGCTATTGCATCTTCCTCTTCTTCATCAGATGGAATTACAATAACATATTCCTTGTCTTCAATATCAAGCTTAGTTACAACATCAAATTCCTTTTCTTCGCCATTTTCATCTGTAAGAACGATTGAGCTTATATCATTTTCCATAGTTAATTATCTCCTTTATAATAGAGTTATTTTACATTATGTGGTATATTATGTCAATATTATTTACCTAAACTATCTAAATAGCCCTGGAGTATATAGGTTGAAGCTATTTTATCTACTATCTTTTTTCGTTTAGCTCTAGATAAATCAGCCTCCAGCATTGCCCTAGTAGCGGCAACGGTAGTAAGCCTCTCATCCCACATTACTATTGGTAGACCTGTAGCTTCTTCTATAAGTTTGCCAAAACTTATGGCCTTTTCACCTTGCGGCCCAATAGTGCCATTCATGTTTTTAGGAAGACCCACTACAATAGTATCTACGCTGTATTCCTTGCATATACTTTTGATATCTTCTAAATCCACATTTTTATTTTTTCTTAAAATTGTTTTTACACCTTGAGCTGTGAAACCTAAAGGATCGCTTACTGCTACTCCAATTGTCTTCGCTCCTAGATCTAAACCAAGAATTCTCATTTTTACTCCTTTTTTGCCTTTGACTAATAAAAATTCAATAACGATAAAAAATGTTTGCATCAATAAGTAAAGTTTATGAATTAAGGTCCCTTCAAAGTAATATTAAAATAAAAATGCCCCTGCGGGCATTTTTTATTTTATACCAAGATAAGCCTTTAATACTTCTTCAAGAATGTCGTCTCTCTCTAATTTCCTAACTAGTGCTCTTGCACCATTATAGTTAGTAATATAAGTTGGATCGCCAGAAATGAGATATCCTACTAATTGATTAACTGGATTATACCCTTTTTTAATTAATGCATTATAAACTTCATTTAGAATTTCTTTTGTCAAATCCTTTTTATCTTTTGAAAAATCGAACTGTATAGTATTTTCATTATTATATCCCATTACGTTTCACCTCTCATTTTATCATTTAATAATGATAATAGGTATCTATTAAGAACATTATATACTATTTCTTTTTAAAAGTACACTATTTTACTAATGTATCCAATATTTCTTGTACTTTATTAATAGAAGCTTCAAGTTTTTCAGGAAGCTTACCTCCAGCCTGAGCCATATCCGGTCTTCCACCGCCGCCGCCTCCAGCAATAGCAGAAATTTCTTTTACTATCTTACCGGAGTGCACTCCCTTGCTTACAGCCCCTTTAGTTGCCATAGCAACAAATTGAACTTTGCCCTGTACATTACTTCCTAAAACTACTACTCCCTCGCCTATTTTATCTCTAAGTTTATCCCCTAGATTTCTTAAGGAATCAGCATCTATACCATCTAGAGAAGCAGCTATATATTTTATTCCCTTTACTTCTTTAACCTTACTTAAGAGTTCTTCTTCTACATTACTAGTTAGTTTATTTTTTAATTCTATTATTTCCTTTTCTTTGTCTTTTAATTCCGCAGCTTGTAGATGAATTTTATTTAATACATCTTTCTCTGAACACTTTAAGCTTAAGGCTGCATCTTTAATTACATTCTCTTTTTCTTCCATGAAGTTTATTGCATTGAAACCTGTAACTGCTTCTATTCTTCTTATGCCTGCAGCTACTCCTGCCTCTGAAACTATTTTAATAATACCAATTTCACCTGCATTTTTAACATGGGTGCCTCCGCAAAGCTCCTTACTAAAATCTCCAACGGAAACCACTCTAACTTCATCTTTGTACTTTTCATCAAATAGTGCCATGGCACCGCTTTCTTTAGCTTCTTCTAGATTCATAACATCGGTATTTACATTATAGACCTTCATAATATTTTCATTCACAATTGCTTCTATTTTCTTTAATTCCTCAGGTGTTACTGCAGTAAAGTGAGTAAAGTCAAATCTTAATCGATGCTCATCTACCAAGGAACCTGCTTGATTTACATGATTTCCAAGTACCATTTTTAGTGCACTGTGTAGCATATGAGTTGCAGTATGATTTCTTCCTATACTGTTTCTTCTTTTTTCATCAACTTCAAGAATTACATTGTTTCCTTCTTCAATATATCCTTCTGTAACTTCAACAAAATGAAGGATTTTTCCTGAAATATTTTTCTTGCAGTCATAAACTACTGCACTAAAATTATCATTATAAATAGTTCCGCTGTCTCCTACCTGACCTCCCATTTCTGCATAAAAAGGTGTTTCAGAAGTTAAAATTATTCCCTTGTCACCCTTTTGAAGGAGGGATACAAACTCTTCATCTTTAATGATTAATAAGGCCTGTGTATTTGAAATTAGGGAATTATAGCCTGTAAAACTAGTATTAATGTCAGTTGGAATCTTATTTAATATATTATCATCGTTTCCTAAATAATTAGATTCCCCTCTAGCAGCTCTAGCTCTTTCTCTTTGACTTTTCATTTCTGTATTAAATTCTTCTATGGAAACTTCCATCCCTTTTTCTTCTAATATTTCTAAAGTAAGCTCTAGTGGAAAACCATAGGTGTCATAAAGCTTAAATGCCTTGTCTCCAGGTAAGGTTTTGCTGTGAGATTTCTCAAGTTCTATAATATACTGCTTTAAAATTTCTATACCGCTGTCTATAGTTTCCTCAAATCTCTCTTCTTCTAATTTTATTACCTTTTTAATAAAGTCTCTTCTTTCCATTAATTCTGGATAAGCTTCTTTTGAGTTTTCAATAACTATATCACAAAGTTCATTTAAGAATATATTACTAATGCCAAGAAGTCTGCCGTGTCTAGCAGCCCTTCTTAAGATTCTTCTTAGTACATAGCCCCTTCCTTCATTTGAAGGTAGTACTCCGTCACAAATCATAAAGGACATGCTTCTAATGTGATCTGTAATTATTCTTATAGAAATATCATTTTTATTATCTGAACCATAAGTAACCTTTGCAATTTTACATACGTTATCTAATATATTTTTTATTGTATCAACTTCAAATATATTGTTTACGCCCTGCATAATAGTTGCAATTCTTTCAAGCCCCATTCCAGTATCAATATTAGGATTTGGAAGCAAGTTATAAACTCCATTTTCATCCTTATCAAATTGAGTAAATACTAGATTCCAAAATTCTACTATTCTATCTTCATCAGCAGCCTTTACAAAATCCTCTACAGTTGTAATAGGACCGTTTCCTCTATCAAAATGAATTTCAGAACATGGTCCGCAAGGTCCCTGACCTATTTCCCAAAAATTATCCTCCTTGCCTAGTCTGAAAATTCTAGCAGGATCAACGTCAGTTTTAGTGCTCCAAATTTCATAAGCTTCATCGTCTTCAAGATAAATGGTTACAAATAATTTATCTTTTGGTAAGCCTAAAGTAACTGTTACAAACTCCCAAGACCATGGAATTATTTCTTTTTTAAAATAATCTCCAAAGGAGAAATTGCCTAGCATTTCAAAAAATGTACCATGTCTTGAGGTTTTGCCTACATTTTCTATATCTCCTGTTCTAATACACTTTTGACAAGTAGTAACTCTTTTGCTTGGTGGAACTTCAAGACCTGTAAAATAAGGCTTTAAAGGAGCCATACCAGCATTTATAAGCAATAAGCTTTTATCGTTTTTAGGTACAAGGGGAAAGCTTTCAAGTCTTAAATGTTCTTTGCTTTCAAAAAAACTTAAATATTTTTCTCTTATTTCATTTAGTCCCATAGTTTTCATAATAATTCCTCCTTTTAGTCGGAACACTGAGTAGTTTAGCACTACTCGCTTCCGCTCGTAAAACTACTCGTTAAAGCCCATTTAGGGCTTTAACCTCCTTTTAGTCGGAAACACTGAGAAATTAAGCTCTCTCGCTCCCGCTCGATACACTGGCTAGTCTAACTTGCCGATTACTCATGGTTAGACTACCCGTAGAAGCCCATTTAGGGCTTCTACCTCGTAAATGTCCATTTAGGACATTGGCTTCGCCCACGGGGTAGTTTAAGATTACTCACTCCCGTTCGCAAACTACCCGTAAATGTCCATTTAGGACATTTACCTCCGTTAAAATAAAATAAAAACAACCTTCAAATCCCAAAGGGACGAAAGTTGTTCGCGGTACCACCCTAATTATACAATGCAATAATTGTATCACTCTAGCATAACATGGCTCAAAGACAGCTTCATAATATCTCCTAAGAAGTTTGCACCAACCACTTCCTCTCTTAATATCTCAATATTACTACTCATTCTCGTCATAACCATATATTAATTTAATAAAAATTATAAGTTAAATTGTACCACATGTCAATATTTGATTTTTATGAAATCTATAAAATAGGCAATTAGAAGTTATCTTTAATTAAAACCTATCGAATTAAAAAAGATAATAGTTTAAATCCTCATAAATTATCTTTATAACAACACCTATAGGAACAGCCAGCACCATACCTATAAAGCCTCCTACCTTACCACCTATAATAAGAAGAATTATTACAGTTAAGGGATGCATGCTTACACTATCCCCCGTAATCTTAGGAGATATAATATTACCTTCAATTGTCTGTATGATATTTAAACAGATAAAAGTCCAAATACCAATCTTAGTAGATCCTAAAAAGGCAATAAGCACTGCAGGAATACCGCCTAGAAGAGGACCAAAATAAGGTATTATATTAAATACGGCATTTAAAACAGATAAAAGCAGTGGATAATCTACGTGGAGGATTATAAGCACAATAAAGGTTAAGATACCAACTATAATACATAATACAAATTGGCTTACAATATATCTCCCTAGAATTTTATCTATATCTCCAATTATCTTTTTAACCATTGCTCTAATTTTAACTGGAAAGAAAACTAGAATCTTATTGAAAATTATTTCACTATCAGCTAGAAAATAATAGACAATTATTGGAACAACAGATAAGGTTAGAAGATTTTCTCCAACGTTTAAGGCACCTTTAAAAATATTGTTAAGCATATCTGTAAGCATCTTATTAATATTTGAATTTATGCCATCAAATAAGATAAACATGGTCTTATTATTTTGAAGAGGCTTTAAGTTATTATAAATTCCTTCAAGATAGCTTTGAATTTTATGTAATGTATCGCTTATATTTAAGCTTTCCTTAAATAATGAGGGTATAATTACAATTATAAAAACTATAGTAAGTACTATAGCAAGTAAAATAATACTTAAAGCTGCCAGCTTCTTGTTTATGCCCTTTTCTATCATTAAATTTATAACTGGTTTCAAGGAATAGGCTGCGATAAAAGACATTACTAATAGATAAACAATTTCCTTAAAAAGGTCACTATTAAACAAAACATAGATTATTAAAAATAGGGCTATAAGCATTAATAAAATTTTAAATATTTTCTTCATGGCACTCTTCTTCCGTAAATATTTTATGAGGAACACTTAAGAAGCTAATATCACTATCTAATGACGTACATAGTATACTTTCATTTCCAAGTATCAAAGTGTTCATTAAAAGTATTCTCTTCCCTTTAAGTACATTTTTTAAAAACCCGGTAGACACAATAAGACCTGTTATTTTAAAGGTAAATTCATGGAATAAGATGTCCTCAACCATTCCAATAATATCACCATATCTATTTACTATATCCATATTTTTAATAGCCGAAAACTTAAGGAGGGTCTCTTTTCCATAACTTGAGATAATCATAGCTTTATTAAAGGAAACGATATCCTCTTTTAAAACTGTAATTGTCTTCTGCAGAAGTTTATAGGTAGAAACAACAAAACCCTTTACCTCTCCTTTATGAAAGTCAATAATTATGTCCTTTACAAAGCCAACCTTTTTTCCCTTAATATCAACTACATCCATCATGATAAAATCTTTTGTTCTAAACATGGTACCCTCTATATTCATTATTTACCGTATAATATGTTAAATATTATTTTTTCCCAAATAATTAAAAATATAACTAAAAAAGAAGAACTTTTTGAGTTCATGTTAAAACTCTAAAGTTCTTCTTTTTAAATCTAATTATTAATTTATAAATTATTCTCCATGAACCTCATCATGAATATCATCATGTTCCTTATAGTCCCATGGTTCTAGTCCCTTACTAATTCTGTAATTGTTTATTGCCTTATGAATTGCTTCTTCAGCAAGAACTGAGCAGTGCATTTTAACAGGTGGCAGACCATCTAGGGCTTCAGCTACAGCTTTGTTTGTAAGCTGCCATGCATCAGAAACTGATTTTCCCTTTATAAGCTCAGTAGCCATACTGGAGGATGCTATAGCAGATCCGCATCCAAAGGTTTTAAATTTAGCATCAGTTACTACTTCATTTTCTATTTTAAGATATACCTTCATTATATCTCCGCATTTTGCATTTCCAACTTCTCCGACACCATTAGCATCTGGAATATCTCCAACGTTTCTAGGGTTCATAAAATGGTCCATTACTTTTTCGCTATACATAATTATTTTTCCCCTTTCTTTAAAAAGTCATCCCACAGTGGTGACATCTCTCTTAATCTAGTTACTACCTTGCCTACGGTTTCAATAGCGTAATCAATTTCCTCTTCAGTATTCCCAGCTCCTAAGCTTAATCTTAAGGAACCATGTGCTATTTCATGTGGAAGCCCTATAGCTAAAAGAACATGTGAAGGATCTAGAGAACCAGAAGTACATGCACTTCCACTGGAAGCACAGATTCCCATGCTGTCAAGTAAAAGAAGTATAGCTTCTCCCTCAATAAATCTAAAGCAAATATTAGAATTTCCAGGCAATCTATTTTCTTTAACTGGTCCATTTAATCTGCTGTAAGGTATTTTTAATAGACCTTCTACTAATCTATCTCTAAGAGCTGCCAGGTTCTTTGAGTTTTCTTCCAAGTTTGATGTAGCAAGTTCTATAGCTTTTCCAAGGCCAACTATACCAGCAATGTTTTCAGTTCCAGCTCTTTTAGCTCTTTCCTGGCCACCGCCATGAACTAAATTATCTATTTTAACACCTTTTCTAATATAAAGGGCACCAGTTCCCTTTGGTCCATAAATTTTATGAGCAGCCATTGATAGTAAATCTATATTCATAGCTTTGACATCTATAGGAATACTTCCAACTGCCTGAACTGCATCAGTATGGAATATTATCTTTTTCTCTCTGCAGAGCTTACCAATTTCTTTAATTGGTTGAATTGTTCCTATTTCATTATTAGCAAACATTACAGAAACTAGTATTGTCTTATCTGTAATGGCATTTTCCAAATCCTTTAAGGATATAAAGCCATATTCATCTACAGGTAAATATGTAACTTCAAAGCCATGCTTTTCTAAATACTCACAGGTATGAAGTATAGCATGATGTTCAATATTAGTTGTTATAATGTGATTTCCCTTATTAAAGTTGGCGAAGGCAACTCCTTTTAAAGCCCAGTTGTCAGCTTCTGAGCCGCCAGCTGTAAAATATATTTCATTAGAATCAGCATTTATTGCATTAGATACTCTGTCACGAGCCTTATCAATAGCCTTTTTTGTTTCTCTTGATAAAGAGTAAATTGAAGATGGGTTACCAAACTTCTCTGTAAAATATGGCAGCATTTCTTCTAGTACCTCTGGCTTTACATAGGTAGTAGCAGCATAATCCATATAAATTGGTTTATTCATTTTTGTTCACTCCTTCTAAGTCGCTAGTATTTATATTCTTATAATCATTTAATATATCCTGAAGTGTAGTAGATTTAGTTACACTATCAATACTGTTTTTTATCTTTGCCCATAAAAGCCTAGTGGCACAGCAATCAGCATTGTCACAGCTCTTTTCATCCAGGCAATTAGATATTTCAATTGGCCCTTCAAGCACTTCCATAATTTCATCTATAGTTATATCTTTCGGTGCCCTGCTTAAAGTATAACCACCCTGCGCACCTCGAATACTATTAATTAATCCAGCCTTTCTAAGTGGTGAAAAAAGCTGCTCCAAATAATATTCAGAAATATGCTGTCTTTCAGATACACTTTTTATTGAAACCGGTTCGCCGCCATAGCGTAGAGCTAAATCAACCATTGCCTTAACTCCATAACGGCCTTTAGTAGAAAGCTTCATGTATTTCACTTCCTTATGTTCATCGTTATCATTCATACACATAATAGCAAATCAGAGTGAAATTGTCAACAATAGTGTTTAAGCTGTAGTAATGTAAAATGCCCCAAAACGTCTTTTATTTTGACATTTTGGGGCTCTATTTAGCCACAAGTATTATTATTTATATTGTAACTTCATGCTTTAGTAATTTCAGAACCATCATGGGTAATGTCAATTGTATATTTCTTACCCCTCACAATTATCTTAAAGTTAAGTCTATTCCAATTATTTGGCAGGTTCGGAGTTACGCTTATCTTTCCTTCTACAACCTTTAGGCCAGCAAAGCCAAAAACTGCAGACATCCAAGAACCGCCACTTGCAGCAGGATGAGTACCACCAATATAGATTGAGCCTGCAAATTGTTTAGAATCACCTGACAGATCTACATTTGCGGTCTTTACAAAGAATGGATATGCCCACCTTTCATTTCCTATATCACAGGAAAGCAGAGAATAAATACAGGGGCTTAAAGAGGAACCATGTTCAGTTCTTGGCTCATAAAACTCCCAGTTAACTTTTTTAACTTTACTTGAGTATTCATTTCTAAAGAGATAGAGCATAAGTACAACATCTGCCTGCTTTATAATCTGAGTAGTTGAAGCAACGCCATGGCCCCCGCCCCAATATTCTTTAGGATTAATAAGCCTACTTCTCACTTCAGAAAGTGAGCAATTTTCTAACCTACTATAACCATCAAACTCCTCTATTATAAGTGTTTTTTTATCAGGCTTTGGAACATAGAGCTTTTCTTTGAACTTCACAAGATAGTCAATGTCTTTTCTAAAGTCAAGCTTATCAATTAAATTCTCATATTCCTTAGGGAAATTCACTTCCAAAATATCCATAACCTTAAGTGCTGCATCTACTGTATAATAGACCATCTTATTAGTATAGGCATTGTTGTTTACTCTTTCATGATATTCATCCGGGCCTATTACATCAAGAATTTCGTATCTGTCCTTTTCTTCTTTAAAATAAGTATAAGAATAATAGAATCTAGCACATTCTAGTATTACTTCAGCACCACCATTTAATAGAAGGCTTATATCTCCAGTGAACTCATAGGTCTCTAAGACGGCATATGCTACAGCTGCACTTATATGCACCTGTTTATCTTTAAAGTAGGTCTTAACAGGACGTCCTGTAAAAACATCTGTTACATTGAAATCACTGCAGGCATCCTGGCCGTTTTCATGACTTTCCCAGGCGTAGAAGGCTCCTTTATAACCATAGTATTCTGCTTTTTTTCTTGCACCATTTAGGGTTCTAATACGATAATTAACTAGATTCTTAGCTACCTCAGGTGCCGTATGAAGAAAGAAAGGAAGTATAAACATTTCTGTGTCCCAGAAAATCGCACCTTTATAAGTCTGCCCAGAAAGACCTCTTGCAGGAATTGAAAGCCTATTTGAGTGCAGTGGTGCGATTATTTGCAGCTGGTATATACTATAACGCAGTGCTAATTGATCATCTTCACAGCCTTCAATAACTACATCAGAGGTCTCCCATCTATCCTTCCACTTGTTTATGTGCTCTAAATATACTTTTTCATAGCCCATACTAAAAGACCTAGATGCAGTTAAAGAGCAGTCCTCCTCTATATTTTCAGTTTCATCATTTCCTGTCCATACTGATACATATTTATAGATTGTATAATTTCTTTTTGGCTCAGCCATAAAGCATATATTATGAAAAATACTTACATCTGTTTTTTCAATGTTTTCCACTGCTTCAAAAGACCTTTCACATATTTCTTTAACAGATACTGGAACCTTTAATTCGTTAGTTACAGCTGAGACCACAATTAAGTTATTTTCCTTTTTTACTGAATAATTTTTTAAATGAGGGCCGTTTATATCCCATACTTTGCCGTCTATGCCAGTTTTGATTTTGATGGCACATTCCTTATCCACAGATAAGGTATACTTAAGGCACATTAGATGTATATCTGCAAGGCTTACAAACCGCTCTGCTTCAATTTTAACCTTGCCATAATCAGTTTCCCAGACTGTATTTCTCAAGTGAAGTCCATTTTTAATATCTAGGACTTGACTATGCTCACTTGGGTTAAAATTATTTAATCCAAGTACTTTATTGCCCACTAATAAAGTTGTGAATAACCCGTTTGGTGCATTAATTGGCTCCCTCCAGCCATCTCCTTGTCTATCATATAAACCTGCAAGATTACAGGCCGTAAGTTCTTTATCAGTATACTCCTCCATGGTTCCGCGATAGCCCATATAGCCATTGCCTGTCATGAATTTATTGCCATTACTTACTATATTATTAATATTAAATTCATCGTCTATTATAATCCAATCCATATCTATCATCTTGAGCCCCCAGGAAATGGTATATTTATACCTTCAGGGTGAATTGCATATTTTTCATCATAAATGGAAACCTCAACAGATTTTCCGTTTAGGGTTTTGAAATTAAGTTTATCCTTTTCAACTTTTATTAAAAGTATTGCTTCCTTATAGACCACTCTAAAGCTATAGCTGTTCCATATCTTAGGTATTGAAGGATAAAACTTTAAAATTTCTCCATCACTTCTCATACCTCCAAAACCATAGACAATGTTTACCCAAGCTCCTGCAAGACTTGTAGTATGGAGTCCTTCCCTTGTATTTCTATTGTAGTTATCTAAATCCATGCGAGTTGCAAAGCCAAAGAAATTAAGTGCCTCTTCGTGCTTTTTAAGTTCTGCTGCAAGTACTGAATGTATGGAAGGTGATAGTGAGGATTCATGAATACATCTGGTTTCATAGTATTCATAGTTAGCCTCCTTAACTTCAGAGCTAAATTCCTGATTATATAGGAACATTAACATTAAAACATCAGGCTGCTTTATCATATCGCTTCTGTATATCCTGTCATAGGACCAATTACTATATAGTGGAAAATCCTCTATGTCAATATCATCTACTTCAATATGAGGCAAACTAAAGTATCCTTCATGCTGCTCATAAATCTTGGTTTCCTCATTGTATAGAATATCCATATTCTCTGCGCAATTATTAAGATCTTGAAGCTCTTCTTCAGTGAAATTAACCTTTTTTTGAAGCATATCATAGCTTTGCCTTGAATTAGTCTTCATTTCCTTAAGTACATCTATTGTATATTCAAAGGTCTTTTTAGCCATATAATTTGTATAACAGTTGTTATTAACCATCATATGGAACTCGTCTGGACCCATTACAGCATAAAATCCAAATTTATTTGTTAACTGGTTCCAGGCACCTCGCGACCTCAAAAATCTGCTTATTTGAATAAGCATTTCAGCTCCGTGGGTATATAAAAATTCCTTGTCATAGCTTAGTTGGACATAGTGCCAGATGCCATAGGCTACTCCCGTACTTGGCTGGAACTGGAGACTTGCATGCTGCCATAGGTCGCAGGCCTCTTCTCCATTTAAGGTAGCTATAGGATAGCATGCCCCGCTGCAGTCCAGCATCCTTGCCCTTTCCATTGCCTTATTTAGATTATTATACCTGAATTCCAATAGATTTTTAGCAGCCTTTAAATTATTGAATAGGAAAAAGGGAAGACAGTAGGTTTCAGTATCCCAAAAGGCATGCCCATTATAAGCTTCCCCAGTTAACCCCTTAGCTCCTATATTATTGTTAGGATCTTGTCCGTGATAGGTTTGCTGCATTTGGAATATACAAAATCTTATACCTTGCTGATTTTTATCATCACCATCAATTTGTATGTCAAACCTGTTCCAGATATTGTTCCAAAGTGCTGTACTATCTGTAAGGACAGCTTCAAAGCCCTTTTCTTCCTGTTTTTTAACTAAGCTAGTCCCATTACTCCAAATATGTTCAGCATCCATGAAAGTGTCCTTCACTACTAGATTAGATACCAGCTTATCAATTTTACTTATTTCTCCCTTAATAAGGTTAACTGTAACCTCATAGCCAATGAGCTTATCTTTAACATAAGCACTTTTTTCTATTATGCAATCAGATATAAGCTTAAAACCTGAGTAAACCCTTTGATTTGAAGTCAAGGTTTCACCTATAATAGCAGCTATATCCTCTCTAAAATCTTTTTTTACAATGTTCCAGTAATTTTTTTCTCTAGCTGCATGAATAATTCCAAAATCCAATGCCATTATAAGTTTAATATTTCCTGTGAAATTTATTGGTTCAAACTCAATTCTCTGAAAGCCCTCATTGGTTTTATCCATATTTAAAAATCTTAAAAACCTTACCTTTAAGGTCTTTCCACCTTTTGTATTCCAGATAAACTGCCTTGTTAAAGTACCTTCCTTTAAATCCAATACTCTTTTAAAATCCTTAAATTCTACAGTTCCTAAATCTAAAAGTTCCTCGTCAAGTTTTATTCTTGTATAAAGCCAATCAACTGAGTTCACCATGAAATGAGTATGGTCTATAATACCCTTATAGGCTGTCTTATTTACATCCTTAGAAAACTCATATACTCCATTAAAATAGCTCCCTAAAAGACTGTTACAGGAGCAACCTTCTTCGAAATATCCTCTTACGCCCATGTATTCATTTCCTAGAGAGAATATGGATTCTGAGACCATATTTCGATTTGAATCAAAACCCTCCTCTATAATTTTCCATGGATCAAGTTTATAATATATATCTGCTATTTTTGCCATAGTAACCCCCGCCTTATTATAAAGTTAAATATGTTGCTTATAATTTCTACTGCTTCTTTATCTACTTAACAGGCTAATAAATTTCCTTTTAACCCTTAATTCCAGAATGAGTAATGCCTTGAGTAATCTGTTTTTGAAAGATAGTAAATAAAATAATTGGTGGAATCATTGCAAACACAATAGCTCTTAGCATATCAACCTGTGATCCCATTGCATCTTTAAATTGAAATAATCGAACCATAACAGTTTCAAGTCCTGTATTATTCAATAAAAGACTTGGTAGTAAAAAGTCTGACCAAGCAGCATTTAGTGCATACATGACTATTACCATTGTAATTGGCTTGCTTAATGGCATTATAATTTTAAAGAAAATACCCACATTACTACAGCCATCTATTCTTGCAGCCTCTATAACGGATTTGGGAAGAGTATCAAAAAATTCCTTAAATAAAACCACATAGAAAGCATTAGCTCCAACTGAAAGCCATAGTGGAATGAATGATCCATTAAGATGCAGCTTGCTAATATTTACGAATAACGGAACAATACTTGTAGTTGCCGGAATCATCAAGCTCGAGATTACAAGTGTATAGACAAACTTGCTTCCTTTAGGTTTAATAATAGATATTGAGTATGCTAAGAGTCCATTAAAAACTACAGCACAAATTATTGAACCTGTAACTGAATAAAATGAATTAATATAATACTTATAAAACTTAAGTTCATTCCAGGTCCCTACAAACTTGCTAAAATCAAAGGTTTTTGGAAGTATGGATTGCGTTAAGGTAAATTCCTTTATATCTTTAAAACTTTGAAGAAAAAGCCAAATAGGAGGAGCAATTGAAAACAATGTAATAAGTATACAAGTAATAAACATAACAAAGTAAAGGATTTTTACTCTGGTTCTCTTTAAATCTGATTGAGTAATAATACCATTTTCTTTAAGGAAAAACTTAGACAAAATAGCTCACTCCTTTCTACATATCCTGTACTTTAATAAATTTATTATAAATAAGTGTTATTGATATTAAGAATAAACTCATAAGAACGCCAATGGCTGAAGCCTTTGGAAAATCAAATTTCCCAAATGCTAAGTTATAAACTAGTTCCATAATTGAAATAGATGCATTGTTGGGCCCACCATTTTTCATTACCATGGGTTCATACAGAACTTGGAAAACAGCAACAATCTGTAATATTAAAAGTGTTCGTCCTAAATTTCGCATATTTGGTATAGTTACATTTTTGACCCTATCCCATATACTTGCACCATCAATAATTGCAGCCTCATATAATTCTGGATTTATACCTTGGAAAGCAGCTAAATATATGAGAGCCGTTGCACCTGCACTCTTCCAAGTCATAGTTACTACTATTAACGGTATAGTAAGCTTTGGATCATTTAACCATATTTGGGGACCTATACCCACTTGGCTCAAAATTATATTTAGTATCCCTGTATTACCAGGCCTAAAAATAAGTCCCCACATTAAAACAGTAGCAAGGCCAGGAACAACATTAGGAAAATAAGTTCCAATTCTAAAGAATCCTTTAGCATGAACCATTTCATTAATTAATATTGCCATAATTATAGGTACCAAAAACCCTAACACTAAAGACCAACCAGTGTAGGAAATTGTATTTTTTATAGCTGGAACAAATGCGGGATCTTTGAACACATCTACATAATTCTTAAAACCAACAAAGTCTACAGTCCTAATACCTTTAGCACTATAGAATGAAAGTCTGATATTCTCAATTAATGGTTCCCATACAAAGAACATAAATAAAATAATAGCAGGAATCATGATCAACCATCCAGATATATCATTTTTTAATAAATTTAATGATTTATTCTTTATTGGCTTTTCTTTTACTTGAAGCATTTTAATCCCCCTTCTGCACTTATAACTTTTAAAAAAATTATGCATGTTCCTTGCAACAAAAAAAAGGTTTCTACAATTGCAAAGAACATGCCATAACAATAATATTATTTTACTGAATATATTTTACTTTTTATTTGGTCCATTATCTAAAAGAGCTTGAACGTTTGTATTGGCAGTGTTCATTAATTTAGTAACATCTGAATTTTTATTAGTAATAACAGCTTGAAGTACATTAGTTAATTCTTTATACAAATCTTGAGTAACTTGTGGTTCTTCAAGGTGTAAATTACCAGGTTTCTTTAATATGTCATAATAGTCATTAAAAAATTTCATATCAACATTTTTATATTTCTGTTGAGCATCTGCTTGAGCTTTTAAGTAGTCTGTTGCTCCAGACCATGCTGGGAATGAAGGAAGTATAGGTACTCCTTTTGCAACTCTTGCTTTTGCATCTGCTTCTAAACCATTAATAGAATCAGTTGTAACTACAGGTGCTTTTCCCATAAGTACAAGATATTTAAGTCCTGCTACTACTTGTTCATGAGTAGCATTTGCAGAGAACATATAAGGTGTTCCACCACCTAATGAGTATTGTCCAGCAGGTCCTGCAGGTAATGGTGCCATTGCAAGATTATTAATATCCATCTTATTTAGTGCTAACTGATCTGCAGAGTCAGGTGATGCTATATACATTGCAGCATCTTCAGTTGCGATAGCTTTATATCCTGATGCCCAATCTTCATTAGTTGGATCTGCAGTTAAAACATCATATTTCCATTTTAAGTCTTTTACATATTGCATTGCTGCTATAGCTTCTTTTGAATTAAGTTGTGCAACCCATTTACCATCTTTTTGCACTTCAAACTGAGCTCCAAAATCCCAACCTATATTTGTGAAAAGCCATCCACCAGCAGCATCTTTAGCTAAAATATCTATTCCTGCATGTCCAGTTTTATCCTTTATAATTTTAGCATCTTGTGCAAGCTCATCCCATGTTTTTGGATATTTAGGAATACCATTAGCATCAACTAAACCTGCATCTGCAAATAGTTTTTTATTTATCATTAATCCTTCTGCATATCCATCACGTGGTAAACCATATATTTTCCCATCCTTGGAAAGTAAATTCTTTACATCTGGATTCATTTTTGTATCCCAGCCAAGCTCCTTTAATTCTGGAGTAATATCTTTAACAAATCCTGCTTCAATTAGCTTCTGGGGTTCTGTATACCATGTATCAAATAATGTAGGAGCATTTCCTGCTGTCGCCATAGATACAAAACTATCTGTAGCATACTTATAATATGAAGGTACAATTTTTACATTGTCACTAGCTAGAATAGCTGCTGCCCATTTTTTGTGTTGTTCAATCTGATCGGTTAATCCATCCTGTGGCCAAATACCAAGTTTAACTGTTACTTCACTTTTTGTAGTTGTATTAGCTGGTGTAGCATTGTTCTTTGTACATCCAGTAAAACCAAGCAAGGATAACATAAGTCCCATGGAAATAATTTTTTGGATGTTCTTCTTCATTTATTTTCCCCCTTAATAAATCATATTGTAGTTTAACGTTAAAATGAAGCAGAAAAAATATATAGGTTTAACGTTAAACCTTAATATAACTATAAACGTTTTCACATAACTTGTCAATATAGTTTTATTTATTTTTTTACAATTAATTCTAAAAGCTAAACATCTATTTGAAAAATATATGTTTAGCTTTATAAATGAGTTTTTCTTATTTATGATTTAAATCTTTTACACTATTCCTTTCTACTAAGGAAACAGGTAGTATTATTTTATGGTCATTAATTGAGACACCATCAATAGAATTAATTAAGACTTCAGCGGCAACCAACCCTTTTTTTTGAGCGTTCTGATGTATTGTGGTTAACCTAGGTGCTGTAAGTGAACTAATATATATGTCATCAAAGCCTACCACTGAAAAATCATCTGGCACTCTCTTTCCTTTTTCATTAAGGCCCGAAATAATACCAGCAGCAAATATATCAGCAGTTGCAAATATAGCAGAAACATCGGATCTAAGGCTTAATTTATGTCCTAATTCTATTCCCTCTGTAATAGTAATTTCTTGTTGATAAACATTTTTAGTTTTAAAGGGAATCTTCGCTTCTTTAAGTGCCATTTTGTATCCTTTAAAACGTTCTTCCACAACTCCTCTTTTCTTCATAATAGGTGATGCAAAAACTATATCTCTATGGCCTTTATCTATTAGATATTTTGTAGCCATATAACCTCCTTTGCAATCCTCAAGTCCAATATTCAATACCTTTTCATTATCCACATAGCTATCAATCAACACGAAAGGAACATTTGCATTCATTAGCCTTTCAAAGAATTTGTCTTGAACTAAACCAATTAAAATTAATCCATCTAAATTCCAGTTATTTAGAAGTGAAAATAAGTCATCTTCACTATATACAGTTCTAACCATCAAATAATAGCCTTTTTCCCGAAGTTTTTGTTCTATTCCACCAATTATAACGCTATGAAATGGGTCTGAAATAAAGTTGCCACCTTTTTCAGTTACCACATGATTAATTACACCAATAATTTTTGATAGCTTATTGACCAATGACCTCGCTGTCATATTTGGAACATAATTATCTCTTTCTATAATTGCATTTATTTTCTCAACTGTCTCTTTTGCTACCTTCTTGTGGTTGCCATGTATAACATTGGATACTGTAGTAACACTTACATTGGCTTCTTTAGCAATATCTTTTAAAGTGACCATGTTTAGCCTCCATCTAACCCCGACAAATTATTATGTAAGATATTCACATTTTATCATTAGTCTAAATCAAAACTTTTTATAAATCAATATAATAGTAAAAAAATTCCTAGTATAGTCCAGTATTTCATCAAAAAAAAGCTTGGATATCGAATTATCCAAGCTTTTTTCCTTTAATATTATTGAGCTTTATTAAGAAAAATTTAGTAATTCATCTATGCTATTTATAGCTAAATAACATGACTCGGGACTTCCAAAACCATATTTTGCATATATAAATGGAATTTCAGCAAATACTGTTGCCTCATAATCTCCCTGAGTGTCACCAACATATACAACATCCTCTAAACTATTTCTCTCTAAAACACGTTTGATGTTTTCACCCTTGCCTCTTCCAGTATTTCCATAGCTTTCATAATCAGTAATATACTCTTCTATTCCTGCCTTTTCCATGAACAGCTCTATATAACCTGACTGACAATTACTAACAATGAACAAGCAGTATTTCTTAGATAGCTTAATTATAGTATCTTTTACCTTAGGGTATAAAAGATTATCTGTAACTTCACTTATAGCTTCTTCTTCATATTTGCAGCATAATTCCATTAACTGTTCCCTTTTATGCTTATCTGCATCAAAGAATAAATCATCAGCAATAACTTCCATGGTTTTCCCAAACTCTTTTTTTAGAACCTCAGAGGTAATGATTGCAGAAGTGCCCCCAATTTCTTTAAGCGCCCTACTCCAGGCCTTAGCAACAACTTCAGTGGTGTCCCATAAAGTACCGTCAATATCAAATATTATATTTCTCATTTGTAACCCTGCTTTCTTCTTATAAGTGTAATTTTACTTTCTATAATAATTTCAACGCTTTATTGATAGTTTCTTGTATAATTGGGCTGCAGCATTTACCTAAGGGATTATTTATTTCACAGTTTCCATTCTTCATTGCTCCAGTAAGTCTTTCAATATCCTTTATATCTTTTGCTCCATCCTTTAAGACAGCATTTATAATTTGATTTTCAGTAACTTGATTACAGTAACATATATATTTGGGATTTGCGTCTTTTTTAAACCATATTGGGACTTTTATCTGCTGTTTGTTATAGTCTATATCTAACTCTGAATTAAAATAGACTACATTACATTCTTCATTCATGCAAATAAAATATGAAGCTGCTTTAATTTCCTTAGCCAATTCCTCATTAACTAAATGTTTAACAGTAATATTTTTAACTTTCATACCTTTTCTATTACATATAGGGCATAAATTATTTTCTTCTACTGAACTAGTAGAGTTCTGCTTACTTCCTCAACAGGACTTTTTAAAGCTTTGATCATCCATATTCAATAACCTCTCTATTCCTTACAAATTAATTAAACTAATCATTTCACAAATATTTCTTAATAATCAATACTTAAACTACATTATTATAATATCATAATTAACCATAAGAAATACAAATTAATCCTTAATTGCTTTTAAATGCTGAAGGTGTATACCAATATGGCCTATACCAATTATTATAGAAGATATAATTAGCCAAATTACCTTATCATAAATTCCTAAAAGCAAAAAAGCTATAACAGGAAGGCTGGCACCAGGTACTGGAATTCCGCAAAAGCTTCGGTAAAAGTTTTCTACTGTTGGTTCATTTGTAAAATATCTAATCCAATAAATCTCATATAAAATCATTAGAAAAATTGATAAAATAAGCCATAAACTCCATGCTGAAAGGGCTTTAATATTGAAATCGGCAAAAATAAGAATACTTAAAGTACAGCATACCTGCCCAGTACGCTCAAGAAATAATAAAAGTTTATTTTCCTTTGAAGTATCATAGTCTACCGGCTTCCTCTTACTCCAAAGGGCATTTGGAATCCATAGCATCAATAAATATATGAATCCTACATAGGAAAAGCCTAAATGACCTAACATTATATTATTGCCTCCTGAAAAATTACTATTTTATATCTTATAAATATTATAAATATGCGAGTTAATTTAAGAACATGACCTTCACCCTTATGGTTTTTTCTACTCCTCACTTTCCAAATTCTTTAAAATCTCCTCACTCCAGTCAATATAAAGCTTTGCCTGGCGTATACCTAAATCTAATACTGATAGAATCTGCTTGTGATTGTTATGCAGGTCTATTACTTGCTTTAATTCTGCTTCAAATAAATTAAACAACTTTAGCTTTTCTTCAGATTGTTCCTTAAATTTAATTATGTGTCTTTGCATTTCGGAAATATTTTTAGAAGTAGATAAATATAGTTTCAAAAGTACTTCAGACCTAACAGTATCCTTTTCATTTTCTTGTTCCATCCACCTTTTAAACTCATTTGTACCTTTAGAAGTTATTTTATAGTTTATTTTCTCACGCTTTAGGTCTCCTTCTATTTCCCTGTGAGAAATCTCAACTAAGCCTTCCTCTGCCATTTTACTCAATTCAGGATATATTTGCCCATAGCTTTCCTGCCAGAAGAAGGACATTCGAATGTCTATAATTTTTTTTAACTCATATCCACTTAAGTTTTCTTCTTGAAGCAATCCAAGAAGTACATACCTTGTTTTTTTCATTTTTTCTCCTTACATCATTTTGTAGTTTATTGCCTTTTTCGGGCAATTATCAATGCATGACCCACATAATATACACTCATTGTCATACATATCTCCTATTTTAACTTTCTCTGCTACCTTAAGACTCATGGGACAATGCTTATCGCATATATGACAGTTTATACATGCACTTTTGTCTGCTTTTAACCTAAGTCTTTTAATATGCAGCAGGTTCCCTATTTTACTTCCTATTATCATAAATGGTGCCATCCAGCAGAAATAATGGCACATGATTCTCTTACCCAATACTATACTTGGAGCAAAGAATAGCAGTACAACTCCATAATATATAACATAATCCTTAATATTTGCTATAGATATTCCATGATCTGTCATGCTAAAAAAATCTATTGTTAATTTTTGCTTTCTAAAAATAAAACATACAATTATTATAATAATCCATATTAACCAAGTTACATACTTTATATTGTTCTTCCAGCCTTGTTTAGGACTCTTATCATTAACATGTATTGCACATTCCTGTAAACCACCTGCAGGGCATAAGTAGCCGCAAAATAGCCTTCCAAAGAAAATTGAGCCTACAAGCATTACAGCAAACACAATAAAGCTGCCAGTAACTATTCCTTTCATTGCCCCCTGAATGATAATAGCTGGAGAGAAATAATAAATGGTTATCGGAAATAGCAGCATTGCAGTTAGCAAGAGCAGCATTCTAAAATTTTGTCTTTTCATAATTAATCCCCCAATATATCTTTTAGATATGTATCTTAAAGATATATTAGCATACCCATTTTAATATTTCAACTCATAAAAATAAAAGAGACGCAAAATCGTCTCAAATATTGTTCATTAACTCTTAACTATTTTTCTATTCGATTATAGGAATCTAACCTTTTCAATATTTTTAGGGTTAGAACTCCCTTCCATTCATTATAAGCTGGGGATAAACTACCGTGGTAAAAACTATCCCCCCAAGGAGGATTTATGAGTTTACCTTCACAAATATCTATTAAATGTACATAATAATCAAGATTCTCATCTATTTTATAACTTTTTACTCCAAAACTTTCTTTTTCAGGACTTGGAACAAAATCTAAGGGAATAGGAACATACCCTCCCCATTTATCACGGTCATATTCAATAACCTCAGAAATACCATCAGATATTCTTTTCTTTAACTTGCTTTTCAGTTCCTCCGGTAATACCTCATATAATTTTATATAACAAAACAGCTCATTTTCAGACTCAAAGTGCCTTTTATTCTCGATGTAATGAATTGCATAATCAATAAGATAACTTATTTCTATTTTATTGAGATATTCCTTATATTTATATAGATATGCTAATAGTTCAGCAGATGGATTTCCCCAGTTATTATCTATTATTGTAAAGCCTTTTTCTTCATCATAATGCCACCATGGTGTGTGAGGATAATTATTAACTTCTTTTGTCAGAGCATACCATCCGTTTCTTTCTTTATTAAAAGTAAATTCCAGGTATTTCAAAGCTGATTTAATAATGTTCCTTGTTTCTTTTGTTTCTTCTATTTCTGTTAAAATTCTTATACCGATTGATGTGGCCATAGGCGATGAATTAGGCAGCCTAAAATCTGATTCTAAAGCTTTACCAAATCCACCATCTGTATTTTGAAATTTCTTTAATGCATCAACAACATTTTCGCTTCTTCCATTTTCAAAATAATTTTCATATAAACATCTCTCTATATCTCTTGCATCATTTTTTAGCAAATAACTAACTTTAAGAAAGGATTTCCTAGATAACTTTAACACCTTATCACTCCTAATTTTATGGTTTTTTAGTTAAATTACAGTTATTAATTAATGATACCATAATATACCATGGCAAATTTATATTTTTTAAATTTTGTTTAAAATCACATTTTTTTCATGTAAATAGTTTTATAATTTTGTTATAAAAAATATTCTTAAAAACCATGGAGGTGCTACATTGAATAATTCTGGTGCAAAAATATCTATCATTGGTTCTGGTTTTGTTGGTTCAACTACAGCATTTACTTTGATGTTGGGTGGACTCGCTTCCAATATAGTCATAGTTGATATAAATAAGGATAAAGCTGAAGGAGAAGCAATGGATCTGTCTCATGGCGCTTCTTTTGTAAAACCTGTTGAAATAACAGCAGGCGATTACGAAGATACAAAGGATTCAGATATCATTATCATAACAGCTGGGGCAGCTCAAAGACCTGGCGAAACCAGATTAGATTTAATAGGCAGAAATCTATCTATATTTAAGTCAATTATTCCAGAGATAACTAAATATAGTCCTAATTCAATACTTCTTGTTGTTTCTAATCCCGTTGACATTTTGACCTATATCACTTACAAACTCTCTGGATTTCCAAAAGAAAGGGTAATTGGATCTGGGACTGTACTTGATACCTCAAGACTTAAGTATATGCTGGGTGAAAAATTCAATATAGATACAAGAAACATTCATACCTATATTATTGGTGAACATGGGGATTCCGAAATAGCCACTTGGAGTTCGACTAATATAGCAGGCATGAATATAGATGAATTTTGTCGTACTTCTCATAATGGGTGTGGAGAAAATGATAAGAATGAAATACAAGAGTCTGTAAAAAATGCTGCCTATGAAGTTATTAAGAAAAAGGGAGCTACCTATTATGCAGTTGCCTTAGCTATAAGGAAAATTGTAGAGGCTATATTAAGAGGTGAAAATTCAATTTTAACTGTCTCCTCGTTATTAAGTGGAGAATATGGAATCGAGGATGTATATTTAGGTATCCCATCTATTGTAGGTTCAACAGGTGTAAAAAAAGTATTGGAAGTTCCATTTAACGAAGAAGAGCTGAAAAAGTTAAGAGACTCAGCCGTTTCTTTAAAGAATTTACAAATAAGTGCCAATATTTAAAGAACGGGCTGCTACGGCTGCCCGTTCTTAATTTGTCATTCATTTAATATCAATTAAGTTTCTACAAATCCCAATGCTTTTCTTGTTTTGGTTGTTCCTTTTTATTCTTTCTTTCTATAATTTTCAATATTGCATAATTTAATGTAAGGGAAACATAACCAATAACAAATGCTATAATATTTTGATTTTTAATTTTTGCTATTTCGTTAGAAGGCAAAAACATCAAATCCAGTTTTATAGCACCAAAACCACCAATGGCGCTGCAAAATATGCTTATTATACCTAGTGCTAGAGCAAGTAAAATAATTACACCAGTATATCTATCATTGAACCCTATTATCAATTTTTTTACTAATAGAACCAATACGGCTGTTGTCAGTAAAATACTAAGTGCAGAGCAAATAGTTGTAAACAAACCACCCACCACCTTAAATTATTAATCTTATAACATGGTTAATCTTCTAATATGCCATAATAATTTGTAATAATCCCTTAGTTCTTATACCTTTATCTCACGTTGAAAGAAAGCTGCATTTATGGAACAGCTAATTTAATAATAAAAATTACTATTAGTAACCATATTAATATAATAGGAATTGCATAATACCATTTTTTAGGTTTCCCATTATCCCATAGGTTTTCAGCTTCAACTCTGCATTGATTAAATATTTCTTCTGGTATAAATTTTATTGTCATAGCAACAAATATTGGAACTAAAATTATATCATCTAACAAGCCTATGACTGGGATAAAATCAGGTATAAAGTCAATTGGTGATAATGCATATCCAATTGTAATTCCTGCAAATAGCTTTGCAATAATAGGTGTTTCTTTCTTTTTTAAAGCAATAAATATTGCAGGTATATCTGATTTTAGTTTTTTAGCTCTCTCTTTTAAATCCATGTTATAAATCTCCTATGTTTTGTATTATAAGTCAAAAATGAATTAGATTCTTATTAGCTCAAAATAAGCTCCACCACCGAATAAAATTAATGTATTATTGTCCTTAATGAAAAAGGTGCACCCGTTTCCTTTTGCATCAGCAGCATCAATTTCTGTGATTGAATCGCCTTTAATACCTAATTTATCAAAGGTCATGCGATTACTTGATTCAAAATCATTTTTAAATATAACTGATTTTTTATAAACTGGATTTAATGCTGTATTGTTTAAGCTATCAACTTGGTCTCCAAAGCAACTTGCACTATCTTTGGAAAAAGTTAGCTCCTTACCTATTATAGTTTTTATGTCATCATTACTATAAGTTCCTACAGGTCCATATGCTAAAACTTTTTCAATTTGCCAATGACCATAAAAAGTTTCTTCAGCTACTTTTATATCTTTTGAATTATCTGTACTAGGTGCCTTTGCCATCTGCTGTGTTTGCACTGTTTTATTGGTTTCAGAGCTGTTAGATTTACTAGTGCTTGTCTCATTTACTACTTTCAATGATTGTTGATTAGTACAACCTAATATACTAGCGCTAATCATCATTATCAAAATTACTCCAAATGCTGCCTTACTTCTAATCATAAAAACCTCCATGTAATATTTCTCAATTTTTACTACTATTAATCAATATATTAAAATCCTAACAACTTTATCCACTTACCTTATTATAACGTTTCTTAATCGACAGCAAAACATCTCTATATTTATATTTATCTATTTCCATTAGCATATAGTCGGCATATTCAATCAATAACCCTTTATCAAATTCTAATTTTACTAACTGTTCGCTATATACATTAACAGCATCCTCTACAAGCTTTCTATACTGCAAAGGAATCTCTTTTTTAGCCCAATTCCCAGCTTCAAGTTTAGAACTAATGACCTCTTCCTTTAAGTAATATAGTACTCTACATAGATTTAGAGTTATATATACAGTGTTTTCAATTATGTCTTCCTTTGCATTTTCCACATCTGAAATGATTGAATCTATATAATATTTTTTAGGAACATTACCGAATGCCTCCTCAATACTTTTACCATACAAGCAAATTCCCCTATGTTTGATTATTGTAAAATGAGCAGCTAAATCCTTATCAGTATAGCCACCGCATATGTAATTATCATTTGATAAATATCTTTCCTTATGAAAATCAGAGTAGTGAAGTTCAAAGGGTGTAGGATATATAAAGTCTTTTGCATACTTCTCAAGAACGATACTCATCTCAATTCCCTTTTTAGGTAAATTTTCAAAATTTATTAAAGCCTTAATAATAGCTTTCATTGTTGAAGTTTCAATAGGCTCTTTTACTAAAGCAATTAAATCAATATCACTAGCAGTTGTACAGCATCCCATTGCCAAGGATCCATGCAAATAAATTCCAACAAGGTTTTTATCTAATATAATTTTAAAGGTTTCAACTATATTATCTAATATTTTTATAGGTCCCATCTAATCACCCAATTTAGTCCCTTTCTTAAATAATACTAAAAAAATGAATTTCAAAGTGTACTACTTTGTCCTAAAAGTATGTATTTTCATTTTTTATAAGCTTCGTATGCAAGATAGCCAACTGCAATAAACAAGCATATGGCAACTGCTAGTAAATTATATAGATATAAAAAACAACAAACAAGAATAAGTACTACAATATTTAATATTCCATAAGGTTGCTTTTTCCTCATACTCATTTCACCTACCTATTTATAAATTAAAAGCATAAATATAAAATGTATTATTAAAAAGTTAAAATTGGCCTTATACCTACTGCAGCTTCTAAGGTTGCAACAAGATTTCCGTCCTTTTTACTTTCATTTTTAATAATAAATTCCTTTACTGCTTCTCTTGATGCATCTATAAATATTAAGGATCTTATCTCTTGCATTTTATTTTTTAATGCTAGGCTCTTGTTATGACTATTTAGCAATAATCTAATATCATTTTTGTTAATTAATAGCTCCATTTTAAATATAGCTGAAAGAAAGTTATCTTCTCCTCCACTTTTTAAAAAGTAAGGTCTTAAACTTTTCACTGTACTTTTATCCTCAGTTTCAATACCTAGCTCTTCTAAAATCTCTTTTTTAATATTATGCTCTAGATCTAAAGTTTCCCCTTTTATATCATTTTTGTCTATACCACCACCAATAAACTGAAGTTTATAAGGAAATGCAGTGCCCTCATTCATTTCACCTATAGCAAATTTATTATCACAGGTTTCAATCAAAACTGAGGTATGAATTACCTTACAATCATTCTCATCATAAGTATTTTTGTTTATGGTATATAAAAAATGCGCATAATCAGTTAATCCAACGAAAATATTTATTAAACTTTCATTTGCCTCAATATTATTTATAGTGTACACATCTCCATTAAAAAACCTTTTGCCATTTTTAAGCAACTCCTCCCAATGTTTTTTTACTTTCTCCTTGTAGGCTGCGGGGAGTTTTTTTCTTTGGTTTGTATAATAAACTTTTATATTATTATTAAATTCATAAATTCTAGTTTCCATAATACTCTTCACTTCCTTGACTAATATAAGATTCTCGGCTTAGAAACTATAGCTCAACTCCACTCCACCCAAAGTTAAATGTATACTTCCACAGGAAAATTGATGAGAATAAACATAATATACCTAATATTAATGTACCGTAAGTAAAATGGCTTATGCCAAAATGAGCTAGTCCAATTGCTGCGACTATAACCAAGGTTAAGAAGCCCTTACCTGTTTGACCCTGATTTGCAGTAAGCATTTCTTTGCTGAAAGGAAGTTCTTTTTTATTAATATTTAAAGTTATTAATGTAATTAAAAACATATTAATAAAGATTACAATTATATTAGGTAAAATACTGATTCCACAAAAGGCAATAAATACTACTGATTGCAACAAAAGAACAGGTATGGAGTATTTAGCTATTACAGTCTTTACACCGGCCCTGTAGATATCTGATGGCCTATTAATAGGTGCAGCTCTATAAATCCAAGCGGCTTTGTAGCTCTCACTTCTTGTAATTATCGATACATAATTTACATTAAATAATGCAGAAAGGTACATAAAAAAGTAAACCTTGCTGCTCCTAAGATTACTTATAGTATCAATAAGTGAGCCACCCATACTGGAGAAAGATATAAGCATTATCAATGGAAATATTATACTCATCATCATTAAAGGATATATTTGAAGCTTAAGTTTTCTCTCACTTGAAAGCATATTAGTAATAAATCTAAAAAAAGCTTTTTCGATATTACTACGGCATAATAGTTGTACTTTCTTTTCTTCCCACCAGTTTTTAATTCTTCCTTTTCTCCTGGAGCCGTAAGAAGAGCTCATTTTTTGAAGCTTGTGTTCGAAGGAAGGTGCTATTAACTTAACATAAAGAAGGAAAAGCACAAAAGGTATTAAAAGTAAACAAATCATTAGATATATATAGCTGTTATATTTTGCACCTTCTTTAAGTATTGTTAGCGGCGACGCCATCCACATTGAAGGCAGAAAATAATGCCACCATTTAGGTGTATAACTCACCTTGTTGCCTGCCAAAGAAAATATTCTACTGGTAAATTGCTGTGCAATGAAAATTAGCATTGTAAAAACAATTTGAAAATAATTAATTATATCCTTAAGCTTTTCTCCATCGTATAAGGATAGTATTACATAATAAAGAATGGAAGTTAAAAATATTATAAACAAGGACATATATCCAAGCTCAAATATAAAAATAAGCGCAAAAACTATCCCAAATCTCACAGAGGTAATAATAATGGAGACTAGCGATAAGGCAAAAACTATACTTAACATATATGATGCTATATGAATTGTTTTTGCCATGTTTAAGGTTTTATTGCTCACAGGTCTTGAGGATATTATGCCTCTATCCCTAATATCAAGCAGTACAGCTGAAAAGTCTGATATCATAATAAGTGTTGTAAACAATAATATCACAGTAAATATAGTAGTCATTGTATAAAATATTGGCATAGGCAATAGTGCAACCATTCCAAACATTAATCCATAAAAGGCGTACATAAGTAAGCTCATATTGAAGTTATTCTTGTCTTCCTTCTGCTTTGCATTATTATTTATAATTGTAGTAGGTCTCCTTGTATCCATGGTTAGTTTCACCTGAAGAATAAGCCGCATTACTTTATAATCAACGCCTAAGCTTATAAAGATTCCCTTAAAAATATCCAAAAACTTTAATAATTTAAACTCCCTCATATTCTATTCCCCCTTCCAGTGGTCACACTGAGTAGTTTTACATACTCACGGACTTCGCAAACTACTCGTATAAGCCCATTTAGGGCTTAAACCTCCCTTAGCGCAGCTATAAATTCACCGGCTACCTGTTTTTGTTTATTAAAGCCCGTCAGTTGATTAAAAATCTGCTCTAAAGATCCCTCACTTGAGTTTCTTTGAAGTTCTTCAAAGGTTCCGTCAGCTGCAATTTTACCATCATTAAGAAGTATTATTCTGCTGCTGATTCTTTCTACAACCTCCATTATATGGGATGAATAAAAGATAGTCTTTCCCTGCTGTGCCAGTTCACCTAATAACTCCTTAAAGACAATTACACTGTTTGCATCCATACCATTAATTGGCTCATCTAAAAATAGTATGTCTGGATTATGAATCATACTGGCTATTATAAGCACCTTTTGCTTCATACCCTTAGAAAATGAAGAAATTCTAGATGTGTAAACTGCTTCCATATCAAATATTGACATGAGTCTTTTAGCTCTCTTGTCTACAGTTATATGTTCTAGCCCATACAACTCTCCTACAAAGGTCAAATATTCCTGAGCAGTAAGGCTATCATAAATATCAGCAATTTCTGGGACATAGCCTATCTTTTTTTTATAATCTATTAAAGATAGGGATATATCATCTCCTAATATTTTAACCGTTCCTTTATATCCAGTTACAAGCCCTAGAATGATTTTTACTGTAGTGCTCTTACCTGCTCCATTAGGTCCTATATAACCTATAATCTCTCCTCTATGAACATCAAGATTTATTCCCTTCAGTACTTCCTTTGAACCAAAATTCATGGATAAATCTCTAATTTCAACTATAATCTCATTTTGATCACCCACATTAACCCCTCCCATTATTAATAGATATCTTACTTTTTAATCGCTCTGGTAGCATAAAAAGTAGGTACATTAAATTCATGAAGTCTGCCTGTACCGTTTGTGTCTTGGTATATATTAGTGAGAATAAAGCCTGCCCGTAATTGTCCATCAATTTGTTCTTCAATGGTATGTGTAAATTGAATTCCCCAGTCATTTTTTATTGAATCATCATATTGTTCTTTATCCTTTAAAGGATTAAAAGGCAGTTTGTTAATTAACATTGTCTCTTCCTCATTGAAAATAAAATTAATCCCATTATCAAGTCCTGCCATTAAGATTCCACCTTTTTTCAATACTCTATAACATTCTTTCCAAATAGGAGCAACATCTTCAACATAACAATTGGAAACTGGATGAAAAATAAAATCAAAGGATTCATCCTCAAAAGGCAACGGCTTTGTCATATCTGCTCTGACTGTTTTAATCTCATAATTTTCTCTTCTCGCTACCTCTTTTTCACTTAAGAGTTGTTTTTCAGAATAATCCAATACGGTACACCTTCCGCCTAATGCAGTAAATATGGGCATTTGCTGGCCACCGCCAGAAGCCAGACCTAGTATTTCAGCATTCTTTATCTCACAAAACCACCCCTTAGGTACTGGTTTAGTAGGCGTCAGAAGTACAAACCAATCATTATTTTTAGCTCTTTCAAAAACTTCGTGACTAATAGGTTGTCCCCATTCCCAACCTTCCTCAATCCATTTATCAAATACTTTTGAATTTATTTCTGTATAATTTTTGCCCATATAATCCTCCTGAAACTTTGCTTTTATATAATTTTAAGCTTATTTATATTCCGTATTATGTAAATTATACCATATATAACATCAATATTATATATTTTGTTACTAATCTATTATTAATAAAAAAAAGCAGTTCCTCTATCTTATACAGATAAGGTCCTGGTTATTTTAAGCACACATTATTTTCCTTTTAAAAATCAATATAAAACAAATTTTTATTAACTTAGGAAAAAGATAAAGCAAGCGTCACTGCTTGCTTACGATATGGATTTATATGAAATTAATTCTTTAACTTTTATGTTTTAACACTACTAAATACTTAATAGTACATTTGAAATTTCCTCGAATCTTTCATCAGTTATACCAAATTTTTTCTTAAATCTTTCATCATCCATTCGTTCAATAATTATCTTGCTTGGAGATATTTCTTTAATAACATTTTTTAACTTTTGAACTGATTCTTCATCATCGTTATAACCCTTAATAATTGTAACCTCGAATATAAATTTCCCTTTGTATTGTCTATTAAAGGAAACCATGTTTGAAATATATTCTGCTAATGTATACCCTTCAATTGGTCTTTGGACTTTTTGAAAATCTTCTTCTTCTACTACTTTTATCTCTCCAATAACCTCATCGCATTTATTAGCAGTTTCTATATATTCTTCTCTACCTAGTAAATATCCATTAGAAAGCAACCTTACAGGTATAACTTTATCTTTGATAAAGTCAACAATATCAGCGATTTTATCATTTACAAAAGCTTCTCCTTTTGAGTTTATAAAGATTAATTCTGCCTTTGTATCTTCTATTTTACTTTCTAGCTCTTTTAATGAACTTTCTACCTCATCAAATGATTTTTGCGTATCCATTTTATTTTGTGACCTTCCAATAGGACAAAAAATACAATCAAAGTTGCAATACTTTTCTGGAAGTATGTTAATTTCCAAAACTCTTCTTCCATCTTCAATATAAATATCTTTATAACTGAAACCACCCATCAACTTTTCACCTCAGATTAATCTATTGATACTTCTTTATTGTTAATATCAAGAATTGAGATCCTACAAGTTCCGCCTAAATTATCTTGTATTGCCTTTGCTAGATCTTGCAACGCATTCTCAAACTCTGCTATTCTTTTTTCATCGACTAATTCAATGCACATAAAGGCATTCTTTGTATTTTCTGTAAGCATTGTTCTTACTGATTCACGCCAATTCCAGCACCTGCAGATTGCCCCTTCATTATCTTTATATACTATCTCACCTTCATATGGCGGTTCGCTTTTATCCGTTCCATATGTTACAAAATCTTCGTTTCCAACTGCCTTAGTCAGTCTTATATCTCCTGCAAATTTTTCTATGTCCTCACCGCCGCAGGGTAATGCATATCTTAATGAAATAGAGTTGTAAATATCAACTAGCGGATTAATAGTCCCTAAATGGTTTCCATTATTCACACGCTTTAGTAAAGCTTCAATAGAGGACCTTGCACCCTTCTTTGTTTTAAACTTTTGGAATGCTTCTCTCCATATTTTTATAACTTCATTACTGCTAAATTCTGGATTCTGCAAGTGCTTTAAGGCTTCCTTTTCTCCTGTTAAAATCTGTTCCTTATACTTCTCCTCATCCTTTAAAGAGTTATCTATACCATTACAGATAACAACTCCTATTTTAGCATTAGGAAATAGACTCCAAAAATCATCTTCAACTACAAATTTCTTCATTATTTTCCTCCCTCGTATTATAAATAATTATCCTAAGATTTTAATTCTCCAATTATCCATTCCATTTTTAATATTATCTCCTGTAAATTGGCATTAAACCTGATATACATAAAAATTATTGTCAAAGAAATTTTCTATACTTATTAGAAATAAATATAAAAAAAGCCAAAGGAAATATTATTAAAATATCTCCCAGGCTTTTATCCTGACCTGGCCACATTTACAGTGCGTCTTCTCTCGGACCAGCCAGCATTATACTGCGGAACCCTAGAAAACTAAACTATATTAACTTTTTTATAATTTATAAGCTGCAACTTAATGTCTAGTTTAGCATAGAAGTTAATCCAAATCAATATAATATTTTTTCTACCCAATATTTTACTCTTGCGCCTAATTCTATACTCATTGTTAATAATCTAGCTGAAAAGATTTTATTCATCGTATTTATATAAATATACCCACTTAAACCCAAAAGATTCTTTCTTCCAATGATGCCTTTGTAGCTGCCTCTGCTTTTGGAAAACATCTTTCTTCCACCTCTGCTACTGCTTCTAAATCTTCTATGACTACTCTTCTAATTTTAATATCCATTACATTAATCTCCTTTTGTTTAATATTAACTTAGCCTATATAATGATTATAAACCATAAATTACTCAATTTTATATAAAAAAAGTCCACCAATCATGGTGAACTTTTTCATTACAAGTTTCATCTTCTTTTTTTCTCATTTGTATTCTTTTTATTATCTGCACCATATAAATCATAAAACCAGAGCAAGAATATTACAAATAGTCCAGATAGAATATATGAGTATATACTTGTTGAGCCTACTCCAATAAATCTTGAAACAAAAATTATAATTAAGCCTAAAGTGAATATAATCCATTTATTTAAATTTATTTTTCGAAATATAATATCTTTCAATGTAAAATAAGTAATATATGCTGCAAGAGAAACCAATACAATAATTCCAATGCGTCCTAAAGACATTTTTCATCCTCCCTCTTTAAATTAAAAATTAGTCTATAAATTATTTAAATTTCCTTAAGAAAACTTTCTTACACAAAAGTAAATGACAATATGCAATAAGTCATAAGAAAGCCATTAAAAAACCCCTCATAAATGAGGGGTTTAATGTAAGGCCATGAGTAATAATCATATACATGTCTTTACAGAGGCAATGCTCCTGTTAACGTTAATGTTACAACATAAATTACAAATAATACCATTGTAATTGGGAAGCAGAATTTCTGCCATTCGCCAAGGTCTTGATCTGTTAAATTTAATAGTAGGTATATTGATGCAACTAATGGGCTTAGTAAGTGAACTGCTTGTCCTGATAATGCTGCTACACCAACTTGTAAATTGGTGAAGCCATAAGCTGCGCCAGCCTTTAAAAGTACAGGTAGAACACCGAAATAGTAAGCATCATTAGATAAGAAGAATGTCCCTGGTATACTTAATAAACTAGTAATTCCAAGGAAGTGTGATCCCATGGATGCTGGTACCATTGATACGATATGAGTTCCAATAGCATCTGCCATTTTAGATTCTGTTAAAATACCCATGAATACACCAGCTGCTAATATCATTCCTACAGTATGAATAATACTGTCAGCTTGAAGTGATATTGCTGCTCTTTGTTCTTTTAATGTTCTAAAGTTTATTACTAATGCTAAAGCTGTACCTATTTCAAAAGCTACGTTAGCTGGAACCTTTTGTGAAAGAAGAGCTACAAGTACTAAAAGAGTTAAAATAAAGTTTATAGCTACAAGTTTTGGTCTCTTAAGAGCTAGTTCTTCTTCTGTTAATGTTGCAGCCATTTCACCATGTGATGCTTCATCAAGGATGGTAATTCCAAGACGCTTACGTTCTTTTAACCCTAAGTAGTAAGCAACTACTAGTATCCATATTATGCCAACAACCATACCTGGAAGGAAAGGTTTCATTAATACTGCGCCATCGATTTTTGTAACTGCAGCAACACGGGCAGTTGGACCTCCCCAAGGAATAAGGTTAAGTATAGTATTCATAGTTATAACTAATGCTGCTAAGTACATTTTATTAATCTTAAGCTTGTTATAGATTGGAACTAATGCTGCACAAACAATTATATCTGTAGTAGCACCATCACCATCTAAAGAAACTACTGCTGCTAAAACAGCTGTTCCAATAAGTATCTTAAGTGGGTCACCTTTTACTATTTTTATTACTTTATTAACAAGAGGATCGAATAATCCTACTGTTAACATTATACCAAAGAAAAGGATTGCAAAGAATAGCATGTAAGATGTTGTTGCAACACCCTTAAGGCCAGCCTGTATAAATGCTGGCAATTTAGTTGTAAATCCACCAATCATAGCAAATATTATTGGTACAATAATAAGTGATGTAAATGGACTTAATTTCTTAGTCATTATTAATACCATGAACACAATAACAATTAAATAACCTAACACAGCTAATGATGTCATTTATTATTCCCCCTTAATTTATTAATATAATTAAATGATATTGCGCGCATGATATCCTTTAATTTATCAATTTAAATACCATTTTCAGGTTTGTCTTTATTATATTAGCTTAAAATAACGTTTTCAACGGGTTTTAAGTAGATTTCACGAAGTGGCAACATAAATTTTTTAAATATTAAAATGATTTTAAAATATTCTTAAAATAATCTTAGAAATTACGAATTTGATAATATTTAAATGTTATGAAAACCGGTTTAAAATCTTTTCTAAAGAAATCCTATGTAAAATTATTAAAATATCAAAGCAACCTCTTAATAAATTATGATAATCAAAAGGACAATCCGAACTACTTTTTGGAATTCCGATATTTAAAAAGGGACAGTCACAAAATGCTTAAACTATTATTTGCATTTTGTGACTGTCCCATATTTTATTAATCTAAATTATACTTGCTGCAAACATACTCATCTATAGCCTGTGCAACAATTTTTGATACTTTTACAGCCTCAACCACTGTTTTTGCCCCAGTTACAACGTCTCCGGAAGCAAATACTCCTTCTCTTGTGGTCCTTCCACATTCATCAGTAGCTACAAGACCATTTCCAGTTACATCAATGCCGTTTGTAGTAGACACAATATTTGCTCTTGGCCCCTGGCCTGTAGCTAAAATTACAGAGTCTGCCTCAAACAAGGCTTCAGTCCCTTCAAGCATTATTAATCTTCCATGAGAATTATCTTCTTCTATTACTTTTGTCTGAACAAATTTAACTCCTTGGTCAGTTATTTCTACTGGGGCCTTATAGAATTCAAATTTGACACCATCTAATTTTGCATATTCTACTTCAACCTGTTCAGCAGTAACACTTTCAGCCCCCCTTCTAGCCATGATGTAAACCTCACTGGCTCTGTGTCTAAGGGCAGTTCTTGCTACATCCATAGCAACGTTGCCAGCTCCAATTATACAAACTTTCTTTCCTAGATTATATACCTCAGGGTTTTTCAAGTAGTCTATTGCATAATGAACATGTCCAAGTGATTCTCCCTTAAGACCTAAGGCTTTTGATTTCCATACACCTGTACCAATAAAAATGGCTTTATATCCATCCCGAAATAGGTCATCAACAGTTATATCTTGTCCAATCAAAGTGTTTGGCCTTATTTTAACTCCCATGCTTATCAGCTTGTCCTTGAGTTTTTCTAAAATGTCTTTATCTAACCTAAAGTTTGGAATGCCATATCTTAAAACTCCGCCAATTTTATCATGAGCCTCAAATATAGTTATATCATATCCCCTTGAAGCAAGGATAATAGCTATGGTTATACCCGCTGGGCCTGACCCTATTATTGCAACTTTCTTTTCTGTATTTTTTCTTGCTTCGGGAGTTATGAAGTTTAAATAATAATCCGAAACATAATTTTCTACAGAACCAACTTGAATTGGATTGCCTTTTCTTCCGAGTACACAGTGCCCCTGGCACTGCTTTTCATGCGGGCAAACTAATGAACATACTACAGAAAGTGGATTATTCTTAAAAAGTTTCTCTCCAGCATCTATTATATTGCCTTCCAATAAAAGTTTTACAACTTCATTAAAAGGTGTATTTACAGGACAACCTTCTTTACACAACGGTCTTTTACATTGAAGACATCTTTTTGCTTCTTCTACAACGAATTGAGCCATAATTTTTTTGCACCCCTTGTTTTATAGTTTAATTTGTATATAAGTATTACCTTATATATTATATAAAACTTATTACATAATGCAATAATAGTTAAAATTTTAGCACCAATTATTTACAATAACTAGTGCTAATTTTATGGATAAATTATTATTATACTAATATTTATCTCATACTTCCCATTATTGAATTTTATAAAGTGATTTAGATCAAATATATTTAATTCTTTCTATTTGCAGCTATAACCCCTACCAGTGGGTGCAATTTGTGCACATGGATTTCAAAGCCAAAGTTTAAGAAGCAATTTGCTAACTCTTCGGCACTTGATGGAAAGTCTACTTCTGGTCCATATCCTACTAAAGAAAATTCTTCCTTGTAATCATCAGGATTATCAAAAAACATTAAATCACCAATTATAATGCTCTCTAAATTATCGCCGCCTAAGGTAACCATTTTCTCTATTGCGTCTTTCTTATATTTTGTTGTTAAGTGATGCAGCGCATAATTCGATATAATTTTATTAATGCATTTTTTCTGTAAGTCAACATTTAAATCAGGTTCTTCAAAGCTTCCAACATAAACCTCAACATTATGAACCCTTGCTTTTTCTATATTTTCTTTAGATTGTGTAATCATTCCGTCACTAATATCTACTCCGATGGCTAATTTTATTTTTCGTGACAAATCAATAATTTGTTTCCCAGTACCGCAGCCTAAATCAAGTATAATATCATTCAAATTTGGCTTAACTAATTTATTTATTAACTCTGCAGATTTGGCTCTCCAATAATAACCATCCGTAACATATTGTGTACTTGCATTATTAAATCTCTGTTTTGCCCTAGATTCCATATTGGTTATCTTGATAATATCAATGAGCTGTTGTACTTCCAAAAAACTATTATCTTTTATTTGCTTCTTGGCTCTATTAAGTGCAGCAATAACAGTCTCAATGTGCTTCTTTTTTTCCTCTAATGCTTTCGTTTGAGTATTTATTATACTTTCTACATTTTGATCTTTTTCATTTATAAGTTGCTTTATTTCTTCAAGTGATAACCCAACAAACTTTAAAGTTGTAATCTGTTGGAGTTTGATAAAATCTTCATCACTGTAAATTCTGTAACCTGATTCTGTTTTTAAAGATGGCCGTAATAATCCAATTTTATCATAATGAAGTAATGCTTTTACTGTTACCCCTGACCTAATAGCAAACTCACTAATTTTCAAGATTTTCACCCCTTTCAAGGTAATTTTAAATCCTAACCTTGGGTTAGAGTCAATACTAAATTCAATACTTTTAATATATTTTAATTTTAAAAATCCATTAGTATTTCCTCTTTATTTCTTATATCATATACATAAGTCTTTTATATAACTAGTTATGTATCTACTTGTCCATGTTTTTTTCATACCATTTATCTGAAATTTTCACAGCAAAAAAGTTTAACACATAAGCAATTACACATATAATAGCAAGGTTTAATATACTATCCAATGAAATTATTTTTTTACCATATATGCCTAAAGCAGAACTTATTCCATTACCAATAAAAATAGAAATTAAAGCTGATACAGTCTCAAGCCTTCTTCTTATCTTTCGATATTTTTTATACTTATCCATAAAAACCTCCATGATATGAATTTATTTATATTAATTTACTTCTTCATATTTTTCTTATATTACGTTCTTTAATTAATTCTCAGCTGTTTTTTATTGTAACCTAATCTCACATTATATAGGAATAATATTCTCTAAAAATCTTTCTAATCCTTCAAAAAAATAAATAGAGTAGAAATTTCCACTCTATCAATGTGAAGTATAAATAATATGCTAAAGTTTTCTTGATAAGACAAATTGCTTACCATCAATTATTTTATATCAATTTCAGCCCTTTGATTTAATACTTCATCATAAGGTATAAACGCTAAAACACAATTTGTTGCTTGCATTTTAGATGCATCTTTTCCTATAAAACTAATTTCATAAGTGTTGTTACCTACCACATTAGCTCTGGCATAATTATAGGCACCATATTTAGTCTTTGCCATGTCATTATGATATATAGTTATTCCTCCATTAGAAACATAATCCTGTATGGATAAATCCTCTGCAGTTATAGTAAATACATAATATTTGTATTTACTATTTTCGCTATGTGGAATTGTTGTATAATCTTCTTTCAGGCTAATACTATTTATTGTTATTTCTTTTCCTGGACCTATTATTACAGTTTTAGGAAAGTTGGTATTTAAATCAACATATGTAAAGTCCTTAAATTTTTGTGGATAAGGATATTCAAATGATGTTGATTGATTGGCTACAACCTTTTTTATAATTGTATCCTTAGATACCTTGTATACAGTTATAACTTCTGTTTTTTCTCCCTTTTTTATTTCTTGGGTAGCAAACTCTATTTGCTGAAGTTCAGTTCCATAATTATCTATCAATGAAAAATTATTATAATCCTTATTACGATTATAGTTGTCATAGTCTACAGTAAGGGTTGCAAAGGTAGATGATTGAGCTAATGTACGTACATTTGCTTTCCCTGAATTGAAATTAACCACTTTATTTAAATCCGTAAGTTTTGAATCCTTTGCCAGTTCATTTTTATCAAGAATCATATTAAATGACCAATTACCTTTTTTGAATAGCAATTCCGTAAAATTTATTGAAACATTAAACTTATCTGCTAACTTTTCTTCACCACTAATAATAAACATTTGTACAAACTGCACTGTATTGTTATCAATCGTTTGTATTGCAATTAAGTTGTCGCCAACAAAATCAGTAGTTTCGCCACCTATACTTATATTACCCACGTTTCGTAACTTATCATTTGGAACATCACTTTTTACCTGATATACAGCATATAGTGCTGTACCATCATAAGCAATTTCTTTCATTGTTACAGAAATACCATTATGAGTGGAAGTTTGACCTACAGCTATAGAATTATTCTGTACATTACTTATGTCACTTTTATAAAAACTACTCTGAAGTTCTCTATTAAAAAAAGATTCCTTACCAAGGATTCTAGTAATAACTGCTGCTTGCTCAGCTAAAGCTGGAAATGCTGCTCCCAATCCAATTGTTATAAGTATTAATAACGACGCAGCTATTGAGCCACCCTTCATCCATCTCTTAAATTTTTGCCGTTTTTCTATCTTATTCAATACTTTGTTAATGCCATTTGAAATTTCTTCTGGAATCTCTAAATTCTCATTAGAGTTTAGAAAGTTCTTTAATTCGATATCAGAGTTTTTATCCATACTATATAACACCTCTTTCCTTATAGTCTAATAATTGCTTCAACTTAACTCTTGCCCTAGATAATCTTGATTTTACAGTACCTTCGGGAATTCTTAAGCTTTCGGCTATATCACATATACTCATATCCTCAAAGTAGAAAAGGATAATAGGAAGCTTCATTTCTTCATCAAGCTTCAGTAAAGCCTCATCAATTTCAATTTTATCGATTTTTACGTCTTCGATTTCAGCTTCCCTACTTGAAGAATCTATGTAAGATGTTATTTTCCGCCTATCAGAGATAAGGTTGTTGCAACAATTAATTAGAATTTTAATTAACCAAGTTTTGAAATATTCTTCATTTGATAAATTCCGTATGCCTTTGTAGGCTCTTAAAACTGCATCTTGAATACAATCAAGTGCATCATCATCGTTCCCCATTATCGCTTTTGCCACTCTATACATATCCTTTTCAAAGAGTTTTATTAACTTTGAGAATGATTTGCTATCCCCTTTTTTAGCAGCTTTCACAAGTTCAATGTATTCCATTTCCTTCCCCCAAACGTTTATTAATATAATTTTATCTTTCCTACTAATTAGACCTATAAAATAATCCTTTGGTTCCAAGTATTTTAAAAAAATATAAAATTCATACTTTTTATTAGGCCAAAGTAAAAGTACATTATATAATTATTGAACCAATATCTTAAAAAACGAAATCCATACCCATATTGGATATGGACTTCTATTTTATTTAATTTTTTCCTCTTTTATGACGTAATAGAATACAATTGCGTCTCAATATCAGAATTAAATAAAAATGTTGCTTCATTTATCTTTTTCTTATTCCATTTTTATCAAACAATTTTCTTAAATGGATTTCAGTAAATATAATGTTTCCCATTAGAATCATAGCCAGGGCTGCTACTGATACTCTCATTGAAAAATTCAAATTATTATTATATAGATATCTTACTAATATAGAGAATGTAATGAAAATAGCACCACTGCATATAAGTATTAAACCGCAGAAGCGATTCCCCTCAGACCATGTATCTTTGTTCTTCATAGCAGAAGGTGACCTGTATCCAAAATTATTATTTATGCGTTCTGGTGGGAATGCTCTTAATATAATCCCAAGTATAGCCAATACTCCCCCACCCATAATATATTAAATTATTTTTACATCAGTCCTTTGATTTCGTCCCCCATTTGTTATCTCCCAGGATTCTATCTATTATATGATTTGTATGCCAGATAGAAGCTTTCTCCATATCTATACATTTGTCTTTACTGGCACGATTTATTTCACCTCTATAATAAATTTCATATTCTCCGCTAATTTTATCTAATATATATGTTGGTGGAGGCCATTCATGTTCTTTATTTTCAAATGGTAAATTATCTATTAATATTAAATCTTTATTAATATCAGCCGTATAGATTCCCACAATAAACTGGTAATCTTCATCTTTTGGTATATCACTAATGTCATTCCCTATATGCTTATAAATTGCTATTGATGCATCTCTCATATATCTACCAAATGCAAATTTACTATTAGGCAAAGGTATCCCATATAGATTCCCAATTCTAATTCTATGAGCCAAATTTCCCACCTCAATTTAATATTCTGCTTCTAAACAAATTACCATTGTTCATCATTTAATGAGATTATACGTTACTTTAAATGTTTGGAGTTTTACTTGTTTGACACAAGTTTTTTCAATACAAAATTTAATTCTATTATTGCTTTCTCATCATTTAAATTTTTAGATATATTTGTTAATTGGGGTTTAATACTGTTTATATTTTTATTTATATATTCATCAGATTCCATAACGAAAAACATATCTAAATACATTAACATTTCTGAGAGTGGCCTATTATCTTTGTATTTTGATATAAGCATTTTATTACTTATACTTGAGATGGTACTTACGCTATTTTTTATAGCACTTTCATTTGATAATGCGCTTGTTTTACCATCATAGTAATCTAGACCAGTTATAAAGGATTTAAAACCACTTTCAACTGCTACAGTGTAGAACTTTTGCTGATTACTATACTGTTCAATTTTGTAAAACTGAAAAACGTTAGTAGAAATTGATACGATACAAATTAAAAATAGAACTATTATTATCTTTCTTTTCATATAAACTCCCCATTAATAGTAATTATGATTATTTGTAATATAAGAAAAACTAATATTTTATAATATTAACTTGTTAACTTTTAAAATCTTATATCCTCTACAATTTTAGCAAGTGTTTTGGAACAATTTATATCATTAGGATTTATATTTACATAATGCAAATACACGTATATATCGTGTTCTTTTCCATTAAAAGCTCTCAATCTATTAGTAGATTGAGGTGTTCATTTGTTTATATTAATTTTAGTCCAATTTTTCCCTCCATCTATTGTTTTAATAAAGAAATTATCTCCAATAGCCCAACCTATCTGATTTGAGATAAAATCTAAGGTTTTGATACCTTTAAAAATCTCATTTTGAGATAATTCTTCAAAGCTATTACCACCGTTACTTGTTTCATATAATTTATTCTCTTTATTATCAATTGCTAGCCACTGCTTTTCATTAATGAAATCATAATGAGATAAGTCATAATTACTTAAAGATTTTGTAGCAGTCCAAGAATTTCCTCCATCATTTGTTATATAGGGAATGATAAATCGGCTTTTTTCATTCACATATTCTATAGGCAGAATTCCAAATTTCTTTTCATTATTTAAAAAAACAGGAGGATAAGAATTTGTATAATAATCTTTATACACAGGTACCATTTGCAAATTTTCTTTATGCCAACTATAACCACCATCATCCGTCTTGAATGTTGTAATATAATTTTCTCCATGATTTGAGGATGTAATCCAACCTTCTCTACTATTTTTAAAAGTCAAACCTGTTGGATAACTTGGAATTTTATTAGTTATAGTTCCAATTCTTAGCCAACTCTTACCGCCATTATTAGTTTTATAGATTGATTTGTTCATTTGTCCCAAAGCAGGTTGCGATGTCACCAATATAAATCCATTTGAGGGATCAATAAAATTAATATTTTCGTTTCCAGTACCTTCCCAGTCTTCAATTGCTGGCAAAGATTCTTTTTCCCAATGTCCTCCTCCATCTGTAGTGTGATATACTATTAGTTTATTGCCGTCATTTAAATCATTTCCAAAACTAACCCAAGCGATATTACTGTCATAAAAATATGTTGAAACTATTGACTGAGTATCATTAGTCTTGCTATTACTGTAGGGCGAAACATCATTCCAGTCCAAGCCTCCATTAATAGTTCTTAACACCACATTATTTCTTACAATCCATCCTGTGGTTTTGTTCACCATTAATAGATTGCTGTAAACCTCAGATTTTTCAAAAGTCAAATTATTATTACTTTGAGATATGGCGTTACTTTGTTTTTGAGGTTTAGTGTTAGATGAACTGTCTAATTTACTCGAATTACTACATCCTATGAAAAATACCATACTAAGAAAGATTAAACTAATAAATCTCTTATCCATAATTACTTCCCTCTTTTTTATTCGCAATAGAATATATTACGTCTTAAAATAATAATGTGTCTTACTTATTTTTAATATATTTTATTCAATTTTCTTTATTGAAGTTAAAGGGATTGTTATACTTTTATCATAGAAACTCACAAATAGAGAAACATCCTCATAGTATTTTTCTAAATACCTTATAGAGTTGAAGTGACATTTATATATACCAGAATGTGAAAAATTATCTTGTTCTATTTTTAATTTGTCATTATATACTCTTTTCTCTTTAACTAAAATATCAACAAAGACTTCCGAAGGCAGTTCAAATTCTAAAAGAAGAATGCGTAGTAAATTAAATGACATTCAATCGAACGTGACTATTTATTTTTCCGTTTTCATATACATACTCCACAAGCCTATTTCCTTAAATCCCAACCTCCTATAAATTGCACCTGCTTCAGGATTTCTATAAAATAAACAGAGTGTTTTTCCCTGCTTAACTAAATCATCACACAGCACTTTTAAACATGCAGATGCCAGTCCTTTTTTTCTGTATTTCTTATCAGTCATAACACTGACTATCATTGCCGATTTACTGTTTTCGGCAGAAGTTTGGGCATACGATACCATATTCCCATCGACTTCAATATAATATCCTTGAGCAGTTCCAGCTTTAAAGTCATTTATAAGAATCTCCTTAAAATTATTACTTCCACTGGAAAATTCACTAATCATGTTTTTCAAATCTGCTATTCTTCCAACATATTCAGTATTTGCCTTTTTTACAATTACATTTTTATCTATTTCAAATTGTGGTTTTAACTCTTTTAACACAGCAAAATGGTGGAGTTCGGATTTATTAAATCCTAACGATGTATCTTCAAATCTTGAAATTATCTGTGTTTTGCCAACTAACATTCCTAATTTGTCATAACTTTTCATTATATTAACAAATCCATCCACGTCAAATCTATCTTTTGCGTACAAATTAAAAATGCCAAAATATCTGACTAAAACAGCAGATATCACACCATACTCATCAAATTCACCAAATAATTCAAGAAAATCCTGACAATATCCAAAGTTCTCCACATCTCCAATTATATAAAGGTTATACTCAGGCTCGTCCATAATTAACTCCATAAGGTTATTGTTATCTCTTTGATCTAATTTCCTTATCATATTATTTCTCCTTTTAAAAACCTTTGCTTCATATTTATCTACTGTTGTACAATAAAAGAAAAATACGAACTTAACTATTATTTGAGGAATTACCTTTTGTAATATAATTATTTATTAAGTATCCAGTTATCCCTAATATTAAATAAATCAATATATATATTAACGCTGTGCTATTTAAATAAATAAACATTAATGTTATAAATGAAAATATAGATACCCCAAGTGCACAAAATATGTTGGTCAAGCTTAAAGCACATATAATTCCTTGTATTAAAAATAAAAATGGAAATAATAGAATTAATGATAATATGAATAGTCCTTTAAAATAAGCACTATAAGATTCAAGTATATTTGAAAATGAAGTAATTGTTATTATAGTCATAAATAGTCCAGGGAATAAGATGACAATTATGCTTTTCTTTTTCAAAAAATCAATCCTTCCTTCGTAATATATTACAATTCTCCATTAATAGTAATTTCTGATTAATGAACCATAAAAATATTCTGAACCAACATTGGTTCTTATTTAACCTTGTTATCGTCTAAAATACTAAATAACGCGAAAATGGAACCTATCACCCAAAATGGTATTGCTATATTTAAAGAAGACTCTGCGAATAATGTACCCATAATTAGTAAAGTGCATCCAAATATCAACTTTTTCATAAAATTTTTACTCCAACGGTAAATTTATAATAATTTATTCTTACGTCACAAGATAAGAATAATCCGATGTAAATTTAATATTTTGTATGCTTTCTTATTTTTTTCAATGGAACTAAAAATGTGATAGATGAAATTGTACCAAAGAAAGTGCGAATGGCATATCAAGTTGCCAAACGTCACTCCCCCCTTTTTCTTTCTAAATTATATCTTCAAGATTAAATATTAATATCGTTCTAATAATTAATCACAATTTACCATTATTTAGCAATATTAAACTATAAAACTTATTATTCATTTTTCAATTCTATTGTTTGTATTTGCTTATCAATATTGATTGTTACTTTTATTATACTATTACCAGCCTCAATCGCTGAGCCAGTAGTATGTGACTTTAAAATATAAGTTTTTCTAGCATGGGAGTCATTTTTATAATCTTCTATTAGTGTTTTACCTTTTAATGGAGAGGTGATATCTTCATATGATATTTCTATATGTTTAACCGAAGATAATTGGGATATGTCCTTAGTATATGTTACTGTTAATGTTTTGTTTAGATCGCTATCAAAATTGATTTGGCCAAATTTTTTACTAAATGTACCTATTCCTTTTACTTGATATTCAGCAGTCCAAAATTCATTTTCTCCTTTAAAAGTATAATCAATGTTATCCACTTGTTTATTTGAGCAACCAGTAATTGTTAATAACATTATGCTCACCAAAAAAATACATATTTTTCTCAACTTCAATACCCCCAATAAAATTTACAAGTATATCACGATTAATCACCATTATTAAACAATATAAGAAATATGCGAATTAGCCAATTCAACTTATATTACAACTGGATTACTATATCATGACCTATTTGCTTATCTCCGAATGGCAGATTATATTCTTTAAAAGCGAATGTAATTCCAGAAATGTTGTCTGGTAGTGGTGGTGATACAATGAAGTTATAATGAAAGTGTCCATCCCCGCCTGTACCATCTGCAACACTGCATTCATATCGTTCATCAATAAATAATTCAAAACGAGTATGTGGTGGTTTACTCTCTGATAAATGACCTATATTATCCCAGTCTATATTGAAATTTACAATACTAGAATTTGAAAACTGACGTATTGAAACTATAGAAAATAACCTATCATTTATTTCAATAGACTTTAATACTGGTAAATTCCTTTGAAAGCCTTCTGGTTCAACTAAAGGTTTATACATTTTTTCATTCCATAATGAATAAAATATTGATTTTAGCATTTCTTCGTATAAACCAAACTTTTCTGCCCATTTAGTTATGTATTCAAAAGTCGGATAGCCTGGATTATTGTTTGAAATTTCCTTACGTTGTTTTATTAATTCACATATTTGTTCATCAATCTGCTTAATACCTTCATCATAATGAGTAGTTGGTTGCTTAAACGATACTCGTTTCATTTTATACCTCCTCAGAAGAGTTCTATCGTACTTTTCTACTATTCCGTATTATACCAATTATAACATATATAGTCTGAATCTTTTAATAAAAATTCCTAATTTGCCATAATTAAAAACGCCACAAACTTTTATGCTTATGACGTTTAACAAGAAAATTTCCGCACTAAAATAAATGAATTACTTATCCTTCTTAATGAAACCAACAATACAAAAACTTAAACCGATTATTGATATTAAATCATCAATTCCGTACTGAACCATTCCTTTTAAAACCGAATTTGAAAATATATTAATGCTATACCAAATAGCATTATCTTTACACTTGAAATATTTTTCTTTGATAAAACAGCAGTTAATATTATTGAAATAACCATTAAATAAAATAAAATCTGAAAAATACTTCCCACAGTCTACATTTTATCCCTTACCTAAAAGTAATAATTAATGCGTCATAATTTACTCTAGCGATACAAAATAAGCAAAGTACGAATACACTTTATTAAATTACCTTTGATATTTTGGATTTTTCAGTATTGCACATGCATTTTCGTAATCCTTCTTATGCACATACACATAATAGGTAATTGAATAATTCATGTTTTCACCGAAAGTACCTGTTCTAGCTCCTCTTGAACTAAAAAGATAGTCATTACTGTTATTAACCAATCTGTATTTATACTTGATTTTGTTTGCTGAAAGTATTTGACGGATTTCATTAAACTTCTGCAATGAATATCCAACAAAAACTTCTTTTTGATTCCAAAGCATTATCATAAATTTTTCCCCCATCAATCCATCCTTTAATACGAACATGTTAATAAATGATTACTAATAATATTTATTATGAGTAATACTTATTTATGTAACATAATTCTTCTTACAGGAATCGCTTGTCTTGCTCCTGTTTCTTTAGAAGCACCATAATTATATTTAGGAGCTAATTCCAATGCATATTCAAACCCGTATTGTTTTGGATTATATTCATATATTGCTTTATATACATTATCAATTGCTTTTCCAAATTCATCTTCGTTTTCAAGTGGTTCAGATTGAAAGTACATCATAGTACATTCTGGTAATTCAACGCAATCACAGGCTTCTGGAATTTTACCACCATAATTATATGGAACTTCAACACCAGCCGCACAATTTGTTGTTCCATCTATTAATAGTTTTCCTGGAAGCTCCATAATTGCTGCATTATCTATTCTGCATTCTATACTATTAAACAATCCCTCCCAATCGCAACCATTTTCTTCACAAAAACTCCAATAGTCATGTGCTTTTCTTGCACGTATGAGCAGCAGTTTTCTCTTTGGTCTCTCAATAACACTTACAGTACACAACGTTACTGTGTCTTTATTTTCCATGATTTCCTTCTCCTTAACATTAAGATAAGAATAGTAATGCTTAATGGGATATTGAACAAAATATTTTAGAGGAGGTCTTTCCCTTCGATATTTTTGTGGTCTTATTCCAAATTCTCTAAAGAAAGCCCGTATAAACCTTTCATGTGTATCAAATCGTGTATTTATGGCTATGTTCAAAATATTATCTTGGCTTTTCAGCAAATCTTTTGCACTATCTGTTAATCGAATTGCCCTTACATAGTCTAAAGGAGTTCTTCCTAATAACTCTTTAAAAATGCGGGTAGCATGTCTTTTAGAATATCCTGATGCCTTCGCTATCTCTTCGACTTTTATTTCTTCATTTATATGATTTCTAATAAAGTCCTGCATTTTCTGAACAGCTTTGACCTTCTCCCATTGTTCCATTACATTCCTCCAAAGAAAATATATCAAATATCAGAATTATTTTCTTGACTTAAAAAGACAAATTTTAATACAAAGTGTGTACTGCATTTTTTATGATAGTTCTCAATATAGTGAAGTAATAAATAATATTAGGAGTTTATTATCCACTCATATGCCACTTCTTTCAGTGTATTATTGCCAATTTTTATATATTTTTCTTTAACTTTTTCACCACCCATCAATTCGTAGAATCGACACGCTTGAAGATTATCTTCTAATGCCCAAATAAGCATTAAATTAAATTTTAATTCATTCAATTTTTTTATTACACAATCAAAAAGTATCTTACCAACTCCTTTATTTTGATACTCCTTAATAATGTATATAGCATATAATTCGCCGTAAGTTGGGTTGTCAATTTCCCTCTCTATGCCACATGAAGCAAATCCAATTATTTCATTTTCTTCATTTTCAGAAACAAAAATATTTATTTTACCTTTTGAAGAGTCATTAATAAAAGTCATCCATCTTTTTTCTAGGTTATTATATGATAGTTCGTTTAAATAATCATCTGATACAATACCTTTATATGTGGTACGCCAAGCATCCACATTAACTTTAGCGATGTTCCAAGCGTCAGATATGGTTGCTTGTCTAATAATCATTGTTTTACCTCTCTTTTTATTTATTTGATAATAAATTATAATTTTTACTCAATATAAGAAGATTGTGAAATAAATTCTTTTATCCATTTAAATTTTTAATAACTTCCTCAAGATTGCTTACTTTTCTCTTTAAATCATCTATTTCTCTTGGTAATTTTATTATCCACCTTAAAAATCTGCACATTTCTAAAAATACAATTAAGGCTATTGCTAATCCAATCCCAGTACCTATAGCTTCCACTATTTTTCCACCTCACATAACATTCATAATTTTCTATTCCGAGAAGCTTAGAAAGCTCTTTTTTTTAGCTTCACAGGTATAGATTGGCTATATTTTCAAACCAAGCAAGATCCGAGAACTTGCCCTTTATGTATTTAATTTCTTTCTTTTCTTTCAAATTAATCACCTCAATTTCAATTCTTACATTTAATTATATATTCTTCCAATCTTATGCATTTTCCTCCTTTTAACAGCAAATAAAAAGAACTCAGAAAAACCTGAGCCTTAAATTAAAATTAAAGAATCTTTACCAATTCCAATAGTTTATCTTTATAATCATATAATTTTATTCCTTTATATCATATAAGAGGCTCCATGAGCTGGATATATTTTTGTTATATTACGTTCTTTAATTAATTCCCAACTATTTTTTATTGTTTCATCATCATACGCTTCCATTAAAGCAAATTCAGGAAGATCACCTGTAAATGCGCAGTAACCATCAATAACAAGGCTGATACTATCATCCGTATGCCCAGGTGTTTGAATTATATCACCGTCTATACCCAAGTCTTTAAGAAAGCTTCTACTATTCTCATTATTGATAACAATGTTATCTTCTAGAATAATATCTGTAAAATTAAATTTAGGGTTCTTCTTAAAAAAATCGTTTAATTTTTTTACAAAAGGAGTCTGGCATTCATGAATAACTAAGCTCACCCCAAGATTCTTTAAGTCTTGTGCAAAACCAGCATGATCTGGATGAAAATGTGTTACAAGTAGATATTTTATATCACTTATTTTAATATCATACTGTTTTATAAGGTGCAGCATTTGATTTAAAGTCTCTGGAAAATCTGTATCTATCATAATCCACCCAAGCCTAGATTCAATGAGATAGCAATTTGTCATTTTACAAGTTAGTTTCAATATATTCATCCTTATTTACCTCAAATCTCACATCTTTAGTAATAATAGTATTTCTAATGGAAGCTTTTCAAAATATTTATTAGAGTATCCTTATTCACATTTACCCATATATCATAAGCCTTGTTATTATTTGAGGGTATAATAGCATGTATTTCCTTCCATGTTTTAGGATTATTAGAAGCAGCAGGATTACTTAGTTCAAGCATAAAAAGTTTACCCTTTCCAAGATTACTATTAATATCCTCTGTACTCAATATCTTACTATGGTTAGGTAATGAAGCACCATAATCACCATAGTATCCTACTACTGAAATTCCCCCTGATGTTTGTTTGTTTTCATCATCAAAAAATATCTCACTTTCATTTCCTCTTTTCACCCAGTTTGAAGGAAGTGTATAATTAAGATTATTAAGATTTATTTTATTATCAGCATCTATCTTATTACCAGTTTCAGTTACTTTCTTCGAAACAGTAGTAACTATATTGTTTTTCTTTTCGCTGCAACCTGTTAATCCCAATATTATGAGTCCAGTGATTACCGCCGTTAGGGTTCTTCTAAATTTATACATCAAACAATCTTCCTTTCAAAATTTACTTATCTTATTAGCGTGGCTCTGATTACAATGTAATTTAATATTGTAATTTAATCTCTAGAATAATAATAAAAAAATGAGTCATTTATCACTTTATCAGTTGAATAAAGGAATATCCTAATTTTAAGCCATAAAATATTAATATTCCTCCACAGGCTATATTAATCCATTTAATTATATTATTAAATTTACTACGAAACCTTGATACAAAATATGCCAAAAAATTAAACCAAGTAAAAGATGCAATGCAAACGCCTAATATAAAGTATTTTGACATTGAAAAAGGAAGTGAAGCACGAAATCCACCCAATAATAAAGACCCATCTATTATTGCTTGAGGATTAAGCCATGTAACAGCAAAACTAGTAACTATAGACTTTATTAAAGATTGACTTACACCTTCATTATCAGTAATTTGTGAAGTAGAACGAATCAAGCAAATACCTATATAAGTTATAATTATGCCTCCTAATAAAAGTATGATTTCTTTTAGTAAAAAAAATCTCTCAATCAACAATCCTATTCCAAAGAAGCATGAAAGAGCAAGTGTTATGTCAAAGAAAATAGTTATTTGTGCAACTTGATAGGTTTTTAATTTACTTTCTCGTGCAGCTGTATTAATTATATATAAATTTTGTGTTCCGATTGGTGCTACATAAGCAAGTCCAAATAAAAGTCCTTGCAAAAGATATTTAAACATTTCTTCCCTCATCTCTGTTGTTTTATTTTATTGTAAAATCCATTTTTACCCTTTAACTCAGCACTCTTATATTCATCTTTTTAGCATACAATAAATCGTTTATTTGTAAGTCTATATACAACCATATGATAAATCCGATCATTATAATAACCTTCATCATCTACTCGATCAACTTCTTCAAATTTACAGCCTTTAAGTAGCTTTATAGATTTTATGTTATTTTCTTCTGTATATGCTTCTAGTGTTTCTAAATTCATTACATTAAAGCCATAATCTGCTGCACTTAATAAAGCTTCCTTCATAAATCCCCTGCCTTGGTATTCAGGTATAATTCCATAACCTAGTTCTGCACTTTTTTGCTCTAGGTTAATATTCCAAATACTGATTGAGCCTATCACTTTTTTTGATTGTTTATGCTCAATAGCCCAAATAACCCATTTATTCTCATCTACACCTTTGTTCATTTTCTCAATATAGGACCTAGTTTCTTCTGGGATTTCATCAAGCTTTGTATCAGTAAACTCATTCATTCTAGGGTCCTTGCGCATTTGGAAAATATCATAGATATCATCATAATCCATTTTTCTAAGTATCAGATTTTTTGTTTCTATTACAGGTAATGGATTGTTTATAATCATATAATTTTACTCCTTACTCAGTAAAAATTTACCTCTAATTTCACATTATATAGCAATAATATTCTCTATAAATCTTCCTAATCCTTCAAAAAAATATATAGAGCAGAAAATTCCACTCTATATTATTTTCTATAATCTATTATTATGGGAAGTGGTACATAAATATATTTTACGGCTTCTTCATGTTTATTTGATATTTATCCCTTATAAAATATATTCTAATTATTAATAAGCTCTATAGCCTTTTCCACAAGTTCATCTCTTCCCTCTTTTATTCCCTGTATTGTAGGTTTTATATAAATATCAGGCTTTATCCCTACTCTCTGGGTTTCCGATTTGTCAGGATTATAAATCCCAATTCCCGAGATGGCTGTCTCTATACCTCCAGGCAAACTAATTACAGCTATATTGCCGTCTGCACCAATTGAATTGCTTCCAATAACTTGTGCATTAGGTGCCTTTCTTAATGACATGGTAGTAAATTCAGCATTACTCTGTGTATATTCATTGATGATTATAATAACCTTTCCTTTATAAAAATTGGGATTATCCTTTCCAACTTCCATATCTGCCAAAGATATAAATTCCCCGGCCACAGCTTGATTTGCTGCAGTTACCTTTGCAAAAATAACTTTTTGAGGCATAAGATAATTCCCCAAAGTATACATTATGGAATCGGAAGGATAATATCTTAAATCTACAATGAGCCCTTTTGTATCCTTGAATTCACTCATAATTTTATCTATTTCACCCTTAGCTAATGCACCAGGATTTATATAGCCTATATTTGCTGTGAGGAGCTTATGAGACTGAGTTGGCACAAACATTTTACCATCAAAATAGCACTTAATATTTTCTCTTATCTCTTTACCGTCTCTCTCTAAAGTAAGGGTTAAACTATCCTCTTGTGTATTAAGCAGATAGAAAAGTAAATCTTTTACAATATCCTTATCATTGGAGGTTGATTTATATTTCGCTTTTTCTTTTATGACCTCAAATATATCCTTATCATTAAGCTTTAATACTATATCTCCTTTTTTCGCCTTGCAATCTGCAGCATACTTTTGTGCTATTTCTGTAATAACAATCTTATCTTCAACTAACTGAAACTTTATAGGCGCTATGTTATATCCCCAATATCTGCCTAATTCATATCTCTTATCCGTAACATATGCATGGGAATCATGTATTTTAGTTGTTAATTCTGCTACAGTAAGCTTATAGGATAGTGAGTCCCTACATTCAATAAACTTGGGTATAAATTCTGTCAAAACGCCATCCCAATCTTCCCCCATTACCTCTCTGTAGGGATAATAGTATTCAATTATATTCCAATATCTAAACAAACTGAGAAGCTTATATCCCTCATCATCATAAGTCATATTTTGGTAGGAATTTTCATTTTTAAAGCTTGCATAAGGTGAATCCTTTTCAAAGCTGACATAGCCTTTATTTCTTTCAGAAATATAAGTTTTTGAGAGTTTTACCAATAAATCACTTAACTCTTTACTGATATAATTATCATTCTTTATCCAAGCTGTATCAGGCTCCATCATAACATCTTTGCTGCCGTTCTCTGAACTTATCTTTACATCCCCAAGCTCATTAACCCAATTATATAAAACCTTATCAACTTCCCTAGAATCCTTAGTTTCCATTATTTTTGGTATAATTCTAAACAATTCAAAATCCCAATTTAAAGAAGAGGATATAACTTTGGGATGATAATATTTAACAAAGCCCCATACTTTACACAGCTTGTTCAAATTTATAACTTGATTTTCATTTAAGCTTTCGATTTTAATGCCGCTTTTCTTATGGAAAACATCCTGGAAAGCTCCCTCACTTTTCGCTCTAAAAAAGCTTACTAATACAAAAAAAGCAATTATACTAATTACTAAACCTCTACTAAGCCATTTACTTTTCAGTTTTTCTTTTTTATCTGTCATAGCCCGCTCCCCCAAAAAAATCCCAGAACATCATAATTCATTACGCTCAAGGAATAGTTTGTATATCCAATATATTACATTTTATTGTATCACTTCATCCAAATATATTCAAATATTCCTGTAATTCCTTTATACGGTTCATTCTTTTCCATACGGGTTATCCCTCTTTATTTTAAACATAATATTTTACAAATTGACCTTATTTTTTTAAGTAAAAAAGGCACCTATAATGGTGCCTTGACAAAGATTCGTATATTTTATTATTAATATCAAAAAAAATTTATTAATAATTAAACTCTAACATTGACTCTCTTATAGTTTTTATCTATTCCTTTCATACCTTGTGGTTGAGAATTCTCTTCATTATTAACCGATATTTCGTTTTGATTGCTCACATAATCATTTATAGCAGTATTTTCAGTATCGCTGGTTTCTTCATTTTTAACATTATTATTTATGTCCTTAGTTTTACTTTCCGTTCTTGATGCTTCCTTTACTTGTTTTCTTGTAGTACTAAGCGTTTCGCTTTCTTTTTTATCCAACATTTGTTTTCTAGATTCAGTGTCATGAAGATCTGCTATCTTCCTTTTTGGGTCTCCGCCTCTACCGCTATCTAACTCGATTTCTATCTTTAAAACATTACTTTTCCCATTCAGGCTGTTTTTAATTCTATGTATAATTTTAGCTTGGGAATATGTGGTGCTCGCTTGAACTAATTGAGACATATCTGCTGAATTACTGTTATCTTCACTAGCATCAGTATTTGATTGTTTGCTCTTATTTTCTTGATTTGTATTTTTGTTTTGATTAAGCATTTCACTTCTTCTCTGCTGGATTTCCATATTAATTTGTTCTATTTGATCTTGGATGGACTTAATTTTTTCTTGTTTAGTTTTGTCATCCATTTTGCTTGCACGGACTTTTTGTATCTGCTCCTGCATTTGCATTTTCTGTTTTTCAAGTAATTTTATAGCATTATTATCACCAAGTGGTGAATAATCAGTTTTTAAGTTGGTAGAGACTGGTGCTATTCTCATTTTTATACCTCCAAAAATATGAATTGCATTCCCTAGTATATATATCGAATATTTTTTAAAATTATTTACTTCACTTCCGGAGTAAGACTTGATGTTGCAGAATTTATTTTTTCCTCATAATTACAGCTTGAAAATCGGTATTCCTCCCAACATCAATCTGATGGAATTCAATTATATCGAAAACATTACTTAATACTTCTTTAAACCTGTTAATGAGTATATAGTAAAAATCTAAAACAGCTATATTATTTTCTATAATCTACTGTGATAGGTAGTGGTACATTAATATATTTTACGGCTTCTTCATGTTTATCAGAAGGTATTGGTATTATAAGCTTCTTTACGTCCTTCACATTTAAATACCTTCTATTAGAATATTTATCTGAATATCTAGCAGGAACTGCGTATTCAATTTCAAGATTGCCATTCCTTATTTGCTTTTTCATCATTTCTTTTTTAAGTGGAACATCTAAATTAAAAATCTCTCCGTTTACTATAATAGTACCTTGCATCAAGATAACACTGCGGTTTGTAAATAATAAATGATCATTCATGCTTATCTTATTCTTAATCATTACTGGTATAAAACAGATAAGGAAACTTGCTACAGCAATTAATATATAAGCTGGCATATTCTTCCTATCTTTAATATTCGTTAAAAAATATAGAAAATAGGCTATAAATACAACAATACTAAAATATACAGCAGCCTTCTTAAATGATTTAATTTCAATTCTATTATTTATTCTGTAATTATTATTAATAAAACTTGTCCATTCATCTTTTGAATAACGCCAGTCAGCATAATGTTTTTCCTTATAATAAACCTTATTATATCTTACTGCCTTAACTAAATGATAAATAGAAACTGCTATACATGGAATTATTGCAAATAGGATAAAAGTAACGATAATGACAAGAATGATAACTCCAATACCTATGTTTCTTATGCTACCAGTTAGTAAGTGGTGTTTTCTTACAAACAATAAAACCGATATCATCAGCACAAAATAAAAAAAGTATAATAAAGAGATTCTAATCTCTCTTAAATTTATCAAATAATCACCCCCATTGTCTTTATTAAATATTTTCTAAAATGAAATATTTAAGATTATCATTAACCTATAAATTTATTATAGCTCGTAAATTTACATAATTCTATAAAAATGGTTCCTTCAAAAATAAACAGAGTAAAATTTCTACAAGTATTGAGATTTCTACCATTTATTATAACTCTTTTGATTATAATTCGTAGATAAAAATATAAGCGGGGCATTGTTTTGGGCTCAATGAAAATAAGGAGTGATTTTATGAAAAAGATTATTACAATGTTAATCATACTAACTTTAGTTATTACTATATCAGGATGTGCATCTACCAGTAAGGGTGCTCAGCAATCAAGCGTATCAAATATTGGTTATGATTATACAATGAATTCATCACTAGATTTGAGTCTGGTTTATAAAAATATAGATACATTGATAGCTGATGCTGAAATCATTGTTGAGGGAAAGGTTTTGGAAACAAACTCAATAGTTGTAGGTAATAATGTATTAACAAAATTTAAACTACAAGTTACTAATTCCTTAAAGGATACTAAAATAAAAGGGCAAATAATGGAACTTGCATCTGTTGGAGGTATTGTTTCAGTGGAAGATTTTTTAAAGGCAAACAAACCAGTTGAAAAGAGTTTCGAAATTAATACTTTAGAAAAATTGACAGCTAACGAAAAAAAGACAAAAAAAATAAAGGCTACCATGGGTGAGTTTCCATTAATTGAATCTGGTAAGGAATATATTATATTTGGAAAAAAAGATCATTTAGCATCAGGTGAATCCATTTACGTACCTTTAGGAGTTGCTCAAGGCGTATTTGAAATTGACATTACTAATAATATAATACCTTTTTCAAGATATGGAAATGAAATAGTAAATAATAAAGAATCTAAGGAAAACTTCATAAATAACATAATTAAGGTTAAAAATACAGCAAAGTCGTACGTATCAATGCTGATAATAGATCAATTGAGGATGTGATTGCTATAATTTGCGTGAATGTAGCTGGCCCCAAAAAAGACGCGCTCATCAGGTATGACGCCTGCTGAGATAGCTAATATAGGCAACAAAAATCCACAACATTTCTGTTGTGGATTTTTAACATCAACTACTCAAGATAAGGAATTATATCTTTATAAATAGCACGCAAAATATCATTTGCATTGTTTTCTTCATGGGAAGTAACAGTGACTACAGCTTTCTTGTCGGGGAATACTATGCAATATTGTCCGTACATTCCATCTGCACGATAGGCTCCTTTATAAGAGCAAAGCCACAGCTGATATCCATAGCCCTTGGTACCTTCTCCAGGATCATGCCCTGCATCTGCATTACTTATTATATCTGTTGTCGCAGCTTTAATATATGCTTCACTTACAATCCTTTTTCCCTCATAAACTCCGCCATTTAAGAATACCAAGCCTAGCTTTGAAAATTCTTTATTAGTCAAATAAAGCTCAGTAGCACCCAGAGTATGACCATCCGGACAGGTATGCCACTGTGGGTTAAAAATATCTAGTGGAGTAAAAAGGCGTGGTATAAGAAAATCTCGTAACGTAACATCTGAAACTTTTTCAACTATACGAGAAAGCATATAGGTACATGCATTTGAGTAAAAGAACTCTGATCCAGCTTCACATTTCATTGGGTCAGAAAAAAATAACTTAGCCCAATCATTTGTCCTCATAGCTTCTTCAGGTCCTGAAAAATAGAATACTTTTTTCCCTGAGGACATATGTAATAAGTCTCTTATTGTTATGCTATTTGATTGCTCAGATGCTATATTCTTATATTCCGGAAAAAAGCTCAATACAGTATCAGATAGTTTTAGCAAACCTTCATCCTGGCATATTCCTATAGCTAAAGAAGTAAAGGTTTTGGAACCAGAGTAAAGACAAACTTTATCATCAGACCGCCATTGGTATGAGATTTCTCCCTGACCTTCTTGATATACGTTTATACCATAAACTCCGTAGCCTTTTTCAAGTACAGTTAATCGAAATTGATTTAAAATTGATTCTCTCATATTTAACTACCCCCATGATGATATATAAACATATTTTCACTTTTATGTCTACCTTTAATAGGAGAGTCTCCATAAGCTTCGTTAATTGCTCGTTTTGGGTTATCACAATAATATTCTTCAAGTAACCTACTTAAACCATATACACCAAAGGTGTTTCTATTAATTTGAATTCCTTTTAAACTACTTTTTTTAACTAGCCACTTAACAGCTTTAATCCTATTTTTTTTAGAAGACCAAGTTCCATTTGGAACTTCACTATTTTTAAGCTCCCAAGGAAACAATTTTTTATTTGGATAAATACATTTAATTAATTCAAACAAGTTTGTATAATAACTATGTAATGTCATTAAGCCATTTTTCTCTAGGAGATCCCAGCTTAACTTTTCTTTTACATCTTCGATGCTCCATTTAAATTCTTTATCAAATAAATAGCGCACTGCATTCAGTCTATTTTCCTCATTTGTCCAATAGCATTGCGGCACTTTATCTTTTTTAAATTTCCATGGCTGATAATCTGTGTCCGGAAATGAGCTTATAACATATTTAATAGCACTTCTTCCAAACAATTTACTTGCTGTATGCAATTTATATTTTGTTAAAAACTTTTTACTAACTATGGCTTCTACTTCTTCCTTATTTAATTTCAATTTCACATTAATCAGATAACGAAGCAGCTCTATTGCAGTATCTTTAGCTTCGGTTTCAGTTCTATTAGCCCAAAATCCAGATGGAAAGCTTGAAATTCTTCCGTTTAGTAAAAGCTCATATATTTCTACATCACTTAAATTATAAAGATTAAAAGACAAATTTAAAACCTCCATTTACTAGATTATAGACATGCTTTAATATAAATATTCAGTATTAAAATAAATTGTATTACCAGTATTGATGCTTTTAAAAATTACTTTGGTTGGATCATTTATAATTTTATACGAATTAATGTATATTAAATTGGGGTGTCGAAGGCAATAAAAATATACCCTGCTGAGTTGAGTTATAAGCCCTCCCTACAGGGTATTTTTATAAATATTCTCTACATAAGTCAGATGTAGATTTGGAACAAAGTTTAATAAAAAATAGATTTGAATTGCGAACTAAAAACACCCCAAAATTCACTTTGAATAATGAGGTGTTTGAGATTATTATTCGGTTTTATTATTTAGTCAACATACTTAAATGTTGCGAATTAATTTTTTAAAAACAAATATTTTATATTGTTCTATATTATAGATTTTTAGAAAATAATTTTGAAAAATAAGTTTTCACCCCGTGTTTTCTTGGCGTTTTCCATTCCCTAAATCTTTCATCAATTCTACTCTTTAATTTATAATAATTTTCCCAACTATCTTTAACATGATATATCGACTCTAAATCTTTTGCTAGTAACTCCTCATAATCATGTAGATATTGCCCCTTTCTCAAAGTCAAAATAATACGTTGAAAACGCATTCCCTTCGTCATTTAACATATCATCTACTAATGCCACATCCCAAGAAATATATATTTGAGTTCCTGTAACTTTTTTTTGCTTAAATTTCAAAATCTCATCTATTGTTTCATTTTTAAATTCTTCACTGAACAAATCATTATCAATAATCCAACCTAAATACATTCCTGTATGGATATAAACCTGTTCTCTCGGTATATCAATTGGAAAGTTGCCATCAAAGTGGTATTTAGCCTTATCATAAACAATAGAATTTGTCATTTTTCAACCTCCTTTAATTCTTTTCCTCTATGATTTAAATTCTTACTTCAAAATCGAACAATTAAGATTTATATTTTATTTAGTTTGCAGTTTTTTACGTTATTTCACCACTTAAGAATATTATGTAGTATTAAATGTTATAAAAGCATCATGGTCATAATAATATAAAAAAGCCCGTAGCAAGTCATTTTTCACTATATAATAAAACGTCTCTAAGTTTTAGAATATTGTTCATAGTTATCACCTGCTTTTTAATTTTCATTGATTGTAAATAGTTCGTCTTATTTGAAGATTCCGTATTAAGTAGGTTTATATAATCCACGCTGAACCCGCATAGAACCAGCAAATATTTGAATATTTATATATTTAAATAGATACGTTTAATAATACTATTACGTCTCAATTACTTCTAATTATATCTTTAATAGTAATTAATTCCAAGCGCCTTATAGATTACAAATGATCCTCATACTATTTTTTCACTGCATTATTCAATTTTCAAAGATCATTATTCGTATTACCAATTTCTATGTTATATCGCATTTTCGTCATAGGTTGTCTTTTTATTGTATTACGACGTAAAAGCACCGCAAAATTCAATTTTAAATAATGCGGTGTTTTAATAATTATTCGGTTTTTATTGTTGTGTCGTTAAATCTTAAAATTCCGTAACAAAGGTTACAATTTTTATTTCATTAGATTTGTAGCATTTTTCTCTGTATAATCCAAGTCCTTGTATATCTGATGGGCTTTTTCATTATTAGGAAGATTTGTCCTATAATTTGTTCCATTTACATTAACTACATTACCTTTGAAAACAACTGTATAATCTTTTTCACCTTTGATAATCACTACCAAACCAAATCCATTATCATTTTCCTGCATTATCTTTCTATACTTTATTGAATTAAGGAATCCAACAACCTTTTGAATGTCTTCTTTACGAGTTATTTCCTTCTCATTCCATTTCCATGAACCATCATTTATGTTTTTCTCTAATGACTGTATCTTCAAACTTTTTACTTGTGAAACATCTATAGTTATGCGATTGATGCTAGTATAGTATAAAATTATAATAACTAGAATTACTATTATGGCAACTCCTAAAGGCTTAAACTTAATTCCTTTGTCAGTCATTAAAGATATCTCCTTTTTAATTCATAATATTTTACCATTGTTCAACAATAAAAGAATATTATGCATTAATTATTCTTATTTTTGAACCTTTTACTTTTTAAGTAATGTCTAATTATTATAATAGGTAACGGTATTAAGATAATATTATCTAGATTTAATTTAAAATTAAGACTCAATATTTTATTAAAATTTTTTATGACTAAAATCACAAAAACTATATATAAAAAAATAATTATTAAGTCAGATAGTAGTATAAATTTAGTTGTAGAATAATGATTATTGATAACATCTTTGTAAAATTCGTATAATATAAAAATAAACAAAATACTAAAAAAAACAATTGAAAATATAAATTTAATCCTTTCATTAGGAATCCTATCTATGATTAATGGTAAAAAAATTAATGTAAAAATTACGAGTATAATTTTAATCCCATATTTATAATTATCCATACCTTCTCCCCCAAATGTTTTTTTATTAATGTGTGATATACTACTATTCTATGTCAATTACTTCTAATTATATCATTTAATAGTAATTGATTCCATACATCTTATAGATTACAGAGGATCTTCATACTATATTTTCACCGCATTATTCAATTTTCAAAGAACATTATTCGCATTATTATTTTCTATAGTTACGTCGCCTTTTTCTCATAGGTTGTCTTAGTGTTGAATTGCCACGTAAAAACACCACAAAATTCAATCTTGAATAATGCGGTGTTTAATAATTATTCGGCTTTTATTATTGTGTAGTTAAATAAGAACATTATGAAGTAATTGTACTATATATAAATTTGATTCCATTTTAGAAAAAGAAAATTTCTATAATTGTTTAAATTCTCCTTCCCATTTGTTATTTTTCAGCCAATCAAACAACTGACTGGATTCTATATAAGTTTTTTGTCCATCATAATCAAATTCAAGCACATTTGTAGTATAGTGAGTGCTGTAATAAAATTTTCCATCATCTTTATCAATATAAGATGCAGGCTCTATCGTTATTCTATGGTTGTCTGAAGTAGATATATTTAGTATACAGGGACCAATGTACGCATTAAATACTAATTTTTCGCCTTCAGGAACATTTTTGGGTTTGAGTATTTCACCTTTATATGATTTAGCTTGTTGTAACCAGAATATGATTTCTGATAAAGTGTTTTCTTGATTTTTAGGAATCCATCCTGTTTGGCAAGGTTTATTATTTGCTATAACAACCTTTGCATTTTTTGTGATGTTTTTTAATTCAGCAGTATATACCGATTCTGTATTCTTTATCTCTTGCTGTATCGGTTTTGAAGATGTTACATCCTGACTTTGACTTAGTTTTTTTTCGCAGCCAACCATGATAATTAGAGACATTATTATTATAAGAATACCATATCTTGTAGTTATTTTATAATCGGCCATATAAATTCACCCTTTTTATATTTTTATAAATTAATACGTTCTTGTTTGAAAAAAGTTTCTTTTTCTAATGGATGAAACGCAATAATTTACAATGCTTCACTAAACATGAAAATATGTTTAGTGAAGCATTAAAAATATTGAAAAGAAGTTCATTGATATATATGCATCACTTAAATAGCTTCATGTTTTATTTAGTTATATTAATATTTATCTTATATTGCTCATCTATTTGAGGTTCGTCTATAATAGGTAGCGCTATTTTATATTTTTTTGTCTTATTAATTGCAGGTAGCTTAATTGATACAATACTCTCATCTTTATATTCTACGTTAGTAATATTTTCGTCACTTACTCTCTCAATAAAGTTATAATTTTCATCTAGAAGAACTGTATCATTGAAGTTAATATAATAATAAGCTCCATTACCTTGAACCTTAAATGTAATTTTAGTTTCATTTTCTGAGGTATCAATGCTTTTTATTAGGACATTGTTATTAGTTCCAACCTTAATAATCTGGTTAACTAATTTATCTATAGTTGTAAAGTCTCTTACCTTATCTATATTGAAAACATGAGTAACATTATTAAAGGCATATCCATTTGATTTTTGCTCTTCAGTTACGGGTCTGCTCTTTGATATAGTTTCCTGGGGAAGATTAAAATTATCGCTGTCTATCGTAGTTTGAAGTATTGGGTAAGATATCTTGTTTAACAACATTGTCTTTTGTCCCCAATGCTTAAATACTGGAGCTACAGTTAATAACCTTACATTTGCTATATCATCTGTTATCTCTAACTTTCCTTCATATTTTTCATTACTAATTGGGTGAACCGAACTATGAGTTTCAAGTATTTTTCCTTTATCATCCAAAACAACAAAATCAAGTTCATCAAAACCATTACGGTCTTTAGAGACATCATAATTTCCTAAAAAATCAATTGTATTTCCTAAAGGGCTAATAATCAATTTTCTAATGTTTAATGTCCTGTCGGGTATCTTAATGCTTTTATCGATATTAACAATCCTTGAATTTACAGGTTTATCAGATTTGGTCACATTAAATTTAAAATCCCAAGGACCTTTCACCTCATTAACCCAAATTATATCGAAATCAATATTCAAATCTCTAGGCAAATTCATGTCAGAAACTTTGGCGTAAGTTACCATCATAAGGGTATTATCATCAACCTTTTTATCTTTGCTACTTGATGTATATACTAATTTATCATTAATTTTTATATTTCCCATGTATCCTTTATTTTCTTTTAGATTTTTTCCTTCTACAACAGAAGTTATTGCCAACACATTATCATCAACTGTAATTTCTTTTATAGTTATCTTTAATCCATTCTTTTCTATTGCTTTATTGACATTAGTAGAAAATTGCTCAAATTTATCAAAATTCTCACCCATATTACCATGGTTAATAAGCTTAAAAATTGATTTTATACCTGGAACTGCTTTTACGATATCAGGACGAGCAATTCCTATTGAAGTCACAGCAATAAGAATTGTAGCTGCAACAGCAGTCTTTTTGTATATCCTTTGGTATTTTTTTATCTTTTTATCTTTCTTTCCTTTTTCTATACCTTTTTTAATTGCTAAATCTATTCCTTCTGGAATTTTTATTTCATTTTTTAGATTTTCTAAGTTATCCATATTAAAATATCTCCTCTCCCATAGATATTCTTAGTTTGCTTAATGCCTTGTTTAGATGAGTTTTCACAGTACCTGATGGACAATTTAGCACCTCAGAAATTTCAGTAATAGTAAGGTCCTGAAAATATTTTAGGACTATTACAGTCTGATATTTATCCTCAAGCTTTTTAATAGAACTAAGTATATCCATTCTTTCGTCTACTGTATTCCCTTCGTAGGACTTTGAGCCATTTGCTATATCATCAGTTAAGTGTACTATCTTTTTATTCTTTTTAATAAAGTTGAAAGCACTATTAATAAGTATTCTTGTTAACCATGTTTTAAAATACTTTGGCTCCTTTAACTTATCTATAGATATATAAGCCTTATATACTGTCTCCTGCAAAATGTCCAAAGCATCCTGTTCGTTCTTTACATAAGCAAAAGCTGCCCTGTAAAGTCCCTCTTTATTAATTTCCATAAGATATTCAAAGGCTTTTTCATCTCCACTAATTGCTAGTTTCGCTTTATCTTCTACATCCATAATTGCACTCCTTAAACTTTAAATTACATGTAATTTATATTTACACCCATTAGACAATCAAAATCGTCAAACGGTTTTACTAAATTTTTAATTAATAAAATATTACATTTTTGCTCTCAATTTAGTATATTGTCGTTTACTTAAAATATAGTAAACCACTATTTATCTATTGAATACTTATATATTACTAGGAAATTATTCCAAATGAAATGCTTATAAACAAAAAACAGCGATAATACCAATAAATATTATCGCTGACTTAGATTATTATTTACAAATCCATCCTACCACATAATTTTTCAGCCATTCTTTCCTCACTTTATAATCTTGTAGTACAGATATTATCCATTAATTTTAGATATAGATTTTCCCATTTGAACTTGTTTTCCAACGCTGTTTATTTTAATTTTTACCATATGCTTATTTGTTAATGTTCAAAGCAAAAATACAGGTTATATATGAAATAAATTGTAAAACGAAATAATCATTTAAAGAGCACGTTGCACCAATCCATAACAGCATGAAATACTGTAGGTGCGGCAATAGAGTTATATTTTGTATACAGAAAATTGAATACAATATGCCATAAAAATGTGAATAGGAGTGTTATATAATTGTTTGAAACATACGCCAAAAATTTCATATGTGATGCACCCATTTGAAAAGGAATATGAAAAGCCATAAACATAAATGCCGTTACTATTACTGCGATGAAGGGCTTCTCGATAATTCCATAAATTCTTGTCTGAATAAATCCTCTGAATATGATTTCTTCTACAAGTGCTATTACAAAAAAGTAATAGCCAAAGTTTAAAATTAGTTTTGAAGCAGTATTAAAACGATATCCACCTGAAATTCCTAAAATAAGATTTATAATTAGAAGGACTGCTGACAGTACCAGCCCTAAAATTAATGACTTTGATAGATTCTTTTTGCCAAACCCTATTGTTTTTATCGGCTGTTTATAAAACAACACAAATAAAATGCATAATATTGCCAGAAAAAGGTTAGCCTCATAACCTAAATATAAATTTTTTTTGCCATACAAAACCCCCATTACATAGTAAAGAACTATAACTAATAGGTAAAATGTAATTGCTGAAATGCCATCCTTGTAATTGTATTTTTCTACTGTATCTTTATACTCTTTATCTATTGTAAAAAAACCTTTGATAAAATTCATAATCAGTTTTCCCCCCATAAAAATGTGCTTGCCTTTACTTCTCAATTTTTTACGCTTAAGACGCTTTATTTTACCCTTGCGACATAAGAAAAGAAAGTTTCGTACTATAAATTATGAACATTTAGTGATTTTTAGACTTTCTCCAAAAGATATAAGAAAGGATGGTACAATTTAAAATTCCTATAATATATGGAATAGCTAGTAAAAAGGCTACATTTGCTGGAGCACTGTAACCCGCATACTTTATGCCCCATATCATGTTGGAATATTCAAAAGCAACGCTAGCACACATTATATTGGAGAGTATAATAGCAATTGCTATAAAAGTTACTGCTATAATTCGAAACCTATTTATAATACCCCACCCCCCAAAATATAAATAAGCTTTAGTACACAATTATTTACTATTCTATCTCAATCACTTTCTAATTATATCATTTAATAGTAATTAATTCCATGAGCCTTATAGATTACAGAGGATTTTCGTACTAATTTTTCAACACATTATTCAATTACCAAAGGTCATTATTCGTATTATCAATTTCTATAGTTATATCGCATTTTTCACATAGGATGTCTTATTCTTGTATTGCGAACTAAAAATACCGCATATTCATTTTGAATAATACGGTATTTTAACAATAATCTTAATTTTGTTCTCCTTATATCTTCAAGGATCTAATCAAAAAACTGGAATTTTTCAGCTCTATTAATTGGTAGCTACTGATTTCTTAGTGCAATTTCTTTTTCTATTAATGCCTTAGAAATATACATTGCTTCTATTATCGGTGTAACTCTCTTAAACTGAGCACTGCCTTCTTCATACTTACTTCTAGCTTTTTCAGTTTTATTTATAATTGAAATCACAGGTGGCAATGCTTTTTCCAAATCAATCTTGCTATATATCTCTATGTCTGCATCTCTTTCCAGCAAACATTTAGAAATTTTTAATGCACTAATTCTGTTCCTTAAAAGAGAATGTTGTGATGTGCCCTCTGCAAATTTAGGTTGAATTTTTTCACAGTTATTGATAGTTGAAGATATAATTTTTATTGCACTTTGTAATTTTTCTTGTGAATAACTTTCCATAAAAACTCCTTGCAAATTCAAATTTATTAAGTAGTTTAATAAAAAACTAACTCACATAATACTATAATTATACAACAGTTATTCCTTAATATATATCATTAATACCGTATTATTCAATTTTCAAAGAACATTATTCGTATTATTGAATTTTACAGATATGTCGTCTTTTACTCATAGGTTGTCTTAGTATTGAATTGCGACTTAAAAACACCGCAATATTCAATTCTGAATAATGCGGTGTTTTAAATAATTATTCGGCTCTTTATTTTTGAGACGTTAAATAAGAGAAATGTGTATTAAATATATCCAACTTAAATAAGTAAAGGTCGATATCTAAATATGCCAATTCAAAAAACCACTTTTAATTATAGTACTTACTCAAGTTAAATTTTAATTAGATATGGTTTTTAACGGTTTAAAGACATTGTCACAAAGGTTAATATTTACTTTGTTATTATTAAACACGTTTTTTGACAATTCCGTACTCATGTCCTTAGCAGACTGTTCTAAATTTTTGTCCTCTAGACTACTTTTGTCTATAATTAAAGAGAACTCATATGTTGTAGATTTTTTATCGATCTTGACAGAAACTTTTCTGTTTTCGTTAAAAAAGCCTTGTTCACTTAGATAAGTCCCCAATTTCTCTGCATCACTTTTTTGTACATTCTCTGTAAAGTAAAGCTCGCTGCCATTAAACATTAATTTCTGATCTGGGATATTAATTGAATAGAACATCAATACCAGAAATATTGCTGTAATAACTGTACTTACTAGGACTGGAACTAAGTAAGATGCTTTTCGTCCACCGTTTAATACATGGTTTTCAAATAACTTGGACTGATCTTGTCTCATATATACAGCTGCTCCTATATTTAGGCCATAGAAAATACCCTTTAATATGCTTAGATTAATTAAAAGTGCCATTGATATCATAATTGCAAAAGCAATAATTGAAATTAGCAATGAAATATTTTTCTTTTTAGAAAACCCTAATCTACCATAATTTAAAGAATACAAAATTGCAGCTGGTAGAAAAGAGAACAGAATACTAAGAATTAAAAAGCCCTTAGGATTCCATAACTTCTTGCCAGTAGTTTGGATAACCTCTTGATTTATTTCCACTACATTATTTAATGACACACTCTCATCCATACTTCCCACAAAACCTCCCCCTGACTCTTATTTCAATTTCACTCTAGTTGTGACGCTTCATTGGCTCGCTTCGTTTTATCATTGTAGTTTTATAAATATATTCTATAAAGCAGTTCAAAATCCTTCTAAATATAATTTTAAAAACAAAAATACCCTATTACTCATTTTTTCTGAATAATACGGTATTTAAAGAAAATATTCATTTTTTAGTTGAGTCATTAAAAAAATTATGAAAGTTGAAGTTTATTTCTGTCTCTTTATTCTTATACCATCAGTATCTTCAAGTGTCTCATCTGCTTCCTTTGCCCAATAAAATAAAAATATTATGAAAGCAAGGTCTACAAATCCACTTGATAAAGATTTTATTATAGTTGGTATATAAATAAAAAGGCTTGACAATCTAACAACCAAATCAATTAATATAAATACTGCTAAAACATATGCGTATAAAGGTTTGTTCTTCCTATAGTGAAGAAATAGTACTACTGAAATTATACCTTCTATAACCACATAAGTTATACTCACACTAATCGCTCCTCACTGCTTCACATTATTTGCGATTCCACCATCTCAAGGATAATTATATCATATTTTACATATAATCACACTAGATACAAGAGTAAATTATAATTTGTAAGAACATATAAATACCGTATTATTCAGTTTTCAAAGAACAAATAAAAACACCGTAGTACTCATTTCTGAATAATACGGCATTAAGAATAATTATTCGATTTTCATAATCTTTTCAAGTGTTGTAATAAGCTTCTCTTTATTATAAATTATGTCCGATAATATTTTATAAGTTTTGGTATTTATATCACTTTTATTTTTCACAAATCTACCTTGAACATCAATAAGTACAGATTTTCCGCCTTTCTCTACATCAAGTGAAAACTTTAAATAATCCTTTATATTGTTTATTTCTGTCACATTTATTTTTTTATTAAATTCATCTATTAAAAAAGATATTTTATCATAAATATAGAAATCAATTTCTTCAGGCTCTACTTCATTTTTTAATTTCTCATAATACTGAATTGTTCTATCCATTTCTTTTACTAAGGCCTTTGACATTATTTTTACTGCTAGAATATCACACTTTCTTTGTCCTAAACTTTCATATATAGACCTTTTGCGAATTGTAATATTTATAGCTTTATTAAGCACATCTACAACGTTATATCCCATTACAACTCTCCCAACATTACAAATTCCACTTTACTACACTAAAATCATAACATCTTTATTATATTGTTACAATAAAATTTTTGTAGCTATGTAGCATTTTCTTATTTTCATGCTGTCCCTACTGTATTATGTGAAACATTGTATAACTATATTTCAAAATGCTTATATACATACAAAATATATCTTTTGTAATAATAAACATAAGCAACCTTTAAATGAAAGGATGTAATTATGGATAATATAGTTGATTTCTTAAGTAATTATAACGAACTGGTTGTTAGCATATTTACATTTATAGGTCTAATAATTATTGCTGTTGGTGTCTACATTCTAGTTACGGCAGATAAAGATAAATAATATTCTTTCGTCGTATAGGTATTGAATTGCGACGTAAAAACACCGCAAAATTCAATCATGAATAATGCGGTGTTCAAAATAATTATTCTTTTTTTATTGTTATAACGTTAAATTAGAAAATTATTCATCATCACTCTTTTCAAATATTAAGTCAAAAGTTTTTGGTTGACCATTATTTGCGTAGAACGAAGAAGGAATTGCATTTACATATCTCCAACCTTCTGAGGCATACTTATCAATCAATTCTCTATGATTTGCGTCAGAGAACAATCCTTTTGATTTGGACTCAACATATAAATATTTAAAACTCATAGTTACCTCCCAATTAATTATTTTAAAGAATAATATTTTACGATTGAGACGTAATTTATTACGAACTAATAGTAGCTATTTTACTTGTTCAGGTGAAAAGTCTCCACCATCCTTAATTCCTTTCACGTTATTGCCCTTAACCTCAAATATTATAAAATGACTTTGTGTTCCATCTTTTGAACCTTCATATTTAAAATCTTTGCTATTCCAATATTCAGTAAAAGTAACCTGGTAGGTACTATCAATTTTTAACTTTACCTTTGTCTCAAATTCACCAGGTATTTTGATGCCTGGATATGGACCTCCCCCATTTATAATTCCCTTAACTTTATCTGGTTTATCAGGAAAATTACTATACCCCATAACTGCTTTAGCTTTTGAAACAGCTTTGATTTCCCCTTCATTTGGTTCTCTACTGATAAGTAAATATGACACTAATACTCCCAATAATACGGCTATTATTACTATAGACATAATTAAAGCCTTTTTATAGTTTTTAAACACTTCATTCCTTTCCCCCTTACTTGAAAGTTTTAATAAGTTTTATTTTACTGTTGTTCAACAATATAAGAAGATTGCGTATTAGTGCTGTTATTTTTTTTATCTGGAGAGACTTTGTGAAAACTTCCGTCACCTTCAAATAATTTAAGAATATATAAGTGTAGTGTTCATAAGCATTCATTATAAGTTTCTTAATAAGAACATTACCATTCAACAATTAAATTACGGACCTGTAGCAAGACCATCTATTTTCCACTTTCCATTACTATTTTTTACTACATTTACAAAAGGGACATTTACACCTTTATTCCATGAACTATTGGGAGTTGGCTGTATATCAAGTGTGACAGTAAACCATATAGTAGGTGTATTAGGTGGGACAGAATCAACTGCGTATTTTTCTGATGGCATATATCCTTTCATAGATATAAGTTTTATAGACTCTAATCCCCAATGATTTTTTAATGCTTCTTCTTTTGAGTATACTTTCTTCTGTTCTGAAGAAGTCAGTTCCCATGCTGTAGAATAATCCTTTTTCTCTAAGGCAGAAAAATACTCTCTAATTATTTCTTCTACTTGAATTTGGTCGTTAAAGGTTAAAGTTTTTAACTGGTCTGATATTTGCTTTGCTGGTTGTACACTTTCGTTAGGCTTGGTGTTATTTTCAACCTTATTATAGACTTTATTTGCACTACAACCACAAATTAATAATGTTATTAAGCATATGATTCCTAATAGTTTATTCACTTTATCATCTCCTAAATTAATAAACTTATCATTGTATTCTATGCTTGTTTATTTACAAAATTGCTTCGTCTTAATTTACTATTCTCTCTTAACTACTTCTAATTATATCTTTCTGTGGTAATTTATACCATGAATCTTATAAATAAAAGCGGATTTTCATATTTTTTTTTCACCGCATTATTCAATTTTCAAAGATCATTATTCGAATTTTAATTTCTATGTTATGTCGCATTTTTCTCATATTTCGACTTAACTTTTTTTAGAATTATTTATTGCTTCTTATTCAAATTTTAGCAATTTGATTAATCTTTATTTCAAAGGATGGAAAGTGTGTGCTTAATGAAAATCTTTCAAGAGTGGATGTTAATGGAGCTACCGTTGATATATACGAATATAAAAGCAGCCGAGAAATGGAACAGGACGCTAAATCAATAAGAGGCGATGGGCTCTATGATAGAAAATAAAAAAGCAACCTAACAAGGTTGCCTTTTTATATCATTTAAATCCTCAGTCATGCATATTAAATTCCCCTTTGTTTTTTCTTTAAAATTTACTTTAGTACATAATATAGTATTACCAAATTACTTGTTACTTTATAACAACATTATTAATTATTTTGTTTTGGCGGGTTCCAGGTTAATGAATATCGCGTCAGCATTTCTGGGTCTTTAGTTTCCCATTCTATTACCCCGTCATTATCAAAGTATTTTTTTTCATAATAGATCGAATGACGACCATCTATCACAGGGTATATAGATGCATTAGCAGGGCCTTCTCTATAATCTTCACATACTTTAATTTTTATTTTAAGATTCCTTATGGGTTCATCAATAGTTGTTGAAATTGCAGTATCTGCCTTACACCCTTTATCCTCCATTATAAATGATAGTTTTAAGTCTAGAACATCGCCTTTTTTATAAGTTCTGCCAAAATAAACCTCAAATGTATTATATGAGTCTCTTTTGGGTGTTGGAACTATCTCATGCATTTGATTGGAGCTGGTAATTATAGGGTTAGAGTCACCAGTCCAATTATACTTATCATAAAATCTGTCAACATTATCACATAACATTTTAAGTTTTACCTTTTTCTCATACTTTATGCAATCCAAATTTGTATAATCATAAAATAAATCCTTTTCAAGGAGTATATATTGAAAATCAGTTTTTTTGTATATATTAAATATAGGGTTATTTTCTTTATAAATAAGTAAAATTAATAAACATATAGTAACTGCAGCTATAAAGGTTATTACAATAGCATAAGGTAATAAATATTTTCCATGTAAAGCGAAGAAATTATAAAACAATCCTGCAATACCGACAACTAAAGTAAGCAGTAAATACTTTAAAAGGTCGTAGATTCCCTTGCTAACAACACTTTCCAGTATCTTCTTTATGCTGCTTAGCATTCTATACCTCCGATATTATATGGCTAACTCTATATTATATTATCTATAATTCAAATATATACCATAAACTTAATCTATTTTAATTTGTTTTTAGCTGCTGCTGAATACTCCAAAGCTTATAATATATGCCATTTCTATCTACCAGCTCCTTATGAGTACCTCTTTCCACAATTGCCCCTCTATCCATTACTAATATTTCATCCATTTTATCCATACCTACTAATCTATGTGTTACCCATATACAGCTTTTATCCGCTATTTCACTTTGTATTGCAGCAATAACCATTCTTTCAAGGTTTACATCTAGACTTGCTGTTGGCTCATCTAGCAGCACTATTTTACTATCCTTCAGCATAGCTCTTGCTAGGACCAATCTCTGCTTTTCTCCACCGGAAAAGTTTAAGCCAAATTGGCCTACCATAGTATTAATTCCATCAGGAAGCTCATCTGTTAATTCTTTTACATTAAACTCACTTAGCTTATTATATATATTCTCCTCATCTGAAGCAGGATTTGCTATTAAAAGGTTCTCCCTGATTGTTGTATTAAATAAATATGGATTTTGATCCACATAGGTGAAGTATTTTCTAATCTCCTCCTTATCCATTTCTCTGTAGGATACCTCACCTAAATTAATTTCTCCGCTGCAATATTTCATAAATCCAAGCAGTGTTCTTAAAAGAGTGCTCTTGCCTGAGCCACTAGCACCCACAATGGCAAGCTTCTTTCCATAGGGAAGGTTAAAGCTTATATCCTTAATAATTTCACTGCTTTCCCCATCTTCCCTAACACTTAAATTATTTACAAATAAATTATAATTACTTATTTCTTTATTGGATTTGATTTCTTTTGGTTCTCCATTATCTATAATAGAGAAAATATTGGTACCTGCATTACCAGACTCTCTAAATTTATAAAGTATATTTGGCATTGGAATTAGAGCTTCAAAGGAGGCCATTATGGCAAGGGGAAGCATAGCATAATAAATCCCCTCTAGTACTCCTGATTCAATAAGTGGTGCAGTAATAAGAAGAGTTAAAGCCATGATAATGCTAGCTGAAAGAGAATAAATATTGTCCCCTATTGCAGTTAAAACATTCTTTTTCTTCTGCAGCTTTAAATATTCTCTGCTAAGTGCAGCAAAGTCCTTTGAAAATTTATCTCTCATTGAAAACAGTGCTGCCTCTAATACTCCTTTAACTGAATCAATTATGGCTATATTCAGCTCCTTTTTGATGTAAGCCTCCCTTTCAATATAGCCTTTACTAAAGCTAAAAAGTACTGCAGGCAGTACAAAGCCTGATATAGTGTAAATTATTAGATATATTATTGCAGCGGCTTTACTAAAGTAGGAAATAAATATACTAGTTAAAATTCCAGTGAGCACTGCTGTTATTAGCGGATATATTCCTCTTAGGAATAACTCCTTTAGAGTATCAACATCGTTTACTACCTTAGTGTAAATATCACCTGTTTTAAAATTTTTATTGTTTTCAGAGTAGTTATCATTAAAATTTTTATAAAACCAGCCCCTGATTCCGCTGAGAATTCTAAAGGTGGTATCATGGGAAAATATTCTTTCTAAGTATCTGAAAATCCCTCTGGATATTCCAAAAAATCTTACAGCTACAATAAGTACCATAAGATCAAGCACATCTGGATGCAGTGCAGCTCTTGATATAAGCACAGAGGAGGTGGAAAGCATTCCTACATTGCTCATTATTGTAAGTAGTCCCATTAAGAGAGATAATATAACGAAAAAAAAGTGCTTTTTCATAAGACTATTCATTACCTTAAGTATCCTCATTACTGCACCTCCTTAGCTGTTATCATTTCATAGTATAAGCCCTTTTTATCTATAAGCTCCTTGTGACTGCCCATTTCTGCAATACTTCCATGGCTAAGCACTACAATTTTATCTGCCTTCTTTATGGTGTTTAGCCTGTGTGCTGCTATTAAAACGGTTCTATAATTTAAATCTTTACTAAATATACTGGTAAGCATTTCTTCTGTTTCAGGGTCTAGGGCTGAAGTTGGCTCATCTAAGATAAGAAGACCTGAAGTTTTAAACAGTGCCCTAGCTATTGCAATTCTCTGCTTTTCTCCTCCGCTTAATTCTACCTTCTCTCCCTCACCAATCTGGGTTTTATACTTAGCCTCATAGCCCTCTGCAAAATCACTTACCTTAGTACTCTCATATATACTTAAAAGCTTATCTAAATCAGCAACGCTGCCTAAAGAAACATTATTTTCAATACTCATATTAAATATATGGGGAAATTGAGGCACTATGGAAATGCTTTTAAAATATTCTTGCTTATCTATTTTATTAATATCTGTGCCGTTAATTAAGACCTTTCCATACTCCGGCTTTAAAAAGCCGCTGATAATATTTATTAAGGTAGTCTTTCCGCTTCCGCTTTCACCAACCAAGGCAACCTTTTCACCCTTATTAATATTAAAGGTTATATCATTTAATGTTTCCTTTTCTTCATGTGCAAAGCTAAGATTTTTAATCTCTACAGCTATTTGCTCACTATTAATTAAGGCTTCCTTTTCGCTTTCAATTTCTTTAAAAGCTTCTTCAGCTGCTTGTACTTTTTCAATGGCTACCTGACCATTTAAAGAAGCATGAAACTTCATCCCAAGCTGCCTCATAGGCAGATAAAATTCAGGTGCCAATACTAATACGAAAAATGCATTAAAAAAATCTATTTTACTATACACAAGTCTAAGTCCTAAATTAACTGCCAGTACTGCTGTACTTATTGTAGCTGAAAGCTCTAATACCAAGGCTGACAGGAAGGAAATCCTTAAAACCTCCATGGTAGACTTTCTATAAGCTTCACTGATTTCAAAAACTTTTTTCTCCTGCAGCTTACTTCTTCCGAAAAGCTTTAGTGTACTAAGTCCTTGCAGCACCTCCATAAAGTGTGAGCTTAAAACATTAAGCTTTTTCCACTGCCTTTCATTAACTTCTTTAGCTTTATAGCCTATAAGTCTCATAAAGAATGGTATTATAGGATAGGTTATAAGCATTATTAGTGCGGAAAGTCTATCAGTAAAAGCAACTGCAATACATATAGTAATTGGTATTAAAAAGGCTGCAAAGGCCTGAGGAATGTACTGTGAGTAGTAAGGTGTTATATTCTCTATACCATCAGTTAAGATATTTATAACCTCACCTAATTTTTGATTTTTAACTTTAAATGGATTTGAGGAGAGTATAAGGTTAAATGTATTTACCCTTATACCCTCCTTAATATCTTCAGAGCAATTTTTAATATAAACATCAATTATAAAGTTAACAAGGGATTTTAAAACAGCATTTGCTGCGAACATTATAATATAGTTCTTAATACCTATAACCCCAAGCTTTTTTATAAATACTCCATTTACTATTAGCGCAAGGAAATAAGCATTCAAAATTGTAAATGCAGAATTAAGTACAGCTGAAAGGGTGGCTGCTGGAATATATAGTTTTTTTGCAGTGCTTTCTTTTAACAATCTCTTATTAAACATCTTAATACCGCCTTAATATTCTAAGTCTTTAACACTTACTCTCTTTCTAAATACCCAATAGGTCCAGGCTTGATAGGCTAAAACAATTGGTACGAATACTAGTGCAACCTTTGTCATTAAGGACAGTGTCTTAGCACTGGATACAGCCTTTTGAATTGTAAGGCTGAACTCTGGGCTTAGGCTGGATACCATTACCCTTGGGAACAAGCCTAGGAATAAGGCTCCTACTCCTAGAGCTATGGATAGACCATTAGTAAACATTGCTAGCTTAACTTTATTCTTCTTTACCAAATACAAGCTTACTGCTAATAATACTAATGCTAGTATAGAAGCAGCTAAAGCAAGCTTACTATTATAAAGATCTGTTTGTACAAAGCTAAGTACTCCTAATATTAAAGCTGCAGCTATAGCATAAATTCCAAATGTACCAGCAGTCTTAACAGCTTTCTTTTGCATCTCCCCAGTTGTCTTTAGTGAAAGGAATACAGCTCCGTGGAATATGAATACAAAAAGAGTAGTTATTCCAGCTATTAAGGTATATATGGAGATTAAATCAAAGAAACCACCTACATAGTTCATTGTTTTATCAATTGGCACTCCTTTTATTAGGTTTGCCATAGCCACTCCCCATAGAAGAGCTAGTAGTGTACTGCTTACAAAAAGCACAGTATCCCAGTTTTTTCTCCAAGCCTTGCTTTCCTTCTTGCTTCTAAATTCAAAGGCAACTCCTCTTAGAATAAGTGCAACCAAAATTAAAAGCAGTGCTAAATAAAAGCCGCTAAACATAGTAGCATACCAGTTAGGAAAGGCTGCAAAAATTGCACCCCCTGCTGTTATGAGCCAAACCTCATTTCCATCCCAGAAGGGTCCAATGGTATTTATAATAATTCTTCTTTCCTCATCCTTTTTACCTAAGAAAGGAAGTAATATGCCTACTCCAAAGTCAAAGCCTTCTAAAAAGAAGAAGCCAGCAAACAATACTCCAATTAATGCAAACCATAAATTTCCTAAATCCATAATGACCCCTCCTTATCTTCCTTAACATCTACTTTTCCAGCATTTTTACCTAAAGGAGACTGCTTAGCAAATTTAAACATTAATGCAACATCTATAACTATTAGTACAGAATAAACTAAGGTAAATATTATTAGTGAAGTTAGCACATAGCCTGCAGAAACTGTAGGTGAAATTCCCTGATCAATCTTTAAAAGTCCATAAACAATCCAAGGTGAACGACTCATTTCTGTTAAAATCCAGCCTGTAGAATTTGCTATATATGGCAGTGCTATTGATAATACCAATATCTTTAAAATCCATTGTTTTTCTGTAAGCTTACCTCTTATATAGAGATATAGCGCTAGCAGTGCTAATAAAATCATCAGCATACCTGAACCCACCATAGCTCTGAAGGTATAGAAAGATATAGTAACTGGCGGAATATAATTACCAGGTCCATATTGCTTTACGTATTGCGCCTGAAGATCATTTATACCTTGAACTTTTCCTGTAAAGCTATTAAAGCTCATAAAGCTTAGTAGTTTAGGTATTGCAATTTCAATGGTATTTTTCTTATTTTTCTCATCAATAATAGATACAATACTAAGAGGTGCTGGGTCTTTACTTTCCCATAGAGCTTCTGAAGCAGCTGTTTTCATAGGAAGGTTCTTAGCAAGGTATTTTCCCTGTGCATCTCCTGCACCAGCAACTAAAATAGTCGAAATAAGAGCAGTAACAGCTCCTATCTTAAGAGAAGTTTTAACCCACTGTTCATTATTCTTTTTAATCAAGTGATATGCACTTATTCCTAAAACAAAGAAACCTCCAGTAGCTAGAGCAGCAAAGATTGTATGAGGAAATTGAACCCATAAGTGAGGATTTTCTATAACCTTTGAGAAACTATCCATTTCAGCTCTTCCATTGTTAATAACATAACCAGTTGGGTTTTGCATAAAGGAATTTGCAGCTAAAATCCAAAATGCAGAAAGCATTGTTGATATAGACACTATCCAAATAGCTGCTAGATGAATTTTTTTCGAAACCTTATCCCATCCAAAAATCCAAATTCCAAGAAAGGTCGATTCTAAGAAGAATGCCAGCAGTGCTTCAATTGCCAGGGGAACGCCAAAAATATCCCCTACATATCTAGAATAATCAGACCAATTCATTCCAAATTGAAACTCTTGCACTAAACCTGTAACTACTCCCATTGCAAAATTTATCAGGAACAGCTTTCCCCAGAATTTAGCCATAGCTTTATACTTTTCATCATTGGTTTTAACATAAAATGATTCCATAATGGCTAAAAGAAAAGCTAATCCAATGGTTAATGGTACAAAGAAAAAATGATAAACTGTGGTTATGGCAAATTGAAGTCTTGCCAAGGTGATTACATTACCCATTAATTTTTTACCCCCTATTATAATAATTATTATTTTGTAATTCCTTTTATTGATTAATTATATGTCTTTTTGGTAAATTTTAAAAGTGTTTATTTAAAAAAATTTTATATTTTATACTTAAATCAAGAAATATTATCTTTTTGCCTTGAATAATAATACATAAAAAATTAGCACTAAAATTTAGAATAACTAGTGCTAATGGAGAAGCTGCTTATTATATCTACAGCAGCTTTCAATTTATTTCTTTTTTACATCATTCCTTGAATAACACCGCAAGCCAGTTTCTTACCTGAGTTTCCTGCAGGCTGAGTTCTATAATCATCTGGACTTTCATGGATGATTACAGATTTACCTATAATATCAGCTACAGTAAACTTAGTAGTGTAGAAAATCATTCTTGAAAAGCCGTTATTAGAGAAAAGAACAGGAAAATCCCCTGCATGATTACCATGGGGCTGATTTGTTGGATTCCAGTGTGAGCCTGCAGCAGCAAAGGGATCTGAAGGATTACCTACGCTGCAGTTGCCATTCTCATGAATGTGAAAACCATGAGGTCCAATTTGTGGATTACCATCTGAAGCAGGCCTAAATTGCGGGAGACCAAATACTTCTACTGCAACCTGAGTACCTCCTTGTTCATCAGTAAATATAACCGTGCCACGAATAGATGGTGCCAATGGCCCGCCTGTTATTCTAGCAATAGCTCTACTATTAGGATTTTGTGGTGGTTGGACTTTTCTATAGTCATAGTAATAGTCATTAAAATATGGACATTGATATTGCATAACATCCTCCAAATAGAAATAGTACAGTTTATGATATGCTGGAATTGGGTAAAGTGTTACAGTAAAAAGCTTGATTTATTTACTTAGTTTTGAACTTTTAAGTACTGTTTATCAACTTCATTTATTTGCTAAATGTCCCTTATTTTACATCTGTAACTTTTGTTACAGTATAAATAAATAATTGATGGTATATTAATTAAAGACATAAAGAAAATTAGTATTATATCTAACCATAAAAAGAGAGGATAATTTATATGAGTAAATTTTTAGCACCAATTCATACATGTATATTTAATAAAATAAAACTCTATGAAAATTTGGAAGCAAATTTAGTGAAGGCTTATACTAAGCAATATGGCCAGGAAGCATGTTCATTATATAATGAAATAAAAGAAAAATACGGCACTCCTCTAGAAGATAGACCAATTGAAGAATTGATTGATGTTTCTAATATCCACGGGTGGCTTCAAAACAAAATATCTATTACTGAAAGTAGGCAAGCAGAACTACTTACTAAATTAATCAATAAATATTGCGAGGAAGTTAAAAATATTGCTTTAAAACTATATGCTCAGCAAGGTAGCAAATGTGGAAAAGAAGCAAAAGAAAAATATGATGCTACTAATGCCTCTACAATTTATAAGGCGCTAAATGATTATATACTAGAAGGAATGCCTTGTGATAGAGTAAATAGTATTACTGAAAATACTGAAGATAAACTAGAATGGGAAAATGAAATGTGTTTGCACAAAGGCTATTGGGATGCTGTATCTGGGGATGTAAAACTATTTTATGAATTAAGAGATGCTTGGATTAAATCCTTTGTTGAGAATATAAATGATAATTTTTCTTATATCCCATATCGTGACATGGCAACTTTTGAAATTATAAAAAATCAACTTTAGTAGTAATAACTGCTGACCTTTCCCTTCATACATTCAATAAATTATCTATTATATATTTAATTTTATGATATACAAATTTTTATGATTTATATTTAAAAAAGCTGTAAAATAAAATGTTTTACAGCTTTCTTATCTAATAATTTAAATATAGATATTAATCTACATAATCAAAAGATCCACTCTCTATATAAGTTCTTCATGATTAATCCTAAACTATAACATTAACAGCCCTTCCCGAAATAGATGCCTCAATATTCTCTGCTAATAAATTAATAAGCCTCTGTCTTGTTTCATACCCCTTCCAGCCAATATGAGGAGTAAGTATTACATTCTCCATGCTGTATAAGGGATTTGTGGGTTCTGGTGGTTCTATTTCCTGAACATCCAGTGCTGCACCTGCAATAACTTTATCTTTTAGCGCTTCTATTAAATCCTGCTCTTTTATTATGGCTCCTCTTGAAGTGTTAATAATAAAAGCATTAGACCTCATTTGCTGAAGCTTTGACTTATCTATAAGATATTTCGTCTTTTCGGTTAGAGGACAGTGTATAGTGACAAAGTCGCTTACCTTTAAAAGCTCCTCAAGGCTTGTAAACTTAATAGCAGCGCTACCTAAATCTTTGGGTGTTCTGCTGTAAACTAATATTTTCATTCCAAGAGCGACCGCAATTTTCATTACCTGCTGACCTATAGCGCCGGCTCCAATAACTCCAAGGGTTTTATTTTGCACTTCAAAGTGAGGTACCTGAAGATTTTTTGTAAAGTTATCATAATTTTTATTTGTAAGAATCCTCTGCTGCTTATGCAGAGAAGAGCTTAAACTAAGCATAAAGGTAATAACCAGCTGAGCAACCGCTTCGCTACTGTAGCCCGGCACATTACATACCCTAATATTTCTTTCTCTGCAGGCATCAATATCTATATTGTTGTAGCCAGTTCCAGCTTCACAAATGAGTTTAACACTGGAAGGAAACTTCTTTATTAATTCTCTACCAATAGGTAGTTCCTTTGTAATTACTATATTCTGATCCTTGACCCTATCTAGAATCTGATCATCGCTGCTGTCTTCGTATAATGTAACTTTGCCTTGTTCTTTTAGCTTTGAAAAATCAAGCTTATTATCAAAGTCCACTCTGCTTGAATTAAGAAATACAATGCTGTTCATAATGCTCTCCTTTAATTTTCAACTAAAACTTCAGTTGGGGCTTGTTTACCCTTTTTAGCAATTGCAAGCAAAAGGCCTAATGCAATGGATAAGAATGCTGAAGCCAATACTCTATAGTTTCCTGGTATTAAAAAGACTATTGTATGAGCAGGTATCCAAAAGAAGGGACAAGTCTTAAGCCAACTAAACTCAACTAAGGAGTTCCAGTCATTTTTCTCAATTAATTCCTTTAAGGTTACTTTTCCATCTTTTTTCTCATACTTTGCATCTATAAACATGTCAGTAAACCTGTGGAAAGCCATCATCATTGGTCCAAAGGTAACATTCATAATGGCACTGCCGAAAAAGGCTTGAGCTAAATTTGAGCCTTTAAAAGGCAGTCTTCCTGCAACCATGGCAGCTGCTGCGCCACCCATAAAAACTGTAAATACAAGTGTAACCATTAGTCCGATGATGCCCCATACTATTCCCCTATATAATAACCCTTTAGGTATGAGCCAATTACCTTTTAAAACCCTTATACCTAATAGATCTCCCATGCTGGCTAAAATGGCAAATTTAAAAAATCCACCAGCATAAGGATGTGCATCAGTAACTGCTATAAAGGCTGTTCGCGTAGATGGAACAACAAGAATCAATATCCATATAAGTAAAGCAGCCCCCCATAGAAAATCTCCCCTTTTCATCCTAATACTCCCCTTTAAAATTCTTATAATATATTTACCCATATTTTTAAAATATAAAAACCGCAAAGCTATTGAAATATTAATTATTTTAATAGCTTGGCGGTTACATCCTCACTTAAAACTTCTAATTAATACTAAAAGTCATAATTGAAACTTAAGTTTAATTCCTATCTTTGCGCTTCATACTGTCTTAGAAGCTTAACAAATAATTCTGGAACCTTAGCCATATTTTTAGGTGATTCAACAAAGGAAATTCTAAACTGTGTATTTCCTGGGTTGTTCTCAGCCTTGTCAATATTGTAGAAGCCCTTCATAGGTGCTACTAGAAGAGTAGTTTCAACACCATTTAGGTTAACAGCTCCTTCTCCAGCGCAGTATAGAACGAAATCAATTGAGTCAAAGCCAGGCTTAACTACATTTCTAACATCAATTACTGAGTATATGGATGCATCTGGACTGGAAACAATTAATTTAGGCTCTTGGCTTTTAAGTCCATTGTATACCATTAATATTTGCTCTTTGTAGTATTCTCTGATATTCTTGCACCAGTCAGCAATTTGCTCCTTTGTTTCATGAGCTAATCCGCCAAATATATATTGACCAATTGCATTAGCACAAAGGTTTGCAGTATATTCAGCTACAGAACGATTGTTGAATTCAGCACTATCTGTAATTAGTGCACCGATTCTTAATCCGCAGGCATTCCATACCTTTGAAGCTGTTTCAATACTGATTCTTCTTCCTTCGATACCAGGAACCTCTGCATCAGTTACTCCCCAAATACTTACGAGCTTGCTGCCTTCTTCATAGACAAGCTCACGATAGGCTTCATCACTTATCATCCACATGTTGTATTTTACACATAATTTAGCAAGTTCCTTAAGGGTTTCATGGTTATAGAACTGTCCTGTAGGATTGTCATAAGGTATAACAAGAAGCGCTCCAGGATTATGCTCTTTAATGCGTTCTTCAATTTTATCTATTTCTGGAAGACTGAATTTACCGTTATCGTCTAAAGTACGTGTTACAGTAACTATTTTACGTCCGATTCTTTCAGCGAAAGAGATATAATTAGTATATGCAGGATCAATTACCATTAGAGGCTTGTCACCTGTGCCTGCAGCACCACAAACACCTAATAATAGTAATTCCATAGCTGCAGATCCTCCGTCAGTTACCTGAACAAATAAATTGCTTGTATCAAAACCTTCGCATTTAAGGATATTTTTAAATGCATTCTGACATTCATCAGTACCAGCAGTAGTTGTATATCTTACAACACCTTTTGCAAATGGACTTTCAGGTGCACCAAGAGCAAACATTCTTTTCTGCATAGCAGGATTTGTAGGAAGTGAAACGTTTCCAATACCTACATTAATAACAGCCTCAGGCTTTAATTTACGCTCCTCATATTTCATTTGTGCTAGTCTAACGTCTGATGGTGTTCTAGATTCAAAATGAGCTGATAAAATTGGTTTACTCATCATTAAAACTCCTTTTCTAAATGTATTATTCCCCTGTGCTACTTTAATTAAATTTGCACAAAATAATTTTTAATTTTCTATCCTATAATATTTTAACATCATTTTAAATTTATTTCACTTTTTTTCTGTCATTTTATCGAAAATTTTATATTCAGAAAATTCAATAAAATAAGCTAAAATGAAGCTTATTCATTTTTTCGCAGTATTTTATGACATCTTAACTATTTTATTAATAGAATATCTCTTTTAAAAATAAATATACCCTGTAGATTTGAACTAAAAAGCTCTCTCAGCAGAGTATATTTTTAAATGTTCTCTACATAAGTCATAAGTAAAACAACATATAGTAAGCAAATTATTTAAGTAGCGCATTAGCTATCAGTTTATCAAATTTGCGTATATCTACTCCCTTTTGTAGATTGACTTTAATATGTCCTGCTCTGGTCCATAATTCAACTTCAGCATTAAAATCAAAAAGCTTTCCTGCATTTTCAGTAGACCACATGTTGATAGAAGAGTAAGGCAAAGAATAAATCTCTACTTTTTTACCAGTCAGACCTTGAGCGTCTCTAACAATCAACCTTTTGTTAGTAAAAATAGCGCTATCACGGAAAGTTTTGTAAGCAGCAACTGGTACTTCTCCCTCTACCAACAAATCGCTTACATCGTTTGGAATTGGACATTCAGAAATTAATGTCCATTCTAATATTTTTTGTGTTTCTGCCATTTTCTTATCCCCCTTTAAGGAAATTATTACCTTTATTATAGTTATTCTACAGAATCTAATGAAATCCTTCTTTAATATAAAGGCCACCAAGACTATATAATAACCCTAATTTTTATTACTCTCCGAAATGGGAGGTTGACTATTTGCTGATATATTTTACAAAATTATATTAAAAAGTTATGATAACATTCCCTATTTTTTGACCAGTTGCAACATAATTATATGCCTCATGGATTTTATCCAATGGATATCTTCTATCTATCACTGGCTTGAATCTTTCTTTTTCAATTAAGTCTTTGATAAAAAGTATAGTCCTCTTTATATCTGTTGGAACTGGAAATATGACTTTTTTACTACAAATTTTAGACGTAATGAATGCTAAGTAAAGATTCTGTGCCATATAACCTAATTCTGATGATATATAAACGCCATCTGGCTGCAACAATGGTTTGCATTTAGCAAATGAGCTTTTTCCGACTGCATCAAAAATGAGATGTAATTGAATTTTTATCTGATAATATAATTGGAGCATTATTTTTAGCTGATAAAGCTGATCCACTCAGTGCATCTGGAAAATCGTTTCCTGTTGCTAAAAAAACTGTACCTGTACTTAAATTTCCTACAAATTGATTATTAATAATTTGATTAGTTTCATATCTATTTTTTTCACCAAGTCTCTTACTATTTGGTACACTTGTAGATACTGTATCTCCTAATACTCCTGTGCCTCCAACAATATATGAAACTGGTATACTTTTACCTTTAATAAAGGATGCAACACTTGGATCTAATCCATCCTTTGGTGATAATAAAATAGGCATAGGCTTAATTCCTGCAATTGGAGCTATTGATAGTGCATCCGGAAAATCCAAACCAGTTGCTGCTATAATTCCATTGCTTGTACCCAATTTTTCCGCTACTAATTTTGATGTTTCATATCTATTAATTCCACCAATCCTGGTAAAACTAACTCCTATATTTTTTAGCTGATTTTCTACATTTGTACTTATACCACCTGTTCCTCCAACTAAAATAGCATTTGTAGCTTTTAATCTTTGTATTTCAAATATAGTATCTGAACTTAGTGCACCTTTTTCTGTCAATAGTATAGGAGCATCATTTACCTTTGCTAATGGTGCTGCTGATAATGCATCTAATTTTCAAAAAACCTCCAAGAAGAATTAAGCTTGCAAAATTATATATAGTGAATTTAAGCATATACTTTTTTTCCATAATACTATTTATTAGCAATAATCAATACAGTATGGTATTATTAACTAGCCAAAACATTAGGTTCACCTGCTGAAAACAGAATGCATTAAGTAGGTATTAATTTAAATTTAGAAATGGAACCCTATAATTAGGGAGGTATACGATAATGAATTTTAATCAATTAGGAATTAATGAAGCTATAGTAAAGCTTTTGAAAAATAACGGAATCACTGGGCCCACACCGGTTCAAGAGAAAAGCATCAGTCTTATAAAGTCTGGAAAAGATGTTATAGTTGAATCTCAAACCGGCACAGGCAAAACCCTGGCGTTTTTGCTTCCAATCTTTGAAAATATTTCACCTGAAGTGGAGGCAGTTCAAGCCTTGATTTTAACTCCTACCCGAGAACTTGCCCTTCAGATAACTGAAGAAGCTCTAAAGCTTAAGAAGGCTAAGGATATTAATATATTGGCAGCCTATGGTGGAAAAGATATTGGCTCTCAGCTTAAAAAGCTGCAAAAGGGCATCCATCTTATTATTGCCACACCGGGAAGAATTCTGGACCATCTTGAGAGAAAGACCATAGATTTAAGCAAATTAAAGACCTTCGTACTTGATGAAGCAGATCAAATGCTTTTAATGGGCTTTAAAAATGAGGTAGAATCAATAATTAAAGAAACCTCTAAAAAACGCCAAACCCTTTGTTTCTCTGCAACCTTAAATTCAGATGTTAAAAGATTAGCCTATAGATATATGAAAGATCCTGAAACCGTGGCTATTCGTAAAGAGGAAGTAACACTTGATGCAATTAAGCAGCAGGTGGTAGAAACCACAGACAGAAAAAAACTGGATGCACTATGCACTGTACTAGATCAAGACAATCCCTATATGGCTATAATATTTTGCAGAACCAAAAGAAGAGCAGACGAACTGGAGGCAGCACTATACAAGCGTGAATACAACTGCGAAAAACTGCATAGTGATATACTTCAGTCAAAGCGTGAAAGAATAATGAAGACCTTTAGAAATGGAGATTTTCAATATTTAATAGCAACGGACGTGGCCTCAAGAGGACTTGATATAAGCGGAGTCAGCCATATTTACAACTATGACATACCTGAAAGCGTAGAAAGCTATATACATCGTATAGGTAGAACCGGAAGAGCTGGAGAAGAAGGTTATACCTGTCTCTTTATTGATCCAAAAGATCGCTTACGACTTAATGAAATAGAAAAAACTATTAAATTTAAAATACCAAGAAGGGATTTAGGTGAGGAAAACCATGGCTACAAATAGAAGTGTTCAGGGAAATTTCAACTATAATAATATAGAGAAAAAAGATAAGAACTTTATGTACAAAAACTTAGAGAGGAGTAATTGCTATAACTGCGATTTTTCAGGCTCAGTTTTTGATTATGTAAGCTTTAGAGGAGCGCATTTTAAATCTACCAACTTCTTTAAATGCAGCTTTAAATATGCGGAATTTATTGGAACAAACATAAAGGACAGCGACTTTAGAAGTGCTGTGTTTGAAAATGCTGTTTTTGACTCAGTTAAGCTGGAAGGCGCTAATTTCAAAGATGCAAAGTTTATAAATACTGTATTTTTATCTACTGATATAAGTAAAGCTAAAAATCTAACTTTAAATACTCCCGGCATCAGAATTTTTGAGGAAATGCCAAAATTAGAAATAAGTGAAGAGTTAAGAGGCGCTGTTTTGGGTGCTATGGAAAACCAGTACATAAAAAAAGCACGAGTTCTTGATACAAAAGATGGTGGACTCAATATGTTAAATATTATGCTTCTTTTAGAGAATTTTGAAGAGCAAACAATAATAACGGGACTAAAGTCAATTGTTACAAAGCTGGATAGAGAGTTTTATACCTTAAGCTATATAATAAAATTTTTGAAAAACATGTAATATTCCATTTTTTAATCTATTATAAAATGAAAGGCTCCCTACAGGAAGCCTTTCATTTCTCTGAATACTGGTCGGTATTAACTAAACTTTTCTACGGTAAAAATACATAATATTTAATTACTCTTTCCCAAAGGTAACGGGAATATTACCAACTTTCGTAAATAACTTGCTGACAATTTTGTCATTTTCAATTATTGGCAAGAATATAACATCATCACGTACTGCAACCTGGTATGTGTTGGACTCAGTTTTAATCAGGTAATTATTTTCTTTTTCATTGAATTCTAATTTCCCTTCAAATAATAGATTATCTTTCATACCATAAAGAAGAACTTTATTATCATTCATGATTGAAAGTTTATAGAATATCCCATTCTGATCGCGTGACACATAATACCCTATTGAAATAGACGCTGAATGTTTCTTAGGTACTAAGAAACCTATATTTAAAGTAATTGAAAGTAAAAAAATAAAACATAAAATAAAATTCAAAAAATTCTTCCTTTTCGTTGTTAATCTCCCCCAAATATGGATTAATTATGTTACAATTATATCATTGTAATAGTACTTGCGCAAGTGTATTACAATGTTTGCTAACCTATTAGGGGTGGAGGGAGCTACTGTAGAAGCTCCCTTTCTTTGATCAATGGTTTCTAATAGTGTTACTATCTTCTATAATTCATCTTCCTCAATATACTTTTCAATATCCAAGTCATACTGAGCAGCAATTTTTATAAGCTTATCCTTAGAAGCACTATCTACGTCAATTATTGCCGGCATCACTCCTATTCCTTAACCCAATACTTAGTGCAATCATTGCTTCTATCAATAAAGCCATACTCAACTAAGGCTCTTCTTATGGTTGCATAGTCCTCAAAAATCCTTTTTAATACTCTATTTATTTCCTTCTCAGTATAAGTCCTACCTCTAGAGAAGTTTTTCACTATTTCTCCTAAAACTATAATCTTCTTCTTTTCCTTAGCTGGATAGGATTTTAATGCATTTGTTTCATCCATATATGCTTTAATAGTTGCTTTTCTCTCCATATCCGTAATATTATATCTATCATCTAATGTTGTAGCAGTTTTATGGGAATCTATTATAACTTCCTTATCTAAAACATTTATCCCCCTTGATGATGCATCACCTAAAAGCTCCATTGTAGCCAAAAACAGTCTAGCTTGCTTTTCTTTTTCCCTTAACTTAAATCTATGATTTCTAATAGTTGATTGTGCTATGCCGAGTTCTGTTGCTATCTCCTTATCTGTAAGCCCTTGAGCCATTAATTTTATTACTTCTCTATGAATCTCAGATATTCCTGTAAAGTCTGAATTCATATTTAATAAATAACCTAAAGAAGAACTATGTGCTTCCTTAACATGGATTTCAGTTATTTTTTTTGCATCATAAAAATCCTCTCCCCTTTTAAATATTTTTCCCTTTTCAAAGCTACTATTGCAAAATATACACGTAAATTCTTGCTCTCCCTCAATGTAACCTTTTTTTATCTCGTCTATAGATGAATCCCATAAAATTTCATTACCCTTCATTACCATCACTCCAATCCCAAAGTTTTCTAATTATATTTTATTAAACAAATTCACATTTGTCTATATATAAATAAACATTTTTATTATCTGTTTGATATTGTTAAGTTTAATTATTAGTTGTGATATGGCATTTTTAACTATAAAAATAGCCTTAGGCATGCCATATCAATACCTAAGGCTAAAAAACCGCACTTATTAACTATATTCCTACCTAAAGTAAAAGCTTCATGGCTTATTTTGATGTTGTTCAGCATTGAGAATCATCTCTCCTAGTGCTTACAAAATATAACCCCTTTTCTTATTAATGCATGTTTCTGCTAACAAACTGATGCAATGTATGTGGCTCCCCTCCCAGAATCTGCGATAACAAAACACTGTTTCTACGGAAACTGTGTTCATTGTAATGACGAAACATAGCCAGTAGCGTCTGTGCCTGATAGGTAGATGCATTCTCCCCCCAGGACTTTTTAAGGCAACTTAAATGAAGATTATGAAGCAATTTATTTTCAAAAATGCCTATAACTCTCGCTTAATCAGTTATCTTTTTTATTTTTATTATCTACATAAATATAATCTTTAAAAAACATTCTAGATATATGTGGATATTTATCCATTCTCCTAACAAAATAAATAGCTAAAACAGGATAAATAATTGTTATAGCAAAAGAAATTATGGTAAATATTAAAAGCAAAATCCGAGCACTTGATTCAATACTATGATAAAATAGAGCAGTAATCAAAAAAAATATTCCGCTAACAAACATAATGATTGAGAATAAAACTAAAGCAATTATTGCAGACTTTGAATTTTTGATATTACCGTTGAAAATGTCTCTCATTTTATCTCCTCCAATATAAATTATAAGCACTTCGTCATTATTTAATGTTACAACATTATTTCTGTAAGATTTCACAAGGACTATTGCCATTAACACTAATTAATTTTATTTCCTGTACTGGAAGCCATATCAGTTGTCCCAGTTCATCACTTACTAGAACGCAGTTAAACTCCCCTTCATCTTCATTGGGGAAGAGATTTCCTCCAAAAAAACTTGGACTTGTATCCTTGTAAAAAGAATAGCTTGCTCCTATATAAATATACTTTTTATTATCCTTTAAATATTTAACAATAATTTCCATTTTGTCTCCTTCTTTCATAACTTTTTACTATTGTTCATTTATGTAATACTTATGATTAATGAATCTTATATAAACAACGAATATAGATTATGCAAAACATAACACTTCCTCTAACAAAACACCCAAGTTCACTTTGGATTGAAAAGACAACCAAATCACATTCCTTCACCAAGCCATGTCCGGATAGGTCAAAGGTGTATAGCTATATTTTCCTGCATACAATTATCAATTCAGTTGCAGTAAAAAACCCTATATTATATAATTTGCTTCTCAGATTTTCTAAGACTTCTAAATACATTTCATGTAGCATTACATTACTTATTTTTTCTATTTTTGATTCCACTGCTTGAAAACATTGATCTAAAATTCCCTTTTCATCTTCTAAGTTTTCACTTTTTTCTTGTTCTTCATGGGTATTATACTGAAACATGTCTACATTTTCTAGATTTAAACTAGCTACTATGTTAACTAATTCATGTTCAGTAAAGGTCCTATTATGATAGATACCTAATAAAGTATCTATTTCTGCTTGAAGGTGGTGAAGTTTCACATGGGAAAGTTGTTTCTCAGATTGATTATCAGAAATCATTTCATTAATTATAATAATACCCTTTGGCTTCAATACTCTTTTAATTTCACATAATATTTTTTCTTTATTTGGTAAATGATGAAGAGTATTAGAAATAGAAATTACATCTATACTATTATTCTTAAATTCTATCTTTTCCCCATCCATATGCATAAATTTAATCCTTTTATCTTTATATTTTTCTGCCGCCTTATTCAACACCTCTTTCTTTGTATCTATTCCAATTATACTAATATATCCCGGTAAGCTTTCTTGCAGTACTTCAATGAAAGATCCAACGCCAGTCCCAATGTCTAAAACCTTTAAATTCTTAGATTCTCCAACTAGTATTTTTTTTAATTTATCCATATTTTCTCTCCTATCGTCTATTTCATTTTTATAAAAATACTATCGGTAATAATTTCTTATTTCCAAATGCTTATCTACCTCTTAATTAATTAGTTTTATCTTATTTTTGTAACATATTAGCTTACAAGTCAGTATTACTTTAATATATAAATTATACAACTTATGGAATAAAAACACCAATAAAAAAGCCCGTGATCATAATGGTCACAGACTACTTAACAATGGATTATATGAATAATTGGAAGTTGACTAATTGTTGATATATTTTTTTGGTAATAATATATATTGCTATACAAGAAAAGAAGATTTCGAACTAACTTTATCTTAGCTTGGCTGTTATTTTCCCACACTTATCGCCATCAGTTCGCTTACCTGCCTTTTATCTCTTTCATCAAATTCTCTTAAGACTTTACAAGGATTACCTACTGCAACTACATTCGCTGGAATATCTTTTGTCACCACACTTCCAGCTCCAATAACAGAATTATCACCAATAGTAACTCCAGGAAGAATAATAGCTCCTGCACCAATCCAACAATTTTTACCAATATGTACTGGCAGATTATATTGTGTTACCGGCATACGCATTTCTGGAAGTATTGGATGTGCTGCTGTTGCTATTGTTACATTTGGCCCAAATAGCGTATAGTCTCCTACATAAATATGGGTATCATCTACAAGAGTAAGGTTAAAATTTGCATAGACATTATTCCCAAAATGCACATGCTTTCCGCCCCAGTTGCAGCGTAAAGGTGGTTCAACATAGCAACCTTGGCCAAACTCCGCAAACATGTCTTTTAGCATATCTATACGTTTGTCAAATTCCCTAGGACGAGTGGCATTAAAATCATAAAGCTTATCTAAGCACTTTTCCTGTAATTCCATCAATTCTTTGTCGTTACAATTATAAATCTTACCACTGTGCATCTTTTCATATTCTGTCATATTAAATTCCCCTTTTATATGCTTATTCTTATAACCAATGTGCCAATATGCGACTTTACCGCAATAATCCCATAAAATTCTTTAAATTCATAGTTTTAAAAAAATGGTATCTCGTAGAATCTCATGAACTTGCATGAAACATTAAAAATAACTATTTTTATAAATCTTGTTATGGAAAAATATTTTAAAAGTCAGCATTATTTTAATATATAAATTATACAACTAATGAAATAAAAAAAACAATAAAAAAGCCCGTGCTCATTATGATCACAGACTACTCAACAATTGATTATATTGATAATTGGAAGTTGATTAATTGCTGATAAATTTCTTTTTGTAAATATATATGCTAAGAATATTGTGAAGTACTCATATTGTTTTTATGCTCTGATATAACGTAGTTCTTTTAGTTCTTTACCCATATTAGTTATTTGGACAGTATTATCATGTTTAAACCCCATTTTCTCATAGAACTTTCTGGCACGTATATTTTCTTCTAATACCCAAAGTTCTATATTGCTGAAGTTTTCTTTTTGTATTTCGTTGATTCCCCATTCTATCAACTCTTTAGCAACACCTCTTCCCCAAAATTTTGGAGTTAAATAAACTCTCCAAATCTCTATCCACAATTTATCATTAATGCCAGATCTACATTTCCCAAATGAAATTAGTCCTGCTGGTTCATTTTTCTCAAAAACAACAGCAGTCCTGGGCGAACCCTCTGATATTTCACTAATAAAACGCTTTGTTCTCCTTTCAATAGAAAAAATATCATTTAAAATATAATCTGGAATAATACCTTTAAACCCTTCCCGTGATGATTCTGAATGAATTTTTCCTAAAATATCCGTGTCATTCAAGTTTGCATAACGAATTAATCTACTCAAAATAGTTCCCCCTTAATTTCATACGTAATAACTTACAATTGTGTCTTTATAAAACAATATTCTAGTCAAGTTTAACATTTCCTTCTTTTGTCAATAATTTTACTGAGGTGATATTATGGATATTAAGCGTATAGCTAAAAATGCTGCTAAGATTTATATTTTTATTAGCATTTGTACATTGATTATTTTATTATTGTTAATGAAATTAACTCCATTTATTATTGATAAATTATTGTAGTCTTAAAAAATAAAAAGCCCTGAATTTTCAGAGCTTTTATTGTTTAATTATTAATATAACATGAAAGTCTTATATACTCAAATATATCTCTATTATCTTTTGCCATATAATGTATAGTTGGATTCATCATACTAGCATTTTGTATTAATTTTTGGTATTCATCTTTATTCTTTATCCATAAGTAATATAAATTAAGATTTTCGGTTATAATATCTTTTCTTACAAGAAACTTAAATTCATACTTGCCTGAAGTTTTAGCTTGGATTTGGATATTGTACCCGTCAACAGTTATTGTACTATTTGTTTTATAACCATCTTGTAATGCCCCATTCAAATACCTTAAATCAGCTGCATTATCTCTATCATTTTTTATATCAATATCTACAATAATGCTTTTATAATCTGCTGCTTTCACAATGTCACTACCATTAGCAATATATTCTCCATTGTCATGTGCAACATTATCTTTAGTTCTATCTCCTTTTACTACTCCTATTTTTGCATTAACTGATAAAGTCAATCCATCAACTGTTTGATTGGAAGTATCAACTGTTTGTTTGAAAGTATCAATTTTAATTTCTTGCTTTTTAGTATTAACTGTAGATGTATACGAAGAATTTGCATGATTACTTCCATTGCTACAGCCCACAATAAATATTGCTATTACTAAAGTTGTAGCTCCTAAAATAATTTTTTTCTTATTCAATATATCCACCCCTCTAATATTATCTGCACTGAATAGCAGGTATTAGAATTCTTTTATTACTGTGCATGTTATCCAGCTTAAATTTAATTAAATTTATTTAATACTTTAAACAAGTATTGCTACCAAGGTTCACCACTATCACTAGAAGAAGTATTTGTGATATTAGATTTATTTACTAAATCAATCAATTTGTCAGGCGGCAAGAGATTTGAAAGTGGGGAAAGACCAGAACCCTTTCCGTCATCAATATATAAATTTTTCGAAACAGAATTTGTCAGCGGCATTAGTAATCTAACATATTGTTTAATAGGCGGAAGAAATTGATTATAAAATTCGGTATACTTGGGTCCGAGATAAATAAATTCTAAAACTAACTCATTATTTTCTAATGACTTTAAGTTTTCTGGAGTTACAATACACCTAAGTGAAGAAACATTTGTATTAAATCTTTCATTGGTTAAATCTAATATTTGCTTATATAAATTATCATCAGCTGTTATCATTTTAAGCCTTTTTCCCTTATCTATTAATTGTATCTTATCAGGAAGTTCGAAATACTTATACTGATTGTTCTGTTTAGTTTGATTTCCATTCTGAAGGTTTGTGACCTTTAGAGGCTCCTTCTTAAAATTTCCAGTTAAATCTGATTTTGAACAACCTGTCATAATTGTGCAGAATGCAAATACTGCTATTAAAATTTTAGAAGCATTGACCATAATATTACCTCCTAATTTATTGGCATCTCAAGATTCCAATCACCTTTTATCCCTTTAACACCATCTGCTGTTGTCTCATTTAAATCAATTACCTCTAAATATAATTTTTTAACATTGTTACGCACTGGGTTAAAACCTACCATCGCATCCATTCCGTTTTGAATATCCCTTCCAATCCAGTCTATCTGATATAATGTTTCCCCGGTATCTGTTACTAATTTAAACCTACAGTCAGCATGCCTCTCAGCAAAGCTAATAGTATAGTTTATTTTTGTTTCCTTCTCATTCATGACAATATCCTTAACTTTTATAATGTTCCCATGTGCATTCAACTCTTTATTTATAGGAATGTTTTTCACATAGACCTCTGATTTTGAAGCAGTAACTATAAATTTTGCGCCTCCTCCAGATGTTTGGGAAATTCCCATACTATTTTGTATCTTGAGCTCGCCTAATTGAACGAAATAAAACCCTGATTCAGTGGGTGCTTTAAACTTTAATTCTAAATTAATAGATTCATCTTTTTTTATAATTTTATTTTCTAACTGTAATAAAGGCATTACATCAATTTTTTCATCATGATCCACCTTTCCAATTCTTGTAATGACAATGGATGGTGCTTTTTCTATAATTTTAGTGTCCTCCTGTCCGCCAGTAAAAGTCATGTTTAGTTTTATCTCCTGTCCAGGAGTGCAGGATTCATCTTTCAAGTTCAAGTCAAAATTCCATCTTAAATTTATAGGACCCAAATATTCTTTTACAGAGGCTTCTTGATTACTTATTGATCTGCTACTACTAGGTAATTGCGTTTGATTTGAGGCAAACTTTTCACCCTTAGGTGTTACCTGAGTATTAGGTGTATTTTTTAATTTATCACCTGAAATGTTATGGTTTATTGGAATCACAAGGAAAACAACACATAAAATTGCTGCCACTGCTAAACCCGCAGCTGCTCTTGTATTTCTAAATCGATGCAGGTTCCTCTTTTCAGAAAGTCTTCTCTCAATATTCCTCCACATGTCTTCCCTTGAGCCCTTCCAATCAAAGGAATTATCAAATGCAGCTTTTAACTCCACATCAAAATCTTCTTTATCTTTCATATTGAAAACCCACCTCCATAGCTGTAAGGTCATTTTTTAATATCTGTCTTGCCTTGTACAATCTTGCCTTAACTGTGGTTACCGGTATAACTAATACCTGACTTATTTCTTTCTCTGATAAATCAGAGAAATATTTTAATATTATTGGCAGTCTATACTTTAGCTCAAGCTTATTTATCTTTTCTAATAGAACTTGTCTGCTTAATTCACCAATAACCTCGTACTCTAATGAATCAGAATCACTTTTCATATCCAAAACATCTTCCAAACAATAATGTCTTGCTGACCTCTTTCCTGCTCTTTTCGCTTCATTCACTACAATTTTTGTGAACCAAGGTTTAAATTTCTTATTTCTATCAAAGGATTTAATATGAGAAAAAGCTCTTATAAAAGCCTCCTGCACTGCATCCTCCGCAGTAGACCATTCACTTGTAATAAAGTAGGCAAGCTTCACAGCATCATTTGCATACATATTAAATAAAATTCCCATTGTTGACTTATTTCCATCAATCGCATCTTTAATGATTTCATCCTCATTTATTTCCATATGGATACCCCGCGTACCTTTAAATTTGTATAGTAAAACATAGTTACTATTTATTTCCATTATATCTTATATACCCTGTCACCCACAAAAAAGTTTCTTCATTTAATTGATTTTTTTAATTATTTTATTTTGCATCACCCTAGTTTAATAAAAAAGCCCGTGATCATTATGATCACAGACTCATTAACAATTGATTTTATGGATAATCCTGCTAATATAAATCAAACATAATTTTAAGAAAATATCCATTGAAAAAATGCGCATAGCAAAATTAACTAGTTACTATTAGGCAACTGGTTAATTAATTTCATATATATTTATTTTTGTAATAATATATGTTGCTCTAAAATATATGAAAAAAGCCATTAGCAAATCAATGATTTATTGCACTCATTAGTAAGGTATTACACCTCTAACCTCTAACCAGTCAGTTTACCTGCTTTCGCTTTCATCTGGCGTAGTATTCACTGAATACTCTTTCTTTAACCCTTTATATATAATAGCAACTTCAGAAGATATAATAATAGGAAGTGTCATCATTAAAGAAGTTATAAGGCATCTAAACCAATCGAGGTTTTTGTGTATTATAAAAATAAGAATCATTTGTATAATAAATAATAGTGTAAAGATTAGAAAAAATCTTTTTAATACGTTATTTAATCTTCCCTCCTTTTTTACTTCTTTAAGAAAGCTAAAAAATAGAATAATACTAACAATTATCATTCCTATACCTGCTAAGAGAAAAATTATTATGGAGAATAACGCAAAATATTTAAAATATGAAAGTTTAGATAATAATGCAATAGCAACGAAAATAAAGAATGCTACCAGAGAAGCTATTGCTGTTATTTGCAAACTATTAGAAATTATATCAATGTAACCTTTTGAAGTCTTTTCTTTATAGTTTAAGGTCTCCAATTCCACTGAAATCTTTTGCCAATACTTTTTAAAATCATTTCTTTCCTTTACATACCAATACCAATTAATAATAGTCCATATCATAGCTATTACTGTAAGAATTATTGCAACAGTTGGATTTTTAATATCCCTTTCTAAATAATATCTAAAGATAAGGTTTAATGGTGGACCAGAACATATAATTGTGTTCCAAATTGGCCAATACAGTTTTGGCTTTAGAACTTCTTTGAATTCTTTAACTATTTCTAATTCATTATTATCTTGAACCATTTGTTTTTTTATCTCCTAAATTCATATGTGGATGTTTACAATTAATTATATAATGAATATTAAGCATTGCTTTCATTTATACTTAAATTTCTATAAATCAAATCGTCTCTTTTATTAAAACCAAGTGATTGCCAAAACTTATTTCCTAAATCATTTGAATCAAATACAACAAGTGCAACTTTATTTATTTCTTCTTTCTTTAAAGCCTCAAGCACAGTGTTTACTAATGTTTTACCAATTCCATTCCCTCGATAATAAGAATTAACTGCTGTATGGTAGATATATCCCCTTCTACCATCGTGTCCACATAATATTACACCTATGATTTTATTTTCAACTTGTGCTATGTAATTTGTGGTAGGGTTTCTTTTTAAAAATCGTTCTATACCCTCAAATGAGTCATCTAAACTGCGCAATCCCATTCCTTTTGTATTTGTCCATAATTGATATACCTTATTATAATCTTCACTTTTCATTAACCTAATTTCCATATTTACGTGCCTCCAACCCCAATATAAATAAAATACAAAGTAAACACTAGTTTAAAAGTCAGAATTACATTCTGATAACGCCTTCAAACATTACATAATGTGTAATGACTGGTGAGCCGTTTTCAAAAAAATTAACTATTTAAAAACTTATAAATATTACTACCGTCTTTAAATAAGTTTTCTAAATCACTGCTATATTTTTGTTCTAAACCCTTTCTATCATATTTATAAGTTTTTTCACCAATATTATCTACATGAAATTCTACAAAGTCAGCATTTTCTATAAGTGATAATAATACTACAGCGTTCTTTTCCAAAAATTCATTAATTTTTTTACCACTCCAAAATTTATAATAATCTTCTTCCCCTAAGCTTTGATTTGCTTTGTAGTTTATAATTATTCCGTAGGGCTGCTTCTTAGTTTCTAAACTAAATCCTGCACTATACATATTAGCTGGTAGTTTTCCTATTACATTTCCTACAGAACTATTGTCTCCTACATAGGAACCTTTGTATTTCACTATATCACTTGTCTTAATTTGGGAATTAGTGTTTACAGCTTGATTTGATGTTTTAGAAGAATTACTTTCACAACCTATAAGACTTAATGACAGAATTATTATTAGAGATACTAATATTTTAAATTGGTTTTTCATATATCCTCCTTGTATAGCATATCCTCTTACGAACATATAGATTATATTTAAACTATAGCATAAATAGAACATTTATTTCAATGTATTACATAATTAAACAAATATAGGATTATTTTTAGATTAAATGCTCCAGTATTAAATAATAAAAAGCCCTGAATTTTCAGAGCTTTTAATCATTATTTTTATTTATTTATTCAATATAACTGCTTATTTTACAAACTAACGCCACAGTACCTCACTACAGTTTCTGAATTGAAAGTTTTCAAAAGCCTTCTCTGTTATAAAATCTTCTACCCTTCCAAATATTAATAGCCAATCAGCTAAAAACACTTATAATACTTAATTAAAAAAGTGCCAATAAAATTCTGGTGTGTCATTGGTGATTACTCTAAATTCATATCCTAGTTTTTTATAATGCTCAATAATTTGTGGTAGTGCTTTGTATGTATTTACATTTGTGTTATTACAATGCATTAGAAAAATCACATAGGGTATTCCATCACCTCTGACAATTGCTTCCCTAGCAAATAAATTTGGAGAAGTATCAGGTCTTATTCCATCAGAGATTGATGCATTCCAATCATAAACCCTAAAATTGTGGGCATGCAATTTTTTTAAAAAAGCATTATTCAAATGAGAATTACTTCCATATGGAAATCTTATTATCTTAGGTTGAATACCTATTACTTTTTTTATTTCTTCTGAAGTTTTCATCATTTCTTCAATAAATGCATCTTCACTTGCATAGATTTGTTTATACTGATGACTATAAGTGTGCAATCCAATACTGTGACCTTCCAAAAATATTCTTTTTAAAACTGATTCTTTGCCCTTAATCATACTTCCTACTACAAAGAATGTTGCCTTTACATGCTGCTGTTTTAGAATATTTAAAATATTATTAGTTACAACAGAACTAGGACCATCATCAAAGGTTAAATAAATTACTTTTTTATCAATACTTGAAAAGGCCTCTTTAAATTTTAATTCTTCAAGACTCGAATTATAAATCATCATAATAGTACCTAACAAAAATATTAAAGTATAAGATAATATTTTTTTTTTTAGTTTCAAAATACACACCTCCCAAACTTAAACAAAGAAACATTCCAGTAATTAATGATATTTTTATATATAAATAAAAAATAATTATACATGTCACTTATTATTGTTGGTGCTTTATAAATATTTAATGACTAGTAAATTTTACATATGTATACTCATATAATTCGTTCAATATTTAAAATGGAGAAAGAAAAATACAATCCATATTCAAGGTACTGTTCCATAATACCTTAATTTATAATTTCTAATTTTTTCGAAAAATAAAAAAACTAGAGAAAATTAATCTCTAGGCTATGTTACTTTATCATATGTTGTAGTAATCTATTGTGAATTAATATATACTAACTATGATGTAAAAAATAGGAGGTGTTAATATTTTAAATTTACCTAAAAAAGAAAACTTATCTAATGTATTCACATTTGGCAATCTAATCTTTGGTGTGCTTTCTATACTAATGGCATGCGAGAGGAATTTCCTTTTTTCCAGTGCATTCATTCTTATATCAGCCCTATTTGATAGATATGACGGACGTATTGCACGTTATTTTGGAGTAGAAAATACTCTAGGTAAAGAACTGGATTCACTGGCAGATGTTATATCATTTGGTGTGGCACCGTCCGTGCTGACTTTCTATATATGTAACCTTATTTCCTATTCTTTAATCGGGTATATTATAACTATTCTCATGCCGGTAGCTGGAGCTTATAGGCTGGCAAGATATAATGCATTTGATTTTAATGGGATATTTACTGGAGTGCCTATTACTGTAGTTGGATGTTTTATGGCAATATATTATCTTATTTATATTCTCATAAATGCAGCTATAATGATTAATATTATTGTTATTGCAATAATTATATGTATTGGTTCGTATTTAATGATTAGTAACATCAAACTTAAAAAAATATAATAGGTAATATTTGGGTTACATTTACGTTGTATTTATAAATATCTGTTCTTTATTAAGGAGGTTACAATGAATATTATCGAAGAAGTAAAAAATCTCTACCGCATCATTGAGCTCAAACCGTTTCGAAAAACAGAAGGTGTCATTTTTGATCTTTTCCCAATGGACAGTATTACACATATAGATTCCATTGATCGTGTGCTTCATGACCACAGTGCAGTTTCTCCTGGACCTGTTGGTTCTGTCTCACGTCCATGGTACATGCACCCTCATCAGGACGATAACCTTCTAGTTCTTCATGGCAAACGTGAGGTTGACATTTATAACAAAACACATGGCAAAGTCGAGCACTTTACTGTATATCCCGACAAAATTTTTAAAAATGGTAAGCTCCTATACAATGGCGGTGCGTTACTTGTCTGGCCTGCAGGTGTATTTCATAGAATTGTCAGTGGTGAAGAGGGCTCCGCCTCTATAAATTTGGCTATTCATCATGAAGGTTTCGATATCAGAACCAATTTTAACATTTATGATTTAAACACGGAGTCCGGAGAATATCACTTGATTCGTGAGGGATACAAGGATCAGATGTAATAGTCTCACAAAAGTAGTAATGAAAAAATGCTTTTAGGTACCACTACCTAAAAGCATTTTTCTTACTTATTCATTCTTGCGAAGAGATACCAAATAAAAAGGATAAGAGATTATTACCAACTATCCTTCGCGCCTAGCATCATAATCTCACAACCACCCCAATAAGTGAGTAGTTGACAAGCTAACACTTAAGTCTCGAGTTTTTTGAGGATTTTAGGAACACACTTACTATAAGTATTGATATGTTGTGTTTGCAGGCTGTTTTTCCTTTCCTTATGATACGGTTCACCGTAACAGGTCTAACGTAGACTTTTGTTTTTTTATAATTCAATATCCACTAACTATTCAAATTTAACCATGCTATTATTTTATTTACATCATTAACATTAGAATGACCAGCTTCAGCTATAATATTTATTTCTGCATGTGGAAGTAACCCTCCTAAACGTCTTGCAGTCTTATCTGAATATAGCATTATATCTTTTGCTCCTACAAATAGTACAGTTGGCATAGTTAATAATTTTAATTCATTATCAGAAAATATGGGGATTGTTTCTCGCCTATAATTGAAGCTCTTTCCTATAAGCTTCTGATATTTTAACATTTTTTCTGGTATAGGCTGATTCCCATTAACTTTGTAATATAATTTATCTATACCTTTCTCTCCTAAAAGTGCATAAAACATAGCCTTAATAATAAATGACTTCTTTTGTTTTCCTACACCAGATGGGCAAAGTAATACAAGTTTAGATACCTTTTCTGGATAGCTTACCGAAAACTTTATTGCTAACCATGCACCTAATGAAATTCCAACAACATTTGCTTTTTTCAGTGATAAATCATCAAAAACATCTTTAAGACACTCTGCATAATAAGAGCCACTTAATGAAGGACGGTTTTCATCACTTTTCCCCGGTTCACCTAGTATATCTATAGCATACACCCTATAATTACGGGAATATTCTTGCATATCTCTTAACCACATAACAGAGTTCATACCACTGCCATGAAGTAATATAAGAGGTGGATTGCTTTCTTCACCACTAGCTATAATAAATGTCTTCCCATACCTTGTATCCACATAAAATTTTTCATAAGATAATGCCCACTTTTCAAGAAATAAATCATAATGTTTTATCACATCATTTTTTCCTTCTTGAGTTTTAAACACAATATTTTTTCCCATTTTACTTTTCTCCTTAGTGTCATAAATTTGAAATCCAAGTTTCAGCATCTCCAATATTCCTAAATGTTCTAAAATGATTTCCTTTGTTAGCTTCCATAACCACATCTTGCTCTGAAGAAAGTTTCCTCAAATCAGAAAAAAATTCAATATATTTATTGTTATTTTTATTTACTACTCTGTAATTCAAAGTATTCACTCTCCTTATAAATTAGTTTGTTCCGCAAGCATAGAAATCACACTTAGCATCTCTTCAATAAAGCTTACATTTCCCCATAATAAAACCCTTAGTCTGCTTACTTTTTCATCATATTTCATATTAATTGTCGATTTTCCCATTTTGGAATCTCTACAATTCATTAGTGCTATAAGAGTATTTGAAATTCTAAAATATTCTTCTTTATCTACATCATTAATATCTACAACAGTAGATACATTTACTTTTTGATTTATATTATCTTTCTCTTCTCCATTAGTAACAAAATCAATATTTGACTCTTCACTAATCTTTTTATCACTTATATTAACATTGTTTTTTTCCATAAAAACACTTAAATCATGACCTGAGATTCTCCATTGCTTTCCAACTTTACTTGCTGCAAGCTTACCTTCAGTTATAAACTTTCTTATAGTTTTGTGATGCATACCCAATATTTCTGCAATTTTATCTATTGTATAAAATTGATTCTCCATAAAAAATCTACCCTTTCAAAATTAATCTATGGTCAAATTATAATAACTCTTTTAATAAATGTCAAGCACTTTATTGGACTTTATTGTACTTTAATGAATTTTATTGCACTATTCTGAAATAGATTTATATATATTATGGAGAATACTACCATTTACAAAGCATATTTATATCCTTATAGTAAAAACAGAAAAAGAAGGAGCCCCCCATCATCTGAGGATTTTCCTTCTTTATTATTTATGAAATATTTCTGTACCTTTTCATCAAAGTGAAGCTCAATTTATTGTTATTTTCTTAAGAGGTCCTTGGACATGGACTAGTCGGGGTTAATGCTTCCAATTTTACCTGCTGATTTTGTAAAAGTTTAAAGGTTAAATTTACAACAATTTTTTCGGTAATTACCTTAAACAGTTGTTCTGTAGGAATATGGCAATTTGTCATTGGATTTTTGTGAATATCAAGTTCAGCAATATCCGCTCTTACTAGTTCAACAAAAGGTTTTTCATTAAAGAATTCTGTAGCAAAGAAACTCTGATCGCAAGGATTTTTTCCTACTACGTTATCCGCGCAAGCATCGCAGGAACTAAGTTTATCTGTAAAAAATTCCAGTTCACTTGAAGTATTGTTAGTAAAAACAGGATTTCTGAAGAAAGTAACTCTGGTAGTAAGATCAAAAGGAGTTTCAACGGTACATTGTCTTATATCTCCACAAAAATTTGCACTGGCAGTCGTTGGACAAGTTTGGGTAGCGTACTCGATATTCTTTCTAATAAAACCCTGGATAAAAACTATACCTGTACCAAAAAAGCCATTGACTTCTGAAAATGGAATAGGAATAGGAATAAGTCGAGCTTCAGTTAAAAATACATTCTTTTTAATACGTTTAATCTCTGTAGCTGGCTGGTCCAATGTGATAGTTGCTTCAACCGGAATTGTTACATTTGCCTCTGCAAGAATAACCGGAATCTTAACAAATACATCTCCAGGGCCAATAACATCAGGAGCTACACAAATTTGTTCTGCAATTGTTTTTGTTTCTGATATAACGCTTGAACAATTATCATTATTTTCAATATCATTATTGCACATAAGTTTCTTCTCCTTTTAATATAATGAGACTTCATGTCGAATTTTATAGTTCATATTATGCATATTTATGATAATTGTTACAGCTTAATAATATCATGAACTTAATCCATTTTATTGAAATTATAAATATCACATCAATGCATTCTTTTTAGCAATTTACAAATTTCTTGAGTTCTCCAGTGCTCACAATTACATGATTAGATATTAATTGAACTTGCAATTTATTATTTAATACTATGATATTTCTTTACAATTTTTAATATATCATCGGGCCCCATTACTTATATATTATTGTATAATAGTATATGAAAGTGGGTGGTAGAAATGAAAGTATTATTAATTAATGGTAGTGCAAAAGCTAAAGGCTGTACTTATACAGCACTATGCGAAGTAGCAAAGGAACTTGAAAAAGAAAATATTGAAACAGAAATTTTTCACGTAGGAAAGAACCCTGTTCGTGGCTGCATGGCCTGCGGAGGCTGTTCTAGAGATAACTCTGGCAAATGCTCCTTTAACGATGACACCGTAAACATTGCTTTAGAAAAAGCAATGTCGGCTGATGGTTTTATATTTGGTTCTCCAGTACACTATGCTGGTGCCTCAGGTCACATAACATCCTTTTTAGATAGATTCTTTTATGCTGGATATGGCTTTGAGTATAAGCCAGGTGCTGCAGTAGTAAGTTGTCGTAGAGGTGGTTCCACAGCAGCCCTGGATCAGCTAAATAAATATTTTACAATTTCTAATATGCCAATAGTATCCTCTCAATATTGGAACATGGTACATGGAAATACTCCCGACGAAGTTAAACAAGATCTAGAAGGAATGCAAACCATGAGAACTCTAGGGAAAAACATGGCTTGGCTATTAAAATGCATACAAGCAGGGAAAGAAACTGGAGTTTTATTGCCAGAAAAGGAAGCAAGAGCAGTAACTAATTTTATACGTTAATAAAAAGTTAAAAAAGCAAAATATTTTAGCCACCAATTAGTTTTCATAGCTAATTGGTGGTTTAGCAAACCCTAACTTACAACATAGAAAACCATAATTTCTGCTTAATGATTGCAAAACATTGAATTTTTAAATGAGTTTACCAATAAATCTTTTAATGTGGACAATAGCTGTACTACCTATAGCTTTAATTTTGGGTCTGATTCTCTATATTTTAAATTAGTAAACTACCAACACATATAGAAGTGGATGCTTCATGGTCAATACTACTAATGTAGTAAATTTACCCTAAATTTTCGTGAGTTTTTTAATAAGAACTAAAAAGACTGTCACACACATAAAAATAGTTATGTAACAGTCTTGAATTATTAATGTTTTACAAATACTACATTAATGGCTTTTATTAGGGCCTCAACTTGATCTCCCTGCTTAAAACCTGCATCTTCTAAACTCTCTCTCGTCATCACGGACGTTACAATTGGGGAATTATTTCACCCATCAACAGTCATCTTGATTTGAGCCATAACATCATCAGCCTTAATTTCCTCAACTTTTCCCACTAATTTATTTCTTACTCCAGCCTGCATTTTCTGTGCCTCCTATAATATTATTCCTATTATAGTTTTAGTATTGACTACATATGGAAATTTATGCATCATAATTGCAGTACAGAAAACAAAAAAAGGAATGCAAACTATGAGAACTCTATGGAAATATATGGTTAGGCTAATAAAACGCATACAAGCAGGAAAAGAAACTGGAGTTTTAATGCCAGAAAAGGAAACAAGAGCAGTAACTAATTTTATTCTTTAATAAGACTTCAATTACCATTGGGACGTAATAAAAGAAAATTACGAAGTAAATCTATAATTTTTAGCATAAAATTATTATATTTATATTAGTATTGCGCTATAGCGCCTTCTATTGAAATTATATATTATTACTTTAATACTTTTTGCTTCATGAGCTCGCTTATTAGTTTCTGTGGATTTACTATTTTACCTATATAATTCTTATTATCCTTATTTATAATCCTCTCAACTCCAGTATTAAGTGAAACACTCCAAAATTCCTCTGGAGTTATATTTGGTTTCACCTGACAAACAAGTGCATATAGTCCAGCTATATAGGGAATCCCCCAACTCCATCCATCTGTACTAAAAAAGGTGTAATCATCTTTGCCTAATTGACTAGCTACTGTTTTACACCCAATAGGTATAAGTAATTGTAATGACGGTTGAACTTCATTAAAATTATTTTTATAATATTCCGCAAAATTTGTTGAGTTTTTAAGCATATTAATCCATTTGTCCCAAGGAACTATATTATAATTATCTGCTTTATCTCTATCTTTCAAACACCCTATTTCTATTCCATAAAAATAGAATTTATTTGAATAGTATTCAAACATATTTGGTGATACTACAAAAATATTCTGTGCTATAGCATCTTTAATTGCTCTTATTAATTCATTATATCCTGTGCTATCTGGAGCCCAAGCTGTTGATATAGATAAAACTCTTATTTTATTATCTAACTTTTTATTGATGTCAACTATTTCTTCAATAGCTTTTGCATACGATGTAAAATCTGCTTTACCATTCTCATAATTGTTTGTACCTATATAATACAGGTTTGCATCAGGTGCGACTCCTGTATTTTTTCCAACGACGATAGAAGTAACAGCAGACCCATGAAACTGCAAACTACTGGCTGCTGCATAACTTTTATACATTTTCAACTGCTTTGAATATTCTATATGATTATCAGGCATCCAACTATCAATAATTGCAACATTTACATTTTTCCCCGTTACTCCTATATTATGTAATCCAATAATATTTAGCCCAGGATTTTCTGAAGACTCCAAAATTTTAAATGGATTATAATTAGTTGGAAGATTCTTTGTCCATATTGTTTTAGTATCAAAATCAGAATGTAATAAATCATCTTCTCTTTTTTCTAAATTTAACATTGAAATATCTTTTCCTCGCAAATCAACTTGCCATCCAGTAAGCACATTAGGATTGTATTGTGGAATAGTGCTAGATTGGTTTTGAATATTACTTGCATCACTATGGTTCAGTATATAAAATAAACAAAATATAAACATAAAGAAAGCTATTCTTTTTCTTACTTTCATAGTATCCACCTTTAGTGCACAATAAATTACGATTCAAATTAACAATTTTATTATACCATAAATTTCCAAATGCAAGCCAAACTTTAAACGGTAAACTTTTAGGAAGATTTGTTGATGCAGATAAAAGAAAAAAGACATTGCTGCCTTTTTTATAAGTATATAACATTTTACGATCGCCACTATAATACTTAATAGTTTTTTTAAACTAAATTTAACTTAGGCAGTTAAACTAGAAAATTAATATAAATAAAAATGAGGTTAAAGTATGATTGTATGAATTGGAGTTATTTTACTATTCAGCTAGGTACTTTAACTTCAATTCTTAATAGTTTTAAAGCCTTATGCAGCTTATTCTTTACTTGAGATGTACTTATTTCTAATATTTCACCAACTTCTTCTATTGTATATCCTTGAAAATACTTTAAAACTATTATAGATTTAAGCTCTGGGGGTAGTGTATCCACTGCTTCATATAAATCTTCATATTGCCTATCATAGTGTGATGCCTCAATTGATTCTATTTTGTCTACAAGAACTAACTTTGAATTCTTTCTAATATAGTCAATAGCTGAATTTGCAATGATTCGCTTTATCCATCTATCGAGTAACTGTATGTCTTTAACAGAGTGTAAATTATTATAAGCTTTCAAAATGCTTTCTTGAAGTATATCTAAAGCATCATTGCTATCTTTGACATACATATAAGCTAACCTATAAAAACTGCTTTTTTCAGCTAGTATTATATCTTCAAAAACCTTTTCTAATTTTCTTTGTTTGGGAGTTTTTATAATCAAAATTCTCACCCTTTTCTACACTACTTTTAATCCCCTAATTTCAAATCAAACCCATCAGTTTTCATGCAATCTGCTTCTGTTACTTTCAATATAATATCTTCGCTAGGAATGTTTTTAAATTTTAATACTTCTTTTCCATTAGAGGAGTTAATTGAAATGCTGTCAATTATTATATTTTTGCCAGTTTTACTGTTTGCTTGGAAATCAAAATTAACAGCACCTTTTGTTGTGTTTAGTGTAATAGTATTGCCTTCGATTCCTGCAAACTCTACTCCCAAATTATTTGGATTAGCTAGCTTATTCTTTACATCAAGTGTAATATATTTATCCTTCTTGTTTAAATATTTAATTCCATCACATTTAAAGGATAATTCTCTATTATTTGCTATTCCGCCCTCTAACTCTATTACAATATTGTTGTTTACTGCTAAGTTTTGAAAATTATAAGGGTAGTCAAATTCTTCCCCATTTTTATCTACTAGTCTAGGAGATTCAACATTTATAAGTTCATAGTCATTACTAAGTAATTCACAATAAACATTACTTCTGGATTCTGATAACGTAATCTTATCAATTTTAAAGGTACCAATTTTGCTTTTGAATTCCTTATTTTTGTAAGATAAAACATTTAAATCTTCTTTATATACTGTGTTATTTAATGATATAGGAATACTTAAAGTAGTCAGTTTGCTTTGGGCTAATTTTACCTTTAAGGCTTTCAAAGTTTCTTCACTTAAGTTAGTAGTAGGTACATGGAACAATGGGTCATCTCTATAAACCTGAACATCCATGATAAAATCTTTGACTAATTTATCAATAGATACGTCTAAATTATTATTATCTTCATTCGTGTTTACCACCGACCATGGAAGATACTTATTATCGTCTCTTGTTCTGAAATTGATTTCTCCAACAAATAAACCTTTACCTGTGAAGTTGTAGCCAATCCAAAGCTTTGAATTATCTCCTACAATACTGTTCACAGTAAAGCTTGCCCCTTTATCAGTAGCTGTTAAGTTAAGCTGCTGAAATCTATTGCTATTAACTAAATTATTGAAACCTTTGTCGTGGTATATTAGCTGCACCAAGTTTTTTAATATTGGCACATCATTCAAAGCATAAGCTAAGTTTGGTGATGAATTGACTATTAATATAAATACTACTAATGCGGCTGAAAATCCTCCAATTATTTTTATAATGGGTTTATTTTTTCTTGAATTTTTAGCTTTTTTAAGCGTTCTAATCAAACATAATTCAATATCATCAGGTAATGGTATAGTATCATATTTCTTCTTACCGTCGTTTATAAAGTCATCACTCATAAAAGCCTCCTATATTTTGTTAAAATTGTATTTTCATATAGATAGACTTTTTATGTTAGGATTTTGTTTAAAGTGATAAAAATATTTTTCTTTTCTTTTTTTGAAAGCTTTATGAAGTTATTTCCTACATCATGAAAAATTTCTGTTTCAATATTTAGTAGCCCAGAATCAGCTAAATTAATATTTTGCAATTTCTAATATGCCAGTAGTATCCTCTCAATATTGGAACATGTTACATGGAAATACTCCCGACGAGGTTAAACAAGATCTAGAAGGAATGCAAACCATGAGACCTCTTGGGAAAAACATGGCTTGGCTATTAAAATGCATATAAGCAGGGGAAGAAACTGTAGTTTTGATAACATTATCTACGTAGAATTCTACAAAATAGTTGATTTTATAGATAATTGGGAGTTGACTAATTGCTGATATATTTCTTTTTGTAATAAAAGTAGTGACCTCCTTTAATGTAATGAGATCAAAGGAAAGCATTTTAATCAGTGGTGTTAGAGATGATATTACTGAAGCAGAAGTAGCTGCTATGAACGTTAGCATAGCTCAAAACATAAGCTATACAACCGGTGGAGATTTAAAAATTAAGAACGCAGCTCAGATAACTGAAAGAATAGTTACTGAGTTTGCTGTGAGATAATAGAGGGGGTACCATCAAGTACTCCCCTTTTAGCTTGAAATGAAATTCTTATAAACAGCATTCTACACTATGTTTCCAACAGCTGTAGTCCTCTGCTTGTATATATTTGATATCAGCCCTATGACAGCCATATTCACAACGAACTGTGAGTTTCCGTAGCTTATAAAAGGCAATCCCATAGTCGCTATTGGAGCCAGGTTTAAATTCATAAGAATATTCCACAGGAATTGAACTGAAAATATTGCAACAAACCCACAAATTAAAAGCTTTCCATAGCTACTTTTAACATAAATTGCAATATGACTTATTCTTACTAAAAACAGTATTACAAGAACTGCAATCAAAATACCTGCAATCCAGCCAAAAGTATATATTATATAGGTAAAAATAAAGTCGGAGTGTATATTAGGAAGTAATCTACCGTTAAATGCAAATCCCTGACCAAACAGACCAGCTGAATGAACAAGCTTATTTAATTGAATGTTTAAATACCCACTTCCTGTCGGATCCTTTTCCGGATATAAGAATATCAAAAGTCTCTTTATATGGAAAGGTTCTTTTAGTATATACATCCAAAAAGCTGCTATACAAGATGCCACCAGTATGAAAATATTCCTTACTCTAACTCCAGAAATTATTAAAAGAACCAGTACAGCTAAAGAATAAGCTACCATAGCAGATAAAGAACGACCTAAAATCATTAACAGAGCTGGAAAAGCGAGCTGGAAACTACCATAGATAGCATTCTTGGTTTCTCTCCAATTAAAGTTTTCCAGTATGCCTGCTAAAGCTGTGGTGAACAAAAACGGGCTGATAGCTATAAAATCAATACCTATGCCTATAAATAAATAGGCTCTTCCATTAACAGTCGGGCAGAAAAATATTGTGTACATCGCAACTGCCACAGTTCCAAAGTATATGTAGATAGAATAACCTTTAATTTTCATGTAATCAAAATAGTATAGTAAAGCAGCACAAGCAACACCTATTAATGTACTAGTAACACTTCTTGTAACCATTGAATACTGCGTAAGTAACCCACTGGAGCCCATAATGAAAATTGTTGAAAGCCCTATTATAGCAAAAATAGAAGTTAAAATCACTATACTCCATTCCGGCCTTTGCTTATGTACTTTATTAAGTTCCTTGCCTATAAGTGACGCATCACCCATTTGTGCTATTGCCTTATTTACTGCTTCATCAACTGTGAAACCACCCTCTGTATACTCCTGAGCAATTTCCTCAATATGTATTCTAACTTCCTCTCTCACATCACTGTGTACTTTTGAGTTTCTGATTTGAGAGCATAGACTACTTAAATATTCATCAATTTTTTGGTTATTCTCTAGCCCCATGTTATACCCTCCCATAACACCTGATCCATTGCTTCAGTAAATACCTTCCACTCTTTTTGTTTTTCCTTAACTTCTTTTTTCCCCTCTTCAGTTATCCTGTAGTACTTTCTTTTACGTGCACCTTCATTCTCATCCCAATAGGATTCAATCAGGTTGTTCGCCTCAAGCGAGTGCAAAATTGGATAAAGTGTGCCTTCCTTAAATGCAAATACCCCATTTGATTTTTTATCAAGTTCTTTTATCATCTCATACCCATACATTGATTTTCGTTCAAGCAAGCTTAGTACCAGTATACCAGTACATCCTTTAAGCATTTCTTTATTTACTTTCACAAAACCACTCCCTTCATACCTAGAATTACAATACATAGTATAACTAAGCATTATTATAACATCGGAAAAGGTTAAGTCAATACATATTTGGTATATTTATCTAATAAATTATATTCTTCATAATGAACAGTTTAGTAAAAAGATCAGCCAAAGCTCTTACCTACGCCTTGACTGACCGCTACAAATTCTTTTTATTTCTTTAACCACTAACTAATGCACCATTCCCAGTACCTTCTCTACAACATCAGCTTCTTAATCATCCGTAATTATTTTGTACTCTATTTGGGGATAATAATAAATATAAAATTCAATTCTTTATGAGGAGTCATACAAATGAAAAAAAATAATTTAAAAATTGTGGTCTCCGGGGATGTCTGCATAAATTCACTTACTTGGAGAACCTTTAAAAAATGTACTAAGGGGCAAAAGTGGGAAAATTACCCCAATGTTCACAGTGTAATAAAAGCAGGAGATGCACTGCTTTTAGCGAAACTTATAGGCTTAGCTTCTGGAATTTCAATGATTTCACCACAAATTCCAGAAACAAAAGACGATTTTAAAAATGAACTACTTCTCTCCTCTTCTAAGTTAGAACTTTTTCCTGTCAGTAGCAATGAAAAAGATAATAATAAGGTGTATAGAATTAAAAAATTTGTGGGGTATTCAGCACCGGCATCTGGTAAACCAATGCTGCTGCCAGTGGCTAATGATAATGAAGAAGCAGATATTGTTGTTTTAGATGATGAAGATAATGGCTTTAATTCTAATGAAGAATTTTGGCCCTTAGCTTTAAAATCTTCTGGGAGAACTCCCATTATTATCTATAAAGTAAGTAATTCTACAAGTTCAAGCAAGCTTTGGAAAAGAATAAATGAGTCTTATATTGAAAATACAATCGTAGTCATTAATGCAGATGATCTTCGAGCACAAGGAGTTAATATAAGTAAAAGTCTTTCCTGGGAAAGAACAGCACTTGATTTTGTTTGGCAGATGAATAACAATCCTGAAATAGCTTTTATTTCAAAGTCCCATCATCTTATAATACAATTTGGACTTGAAGGTGCCATTTATTATCAGAATAGCTCTGTGCCTAAATCTCAATTATACTTTCTTACTTATGCCTTTGAAGGAGACTTTATTAAGGAAACCCAAGGTAAAATGTATGGACTCTCATCTTGTTTTACGGCGGGACTTGCCGGCAGTATTGCCTTAGGCATACAAAATGATGAAGAACTTGGTAAATCTATTGGAGAAGGTATACGTTCTGCAATTGTAGCTGCACAAAAATACTTCATTTATGGATTTGGTGAAAATGTTCTGAAAAGCGACTTTCCTAATCCCAATATATTTATTGAAGGGGAAAATGACTTTATATATAAAGAATATATACAGGATGTTACTATACGTAACTCAAATAATCCCAACTGTATGGGCTGCTGGTACATAATAAAGGATAAAAGTTCTATTAATCTAGCTGAAATCTCATATGATATAGTCAAATATGGAGAAAAAAATGCACTTAAGTTTATACCAATAGCACAATTTGGAAATTTAAAAACCGTGGACAGAACTGAGATTGAATCCTATAGGAGCATAAAAAACCTTATATCAGAGTACGTACATACTAAAAACGTGCAAAGACCACTTTCTATTGCTGTTTTTGGAACTCCGGGCTCAGGCAAATCCTTTGGGGTATCAGAAGTGGCTTCCAGCATTGCACCTAAACTTATTGAGAAATTGGATTTTAACTTATCTCAATTTCAATCTCTGACAGATTTAATTAATGCACTGCATAAAGTAAGAGATGTTTCTCTAAAGGGGAAAATGCCACTTGTATTCTTTGATGAATTTGATTCTGCTTTTCAAGGAAAATTAGGCTGGTTAAAATATTTTTTGGCACCTATGCAGGATGGCATATTTAGAGAAGGTGATTCTTTGCACCCAATCGGAAAAGCTATTTTTGTATTTGCAGGTGGCACCAGCAGTACTTATAAACAATTTAGCGGCGAGAACATTACAGATGACATGGAATACAAACAATTTTTAAGCCAGTTTCAAAACGCTAAAGGTCCAGATTTTATAAGCCGCTTAAGAGGGTATGTTAATATTTTAGGGCCAAACCAGACAGATGAAAAATGGGATCAATTATTCATAGTTAGAAGAGCAATGCTATTACGTTCACTTTTGGAAAGAAAGGTGCCTCATTTGATAGATCACATGGGTGAAGCTCAAATTGATAATGGTGTTATAAGAGCATTGCTTAAAGTACCTAAATATAAACATGAATCAAGATCAATGGAAACAATACTTGATATGAGCATGCTGTCAAACGCAAGCAAATGGGAGCAATATCTTTTGCCTTCTAAAGAACAGTTAAAGCTGCATGTAGATGAGGAACAATTTTCCCGATACCTTATGTATGATGAGTTTTTTAGTGAAAAAGCAGAAAAACTTTCCATGGCACTTTATTATAATCACAAACTATTATGCAAAAGCATCATGGAATCAGCATCCATGGTTGAAAGTCTCTGGGATGAGCTTAGTGAAGATAAGAAAAATAACATTCGTAATCAGGTAAAAAGCATTCCAAGAGCCTTAAATAAAATTAATTATGAATTGGTTTCTGTCAAGGAGGAACCTGAGGCTATAAAATTCACAGATAAAGAATTAAATATTCTAGCAGAGCACGAGCATAAAAGAAACTCCTTAGAGAAAAAGGCTGCTGGCTGGAAATATGGAAGTGATTATGACAGAGAGAAAAAATCTGATCCATCTTTAGTTCCCTGGGCTAGTCTAGATATAGTTTATAAAAATAATATTATAGAAAATATTAAGGCTTGGCCAGACATATTGGCAAATTCATATTTTAAAATAGAAAGGTTAAAGTTTTTATGTTATTGCGACACTCAGTTAGATTTACGCAGCAGGAGTTTTAACAATAGCTAGAAATATTTTTCAGCATCTGCAGAACATTTACTCTTAACTAAAATAAAGGGGACCATTTGGTCCCCCACTTAGTTTAGACTCCTGATTAAGCTTCTCTCTTCATCTCAAGAATTAAAATATGAGACGTTTCTTCTGATATTATTGATATGTCTTCTTCAATTATTTCTATTCCGTCTCTATCTGCTAACTTAATATTATTTATTTCAGAACTTCCCTCTATTTGCACTAAATATGCCTGTCTTCCTTCCTTTACTGGAAAACTGATGTCTTTTCCTTTTTCAAGTTCTAAGGAATAAATATTTACATCCTGATTTATCTTTATTGGTGCATTTCCAGCTTTACTGGAAACCATATGAAGCCATTTGTTTTGTCTATCATTCCAATCGAATCTGTAATCTCCGTAGTTTGGTTCATAGCCTTTCTTATCTGGGAATATCCAGATTTGTAATAATCTCAATGTATCTTTTCCTAGATTATGCTCACTATGATAAACCCCTGTTCCTGCACTCATGTACTGCACATCGCCGCGAGTTATAGTGTTTTTATTTCCCATGCTGTCTCCATGAGTAAGGTCGCCATTAACTGCATAGGATATTATCTCCATATCTCTGTGAGGGTGGGTATCGAATCCAGTACCAGCTTCAATTAAATCGTCATTAATAACTCTTAAAACTCCAAAGTTTATATTTTGTGGATTGTAATACTCTGCAAAGGAAAAGTGAAATTTACTTCTTAACCATCCAAGATTGCTGCTTCCCATATTTTTGCTTTCTATTTTTCTTAACATTTTAATTCCTCCTATTAATTCTATCTTTCTTCTAAACTTAATCTATAAGTTAATATTTTTTGCTTGTTTACTTTTAGTACTTTATTTTAGTTGATTACTTTAAGTAACTCTATAAATATATTATCACATAACAATTATTATTAGTCAAGAATTTATAGTTTTAAAATTTAAAAGACTTTTAAACATAATTTTTAAACATAAAAAAAGAATCTCTCAGCGTATAGGACACTCTTAATTAAGCTCTTTATATCTATTTGTTTTTACTTAGTACATCATTAAGCTTCATTCCCGTATAGTGTACAGCGTCTTTAACTGTTGAAAATGGCGGTGCATAAGCAAGATCTAAGTGGAAAATATCATCAACCTTTGCACCATATGTAATTAAAGTTGCAAATATATCGATTCTCTTGTCCACACCCTCGTGCCCAATAATTTGTACCCCAAGAAGCTTCTTTGTTTTCTTATCAGCAACAGCCTTTATGTGCATTTCTCTTCCATTAAAATAAGTGGCTTTATCATCTTTTGTATCATTGCAAATAGCTATGCGGTATCCGTGAGCAATAGCTTCTTTTTCAGTTAATCCGGTAGTTGCAATGGTCATATCAAAGAGTTTACATATATTAGTACCTAAGTTACCTTTATATTCTGCAGTTCTCCCGGTTATTAAGTCACCTGCAATTTTTCCTGTTTTATTTGCAGTTGTTCCTAGAGGCCTATATACTGGCTTTCCTGTAATTACTGAGAAGGTTTCTATACAATCTCCACAAGCATAAATATCTTTGATATTTGTTTCCAACTTCCTATTTACTTTGATAGCACCAGTTTCTCCGAGCTCAATGCCCGTTTCCTTTGCAAGGGTAACATTAGGTCTTACTCCTGTGGCCATTATAACCATTTCAGTTTTTATTTCTTTGCCATCCTCTAAAATAATTTTATGTTTATCAATGCTAATAATACTTGTATTTTTTAGAATGTTGATTTTCTTCTCAGCTAAAGCATCTTCTAAAAAAGCTGCCATATCTTCATCAAAGTTTGGTGCTATTTTATCCTGCTTTTCTACTATAGTTACTTTTAATTCTTTCTCCATTAGGCATTCCAGCATTTCAAGGCCTATGAACCCTGTGCCTGCAATTACTGCACTTTGCGGTTTTCTTGTTTCTATAAAACTCTTAATATTTCTAGCATTTTCAACATTTCTTAAGAAAAAAACATTATCACTATCTATTCCTTTTATGTTAGGAACAAAGGGAGCGGCTCCCGTGGCCACAACCAATTTATCATACCTATCCTTAAACACTTCACCAGTGCTTATATTTTTGATCGTTAGTTCTTTTATATCTGCATTTATTCTCAATACTTCATGCCTAGTTAAAACATCCACGTTGTATTTCTTTTTAAAAAAGGCGGAATCCCTTGGTTCAATTATGTTTATATCCTCTGACCTGCCGCTTATATAGTAAGGAAGTCCACAGCCAGAATAAGATATGTCCTTATCCTTTTCGTATATTACTATTTCTGCTTTACTATCATTTCTGCTTGCCTGTGCAGCCGCAGAAGTTCCCGCTGCCACGGCACCTATAACAAGTATTCTCATATAATATCCTCCCAATAATAAACTCTCTAATTACTTATTGTCTTTTTCAATGTATTGCAGTGCACCAGAGGGACAACGCAAAACAGTTTCCTTTATGGCTTCTTTTGAGGCGTTATTTGCGATGATCCAAGGAGTACGCTTCACATTGAATACCTCTGGGAGTGTTCTCACACAATTTCCTGCATGTATACATTTAGATAACTTAAAATATACATCAACCTCTTCTCCTCTATACAAACGATAGCCATTTTCTTTCAGTTCTTTTTCAGTCATTTTGTTTCTCTCTCTTTCCTTTTATATTATCAACATATACCAATATAAGGTGAAAATACAAATTTACTATTGATTAGTTTCCCTTTATTTCTAGATTTTATTTAATTAAAAAATTTTATATAAATCATACCATTATTCAATTTGTTGTGGATGAATATAAGCATTATGATACCTTGCTAACTTAATCAGTTTTGTGTCCCTGGCTATATAGAATTCTCTCAATTCGTCGATCGGGTATCAACCAGACAAATGCGAGAACAGCATAAATAATCAGAGCAATCCAAGTCCATATCGGAGCAAGGATAACTCCCGCTAAATATAAAACCACAGATGCTTTCCCCTTCAAGTCCTTACCTACTGCTTGTTTTAGCTTTGACTGTTCTCCCTCAGTTTTTATAATGATGTCTTGCAGAATATGATAGGCTATAGCAGCCATTACTAGCACTATTCCATACAGTGTTGTAGGCCATGGTGCAAAATTGTTTTGTCCCATCCAGCCAGTAGAAAAAGGAAAAAGAGACAGCCAGAACAGCAAATGCATGTTAGCCCATAAAATAGATCCTGACACCCTGCTAACAGTGTGCATCATATGGTGATGATTGTTCCAATAAATTCCTACATAAATGTAGCTGAGTACATAACTAAGAAATTTAGGTATTAATGTTAAAAGATCCTTTATACTGTTTCCATGTGGAATATCCATTTGAAGTACCATTATAGTGATGATAATAGCAAGTACACCGTCGCTGAAAGCTTCGAGACGATTTTTCCCCATTATTAAACACCTCCTCGAATATTATATAGTTCTATAATTATCTTAATGATTGAAATAATTTTAACCTATTTCTTCTAAAGAAAATTAATCTCACTTTTAGTGTTAGTATACCATATTTCATAAGATAATTTTCCCGGTTTCTATTTTCGAAAAAGTATTGGATATTTCATAACTGAATAATCCGAAATATAGATATACATAATAATTTCATGCTGTAACAAACTATGGTAGGAGGTGTACATTCGTGTCCTATGAAGATTGTGATTATTCCCCAATGAAACAGAATATAAAAAATGAAATCCACCAAGTAATATTGGAATTACAGAAAAACTTAGATGCAATGGATAATGAAAATTACTGTCTACTTGGAAACTTGGAAAAAATTAAGGAGCATTTTATATACATTGATATGAAAGCTTCTAGTTTTTATTTAAACTGTTATCTATCTCCATTTACAGATAAATATTTGGAATTATCCATTTGCGTTCGAAATATGTCTCAACGTAGGCATGGTGGGTTAATTGTCATTCAACGAGAAAATATCCTTGACGATTTAGTTCAGCCGGGTATTTCAATCAGAGCTGAGTTGACACACAATCTGCTAGAATCCATATTCTTTCCAGGAAATCCACTTCATGATGGTGCTGTCATGGTAAGTGGTAATCAGATCGTTTCGGCAGCAAATATTCTTCCACTTACTGATAGGATTGTGGGTGACAAAAAACTTGGTACTCGACACCGCTCTGCTTTAGGCTTATCCGAACGAAGTGATGCGCTCGTACTTGTAGTATCCGAAGAGACAGGCGGGATTTCATTCGGATTTAAAGGAAATCTCTATCCCATTCATACTGGTGAATCCTAATAATGAACGATGTAGAATTTAATTAGTATCATCTTTCTATCAAAACACCGTAAGCGGTAAATAGCTGTCAATGTGACAAGTTATTTACCGCTTACGAATATAATATATCACTTTTTATGCACCTTAAATTTCATTTTTATTTAATGTATTTTCAGGCTGTTGATAAGGAAATCTACAGCCTGAAAAAGATTTTTGCTTCAAGATAAAATTAAATTACTTTTTTTGCGATTAAATATTCGCTTACTAATGTATAAGATTGAATAAAGAGTTGCCCTAATTGCCAAGCTCCTATGCCTGCCAGACCATAGTTAACAACTAGCTGAAGCTTTTTATTACGAGCCCTAGCGTTTTCAAACCACACTTCATGTCTAAAACCTGCATTATCTCTGTAGTTAAAAAAAGGCTGTTGATACACTGTAGAATACTGAATTGGCACTTGATATTTTATAGCTGTTCCTACTGCAGCATCTGTGGAAATGGAGGTTGCCTCAATTACTTTACCATCAGACATGGTCCAGTCGTACCCATAGCGCTGAACACCCAGTATAATTTTATTTCTTGGCATCTGGTAAAGTGCATACTCGATTGTTTGCCTTACCTCATTAATAGGAGCAACAGGCCCAGGTGGGCTGCTTGTTTCATGCCAGTCGTAAGCCATAATAAAAACATAATCTACAGCCACTCCAATTCCTCCGTAATCATACCCCTTTAGCCAAGGTACAAGATCATTTGTTTTAGCTGGAACTGCAACAGTTGTAAAGTATCCATCTGGTTTTAATCTTTCTCTTAACCTGCGCAGAAAATCACTATATAAATCTCTTATATTTTCATGTACCAGTTCAAAATCAATATTCACACCAGCATAGTTTTTGCTTTTCAATAAATTGTATATGTTATTAATTAAATTATTAGTTTTTACAGGAGTATTTAATACTTCCTCTATTATTTGTGAGCTAAATCCAGTAGGTGTTAGGTTTGTAATAACTGCAAGAGGTGCTACATTATGATTTCTACTCAATTCAATAAGCTGTTCATCATCTAAAGTACTCAAATTACCCTCTTCTGAAATATGGTACTCAAAGATACCAAAGAAAGTATTAATAGGAGCAAACTGACGAACTTTATTTTGGTTTTCTTGTGGCGTAGTAGGTACTATAAAGCTAGAGTTTACTGCCTCATATTTTGCTCTTGGAGGTAAATACAACTGCATTCCTACCATTAACATATCTGAATGTAAACCATTTACCAAGCGCAAAGTTTCAACTGGAATGGAACTCATTTGAGAAATAAGGTATAACGAATCACCAGGTTGAACAATATACATATTTGTTAGAATGAGCAAATCCTGTCCTGGTATTAAATTGTCGGTTCTTAATCCATTATATATGCGAATACTATCCATAGTAACTTGATATTTTGTGGCAATTGAGAATAGAAAATCACCTTGTTTAACTACATAAATAAACATAGAAACTCCCTTATAAATATTTTTTCTTCATATAAATATATGAAAATATTTTAGAACACATGCAATCAGTTTTTCTTATAATAAACTTCCGTGGTGTCTTAACTGCTTTAAATTGGAGATAAGCTACATTTCATGTATAGCTATACAACAAGAAGCTTTTCTGAGATATGCATTAATAAATGATCGTCTTCTTCATACATGGCATAGATGGGAATTAGGTTATAAACCTAACATAAAAAATAAAATACCTTTCAAATATATTTCTCCATCTATTTTCCTCATACTGTTATAGATTTTCTTTGCAAAAAATCTCCAGTTCTGTAGAAGCGATATCCTCATCCTCTCCTTCAATAGTAAAAATTGCTGTTTCACCACATTTTACCGCTAATGCCATTAAAGCCATTAGTCTTTTTACATCTATCTTCTTTCCATCTTTTTCAATGGTAATTATACTCTTATATCTAAATGCTGCCTTAGCAAGCATTCCTGCTGGTCTCGCATGTATTCCTCCTGGTTCTGTAATTACATATTCAAATTTTTTCATTTTTCTCTTCCCCATTTCTTTTTTAATGAAAGCAACTAACTGCTGCTTAGATAAAATCAATATAGATTTCATTTACCGTAACTTTTATATTATTTGATTTATCCAGCTATTGCTTTACCTCTCTCCTAAATCTTTGAAATGGGAGCATTAATAATGATATCATTATCAATGCTCCCAAATCCATTTAAAAAAGTTCAATTATTTATTCCAGTTTTTTGTGTAGTCTCTGAACCAGTAAAATGAATCCTTTTTACTTCTTTCAAGAGTTCCATTTCCTTCGTCATCCTGATCTACATATATAATTCCGTATCTTTTCTTCATTTCTCCTGTTGTGGCACTTATTAAATCAATAGGTCCCCACATTAGATATCCAAAACAGTTAACGCAATCTTCATTTATGCTCTTTTTAAGTTCGTCAAGATGATCCTTTAAATAATCAATTCTATACTGGTCGTGCACTAAACCGTCTTCTTCCTTTTTGTCAAAAGCACCTAGCCCATTTTCTGTAATAATCATAGGAATATTATATCTTCTATCCAACATCATTAATAGATATCTAAGTCCTTTAGGGTCAATAGTCCATCCCCAGTCACTTTGCTTTAGATATGGATTGCTTACAGCACCGAAGAAGTTTTCATCCTCATGGTCAGATTTCAAAGCTGTACTCACAGAGCTTGCATAATAGTTTACCCCCATAAAATCAAGTTTAGAATCAGCATACTCCTTTTTATCTTCATCAGAAATATTTATTTCAATTCCCCGTTTTCTATACTCGTTTAACTTATACTCAGGAAAACTTCCTTTGCACATAGCATCAATCTGATACCAGTCTCTTTCCATATTTTTAAAAGCTAAAATTGAATCGTCTGGATTACAAGTTTTTGCATATGATGGTGTTAAACCAAATACACATCCAATCTGAAAAGCTGGATTTATTCTGTGTCCGAGGTTTATTGCCTTCACACTTGACAAAGTCATATTATAGGCACATTCAGCCATTACCTTTGCTGGATTTTCAATCTTTGAATAACATAATCCAGTATTCATATAAGTAAAGAAATCAGAAAGTAAAAGGTCTGCATCCAAATGATTCATTTCATTAAATGTTGACCAATAAGTCACAATATTCTTAAATTCTGTAAATATTGTTTCACAGTAACGAAGATATAAATTAACCGTCTCCCTACTTGCCCATGAACCATATTTTTTTACGATATTTAAAGGCATTTCAAAATGGAATAAGGTTACAATTGGTTCAATACCATTTCTTCTAAGTTCCATTATTACATCTCTGTAATGCTCAATTCCTGCCTGATTAGGTGCTGCATCATCACCATTTGGATATATTCTTGCCCAGTCTATGGAGATACGCAGGGCTGTAAAACCAGCCTCTGCAAACAATGCTATATCTTTCTTATACTTATGATAAAAATCTATTCCATAATGTGATGGATATGTTCCACCTTCTTTAAGTTCATCATGAAAGCTTCTTGGAACTGACACACTTCCTGTAGTAACCACATCCATTATCCCAAGACCTTTTCCATCCTCTTTATAAGCACCTTCGCACTGGTGAGCTGCAATACTTCCACCCCAAAGGATTTTTCTGCTTACAGCCATTATTTGCTCTCCTTAATCATTCTGACTATCTTTGCCAGATGTTTTGCAATATTCATCTCACTCATGATTGTCATTAATGTGTCCTGTGCATGTGTAAATAAAATATTGGGCTTTACTCCTTCATCTGTAATAGTGCTTTGAAGAACTTTTGTCTGTGCAGCATGTGCTGCTGTCATTTCCTTTTTAGCCTCTTCCATGTGTGAATTATAAAGTTCTTCGTCTCCTTCATATAAAGCCTCTAATGCTTTATTTAACAATGTTCTTCCATTTCCTGCGTTAACTATGATTTCCATAGCCTGTGCATTCATCTCTTCTGTTGTCATTTCCTTGTCCTCACTTTCAATCCTTGTTACATCATTACTCAGCATATAAAACTCTTTTTGCTTTTTTTGCTTCTAATTCTTCTTCCTTAACTTTTTCGTCCATTTCTTCCTTCAAACACTGTTTGTCATATGCTTTTACAAATGGATAATAAATGATAAATGTTAATGCAAGCAATACAGCTAATAAAATCAGACCTCTAAAGTCATGGTTTGTCATGTATGTCTGTAATCCTACTGGCATATACCAAAGAAGGAAGCTTTTTGATGGGACAGTTACCATACCAAGCTTAAATACAATGTAAGTAAGTGATGGTACTATAATTCCACACATCCACATAGGTATCATCAATAATGGGTTAAATACTACAGAACCATAAACTATTGGTTCATTTATATTAAATATTGCTGGAATAATACATGTCCTGCCTAAACCTTTTAGTTTTCCTGACTTAGTAAATAATACAAAAATTACACATAACATTAATGTACATCCTGTACCACCTAACCATATCCAACCACCAAATACTTCATTTGTTGTGATTAATGTAGCTACTCCACCGTTTGCTACCATTTTAGCATTCTCTGCTATAGCCTGCATACCAACTGTGTAATAAACGGGTGTTAAAAGCCAAGGACTTAATCCAAATGAATAGAAGAAGCACATTAAGAACATGATGAAAACGAATCCTCCAAAGCTCTGTGCAATATTAATTAATGGTGATAATGCAATATTTATATACTTGTAAAGATCTAATCCCAAGATATGGCATAATACAAATGCAATAATCATAATCACAACTATAGGTGCAATACTGTCAAAACTGTCTACTAAAAATTTAGGAAGCTGAGTGTCTTTCTTAAACAAACTTCTTTTACTGAAAAATTTCATTACTAATGCTGTAAACAATCCAGCAACTATTGCTACAAACATTCCGCCTGAGCCGATTCTGTCAGCTGACACTACGAGGTTTCCATCTGCGTTAAAAACGGTCTGACTCATCATGAACATAAGTGCAACACCCATAAGTCCTGCTTGTCTTTTGTACTTCGGTAATTTATATTTTTCCAATACAAATGTTGGTATTAAAAATGCAACAAAAATACTGCTCAATCCAAATGTAAAAGTACTGATATATGAGAAATCCGGAAAATTCTTTATATAATCATTTAAAATTGATAAAATTGTTATGAATGAACTGATCAGCATAACAGGCATAATAGAAATCATTGTGTCCTGTACTGATGCAATCCAAGGGTTCTTTGCAATTTTCCCCGCTTTGGGTCCGAATGAATTAGTCATCCAATCAATAAGTTTGTTCATAATGTTATCCCCTCTTTTTTCTTTATTTTTCTGCTAATTTAAGTGCCTGCTTGAGGATTGATTCTCCGTCCATTTTTGCGTAATCCTGGTCGCTTATAAATGCAAATGGCACATCATATTCATCAATAATTTCAGCAAGATCATTTTCCAGATATTTAAGATGCGGTCCAATCAAAATAACATCTCTTCCGCTAGCATAATCCTCTAGTTCTGTCTCACCAACGGCTTCAACATTAACATCCACTCCTGCATTTTTCCCTGCTTTTCTAACATTTTGGGCTATAAAGCTGCTGGATGCACCTCCGCCACATACGAAAAGAATTTCCATAGATATTTCCTCCTTGTTGTTTGGTATTCTTAAATTTTATATTTTTACTATTTACTTCTCAAATTTTTTAATTACCACTTTTGGGTATTTAAAATATGGTGATATTGTTTGATTTTTTAATTCTCAAGTATTATTATATAAATTAATTATGTTGTATAAATAAAAATGTAAAGGAGAAGCATATGCGTCGAAATAAATCAAGAGATATTTTAGATTATTTCATAAAGCATTCATCAAGAAATCTCTCTATAAAAAGGATTTCTGATAAATTTGGAATTTCTGAAAAACAAGTAAAAAATTATATAAAGCAGCTTAACGAAAGCACTTCTCCTAATATAATTATTGTTCAGATAGATTCCAACAAATATTGTTTGTGTGATGATTATGAATCGTATATGCATCTATTTGAACACACAGAATATCTTCCCAAAGATAGGATATCTAACATTTTGTCAAAGTTACTTTTATCTGCTAGGCCTTTAGATATTTTCGATTTGGCTGATGAACTTTATGTTAGTAGACCCACTATTGACCGCGATCTTATAAGAGTAAGACGAAATATATCTGCATTTAATTTAGACTTGTTAATCAAAAATGATGAGGTTTCACTACTTGGAACAGAGAAAGATAAGCGCCGGCTCACAAGTAATCTGATTACCTCTGATTATTATGCAAATTTTATGAGCAGTGATAAAACAAAGTATTTGAACGAAAGCTATCAAATAGATTTTCTTAAACAAAATCTTAAAAAAATATTTGACGAAGCTCATTTTACTTTTAATGATTATTCGCTTAACAACATTGCACTTCACCTTGTTATCACAATTGACCGACTTAAACAGCAATGTGAGATTACAGATTTTTTACCATCTAATCTTACAACAAATATGAAAAAAGAAGCTGCCGAAAGTACTGTTTCTTTTCTTGAAGAAAATTATGATGTTGTTTTTTCTGAATCAGAGAAGCAAAACTTGGCAATGTTTTTGTCATGTAATCTTGCTACTGTAGACTACAATTTTGTTAATACTAAAAATATAAGTGCTTACATCACTGATGAAAGTGAACATCTAACGCAACTTATATTGCTGAAAATCAAAGAATATTATGCTTTAGACGATTTTGACGAGATATTTATAACAAGGTTTATGCTACATATCAACAATCTGCTTAGGCGTATCAACACAAATTTTTCTGTTCATACCCCTCTTGCAAAAGAAATTATGTCGACCTATCCATTAATATACGATATAGCAGTTTTTGTAGCAGATATTATTTATACTGAAACAAGATACATTATAAATCAGGATGAAATTTCTCTTATTGCCCTACATATAGGTAGTTTCTTTGAAAGCAATCAGGTCAATAAAAATAAACTTTCTACAATTTATGTTTATTCAAATTATCACGAATTTTATCGTTACAACATTGAAAAGATTCAAAAATTGTTTAACGATCAACTGAATATTAAGTTCAGTATTTCCGCTGACAACTATGAATCTTCGGATATTAAGGCAGATATTGTTATTAGCGAAGTTCAGATTCCAAAGAAGAATATTATTTTCATTTCACCTTTCATTACAGAAAGTGAAATTTCCATAATTCGCTCACACACGGACGTACTTATTCACAAGCAGAAATATGATCAATTTGAATCTGACTTCAAATACATGTTTGGAGAAAAGTTATTTTTCACCAACCTTACAGGTATTGATGAATTTCAGGTTATTAATAAGATTTTAAATAAAATTGAGCCTCTTGACTATTTTATGCCTTCTTTTCCTGAAGAGGTAATAAAACGGGAAAAACTTTCTTCAACTTGCTTTAAAAACGGCATTGCCATTCCACATTCCATTAGTCAGCAGGTAAATAAAAGTTTTATTTCTTTTACCTGTTACGACAAAGGTCAGACATGGAATGACGAAACAGTAAAACTTGTAATTTTAATAGGAATTGCTTATCATGAACGCAAAATATTCCGTTCAGTTTTCAATCAGCTTATTAACATTTTTACCAACGAAGCACATGTACTTTCTGTCAGCAAATGCAAAACTTACGATGAAATTATCAGTACAACAAAAGCTATATTGGAAGATATGTAAAAGTACCATTTCTAAAATGTTTTTTCTTTCTCTCATCTATATGGGTATGCATAAAATATATGTATTGGTTTAAATGGCTTGAAATCTTTAATACAGAGAAAGATACTATAAAGAGCAAAAATTTACTTGTGCAATCTCATACCTCACATATTGATACAAAATTAAAGGATTTTAGGTATAGAGAAGCAATCTATGTTTAAATCGTATAAATATTTGTAATTATATGATGTATAATTACATAAATGTACAATTTCATATTATTGTGTCACAATTAAAGTTTTTCAAGGAAGAATATAAGAAGGAGGAAGAGTTTTGTCAAATAACGTAAAACAGAGAAGAATAATTTTAGATTTAGCAACTACTTTAGATGGCTTTATTGAAGGGAAAAATGGAGAAGTTGATTGGTGCATTATGGACACTGATATGGGGTTCACTAATTTTTTGAATGAAATTGACACTATTTTATATGGTAGAAAAAGTTACGATTTATGGGGACAATATATTCCCAAAGATGAAGATTCTGATGATGAAAAAGAAATTTGGAAATTGGTTCATAGTAAAGAGAAATATGTGTTTTCCAGAACACAAATAAATACTGATAATCAAGCAATATTTATAAATGAAAATATTCTTGAAGAAGTAAATAAATTGAAGAATAAGCCTGGTAAAGACATTTGGCTATATGGAGGAGCAAGTCTCATTACAACTTTTATAAATTTAGGGCTTGTTGATGAATTTAGATTATCTATTCACCCTGTTATTTTGGGAGAAGGAAAACCGTTGTTTATTGATATAAAACAGAGATTGAATTTAAAAATGGTTAATATCAGAAGGTTCTCTTCTGGCGTTGTACAACTAATCTATCATGGGAATGGTAATTAATTTTTAACAGAGCCAAAAGCAAAATAAAGTTTAAAATGTGCATTTGGGGAACTTTTCAATGAGTTCTCCAAAAATATTGTATATTATCAACACTGTTCTTTAACAGAGTACATCATATAAGAAAAATGTGAAATAACTCTTAACTACAAATTTGAATTTGCGATAATAATCAATCTATTTTCTGCACACATAATAAACATGGTTGTATCTTTCCCAATTAACATGAATGAAACGTATCGTTTACCTGACTAGCAATTGCTTCGACTATGCATTTCCATGTTCCCTTAGGCATATCATGTCCCATTCCTTCGATCAAAAGTAATTTAGCATTAGGTATTGTGCGTGCTGTATCTTTTCCTGCTTCAACAGGAAATAATAAATCCTCGGTTCCATGAATTACCAGCGTCGGAACTGTTAATAATGAAAGGTGTTGTCTCCTATCCCCATTAGCAACCAACGCTGCATTTTGGCGTACAGCTCCTTGTGGATAATAAGAACGATCATAGCTTTCTCCACAATACCGCCTTGCACGTTCTTCTTCAAAAGGGAACCCCTTACTCCGAATATTTTTCCACATACATAAAGTATAATCAATATATTCATCCCTTACATTTGGAGGTGTTGCTGTAACAATCGCTAATGTTTCTGGTGATATTTGAGGATTATTCGGATTACCTGTAGATGACATAATAGAAATTAAACTACATATACGCGAAGGATGCCTATAGGCAAAAACCTGAGCAATCGTGCCTCCCATAGAAGCACCACAGATGTGAGCCTTCTCTATTCCCAACGCATCTAGCAAACCAGCCACATCATCAGCCATATCTTCCAATGTATATGCTGTCTTAATTGGTTTTCCCTCTTGTGCTGCCTGATATATTCTTTTCATATCGGGAATACCAGCCGCATCGAATTTTGTAGACAATCCCGCATCGCGGTTATCAAAACGTATAACTTGTAAATTATCCTTTGCAAGCATTTCACAAAAATCTGGTTCCCAAAAATTTAGCTGAGCACCATTTCCTGCAATAAGCACTATTGTAGGATTTGTCTTCTTTCCATAAATTTCATATTCAATTAGTATGCCATTCGCCTTTACGTGTGCCATAACATATATCCTCCTTTGTATTTTATATTGATACCGTCTTAATCATGAACGCATCAATAAAGCCTATATAAATTCTTGTTTATCAATTTGTGAATTAGCAATTATTACTTCACAATTTAAGAAGATTGCGAAGTAACTTTAAATATCTTCTACATTACATCTCCATTTCGCATAAAATAAATAAACCTATTTACTCCGTATACAATATAATAAACTGGTAAACAAATTATCACATATAGGATTACTTGATAAAGAGTCATTAGTGAAAAAAAGCATGATGGTAAAAATTGAGATTCCATATTTAACTGACTGTATCTTTTAAACAACTTGTAATAAAAAATACAATAAACCAGTGAACTGGTGTCAAATCTTTTTCATTTTTGTCTTCAATTTTCTTAATAATTCTCAATTTAATTAAAGCACTAATTAATATTTTCTTGGTTATTTCAAGCATAAGGATAAACCTCCTACTTCATAATATCCTACAATTGTGTATCATATATGAAGATTATAAATTACTCACTTATCCAAACCTGGCTTAGTGTCGCAGGTATAGCTTGGTTGTCTTTTCAAGCCAAGCTGAAAGGAAATTTTTTGTTATATGAAGTTTTGACTATTCTTTATTTACACAGCTCCACAGCTTTATTCAGTATAGTATCCTTACCTTCAAGAAAATCATTATATGTAGTTTCTACGTAAATATCTGGCTTTGTGTGAGCCTGCTCATTAACAGTATTATCAGCATTTATACCCATATCCAAACTAAACCTGACTACAAGACCGCTGTTAGGAAGTGCCATAACACAAGGATCTATCCCTATGCCATCACCTCCGGTATTTGTACCAACTATTTCAGCGAAGCCAGTGCCTTTGCAAAAGGCTGCAAAAGACTCTGAAGATGAATATACTGCGTCATCCACCAATAAAAAAATCTTGCCATTAAATCCCACTGAGTTTTCTGGACTTACTGATGTAGGGGCGGTAATAAAACTTTCCATTTCTGAAGTATATCTACTTTTAAACTGTTCAGGCAGCCCACTAATTGGCTTAGTTATTATTCCTCTGCCCCTCATAAAAGTTTTTATATAACTGCCCCTATAGGCCATTGCATTGATACTGCTTGTTTTCTTCACTATTAGCGGCGCTACTACATTTTCCTCCCAATAGTTATCAGTTCCTCCCCCATTCCCTCTAATATCAAGAATAAGGTATGGATAGTCCTTAATGCTTTTAAAGAATTCTAAAATTAACGTGCGATCACTTATAAGCGTAATATTAGACATAGATTTAACCTTTAAATAAGCAATTTTATTTGGCTCTATTATTTTCTGCTGGCATGAAGAGCTCTCAGTTGAAGTTAAACTCTTCTGTTCATAGGCTATAGGAGTAAACTTTTCAGTGATTTTCACGCCTTCTTTATTTGTAAAAACAGCCCTATACTCCTTATCTTTCTCCGCTAGTATCAGATTGGAACTTATATAAAGCTTATCCCTTTTATAATCATAGTTAAGATAGTACTTATCCAGATTACTTTTAAAATATTCATCTATCTGCTTTTCATTAATAGTTTCCAAAACATATCCTTTTTTAATATTATCATAATCCTCAGTTGCTATATATTTACCTTCTACATATTTTATTTTAACAGGAAGCACATCTGTACTTTCTTTAACAATACTTTTCCAAGTTTCATACTTATTTTTAACACCGCTTTGATTAAGTACAGTATCCCAAGGGTGATTCATAATACTAGTATAACTTTGTGCCATACCATAGTACCTGCTGGGTGTCACTACTCCAGTATGTCCATTTTGTATCATCTTTACAATTCCACTCAATGTATAGTAGAACTCTTCATTACTTTTTGTTGCTTCAATCTGCTTTTCAAACTTTTCTTTATTAGCCAACCAGTCAAATCCTGTCTTATCCTTTTCCACCTTAAAAAAAGGAAAAGAATCTTTAAGTATATTGTACATATATCTGAAATCCTCAAGCTTTTCCTCTGAAGTAAGTTCTTTAAGTTGCCCTTTGCTAACTACTTTTTTAGGCGTAATAAGCACACTAATGAATCCATAACCTATTACACACAATGCAATTGCAATACATAGTATAATCTTTAAAACAATCTTCAATCTTCTCATAGCTCCCCCTTTAATCATAATTATTTATTCATTTTAAATATATGGCTTATATTTTAAAATTTTGAGGTGGCTTTGTCCGCCTTTTCAGGACAAAGTGAACTGGAATGTTTTGTTATGTGATGTTGAACATGAAAAGCGCGTATAACTATTTTTCTTATTTCATCCTGTCAGCGTTGGAACCATCATCATATTCTAATGAATACTTTTTAAATGAAGAAGCAGCTATAAAAAACATAAAACTAGTTAAATAAAATAATGCGGAAGATAATCTAAATAAACTGTTCACTGTAGACGCTAACGCAATCTGAGAAGAACCCAGGCACAAGTAGCATACACCTAAGGCCATAGATGAATTGTACTTTTTCATTAATATCTTATATTTCAGATAATTGTCAGCATAAACGTGAATTTCCCCTTTTGCAGCATCTTTTCTGAACAGAGCCCAAGTTGATGAATTGCATACAAGCTCAATGTCACTATCTATAATCTGTTTTCTTATATTGTCCAATTCCCTTTTACTCTTATCAAAATATATATACTCGTAATTATATTCGCAAGAGCACTCTTCAAATGTATAGCGTATGCCATTCGTATAAATAAGCTTCCAACCTTTCTGCTTGTTAAGCCAGTTCTCCTCAGTTCTTATATTAGTAAACAATTTTGTTATCTTTTTCATACTTTCTCTCCCATCAGTTAAACATACATAATATATACGCTTTATTTTCTAAAACCATGATTATAGAGCTCCTTTATATTAAAAAAAATTAATCTTTATATAATTGCCTGCATTGCTTCTGTTGTGTATCCGAATCCCCATGCTTTTTTCCCAAGATTATATGCTATTTCAAACTTTGTGTACTCTTCATCTACTTAAATCAATCCAGTTCCCAGTATATCTCCCGTTTTCTTTAATAAAATTGCCCACCTATACCAATCATCAGCATCTATTTTACTTAATTCTTTTCTTACCCATTCAATAGTTTTGTTTATCTCATTATGACTTTCCCATAACATATATTTTGCTACATCAGGGTCTCTTTCCCAACACTCAAATACATCTTGTACATCTTCCATACAAAATGGTCGCAATACTAATCTATCTGTTTCCAATATTGGTGTTTTCATTCCTATATTCCCATTTGTTATAATATATAAATACTTTTTAAATCACATTTTTATTATCCCGTATTATTCCAATTATAACATATATAGTATTAACATCATATGCTATGTTCCTAACCAATCTTAAATAAAAAAGCCCGTGATCATGAATATCACAGACTACTTAGCAATTGATTATATGCATAATTGGAAGTTGATTAATTACTGATATATTTCTTTTTGTAATAATATATGTTGCTTTACAATATAAGAAAAATGCGTAACAAAAAATACTGCAAATTCATTTTTTATGAATAGTTCGATATTTAAATCTTTCACAGTTTTACATTTCAATTACTTCACTGTATTGGATGTTATTTCTATAGTCGTCAAGTACTGCTTTTCTAATATCAATAATTTCATCTGGAAGGTCATTTATTTTAAACCACTTTAATTCTGAACATTTATCTGATTCCAGAATTTTAGGTGCACCATCATACTTATTAACTACAAAGTAAATATCATAATATGTTCTTCCTCCATTATTGCTAACACGATGAGATAAATGAACAAAAGATAAATCTATAATATTCACATCAATCCCCAACTCTTCTTCACATTCTCGCACAACAGCCATTTTAGCTGTTTCACCTTCGTCAACATGTCCACTGCCTGCTATATCCCACTTCCCATCTTGATAGCCAGTATTTTTTCTATGATGCAGTAAAATTTGAACATTACTATCTTTCTTCTGTAATATAATTGGAAATATTGCTGATAATGACTTAAAATGTTCTCCCATTTTTTTCACCTCCACAAATTACTAATAATTCCTTTAATTAAACCCATAGCTATATTATAAATTCTCACACACCTTACTTTTTGCTACTCCAATAGTGACCGTCCATTTTCTTTTTTGTTTTTGTTCATTGTTAATTCGTAAAATTTTACTCTTGCTTCGCAAGATATGAAATTTATGAACTATAGCTCTAAATATTATTTTCTTTCTCAAATTCATTTAATACATCTTTATAATCTTCAGAATCAAGCAAATCACTATAAAATTGACTTTTATATTCATTAATCCTAATTGAAGTAGGATAAAGCTTATATATATTTTTGATAAATGATTCTCTGGCTTTTTTATGTAAAACTTTATAAATAGTCCATACCATCATGTCTTTACATGAATCATTATAACCAACCACTGCTTCAACATTATTCCATATTATTGATAAGTTTTCTGAATAAAATCCAGATTCACTTAATACTTCTCCATCAGATAAGTCAATTTCAAAAGGCCAGGCATTTAATACCTCATTAAATTTTGCTTCAAAAGTCCCCATTTGATTATATACCCTCCTTCATAAGATATTAGTAATTTACTTACTATTGCGTCTTATAAGAAAAATATGCAATAAGTTTTATATCATTTATTATAAAAATACACTTTCCACGCCTTATTTTTATGCTCTATTCTCCCTCTAGTACTCGCTCTGCTCTTATTCCGTTCAAGGTTATTATACATCTCATCCATGTTATGATATTCACCTATAACATAGAAATTTATATTAATCGCTTTATCATCTCTATAAATATTTGAGAAATCTATTAATAAGCCCTTCTGAACCAATTCAAATAATTTATTTTTTACTTCATTATCTATTGGATATATTTTTCTCTTTTTATTAGTTGTAACACTTTCAATAATTTTATTTGATATTACCTCCCTAATAGCAGATATATCCCTACAATATAATTTACAAAACCAACCATCATCATGGGCAAGATAAAAGAAATTGTTATTTATTCTATCTATAAATGGAGTTTTTAAAGGTTCGCCAAAATGAGATAAGTATAATACTTCTGCTTTTTCTTCAGGGGTACAATTATCCAAGTCTATTTCATTTTTATAATCTATCCAATGAAAATTACCTAACCCATATAAATCCTCTTTGCATAGTTCTGAAAAGCCATCTCCATTAACAGTTTCTAACCACCAATTATAATTAAAATTATTACCAATAAATTTCCCATCAGTTATTAAAATATTATCTATTTTAGTTGGATTACATTTGATAAATTCCTTAAATTCCATACCATAAAAAATAGTATACTGTTTTTCAATATTTGCGTTTATATAAAATACATCCCTTAATTTTCTCATAGAACTTCGCCCTTTCAATTTCGTATTTAAATGCAACTCCGAATTAACTTTATAAATAACATTTTACTATAAAACCACTTACATTTTCATCATATCCCATAAGTCATTAACTTCACAAATAATACGTCTTATAAATTCTTAATGCAGTATGCTAGTGAATACGCTAAATATTTACAAGATGACTACGCATTACACACCATACGAAGCCACCCTCACGCAAGAAATGGGGGTGCAGTATTTTATATAACGCCTTACATGAAAATAGGCTACATGGCGCAATTAATTTCCGCAATGTAACCTATTCTTATTTTATTATAGTTGTTGAATAATAGAAGAATATTGTGAATTAATATAACTTCTGATTATGCTTATTTTGCGGGAGTTATAGGAATTTATTCATTGATGTATAATTTGATACTCGAAATCCAAGATTTTCATATAATGGTTTCCCTTTTTCAGTCGACATTAAATCAACTGCGGCAACGCCTAATAGCTTTGCTTCCGATAAAAGTTCAGTCATAACTTTCGTTGCAATGCCTTTTCCTCTATATTGAGGGTATGTAAAAACATTGTATACCGTACCTACAAGATATGATGAAAACGCTATTAGCGGAGGTCTTTCCACGATTGACATAAATGCAGTTGCTAATACTTCATTTTCATTCTCGGCAATGATAGCAATAAATCCCTTGTTAAGGTGTTGAGTAAAATATTCTTCTAACTTCGTTCTAATATCTTGCACTTCTTCCGAAGAAGACACACCTTTTTCTGCAAACAGGTATTCCATACGAATCTTTATGAGGAGGTCAATATCCTCTTTAACCGTTTTTCTTACTTTCATGTTTTGCACCACCTTATATTTATAATCTTCAGTTCGCACTTTTCTACTATTGTAAACTAACTTCTTTTATCATCAACAGAACCCCATGCAACAAATATAAAACCAAAAACATATATCGGAATTGCTAATCCATATGCTCCAGGTATCATATACATTGTTGCTATTATTAATAAAGTACATCCAAAGATCAACTTTTTCATAAAATCACCCCTATTTATTTGTTCGCTTAAAAATACGAAGACGTCCCAATCGCTTATATTAATTATACCTTTATTACCTTAAACTGGATATAAAAAAATAATGTATGATTCTTAATAAAATAATACATTCATTTAAGACGTAATATATGAATAAAGTAAAGTAACTAAACTATTTCTTAAAATACTTTCAACTTCTTCTTTATCTTTCTTAATAAATTCTACCTTTATTTTTTTAATTCTCTACTGTTCTAAAATTTCCTATAACTGGTGCATAATATCACACAAAATTACTATAATTTAGATTTGTTGAAAGTTACAAAAATAATTATAGATACTATAATGACAATAGAAAAAATAAATAAATGAAATAGCCATTGAAGATAATATTATCTCTTGAATTATTGGAATCCAATTAAACTTTGTTTTACCTAATTAATAAAATATAAACATCAACATTCATATAAATAAACTAATATAAGAATGATAGAAATACTTATTTTTAATAGCTTCCTTTTTTTGTGCTAAACCTACTGATCACCGATCATGTATCCATTTTTTAAATAAATCTCTTACAGAAAGAACCAAGTTTATTTTTTAATGCATTTATATTTTTCTCAAGTATATCCTCAAAATCTGTCTTATATATAGGGTTGTTCTCCCAAAAACTATTATCTACCCTTAAAACTGTATCTAAAAGGTCACCACTATACATATTACCTTCAGCAAAGATATTATCTTCAAGCGTTTCTAATGCTAAAGGGATTAGATAGTCTAACCCTATTTTTTGCCCTATCATGATTCTTAAATCTTCGACTTCGAAAATTCCTATTGCCTTTTTCCTTAACTTGTAACAAGTCAAAATTGAAGGCGAGTCAAGATTTGGTCCGCCCCAGTTTTGCCCTTCAAGTTCCTGTATTGATTTATTTCTATCAAAGTGAAAATATTTTTCCATCTCATCACCTCGCAAACTTTATACAGCTTATGTTTCACAATTTCTTACAAGTCATAATTACTTTAATATATAAATTATACAACTTATGGAATAAAAACACCAATAAAAAAGCCTGTGATCATTATATTCACAGACTACTTAGCAATTTAGTATATGGATATTAAAAGCCAAATAACTGCATCCATAGTAATTGTTGCTAAATATTTTTCTATTTAAAATAGTCCAAACTTTTTCTTTTTATAGAACGGTTCAATATTACTTGTCGCATTGCGTCCAAAATCGGAATCATATGGTATCAAGTCAATAATCATGCCGTTTAAGTGACTCATTGCAACATTAGCTATTCCATCAAATATTTCTCTCCTGTCACCTATAAAATCTATAATTAGTAAATAGCTCTGTTCTCCTTCTTTTATCATTAACTGCAAATACGCTGCCTGTACATTTTTTTGCTTTTTTAAATAATTCGAAATGGCATTAACCATTTCTTTAGGATAAATACGTGGTTGTCCCAATTGAACTGTAGTATCTTTCTTTACCACTTGTTCAACTACGCACCCCTTTGCACGTCTTTCTTTCTCATCCTTTAAGGCTCCTATCATAGTTTTATTAAATGTAATATTTTCGCCATGAGAATTAATTACAAATCCATCCGAATTACCTCTTTCATCTAATACCATTCTAGCTAAATCATCAAAAGTTACAATTAAAGTCTGCTGATTTTCAACTTTATGCCACTTCCATAATTCCTCCCAATCAGTAAAAGCTAAAAAGAATTGTTGATTAGCTGTATTTTCTATTACACTAAAATTGATTATTGTATTTTCCTTCAACACAACCTCACTATCACTTGAAGGCCCTGGTATTGGTGAGATGATTACAGGTGAAATAAAGTGAGCTTTCATCATCTCATTAATTACTCTGTCTTGATTCTCTTTAGTGTTAATTATTTTCATTTCTTTTATAGCCACTACTAGATCCGGATTGATAACTGGTTTATTTACATCAAACATTTGAATTTTCCTTTCTATCAATTATTCAAATTAATCTTTTCACCATCATTTAAATTTTATAATAAATCCATCCATTAGATATATTTATAAATCCACTCTCCAGCTTGTACTGCTAATCCATAGTTTACGAAATTCCGTAGCTAATATTCTTTTTTTCTGTGTAAGTAGCTGCAATTGACGAATATTCATTTGGCCTCTGTTTTTACACTAATAAAATCAGATACTATATCTTCTTTCCCATCCTTAATACTTGCAATTTTATATGTATATACAGTTTCAGGCTCTAAGTTACTTTCAGTAAATTTCGTATCCTTGGTTACTCCAATAAGTTTATACTTATTAGAAGTATTATCATGCATATAAACATTATACATTTCTGCCCCTCGTATCTTATCCCAGCTTAACTCAATTTTCTTAGCAGTTACATTTTCAACAGAGATTTGTGTATTTGGAATAGTAATTATTCTATATATAAACACTATCCCTATAACTAATATTAAAGCAACCAAAATATGACTTACTATAGTTATAATTAATGAAAATATCTTTTTTAGTTTAAATCTTACTTGCCCTGCTTTTTTGCTCTCCCCTAATATTAAATATAGTTTTTTTAAATTTTTTATTATGAAAAGATTCCAAGGTTCTTTCTCATAAGAAGCCTCATAGTTATGTAAAATCCAATTTAAATATTTTCTTGCCTCATCTGCATATGATTCAAAGTCTAAACAATCTAAAAATATATTTTGGGCTTTTTTTATTTCTTTGAATTTCTTTTGTCTGAAATAAAATTTACCTAATAAAAGTCGTAACTCTATATTATTGGAGTCAAGCTTTATTAAGCCTTTACAAAAGTTAATTGCACTGCTATAATGGCAGTTATTGTAATATATATTAGCAATATAAAGAGGCGTCTTTTTGTCTTGATTATTAATATTTATAGCATCTCTAAATAATAATTTAGCCCTTCTAAGCTCTCCCCTTCTAAGGTAAACTTCCGCTTTCATGCACATTAAATCTGGGTCATCACAAAAAATCTCATTTGCCAGTGATAAATATTTATCAGCTTTTTTTAAATCTTTATTTTTAAGAGCATCAAAAACTAATCGTCTATATTCCAAGAAAGCATCGTAATCTATTCCTTCTTTTTTACTTAAATATTGATATCTAAGCCATATCTCTTTTCCTAATTGGTCCAACAAGAAACTTCTTGAATAATCATTGTATAAATCTCTAAGATGGTTTCCTTCTTCACTCCAGTGAAAAGTTTTATTTAATTCTTGCAAAACCTCTTTAGGTACATAAGGAAAATATAATAAAAAGTTAAGTATTCTCTTACTTATAATATTTTTATAATTTAAATTCCATAAATTATCTGTGTTTAAAATGCTCTTCCAATTTTCAACATCAATTCTTTTATGAAAATCCTTATAAAGATTTTGTACCTTATCTAAAAACTCTTCTATAAAACTTTCCATCTTTTCATTAGTATGATCTACTGTTGAATTAGTGTTATCTATACTTTCATAAGATCTTTTCTCATTAGTAAAATCTTCCGTAAAATTAACCTTATTTAGTTTTTTAGATTTAATTTCTTCATAATTTTTTTCTTTAGAAATAATATCTTTTTCAAATTCAAATAATTTATCATAACTATTTACTTTTTTATTTTTCGCCAGTTTTAAAGCTCTATCATAGGCTTCACGGAGAATTTGATACCCAGTAGGATCTTCCTCTGGGTTATGTAACTTTAATTTCTTTGCATACGCTTTTTTTATTGCTCCAACTTCTTCAGTAGGCTTTATTTCTAATACACTCCAAATATTCATTAATAATCTACCCATCCCTCAAGCTGTTCTAATCTTTCTCTAAATTCTTTAGCCGCTTTAGCAACTTTTCTTTCCTCTTGTGTATATAAAGCCTGTTCAAAGATTTCAATCAAATTACCTACATATTGACGTTTTTCCCCTAAAGTTTCTTCGTACATTCTTTCAGCCTTTGCAATTAACAGTTTATTTTCCATTTTATCTCTTGGATGTATTTTAATTTTCTTTAATTCATCTAGCCTCTTTTCAATTTCCCTTTCAGACATACCTTCTTGGTTTTTATTGACAACTATTCTATTTTTCACTCCAGTACTCAAAACTAAAACTTCTACCTCTAATATCCCATTAATATCATAAGTAAATCTTACATCTATCCCTTGATTCCCACGCTTGTCCTTCGGAACTTTAACTTCAAGCTCTCCTAATTTTATATTTTCCTCAACGCGCCGACTTTCGCCTTGATAAATTTTCACACTTATCTTATCTTGTTTATCACGAACAGTTACAAAAGACTCCACCCTGCTAACAGGAATAGGAGTATTTCTTTCAATTATAGGGCTAAAATACCCCGCCTCAAAAGCGTTTTTATTTTTTTGCTTTGCAATTTCGATGCCTAAAGTATATGGGCATACATCTGTTAAAATAACTTCGCTTAATGCCTCATTTCTTTCCTTTAAAGCAACTTGAATAGCAGCTCCTAGTGCTACTGCTTCATCTGGATTAATATTTGAATATGGCAGCTTTCCAAACATCTTTCCAACTATATTCTTAATTATTGGCATTCTAGTTGCTCCACCAATAAGGATTACAGCATCCACCTCTCTTGGTGAAATTTCTGCGTCCATCAAAGCACGCTCCACAGGATGGCTTAATTTTAATAATAGTTTATCAGCTAATTTTTCAAATTGAAGTTTATTAATGCTTACTTCATAATTGCTTTCTTCCAAAGTAAAAGTCATTGTTCCAGAACCGTTTTCCCCTAATGACCGCTTGCACATTTCTCCTTGTTTATAAAGCAATGCTCTATCTTTAAAACTTAAAGTTTCTAAATCAATCTTTTCTTTATCTAAAAAATAATTAACCAAAAGATTGGTGAAATCTTCTCCCCCAAGAAAATTATTTCCTGCTATAGCCTTTACCTCCATAACTCCTTCAAACATTTCTAATATAGAAACATCAAAGGTTCCTCCACCTAAATCAAAAACAACAAACTTAGTTTCTGATTCCTCTTGATGTAATCCATAGGTTATAGCCGCAGCTGTTGGCTCGCTTATTAATCTTTCTACCTTTAAACCAGCTATTTCCGCAGCTTTTTTTGTTGCCTTTCTTTGTAAATCATTAAAATATGCTGGCACACTAATAACTGCTTCCGTTACTTCTTCTCCTAAAAATGCTTCTGCATCTTCCTTCAAAGATTTTAATATAAAGGAAGACAATTCTTCAGGTGAAAATGAATGTCTCCCCAGTTGGATTTTCTTATCTGTACCCATATATCTTTTAAAGGCTGATATCGTTAAATTAGGATGGCTAATTAAACGCTCTTTTGCAACTTTTCCGATAAGTATTTCATCATTTTCATCAATACTTACTACCGACGGTGTAAGTTTGTCGCCAAAAACATTTTGAATTATTTTAGGCCCTTCTTCACTCCAATATGCTACTAAGCTATTTGTTGTTCCTAAATCTATTCCAACCACTGTCAAATAAATCCCTCCATTATAATATCTGTAAATTGGATAAGATATCTCAGCTTCCCATTAAAGACATTAGTTTCATAATATTAACTTAGTTTATAATTTTATACACTATTATATTTCTACAATTCCTTAGAATTTTCCTCTTTTCTCAACAAAATTATAAATAAAAAGCGTCAGAGTTCTCCAGTATTTTTTGAATTGGAGATCGGCTACGTTTCATTTATACGTATACAATATGAACCATTTCTGAAATATTCATTAATAAATGATCGTCTTCTTCATACATGGCACAGATGGGAATTAGGTTATAAACCTAACAGAAAGAATAATGAAATACATAAAAAGGAGCTTTTTTAGCTCCTTAATCAATTCCACAAGTCTTTAGTTAATTCTTCAATTATTTTCTTTCGCTTTTCTGTTTCTATAATATCAATAGTAATTTCATCATCTAAAATGGCTAGTACATCTCCCTCTTTAGCCCCTGGAGGTAGTTTAGATTTCTCTATGTCAATCATGGTTCTATCTTCTTCTTCACATACAGCATAATTGCCTTCAAATCTATCAATTATTACTTTCATTCATATCACTCCTTATTGAGGTGGGTGGCAAACACTACAAGGTCCATAACCACCAGCTTTTGCATCATCTAAACTTATGGGAATTTGACTTTTACTCAAATATCTACAACCAGCTACATGATATTTTTTCCCTGAATTTGTTATATATACTGTAACACTTTTGTTTTGGCTTGGAGCAGGTGTTGGAGCCGGAGTTGGTTTTACAACTACAGAAGTTTGATTATTACTAGAGTTTGATGTTGAACTAGATGTAATGCCATTATAGCTTCCCGGTTGAGTATTGAAACTTACATTTTTTCCGTCACTTGTCGCAACTACAGTCCCATTTTCATCTGTTCTATATACAACTACACCTTTGTTTTTTAATCTATTTAGAGTCTCTTGAGTAGGATGCCCATAACTATTACCTTTACCAACACTTATTAAAGCATACTTTGGGTTTACTTTGTCTAAAAAGGTTTGGCTAGTAGAAGTTCTGCTACCATGATGTCCTACTTTTAAAACAGTTGCTGATAAATCTGATCTATTAGATAACATTTGGCTCTCAGAAGTTGCTTCAGCATCTCCTGTTAGAAGGAAAGATGTACTGCCATATGTAAGCTTAATTACTATAGAGTAATCATTAGCATCTTCATAGCCACTTCCGTTGGGTGCCAAAATAGTAGCGGTTGCATCACCAATTTTAAAAGAACTACCTACTACTGGAGCGGTAAGTTGAAGTCCTTTATTTTTAACTGCACTTATAAAATCTTGAAAGGTCTTAGTTGTAGAAGTTTGCTTTGGAAAATATACCTTTCCAACTTTAAATGAATTTATTATATAATCCATACTTCCTATATGATCTTCATGTGCATGAGTACCTACAACAACATCTAAAGCTTTTACTCCTTGGCTGTCTAAATAACTTTTAATAGTTTGAGTATCTTCATTATTGCCAGCATCTATAAGCATAGATGAATTGCCTTGTTGAACCAATATACAATCTGCTTGTCCTACATCAATAAAATGTACTTTGAGTTGTCCATTTACTACTGTTGTGTTATTTGATGATTCATTAGAAACAGGCTTAGAATCATTGTTTGTCTTAGCATCTGTAGCAGATGAACTTTGAGTTTCATTACTCTTTGAATTCTCTACATTAGATCCAGTTGCTTTTTTACCAGTTGAGGTTTGAATAGAATTATTATTTGAGCAGCTAACTCCAGAGACTATGATAAAAAACAACAATGCAAATATTCCAGAAGGTATTGCTCTAATTTTTTTAGTAAATTTATGATTTTTCCACATTAAAAAAATACCTAAAGGTGCAAACAAAATTAAAGCTATCCAAATAAACCAATTTCTATTATAAAACTTTTGTTTATAGCTCATTGTTATCCTCCTAACCTATAAATTATCAAATAATTTACTATTTCAACAAAAATAATCAAATTCCTTCTTTTTACAGAAAAAAAGAGCTTAACGCTCTAATATAATGCTTAGATATGCTATTGAAATGTTTGAACTTGAGTTAAGACAAAAACACTTAAAGGGTGTAATATAAATGGTTGCAGTCACAATATAGAAAACCATAATTTCAATAATCACAATCTATTTTAATCCTAACATCTTACTTAATGGCTCAATAATATTTTACTATTTTCAGGTATAAGTTTCCTCAAAAAAGAATTTCCACCTAAAAGCTCAAAGCCCTCTCTAAGCTTTTCTTCAATTTTATCAACATCATAATCAGTACATTTTAATAAAGCAACCTTCTCCATTTTATCCCCACCATTCTATTAGATAAGTCGATAATATATATTTTACATTAATTTTCCCACCGAAGGCATTATAAAAAGATTAGCTATTTAAATAGCTCCTTTTGAGGAAAAATTCCAAAAGCCCCACCAGTATGAATAAATAAAATATTTTCATTGTGTTTAAAGCTGCCATTTTTTATTTCTTCACTTAATCCATACATAGCTTTTCCTGTATAAACAGGATCTAAAATTATTCCTTCTAATTTTGCAAATTCCTTAATGAAGTTTATTTCTTCTTCTCTGCTTAAAGCATATCCTTTTCCCACATATCCATCTATAATTCTTATTTCATCTTTAGAAATTTCCAAATCCATATGAATATACTTTATGCTTTCTTGTAATATTTCATAGATACGATTTTTAAAATATTCACTGTCATCACAAACATTTATGCCTAAGATTTTACAATTATTCTCTAATATTTTATTTGCTAAAAAAGTTCCTGCGTATGTACCTCCAGAACCCACAGCTAGTACAACTTTATCAAAATGAACACCTAATTCCCGTTCCTGCTCAATAACTTCTTTCATTGCATTATAATATCCAAAAGTGCCTATTCCATTTGAAGCTCCTTCTGGAATAATATAAGATATATAGCCTTTTTTATCGTATTCATCTTTAATCTGTTCCATAATATCTGCTCTTGAATTTTTATATTCTTCTGTTGTGATAAAACGAATGTCTGCACCTAAAAGCTTGTCTATAAATAAATTTCCATCAACTTCAACACCACTGCTTCCTCTTAAAACAAGTACTGATTTTATTCCAAGCCTTGCTGCTACAGCTGCAGTTGCTCTACAATGGTTTGATTGAATTCCACCACAAGTTATAAGTACATTAGCCCCTTTATTAATAGCTTCTTTTATTGAGAATTCTAATTTTCTAATTTTGTTACCCGATACTTCTAGTCCAGTTTGATCATCTCTCTTTATATAAATATTTGGCCCACCTAATATTTTTGAAAACCTTTCAAGCTTTTCAATTTTCGTTGGCACATTTGCAAGTTTTATTCTTTCTGGAATTTGAATTTTGTTTAAAATATTATCCAAATTTTGTTCATCTCCTTTAAAAAATATTTGTTTTGTACTTATTATACTGTATATATTAAATAATATTATTTTTTATCATATTTTAACTTATATATTAAAAATGGAAGTATTCCTAAAATAAAAGAATACTTCTTATCAATATAACTTCTGCTACCAGTAATGCTTCTGTGAATAGAGATTTTATCAGGCAAAATTGGCATAAGTAAAAACATAATAATTATTGGAACAATTAATATTAGTAAATCTATCATCAACTTTTTATCAAACTTCATATAAGGTAATCCCTTTTTTTTATTATATTTATTAGACGAACAATATTTTACCACTCCGACTTTAATATCCATAATTATACCATGAATAGCTAATTGATTATAAACAAATAAGATTTTTAAATAACTTTTTCACTGCATTATTCATTTTTCAAAGAATATTGTTCATATTATTATATTAAAAATTAATTCGTAATTTAAGAATATTCCGAAATATGATAATTTAAATCAATATCTTATTTTATGCTAATATCAACTTTTGTAGAAATCCAAACAATAACAGATATTACGAAACAACCGAGCCATACAAAAGATAATATTCCTAAGTTTTGTATATAAATAGGTATAAAAGCATTAGGAACAAGACCTATCATAACATTATATTTAATTCCTTTTTCATTAGTTATCTGCTTACTGATAGAATTAAAGGTATCAATATTATCATACTGAATATCCTTTGGATAAGAATATTCCAAATCCTTTATGTCCTTGTACCATTCATTTTGGCCGTTTACCACACCATACATTGTTACATATGTAATCTTTCCCTTGTACTTGTTTAGTAATGTACCAATATTTTTATCTATACTCTCCAAATTGTCTTGGTTATATGATGCCATTACATTAAAAATCTCATTGTTTCTATCCCTATACTGTTTTATAGAAATTTTAGTTCCAACAACAAAAGTTGCAAATGATATTATAGTTATTAAAAGGAAGGCTACTGCTACAATCAATGCTTTCTTCGCCTTCTTATTTACAAATTTAAATATACCAAGTAATTCATTTTCGAGTTGAGTTTCTTCACCAAATCTCTTAATTGCAATAGAAACACTCTCTTCTTCTGACTTACCTTCATACTTTAATTCTTCTACAATTTGCAGTAAGTGATTTCTCATTTCATCTTTTAATATTTGAATTTCTTCTTTGTCTCCACCAATATGTTTATAAACTGAATTAACATATCTATTAATTTTCTCCATCAATTATACCCCCTTATAAAATGTATCAATTATATTTTTAAAAAAAGTCCATTCAGATTTCTTATTGTTTAGATAATTAACACCTTTCTCCGTAATTTTATAATACCTACGCCTTCCACCACCACTTTCCGTATCATCCCAATATGGAGAAATTAATTCGTTTGTTTCAAGTCTTTTTAATACTACATACATAGTTCCTTCTTTGATTTCAAATGTATTTTCACTGATGTTTTTTATACGCTTCGAGATTTCATATCCGTATAAATCTTCATTTACCAATACACTTAAAATTATACTTTCTATGTATCCCTTTATCATTTCTTTATCTATTTCCATAATTTATCACCGCCTAATAACATAATACTATAAACTACTCTATTGCATAAAGTATTTTATAGCATATAATTAAAAAATAAAAAACATAGATTTTATTAAATCTATGTTTAAGGATAAACATTTTGCTTCGTCATAAATTACTCTTACGACGCAAGAAAAGAAGAAATCGAATTACTTTTATTATTTCTACTCAATGATACCCGAGTATTTATTAATTATTCCAAATCCTCAATTTTCATTTTATCAAGCCCATTTTTCTTCTTAAATTTTTCACGACAAGCAAAATATATAGCAAGTAAAATAATTGTAGGAATATTCCACAATAATAACATCATAATTAATTGAAATATACGTTCAACCGTTGATTCATTTGCATAAGCGACCATGCCCAAGACTGCGTAAATAGAAAACATAAAACCAATCATCGGGAATATTAAACCAATCCACTTGTTTTCTCCTTTTGATAAAAATACTTGTATTAGAACAATTCCCGCCAAAAATGCTATTACGCAAAATAAATAAAGAAAACCCGCCATTAGAATCACTCTCCCTTTTTTATTTTTTTATATTCTGATATTAAAATTTTTGCAGTATCAAAATCCAATTTTTCATTCACTGCAAATCTTTTTATAAGTTTAATAAAAGGTTCGTTTGTAGTATCTTCTGATATCCGTATTTTCTGAATTAATCTGTCCAATCTAAGCCTTACTGTTGGATAAGTTACTCCATAGATATTTGCAACTTCTTTTAATGAACCTGAGGATAATATAAATTTCTTAATAAAATTTATATCTTCCTCATCTAAATCTGCTAACCAATCTGGTATCACTTCCATAGGCATTTAAACCTCATTTCTTTAATTATATTTATATATTATGCAATTTATATCTTAATAATATTAATTATATTCTTTAATATTATTAAAGTAAACCTTTATTTTGAAATACAAATTTATAGTTGAACAATTTCTCAAAACAAAAAACAAGGCATCCGTGGATATGAAGCACAATAGCCTTGTTTTTAGAAATAGTATTTAAAATAGTATTTATTTCGTCATATATTACCATTACGAAATACATAATCATCCTATTAGGTTATAAATAATTTATTTTGGGGTTGTGATACAACGAGATGTGTTGATTGCCATACTTGCCCTGAACCCACTAAAAATACTCTATCAAAGGTTTTTTTTAATTTTAAGAAGGCTTTACAAGCTTCTATACTATCTAACTCCCAACCTGATAAAGGTACCCCATAAAATCCATTATTTTTGTTACATTCATATAATAAATATGAAATAAGTTTATCATTTATAATCTTACAATCGTATTCTGTATTTTCTTCAGTAATTAATTCAAATGCAGTAATCATTTGTTGTTTTGAGATGATATTTCTTTTAGTGTCAATTCTGAATATTGATTTGAGACTGTTATCGATTTTATCTTCGTTTAGCAATTCCTTATAGGCTAATTTTGCTTTTTCCGATAGCTTCTTTATCCAAACACCATAGAAAATCTTATCTTTTGAAAGTATCCTAATATTCTCAAATGTACTCGGAAGCAGCCTAACAGTGGGTAAATTTATTAGCTCTATTAAACTTATTCCCACCTTAAATTCCAATGTAATTGGTAACTGCTGAAAATCGTTATGATAAGCTATACCTGTTAAAATCTGTATTAAATTATTTGTCTTTAGTATTTCGTAACAATCTACTTTGTAAATATCCTCCATAAAAGGAGCATGAATAATCTCGTATGTGCAATTACTACTACTCACATTTGTTCTAAATATTTCACTCAAACTTCCTAAATCTATCTTTTTTAACATAACTTATACACTCCTAAAAAACATTAGATGTTTTCTTTTGGTTGGTCGTAATATAATACCATTCCCTCTTAATAAAAGAAATATATGACATAGAATATCTCTATGTGTTTATACTATTAAACATAAATTTTTCTGCCAAATCAATGAACATTGGATGTGCATAAGAGTACGTCCAGTTATTGGGGAGTTCTTTAAAAAGTTCAATTTTTTCTATCTCAAAATCAGGTAACTCCCCAATAACCTTTATATCTGCATAATATATTTGTCCAAAGACTTCCTCAACACTTTCCATAACACCATCGCTACCTTTTGCGCCATAATACCCAACTGGTTTAATATCGAATTCTATAGCTCCTGTTTCTTCCCATAATTCTCTTTTTGATGCTTGTTCTGGTGTTTCTCCATTTTCTATGTGACCACCAGGGCATTCCCATGAACCTTTGCTTTTTCCCTTACACAATACCCATTGCCCTCTATATTTAGCCACTATATCAACAAAGATTATTTTACTTTTATCTATGATATTATCATACAAGTTTATCTCAACCATTTTATACCTCCTTACAAATTCAGGCTTATCGGGTTGTCTATATAATTCATATGACGCATTTATTCATAAGTAACCAGTAATGTTAAAATTGAAATGGCTACACTATTCAAGACATTAATACTATTACTCTCAATTATAGCATATCCTGACATGTTTCTTTTGATAAATAAAAAAAGGTAGACTTTTTCTACCTTATCAAAATTCAATAAATTTTATTTATCTTTTTGTTGCAATGCTCTATATTATGTTGCCTTGTTAATCAAACGAAATTAACATGCTTTTTTACATTCCACTATATAATTATTGATGGAAAATATAAGAATATTGTAAATTAATATAAATTCTGATTATGCTTATTTTGCGGGAGTTAGAGGAACTTATTCATTGATGTATAATTTGATACTCGAAATCCAAGATTTTCATATAATGGTTTCCCTTTTTCAGTCGACATTAAATCAACTGCGGCAACGCCTAATAGCTTTGCTTCCGATAAAAGTTTAGTCATAACTTTCGTTGCAATGCCTTTTCCTCTATATTGAGGGTATGTAAAAACATTGTATACCGTACCGACAAGATATGATGAAAACGCTATTAGTGGAGGTCTTTCCACGATAGACATAAATGCAGTTGCTAATACTTCATTTTCATTCTCGGCAATGATAGCAATAAATCCCTTGTTAAGGTGTTGAGTAAGATATTCTTCTAACTTCGTTCTAATATCTTGCACTTCTTCCGAAGAAGACACACCTTTTTCTGCAAACAGGTATTCCATTCGAATCTTAATGAGGAGGTCAATATCCTCTTTAACCGTTTTTCTTACTTTCATGTTTGCACCACCTTATATTTATAATCTTCAGTTCGCACTTTTCTACGAAGACGTCCCAATCGCTTATATTAATTATACCTTTACTACCTTAAACTGGATATAAAAAAATAATGTATAATTCTTACTAAAATCGTACATTAACATTTGAAAATTATTCCAATACAATTAACATGTGTAGATTTCAATTTTAATACATCTAATAGTAACATAATTGATTATATTATTACTTTCTTATTGCAATAATATAATTTTTATTATAATATAAGGAAATTTCCTGATTTGTATCCACTCCCTGAATGCTATAAACATCAAATGAATTTATTTTACCTAGATATTTATCTATTTTTTCATTATTTAGATTTGGAAGAATTGTATAGTTAGGATTTATTTCATAAATTTTATTATTCCAATTAATTGTAGCATTAAATACAAAATTTGCCTTGAGATAAAAATCTTTAACATTTGTAACCGCAATACTTTTAGTTGAATCTATACCTTTAATTTCAAATAAATCAGTGTTGTAATATTTTCCAATATACTTACCAATTTGATTTTTATCGATCCCTTGATTTGACTCTATCTGATAATATTTATTCTGCCATTCATGAAAGCTTCTCATCGCTGGCGATGAACTAACCTTAACTGGTTCATTATCTTGTTTACTTGTTGATTGAGAATTAATGGCTATTTTTTCTTTTGTTTTTGAAAAATTGTTTATCACATAATTTGTTAACTTTGATCTAAAACTAATAGAGGTAATAATTATAGCAATAATAAAAATTATCCCAACCCGATATAATGAAATTAAACTACTCTTTTTTTTAGTATCAGAATAAATGTGATGTACTTGAGGTTCTAATTTATCTTGTATCTGTTCCCAGAAGTTCGGCGTTTGAACCTTGAAATTCATAATTAATTTTTCTTTTATCTCTTTTTTAGATATTTGTTTCATAAATATCGCCTCCTACAATTTTAACTTATTAACCTGATTTTCCAATATCTTGATACCCTTTTTATAATTCCACACCACTTTCCCAAAAGATATTTTTAAAATATGGCTGATTTCCATGTATGTAATTTCTCCTATTACATGCATAATGATTATTTCACGTTCCATGTCAGTTAGTGATGAAAGTAATTGATTTAATCTAATTTTGTTTATCACTTGTTCATCGAATGCTTCATTCTCTATTAAACATACATCACTTAATTTATCTAATTCTTCTGTAACAATTTTATTTTTTTTTCTTCTCAAACAGTCGATTGATTGATTTTTTGTTATTTCTATTATCCATGCTTTATAGTTTCTACCCGGTAAAAATTTACATGCATTGTTCCATATCTTTATAAATACTTCTTGAGATACATCTGAAGCATCCTGTTCATTATGAAGTATTGATAGTGCAAAATTATACACTACATAATTAAATTCCTCATAAATTAGTTTTAATGCATTTTTATCACCATCTGCAATTTTTAAAATAATCTCCTCAAACTCTATTGCGTTCATAGTTCTTCACATCCCTCTATTATATATACGTTTAAAATAAATATTTTTACAGTAAAATTTTTATAATTATTGAAAGAGTTTAACTTTTAGTTGAAATCAAAAAAGAGGAGATGTTCCACATCCCTCTTTTTTGATAAATACATTTATTTCATTTAATTTGCATTTAACCAAACATCATAAAAATTAGTGCTTGAATATGGTGTATTTGGTGATGCTAGCATATATTTACCACCAGTACTCCACATCGACACATATTGGTGTGATAATGAAGTCAAGTCATTCCAAACATTTGAAGAATTATAACTTTTGCAATTAAACCAAGAAATAGTTCCAAAGTCTGCTAAATTTGCAAATGCTTTAGTTCCATCAGAATATTTTAAAGTAGGTCTTTCATCTATCCATTCTACTGTACTACCATCATAATAGTTATTATCAAGATTTACAAAAATACTCTGACTACCTCCATTAGTGTAATCTGCAACATAAAAATTAGCAACTCGATTCGAATACAGATAAGTTACATACATATGTACATCGTCTCCAGGACTAATATTTATTGATGCTATGTTTATTTGCCCATTAGGATCATTATTATATTCATCAATATATTCATAAAATGCAGTATATTGATAATTATGCATAGCTGTTCCAGCCTGAAGTAAAGCGGCTGTATTTACTCCACCTATTCCAATCCAAGAGCTTTCATATGCATTAGCAACTGAATCACTTTTTTCTGTTGGCTGTGTAAAATCACCTTGAACGCTTCTTAATGTATTTGAATTTACATAATCCACATATCCAGACCAATTAAGAAGTTGATTATTTACACTGTTTTTTATGGTGTAATTTTCTTTTCTTTTTAATCCATGTTTTATTTGTGTAGAAATAATTTTAGGTATTGGTGTATTTTTGTAATGCTTCATCATATCTTCCCATTGCAATAATTCATTTTTATCTTTAGGCCTAGCTGGAAAACCATACTCTAATAATTGTTCATCAGTTGCATTCATAGGAATAAATCCTTTAGGTGGAATAGGAAAATCATTTTCAACTCCATTTATATTATAAACATAAACTTCTCCTCCATCTGGAAGCTTTCGGATTTCTGAATAATTTTCTTCTTTATCTTTACTATTTGTATTATTTTGGGCGTGTAAGTTTTGTGAATTGAATATTGATGTAGCAACTAAAGTTGCTACTAAAATAATAGATAAACATCTTTTTCTTAAATACATCTCTTAACTCTCCTTTTAATAAAATAATTTTTTTATAATGTTTGTCCATAAGTATAATAAATACATAATTCTACAAAATTCCAAAAAAACCTTTTATTTTCCATAAATAGTTTAAATTGTTTGTTGTAATGTTTAAAATCTACCTTGCCCCAGATTACGTAGATGCTACCTCAAAGCCAATTTATGAAAAAATTTTTACGATTAGCTACCTATGTTTTTCTTAGTGTCAGCTTAATCTTTTTAGAAACAGCTCAAAAAAAGGGCTTCGCCTTAGCAGTTTGATATGCTAAGGCGACAGCCCCTTAAATTTGAGAACATATTAAAAGGGTTTCTCTATTTAAATGGTCTTTTAAAAAAAGATTTATTTTTTTTACTTTCCAAATAATTTACTAAAGAACCCCTTCTTAATATCTACTGTAGCAGCACCCTCTTCCATTGGAGGTTTAATACCTTTGCAAAATTTATATTAGATTGAATTAATCCGTTTATCTGGTTATCCTTAGCTTTAATCTGATCATCTATTATTTTGATTTGTTCTTCGAGGGACATTATCCTTTCTTTGAGATCCGTATATTATCTATTTGATAAAATCATACATTCATTTAAGACGTAATAAAGTACCATTCTTCATTAATCGCTAAATAATAATTGATGAGCTATATAAGAAAATTATTCATCATCACTCTTTTCAAATAATAAGTCAAAAGTTTTTGGTTGACCATTATTTCCGTAGAACGAAGAAGGAATTGCATCTACATATCTCCAACCTTCAGAGGCATACTTATCAATCAATTCTCTATGATTTGCGTCAGAGAACAGTCCTTTTGATTTGGACTCAACATATAAATATTTAAAACTCATGGTTACCTCCCAATTAATTATTTTAAAGAATAATATATTACATTTGTGTCTTTATAAAACTATATTCTAGTTAAGTGTAACATTTCCTTCTTTTGTCAGTAATTTTACTGAGGTGATATTATATAAACTAAGTGTATCTAAAAATGCTGCAGTTCACTAATTTCCTAACTCCAATAACAGTCTCGCAAAGGAATCTACCCAGGGGTGCTAGGAAGTAGCTTAAGTTAGATCCTTACTAATAACTTATTAAATGCAAACGGTACTTTTAATAGAGAACAATCATAATCTGATAAGTAGTATAAAAGGAGGCCTTTATAATGTATTGCCCATTCCTTAATTACAGAACATTATGTCCTATTAAATACCATAGGCTTGATCCCATGTATAAAGCCGATAATAGCTTTAGAAAGCTAGATCCCACAGTGTCAGTTACCACAACGAATATACAAAATTCAAGTAGTGAAATAAATGAAAATCTTTTAATACCCGTGTTTCATGGCTCAGCAAATCCTCAAATCCTCTCCTATATCAACAATAATGTTAAAAATGATATTCTAGAATATAAAAATCAGATGGAAGCCGCTGCAAAAGAACATGCAAGAGTTTTAAAATTACAAGGAAAACAACCTGATCCCTTCCAAATTGCCACAACCTATTCAGTAACTTATGATAAAAACAATATCTTAAGTTTCTCAATATTTTTCCAGGAATACTTTAGTGGAAAACATAATGATATAAGAACCTCATATAACTATGATCTTAGGACTGGTAACTCTATTAGTCTAGAAGATTTATTCAGGCAAGGAGTTGATTATTTAGCCACATTAAATAAAATTGCCAAACAGCAGCTTCAAACAAATTATCCGAGTATCGCAGCCAATTATAAAGGAATTGCAAAAGATCAACCCTTCTATTTAGATAATAATGCTCTGGTTATATATCCTAGATTCAATGAAATTGCTCCTGTGGTGTCTGCTATACCACTTATAAGGATTCCCTTCACAAATATTAGCAATATTTTAAAACCTCATTTTGTATAACCAAACTATAAAGCCTCAAATTATAGAGAACAAGATAATTTAAAATAAAAATAAGAATACAATATTTAAACATTTATTCACTATCATTGCTGCCTATGACATATTTAAAAGCCCTTAATACAATTAATTGCATTAGGGGCTTTTAAAGTGGATACTTATTTTAATAGAGCTTTAGTAACTATGAAACAGGTCTATTAATGTTGATTAGTGAATGGATAATAAAAGGAATATAAAACTTGAAAAATTAAGCCCTTCTTGAAATTCGAAAGGGCAAAAATGTTAGATATTAAATTATTTAAGTATACCTTAAGGCACCTCTTTATTTCTTACTTAAGAAGGTTAGCCTTCTTTTCTAGAATCGCTGCTGCAGCTGCACAAGCTGGGCAAACACAATATTTTTCTCCCTGAGACTTAACTTCCTTTGCATGCGTCGCAATAATCTTAGCCTTGTCCGCTCCAAAAACCTGAATGCCATGATCTGATTCAGCAAAACCAATTAAACTGTCAATTGTCATAACATCTGCTTCCAGCTCATCAATATATCTTTTTGTTTCTGCGGCTTCCCCTTCACTTCCGATAGCATTCAACCAGTTCTGTGCTGCTATTCTTGCACCACTACAACATGATGATGCACTCATTAATTCATGTGTTTTTTCAACAACATAGTTTAATATTTCTTTATCCATAATTAATATCCCTTCCCCTTAAGTTTTTACTTATTGTACCATAATTATTTATCCTTTACAACGAAGAGAAGTGGAACTCTGTTTAAGTAAATTGGACGCAACAAATTTGATTTTCCTTTCTATCAATTATTTAAATTAGTCTTTTAAACTAGTACTATATTATACTAATAGGTATAATTACTTTGTGCTATTTATGTACACTGTCAATTAATTCCTTAATAGAATCAATCACTACTTGAGGTTTATCATTCTGTATGAAATGTCCACTGTCTTTAACTAAAATATGCTTACTATTCTTGGACAATTTTGACAAGTTATCTTGAAAAATAGCCGGTTGTGTGGATGTGAGGACAACTATTGGAATATTCCTTAATGCATCCTTTTTTCTTATTTCATCTACTTGCTTGGCACTTTGTATAACATCAAACTTAGGTTCTGCGCTATCTAAATTTCTATTTAATTCTTCTAAAGAAGTTCCAGATATACCATCAAATTGATATTCATGCGTACTATCAACAAATACAATACCGGACACTTCATTAGGATATGTACCAGCGAATAATCTTGCATTAAAGCCTCCAATTGAATGTGCAACTATAATATAAGGGCCTTTAACTTTTGCATTAGTTAAAAGAGTATGCAGCTCATGAACTTGGTCTAAACTGGTTCTTGGTAATTTGCTTACATCGCTATTTCCAAGTCCTGCTCTATCATAAGAAAATGTTCTTGCAATTTTCGAGATTTCAGGTTGTACTAACGACCAGGTGCTGTTGGTGTAACCTAGACCTGATTCAAATATAACAGTTGGAGTTCCTTTTCCATAACAATTAACATTTAGACCATAACCACCAATATCAACCCTCCCATTTATGATCCTAGTAGCAAATGTATCTTCTCTATGTTTTAATACACCGATGACTATACAGATAATTAGCAAAAGAATTACTATCAGAATTAATTTTATTTTTTTACTTTTGATATAAATAATCAATACCCCCCTGTTTGCGATATTCATATTATATTTCGTGTTGTTAAATATTGCAAACATGGAATTTTATTGAATTTATCCAAACTACGTATATTGGGGTAAACAAACTAAAATGTCCCTTATTATCTTCTTCTTATAAGCAATTAGCCTAACTGAGAAGGCTATAAAAGCCGTACAATAGTTTTCACGGGTCCACAATTCTATCAGTAGGTTATGTTTAGAATGACTTTGTTATTAATTTGAGGATGTATGAATTTAGTAATATGAATATATAAGTTATAAGAACTAAAGAATAATGATATAAAGAAATTACTCTAAATACTGGTCGGATGTTATAGCAATATATTACGAACTAATATATAATTAGCTATGATGTAAAAAATAGGAGGTGTTAATATTTTAAATTTACCTAAAAAAGAAAATTTATCTAATGTATTCACATTTGGCAATCTAATCTTTGGTGTTCTTTCTATACTAATGGCAAGCGAGAGGAATTTCCTTTTTTCCAGTGCATTCATTCTTATATCAGCCCTATTTGATAGATATGACGGACGTATTGCACGTTATTTTGGAGTAGAAAATACTCTAGGTAAAGAACTGGATTCACTGGCAGATGTAATATCATTTGGTGTGGCACCGTCTGTGCTGACATTCTATATATGTAACCTTTTATCCTATTCTTTAATAGGGTATATTATAACTATTCTCATGCCGGTAGCTGGAGCTTATAGGCTGGCAAGATATAATGCATTTGATTTTAATGGGATATTTACTGGAGTGCCTATTACTCTGGTTGGATGCTTTATGGCATTATATTATCTTATTTATATTTTCGTTAATGCAGCTATAATGACTAATATATTTGTTATTGCAATAATAATATGTATTGGTTCGTATTTAATGATTAGTAACATCAAACTAAAAAAAGTATAATAAGTAATTGGGTTACATTTACGTTATATTTATAATTAATTCAAAATATCTGTTTTTATAAAGGAGGTTACAATGAATATTATCGAAGAAGTTAAAAATCTCTACCGCATCATTGAGCTTAAACCGTTTCGAAAAACAGAAGGTGTCATTTTTGATCTTTTCCCAATGGACAGTATTACACATATAGATTCCATTGATCGTGTGCTTCATGACCACAGTGCAGTTTCTCCCGGACCTGTTGGTTCTGTCTCACGTCCATGGTACATGCACCCTCATCAGGACGATAACCTTCTAGTTCTTCATGGCAGACGTGAGGTTGACATTTATAACAAAACTCATGGCAAAGCCGAGCACTTTACTGTATATCCCGACAAAATTTTAAAAAATGGTAAGCTCCTATACAATGGCGGTGCTTTACTTGTCTGGCCTGCAGGTGTCTTTCATCGAATTGTCAGCGGTGAAGATGGCTCAGCCTCTATAAATTTGGCTGTTCATCATGAAGGTTTCGATATCAGAACCAATTTTAATATTTATGATTTAAACACGGAGTCCGGAGAATTTCACTTGATTCGTGAGGGATACAAGGATCAGATGTAATAGTCTCCCAAAAGTAGTAATGAAAAAATGCTTTTAGGTACAACTACCAAAAAGCATTTTTCTTTACTGCAAAAAAGTGGCAGGGATATAGATGGTGCTGTGGCAACAATTTTGGCGCTTAATTGTGCCATAAGATTTGGCGGCGATGCAGGTCGGACTGTTTATGATAATAGAGGAATTTTGGTGCTTTAGCAATCATAATATATAAATGTTACCTGGATATACTAATATCCGAGGAGCGTGATGAAGATGAATGGAAATACCGAATTGTTAAACTTCGTTTTTCAAAACTCACAAATGGGAGTGGACACAATCAAACAATTGTTGGATATAGTTAAAGATGAGAACTTTAAAAAGCAATTAGAGTCTCAATTTAACGAATATAAGCAAATACATTTAGCCGCCCAAAAAGCACTTAATGAAAATGGGCAAGATGAAAAAGGTATTAGCACATTAGATAAAATAAAAACTTATTTGATGATTAATATGCAAACTATGGCCGATAAAACACCCTCACATATTTCCGAAATGCTAATCATCGGAAGTAACATGGGTATTATTGATGCAATTAAAAAGCTTAAAAAATATAAGGACGCAGAAGAAGATATTATAAAACTGATGGAAAAATTGCTTAAGTTCGAAGAGGATAATGTTCAACAATTAAAACAGTTTCTCTAAAATTTGCTTATCCCCCGGAACACTCTGAAGAAACCAGAGTGTTTTTTTATACCTAATTTTAAAGGAGTGTCATTCTATTAGTTATTAGGTCTCAATTTCTAAATCAGCCTGTTCTTGCGCAAGCCTGCAGTCATAAACCGCCATGCCGCCTTTCTATTTGTTAACCATGCGATTTGAGCGTCATTTTTGGTGTTACTAAGTATTCTTGGTATGAAGAATTTTGCAACCGTTTCAGGTTTGTCTGCCAATATATTAAACAACTTTTTAAACTTTTCATCAGAGATGACTTCTGACTGTTCTCCGTCCGGTGTTTTTGTGATGAAATCAGTGAGCATCATGCCCGGAGATAAACGCCCGGCTATTACACCTGTTCCATCCAGTTCCTTTGCAAGCCCTTTCATAAAGTACGTTAATGCATGCTTGGTAGTACCGTACAGTATTGTTTTAAGCTGTATCATGTTGTTTGAGCCAAGGCCCTCCATGCTGTATATCGCACCATGCCCCTGTTTTAGCATTCCCATTGCAGCAATCTGTGAACCGTAAATCATGCCAGTAATATTGGTTTGAATAATGTTCTCAGTGTAAGTTTCACCCGTTTCCCACGAAAACTTGTGTGGCGTGTTTTGCCCGGCGTTATTAATCCATATATCTAGCTGAATCAGCAAAGTTTACCATTGGATTTTTCTTATATTCTTCTATTTTGCGTTTATCTTCTTTATCCATATTTTACTCCCCCTTATTATTTTATGAATTAGTGTATAATTTAATACTGAGCCGTCATATAAGAACATTACGGCTCATCCTAATAATAATCATATCACTATCAGCAACTTTATCAAATAGAGCCTTCTTTAAATTACTTGATTTGCATTAGCTAGTCTTTCTTGTGTTTTAGAATTTCATAGTCTAATCATTTAAAGTTTTCCCAAAGAAGAATTCTTTTCCTAACCTGCTGTGCTAAATAACTTGTCTAAAGTAATATGCTTTCATATACAACACAAAACAAATTTATAATTCTCTTTTTGTGAACATTCTTCTTGTACGAAATACAGACTATATAGTATCTTAATATTATCAATACAAATAATAAATTTCATGTCTCCTCTATTGAATAGCAATTGTTGCTAGAAATTTTACCTATTTGTACTCTTTAAATAAAATTTATATTTAACAATAAATCGGTATTAACTACTAGGTAGTTTTTAAAATTTGCAATATTATTTGATAGGAAATTATAGGATAAAGCGTATTTAATGTATGAGAGCTCTTTAAAAATTTAAATAAAATTGATGAAACTGAATCTAGGAGGTTAAAGCTTGAAAATAGATGAAAGTAATTTTATAAAGGAACTTAAAAATAAAAATTATAAATCTATGGATTACGTAATTGATATGTATGGAAATCTTATTTATAAGATAGTCTATAGTATCTTATATAACGACTATAATATATGTGCAGTTGAAGAGTGTACGAATGATGTACTTATTAAAATATGGGACAATATTGAATGCTTTGACTCAAAAAAAGGTTCATTTAAAACCTGGATTATTACAATCGCAAAATATAAGGCAATTGATTACAAGCGCAAGCTTATAAAATACTCCAACCTTACGGATATAGACAGTTTAATACTTTCTTCTGGTGAAGATATAGAGAATGGTCTTATATTAAAGGAAAGAAGAGCTGAGATATTAGCTGCTATAGATAAGATGAAAGAGCAGGATAAGCATATATTCCTCAAAAGATATTTCCTTAATGAAGATATTAACTCTATAGCTCAAAGCTTAAATTTAACTAAGGCTGCTGTAGAAAACAGGTTATCCAGGGGGAGAAAGTTTTTGAAAGAACAACTTATCAATTTTCAGGAGGAGGCTATCTAAATGATCGAAAACAATTTATATTTGGAATTTAATAATATTATTGTAGATGAACATGAATTTGATGATATTAATATATGTATGACTGATATACAAAAAAGAAGATTAAAACATAATTTAAGAAAGTATACTAAAAAAAGAAGACACCTTAGAACCAAAATAGCAGTTGCCTGTGCTGCTTTTTCAATATTCCTTATTGGAGTCTGTTATACAAATCCTACCCTAGCAGCTCAATTTCCTATTCTAAATCCAATAGTGGAACTATTAGGTCGCACTGGTGATTATGAAAAATACTCAGCAATAATAAATAAAACTATTACCCAAAATGGAAGTTCCTTCACCATAAACAGTGTTGTTTGTTTTGATAATAATATAGTCATAGGTTATACTGCTAAAAGTGATGAAAAAATAAATCAGCGAGGCACTTTATTTTGGCCAATTTTTAAGGTAAATGGGAGAACCTTAGATGGAGGTTCACAAGGTTTAGTTAAAAACATAGATGAAAATACAATTATAGGAACTATTTTACTTACTGCAAAGTCCTTAGACTTACCAAATAGTTTTAATTTTGATATGTCTTTTAATGGATTCAATACAAGTGAGGGAAAGTGGAACTTTAAATTCAATATCTTAAAGGCTGAATCAAGCAAAAATATAAAAATTTATACAAAAAATCAGGAAATATCCTATGATAAATATAACTTTACAATTAAAAAAGTTACTCTAACTCCCTTTAACACAATAGTTTCAATTCATAGTAAAAATAAAAATCTAGTTCCTGATACTACTAATCTATTTATAATGTTAGATGATGAAAGCAATATAATCCAACCTAGTGATATACAAGCAGATAGTGTTCATCCTAACAGTTCTGGCGGATTTGATTATACGTTCCTTTATTCAAAGGCAAATAGCAATACAAAGTATTTAACACTTATCCCTTATAAATATCATGAGAAACAGGAAGGGAACAATTATAATTCAGCACAAGGCCCAATTGATGAGGCATTGCCTATCTCAACTAAGCTACCCTTTAAACTTAATGAAGGCAAGCACGGCAAAGTAGAGATAGATCAAATAACCTATTCAAATGACAGAGATAATGTGATTATAAAAGGGGTTATATATGGCAGGCTGCCTAATAATCAATTTATTAGGTTAGAAGGTGAAAACTTTAACCCTGCTGGAGATCTATATCCTATAAATAATTCCATCAGAAAAATTGAAAGTGATAAGTATGAATTTGTGGTGGAGTATAAAGGCCTAAAAAGTGATAAAAATTATAAGATAATAGCACCAAACTTGGACTATTATATAGATTATGATTCAGAGATTAAAATAACGTTAGATAATTAAACTAGGGATTCCATAACTTTTATACATTAATATTTCACATTGTATTTAAACAAGCCTATAGCCATTAAGAACTGGTTATAGGCTTTCCCTGTTTATATTTCTCATCCATGGATTAAAAAGTTCAGATAACGGTTTACCCTTAAGTCATTTTAAAACCTTATCAAAATGTGGCATGGTTCCGAATATGCCAAAGCGAACTTGAGTGCATCGTTCACGTAACCTTAGCCCCTATAACTTAAGCTGAGTCTACATTAGTAAAACTAAGCTTTTTCGTAAGACTTTGATCTAAGTATTAAACTAGCGAAGCATATAAGAATATTCTTCATTACGACCTAAATAATTAAATGTAAAAACCTATGCTAAATTACTTATTCAGCATAGGTTTTTTGTTGAAAAAATGATTGCAAAAATTACTGTTATTTTAAAATCTCTTTTTTACTGTATCTAATATTAAAATCGCATCTTTATATACTAATATATCAAGCTTTCTTTTCATTAAATCAACAAAATCCCAAAAACCAATAAAGTGCATATGCAATTTTGCCTGTTGTCTTTTAGCCGTTAATTTTAATTCTAGTGAAGTTTTACTGAATTGTACTTTCGTAACTTCGCTCCATTTAATTACAGTTGCTTTTCCAGTCATACTATAAGCTATTATCTTTTCATCTCCTGCTTCAACTCTTTGATTTTTAGATACCATTACAAGCATTGAACTTATAATAAAGAAGAACAAAAACATACTCATTGCCATAATTAAATCTGAAATATTTTTTATTGTACCTAATGTAGCAATTACTCCTATAACTAATGAAATTAAAATTCCAATATACCCAACTATTCCATATGCCTTATTCATTCTTAAAACTATAATTCCCTCTTCATTCTTGTGTGCTTGTTTCTTTGATGAAGCACCTAAGTATTTCATTAAAATAAATACTGTTAAAAAAATAATAGCTGAACTAAAAATCTTCATATTTTCTCCCTCGCTATTTGATTTAATCTCTACTTCAGTTATATATTCGTCGCTTAATTGCAAAATCCTTCAAGATATTAAAGAGAATTATTAAAAATTCAGTTAGTTAATGTCGGAATATCCTACTCTTGCGTCGCAAGATATGAAATATGTGAATTATCTAATTCAACTTATATTATAACTGGATTACTATATCATGACCTATTTGCTTATCTCCGAATGATAGAGTATATTCTTTAAAACTAATAAATTTCAGAAATGTTGTCTGGTAGTGTTGGTGATACAATGAAGTTATAATGAAAGTGTCCATCTCCGCCTGTTCCATCTGCAACTTGGCATTCATATCGTGCATCAATAAAATGAGTAGTTGGTTGCTTTAACGATACTCGTTTCATTTTATACCTCCTCAGAAGAGTTCCTTTGTACTTAATTATAAATATGAATTTATAATATTATACCAAAGTAATCATAAATTAAAGAATAAAGGATAAGTGTGTTTTTATTATATTATTTGGCGCATAAATTAGCATACAAAATAGCACCTAAATTTTAGGCATTTATCATTGGAATTAGTTTATTCCATATAAAAAATCACTTGTTATTTTATGTGAGAAATCAAGTGATTTTTGCTAATATTTTTAATTTTACACTTCTTATCGGAATCCGTTGGAATACTTAATAATACTTTTTTTAATTATTATCGCACTTCTATACTTCGCTAAAATATAAAAATCTATAAAATTAGACGTCTAACTCTCAATAATTTTTAAATTCTCACTTACAACCCCATCCTCAATTTTAATTATCCTATCTGCATGTTTTGCCACATTCATATCATGGGTAATTAAAACAAGAGTCTGATTATATTTTTTTATAGACATAGTTAGTAGTTCTAAAACTTCCTTACTGCTTTTGGAATCAAGATTTCCCGTAGGCTCATCTGCAAATACAATGGATGGCTTTGTGAAAAGTGCTCTTGCTATTGCCGCACGCTGCTGCTGTCCTCCAGATAAGGCTCCAGGAAGATGCCTTCTTCTTTCTGAAAGTCCAAGCACCTTTAATAGCTCATCTAAATATTCCATGTCCACTTTTTTATTATCAAGCAAAGCAGGAAGAATTACATTTTCTTCTAATGATAGCATAGGAAGCAGATTAAAAAACTGAAATATAAAGCCTATGTTTCTCCTTCTAAAAATTGAAAGTTCATTTTCTGATAGGTTATATATATTTTTCCCTTCAATTAACACACTGCCCCTGGTTGGTTGCATAAGCCCTGCAATTAAATGAAGCAGGGTGCTTTTCCCTGATCCGCTTGGACCAACTACAGCCACAAATTCTCCCCTATTTATACTAATTTCAGCTTCCTTTAAAGCTTCTACCTCAGTTTCACCCTTGCCATAAGTCTTAGTGAGTTTATAGGTTCTAAGTATTTCCACTTTCCTTCCCCCTCTTTAATAAATTAGATATCCTTAAACTTCTATTCAACTGCCTGTATAGATTCTACTATATCTGCTTTAGTAGCTTTTCTTAGCGGTAATATCGAGGAACATATACTGAGTATCACAGTTACAATAATTGTGAGTATAACCACCTTTAAATCAACATAAAAATATATTTCTACCCTTCTTCTAGCTAGGTTATATATCATCCATATGAGAATATATCCTAAGGTAATACCGATTATGGAACTAAATATGCCGTATATGGATGCTTCTTTTAGTAAAACCTTCCTAAGTTCACTCTTGGTCATTCCCATGGCCCTAAGCATTCCAAACTCTCTTTTTCTCATAATAATATTCATGTTTAAGGTATTCATAATGTTGATGAAGCCTACAACTGCAATTACAGCCGCAAGAGAAATAAGTATAGTGCCTACTTGAAGCTGATAATTATGATATTTATTTACTTCATCCTGATAGCTTATTAGCTGTCCATTTTTATGATTAGCTGCAATAAATTGAAGCTGCTCTTCTATTCTACTTAAGTTTGCTTTATGGTCTACATTTATTTCGATATCCTGATAACCATAAAGCTTAAAATTATCTTCCATAAATTTATAAGGTACAAAGGTAGCTATATACCCATTTAATTGGTTTAATTTCATTGGTAGGTCCTTAAGTACATAATCCACTTTAATGTTTTTGTCAACATTTACAAATTTGCCTGAAACCATATACTGAGTAAAAATCCTAACTTCATCTCCGCTCTTAATTTTAGTAAAGTTCTCATTAGCTAAATTTTGTACAGTAAACACCTGTGCATTAGACTCATTAACACTCTTACGTAAGGATTGAATAAATTCATCACTGCAGCCATAGAACTGAGATACTACATGATATCCACCCCACATTTGCACTACACTAATTGGATTCTTTTTTTCTTGAACTTCTTTTATAGCTTCTGGAGTCATTGAGTCTATAGGTAATATATAATCCATTTGAAATTTTTTGAATTTATCTACGGATTTAACCCCTGGAATACTTTTAATTTGATTTACTATTTCCTCATCATAACCATAATTATCGTTTGTAACTCCTGATAGAGTTAAAACATAATCTGTTTTAACTCTATCTTCTAAGAATTTTGTTGGATTTAAGAAATTTATTATAAATATTGAAAGTACAAATAAAGAAATGCCCATTCCAATGGCTATTACTGTTGCTAAAAACCTTCTCTTATATCTTTTCAAATTACTTATTGCCATTTTCCCTGTATATCCAATTAGTTTATCTATGAAGTTTTCTTTATAAGCCTTATATAATTTCTTAGTAGGCATGGAATCCTCCATTGTCATTGACTCTATTGCAGATATTTTTGAAGCATTTTTTGCAGGGCTGTATACAGCTGCAGTTATAGCTATTAAACTAACTAAAATAGGTAAAATAATATTAAGGGCACTTATATTATTAAACACTGAGCCTTTAAAAACTTCCCCACCTATTGCTTTCATAATTGATGACGTTACTAGTATTCCAGTTAAAATTCCAAGTGGTACTACAATAACTTCATATAAAAAGGCCTCAAAAAACAGCATAATTTTAATTTGCTTTGGTGTTATGCCTATTGCCCTTAAAAGTCCATAATGCTTTTTTCGTTGAAGAACTGAAATGCTGAAAACATTGTAGATAACCATAACAACAGCTACTGCTACAATAAGATTAAAGAAAAGTGTTATATACTTTACAGCCTTTGCCTCATTTAAAGCAGCTGTATAAAATATGTTTGGGCGATAACCTTCAATTATTGATTCACCTGAGCTTCCAGTGTTTGCATAAGTCTTTATTTTATTTAATGTACTATCCACTGGCAGGTTGTTATTTATAGTAAACCACTGCTCATAAACCTTCTTGCTATTACCTAAAAGTGAATTAGCTGTATCTAGTGTAATGTAGGCATTACCTGTTTCAAACATCTTTGAGTCCTGAAAATCTTCTAATATACCTACAAGAGTAAATTCCGTATTATTTTTACTTAGAGCTTTACCATTTGAATCTACATAACATTCGCTAAATTTAAATTTATCACCTAGCTTTGGTTTGTTTTTCATTTTATTGTACATCCATTTTTCAATGGCAACTTCATAGCCACTTTGAGGCAGCCTTCCATCTATGGCCTTTGCATTTAAAAGGTTAAGAGCAACAGGATCCGCTCCTTTAATTTGTAATTTTTCACCATCTAGCTGCACTTCACCAATTGTAATACTTGTCCCAACTTCTGATATACCATCAAATTTCTTAAGCTTATCAAGGGTATCTTCCTGAACATAGAGAAAACCAGCATAATATTTCCCGTGGCCTTCCTGTGCAATTTCTAATCTGGTAGTATTATATTTTCCCATAACTATCCCAACAGAAACTAGTAAGGCAACTGAAATTAATATACTTATAGTTAATGACAAAGTTGTCTTTTTGTTTGATACCAAATAACGAGGTACAAGCTGACGATAGTTTTCAATCATATTATGAGACACTCCTTTTTCAATATTAAAATAGTTTAAGTATGTGTTTCCTGCCGAATAAATACATAAACAAGTTGTTTTTTCTTATAAAACAAAAAATATATTTACCCATTTAATTTCTTCTTTAAATAAATATGGTTGATAATGATATATCATGCCTTCATGAAAATAAAGAAACATTTACCTATTATTTTACATTTCTCAATCACAATTCAGTATCTATAAACTTGAATCAAAATACACCTATCTTAATTGCTACACTTACTTCAACATAGTCTACAGTTGTTCAACAATATAAGAAGATTCCGAATTACTGTAGTTTGCTCTATGCATTAAAAAACGGAAACTGTCCAATACTCTCATGAAACAATTTCTCCCAATGTTTCCAATCACGTTCTTTTAAATGTCCAACAACTTGTAATCCAGACGGCTCAACAGAAGACCATAGATAGAACTCTGAAACACCTTCTGTCCCAAACCACATTTGTTGTTCTATATTACCCTCAACAACCTGATTTGGCAATTTTCTATATATATCTGCTAAAGCAGTCCATTCATTGTTACTGAATTTATTAAAATCAAGGCAATAAACTCTATCTATATTTATAGTGCCAAATTCATTGTGCTCAATCTCATTATTATCATAATAAGAAATTTTCAAAGAAAATCATCCTTTCTAAAAGTTGTACGGAATAACTTGTTGCTGCGTCATAAATTACCATTGTGACATATCATTAATACGTCTCAAAACTACAAGTTTTGAAACAAACCACTGAAGCTATCAATTTTTCAAACTCATAACAAATTTAGAATGTGGTAGAAATTCAACATAGTATTTCTTACCTATAATCGTAAATTGTGGTGAAGCTTTATAGTATATTTTAAATGTTTTATCTCCAAAAATTAACGATGTTGAGTTTCCTCCCCTATTATTGAAATGATATTTAGTTAAGTTACCTTCAAAATATGAGTAGTCTGAATTTATAATCACAGGAATATCCTTGTAATAATCAGATACTTGAATACTTAAAAAGATTGAAATACCCAAAAATGCTATACCCAAAATTCTTCCCCATACTATTTTAACTAACTTTTCATCTTTACCACTTCTTATAAATACAAGTAAGAGTCCTAATAAAAACATAATAATTATTATAAAACTATAAATTATAGTAGAGGCAAAAAATTGAACTTTGGCATCACGAGAGATTATCATAATTAATTCTGGTACTAGTAACCCCGAGATGAATGGTATTAAAAATAGTATTCTTTTAAGCTTTTCATTTGGCTTTTCTTTGATAAATCGGCTATTTTTACTCAATATATTCATCCCCTATAAATAATAATTACCGCTTTTATAAACTTTTACAGTCATATATAAAGCCCACTAAAAGCAGACTAATAGTCAGTATAACAATTATTATCCTTCTAACCCCCATGTAAGAACCTTCAATAACAATATGCTGATTATTAAGAACTCCATAAAATTTAGTTTTGGCGGTTTACTTTAATTTAAGTATTTTCCATTGTATATTCTGACATCTTAACCACTTTATTAAGCATTTCAATTAGCTTTTCCTTTTCACCACTCTCATTGGTTGCAACTCTTAATATAGGCAAATTTATTTTCTCTAATATTTTATCCTTTAATTTATCTCTAACTATCTGTTTCTCATTATTTCTATGAAATTCATGGCCATCAACTTCAATAGCTAGCACTGGTTCTTTATCTAGTTTATTGAAAATTAGAAAGTCCACATGTGACCAAGGATTTTGTGCAAAGTTCCTTTCATCAATACTTAGCCTTGAAGTATCCTTAACTATGGAGTTTAAAGGTACATGCATAACACATTTAAATGAGTTAAACCCAGTAAGGTTCAACGCATCATCTATAACTTTGTACATTAAATTTTCAGACTGATATTCAGAAACATGCTTTTTTGAGTTCATATATTTTAAAAGTTTATCAGAGTATTCACTATACAGTAAGTCAAATACAGATATTTTTTGACTTTCAATTATTGCATTATCAAAGGAATTATATTCTATATATCTCATAAGGTCTCCTATATTAGTTCCATGCTGCTTAAATACCTTATTAGAAGTTACTACAATAAATTCTTTAACAGCACGAGAAACAGCTACATTTATAAGATTAGCATCATCAATAAAAGGATTAATATCATTAGCCACAGTTGTAAAAATAATAGTATCTTTTTCCCTACCCTGAAATTTATGAACCGTATCTACTTCTAATTCTTCCTTTCCTATATGTCTATTAGTTTCATTAACCTGATTTCTGTAAGGGCAAATAATACCAATCTTACTTGGATCCTTATATGTATCCTTGTTTTGGCCTAAAATCTCATCTTTAATAACTTCAATTTGCCTTAGATTATACCAACCCTTTTGATTACCAATATCTATTCTGCGAGCATGATTTCCTGGAGCAGTTTTATAAAGTTTTAAAGGAGTAACTTCTGGAGTTTCCTCAGTCATAACAATAAGTTCATTGTTATAAAACTTCTCATTACAAAAGCCTATTATTTTGGGATGACATCTATAATGCTCACTAAGTAAAGTTTTTGGCAATGCTTCCTTATATAGCTTCATTAAGGAAGCTATTATGCTGTGCTCACTATAATTGTAAACATTAGGTATATTAGATTTATAAAAAAGCTCATTACTCGTCTTTTCAAGCTCTGAGGGCACAATTTGAGGCAGCTGCTTTACATCACCAACAATAACGACATTTTTACAGCAGGCTAGCGCTAAAGAAGCAGTTACCAAATCTACCTGCGAGGACTCATCAATTATTATATAATCAAACAAATAGTTTTCTGTAACACTATTTAAAATTGAGTGAGTAGTACTTAAGATAACCGGATACTCATTTATAAATTCTTTAAACTTAGGCTTATAGCTTTTGATTGTAAAATTCTCTCTATTTTTATTTGAATATTTATTAAATAGGGCTGCTTTAAAAAGCTTTGCCGATATATCTGTATACTTTTCCATAAGTTCTTTAAAACTTTTACCCTCAAGTCTTAATTCTAAAAGTACTATTTTCTTATTTCTTTCATTAATTGCACTTATATAATAATCTCTTTTAAGTGAAGAAATTATATTTGTCATATTATTTTCATAAAGCTTAAACTTATAAATACCATACTTATAAAGCAAGTAAACCCTAGTTAATATCTTTCTACTACTGTTTACTTCTATAGCTTTTTCTAAGTACGTAAAAAATTCCAATATTGACTCAGTAGTCCACCTTCTATGAAAGGAAAACCGTGAAGCTGGAATATAACTATCCTTAAAATTATTTTCAAAATAGCTTTGTTCTACTTCCAATTTTGAAAGTTCTTCTTTAAGTTTTGCTATTTCATTTTGTTTTTCCAAAAGAGCATTCAAAGTCATTGAAGTGGTATTAAGCTGCTCTGATAGAGTTTTTGCTTCCTCTTTCTCTATATACCAGTTCTCAATATTAGGGATCTCACTTTGTTTATTCTGAAAAAAGTCAGCTTTATTTTTTGTATTACCAAGTAAGGAAGTTATAAAGCCATAGCCATTCTTCTCCAGCTTCTCCTGTACATTGGAGGTTGCAGAATTATTACCTGATACTATACCAACAGTTTTTCCTTTAGCTACTGCATTCGCAATAATGTTTAATATAGTTTGAGTCTTACCTGTTCCCGGTGGTCCTTCTATGATGCTTATGGAATTCTCTAAGGCCGTTATTACAGCTTTCTTTTGACTAAGATTGAAGCCAAAGGGAAATATAGGGGTATCCTTATAGCTTTGCATTCTAATATTCTCTCCAGATAAGTAAGCAGCAAGCACACTTTTTTCACTTATTTTAGATATCTTTTCGTACTGCTCAGCAAGCATGGTTCTGCCATCTTCCATAACACTTACATATGAAGATAGCTCTTTTAAATAGTTAAATATAATCTTAGGCTGCTTATTATTAAGACAGGAATCTTCAAAGCTCATCTTTGATTTATGATAAGCTTCTGATCTACCGCTTTCATCAACTACTTTTATATACTCTCCAAAATCAAGTACATTTGAAGAACTCTTTATTGGAAAACCCTCAATTAACAAAATCTTTTGATCTAAGTTAATTAATTTGGGATCTTTAAGAATACGTATATTTGAAGATTTATAGTTATAGGTTTTATTTGAAGATGTGAAAGTTACCGCTACTTGAGAATTTAAAAAATTAAGATTTCCTATTTCAGAGGTCTTATCTTCAAATTGGTTGGTTTTATTGTTTTTTATTAGGATTAAAGTGTTTTCAGTGTTCATTTTTTGCTCCTAATCATACATAATTAATATTATATACTATATTCTTCACATATATGTAATTTCCTTCAATTAAAGACAGAAATATGGATATTACTGCATGTTAAATATATTTAAAACATGGTCAAAAAGTAATTACTAAACCTAGGTAATAAATTAACCCACATTGATTTTTCAATGTGGGTTAATAATCATCAATCACAAACACTTGTTGTTGCATTTAATATCAGACTTACCAAGCCCTTCAACTGATAAATTAATAATTTCATTCCAAAACTCTTACCCATAGTATAAATTATGAAACTCTAGTTATATTGTAATGGGAAGATTATTTTTCATTTCAGTTCTTTCTCTTTAAGGTTTATTTTCTATATATTAAAAACGAATATGTATATTAGAGTTTATAATTTTAATATCTTTATTTAATTTTTTAAGCAAGCTTTGTAACCCAGAATTGGCAAGCTCTATCTCCATCATAGGAGATAATGTTATTTGACTAAAAACTTGTTTTCTCCCATTTATTGAAAGCTCACGATAAGGAATTATAACGCCATTAATTCCTATGCGATACTTTAATTCAAAATCATTATTTTCAAAGTCATCCGGTACCTTAACAACAAATCTATATTCATTTTCACTTTCAAATGCCTTATGTTTAAAAAACAAACGTATCTCATCAATATAATTTTTTAATTTTTCTTGATAAAATTCTGCTAATTCGTCTTCTAATATGTAAAGTTCATGATCATCGTTGCCTTGTTTTTTAGCTTCATCATACCTTTTTTGCAAAGGCTCTGTTTGTGCATTTAATTTCTCTAAAAAAGTTTTTATTAGATATACTTGTTTATTCTCATCATAAAGCACCTTACCATGAGTTACTGTCATACCAGGTGCAGAAGGTAAGTGCTTAACCAGTGCATCAACTTTAATGCCTAAATTATATCCGAGATATTGTCCATTTTTTACGTAATAATTCCACATATTTTGAGAATCTGCATTATTTGATGTACAAAACAGAAAAAACCTATTATTTTTAAATCTAATTCTATTCCTTTTTTCACCTGTTAATTCTATACTTGTAGATTGATAAGGATCAGTAAAAAGTAATTTGTCAAGAAATGGTTCATTAGGTTCTTCACCTATCAATTTATAAGCCTTTATCAGAGGTTTCTTTATATATATGTATTCTGATTTATCATTTAAATATTGGCAATCAGTAAACCACAATTTATCATTCTGTAAAATGGAAAGAATACCACTTGGAGAAGTATAATGATATACAATCTTTTGTGTTTTAGTATGTCTTTTTATTACTCCATCTTTAAAATGTGATAAAATTGTACTATTAATCATTTTCATAAACAATCTCCTTCGGTATAAGAATTAATAAAAAACAGTTAGTAGATTTTTAACTTCATATCATTAGTTAGTTATAAGCTTATCAAAATACTCCTATCATAAAATTAAGGTGTGTATCTTAGCATATTTACTACCTATATGTTCCATTTGAATATAAAATTTTGCTATCATCTATATTTATGCCATTATTAAATAAAAATCGTTTCACATCAGACTTAGTAATTTTTGCCTTAGGACCTATCACTATTTCCTTAACAAATTCATCCGAAGATTTACTAAAATTTAAATCAAAATATGAAACAAGTTTGCCTCCACGGTTTTGAAATGAGAACTTATCAAAGTGTATACCACTATTTAAAATTATACTTTCAACTTGTGGTTCATTATTTCTATTGTCTAACCACTGACAAATTCGATATTCTTTTTCTTCTTTGAAAAAGGGGTTTTTTATAAAAATAGCCTTATTAAATAATTTTAGGAAACAACTATTAAAAGGTTTCATACTTTCTTGTCGTATCTTATCAACACAATCTATAGTATATTTTTTTGCAATTGGTTTTAAATCTTTAATTAGTTGTTCAGATGCTTTTTTTACTATTTGCTTATGTGCCCGATCTGAATATTCAACTTTATCAAAGTACAGAGCTTGAGTGTTAATCGGATCATATTTAGCATTATATCCAATGCTCGACAGCAAATTACCATCAAAGCCAATGGCAACCCCTTTAGCATCGTCTGCATAACCACGCCATTGACTTAAAACATCCCCTATTTCTGAAAAGCAACAAACATAATAAGAATAAATACGTTTGGTTTCATCAAAGAAATCAATTTGATAATGATTTATTAGTTCTTCAAAAACACTGCTAGGATAGTTTTTCTTAAAATACTCAGTTTTTTCATTGTCAAAGGTATTCATAAAGATATCCTTAATAAATTTAGTTACCCACATAATTTCCATGGAATCGTTTGATTTTGTAATATCAGAAAGCCTAATCGTTTTATTAATGCCAATAGCATAAAAGGTATCAAGACTGCAATAATGGTAAACAATCATTATCCTCACTCCTCATTATTTAAATTGATACTACTTTTAAATTTTATATACTTTTACTTCCTGTTATTAGCCTTATTGGAAGTTGAAACTCTGAACTTTTTGATATAAACTCTAATATTTTTCATTATCAGAGTTAATACTTCACGGAAAGGAGGAATTATAATGAAATCAAACAAAACGTGTTCTATAGTCGAGCAATGCCTATGCTTCCTTGTATTAATAAAAGTTCGATCAGAAAACGTTATTCTAGAATATAGTACGGAATTACTTATGTTTTTCATGTTTGTATTAGATGCTAATAAGATTCCAATTGCTAATCCAAATTTCAAAGTGGTAAACTTAAATTTTATTAAATTAATAACTCTCAGCGGTATGTAATCGTTTATCGTACATTATAGACAAAATTTAAAGCTTCTACTGGAACCAGAGCAAGAAAAATAGTACCTATTCGCTAGTTATGGAATTATTTTGAAGCAAAAGCTCATCTCATTGATAACTATGTAGTTTAAACGTTGATATGTTTCCACATACAGGATGCCTCGAGTTACCATTATTGATGTCTGCGTTCTTGGGAACAGGTCAACCGTTTTTTAGAGTTTTTGCGGTATGTGGGAACATATCCACTACATTAGCATAGTTAAACTGGATGTGCTTTTCAGCATAAGCACATTCAAAAACACCTCGCTATTTCTTCGGCTTGAATTTTGCGCTATACTCCTTAGCATCTTCGTCATCTGTCAACCATCCGTATTTTTGTAGAAATTCCAACTTACGCTCATCATTATCGTAGTGCTCTTCTGTTCTTTTCCCAGGCACCCTTTCATTTTCTTTCCCGTTAAAAAAACGACTTGATTCACCCTCCCTATAAGAAACCGGCACTCCGTCTTTTATATATTTACCGCAATAAACGTCCTTATATCCGCTGTAGGTTTTTTCGTCACCAACCACACCGTCTAATAATCCACTTGCCAACTTTGCAAGCAGTCCTTTTTCTTCATTAGTTTTCCCCATGACAATCCTCCATTACATGAATTTCAATATGCTCTGAATCATAAGCACCTAGTGGATACTCTCTTATCCAACCCTCAACTTGGAGTACCTTACCACATTTTTCGCAATTATAACTGCCCTCAGAATTAAAGCTGTACACAATATCCGCTCCCATATCATCATCAAATCTACTTTCGTTTGATGTTTCATCCCAGAGGTAGTCCTCCAAATCAACTTTCTGCTCTGCGCTACAATGAGGGCATTTAACTGTGCGCATAAGTGTGACGGGGCGATAGCCATACATGTCATCAACATCCATAAATGTCTCTCCTGCCTGCTCTCTCTTCTGTATTTCGTACCAGAAATAGTTTGTCGACATACAGTCATACTCCACATCATTTTCTAACAGCTCTTCAGAAAGAAGTAACGAACCACGCTTTCTTTTCATTTCCTCCTCTATTATAAGCCTGCGTTCGGTGATTGCTTCTAGGAGCGTCAACTCACCATCCTGTACCTTCTTGATATCTCCACAAGTTAAACCAGACTTTGTGAGGACGATCAGCTTTTTAAGTGTTGCAACATCCCTCTCCGTATATTCAGCGTTCTTACTATCATTGATTGCTATTTCAGGGACAAATACTCCATGCTTCTTGAAATATTTAATTCTGTCCCTGTTGATTCCTAGTTTTTTTGTAACTTCTTTGGCCTGCATTATTTGCGCCACCACCTTTCAAGAAGTATGATACACTACAGGGACAATGTCCCCGTCAAGTGTGTTTTTGCAAAATAATAATAATTTATTTCCTAAAGGCCCTTTATCCCATAAAATTCTGATTTATTGCTCTGTTTATTATTTTTCATTGCCACAGTAGTATATTTTACTCAGTCTTTTCAAATGTTCCTAATGTGTGTCACACTAATGGTAAACGGGATCACATTACACTAATCTTTATAAATGATAATGGTTCCTTCCATGGTATAATAATTCAATGTTACCTGAGGGTAATCTTTTACAAAATTAAAAATATACCTATAGTATTCATCTATGCCACATGGATGAACTTCAAAAATTCTATAAAATTCATTTGTCTCTAATCCGTTTTTAAGTTCTGCATACCCAACTATGCCATCTTCTTCGCTACCTTTTTTCCTAATAAAAATCTTTTTTATTCTAAAATCAAAGCTATATATCTCATCATTTGGTTTCACTAACAACGGCAATACCATTATTTCATTAGGTAGCTCACTTATATCATTTTGTACATCAATAAAGAATGATATATATTCAACAGCTTTGGATTGAGCATTCTCTTTCATAACTTGCTTAAAACTGATGTTTTGGATTCTTTGACTATTATTAAGACAGTTTGGCAATTGATCTTTAACCTCTGTAAGAATCTCTTCTGCCTTTTGTTGTACATAATCATTTACTTCTTTAACCTTATCCAAAGCATTTACTAGTGGATAGGATATCCCATCATATATGAATTCTTTAATTAAAAATCCATCATTTGAACCTATGATAAAGCTAGTCTTTACCGTAACAAGAATTGTCTTAATATGCTTAATATAGTTGTCAAATGCTAGTAAATATAAAAAAGTTTGATTAACTTTATTTACATCCAGCAATGTTTTTAGATTGGCTAATGATGAAATTGCATCCAGCTTACTGTTTACCTTTCTTATTAGCTGTCTGTCCATTATCTCGAAGTCATTCTAGTATTAGATACTACACTTGAAGTTATAATTAGATTTTTATGAAATAACTTTAGTTTGCTATCAAAAATATTTTTTTCTTAACTCAAACTACTTTCTATAACCTAATTCAATAAATTTTGTTGAATAGTACTCTTCTGATAATTTTCTCTTCATAAGGTTGTACACTACCTCATCATGAGTTGATATTATTATTTGTTTTTTATTCTTTTCTATCATTGCTCTTAGCATATCAACAAAAGCAAGGATATTAAGTTCATCAAAATGTCCAACAGGATCGTCAATAAAAATGGTATCTATTGGTGAAGAATTAATAGTGTTTGCTCTTCCAAAGAAAGTTGTTAATGCCACTACATTTAATTGAGCTGAGCTAAAATACCATTCGGGTATGTACTCTTCCTTCTCACTCGTAACTAACACCTCAAGCTCTGGCTTATCTTTATCATTAAATTTCAGTGAATATTTCATATTTCTCATAACCGGGTGTGGTTCCAACTTCTTATAAAAGTCGTTCATTAAAGGTGTATTAAGGACAGTTTTTATCTTATCTTCAACCACTTTTTTAGCATCTACATATACCTTTTCCAACTTATCAAATATTTCTTTACATTTTATAAAACTTTCTAACGTCATTGCTAAATCATTTTCAATTCTTGCCCTTGAGTTTAAATATTCTTGTATTTCTCCATTAAATTGTATTGAGCTAATTGCATCTATTTTTTGATTATTTCGTTCAATACTCTTTCTTAATTTATTAACTCGATAATTAACTCTATTCTGACTTACTATACCTTTTCCAAAAATATTTCTCGCTTTATCACAGATTTCTTCGTAGTCATTTGTATTTTCTTTTAATATTGAACTATATAAGCTGGCTTTGTTTTTGTAGTAATTAATCTTATTATGATCTATCCATTTTAACATTTCCAATTTAATTTTTAATTTTTCCAGCTGTTGATTTAAGTCAAAATTTTCGCTAGTTATGCTAGTAATTCTGCCATTAATATCTAAAATAGTTTCTTTTTGATTGTTTTTTTTCAAGAAATCTATGAATTTTAAGTTAATAGGCGATTTTTCAAAATCTGCACTTTCAATTTTTTTTGATTCATATTCTTTCAAAAGTTCACCTAGTGATGCCCTGTTTTTTCCCATTTCACTCTTAACGCCATTTATCATTTCAGTCAAATTTAGCAATTCTCTATTAAATTTATTTAATTCCTTAGAATACCACTCTTCAATTTGTTCTATCGAGATTTCTGAATTCAAATAACCTAAAGTACTTATTTGATTTATACAACTCTTGTAATCATTACTATTAATTGCTTTAGCCTTTTCTATATCTTTTTTTAACAATTCAATTCGCTTCTTAATAGAAATATACTTAGTTATATCTTTTTCATTCTCTTCTAACATTAAATTAAGATTATCATTCCATTTTTTAACACATTCTTGTATTTTGTTATTAACTTCATTTAGATTGCTTTCATACTGTCTACAGTTGTTTAAATACATAGTTACAGCAGCACTTTTAGTTATGTTAGTTCTTAGCAATAACTCTTCTTTAGAATTGTATTTCATATCACATACCGGGCATACACTACTTTTTTGATTACTTATGTAGTTTCTTGCAATCCTAATAATCTCGGCCAGTTCGTTTGATAGTTTCTCTGCTGTCTCATATTTTCCTTTTTCAACTGAAATTTTATTTTCAATTATTTGCTTCTCGTTAATTAGATTTTCTAAAGCCATTATGATATTATTTTTTTCTTCCATATCAGGAGCTTTCATAGTTAATTGTATTAACCTTAGCTTATCGATATCCTTGATAACAGAGCTTTTTGCATCTTCTTTAGTATTTTCTAATAATGTTATTAGATTTTCTACCTTATTGCTTAGTTCTATAAACCGAATTAACCATTTTTCATTTCTTTTTAGCCTTCTATCTATTTTGTATAAATTGGTTGAACTTTCATTTAGCTTATTCTTTCTCTCATCTAAATCATTCTTCAATGTCAATACATTCTGTTTTTCACAAAGCGTCTTATACTGTTCATCATTGAATAATAATTGATTTTCTAACTCTTTTCGTTTATCTATTATAGAATTTACAAACAACTTTGTACTTTTATAATTTTCATACTTTTTGAACCATATATCTCCAGCGCATTGAATTTCCTTCAAGGTCTCTAGCAATTGATTGTTTAATATTAATCTTTCCTGTAGCATAAGTGATTGTTCTATTAAGTTAGACTTTTCATTTGCCTTTAGGGAAATCTGAGCCCAACTTTCATAATTATACTCATTATACTTAAGTTGTTTTATCTTCTTTTCAAAAGATTTGATGAAATTTGCATCTAGTATTCCAAGATTTTTTACGCTATTTTCATATTTTAAGCTTGCTAATTCAAGACTATTCTTTTTCGATTCTATTTCATTTATTAAAACACTATAATCCTTACCACTAAAATTCAAATTCAGTTGTTTTATTTTATTCTTTCCATCAACTAACTTGTTAAATTTGTTTATTGCTTTGTTTATATTAACTATTATCTCGATAGTTTTTTGAAATTCAGCTAACTTAAGTTTATTTGCTTCAATGTCCGAACTTAGGTTTTCCGATTTAATTAAAGCTTGTTTCTTCATTTTATATAAAAATTCAAACTTTTTTCTTTCCTCACCAGTTGGATCCCAATAGCTTCCCCAATAATCATATTTTTTAGCTCCTGTGTTATCTTTAACGAAGCTTTCTATACGATTATGTGGCAATATCAATGTATCCCAATTATTAAAGCTAAATACTTCGTGATCAATCGGTTTCCTGTAACCAGGAGTATAGTCTTGTATTTGATTTACCGTTAACTTTCTTGTTTTCCTAGTTATATGATTTCCATTTTCTAACGCAATTTTCACATCAGCCGCTTTAGCTATAGAATCTCTATTTTTTAATATAGATCCTTTATATTTGTTATCGCCTATATCATTCTCCATTCGGTCTATTTTACCTGTTAGTCCCCATTCAATGGCATCAAAAAAAGATGTCTTTCCAACACCATTTGGAGCATATATTGCTATTAGATCAGCTACTTCTCCTGTTTTATTTGTAAAGTCAAAAGTCATGCTTCCTTTATACGCTCTAAAATCATTCAGTTCTACGTACTTTATGCGTTTTCTATCGCTCATATATCCTCCTAAATACCACTATATAAAGTAAAAACATTTTCTATAGACGACCCTTTTTTATATACTTCATATATTTCTAAAAGAGATGGTTCATTATTTTCTAACCAACTGCTCAGCGTGTTTGATTCAGCATCTTGTTGATATTCTTTGATATTAAATATTAAATCTTCTATTTTCCCTTGTATATCTATATCCAATTCTGGCATTTTCTCATTTATAATTAGTTTCCTACAGCAGTATCTATCATACTCTATTTTCATTTTAAGATAATTCGGTATTTCCTGTTCTATAAACAACAGAAGATACACATTACTTCTTTCTATTTCTGAAGTAAGTTTTGCCTGCAAATGTACAGCTAAACAATCAACAATGCTCTTCCATGTATTCTCTAGTTTACCTACGCTATCCATACTGCAACATAAAACCCATGAACTGTAGTTCACCATTTTTCTTTCAATTAACCGAAATTGTACATCTTTATTTTGAACTGTACTCAATTCGCGGAACAGCTCATCCCATTTATCTGATGACATCCCTTAATACCTCCAATAAATTGTTAGTAGAACTCTCTATATCTTTCGCATCTAGGACTTTCATTAGTTCATCTATATGTATTATTGATAAATTATTGGTTCCACTTTCTCCATATAATGTGTCGTATCCTTTTAACCTATAAGTTACTTCTTCACCACATATATCTCTTACAACATTGTTAAACTCCGACCGTTTCATAACTTTTGTATTTTGTTTATCCAAACTAGCCCATACTAGTATGGCATTTTCTCTAAATTTTCCACCTAACACGTACTCCTTATCTACAATAGAACGCACTACTTCAGCTATCTTCGATTCACCTTCACTGCCTTCAGAACAAAAAAAATCTATAGGGATTCTATGGGTATTAATATCAATCTGCGGATCATTAAATTCCTCAATCTTAACTCTTAAAATCGCTAAAATACTAATCAGTTGTAATCTTGCTGTCCAGCACGCTTCGCATCTAGTTCTATCCTTATTATTACATCTAGGTATATCATGAAGGGAATCTTTTGAATCTATTAAATCGCTTGGTTTAATTCCTATCTTGATAAAATAATCTATTAAATCCTTTATCTGATTTCTGGTATTCTCATTTTCAATTATCCTAGTTGCACCATAAGCATAAGGTTCAAAGCTTCCTGGTAATTGTAGCGCATCCTCAGGCTCTTCCCATCCATTTTTTTTGCAGATGTCTCTTAGAAGATCACTATAAAATATATTCGTAAGTTTTTGTACTGCTTGTTGGCCTTGACCAAACGAGAATATTCCTAGTAGAACAGGGTCTGTTTGGTCACCACTTACTTCATAGACTCCAGCACCTGAGTACCCCTTTAATTCTTCATCATGTTCCATAGGATTCAACTCATTGCTTAATTGCAATTGAGATCTCATATATTTATCAGAACAGGTACGAATGACTCCATTCAAAGGCAACATTGCAAATTGTAATTTTTCTTCATGTGCACTTATAGGATACCCTTGTCCATTGATATTTTCATTTTCCTTGGGTTTTCCAATTGTTAACGTTGGTAAATTTTTCATCCAATCTTTTTTCAATACTTTTATTACTGCTACATCATATTCCTTAATGTCTGAATTCTTATCGTAACTATCGTGGCACTTTATAGAATCTTCAACATCAGTTTCAAAGTCTACCTCTTCATCATCTACCAACATCTTAAACTTTAACTTTTTTTCAACCCTTTCATTATGCATAATAACATGGCTTGCGGTATAAATGTATGCATGGAGTCCATCCCCTCTAGGAACAAATAATGTTCCGCTACCAATTATTGCTCCATTTTCATTTCTTATTAGAACTGCAAGCTGCTTAATTTTAATCACACTCATTTCCAATCAACAGCCCTTCTTTAACATTAATCATTTTAGAATTAAGCTCAATTCTATTTATAATCTTAGGATTAATATATTTTACTTTATCTTCTTTAGTAAAGTAGTTTTTGTTTTCCCACCAATTATAATTTGAGAATAAATTTATTTGTTTACCGTCATTTGATTTTAACAACCTCGCAATAGTACGCTTATCTGGATTTGAATTTGCTCCATTAGTACTAATAATATAATTTGAGCAAATAAGCTTGTCCAATAGCTTACTATTACTATTTGAGGAACTTCCATGATGTGATAATTTGGTCAAATCAACAACAAGCTTTTCTTCTCCATAAATATCTCCCATAACTTGTGCAACTGTATCTGCATAGGCATCACCCAATAATAGTAACGTTATATCCTTATATTTAAAAGTGAATGCTATGCTAGATCCGTTGTATGGGCTTTTATCCTTGTCATATTTATTGATTTCCATATCATTAATAGTATCTATAGCAACTTTGTTATAGACCTCTGAAGAAAAAGGGGTATTCATTCCATATTTTCCCCATTCTTTTACTAATTCAATTAATTCTTTTTCAGTTGGTGAAAGTACCATGATTTCAGCATCAGCTATATTAATGCTTCTACCAGTAGCCATAATTAATTGCTCAGTTTCAATTTTCTTTTTAGCGATTATATCAATTAAACTATTAGCAATTTTAGGGCTATATTCTTGATTCACCGTGCTTACAGGTATTTGGTGGTCGACATTTTCATATTGCTTTAAATTAAATTGTCTGCATATTGCTGTTGGAGTATTAATCCAGATTTTCTTTATACAATTATTATTGACATTTTCATCAATCATTGCTTTGCTAGCCCCACCAATATGATCATTATCTATATGAGTAAAAACTAATAAATCAATTATTTCTTCTTTCTTTCGTATTTCTCTTATTAACTCTTTAAACTTATTTGTAAATGTGCTTGGACCTGAATCAATTATTATATTTGTAAAAGTTTTTTCGCCATATCTTATCCATATACAATCACCTTGAAATGCTTTCAATACTCTAACTTCTACCGGCATGATGCTCTCCTTTATATTAATGTAATTTGTTTATTAGCTAATTTTTATTATTTATTATTAACATTCAGATATTATGAAGTAAGATTAAGATATCTCTGAGATAAAAATAGTTTCAATGGTAGTTACCAACTGCATTTAAATCCAAGTTTCACCACAAGCCTATCCTTATTATGGTAAGTATTCTACATAAATACTTAAATTCCTCCATATAATAACAAATTTAAACTTATAATGATTTATTTAATAAAGATATGTAGGTACACGATTATATATTTCATGATCTACCTGTAAATCTACATTAACTGAATTATAAAACTAAATTATTAAATAATGATATTAAAAAAGAAGCATCCAACATCGAAATCATTATTTGCTTCTATTTAACATTTTCTATATTTAATTTTTTACTTATTCAAAATCCTAATTAGAATTTCTTTTATACCAACAGACTCATCGCCTGGTTCTAAATGTATAGCCCCTACCCCTATGTTTTGTTCCTAATCTTCCCAAAGGATATAAATTTTATTACTAGTAGGATTTGGATATAGTATTCCTTCAAATTTTACTCATTCAATTGCATCTGGAATTTTGATGCTAAATCTCAGAGTTTTATTTATCTACATTGACAAATTTCAAGTCACTTGTCTTTAAGCTTACATTGATATGGTCTTTAGAATCAAGATTCAAAAGATTTTCAAGAGCTTCTTCTGCATACTTACGAACTATTTCTTGACTATCTTTACTATTCATCACGCTATCAGAAGTTGTTGCGATAGTTTCTTGTGTTTTTTTACTCAGAAATTCTTGTGCTGTTGCTCCAGCTGTAGCTGCATCAACGACTCGGTCGATTATACCTGCATCATTGTTTGCCTTAATATTTCCATCTTGTTGTGAATCTACTTCAACGGTGAGTGGTTTATTAAAAGTTAAGGTATTATCTGTAATGGTTACGTCATTCTTAGTAATTCCTTCAAGGTCTAATTTGAATTCTGTTTTTACAGGGACCTCAACCTGCACTTGGCGTCCAACAATTGTGCTCATGATACCTTTTGACCAATCTGGCCATTTGCTCACTTCATTATTTGAAAAAGTATGCTTTGCTATGGTTTTTGATTCAGCTCCGGCAACTACAAGTTTTGACCCTTTAGTGAATTTTTCAACAACTGTACCATATTGGCTTGATGTTGTTCCCCCAAAAATATTTGGTATAAAATGTTTAACTACAAAAAATCCTACAATAAGGATAGCTATGAAAATAATTATCGTCGCAATTTTATCAGCTAGCGCTTTGCTTAACGTATTCATTTTGCATCCACTCCTTTTATAGAACTTTTTAAAAATCTCCTTCTTTTATTTATTCAACAATTTCCCTTTTTATTCCTTTTTTAATCATTTTGGCCTTTCACATTTTAAGATTAATTGAAGTTCCTCCTAGGTACTAGGAGGTAACTAGGAGTTAGCTCCTTACTACTCAAACCATCACACCGTTTCAACTGGTTTAGCAATTATCAAAAGTTATTGACTGGTTATCATAAAAAACATTATACTTATATTGTTACATTTTACATAACTTCATTTAGTAAATCGCTATTCTAGCGAGCAAAATATTAATTAATTTATCTGAAGGGATTTACAACACTTTATGAAAAGAATATCCAGCATTATACCAAAATACGCCGTACTTCCATTGCTTTTAGTTGTTATCGTTAATTTTACAGTGTATTCTGGGGTACGACTATTTTATAAAAATCGTATTTTTCATAATTTAACCTCGTACTTAGATAATAAGATTCCGGTAATTCCAATTTTTGTTGTTGTTTATTTTGGCTGTTATTTTTTTTGGATTATTAACTATATATTAATCAGCCGCATAAGCAAAGAGCAGTGCTATCGTTTAGCCATAGCAGATTTAACAGGAAAACTAATATGCGCTATTATATACATCGCTTATCCTACAACAAATATAAGACCAGATATAGCCTCTTCAGGCATATTTGTGGACATGCTTAAGTTCTTATATAGTATAGATGCCGCAAATAATCTTTTTCCATCTATTCATGTTTTAGTAAGCTGGAACTGTTTTATCGGTATTAGAAACTCTAAAGATATACCATCCTGGTATCGCTATTTTTCATTATTTACGGCAATAATGATATGTATTTCAACTTTAGTCACTAAACAGCATGTTTTAATTGATGTTTTTGGAGGACTTATACTCTCAGAACTGACCTGGCAATTTGCTTTACGCTTGCAAATTAATAAAACAATACATTCTTTTAATCAGGAGGCATAAATGAAAATTCTAACAATAGCAATTCCTTGCTACAATTCAGCAGCTTATATGAATAAGGCTATAGAATCTCTGCTAATTGGAAGCGAGGATATAGAAATCTTAATTATTAATGATGGTTCAAAGGATAACACTTCAGTAATAGCTGATGAATATGAAAGAAAATATCCAAATATAATACGTGCCATTCATAAAGAAAACGGCGGCCACGGAGATGCAGTAAACACAGGACTTAAGAACGCTTCTGGTCTATATTTTAAAGTTCTAGACAGCGATGATTGGTTTGATAAGGATAGCTTTAAAAAAGTACTTAATATATTGAGGGACATGATTAACAGTTCTAAAGAATTGGACATGCTTATTGCAAATTATGTATATGAAAATGTGAGTTTGGGTAAGTCAACAAGCATTAATTATAAAGGTGCAATGCCTGAAGAAAAAATATTTACCTGGAATGACTTGGGTTATCTTAAAGGCAGCCAGAATATATTAATGCACTCTGTCATTTACCGTACTGAGGTTCTTAGAAAGTGTAATTTAGAACTTCCGAAGCATACCTTTTATGTTGACAACATATTTGTATATAATCCTCTGCCTTATGTAAGTACAATGTATTATGTGAATTTGGACCTTTACAGATACTTTATAGGAAGGGATGATCAATCTGTAAATGAAAAGATTATGCTTGCTCGTATAGACCAGCAGATTAAAGTTACGAAGATAATGATAGACAGCTATAATCCAGCAATTATAAAATCTGAAAAGCTTCGCAAGTACATGGTTAAATATCTGATTATGATGATGACAATTACTACTGTACTTCTACTCAAGGATAACACTGAGGAAAATTTAAATAAAAAGAAAGAACTTTGGAATTATCTAAATTATAAAAATAATAAATTATATAAGGAAGTTAGCAGATCCTTTCTAGGACTGTTTGTACAATTCAAAGGACTTATAGGAAGAAAGCTTATTTTACTCGCTTATACATTAACAAGAAATGTTTTTGGCTTTAATTAATCTATAGAAAAATGCTTTAAAATAGTAAAACCTATTTTAAAGCATTAATTTTTCCTATATATTTTTTAGATGTAGCTCTTGTCTCACACACTTTAAAGCTTCTGCTACTACATTATGCATATCAAAGTATTTATACATTCCTAGGCGTCCGCCAAAAATAACATTAGTTTCTTTATCAGCAAGAGCCTTGTATTTCCCATAAAGGTCATTGTTTTTATCGTCATTCATTGGATAATAAGGTTCATCTCCTCGCTTCCAATTTGCAGGGTACTCTTTTGTAATCACTGTTTTAGGATTTACTGTTCCATTTTCAGTTCCAAATTCAAAATGCTTGTGCTCAATTATCCTTGTAAATGGTATTTCATATTCAGTATAATTAACAACTGCATTTCCCTGATAATTCTCAGCGTCTATAACTTCTGTTTCAAACCTTAGTGAACGATATTCAAGCTCACCATATAAATAGTCATAGTATTCATCTATCATTCCAGTAAAAACAATTTTATCAGCTAGGCAAGTTAATTCTGTGCGGTGATTAAAGAAATCAGTGTCAAGTTTAACTTCTATGCCTTCAAGCATTTTGTCAATAATCTTAGTATAACCACCAATTGGTATTCCCTGATACCTGTCATTGAAGTAGTTGTTATCATAGGTAAAACGAACGGGAAGCCTTTTTATAATAAAGCTTGGAAGTTCTGTTGCTCTGCGCCCCCACTGCTTCTCTGTATATCCCTTAACAAGCTTTTCGTATACATCTCTTCCAACAAGGCTTATAGCCTGCTGCTCAAGATTTTCGGGTTCAGTAATGCCTGCTTCCTCAATCTGCTGCTGTATTTTAGCCTTCGCCTCTTCAGGGGTTATTACTCCCCACATCTTATTGAATGTATTCATGTTGAAAGGCATATTATAAAGCTCCGATTTATACCTTGCAACCGGTGAATTTGTATACCTATTAAACTCCGCAAACTTATTTACATACTCCCAAATTTCTTTGCTGCTGGTATGAAAAATATGTGCTCCATACTTATGTACCTGAATTCCTTCTATCTCAGCTGTATATATATTCCCTGCAATGTGTGAACGCTTGTCTATGACAAGGCATTTCCTGCCCCTTTTATTAGCCTCATTAGCAAAAATTGCTCCAAACAGACCTGCTCCAACTATCAAATAATCATACATTTTAAATACTCCTAACAAAATTAACTAAAATTATCCTCTAATTTGCTTCATAATCTTAAATTTTATCACAACATTATAAAACATACAATTCTAGGTTTTTTCTTTAAATAATCTTAAACTCTTAAGTACTTCCATTTTCCTTTGTTCATTCTAGATAGATACATGAAGGATCTTATACTGAAGTCCAAGAATATTCCTATTATAACTGCAGTCATACCTACTCCAAACCATCTCACAAGCGCAAAGCATACAAAAACTCTGCAGGTCCAAAGTCCCACAAAGGAAGACACCATAACATATTTTATATCTCCTGCTGCCTTTAGCGTTGCTGAGCATACATTCAATATAACAAGAAGCGGTTCCAGCACTCCAAAGGTACGAATAAGTCCTACTGATTCCTTAATAACAAGTGGATCGTTAGAATACAGATATGCTAAAGGCTTAGCAAAAATAATCATTCCTATGCCGATTATTGTCCCCACCATCATAGTAATTTTCAGGCTTTCATAAGCATAGTTTTCTGCTTTTTTATATTTTCTCTCACCAAGACTCTGACCTACAAGTGTAGTGTTAGCAATTGCAAATCCGAATACAGGGAAGAAAGCAAGCGCATTTACGTTTATTCCTATTTGATAAGCCGCCATAGCTACCGTTCCAATAGATACAATAATTATTTGAACTACAAGAAATCCTCCCTGCATAACTGCCTGTTCAATAAAACCTGGTACCCCTATGTTTATAATTCTCTTCATAAGTTCAGGTTTAATGCTGTAATCATCCTTAAGACTGAGATTAAGCTTCAGTCCTTTTCGATTGTATAACACCAAGACTCTGATTGTTACCCCAACTATTCTTGAGGTGGTAACAGCAATTGCAGAGCCCACTACTCCTAGTGCTGGTATGCTTAGCATCGGTACCCCAAATATTAATACTGTATTTAATATAATATTAAGGATATTTACTCCTGCAGTTATTACCATAGGAGTCATGGTATCCCCTGCTCCTCTCATTGCTCCAGAAACTATAATATCCAGAACAAAGAATGGGAGATTCAATAATATAATTTTAAAATAACTTATGCCTATGCTAAATACTTTTGGTTCTGCTCCTCCAAAGAAAAGCCCAAGAATATTTACAGATAAAATTCTCCCTATTACAGCAAGCATAAGACCAACTATAAGTGACATATACATGGATTGTATCAAAGCTCTCTTTGCTTCGTTTATATCTCCTTCACCAGTTACCCTTGCTATTATTACTGTAGTCCCAATGGAAAGGCCTGAGAAAACAGTTTGTAAAAATCCGATTAGCATATTTACCATTCCAACTGCAGCCACAGCATCAGTTCCTATTCTCCCCATAAATATAGTAGAAACCATTGCTACCATCATTTCCAGTATCTGTTCAGTAATTGACGGCCAAGCTAGCTCAATTATTTCTTTATCTGCCTTTTTATCTAATTTGAAAGTAAATTTCTTCATTTTAGCCCCCTATAAGTTTTAAAATTACCAAAATAATAATCTTTATTATTCTAACTCAATAATTTAACATTGTCATCTAAGTTATATAATTAACAACTTATTATAAAATAAAAGCAGCTGGTTAAGGGGATAACCAACTGCTCTAAGTATGCTTAATTCCACAAGTCTTTAGTTAATTCTTCAATTATTTTCTTTCGCTTTTCTGTTCATTTAATTTATTAAAAAAAATAATCTATTTTTGTTATTCTATTATTGTAAGTTCTTTACTGTATTTATTTAATACCTCACAGCCATTTTCAGTTACAAGGACCAGATCTTCAATACGAACCCCAACCTCTCCAGGAAGGTAGATTCCCGGTTCTATAGAAAATATCATTCCCGGCTGAACTGTATCAAGATTAACTGATGAAACATCACCAAAATCATGGTCTTCTATTCCTATGGAATGTCCTAATCTGTGAGTGAAATATTTTCCATAACCTTTTTCTTCTATGTAATCCCTTGCAGCAGCATCAATGTCACAAAATCTGACTCCAGGTTTAACTTTTTCGATGCCCCTTAAATTAGCTTCTTTTACAATTTCATATACTTCCCTGCTTTTTTCTGGAGCACATTTGTAGAAAACTGTTCTTGTCATATCTGAGCAATAGGAAGCTTTCCTGCAGCCGATATCTATGACAATACAATCTCCTTCTTTTAAAGTGGAATCATCATTACCATGATGAGGATCAGCAGCATTGGCCCCATATCCTACTATCGGATCAAAAGAAAATGCTTCCGCTCCCAAGTCCTTGTATATACCCATGAGCATATTTCCCAATTGTTCTTCTGTATATTGGGGAGATATTGATTTTATCAGTTTGTCTACAGCAATGTCATTAATCCTAGAAGACTCCCTCATAAGTTCTATTTCTTTCTCATCCTTACTCATTCTCACTCTGTCAGTAATTTCAGAGCCATTAATAAATGTGCTTCCACCGCCAAATTCCATAAGTTTTAATAGAAAACGCGCCGGCCATGTTTTATCAATACCCATGGGTTTATCTTTTTGAACAAACCTGGAAAGCATCTCCACAGGCTCCTGGTTATCATTGAATCTGATTATTTCAACACCAAGATCCTCATTAACAGGAAACAGATCATTCAGAAACAGTTTATTATTTCCGTTTATATTAATATAAAGAGCAATCATCCTCTCCCCTGTATGAAACCACTTGCCGGTAAGATAGAAAATGGTGTTTGAATCTGACACTATCATCTGTGGCATTTTCTTTTCTTTCATCAACTGTAAAACTTTGTCAAGTCTTTCTTGAATCATAATTCTTCAACTCCTTATTATAATGTATATCTTTATAATTCTGCACGAAAAGCTAAAACCCTTTATCAAATATTGGCAATGAGTTTTTCAAGTCTTGTAAACAGACCTGCTTCAACTATTAGATAATCATACATTTTATATTCTCCTCATAAAATTAACTAAAAATATCCAATAATTTACTTAATAATCTTTGTATTTTATCACAACATTATAAAATATACAAATAATTACTTATGGCTATTTTTAAATACAGTCGACCAATTTTGTTTGTTTGGTAGAAATATCCTGCAATTTGTAATTTATCATTATTTACTCATCACACATGCTTTTAAATATCTGCCCCTCAATGCTAATGATTTCTTCGAAAGGGATCGTTGTGCCATCGGTCATAACAACAACCTGTTCATATATGGCTATCTTTTTAGCAATACCAGTAGTAGTAACATAAGCCCCACCGTTCTTCTTTGCGTCTGGTTGAAAGTAAGTGATTGCGATTTCAGGCTGCTCTTTATTCCAATCTGCTAGGATTTGCAACCTATAGTTCAAAGTGTCCTTCGTATATTGGTCCAATTCAACTCTCTCGTCAGTTAATCTTGCAGTTTCTTTGATTGCGGCATCATAGCCAGTCAGTGCAGCGAATGGGGAAAACTGTGCTGCCCGATTAATGGCTGTCATATGAGGGTGTGTCGCAGAGACATGGTGCGGTAGATTAATGATGTCATCGTATTCTCTTGTCATGCCTTATGTCCTCCAATCTGCTTGTTTCGGTCTAATGTGGTAGCCCCTTCTTCCAGATTCATACCCTTTAGAACGGCGTTCTTGCCGTATTTATTTTTTATCTGAATCATTGCTTTCTGCATCCTTTTTTCTCGTGCAAGCTCGGCTTCTTCTTCCTCTTTTTTCACTTTCACAGTCTTGTAATCCGTAAATAGATCAAGCTGTTCAAAGTTATTTTTTTCTTGAACAATTGCCTCATCCACAACATGATTCGCTGTGATGTTGACTCTCCTTACCAGGAGATTTTTGTCAACGATGCGCTCAAACAGCTCTGTGACGGCATCCATGATTAGCTTTGTAGAGGATGTAGACTTATCAAGATTTGTGGTGCCATGTGCAGACTTCGGAACATTACGTCCATAGTGGTCGGTGGTAGTCGGCCCGTGATATGATTTCTTTATTTTCGGGTTTGTCAGATTTTCAATATCATATCCAACTGTCAAAACAAGCTGATCCGTCTTAAGTCTTTTGTCCACTAAATCAAGAACAAGCAGATCAGTCATTTCTCGCACAATCAGCTTTGCTTTGTCAAAGGTATAGGCAGATTGCAGCACTTGCCCCGACCCAATACTGTTTGTGCTGGGCTTATATGCTTTAATATCAGCAATGGTACATGGTTCCCATCCCCATGCATGGTCGATTAATAACTCAGCATTGATGCCGAACAATTTGTACAGTAAATCCTCATTGTAATAATCTGTGGCTATACCAAGAGAGCATCTTGCAATATCCCCCATGGTAAAAAGGCCCTTTTCCTCCAGCTTCTTGGCATAGCCTTTACCAACACGCCAAAAGTCTTTAAGTGGCCGGTGTGACCACAGCAAATGGCGATAACTTACTTCGTTAAGTTCAGCGATCCGAACGCCGTTTTGATCTGCTTTGGTGTGCTTTGCCTGAATATCCATAGCGACCTTGCAAAGGTACAGATTTGTGCCAATTCCAGCTGTAGCTGTAATACCGGTAGTTTTAATAACATCCATAATCATTTTCGTGGCAAGTTCATGGGCTGAAAGATTGTAGGTGTTCAAATAATTGGTAGCATCAATAAATACTTCATCAATGGAATATACATGTATATCTTCAGGCGCAATGTACTTCAAGTAGATATTGTAAATCTGCGTGCTATACTCTATATAAAGTGCCATTCTCGGTGGAGCAACAATATAGTCCAGGGCCATACTCGGTGAGGATTTCAATTCTGTATCACTGAAGGAAGCACCAGAAAAGACTCTCCCCGGTGCTTTTCGTAGCCGTAATGCATTTACTTCCTTAGCCTTCTGTACAACCTCAAACAATCTTGCCCTACCAGGAATACCGTGAGCTTTGAGGGAGGGAGCTACGGCGAGACAGATGGTTTTTTCAGTGCGGCTTGAATCAGCAACAACAAGGTTTGTTGTCAAGGGATCAAGGCCTCGTTCATTACACTCCACCGAAGCGTAGAAGGATTTTAAATCAATTGCTATATAGGTCCTATTCTTCATTTTTACTATTTAGTCCCCTCCTTCAAAAATTATCAGCTGGATAAATTATTTTTACTTTTCCTCAGCTTTTCTAAATACTATACATGAGGCTCTAGCATAACCTTTATAATAATAAACGTCAAAACAAGCAACCATAAGATTTTCTATTATGCCTCACCTGCCATAAATTACTTTTATCTTGTAAATACCCAAGTTGTATCAGATGATAGGTATTCCTTATAACTATATCCTTCCTCATTAAATTCCTTCAATTCATTTGGCGAAACAATATTATTCTCTATAATAAACCTTAACATAAGTCCTCTTGCCCGTTTTGTATAAATAGTTATGACTTTATGAGTTCCATTTTTATATTCCTTAAATACTGGTGTTATAACCCTTGCATTAATTTTACTCATATCTAATACCGAAGAATATTCCTTTGAGGCTAAATCTAATAATAGGTTATCCTTTTGGTAATGTAATTCTTTTTTAATATAGGTGGTAAGCTTAGATTTCCAAAAGCTAGTTAAATTATTACTTTTCCTATATTTAAGCTTGGTTCCCATTTCTAATCTATAAGGCTGAATTAAGTCTAATGGTCTTAATGCACCATATAGCCCTGAAAATATTCTTAAATGATCATTTGTAAAAGTTAACTGCTTTTCACTTAAATCAATTGCATTTATCCCTTGATATACTGCACCATCATATGCTAATAAAGCTTGTTTCGCATTTGATAAATTATGTTCTTCTTGCCACCTTATGTGTCTTATAAAATTCTGCTCTGCAAGATTACTATTTATTTTAAGAAGTCCTTCCATCTCTGGAGGAGAATATTTTAAAAGCTCCTTAATTAAGACACTTGCTTCCTTTATAAATAGCGGCTTTGTATATAAATTACTATTAAGTGCCCTATCCATGTTAAGAGTTTTTGCTGGCGATAATATGATAAGCATTGGTAACTCACCTCATGATAATTATATCATTGCCCTGGACAAAAATATAATTATTCTACTTCATAAACAAACTACTATAAGCATTTGTTGCAAAGTCAGCATCTTAAAAATTAAACAACCATCAACCCCTTCAACTTCCCTAAAATCTTATTCTTTCTATTTATTGCTGTAGTATAGGCTAAACCCTTCTTTTTAGCATAGGTTTTTATTGAAACTTTATTATAGTACACCATAATAACAAGTTCTAATTCCTCTTCAGATAGCCTTGCCAAAGCTTCTCTTAATTCTTTGGATTTTTCAAGTTTAAGAAGTTCCTCCTCAATTGTTTCCGGTGCTTCCAGCCAATCAATAAATTCATTATAATTATCGTCAGCTTCATTTAAAGGTGTATTAAGGCTTAGCTCTTGATTATACCTAGAGTTCTTTCTTGCAGTATATTTAAGTTCATTTTTTATAGCATTAAGAGCATAGCTTGTAAAGGTATGAGAGCCTATCTTATATTTTAATACTACATTTATTATGGTAACATAGGCTATCTGAACTAAATCATAGGTGTCGAAGTTTTTAATATTAAAAGCTTTTGCAGTTTTGAAAATAAAGGGCTTGTATTGCTCTAGGATTTTTAAGAGGTCTTCCTGACTTCCACTTTTCGCTCTTATTACACAAGCTTCAATTTCATTTTGATTCACCTTTACCACCCCTCCATTATATTAAATTACTTAGCCACTAACCCATGCTACTACATAACAGCTTAATAAGATGTAACAATATATATTAATCCTCACTTTTACTACATAACCTTTTGAAGCTCCCCATTCCACTTAAGCCTAGCAGTACCCACCTGTCCATTTCTGTTTTTTGCCACAATGCAGTCTATCGTTTTAGGCCTGTCACTGTCTGCATTGTAATATTCATCCCTATACAAAAACATAACAATATCAGCGTCCTGCTCTATGGCACCTGATTCCCTAAGGTCAGACAAGAGAGGTTTATGATCTGCCCTAGTCTCCGGAGCTCGAGACAATTGAGACAAGGAAATAACAGTTATATCCAGTTCCTTTGCCATAAGTTTAAGGCTTCTTGATATTTTTGAAATATCCTGTGTTCTATTTTCTGTTCTTTCCTCACTATTTATTAGCTGTAAATAATCTATAAAAACCACATTCAGCTCCCATTGGAGCTTTAGTCTTTTACATTCTTCCTTAAGCTTTCTAAGTGTAAATGTCTTATCAAAAATCATAAGAGAGCTGCTGGCGATTTTACTGCTTGCACTCCCTACAAGGGCCCATTGAGTGTCATTGAGACTGCCTTTTTTTATATTTTCCATAGGTATTTCTGAATAGGAGGCAATTGCTCTTTCAATTATTTGGGTCTTCCCCATTTCAAGATTGAAAAAAGCGGTTTTAACCTTAGCTCTTAAGGCACAGTTTAGAGCCAGATTAAGAGCTACTGCAGTTTTCCCCATGGAAGGTCTTGCCGCAATTATAATAAAATCCTGAGGCATCAGACCGCCGAGAACCTTATCCAAGTTTTTATAACCACATTTTATGCCTTGAATGTTCCCACCATTTTTCCATCTTTCCTCAAGTTTATTTAAGAAGTCTATCATTGGCCCTTCCAGTTTCCCATCCTCCAGATTCCTTTCAAACTTAATATTTATAAGCTTGTCCTGAATAGCATCAATAACCCTACTGCTTTCAATGTCCTTTTCTTTAAGCTCCAGTTCCATTTCCTTCATAGCCTTCATAAGCTTTCTTTTATTAGATTTTTCTTTTACTATGGACCCATAGGAAAGCAAGCCTTCCGTAGAAATACAGCTTGAAAAAATTTGGCTTATGTAGGTTATGCCTCCTGCTTCAGTTAAACAAACTCCTAGCCTGTCACAAAGAGTAGTTATATCAATAAATGACCCTTCTACGTACATGCTTACCATTGTCTTATATATTATTTGGTGCTTAGAGCTGTAAAAATCTTCATAGCTTAAAAAATCAATAATATTACAAAGGCTATTATTATCATTCATTATAGAACCTAAAACTTCAGCTTCAGCTTCTAAATTATAAAAGGTGTTTATTGCCATCACTGCCACCTCACTCTATAAGCTCATAGGCCTTGGCATTTGGAATTGACCTGTTTTCTTTAGTGAGCTCTCTTTTGTTTTTAAAGTCCCTCTGGTGCGCATTAACTCCCTGTATTGTGCTATAACCTTTTTCAAGCCAGCTGTTAAGAACTCTTTCTATGTAGGCCATTGTTCTTGCATTATGCTTTACTGCCTCTTCAATTGCAGCTATTGCCACCTCAAAATCCATATCTTTGCACCAGTCAAAAAGCTTCTCATATTCCATAGGTGTTATTGGATGAATATTATTATTAAAAGCATTAATTACTTTCTTAAAGTTATTATTTAAATCCCTATTTAAAGCTACCGAAGTAGCGTTAACTTTTTCTTCTACTTCTTCTTTTTCTTCTTTTTCTATTTCTTCTTCTTCCCTTAAGAGTATTTTTTCTTCCTCACTATGGCTTGTATACCCTATGGATACTGTATCTATACCCTTAAAAATAGTCTCCACAGGATAGTTATTGTTTTTACATATATTGTACAGATCTGTAAGGAAAGAAGCCTTTTTAACTTGCTTTAACTCTCTATTAATGCAGCTAATAACTGGCTTGCTTCCTATAAAATTATGCTTAAGCCAATTTACAACCATAATTTCTTTTGTTTCACTGCAATATTTTATCTTCCCATACTCAATAAACCTATTTAAGAGCTTTTCAATAGTTTCCCTGTTATAGCCTGTCTCCACTTCAGCAAACTTAACAATAAAAGTATAAATTCCACACTGAGTAGTGTTATCATTAGTCATAAGGTACATGTAAAAGAATTTTTCCTCTGGTGTGAGCTCTGTAACAAAGCTATCCTTCCAGAAGCAGGTTTGTAATTGTCTATACTTCGCCATAATTAATGCTCTCCTTTTTATTTGTTATAATTGTGTACTCATTATCATTAAGTTGCTAATTAGATAAAAAAAATAGTTTTTCTACGGGTTCATTTGGAAAGGCCTTCCTTATTCCAACTAAGGCCCTAGTTCCAGCACCTCTTTTTCCCGATATAATGCGCGAAACAGTAGCAGAGGATAGTCCGCATTTCATCGCAAACTGCCGATCTGACCATCCTTTTTTCTCAATAAGAGTTTTAAGATATTTTACATTTAAAATCATTTCATTTCTCCTTTCGTGTTACCGTTCTATATCTATTTAATGTTAACATTTTTAATTGCCAATTGTCAATTATTCCCATAATAATCTATTGCCATTAGGTATCACTTTTTATATAATTAATTTAAAAGGATGTGATATCATGAGTATTGGTGAATATATAAAAAATTTAAGAAAAAAAATAGGATTATCACAAAGAGAGCTTGCTGAAAAGTGCAGTGTTAGTAGCGCAGAAATTTGTAGAATTGAAACTGGTGATAGGAAAACACCCTCTCCTATAGTTCTTAAAGCTATTGCTCCTTTTTTAGGTGTAGCTTGCGAAGAACTATTGCAAAAGGCAGGATACATAGAAGAACTCATTGACCACAAAGGTTTCACTGAAAATATTTATAAAGATGAAAATGGAAACCTAATAGACATAACTAGACAAATAAAAGATATGTATGAAAAGGACAAAAGCTGGGCTAATCTTGCCTATAGAGTATCAGCTTCAGACCTTTCAGAAAATGAACTAGAAATAATCAAAGCTCAGACTGAAGTTTTACTTCAGCAATTTCTAAAATATAAAAAAAGATAAAAGTCAAGTCTTGTAATATATTCCCCATAAATGTATAATTTTCCTTACTAACTTATTTTCTAATCAGTTTTTGTTATGGAGGTTATACATGAAACAAGATTATAATATGGAACGCTGTACCTTTAATCTTATTCCAGCGTATCGTCAAAATTACATTACTCTTAGAGTATCCTGGCTAATTGAGTTATTACAAATCAATAATAATCACTGGCCTATTGATTTTATGGAACTTTTAAAAAAAATAAAAACACTTCAGCCCTTCCCCTTTGAATACGCATTTATTGATCTCTCTGAAAAGCATGATGCACTAACAGAATATGTTGAAGAACATAGTTTACATATAATTTTTGTAAATAGAAATAAAGTAAACTATCCTCGCCAGCATCCTACTTATAAAAAATTATCCTTTGCCATCGTCCGTGAATTAGCACATATCGTACTAGGTCATCTATTGATTCCAAAAATTTCAAAAACTCCTGAAGAACTTAATATAGAAGTGCTTGAGTCCAAAGAATTTGCTTTAAGATTTCTAAATGCTGGAGCTGTAGGCTTTTCATATAATTATTGTCACCCCAAAATTTCTATTTTAGAAATATAATGTTTACCTATATATATATTTACCTATATAAATATTAATCTAAATAAATATTGAAATATATAAATATTTGCCTACATAAAAATTAAAATATATAAATATTTGCTTCAAATAAGCCCTTTCAAAGTAAATACAGCCTTTATGTGCATATTTATATATATATTAATTTGTGATATAGGTGGACAAGAAAATGGAAAGAAAAAATCAGTCTAAAAGCTCAGTAGAGTCGCTTGACTTTTATGTTGATGAGGAGGATGGCTTCACGGAAGGTGAGGTTTCACCTGAAAATGTTTTATCCTCTTTCAGTTTTACATCAGAGCTAGAACCTTCTTTAACAGAAGTCCCAAGTATTATTAATACTTTTGATTTTAATGCCTCAAAACCAGAAGCAGAAGCTTTATTAGACAATAGAAAAACCAAAACAGAAGCTAATACAGCTACTCCATCCATTGAAGGTGAATCCTACACAATAAGCCGCTTCTATAAGCTTCGCTACTCTACAGCAAAGATGCTTAACGAAATTAAAGCAGCTCATCCTGATGTCAATGTGTATATGAATACTATTGTGGATGAGGCAATTAGGTATTACTATGGCTTTTTATTTGAAAAATAAATATATAATTTCAATAAATATAATTAAAAATAGCAGCTATAACGTCATTTACCTCACCTTCTGCATATTTATTATTATAAATGCAAAAATGGAGGTGATATCATGGAAGACCTTTTAAAAAGCATAGCTGATGTTGGTTTCCCCATAGCGGTAGCTGCCTATCTGCTTATAAGAATTGAAGGTAAGTTAGACGGTCTATCTTCTTCGATAAACCAGCTTTCAACTATACTTTCAGTAAGGCTTAGTGGCAATGATAGCAAAGCTACATATTAAAGATTTCTCCTGCGGCAAAACGTTTGCTGCAGGAGAAATCTTTTTTGCTTTTATTAAAGTAAAATATTTTTTAATTTTTTATCTTTAACCCGATAAATAATTTTCAAAGTGCATATTTATGTATGTGGCCACAATTAAATAATAAAAAGGGAGGTGAATATATATGGCAGTAAACAGTGTATTAGCTCAATCTTCTATGACAATTAAATACAAAGACGGCATAGACTTAACTGGTAAAGATGTCATCAAGGCAAAGAAGTTCTCAAACATAAAAGTGACCGCAGACAATCAAAGCATATTAGATACTGCAAATGCTTTAGCTCTTTTATTGCAATATGAAATCACAGATATCTTAAGAAGTGATGACAATATACTTGTAAATGCATAATTGGTAATTGACCCATGGTAAATCTTAGAATACCAAATATTCCGTGTGAAAGGAGGAAATATAATGGCAGAAAAAAGTTTAGTAATGACTTTCTTAAACGAATTAGGCTCAAGAGCAAGTATTACACTTGCCGGTGTAAGAGATGATATTACTCAAAATGAAGTGTCTGCTGCCATGGATGTAATAATAGCAAAAAATATATTTAAGTCATCCGGCGGCAACCTTGTAACAAAACATTCTGCTCAGATTACTGAGAAAAATGTTACTGCACTTGAGGTTAGATAATTAAAAGGGGTATCTGCTCAAGGTACCCCCAAAGGTTAGGCAAATGTACGTACATAGATTTGATTTACACAAATCTATGTGCGTTCTCTTATACAACACTGAAAAGAAATAAGTAATCTTTATAGTTCAATGTCATTTATTCCACTGTTAATTATTTGTGAAACATATGTAATATTCGATGTTGATTTATAATTTTGCTTGCCAATCTACAAGGGCTATATACTTTGCTATTTTTTTCTTAAATCCAAAATTTAGAATAGTTAAGAAATGTGCTAATGTGACGTGTTCAACTTACTTTCCAGTTCTTCATACAAATAAGAAAAAGATTTATTGTAGCACTAGATGTGCTAATGCTGTTAACCATAGTACCCTTGAGAGCTTACTTTTTAAAGTAAAATAGGCTTAATGGTTGGATTATGGTTTTAAGCCTTTTAAAATTAAATATCAGAAATTTATAAAAGTCTGTAACTCGTTTGAATTACAGACTTTCCTTTGGTATGGGTAACAAGATTTGAACTTGCGACCTCTAGAACCCCATTCTAGCGCGCTACCATCTGCGCCATACCCAGATATTAATGCGGATTTCCTTAAGAACTATCATTTGTTAAGCCACAAGAGAAAGTTCTAATATAGTATTATATATAAATAAAAATCTTTGAAACGTCAAGTAGCTTTAAAGTATATCTAATAAGGTAGATATACTTTAAAGCTAAGAACAATAATGTTAAATAGAATCTAATACTTGAGCGTATCGCATTATATCCATTGCTGTTATAGTCCCAACTTTCTGTAATTCCATGAGTAAATTTAAGAAAAATGATATAAAAGCCTCTTCATTGGTGCTTTTCTTTATATCTAGCATCCCCTCAGTATAATTTATTAAAAATGAACCACACTCTAGAATACACCCTATATTTAGCCTCTGTTTCTTGCTAAGACTCTTTAAGCAATTGTCAAAGGATTCGCCAAGTGGATCTACCCATGTACTTGTTAGAGTTAGCAGCCCTGCTAATATTTCTTTGGGCTCTTTCGGAGGAAAGCTACCTCCAGCATGCATTATAGGCGCAGAAGTTCGTGTAAGATTTCGGACACTTTCTGCTTTTTCTGCCGCATATTGCACATTGAATTTGCTAAGTTCCTGTTTTACTTCAAATATGGCATAAACACTTTCTGCTGGAATATATTTAGCAGCACCTTGATTAAAAACAAATGGTGAGTATTGTTGGTCATAAATTACAATGTCTATTTGTTCACTAATACTATTATTACAATCTATTATAAATGCTTTGTCTACACTATATCTTTTGGGTAAATATTTTTTTAACCACTCAATCCAGTTTATCTCGGAGCAATCTCCTTTGGTGCCTGGATGAGGTATGCATTCCCTATTAGTTTTAAGTTCAGCTATCATTTGCTTTTGCAGTCCATAAAAAAGTTCTTTTAAATCTATAGTCCCCACTGTGCTCCTCCCCTTACCATATGATTTCTTCCCAAGCCTTTGCACTTCTGCTTTCCATAGCCTTAGCTGCTATGGCTTGCTTTTCATATTTGTACAAATCATCTGAAATAACATTGTTTGTATTTGATGGGTCCACAATTCGTTTTTCTACGAATTCATTTTGCAGATACTCTAATATAGTAAGGAAATTGAAGCCTAGCTGATTTTTGTTTTTATAATATAAAGCCTCTAATACCGTTAATTCAAGATAGATTGATGGAAAATCAAGTCCATGTAGTTTGCGCCATATCTTTAAAGCAATTATTTCATCTCTACGCCCTGAATCTTTTACTAAATTTATATGTTTATCTATATTAGTCTGAGTCCACGAATCTGCCTTACTTTTATAAAGTGAATGATAATTTGTATTACCAGAGTGTCTACTAGCTGGAACTAAGTCAATATTATGTCCTTGATAATTTATTCCAATTGAAACATTCTGTTTTCTTGCGCTTATACCTTCTTTAATTATTGCATCATATAAGGAATTATAAATCTGTTTTAAAGTAAATGGATTACTTGATTTCAATGAGATAAACAGGTCTAAATCAGAAGATAGATTAATTGCAGTTCCTTTAGCACGAGAACCAGAAATTTTAATTTCATCTAACCAGGTACTTGCCCAATTTCTTATTATCTTCTCAAGTGGATATATAACGAAAAGTTGGGTCAAAGCGTCAATTTCGTCTTTTACCTTATACTTACTTATTATTGAAGATACATATTGATCAGAAGTCATAATAATCCCCCCATATATTTATTAAAATTACTTTAAATATTATAAAACTAACAATTCTTACATAATTATACTCCTTTTTAGCAGGATTTACAGCATTCTCATAGAATAAATAATTATATAAATTTTCTCATAAGGAGATGATTTTAGTGAAATTAGATAAAGACTCAAAAATAACATTCTATGGAACTACATATACTATGGATAAATTTGCTGAAGTTTTTGCTAGCGGCAATTTAGAAAAAGGTATTGACGTAGCTCAATTCCTTATTAATAAAGGTGAAGCCAAACTTATAAATGATTTTAAACAAAAAAATGAACGTAAAAATGAACATAAAAACGTAAAAATTTATGATTGTTATGGTTTTGACTCAGAAGGTTATAATCGTGATGGATTTGATATAAATGGTTTTAACAAATACGGCTTTGATAGAAATGGCTATGATGTAAATGGATACAATGAAGAAGGCTTTAATAGTAGTGGGTTCGATTTTAAAGGATTTGATAGACAAGGATTTGACAGGCAAGGATTTGATTTTAAAGGATATAATAGGAGCGGTTAAGACAGAAATGGCTTTAATAAGTTAGGATATAATAAAGACGGATATGATAGGCAGGGGCTTGATATTTACGGATATGATAAAGATGGATATGATAAAAATGGACTTGATAGAAGCGGTTATAATAAAAATGGTTTTGACAATGAATGATTTGACAAACAAGGATTCGATGCAAATGGACTTAACAAAGATGGCATTGATAGAGTAACTTTATATAAATATCCTCATAACTATAGATCTATAAAGCATAAATCTAACTCCGACAATGCCCATGAGGAAGTTGGTATCGATTTGAGCTCAGACTTTAATGAGAAAGATGCTGAGGTTAAATACGATGAAGATAACTATTATTATAATAGATTTTAATTTTAATTTGTGACTGCCTAAATTTTTTCTTCATATTATATGTAGTCAAAACCGTAAGACTTATCAATTATTTTTGACTTGTAATTTATTCTAGCTAAATATAGGCTCATAAGAATATCTCCGCTAGAACCTAAAACATTCAGTAGAAATATCATGTGTACTAGCCAGTTGTTAAAAATCAGGCTAAGAAGTGATATTATCACAACAGGACTTAGTAAAATTATTAAAAATTCAGTTCTACTAACAGGTTTGCCCGATACTTCCTGAGTAAAAGCATATATACCTTTAAATCCGTATTTTACTTTACCTCCAAATATTTTATATGTAGAACCATGTATGAACTCATGAAAACAGGTTATCGGAATATATAATATAATAATGTAGAAAGAGAAATTAATTAGAATATTATGGGTTGGATACAGGATAAAATTATGAGCAAAAAATTCATCTAAAATCATGCTTGGAATATTACCTAATATAACAGTGATAATTATAGATAAGATTAGACAGAGTATATGCGTTTTCCATGTAATTTTAAAAGACATGCTATTCACCTCATTAAGATTATTGGCATGTCTTTTTATTTATATACTACACTATTAAGATTTACAACTTATATAAAATATCTCTTAGATTCATAGTATAATTCTAATTCTTTTTCTGCATTTCTTGCATATTCCATTACCCAGTCTCTATCTTCTCTAGCAAGCTCAAGCCCATTCATAGTTATGCCCTCACGGATGCCTAATCTATGCTGCATCATTCTTATAAGCGCAGCTAGAAATTCTATAGACTCTCCTCTAGTTCTGTAATACTCATTTCCATGTAGGTAAATAATGTCTCCTCCTCGTAGCAATTTCTTACCTTCAACATCATTTAACCTTATATATTCTTCCAGCCAATCTCTTTCTTTAGAACTAGATCTATTACCTCCAAAAAAATTTATTTCTAACTCTATATGCATTTTGAACAAACCTTACATAACCTGGGGCATGTAATACAGCTTCTTCATAAGTTCTTCCTACTTCATCCTTTTTAATATAAGGCTTTTGCTTACGGTATAGTTCTGTGACATTCATAATAATAGATTCCTCCTATTTTGGTGAAAGCTATTACTAATTTTTTCCGCTATTTATAGCAATTATTCATGTTCTTTAAGTTACTGTTTTTGAGATTATTCATCAGTGTGAATCTTCATATAAAAGCATCCATCATTGTAATCAATAAATCCAACATTATATAATTTTTGTCATATAATCTAAAATAAATTTTCCCATGAAGCCCTACTATACGAAACAAACTAAATCCTTTAGAGCTTGTTCAACTTCTTCACCAGAAAGATTTACATCAAAACATACTTTATTTATTGCATTTTCATCCTTAGTTGCAAAACTATTACTTCGCTAAATCCATGTTTAGCGAATTAGAATTTTATCTGCTGTATTCGGCTTTCTATGTCTACAATATTATACTAACACCAGTGAATAGCTGGTTAAGTTTCTGGGAAAGCTTCATAACATTATGCTGTAATAATCCATCCATTGAGCAATTATTCCCATTTAGCCCATAAACTCTACCAGTGTATAACCCTTGAAGAATATAGTTGATTTCACTTCATTTTCTGTAATACCATCAGATATTCCTCCATCTACAGTATAGACCGTTATTATATCTCAAATTTGATGCTGTCTAGATGAATTTTCTTCTGCAAATGAACTTTCCAAATAAATTAGATTATTCCCAAATTCAAACCTTCCATCCTTAATCTAGAATTTCTTATTAGTAAAGTACATAATCCGTATAGTGTTTTGTCAAGGTAGTAACCAACCCAATAAATAATTTTCCCAATTGTATAACCTTACTCTGTTACCAAAACGTTACCATTTTTACACTTCATTTCCTCCATTAAGAATAAATTCTCTAAGCATTTTATCAATTTTAGGATGTATCTTACGCCTTGGAATTGATAAACCTTCTTTTCTCTCAAAATAAAGCTGTGCAATATCAATATCTATAGTTTGTTTTAACTTTTCAAAACGCCCAAACTCATCAATATTATGCTCATTAACATTTAATGACATAAATTCTCTTAAAGCATTTTCATCTATACCAAGTTTGATAGCGAAGTTATGTAATTCTTCATTCCTTGCCTTTGTCCTATATGAAGAAATATAATCATTAATTGATTTTGACTCATCATACAGCAAAACTGAATTCTGAATATCTCTAATGACCATATGAGCATATTTCTGTTCTTCTTGAGAAAGAGTAGCAAAAGATTTGTGCAGTTCATTAAGCATAGCACTCTTATTTTCCTCATCGGCACCTTCTTCAACCATCTTATAATATTTTCTAAATCTTGAATTCATATAGTCAGAATCAATTTTATCAGTAGGCAAAGACATTAAATATGGGTCAATATCATATCCAACATCAACACTTGGTCCGCCGCCGCCTCTTCTTAACTCTTTATAACGTGCCAATAATGTTTCATATGTGATCTTATCAAAAAGAACTGTGACATTTCCATCAAAAATCCCTTCATCTTCTCCATATTCTAATTTTTCCCATACAAATCCCTGTACTCTAGCAGATTCAAGATAATTGTGAAGCTGTCTGAACAAACTAGCAAACTTCCTTTTCTCATCTGCTTCAGCAGGTAGTCTAGAAAAATCCGGAATATCTGCAAGCACAAAAATATCCTTTATATCAGAAAATGCGTAATTCATATTTTCAAGATTCTGCTTAAGTTTAGGCACAAATATTCCATATGGCTTATCCCCTGAATATGATTTGAAAGCATATTCAATTATATTTTTCATTGTATAGGGTCTACGATAATATCTAATTATTCCGTGCTTTTTATCATTTTGGAACACTCTGTTTGTACGTGAGAACGCTTGTATGACCATTTCTATATTGTTCCATCTATAGATTTTATCCATATACAATGTATTAAGCCACTTTGAATCATATCCAGTAAGCATCTGATCAACAACAATCAAAATATCTAAACACTTTTTCTTATCGTTTTCCACTGCAAGATAAGGTTCTTTATGTGCTAATCTTGCACACACATCTTTTTTAAATCCAGAATAAGTAGAAATTCCGAAAGTCTTATCATACATCTGATTGTAGTCGCTTAAAATATCATGAATTCCATGTATCTTCTCGATAGAGTGTTCATTATTTCCATCACTAGGATCAAAAACAGCTGTCACTTTCAAATAACATTCTCTTGATTTCATTAGTTTATAATATTCAATCGCCTCTGCAATACTACTGCATGCTAGGATTGCGTGGTATTTACCATCAAGACTTTGTGATACCCAATTATCCAAAATATCATCGATAACTTTATTTCTGTGTTTATCGCAATTATACAGTGCATCTGATAATGCTCCCTCGATGCTTTCCAATCTGTTTCCTTCATCATCTAATTCTTCTCCCATTGGAACATCATTCATCCAGTGAAGGTATACTTCTTTCTTATTTTCGTCAGCAAGTGCTTCTGCTTCATCAGTAGCTCTTGCCTTATCTAGCGCTACTAATCTTCTTAATTCCTTATCCTTATAAGTAGGCTGAGGAATGCTGTCAAAGCCAAGTACATTTTTATCACGCATACCATCAGCAACTGTGTACCTAGCCCCCTCAAGTTCATTTCCAAATACATCCGCAGTAGTAGAATCCTTTTTCTTGTTAATATCCAATATAGGAGTACCAGAGAAGCCAAAAAATATTGCTCTAGGGAATGTAAACTTTATTGTTGATAACATCTCTCCAAATACACTTCTATGGCATTCATCAACAATAAATACTATACGCTTGCTATTTATCAGCTCTATATCATGATTGTTTACACCATCTTCCTGCTTGATACGACTCATCTTCTGAATAGATGTAACAATTAATGTATTCTCTGTATCTGGGCTTTTAAGTTTTGATATCAAAATATCTGTATTTTCTGTTGCTTGTACTTCTTCAGCTTCATCCGCAAAGCCACGATACTCTCTAAGAGATTGTATCCCAAGTTCAATTCGATCCATTAAAAACACAACCTTATCAGCATCTTTAGAGTTTGCAATCAACTGGGCTGACTTAAACGAGGTCATAGTCTTACCAGAGCCTGTAGTCTGCCAAACATAGCCACCATAAATGGTCTTATCGTTCCAACGCATTTTAGTCACTCTATCAGCGATCGCACTGGCAGCATTGTACTGGTAACTTCTCATTACCTTTAGTGTTTTGTCAGTATTATCTGCTACAGTATAAAATCCAATCATATAATGCGCCATAGGAATAGAAATCAAATCACCTGCTATATCCTGCCATTCATTAATAGGATCATTGTTACTATCGGCCCAATGAAAACAGAAATTCTGATTAAACTTATCCGAACTTCCTGGATTAGCAAAGTACGTGCATTCCTCTGGATTCATAGCTATAAAAATCTGTACAAGAGAAAAAATACCTGTAAAAACTCCTTCACTCAAATATTTCTGAATCTGATATTGTGCTTCACTTACCGGAATGCAGCTTTTCTTTAACTCCACATGTATCAAAGGCATACCATTTATCAGAAGGCAAAAATCTCCCCTACGATTAGGGTAAATACTATCCTTAGCTCTATACTTAGGCTGTCTTGCAATCTGATAAAATGTTCTTCCTGCTGCAATTTCCTTTCGATTAAAAATATCCAAGGATACTGTTTTCTTGAAATTATGAGTATCTTGCTCCTCATCTCTTACTATCTGAACTATACCATCATTGATAAGTCCATTTAGTTTCAATGGTGTTTTACGCATTGAAATTTGCGTCATAATTTGGTTCATTTCACCTTCAGTTAATGGATAATTGCCCAGTCTGTCCACACTTCTATTTCTATTATAAATTATATCTGCCCAATTTCTAATCAGCTCTTCTTCTGTAGGATATTCAAGGACACCATCCTTCCATCCTTTATCTTCAATAAGCATCTTAATTAGGTCATTTTCAAAATTCACTTCCTTATCATAACTATTTTTATAACTCACGGGCGAACACCTCCTATATAAACATTTTTTCTAACATAGATTTCTTGATTTTTTTCAGTTTCTCCAGCTTACGCTGATGAAGGGTGATAAGGTTATCGAACTTATCAAAATATTTGCCTATTTTCCTTTGTTCTTCTATGCTTGGCAAATCCAAGGAACACATACATAATTTATTATAATAAAAGTACATACGAACCCCACCTTCTTGGTAACGCTCAATAAATTTAGGGAACAAATCTGATTTGAACCAATGCCATAGAAATCTATCATCTATATCATCTGATGTTTTGAACACCTCGTAAAGTGAGCTAACAATTACATTTTCAGGCAAATCATAGTATCCAATAGACCCTACATTTATTCTTGCCGGATTATATGCAAATGAATTTGGTTGAACAATAAGATACATACTTTTATCAGCTTCTTTCATTGTTCCACCATTTTCAAATTGCTCATCTTGTGGAATAAAGCCTTTTTCATTTGATATAGAATAACTTTGATATGGAATATTGTTTCGATTCTTTTCTCCAGCCAGATATGTTATATCTGAAAACTTACGCTGCTCCCAAGCATCAGTAAATCCTGCAAATCTTATTTCTGGAATATTTGAACCACTTTTAGGAAACATTTTTTCTAACATGGATTTCTTCATTACTTCTAGCTTGTTATACTTACGCTGATGAAGGGTGATAAGTTTGTCGAGATCTATTAACAAGCTAATAAGTTTTCTCTGTTCCGTTTTCGTTGGTACATTCACTAACATCGGCTTTAGGTCTGAAAATGGTGGTATATTTTTCATTGCTGACCCATTACTATGAATTTTTGAAAAGCTTTCAATCATATTAGAAAATAAATATATAAACAATTTTTTCTCAACAATATCTTCTTTAACCCTAACTCTCATTAATGCTTGATTAATAATTCCGGTCTCTGCATCCATTGGTAATACATATATTTCGCCTATTGTGCCAGCACATGATACAATAATATCTCCTGCAAGTACTTTGAAAGAATTCATCTTAATTGCATAATCCTTAGGAATAAAATATCTTTCTAATTTCCAATCCTTATTTATAGCATTTTGCTGTTCATATACTTTAACATTATCGTTTCCTTTCGGAACAAACATATCTTTGGTCAATGCACTTCCAAAAGGTCCTTTTTTATAATCAGCTAATTCGTCAAACTTGCGCTGTTCCCAAGCATCAGTAAATCCTGCAAATCTAATCCTCGGTGTTTTCTTTTTTTCGATCATATTATTCACCCTTTAACAGTAATTTAAATTCACTGAGCCCCTTAATATCAAATTCATTGCCGCAAAGTTCTTCCAACAATACGCTTAATTCCTTCTCTGTAGCTATAATACTCTTCTCTACATCCTCAAAAGTTTCACTATACTTCATTGAAATACTACTTACTCTTGCTATCAAGTCTTCGACAATTGTATTTGGCATAGAATATAAGCTTTTTACAAGTTTAGTTATCCACTTCCTGTGAAGAAGCATTTTAACATCATCGTCAGTCAATGCTTCAATAGTATTTTTTGTCTTAATATGAAGTGCATCTGCTTCCTCTTTGATTTCTTTTTTCAATGCTTTCTCATCAAAAATCAAACCATTGCACTGAATAATCTTTGTTTCAAAACTATCCTCACCAAATATATCACCTTTTTTCATTTCAGCAGCATATTGTTTTGCAAGTTTAGCAACTTGTGCATTTACAAATGCTGTACCATCTTCGTTGATTGCATCGCTTGATTTTTCTTCTTCACTCATAGAATCAAGTAATTCTTCATACATAGCAGTAATCTCATTAAGTCGGTTCTCCTTGTCTTTAAGTTGTTGATAATCGTCCCTTAAAATTGTATTCTGTACTAAATCAAATGGAATAATATGTCCTATAAAGCCTTCCTGTACCTCAACATCAGCACCATTTTTCTTCTTAATAACCATATTGGGGTCAACTTTCTTTGTTGCTTCAAAACCTTCTGTTTGAATCATTTCTAAATCGCTAGCAATCTGAGTCCAGCTATCATCCAGTAATTGATATGCCTCATATCTGTCAACAAGTGGAATATTTTCCAAGCGAGCAAATATATCTTTACTAATTTTAGTTTCCTCTTTTGATACTGAAACACTTTCTGCATTTTCAATCAATTCGCCGAACAAATACTCTTCAAATCCTTCAAATGCTTTCTTAAACGTATTTTCAAAAGTTTTTATCGCATCGTGATTCTTTATAGTATCTTTCATATTTTGCGTAGCAAGTTCTGAATAGAATTCATTGACTGCAACAAATAGAGCACTTCTTAATCCTTCCAAAGCGTCCCAGTACTCTTTCAGTTCTTCAATCTCACTTGTAGGAATTCCACCAAACATAGATGCATAAATATCATAACTCTCTGCCTTTTCAGAGGAATCAACATAGCGTGGAATATTTAAGTTATATTCGTTTTTTCTGATTTCATCTCTACTAACAGTTCTTGAAAACTTAGGAACTGTAGCCCTAGCTGCCACAGTATCTGCAATTTTTCTGATATCACAAGCACGTAACTTATTATTTTTTCCTTCTTTTTCAAAGCACTTTGATGCATCTATAATCAACACATCATCATTATCCCTTGTTTGCTTCAATACCATAATTATAGTTGGAATACCAGTACCAAAAAATATGTTTGCAGGCAAACCAATAATGACATCAATCTGATTTTTTTCAATTAAGTTCTTACGTATTTCCCCCTCTTCTCCTCCTCGAAATAACACACCATGAGGTAATACAATCGTCATAATTCCATTCGGAGAAACATGGTACAAATCATGTAACAAGAATGCATAATCCGCTTTTGATTTTGGTGCTATACCATAACCCGAATATCGTTCATCAAATTCTTTATCTTCTGGATTCCAAACCTGTGAATATGGAGGATTGGAAACTACGGCATCTACTCTAAGCACTGGAGGATAGCTATTCAAATCAATTGGCCAATCTTCTTCCAGAGTATCTGCATTTCTTGTGCGTATATTAGCAGGTTTTATACCTCTCATAACAAGATTCATTCGAGTAAGGTTATATGTATTTTCCTTTAACTCCTGAGCAAAATACTTAATATTCTCACTGTCCATATACTTAGAAGCACTCTTTCCAATATTTATAAGCAATGAACCGGAACCAGAGGTCGGATCATAAATAGAAATATTATTCTGCTCCTTTAAGTGATATGCAATAATTTCTGACATAAGTAATGAAACTTCATGTGGCGTATAGAACTCTCCAGCCTTCTTTCCAGCATTTGATGCAAAATTTGATATAAGATATTCATAGATATACCCCAAGACATCATATCCTTGCTTTTCATCCATAGGAATATCTTTTATCAAACTTAAAAGTCCCCTGATTGCATTTGTTCTTGCACCACTGGTTTCGCCAAGTTTATTTAACCCCATCTGCAATGTATCAAATATCTTATCAAATACCGACTTATAGTTATTACCAATATTTCTTTCAAATGCAGAAAGAGCATCAGTAACATTTGACACATCAAAGTCCTTACCCATCTTCACCCACGTAGAAAAAAGATTGTTATATGCGATAAAATAGCCATTTTTTTTCTTACACAAATCAACTGTATCTCTTTCTTCTTCTGTAAGTTCCGGTAAATCTTCATCTGTCCAATCCAAAGTCTTTAAATATTCAACTTCCTTATCTGACAAGAATTTATAAAAAATAAAACCAAGAATATAATCCTTGTATTCATTAGCTTCAATCTTGGAACGCATCTTATTAGCTGACTCCCAAATCTTATTTGCCAGTTGCTGTTTGTTCATATCTGTTTATTCCTCCTAGTAGTCTTTATAATAAATTTATCGTTTTTTACTTACGTTGATGAAGAGTGATAAAGTTATCGATATGTGTAAACATCTCTCCAATTCGGTTTTCTCTTATGATTTTAGAAACATAAATTCCATTTATTTGAACATACTGTTTTTGATTTGGTTGATTGTTGCACCTAGTTTTTTTTCAACCTCTCTGTCAAATCCTTTTGTGTTAAGTAACGCATTTATTACTGCGAAATGATTTGAATATTACATATCATAAAAGCTTCAATGACGGTATTACCCACTTCAGCCTTGATTTGAGCTTGTCTCCCAATCAAAAAACGAGAACTGTTATACACTACAACTATTATATCTCCCTCTTTTACATTGCTAGAATTAACAACGCTTTAATCGGCAGACGCATTATCTGCATCGACTTCTTCACCGTTTTTTACATTAGAAGAACGTAATACAAGTGTTCCTTTTTCCTTAACAACATTATAAGGCGAATAAGTCAATCCACTTTAAAGTTCTATCTTGTTTCTAAAGTTTACCACTCAAAAACTTATAAACCATTAGTCCTAACATATAATCTTTATATCGACTTGCATCCATTAACCTCTTAATTCATTTACCCCGTGCCATAATCTACATTTATTCTCTTCCGATGTAATCCCTTCATACTCTCCATTTGCATTTTATAGTTCATTTTATTACTATTGTAAATACCGATGATAAATAAAATTTGGTATATTTTATACGTTTTTCATCAAGCAACCCACGCTTTGTATCTTCCTGCTTTCATATAACCTATCATACTGCATCACCTGTACTTTTAATGGTACTATCAATAACTTTATTAATATAATTATTCATCTTTTTATTATACCCCATCCTAACATTATTTTCAAAACACTTAAACAATTTTCTACAGCAAAACACACCCATCTCTGAGTGCGTCCATCCAGTCCAATTCAATTCTTATTTCACCTTATATAGCAGTACACAGGTCTCCACGTGGTGGAGGCGAGGGGTGTTATCCCTTGTTATAATAAACATCTACGCAAAACTAAACAAATACGCAAAACCTCTTAATTTTGAGTAATTGTTAACCCCCCTCAAGCAAAAGTTCCCCCAAACTGTAGTCTGAGGGAACATAAAACACACTTCAATATTTACTCAAAAGCCTTCAAAGCCTTTGATATCAGGCTATTTCTTCTCTATTAACACAACTGTCTCCACGTGCCACGTGTGCGGGAACATAACGACAAAATTTCATGTGTATTTATTCATATTTGACGTATAATTTATGCATATAAAGCCTTTCGATAATGTATTTATGCTTAATTATTTTATCATCATTATCATAGCTTCAAGTGTTGGTTGAGTGCTTGACACCCACTTTCTATAATAAGCATTAATCAGTAATCCAATTAAGAATAATGATTGATATTTAGTTGTATTATAAAACTTCAATTTCTGCTGTTGAAAACCAGCCATTTAAAATTGCAGTTTTTTTAACGGCTTCTGTATCCTCTGTATAAGCTACAACTGCTAAGCTTTTTTCAGCCCTCGAACACGCAACATAGAAAAGCCTTGCTGTTCGCATAATTCCAGTATCCTTCCCTTCACGTTCATTTTTTAAATCTGTGTCAGTTTTAGACTTCGCACCAAAAAGTTTTTCATAGCTAAACAAAAATCCTTTTGCTTCAACATCATCCATAATAACCATGACCCTGGGGAACTCTAGTCCCTTAACCCCTTGATGTGTAGCAAATTGGGTATTGCCAGTTACATATGCCGAATATCGTTCGAGTTCATCAAAAGGTACAGATAGTGCTTTTCGTAATGCTGTGACTTTTTTATCTTCGTCTTGTTCTTCTTCGGATAGGATATTATCTACACGATCATTGAGATTAAAAAGGTTATTCTTTTTAATGCTCTTTAATATATTGATGCAGGTAGGGATAACTCCATCTTTCCAAAGAGTAAGCAAGTCCTCAACTGCATTTTCTGCCACTTCTAGCAACTTAGCTTGGTCTTCAGAACATTTCCGAAATGCTTTTTTGTCAATAAGAGGAGAGTACTGACGAATAATTTTCGAAACCTCAAAATCATTATCATTTTGGTATGCATTTACTAGTGGAGAAACAACATTAGATAAAAACGATATTTCAGATATTGATCCGTCACGCAAAAATGTGTCAAAAGCTTTGGATTCATTAAGCGGTGAATATAAGTCAAAAAATCCAAATCTACTGGCTGCCATGTGATGCTCCAGTATTAAGCTTTTATATTTGGCGGCATCAAGCCAGTCATTGTCATTAGCCTTCTCAGCCATAATTTTAGCTGCTCGACGTTCCACCTCTTCTTTATTGGCCGATGAATCTGCTATGAATAAACTCACCGTTCCCGCCTCGGCATCAGAGCGAGGACGCTGCTGCTGTTTATCAATAGTATTTCGAATTGTATTGGCTAACTCTACTATCCGCTTAGCGCTACGATGATTCATAACCTTTTCTGGTTTTTCCCATTCGTCAGGGATACACCATGCTAAATTATCTTTGCCATCCATATATATTCTCTGCATCGTGTCGCCGAACATGCCCATAACGAATCTGTCCTTATATTTCTCATAGACAATAAGTAAAGCGTCAACAAGCTCTTTCTTTGTATCTTGGCTCTCGTCAATTAGCAAGACTGGATATTTACCGACTAAGATTTCCTGCATGGTTTCTTCGGTGGTTATAAATTCAGAACCCATTTTAACAACTTCACTATGGCTTAGAGAGTCATAGCCCACATTGTCTCCATTAGGGTTGTAGGAAAATCTCTTTACGCTTTCAATCTTAGCAAGGCGAGTAGACTTCCTTTTAATTTCTTCTGCCCTTTTAACAGTGGCATCACCGCCACGTCCTTTAGCCTGTTTTTCATTCAATTCGGCAATATCCTTTTTTAGAGATTCAATAATCCAAGCCTTTATATCGGTCTGATAATTTTTAATCAGTTCCCATAGAAAGCTATGAATAGTTGATACTGCAAAAATAGGCTTATATTGAAGCCTTTTAGATATTTCGTCACAGGCGGCATTTGTGTAAGTTATAACTGCAACCTGTTTGGAGTGTGCAGAAAATTTAGCTCCCATTTCTTTGTCCAAAAAAGAAAGCGCATTAATTAAGCTTCGTGTTTTGCCAGAACCTGCACCTGCAAACATAAAGAAGCTTTTGGGACTATCTTCAGAGAAACATAGTTTTATTTCATCGTCCACATGATCATCTATGTAGTTATCCGATAATTGCTGGACAGCTTTTATACCTTCCATGTTTCAACACACCTCCGGACGCAGAAAAGTTTGAAGCCAATCTAAGCCTTCCGCAATATACGGAGGAACTGTAAGACTGTTTGGATCAATAGTATAAATTAAATCCAAAGCAAATTCTGCTTTTTGATCAGACTTCCCGTCTCGAAGCACACTATATATTTGCTTGTGGAGTTCTTCAAATGATTTTACAGTATTAAGTGCGGCATTAACTTTTTTAATAAGACTACCAGCATCACTTCCAATGTCACTTTCTTTAAGACCCTTAAATAATTCATAGTTCGTGTAGACAACACAATCTTCAAACGTGCTCGACAATGCTTCGGTTGGTATTTTATCAAAATCGACAGTTAATGGGGTCTGATAGGCAATACGAACAGAGTATTTGTCAGCAGTGTAATTTGTGAGTACTTTTCGTTCTACTGGAAGATCCAAAAGTTTATCTAAATCTTTTTCCTTAACTAACCAATCAGTAATTGCATAATTACTGCTTATTAACCCTTTGTTTCTAACAGGACGAGCCGCCTTATGGTAACCATCTGGTTCCACAGAGTCCAAATCGGAAATCACTAATGTTGGTAAACACAGTTTATCAATTAAAGGACTCAAGCGATGTGAATGACGGCCATTTATATTAAGTATAGAAACATATCTTTGATGTAACTCTGGATAATGATCCCTTATAAAATGAGGCACTAACATACTTTCAGCAGAACCTTCAACTAATATAGCGGCATCTGCGAAAAATAAGTCGCAATGAGTTGTTTGCAGGTATCGTGTTACAAATTTGTCTGTCTCATCTTCTTTGCCGAACACATCGGATAGATTAATTACTTTTGCTGTTGCAACATTGCACTCAGCGCATTCTGGAAGTCGCTTGAAATAGCGCAAATCAGAGAAGTCCGTCTCACGTGCGATATGGCTGGAATGTGTGCTGATAACAAGCTGCGTGGCAAAATTCTTATTGTCTTTAAGAAACTTATGATTTCGCAGTACTGAGTAGGCTTTCCGTATAAATACTTGCTGTACCTGCATATGCAAATGCGCTTCCGGCTCTTCTACTAGAACAAGATGCAATGGCTCAATTGTATCCGTAGTATCCTGTGCTTGCAGGGCTTTTCCAACTCTCATCCAACTGTCTCGAAAACTCATGAGATCGAAAACCATTGAAATAAGATTCTGATAGCCCAAGCCATTATATTTTTCCGGCAGCTTCAGCGTCCCATCGTTTTTGCTAAGTGCATACTGCACGGCAGAATCGTGTTTCAATGTCTCACTTGTGCTAACCTTGGTTGTAATCGTAATTTTAGGATCAGTTACGCCTGGATAACCCAAGCCTTCCAGTTCCTGAATTGCAGGGGCAAACTTCTCAGCTAGATTTTTATCAAAGACACCTCTCGCTTGTTCGGTGACTTCCAGTATTTCTAAATCCTTAGGGGTGGGGAGTTTCTCAGGATCTAAGTGTTTGTCGTAATAGCTGCGCATCTGGGTAGACAACTGTTTCCGAGACCTTTCACTTTCATCGGAAGACTCCGGATCAGAAAAACCACGTTGAGCATCAATCATGTCTATTCTAATAATACCCTTTAAAGGGTTGTCAGTGAAGCATTCCATTCCATACGGGGTTGACTGCGGAACTTTCGCTTCTGACTGCTTGGGATCTAGCACATATGACTTGATAGAAAAATATGTTGTTAATTTTTTGTCGAGGAAATCACATAAATCTCTTGGGTATAAATTTATATGAGAGGCATCTTTTCCTTTCCCTGCAGCTTCAGTGGTACGAGCCGCAGAATATGCCTCCCGATATTCTGCAAATAACTTTGAAATATCTTTAGGTTGAAAAGCTAAACGAATCCCGAGTTTTCCACCACGCCATTTCAGGGTGGGAATAATGCTGGCAACATAATGAATCTCGCTACGCTCTACCTCTAACCAAACGTCCATCATAGGCAAAAGGGCTTCCCATTTTGATAAATCCTCCGGTATTTTGCATTCATTGCCAACCAATTCTTCACCATTCACGTTTATTAAGGTCCGATTGGATAAGGTAAGATCGTTAAAAACAAAGCTTCTTCCCGCTAAAAATTTACCCAATGCATCCATAGCAGACGTTTTTCCACTATTATTAGCACCAACAAACAGAGTTGTCTTTTTGCTAAAATCAATACGGCACTGCCTTAATTTTCGGAAGTTCTGAATATATATAGACGAAATCCTCATAAATAGACCTCCACACAATCTTAATTCCAATTTTTTAATAGTAAGGTTCACTGAATATGAAATTTATAATTATAATATTCTTCACAAATCTCCCAATTCCTTCTATAAACAACAAAAAAGTGGAAAATTCCACTCTTCACCACAACAAAGCCATTGAATGCCCACTCCTATAACTCCCATCAGCCAACCGTTTATCATTTCTATGTGTTCCCTCTATTTCGAATCCAAGTTTTAGATATAAGCTTATGGCTTTGTAATTGTCAGTGTCTACCTCTAGTGTAAGCCTAGTTATTCCAGACTCTTTAGCCCACTTAATACCTGCTTCCATTAATTTTCTACCTACGCCTTGGCTCCAATGTTCTTTTTCTATTGCAATACCAAGATTTGCAGTATGTGCTAGCCTTTTTCTTGTATTTCCATTTATGCCGCAGGTTCCAATTATTTTACCATCGTATTCAGCTGCTATTAATGTGCTTGTTTTTGAATCAATCATATCCTGAAGTAGCTTTTCTTCCTGCTCGATAGATAATTGAAATTCACCTGGTTCTCTTAGCATAAAAGTAGTTTCTTCATCTATCTTTTTTAGTAAATTTATTATACTTTCTGAGTCGTGAACTTCAACAGTTCTTAATATAAGCTTCTTATCATTTATTATGTAACTTTCATTATTGATTTTCCCCATTTGCTTTCCCCCTCTTTATTCTTTAGTGCTACTTCCTCCTAGCAATCATTTCAATTTCAACCTGAGCCCCTAGAGGCAGTGCTGCAACCCCTATAGTTGTACGTGCTGGGTAGGGCATGGAAAACTGCTTTGAGTAAACTTCATTCATAGCAGTAAAATTACTCATATCAGTTAAAAATACATTTACTTTTTCAACATCATCTGGTGTTAGGCCGCAAGCATTTAATACATTAAAGAGGTTTTTAAAGCATTGCTTTGTTTGCTTTGTTATATCACCTTCTACAAGTTTTCCTGTTTCAGAATCTATGGGTGTTTGCCCAGATAAAAATATTAAGCCTTCTGATTCAACTGCATGTGAATATGGTCCTACAGCAACAGCTCCTGCTGCATTAATTGCTTTTCTTACCATTATAATTCCCCCTCATTCTTCTTTATTTTTCATTTGGATTATTAACTACTCCAACAAATAATATGTCTCCTGTACTTCCTTTAATAGCATATATGAAAGGCCTGTTTAAAATCATTTCTGCCTTCTCATCCTTAGGAGGAGCTGATCCGCTATAATCTATTTGTGTAAAAGCTGCTGCTTCTACGCCTTTTTCATCAATAGCTACATGGGTTTCCTGCTTTATATCTGAAATAAAAGCTGTACCTTCAGTTATACCTGAAAAATCTGCAGTTTTTTCAAATGCTTTTTTTATCCCAAGGCAATTTAATGTTTCCTTGAGACTTAGGCTGCTGCCGTAGGAAAATTTAGGTATCTGAAAAATTACTTTTCCATTTTTAATATCTTTCTCATCAAAAAGCGTTGCAACCTTTTCAGGTGACTCCAATAAACTGTCTGCGCTGATGCCCTTGTCAGGCAGAATAAAGATCATACTATTAGAATTCTTTAAACTTAGGGTTGAACTAGTAAAACCATCACCTTTAATAAAGCTGTGAGTTACATAGGTTCTGTTCATAAAATCGCATTTAACCTCGTCACCATTCTTTAAATAAAAGGTGTCTTTTTTAGTTGCTTTCACATCAAATTTATCTGCCCATTGATCCTTGAAGTAAATAGTGTTTATAATGGACATAATTTGCTCTTTTCCAAAGTTTATTTGTGGTGTAAGAATTCCATTGGTATTTTTAGAAATCCAGTCTGACATAAGCTTTGAAGAATTCTGGTCCTTAAAATCAATATTAAAAATAGAAGCATAAAAATTCTTCGATGCATTATCTAAAAAGCTCTTTTTAAAGTTGTTTCCTTTATTTAGCCATAAGGAATTTGCTAAGTTAAGCTTTCCAATATCATTATTAGTATACAAGAGTCTGAAAAGCTTACCGTTTTGTTCACTTATAAAGTCTGTTTTCTTATCCCCCGCATTCAGTGCTTTTAGCATCTCCTCTTGAGTTGCTCCAGTTGCACCTGAGCTTGCAAGTGAAAGTGCCATATAAAGGCTTACTGGTGAATAGCTAATATTTTTTGTTTGATTCTTTAATAATAGAGAAGTTGATTTATTGGAAAAGTCCTTTAAAGAATTTGAGAAGCTGTCTTCAAGTTTGTTGTCTTTCTTTACAGAAAACCATCCATCATAATCCCCAAAAGCTATACTCTTCGGGTATACTGGACTTACTGCAGCATTAATTACATCTGCCTTTTCCAAATTGCTATCTTTCGACTGAATAGGATTTGTTACTGAATTATTTATAGCTTTTGTGCCATTACTGCTGCATCCAGTCATTCCAATAATTACTCCCATGGTTATGATCAATGCTGTTAATTTCTTCATTTTCAAGTTATCACCCTCTCATAAATATTTTATACTTTCTTATACGTTGAAATTATCTAATCGACTTCTCCTAAAAAAATCTTCAAATTAAGTACGTATCTCATTTCTTTATGAGCTTAAGGCTATGGTACATTTTACTATATTTGTAATCTTATTATAAACTATATATCTAAAAATTTCAAAATTGTTACGAAGATTCCAGAAAATCTATTCTATCTATTGAATATTTATTTGTATTTAAAAACTTCATATAGTCAATAATTAATTACTAAGGACTTAAATTATTAAGAAAGATTATGAGGAATAGTTGTGTCTAAAGAGATTTTTTATCCTAATTTGTATCATGGTAAATTTAAGAGAAAAGATTATTTTGAAGGCTGGTACTTCAAAGTTGTGGATGCAAAAAGGCAGCAGGTTTTTGCCTTTATTCCAGGTATAAGTTATGGAACAAGTGAAACTACATCTCATTCCTTTATTCAATTATTAAGAGGAAATGAGGCAGAGTTTAACTATTTTAAATATAATATTGTGGATTTTTCCTGGAATAATAAGAAATTCAATATTGGTGTAGGAAGAAACAGTTTTTCCTTAGATCAAATGTCTATTGATATAAATGAAGATAACCTTAAAATCTTTGGAACTATAAATTTTAAAAATTTAATCAAATGGCCTGACTCCTTTATTAGCCCAGGCAGTATGGGCTATTATAATTTCATTCCCTTTATGGAATGCTACAGTCAGGTTTGCGCTATTGATGTTGACTTAATGGGAAGCCTTAATGTTAATGGTGAAGTTATAGATTTTAATAATGGAAAAGGCTACATAGAAAAGAATTGGGGAAAGTCCTTCCCTCTTTCTTGGATTTGGGTACAGTGTAATTGTTTTAAAAATTATAAGGCGGCCTTAAGCTGCTCCATAGGCCACATTCCTTTTTTACGCAGCAGCTTTAGAGGCTTCTTAATAGGCTTTTTGTTTAACAATAAATTTTATAAGTTTACTACTATGAATAAAAGTACAATTAATATTGTGGAAGATAATGGAGATGTTGAGCTTACTATTCAAAATAATAAGTATAAAATGTATATTCATACCAAGACAAATAAAGACAGATTCATTAGATGCTATGGTCCAAAAGGCAGCGAGATGATACCTATGCTGGAGGAGAATCTTAAAGGGATTGTCCATCTTAGGCTCATTGATTTAACTAAAGATGTTGTTATTTTTGAAGACGAAGGTGAATGTACAGGAATAGAATATGGCGGAGAGCAAAAAAATATCTTGGATTATATACATTAATATGCTATTATAATGTATATAAATGCATATAATTATATATGATTAATTTTGGAGACACAAAGATTAATAAGCTTTGTGTGCTATAAATAATTCAGGAGGTAATATCATGATAAAGTTAATTGCTATTGGAAACAGACTTATGTGTGATGAAGGAATTGCTGTAAAGATAGCAGAAGACCTAAAGGATGAACTTATTAATGAAAATATAGAAGTTTATTTTAAAGAGACAGCAGCAGACTTTTCTATAGAGGAATTTAAGGATTCTGATTTATTTTTTGTGCTGGATGCTACCTGCTACAGCCTTGAACCTGGAACTATAACCTTAATGCCAATTGAAAAATATAATTCTCATTTTAACAGCTATATTACAAAGCACGATTTTAGCCCTCTTAATTCCTTATGTAATGATAAGAATAAATCAGGCTATGTTATAGGAATTGAGATTGATAAAATAACCTTTGATGATAATTTAAGTGAGAAGTTAGATAATAAATTTGATTTAATAAGTGATAAAGTTAGAAACCTTATAAAAGTACTTAAATACTCACCAAATACTATGGATATAAGTATTATTCAGAATCAAATAAACTGCCTTAATTAAAATCTACTCTTTCAATTAGACAGTTATAGCACGTATAAGAAGAAAGTGTCGCATACTACTTAAGAAGTAGCTTGCGGCACTTTTTTTAAATAAAATTTTAAAAATTATAAACTTTTTAGAGCTTAAAGGTATATATAAGTTAGAGTGATAAAAAAGGACGTCCAAAAACACTCTATTATTTAGTTGCTTTGGTATGGGGGGCATTTTAATGGAAAAGAGTGATACTGAATTAATTGAATTAGTGCTACATAGTGATATTGCAGCAATGGAAGAAATCTATAAAAGGTATGTTGATAATTGTTTAAAGCTAGCATTCTTAATAACAAAGGATTGGTCTTCTGCTGAAGACTCTGTTCAGGATGCATTTATAAAAGCTTTTTCTCGTATTAATACTTTTAATAATGAAAGAAGTTTTTTTCCATGGCTTACGAAAATAGTAGTTAACGAGGCGCGAAAGTCATTGAAGAAATCAAGAAAATATGTAGAACTTAATGAGGATATTAGTAATAAGAATTCTACAGAATTTATTGAAGATAAAGTTTCTGAATATGAGGAAAGAGCCTTAATTCTAAAGCAAATTGCAAATCTTGATTTGAAATACAGACTCCCAATTGCCTTAAAGTACTATGCAGAGCTTTCAGAGAAAGAAATAGCAAATCTACTACTTGTGCCCACCTCTACTATAAAATCAAGACTTTACATAGCTCGGCAAAAACTAAAAAAAGTTTTAATAGAAATGGAGAGTGATTTTTTGTATGAAAGATGAAGAAAAATTGGAGATTAAGCTAAAGGACGCTCTCACCAATATTCCATCATGGGAGGGGTCAAGACAAGCTATGTGGAATAATATCAAAGAAAATGTTTTAAATAAAAGAAGAGTACGGTTTGTGGGAATACCGAAAGCAGCAATAGCTTTTGTTATTTTATTAAGTATTATATCCACATCAATATTTTCTCTAAAAAATGGTATTTTCCATATAGGAAGAAATGTAGCTACTATAGGTCAGTCAGAAGGTACTACTAGTAATGAAAATTTGAAATATAAACATAGCATAAATAAAGAAATATTTGCAAATAATCCTGGTATGAATTTAGTAAAGGGTCCACCTAGCGATTATAATATTGATTTTACTTCATATATAAAAGATGAAGTATGCCAGGTTGGAGATAGTTTAACATTTGATATGAGTTTGGTGAGTAATTATGATAAATTACAAATTATAGATAAAGAGCCTAAATTTGTACTAAAAGATGAATATAATTTAGAAAATGATGGTGTAGTTCAGGAAATACCTGTTCCTCAGTTAGCAAATAAAGTGATTACAAAAGAAACGCCTATTGAGATTAGTTTAAAATTTAAAGCACCTGAGAAACCAGGAGTATATACATTGATGTGCAATTTACAAACAAACAGTCCTTTTAACATATATATAAAAGGTCAGTTTACAATAAATGTTCTATTGCCCAATGAAGACGTACATATTATAAATAGCAAGGAGATTGATTACCAAAAATCCATAATAAATGGCTATGGTATAAGAATCTTTAACATTAGCTCAAATGAAAAGGAAACAAGGCTAATTTTTGCTACTGATATTATTAAAAATGAATTTGAAAATTATAAATTTATGTTAACTACTGATGATGGAAGAAGCATTAACTTTAAAAATATGAAAATCGAAGAATCGTTACCTGGACAAGGCAAAATTAAAGATAATATTATTGGCAGTTTTTATTTTGACCCCTTACCCAAAAGTGAAAATAAGATTATTCTTCATATAATCAATGACAAGGATATAAAAATAGACGGGGTTACTCAAAAAAAAGGAGAAGTGAATATAGAAATACCTATCCATGAAGATAACAGTATTCAAAAAGACAGTAATTAGGTTGACAAAAGGATTATAAAGTAAATGAAGAAGCCATCACCAAGGATTTAAGCCTGTCCCTTTACGCAAAATATGAAAGTGTCGCAAAACTACTTTAAAAAGCAGTTTGCGGCACTTTTTTATGTTGGAAAGAAAATCAACCATGAAAACTAAACTTGAAGTTTACTATTTATTAGGCAGTAAAGATCCTTTTTAATCTCAGTATTATTAATACATTCTTCTATAGCTTTTAATATATTTCCCTTTTTAAATTGTTCATTTTGAAGTTTTTTCTCTAACCTTTGAAAATCCTCAAGTAAGAGAGCATCTGTGTAGAACCTGCAATTTTTAATTAATCCATCAGAAAATTCTATATTAATATCTATAAGGCCCCAATGAAATTTTTCCTCTAAGGTAATTGTAAAATCAGGACTTTCTGAATAATTCCAATCCCAGGAGCCATACTTTTTTAGGTAAGAAGCTACGTCTACTGCTTCTTCATCTAAAATAATCATTTTAGCCTTAGTATTATTAAGCTCATTAAAGCTTGAAATGATAGCTCTCTTTAAATTTTCAATGGTTATTTCCGGGGATATTTCTTTAAGGTTAATTACCCTGGCTTTAACGGATTCAATCCCCTTAGACCTAAGCTTTAAGGGAGATACAGTTAAGTATCTACTAAGCTTATTAAAATCAACATCTACAAGCAGCGTTCCATGATGGCAGTTCATTCCACCTTCGTTAATAAAAGCATTTCCAGAAAACTTTCTATCCTCTACCAATAAATCATTTCTGCCGTTGAAATAGCCCTGTATACCAAATTTTGAAATACCATTTAAAATTACATTCATATTATGTTCTACATTATAATTTTCTTCAGAGGCAATAAAAGTAAAATTTAAGTTACCTAGATCATGGTAAACTGCTCCGCCGCCTGATAATCTTCTTACCAGCTGAACTCCATCATCTTTAAGCTTTTTTACATCACACTCTTTATAAGGATTCTGATTTCTTCCTATAACAATGGTGTTTTCATTTTGCCACAGATATAATATTTCTTCATTTTTTTCACAGTTCTTCATGAGCCACTCTTCTAAGGATAAATTGAACTTTGGATCAAAGGATTCAGAAATATATATTTTAAACTCTTTATGCAAAATGAATTCCCCTTCCATCTATGTTTAATAGTGCTTCATGGATACTTTCAGCAATTGTAGGATGTGCGTAAATTACATGCATGGCTTTATCTATAGTTAAACCTGAGGCAATAATATTACTTACAGTACTTAGCATATCAGTTGCATGTACTCCAACGATTGAGCCTCCTATAACCTTTCTTGTTTCTTTGTCTCCAATTAGCTTAACGAAACCTTCTGTTTCCCCCATTGCCTGCGCTTTACCGTTTGCCATTAATGGAAATTTTCCAACTATATAATCAAGCTTTTGTAATTCTGCTTCTTTTTCAGTAACTCCAACCTGCCCAATTTCAGGCATTGTAAATATTGCACTTGGAACCAAATCATAACACATTTCATTTTCTATGCCATTTATATGATCAGCTGCTACAATTCCTTGATGTGACGCTACATGTGCTAGTTGAATTTTGTTTGTAATATCGCCTATGGCATATATATTAGGATTACTTGTTCTCATAAATTCATCCACCATTATACCATTGCGCTTTTCATTTAGCTTAACCTTAAGCTTTTCTAAGTCAAGGGAATCTAAATTTGCTTTTCTACCAACTGCCATGGCCACCTTTTCACTGATTAAGTATTTTGTTTCATTATTTTTATTAATTTCAACTATTTTCATGCCATCCAGAGCAGTTTTAATTGAAACAGCCTTAGCACCTTCATAGATATTAATTCCTCTCTCTTTTGCAGAGGTTCTTATTATATCTGCTGCATCCTCATCTATTGTATTAATAATCTGAGGGAAAAATTCTACTACATTTACCTTTGAACCTAAAGCGTTATAAATGAATGCAAATTCCATTCCTATAACCCCTCCGCCAATGATTGTAATAGAGGAAGGGATATCAGTTAATTCCAAAAGGTCCTGACTTGTGAGGATATCATCACTTAAAGCCCCTTCTATTGGAATAGAGCATGGCTTAGAACCAGTTGCTATAACAAGTTTTTCAAATTTAATAACGGCATCAATTGATTTATTTTTAACTAAGAGTGTCTGCTCATCTTTTACTTCAGCCTTACCATTAATATGTTCTATTTCATGTACTTCCATGAGATGTTCTATACCGGAAACCAGAGTATTTACCACTTCATTCTTTCTCTCCATTATTTTTTCAAGAGAAAATTTGATACTCCCTACTTCCAACCCAAATCTTTCTGCCTTTCTGATTTTTTCTAGAGCATCTACACTGCTTACAAGGGCTTTTGTAGGAATGCAGCCATGATTTAGGCAGGTTCCTCCAAGTCTGTCCTCTTCAATTATAAGGACTTTTTTTCCACCCTGAGCTGCTCTAATAGCTGAGACGTAACCACCAGGTCCTCCTCCAACAACAGCCACATCTACCTCAAAGCTTTTTTGTATAGGCTTTGCAAGTCCGAAGGAGTAAGCTGTCTTTTTAGGCTGCTGGGAAGTGGAGGTTTGAACTTTTGCTGTTTCTTCCTTAACTAATTCTCCATCTACTTTTCCAATAACTTGATTTTTCTTTATTGTATCCCCTTCTGTAATGGATAATTGTTCTAAAACCCCATTGTACTTTGATATATATTTCATAGTGCCCTTACCGGATTCTATGGTAAAAATAATATCTCCAGCGTTTAAACTGTCTCCTGATTTTTTGTTTATTTTGCCTACCTTTCCTGAAGTATCATGACCGGAAAGCTTTTCTATAATTAAATCATACTTCATGTTATTTACCTCCAAATACACTATTTAAAATAAAAAAGGGCAAAGCCCTTTTTCTTATTTAAAATCTCCTTCAAATTCGTCAATGCATTCTTTAAGTAAGGTTACTGAATATGCCATAGATGGCCCCCCGCCAAAAGCTACAGAAACCATAGCTGCCTCTATTATCTCTTCCTTTGTTGCGCCTGCCTCAAAAGCCTTGTAGCTGTGGTAAACTATGCAATATTCGCATCTATTGTAGCAGCCAATTGCTACACTCATCAATTCTTTAGTCTTAAGGTCCAAAGCCTTTGGTTCATAGGAAGCACCTAATAGTCCCATAAAAGCTCCTACCTGTTCAGGGTTAGTTGTTGAAAGGGTTTCAAGTCCACCTACAAAGGAATTAAGCATTTCTCTAACATTGTAAGCCATTTTATTACCTCCTTAATTTTACTTGCTTATGCAATATTAAGCATAGCAAGTATTTATATATTAAGTATAGCAAGTAATTTGTTAAATATCAAACAATATTTTTTAAAAAGAAAAACACTTGCTTATTAGTAAAAATTATACCTTTGAAAGCAAGTGTTAATTCATTTTTTTATTTACTTTTCAATATTTGAAAGCATCTTCTTTAATACCTTATCATAAATCAAAAGGTCTTTTTCATCAATGCCCTCTAGTAAATCATCGTTGAACTGAGTACCAAAAGGTATTAAATCAGAAATAAGTTTGTCTCCTTTATCAGTAAGACTTATGTATATAACTCTTCTATCATTATCGTTTCGCTCTCTTTCAATCAAGCCGTCTCTCTCTAAGCGATCAATAAGTCTTCCTGCGCTAGAGTCCTTCACATTCATAAGCCTAGACAGATCTTTTTGAGAAATTCTCTTCTGGGTTTTTAAGTAGTATAGTGCAATCCACTGAACCCGTGTTATACCTGTATTTTGAAGTCTTCGACCGAAGGCCTCCGAGACCTGCTTCATAGCATTCTCAGTTATATATCCCACTCAATTATCTAAATTAAAAAACATAATAGCCTCCTTTATAGTTTACCTTTTACAAGTTTAATTAAAATTAAGACTCATTTTTATTTCTGAAAAATAAAAATAATAACCTGCATATGCAAAGAATTTTAACATTAAAAAGTAAAAAGTACAATATTACTTTGTTTATCATTCTTTAATTATGTCTCAATATAAATTGATTCTAGCCATTATATTTATTATAAATCATAAGTTATCAGATTTCTATATAGTGAAAATTACGCACAATAAAACTCGTCGCTTTACTTAAAGCACAGCGACGAGCTTTATAAAAATAATAATGTATTTTATTATAATTTATAATTCTATTGAAGCGGAAGTTTTTTTAAACAGCATATTTTTTAATATAAGGTGAAGTCATTGCTCTTAGTAAGCAGCCATAGTCTATTGTAAAATCTACAACGTCTCCCACTTCATACTTTATGCAGCTATTGGTTATATCTAGTATTAGGTGGTCACTGCTTGCTCCTATAACTTCTATTCCCCCATTTAATGGCTTAAGACCTTCAGGAGCGATATCCTGTCTTCCTAATGCTACAATCGCTCTCTTCATAATCCCCTTATCTGTAAAATGAGGAGTTTCACCAAAGGCATCCATGCCAATGTTCCCAATTGGTATTGAAGGTTTATCCTTTATTTCTATTATTTCACCCTTTAGAATAAAGGCATCCTTGTAGCAGTTAGGTATATCCTTCCCATAGGCTGTTTCGCGGCCTAGTACAATTCCTTCACCTATTCTAAGTTGATTAATACCTTCCGGAATACTGTTATCTATAACAGCATAAAGACTGCTGGAGTTTCCGCCTGAAACAATTGGGAGCTCAATATTAAACTTAATTTTAATAGCTTCCTTTAAGCTTACTAGTTTTCCTAAATTAGTTTTATCAGGAATAACACCACCGTAGCAGGTTAAATTTGTACCTATTCCTGAGAGCACAATATTGGGAAGCTGAAGGATTTTTTCCACAGTGTTTAAAACATCACTTTCCAATACTCCTTCTCTTAAGTCTCCAAGGTCAATCATTAATATAATATTATGAACCTTGTTTACTCTCTTAGCTGCCTTAGAAAGCATGGCTATAGTGGCATATTCAGAGTTTAGGCTTATATCTGAATACTTTACTACTTCTGCTGCATGACTCTCCATTGGTATTCTAAGAAGCAGCTTCTTGCAGTTTATATCCTTAAGCTTTTTTAAATTTTCAAGTCTAGAGTCTCCAATTACATTAATTCCGCCTTCAAGCATTGCATTTACAATTTCTTTTCTAGCGCAGAAAACCTTGCTTACACCAACTATGTCAATGCCTTTTTCTCTGCAAAGCTTATTTATCTCTGAAACATTATGCGTAATTTTGTTTAAAGTAACTTCTATACAAGGATATTCTTTCTTCATATTAATCCCCACCTTACAATAGTTAAATCCCCAAGCTATTTCTTAAAAGACAAATTGCTGCTTCTTTGTTTTCCTTACTTAAAACTCCTGCACAGGCCATTATATAATTCTTATCCAGTAGTACCTTTGCTGAGCTTTTTGGAAGCATAGTCATGTCCTCTTTTGTGTATCTTATATCATTTAAAATATTTTCCCCATAAGGAAGCCTTGTAAGAGCTCCACCAGTACCAATTATATATTTTATTTTTGAAAGGTCCTTTCCATAGGCTAGAAAGGTTTTAGTTGCTCCAAAGCTTCTTTTTATATAACCCACGTGCCTATTTAAGGCAACCTCTACAGCTTTTTTAGTTAAGAGTGAGCTTGCATTAATTTCTTCTTCAGTAGTTGGAATTGGCTTAATATTTTCTCTTATGCTTTCTATTGAAGCTTCCTTTATATCCCTTATATCTAAAAGATTTATAATATTGGCGCTGTTTACGTAAACTCCAAGGTCCCCTTCAACAGTTCTTTTAGCCTTTGGCTCTGGACTTACAAGAATATCTAATATCTCCGTGCTTCCATCAGTTACAGAATGCACGTCCGTTGTAGCCCCACCTACATCCAGAACAAGTACATCTCCTAACATTTCATATAATAGCTTTGCACTTTCCATTACTGCTCCTGGTGTTGGCATTATGGTTCCGTCCACCATTTCCTTTATTTTATTCATGCCGGGAGCCTTTATAATATTGTTTTCAAAGGCACTTTGTATTATCTTTCTGGAGGGTTCTACATTAAGCTCATCTATTCTTGGAAATACATTATCAACTATATATAATTCCTTATTTTCAAAGATATCTTTTACTTCCTCATGATTTGCAATGTTTCCGCAGTAGATTATAGGCTTATTTGTTATTTCAGCATTTATAAGCTCTGAGTTATAAAGTGCTGTTTCCCTTTCGCCATAGTCAGTACCTCCCGCAATCATAATAAGGTTTGGATCTATTTCCTTTATTTTTTTAATATCGCTCTTTCTAAGCCTTCCAGCTGTAACAAGCTTAATGTTTCCACCAGCTCCTAAGGCTGCTTCTTTAGCAGCTTTAACTGTCATATCTTCCACTAGACCATGAACTGTAATCTTAAGACCTCCAGCTGCGCTGCTGGTAGAAAGCATTCTGTTCCAGGTAACTTCCTCGCCGCACTCTCTTTCCATATCCTTAATGGCAGCCCGTAAACCTATTGTTACATCACCCTCTAAAACCGTAGTATAGCTCTTCCCCTGAGCTGCAACCTCTATCCCCATATCGGTGAGCTTAAAAGCAGTAACTACAGTAGTTGTACTTCCAACCTCAGAAATTAAATAGTCAGCCTTCATATCCTTTCACCTCCAGTCCTTTTAGATTAAAGGCTGCCTTAAAAGACAGCCTTAATTTTTATTTTTCTCTTCTTTGAAGCTCCTCTACTATGAAGGTAGCAACGTTATTTCCATGGGTACCTCTGCCAAAGCCTGCATCCATACCGCTTGCTCTAGCTATATCATCGCTAACCTGAGTTCCGCCGGAGATTAAAATAAGCTTATCTCTAACACCCTTTTCAACGCAAAGATCATGAAGCTTCTTCATATTCTTAACGTGAATATCATTATGAGAAATTATAGTACTTGCCATTATAACCTGTGCCTTTGTTTCAATTGCAGCGTCAATAAGCTTTTCAATTGGGCAGGAGGTTCCTAAATACTCACACTCAAAGCCATACTTTTCAATACCGCCGTGTTTAATGTTTATGATTTCTCTTAAGCCAACTGAATGCTCATCCTCACCTACTGTACCAGCAACAACCTTTACAGGATGATTCTTTATAAAATCTCTTATAACGTCATCTGCTAAAACTACCTTTGGTTCTGGAATAACTAGCTTTGATTTATCAATAGCAAAGTTAACCTTACCCTTTATTTCTACAAGTGTACCTTCAGCTTCCTGCATTACCTGCTTATGAATAACTTCTACATCAGTTAGGTTCATATTTTTACCCATTTCAATAGCTGCAGCTTCAGCAATTCTTATGTCTTCAGGTATAAATAAAGTTACAGATACAATACCGTCATTTTTCCACTGAACTTCTGGAATTATGGTTCCATTGTCTTTTACAGCTTCAAGTCTAACATTAACATTGTCATTTTCATCTAGCTCATCTATATACTTAATCTTTTCATGTTTACATAATGTACAGCCATCTATTGCTTCACAGGCATGCTCATATTCCTTAGGAACATTGTTATAGCCAAAGTGTGCGCATACAGGTGCAAAGTAATCATCTTCTCTTTCAACAACTGTATCAACGCCTATACCGCCCTCTATTTTTCTAGCAATACCGTCTCCGTTTCTTTCTGGATATTCACCTGAGTCAACAAAGAAGCCATCTTGTACTGCCTTAAAGTATCCGCCGTTTTCGATTATTTCTTCTAGGAATAGTACTGCCTTTTCCTTAAGTTCTCTAACCTTTTCAGGTAGATAGCCTTCCTTTTTAAGCTCTATCATATCCATAAGACCATCCATGCCAATTAAAGCCTGCTTAGCAGTATTAATTGCATGCATGTTGTTATAATGCCATGGAACGTTTCTTCCCTCATCTGGTGTAATTGTACTCTGAATATCAGCAGAGGTAAGCTTTGAAATCATTAGATTTAAAGTATGTCCAACTGTAGCTTCACGAGTACAGGATTCTATATATTTAGTGTTCATCTGTGCTCTCATTCTATAATCCTTAAAGAAGTCTCTAAGTGCTACAGCATATGGAATGTCTATTCTCATACATGGAGCTGGAGCAGAAGTTGGAGGAACAGTTGAAAGTGCAATATTTCCCTTTTTCATTCCTACCATTTCTGAGAACTTACTGTTTATAGCATGCTGAACCATAAGCTCTGGCATTACCTTATAGCCCTTCATTGCTGTTGCATTTGCATTGTGAGCACCGTCTATTTGAAGCATATCTGCCCAAACCATAACCTTTTTAGCTACAGCAGCATCTACAAAGGAACGAATCATATTGATGTTTCTATATAAAACGTTGTATTGAGGATCCTGATGAGCTCCGTTTACTCCTTCTTCAGCAAACATAACTGCTATATCAGGTCCAGCTACTCCAGATACATAAGAGTGGAAGTTTATTTCTCTTCCTACTTCCTCTTCGATTAAATCTAGTGCCTTTCTTGAAGCTCTTACCTCTTTTCTTGTAACTGTAACACCACCTATACCTTCAGGTGTACCTTCAATTAAGCTGTCGTAATGGCTTTGGCCTGCAGTTCTTATAACCATAATATGGTCAGCACCATGCCAAGCAGCCATTCTCATTCTTCTTATATCATCTTCAAATCTTCCTGAAGCTATTTCTGTTGTAATAACAGGCTTTGGCTGAGGGTCTATTTTAGCAAAAGACCTGGCTGCAGGAAGTGGTTCACTCTGAGTTAAGGGCTTTGATATTTCCTGATACTCAAATTCTCCCATTTTTTCATGGTAGTCTTCTCTCCAGTGCCAGCCTCTTCTTTTAGGTGCATAATGTTCAAGATCTTTTAGAATTTCATTAATATCCAGTTTCTCATTTCTATTAAGCATTATTTTCACCTCTCATTGCTGCATGGACTTTCTCCCAGCCTATTCCTCTGTTTAATTCTTCTCCAGCCTGTAGGTAAGGCATGTTTTGAAGCTTGGCATAGGTCAATACTACATTTCCAAGCCCTTTTCCAAGTAGGTTCCACTTAGTTCCTTCTTTTACTAGGTTTCCTGCTTCCAAGCTAGAAAAGCCCATTCTAAGTAGAACTGATCTTTCAACTGCAGGTGAGGTATGTTTATATGCTAAATCTACCATTGGTTTTACTATTTGCTCTGTTAAGCTCCAGAAGCGTTTATATAATTCTTCATCACTTAAATTTTTTAGGTGTTCTCTTCTTGTACTAAAATCGTCTTCTCTTCTCATTTTTATATCTACCCTACCTTTATATCTAAAGTTTCAAGTATTTCTAAAACAGCATCTTTGCTGAGTCTTGTTTCTTCACTTAAGAAATCTAAATCACAGCTTTCTATTTCATTTACGCTTTTATTTTTAACTGCATTTGAAATATAGGATTTTCTAGTATTACCTAAGTCTATTTCCTTTACAGTTAGCTTTGAAGGATGGCTTGGTAATATTATATTTTTTCCTGGAATTTCTTCTTCTGGATTACCAATTTTAACTTCAACACCATTTTTCTTTGCAAAGCTAAGCTGTGGAATTATGTGCTTTCCAGCTCCTGTGTACTCTGTTTCCTGTACTACCAATATTTGGTCATCATCCATTTCCTGGGAAATAACAAAAGCAGCAGCAAGCGAAGTATTTCCCGCTGGTCCCCTTTCAAGCCCTTCAAGTTGTGCTAATAGCTCAGTCATATAAAATACCTGGCCTTGAGGAATAGTCACATATCTGTCTAAGTATCTAAGAGGTCTAGCAGCACTTCTAGGTACATCTGATCTATCAGGGTTTGTCATAAACGGAATGCCAAAGCCTGTGTGTCCTGTTGTAAAGGACTTTCTGTTAAAGTCAATATCAGAAGCCATATGAAGTCCGCTTAAATCAACTGATGCTCCTATTACCTTAGTATCATGTGCCCCAGCCTTTAAAAGACCCCTAGCTGTACCAGTTACATTTCCGCCCCCGGCATTAGTTATAACAACTGCATCTGGATCTTTTCCAAAGCGTTCTCTGCAGTTAGTTGCTAATTCATAACCTAAGGTTTCAACTCCTGCTATGCCGTTAATGGAATATAATGAGGCATTGTAAAAGCCAGTTTCATCTAATGCCTTTAAGTAGGTGTAAAATAATTCTGGACCTACTGTAAGTCTTAAAACCTCTGCCCCTAAACATTCGCATTTTCTTGTTTTCTCAAGTATTTCCGGCTGACCTATTTTTTTTGAATCATAACATTCCTGTACTATAAGGCTTTTAAGTCCCCTCATAGCAGCTTGGGATGCTACAGCTGAGCCGTAGTTTCCAGAGGTTGCTGATGCAACTCCCTTGTAACCTCTTTTTTTAGCATCATATACAGCTACTGATGCTCTTCTGTCTTTAAAGCTTCCAGAAGGATTGGCACTTTCATCCTTTATAAAGATTCTTGCTGCCTTTCCTGTTTTTGAAACCTTTCTAGCTAGCTCTGTAATATTTCTAAGTTCAAGGAGAGGAGTATTTCCTACTCCCACTTCCTCTTGTATTTTCATAACATCCTGCAGGGTGTAGCCTTCTTCTCTCATCATCTTTTCGTAATCAAAGGATAACTTACCCTTTTCATATTTTGAGTAGTCTACACCTACAGATTTAAGCATTATTTCGCCTTTTCTAGCCATCATCTCTTCATACTTAGTCAATGTTATCACCCCTTAGTATAGCCTTGGCCTGCATGCCTATATAAAGTATTTCAGGCACAAATTCGCCAAAGTCATGAGTGTAGGAAGGATTAAGTTCAGTTATTATGCCTTCAACTTTTCGTCCATTAACTGTAACTATCTTTCCTATTTTACCTATTTCACTATCTTCCTCTAAAAAGCCCTTAGCCCAAAGCATAAGAGGTGTATTTTTAGTTTCTTCAGGAATATTAGAAGCTCTTTCTTCTGAGCTTAATACCTGTCTTTCAACTTCTACATAGCTTCCTTTACTTAGCATAGTATTTCGCCATCCTTATTTATAATATTTAACTGCCTCTGCAAAGCTGTTTTCTATAGCATGAGGTAATGGCATATCAACCATTGTCTTAAGACCTGATCTTGAAGCTATAACCTGAGGAATCATATTTACAGCTACAGCCATAGTTCCAATACCACCAGGAACTTCAGGCTTTATTGAAAGATGTAAATCTGGATCTCCCTTAATATCTATGTAGTCTCCAGTATCTACTCCTTCGCTTTGTGGGTGAATTTGCTGTGGATGCTCAAGTGTAATAACAGCCTTACCATCCTTCATTCCATAACCAATATGAGCGCAGCCTGCAACCATTCCTGGTTCAACTTTAACATATGGAGTTTCTCTATGAGTATTTGATATTATTGGTTCACGAGTTTCTACAATTTCATCAATTTCGATTCCTAGAGCCTTAGCAACCATTGGTATTGACTGTTGGAAGCCTACATGTCCTACTATTGATCCATCCTTAAGTCCTTTTTCAAATTCTTCAGGTGTTGTACCAACTCCTTGAGTCCTCATAACTGTTGTTCCAAATGGTGAAAGGTCATTTACTCTTGAAGCACTAATAGAAGTAACTTTTCTGCAGGCAGCTGATAATGTTACTATTAAGGTATCTAATACGAAACCAGGGTTTACGCCTGTTCCAAGGATTGTAACTCCATTTTCCTTAGCTAATCTATCCATATCCTCTGAAAGCTCTTTAGCTACTACAAAAGGATAGGACATTTCTTCAGCTATAGTAATAACATTGATTTTGTTTTCAACTATAGTCTTAATATATGGATATACATTTTTAACAAAGGAATCAATTGCAAGTATAACGATATCTGCCTTTGTCTCACTTATAGTTTTATTAAAGTCACCGCTAACTATAGTTCCTACCTTCTTGTCTATAGCTAAAACTTCTCCTAGGTCCTTTCCTATTTTTCCTTCATAGCTATCTATAGCACCAACTATTTCAATTCCTTTTTTGTCTAAAATCATTCTTGCCATTCCGCTGCCCATAGCCCCAAGTCCGCACATTATTACTCTTACGTTTTCCATTAATAATTCCCCCTAATATGATTTTTAAATAAATTTTTACAAAATTATATATAGCAATATTCGTGCCAACTTTATTTTCTTATTTTTATTAAAGTCACATTAAAAAAATACAAAAAAATATAACAAGCATGAATAAATTACTCATTCTTGTTATATTTATACACATTTCATTTATATTTAAGTAAAGGTTTTCATCTACTGCAAATATTTTTGCACTAAATTGAAAATATCTTATTTCGTCGAATTATCTGATTTGTCAAACAAATATAATTTACTGCAAATTAATTTGCAGTGATACTGCCGAAATTACAGCAGTTTGTATTTTTTAATTTTATGCTGTAAGGTTTGCCTGGATATTTTTAAAAATAACGCAGCTTTAGTAATATTATTATTGAATTTATTTAGAGCATCCTGAATGATTGATATTTCAAGGTTGCTTAAGTAATCCTCTAGGCCCTTGTCCACTAAATTAAAATCTAAATTTTCTATTGCGCTGCTGCCTTTCATTTTCAGTACCCTGCTGTCAATGTATTCCTTAGTTAGGTAAGCCGCATTATCTACCATATTCATTGCTGCTTCAATTATGTTTCTAAGCTCTCTAATGTTGCCTGGCCAGGAATATTCCATAAACATACTTCTTACTTCTTCATCAGTATCTAAAATATTTTTATGCAGAAGCTTATTGTACTTTTTTATAAAGTCTTTTATTAATAAATTAATGTCCTCTTTTCTCTCCCTTAAAGGAGGAATTTCGATTCTTATAACACTTAGCCTATAATAAAAGTCCTTTCTGAGCTTCCCTTCTTTAATAAGCTTTTCCGGCTCCTCATTTAAGGTAGCTATAACCCTAACATCTACATCTATTGGTACATTACTGCCTATAGGCATAATGTAGCCTTCCTGCAGCACTCTTAAAAGCTTGGACTGTAAGCTAGGCTCTAAGGAATTTATTTCATCTAATAAAAGTGTGCCTCCATCTGCTTCTTCAAAGATCCCTTTTTTATTTTCAGCACCCGTAAAGCTTCCTTTAACAGTACCGAACAACATGCCTTCAAGAAGACTGCTTGGGATTGCTGCACAATTTATAGCTATAAATGGCTTCTCCTTTCTTATTCCGTCATAATGAATGCTTTGGGCAAAAAGCTCTTTTCCGCAGCCTGTTTCCCCATAAATTAAAACTGAGGAATGAGAAAAACTGGCTCTTTTGGCTTTGTTTATTGCTGCTTTTAAGTGGCTGTTTTCTCCAATAATATCTTTAAAGGTATAATACTTAGTATTATTTTCATTTATTGCCTGGAGCTTAATTAGCTTTTCGTTAAGCTCCTTAAGCTGAGTTAGGTCCTTAGAGATTTCAATAGCCGCTAAAACCTTATTATCATGAGTTACAGGAATGGTATTATTTATTGTAACTATTTCTTTACCGTGAAAGCTGCTGTAGTGCTGAATAATGTCTACATATTTTTCACCGGTTTTAAGGGCATTCATTAAAGTCGAATTATCTTCCCCGACTCCCTCTAGATACTCAGTTACTTTTTTTCCTAAAACCTCGTTTATATTAAAGCCCTCAACTCTACTCATGGCTTCGTTGTAGTAAATGGTTTTTCCATCCCTATCTAAAACCTGAACCCCCACATCTAAATTCTCAAGAAGACATTTTAATATGTTTTCTGTAGTATTCATAAACCCTCCACATGCCTTAATCCAAAGTTAATCTACATCACTTCTCCACGTTTACAGCTACCCCATTAAGCATATATACTGCTTTTTAGGACAATCCTTCTTTATTATTAAGTAAATTATAAAACTCTTCTAAATTTTCTGCAATGCTGATCCTTAATTTTAACCTAGAATTAATAAGAATTGGATGAATTTCAATAAATAGATATGATATAATAATTCAAGAAAATAATTTAAAGACTAAATAATCTACAGAAGCTTAATACACTTAAATGAAATTTAATCATGGATTCTTTAGTGGTATTAGAGTCTTCTGTAAATTTCATGTTATATTTTTTTGAAGGGATGAATTTAATGGATATAAATAGAGTAATTCATTTAGCTGCAGAAGCTGGTAAAATAATATTGCAAAATGGCGGGGAAACCTATAGAGTGGAAGAAACCATTAATAGAATCTGTACTGCCTATGGCTTAAAGGATGCTGATAGTTATGTTACTCCTACAGGTATTATGATTTCAGCTACTGATACAAAAGGTGTAACTACTTCACTAGTTAAAAGAATAAAAAATAGAACAGTTAATTTAGAGAAAATTGCCTTGGTAAACGACATTTCTAGGAGAATAGAGCCTGAAAAACTTAAGGTAGATTATGTATTTAATGAGCTTGAAAAAATCTCAGAAAAAAAGAGATATGGAGTCTTAACCACTTTGTTTTTTTCTGCTGTAACTACTTCTTTTTTCACCTTGCTATTTGGAGGTAACTTTTATGATTTCTTAGTTTCCTTTTTTATAGGCATGATACTTGAAACCTTTATAATTTTACTTAGTAAAGTAAGTATTAACGACTTTATTATAAATGTAATCGGTGGTGCTGTAGCTGCACTATTCGCACTGCTTTCAACAAAGATAGGCTTAGCAACTAATGTTGATAAAATCATAATTGGTTCAATAATGCTTCTTGTTCCTGGGCTTACCATTACAAATGCAATTAGAGATACTATAGCTGGTGATTTTGTTTCTGGCGTTTCTAGAGGTACAGATGCACTATTAATAGCTGTTGCCATAGCCGTTGGCTCAGGTACAGTACTCAAACTTTGGTTCACTTATTTCGGAGGGTTTTAAACATGTTAATTAAATCTATATATGCACTGCTTGCCACTTTAGGCTTTGGTATTTATTTTAATATAAAAGGAAGGAATCTGATATTTGCTTCAGTTGGAGGCGCTATTACTTGGTTTGTTTACCTATTATCACTAAGTATTAATGACTCTGTTATGATTTCCCTATTTCTAGCCTCCCTTACTGCAGGAATTTATTCTGAAATACAGGCACGATACTTAAAAGCTCCCGTTACCATATTTTCAATTTGTGCTGTTATTCCTCTAGTTCCTGGAGGCGGTATGTATTATACAATGCTTGCTTCTGTACAAGGAGATACAAATAAGTTTTTGACTACAGGCCTTAATACCTTGGCAAGTGCCGGAGCAATAGCTGTTGGAATACTAGTTGCTTCAACCATAACAAAGCTGCTTCTTGTTATTCAAAAGGCAAGAAAAGGGTCAGTCTTAAAATAATATAACTCTAAAAATTCCTTTGTATGAATAAAGACTTCAGAAGTTAACAGTGAATATTATCTTTCCAAATAAAAACCAGCAGTATTTAATCTCTACTGCTGGACATTGCAAATATTATATATTAAGAAAGGATTATTTAATAAGATTTACTGCCTGTGTAGATACAAAGGAATTCTCAACACTATATCCTGTCTTGGTCTTATTACATACTGTTACACCTTCAAGCTTAATTTCCTTGCCATCTAACTTAGCTATGTTAGTATATCCAAGAAGTTCAAGTGTCCTATTACCCTTTTTCACTTTAAGCACTGGATTATCTATATCTGATGTATCAATAGTTACATCTGCACCAACTGCATTAAAGGCTTCCTTTGCATTTACAAAAAGTCTATTAGTTGTTTCATCAAGATTAAGTCCAATAACTCTTGCCATATATTTTCCTACATCAGTATTTTCAACCACACCATGAAGTTTTTCTATACCAACCGGAGCATAGTTATATAAAGCAACGTCTCCACCTATATGCCCGCCGTATGCCCAGCTTATGTTTGCTCTATTACTTACTACCTTATTAACATATCCTCCTTTAATAAGAGTCATTTCATCAGATGTAAGATTCTCTATTCCATAATAGCTCTTTAAAACCTCTTTAATTTTATTTTCATCTGCTCCAGTTAGTTGAGCCTTTGCCAAATCCAAGGAAGCCTTGGCTGGTTTAAGGTTATCAATGCTCTGTTTAAAAGTTACACTTGAGTAATTTGGGTTTATACCTCCTATAAGAGGTCCGCCAGTACCATGATCAGCAGAAGATACTACAACAGTATGACCATCCTTCTTAGCAAAATCCAATGCTACCTTAACTGCATTATCAAATGCTATAATATCTCCTGCCATTCCAGCAGGATCATTGGCATGAGCTGCCCAGTCCACTTTGCTTCCTTCAACCATGAGAACGAAACCATCTTTATCCTTGGATAATATATCTATAGCCTTCTTAGTCATTTCTGCAAGAGTTGGCTGAGTTGTATCATTAGTTGTTTGACGATCTATATCATATTTTAAATCTGTTGGTGCAAAAGCTCCCCAGAGCTTTGAAGAGTTGGAATTTTCCATAGCTGCCTTAGTAGTTACATAATCATATCCAAGACCCCTTATTGTTTCTCTTAAGTCCTTTTTATCTTCTCTTTTAATTCCAGTTGAAGCATTACCTGCCTCAGGTGAAAGGTAAAGATCTCCACCACCAAGCATTACATCTACTCCATTATAGACCTGCTGTTTCATTAGTGAATTATAATTTGCTCTATCTGGATCATGAGCAGTAAAATCTGCAGGAGTGGCATGCATCATTTCACAGGTAACAACTACGCCTGTAGCTTTACCATCTAATTTTGCAGCCTCAATCAAAGTTGCTGCCGGCTTGTCATCAGGCATTACCCCAACGTGCTTGTCATCAGTTTTATAACCTATAGCATAGGCAGTTCCACCAGGTGCAGAATCAGTTATAGGGCCTTCATTCCAGTAAGTTTTTGTAAGACCTACTGCAATTTCATCCATCGCTAGTGATTTTCCCCCATTATACCACCTAGCTATTGTTGTTGCCTCTACGCTAGTACCATCTGGTAAAAGCATAATAACATTTTTAGCTTTGCTGCTTGTTGCTTGTACATTAGGTTTGGAGTTAAAATTTACAGCTCCAATCACCATAAGTACAACACAAATACAGGCAATTAAGGACCTTTTCATCTTCAATTGATGAATTTTCAGCATTTGGTTTTCCCCCTGTAATTTTTATTACTCTAAAATATATGCTTATTTTAAATAAATGATTACAGGGGATGTTTTAGGTATCTTGACTCTTAACAGAATACTGCTTTCTTATGCATTATCCTTTGATTGTATAAGTTTTCCTAAAAAAATATACTACATAGGAATCACTTCTTATGTAGTATAATATAGTTTGCACAAGACTTATTGTTTCTTCTTTTTCTCCATTATCCCTTTTGAGAAAATGCTTGCAGCTTTTTTATGTTTTTTACTTTATAAACATCAGTAAGGAATCCATGAGATCATCGATTTTGTTTTTGGGAAAGCAGTTTCCTTCAGTGTTGTCGATGCAGTCTTTAGCGTAGTTTTCTAGGACTATTCCCCCTACTTTGTTTAAGGCTGAACGAATAGCAGCAATCTGGATTAGTATATCCTTGCAGTTTGCTTCACTTTCAATCATCTTTTCAATGCCTTTAACTTGGCCTTCAATTCTTCTTAGGCGGTTTTGGACGTCTTTTTTTGTATCCATTTAATCCCCTCTTTTTCCTATTCCAATTGAAATTAGTATTACTTTATTATTGAAAGCCCTAATTCCTTAAGCTGAGTATCATCAACTATATTTGGAGCCTCAGTCATAGGATCAAAGGCATTTTGATTCTTAGGGAAAGCTATTACGTCTTTTATATTATCTCTACCACTTAAGAACATAATAAGTCTATCAAAGCCAAAAGCTAATCCACCATGTGGAGGAGGACCAAACTTAAATGCCTCAAGTAAGAAGCCAAATCTTTCCCAGGCCTTTTCTTTTGTAAAGCCAAGAATATTAAACATTTTTTCCTGAAGACTGCTGTCGTGGATTCTTATACTTCCACCACCTAGTTCTTCTCCATTTAATACAATATCGTAAGCCTTAGCACGTACCTTTGATGGATCTGTGTCTAGATACTGAATATCCTCGTCCATTGGTGCTGTGAAAGGATGATGCTCAGCTTGATATCTATTTTCTTCTTCATTATAAGATACTAATGGGAACTCTGTTACCCATACAAAGTTGAATTCCTTGTTATCCTTAAGTATTTCTAATTTTTTAGCAAGTTCAAGTCTAAGTGCACCTAGTGCTTGTAGCACTACCTTATTGCTGTCAGAAAGTATTAATATTAAATCAGAAGGCTTAGCTTCCATAACATTTAATATTTCTTTAATCTCTTCTTCCTTAAGGAACTTGGAAATTGGTGATTTTATTTCATCTTCTTTATAGGCAATATAAGCTAGACCCTTTGCCTTATAAGTCTTAACAAATTCTCCAAGTCTATCTAAATCTTTTCTACCCATGTTTGCTGAATTAGGAACCTTAATGGCTCTTACACTGCCGCCAGCTTCTAAAGCATCCTTGAATACCTTGAAATCAGCATTTTTAACAACTTCACTTATATTAACTATTTCCATACCAAACCTTAAATCTGGTTTATCTGAGCCGTATTTTTCCATAGCTATTCTATAAGGCATTCTCTTTATTGGTGTTTGTACTTCTACATTTAACACATCTTTAAATACCTTTTTAATAAGACCTTCATTCATGGCAATTACGTCGTCCTGCTCAATGAAGCTCATTTCAATATCCACTTGTGTGAATTCAGGCTGTCTGTTTGCTCTTAAGTCTTCGTCTCTAAAGCATTTTACAATTTGAAAATACTTATCAAAGCCTGAAACCATGAGTAGCTGCTTAAAGAGCTGTGGTGACTGAGGAAGTGCATAGAACATTCCTGGATAATTTCTGCTTGGAACTAAATAGTCTCTAGCACCTTCTGGTGTACTCTTTGTAAGCATTGGTGTTTCTAATTCTAGGAAGCCATTCTCATCTAAGTAATCTCTTATAGACTTAGCTGCCTTATGTCTTATCATGAAGATGCTTTGCATATCTGGCCTTCTTAAGTCAAGATATCTATATTTCATTCTTATGTTTTCAGAGGCATCTAAGTTTTCTTTTATGTATATAGGTGGTGTTTCTGATTCAGATAATATTTTAATGCTCATACCCTTTAATTCTACATTACCTGTAGGCATATTGGCATTTGGAGCTTCTCTTTTTACAATTTCTCCAGTTACTGCAAGGCAGTACTCTGTTTTAACTGTATCTGCTTTTACAAAGGCCTCATTGTTTATAGCTTCACCGAACACTACCTGAAGTATGCCGGTTCTATCTCTTAAATCTACGAAAATAAGCCCGCCAAGATTTCTTTTTCTTTGGACCCAGCCCATTACAGTTACTTTATCTCCAATATGGGTGTCTCTAAGTTCACCGCACATTATGGTTCTTTTAAGTCCTAATAATGCTTCTCCCATTTTCATTCCTCCAAAATATTAAGTTTTTTATTTATTTATATAATTTCAAAGTAAATCTACTAATTGAAATTATTTATATAACCTCAAGTAAATCTACTATTTATACTTCGCAAAACCTGTAGAAACATCAGGATTTTGCTCGCATAAATAGTGATTTACTAAAGAGCTTATTTATATAAACTATTTAATAGCTTATTTTTCTTATCAATCATTTCATCAATTCTTGAAATGTACTCTTTTACATCTTTAACATTAAAGTGTCTTTCTAATCTGTCTTCCTCAAGAAAAACAGCCTTTGAGGCAGCGTCAGCTCCATGTGCAATAATAGTCTGTTTTTCCTCAATCATTTGAATATTATACAAACCTTCTTTGTGAGCTGCGGCATAGCCTATATTCTCCATATTGCCTATCATATTTTTCTGTCTGTACATATAATAAGGCTTCATGTTTAAAAGCTTTGCAAGTTCTGCTGTTTTATTATACATCTTTATAATTTCATCTTGGCATAGATTTTTAACTTCTTGGCCATTTAGTAGCTTTTCATGGATTCTAGAAGCTCTTTTAATGGCTAAGCCATGCACTGTAATACTGTCAGGTTTTAGTTTTAGAATTTCACTGCAGGTATTATCTATTTCCTCTAAGCCTTCATTCTCAAGGCCTACAATTATATCCATATTAATATTATCAAAGCCAATTTCCCTAGCTAAGTTAAATTTATCTACTACATCCTTAGCTGTATGGGCTCTGCCAATTCTCTTTAAGGTAGAATCATTCATGCTTTGAGGATTTATGCTAATTCTATTAACAGCATAATTCTTCATAGTTATAAGCTTATTTTCAGTAATGCTGTCAGGTCTTCCACATTCTACTGTAAATTCTTGAGGCTTATATTTTACTATAATTTCATTATATATGGTTTTCATTAGGTTCTCAAATTGAATTTCATTTATGGAAGTAGGTGTACCCCCTCCGAAGTAAACACATTGAACCTTTAATTTATTTTCTTCAAGATACCTGCTTGTATTTAAAAGTTCTTTAGTTAAGGCTTCTAAATAAGGCTCTACAAGCTTACTGCAGCTTGTTATTGGATTTGAAGCAAAGGAACAATATGAGCATCTTGTTGGGCAAAAGGGCATTCCAATATATATGCTTATATTTTTGCTATCAGTATTTATATAACTGTTTTCAAGCCTAGCTATGTCAATACAAAGTCTTGCTTTTTCTTCTGAAGCTTCGTAATGTTTCTTGTAATAATCTATTATCTCAACTTCACTGCTACCTTCCTTTAAAAGCTTAACAGCTATTTTACTTGGTCTAATTCCAAGCATGATACCCCAGGGAAAATTCATTTTTGTTTTATTCTTTAAAAATAAAAAAATCCCTAGCTTAATTTCGTCGGAAAGCTTAATGTCCCTTTTAAAAACATACTGGTATTCTTCTGAAGAATCCTTTATTAAAATTTTATTATCAGTAATTGTTATGTAATAGTCTGCACTGGTACTATAACCATTTGCATCATTGCCAGCATTATTAACATCAGTAATATTGCCTGCTTTGCCCTCTTTAGCATTTACAAATTCTATGTCAGAAAGTGTAAAATATAAATTTATTATCTGAAAAACATCATATCTATATTTAAAGTCATTAAGGTAAACTTTAATCATAATTCTCTCCTTACATAAGTAAATGGGTATTTCTTACCTCTAATATACTGCAGGTAATACCCAAGTTTAAAATGCAAACTATTGCCTTGCATGGATTTAATTAATATTAAAGGAAAGAATTATTCACCTTTTCATAACCGATAGTAGTCATTGGTCCATGACCAGGATAAACATTTACTGCCTCATCTAGTACTAAAAGCTTGTTATTTATACTGTTAATTAAGGTTTCAAAGTTTCCTCCTGTTAAATCTGTTCTTCCTATGGAACGAAGGAAAAGCGTATCTCCTGTAAATAGGTTGTTTTCTGCCTTGTAGCAAACTCCTCCAGGAGTGTGTCCAGGAGTTTCAATAACTTCTATTACAATGTTTCCAATACTAAATTTTATGCCTTCCTTTACATCCATTGTAAGTTTTACATCCTGACCCTTGTATTTTAGTGGCCCAAGCATAAAATTATTTTCTATGATTAGCTTTCCATCAGCCTCATTAATGTGAGCCTGAGCCTTGTATTTTTCCATAAAATAGCCTACTGCACCTGTATGATCTAAGTGTCCATGTGTTAGTAGTATATATTTTACCTCTGCACCTATTTTACTTAAATAATTATCTATATCCTCAGGGTCTCCTCCTGGATCTATAACTGCAGATTCTTTTGTAATTTCGTCCATTAATATGTAGCAGTTTGCAGCATATACTCCAGCAGGAATTCTCTTAATAAGCATAGCGTCACCTCTTAGCACTTTAAAATTGTTTTTTACTATCTATAAGAATGGTAACCGGTCCGTCATTTTCTATAGAAACCAGCATATCTGCTCCAAAGCTTCCAGTTTCTATATTTCCTAGAACCTCACTGCAGAGCTTAACAAACTCTTTATAAAGCTCCTCTGCCTTTTCACCAGATAAGGCCTCTATAAAGCTTGGTCTTCTCCCTTTTCTGCAGTCTCCATATAGAGTAAACTGAGAAATAACTAGCAGTTCTCCCTTAACTTCTAATAAGGATTTGTTGAGTTTTCCCTCTTCATCTTCGAAGATTCTTAAATTAAGCACCTTATCTCTAATATATATAGCATCCTCATAGGTGTCGTCCTTTGATATACCTAAGAGAAGATTTAAGCCCTTGCCTATTTTACCTATTATTTTATTGTCTACGGAAACACTAGAGGATTTAACCCTCTGCACCACAGCTCTCAAATTCACCACTTCCTTAAGACTTTGTTCTATAAACTTCCAATACTCCTTGAAGCTTTCTGATTTTTTTCATGAGTTCTTTTAAATGCTCTATATCAGAAATTTTAAGCTTTACAGTTATTACTGCAATATTATTTTTAATAGTTTTGGCATTAACAGCGTTAAGAAAGGTCTTTGTTTCTATTATTAATTCCATAATTTCAGAAAGAAGACCTTCTCTATCGTCCGCCTTAACTTGAATTTCTGTAATATAATCAGTACCCATAGCTGTCCCCCAACTTACTTCAACAATTTTATTTTCATCATTGGATAAAATACTCTCTAAGTTTTTACAGTCAGTTCTGTGAATTGATACCCCTCTACCCTTAGTAATATAGCCAAGGATTTCGTCTCCAGGAACTGGATTACAGCACTTTGCAAATCTAATTAAGATATTGCTTATACCTTTAACTTCAACATTGTGTCTTAGGATTTTTGGTCTATTAGGATTTTCTGCATTTTTAGCAATAGCTTTATTCAGCTGCTCTTCTAATACTTTAGCAGCTAGAACTTCTTGTTTATTTACTTTGTTATAGCTTTCCTTTAACCTTTGAACAATGGTAGAAGGTGTTATATCACCAAAGGAAACAGAAACATATATATCATCAATGCTGTTCATGTTATATTTTCTTAAAAGCTGATCAAGGCCTTCACCTTTAGCAAGTTCACCAAAGTTGAAGCCCTGCCTTTTGGTCTCTTTTTCCAGTAAGTCTTTACCCTTAACTATATTTTCTTCCCTTTTAACCTTTTTAAACCAAGACCTGATTTTACTTTTAGCTTGATTGCTTTTAGCTATATTAAGCCAATCAATGCTTGGTCCCTTAGGAACGGAAGAGGTTAGAATATCTACAATTTCACCTGTCTGAAGCTCATAATCAAGGGGCACCATTTTACTATTTACCTTAGCTCCTGTGCATCTGTTGCCTATGTCTGTATGGATCCTATATGCAAAGTCAATAGGAGTTGATCCACTTGGTAGGTTTATAACCGAACCCTTAGGAGTGAATACAAATATTTCATCAGAAAACAGATCAATTTTAAAGCTTTCCATAAACTCTTCTGCGTCTGAGGTATCCCTTTGCCACTCTAACATTTCTCTAAGCCAGGTAAGCTTCGTGTCAAGATTACCAGCTGCCGTGCCGGCACTTGTTTCCTTGTATTTCCAATGGGCAGCAATACCATATTCAGCAGTTTTATGCATTTCAAAGGTTCTAATTTGGATTTCAAAGGGCTTACCTTCATGCCCTATAACAGTAGAATGAAGGGATTGGTACATGTTTGGCTTCGGCATAGCTATATAGTCTTTAAACCTGCCTGGTATAGGTTTATACATGGTATGTACAATTCCTAAAGCCGCATAACAGTCTCTAACATTATTAACTAAAATTCTTACAGCAGTTAAATCAAAAATCTGATCAATTGTCTTGTTTTTGTTTATCATCTTACGATAAATACTATATAAATGTTTTGGTCTTCCATCAATATCTGAGCTTATTCCGGCTTTAAGTAAGCTTTCTTCTAATTCCTTAGTAATGTCACTAATATAATCTTCTCTTTCCACCCTTTTCTCAGATATTTGTTTAACCAAGTCATAATACTCATTTGGATTTGTATATCTAAAAGCTAAGTCTTCAAGTTCCCATTTAATTTTTGAAATACCAAGCCTATGTGCAAGAGGAGCATATATATCGAAGGTTTCCTTTGCAGTTTGCTTTTGTTTCTCAATTGACTTATATTTTAGGGTTCTCATATTGTGAAGTCTATCTGCTAATTTTATTAAAATTACTCTAACGTCCCTAGCCATAGCAAGCAGCATCTTTCTAACATTATCAGCTTGCTGTTCTTCTTTAGTCTTAAATTCTATTTTATCCAGCTTTGTAACACCATCAACTAGATTTGCAACTTCTTCATTAAATTCTCTAACAATATCCTCAAAGCTATAAGGTGTATCTTCTATTACATCATGGAGCAATCCAGCAGCTATAGTATTAGTATCAAGGCCCATTTCTACAAGTATACAAGCAACCTCCACAGGGTGAGAAATATAAGGCTCACCTGATTCTCTTTTTTGCTCTTTATGGGCATCAAATGCTAAATTATATGCTTTTGTGATAAATTCCTTATTAACATTGCTATGATTTTTTTCAATTGTATCCATTAATTTACTAAGCATTTGGATTACTCTCCTAAAATCAAAGGCTGGTTAATTCAACCAGCCGTTATTTTTACTAATATTATATAATATTATGTAGAAATTTGCAATTTAAAAATTGAATTTCATTATCAGATACAGAACCATAATAAATATTGAAATTTGGTTTTTTTTAAGCTAATTAAAACTCATATTTTACTAAGGATAATATATCATGTCCTGCTAATTTATCACTACCATTTAGGCCGGTAAGTTCAATAACAAAATCTATTGAAGCTACAACCCCGCCAACTTGTTCAACAAGCTTTGCTACAGAGCCGATTGTTCCCCCTGTTGCCAGCAAATCGTCTACAATAGCAACTCTTTGACCTGGGAGTATGGCATCCTTGTGAATTTCTAACTCGTCACTGCCATATTCTAAATCATAGCTTACACCTATAGTATCAAATGGAAGTTTTCCAGGTTTTCTTACTGGTACAAAGCCAACTCCTAATGCATAAGCTACTGGAGCTCCAAATAAAAAACCTCTAGCTTCTGGTCCAACTACTACATCAATATTTTTGTCCTTTAAATGAGCAGCTATAGTATCTATAGTATATTTTAATGCTTCTCCATCTTCAAGAATTGTGGTAACATCCTTAAAGCTAATTCCTTCCTTTGGAAAGTCCTCTATAACTCTTATTTTTTCTTTTAAATCCACTTTTAGTTCCCCCTTTGAAAACTTTGTCCTTTTAGGTAATTTACGAATATTATTTTATAGTATAAATATTTTGTGCGCTATTAAAATTTTCTGAGTCTAAGTTATTGTAGTAATTCACTTAATTTATTATTCAAATAATACTTATACATTATACATTAATTGTTCAGTAATTTTCAAGCTTTTAATAAAATAATAATGGCAGGTACAGGAGTTATTAAGTAAAATAATAACTCCTGTGCCTGCCATTTGTTTTAATGATATGGTTTCTATTTGTTCTTTATTATGCTGGGCTGCTTGCTAAAGCTCTTTTCTTTCTTTTCTTTAGAAGTACCCATAAAGGACTAGCTATAAATATTGAAGAATAACAACCTGAAGCTATTCCTATTATTAGAGGAAAAGCAAAGTTTCTAACTGAAGGTACAAATATATATACTGCAGTTATAGTAATTAAAACAGTTAATACAGTATTTATAGATCTAGTCATTGTTTGAGTTATACTTGCATTAGCAAGTGCTGTAAAGTCGTTCTTCTTCATGTACTTTTGATTTTCTCTAATTCTATCAAATACAACTATAGTATCATTGATGGAGTATCCAATTACAGTTAGCATTGCTGCAATAAAGGCAGAATCCACTGGTACTTTAAATAACGCATATACTCCAAGGGTTATAAGTACATCATGTACTAATGAAATAATAGCAGCTACTCCAAAGTTAAATTCAAACCTTATGCCTATATATATAAGCATAGCAATTGTTGCTATAATAAGTGCCAATCCAGCTTTTTGCTTTAATTCGTTACCTATAGATGCTCCAACATTATCCTGGCTTATTAAATCACTGTCCTTAAGTTTATATTTATCCTTTATATCACTAAACATATTGGCGATTTGCTCACCAGTTAAGCTGTTGCTCTTAATTTCAAGTTCAGGAGCAGTGCTTCCTTCTGGTGTTGACTTATTGGTTAAGGCCTGTTTATCATATTTTTGTATTATCGCATCTACATCTGACTTCGTAAAGTCTTTTTCCATATTAACTCTAATAATTGTACCGCCTTTAAAATCTATTCCAAAATCAAGACCTCTAACAGCTAACCCTCCAAGGCCTATAACGATAATGACTATTGAAATTGTGAACCACAGCCAGGTCTTCTCAATTATCTTAAGCATTTTATTTCACACCCCTTCTCATGTCATGTACTCCGAAAGTTCCTATAGTCCACTTCTTGCTAAACCAGCCCATACTAACTGCTAGTTTTGTCATAGCCTTTGTGAAGGTTATTGCAGTGAACATACTTAAAAGTACACCTATAATCAGGGTAAGAGCAAAACCTTTAACTGTTCCTGACCCTAGTGAGTAAAGCACTATTCCAGAAATTATAGTAGTAAGATTTGAGTCTATAATAGAGGACATTGCCCTATGGAAGCCTGCGTCTATAGCTGACTTTGGTGATTTTCCAGCCTTAAGCTCTTCCTTTGTTCTTTCAATTATAAGTACATTGGCATCTACGGCCATACCTACAGTAAGCAGGAAGCCTGCAATACCTGAAAGGGTTAAAGTAGCTCCAATAACTGAGAAACAAGCTAGTAATAATATCATGTAAAGCACTAGGGATATATTTGCTAAAAGACCTGGTATTCTATAATATAACAGCATAAATAAAAATACTATTCCAATACCAACTTCTCCAGCTTTTATACTCTGAGGCATAGCATTAGCTCCAAGTGTTGGACCAACAACATTTACAGAAGCTGTTTTTAAGGTTACAGGAAGTGCTCCGGATTTTATTATACTTGCAGTATTTTTAGCCGCAGCTATATCCTTACTTCCAGTAATTTGAGCCTTACCATCAGTAATTACCGCTTGAACTGTAGGGCTGCTTATTAAAGTATCATCCATATATATAGATATTGGCTGACCAATAAATTTTGCAGTTGCATCAGCAAACTTCTTTTTTCCAGAATCATTTAATTCCAAACTTATAATTGGCTGACCAGTTTGATCAATCATAGCAGTTGCATCTTTTACATCTTCCTTACCCGTTAAGATGTCAACATTATCAGGACCTTTGAATGTTAAAATACCAGGTTTTCCTATTGTGTCTATTACCTGTTTAGTATCGAATTTTCCTGGTATGTCTATTCTGATTCTAGAACCTTCTTTTGTTATTGAAGTTTCGCTAACTCCCATCGTATTAATTCTTAATGATAGAAGTTGAATTGTTCTATCTAAATCAGCAGAAGATGGCTTATTTCCTTGTATCTCCATTAAAACAGAAACTCCGCCTTGAAGATCAAGTCCTCTGTTTATTGTTTCTGAAAATGGCTTTATCCTATAGTCACCAATTACAAGACCCTTAATACCACTATAGGCTAAAAAGAAAATAACAAGAATAATAGCTAAAAATGTTGCTGTACTTTTCCCTTTTGATTTCATCTTTATCCCCCTTCGTATACTTTCATCGCTTACGTTCTTAGAGTTAATTATATTACCTTTTCAAAATATAGTCAACTTTGGTTAAATATGTCCTATTCTTCCATTTCCTTTGCCTTTAGTGCTATGGCACATTCTATTCTCTTTTTCTGCATCTTGCAGCCAAGCTCATAGGGAATGTGAACATCACCATTGAAGTTAAAATTGTTTGCTTGACAGCCGCCACTGCAGTAAAATCTTGCCCAGCATTCCTTACATGTAGGTTTATTGTAAATGTGAGCCTTCTTAAAGGTGTCAGATATTGAATCGTCATAACCTTCTTCAAATATACTTCCCATCTTAAAATCTTCATTACCTACAAACTGATGGCAGGGGTAAATATCTCCATCTGGAGTTATGGCAAGATACTCGTGTCCAGCTCCGCAGCCTGATATTCTCTTATATACACAAGGTCCTCCTTGAAGATCGATGTTAAAATGATAGAACTTAAAGTTTTCATTAGCCTTACGTTTTTCCAGTAAGTAATCATATAGCTTATCATATTGATTAAAAATAACAGGTAAATCCTCTTCTCTTAGAGATAACTCATGATCAGAAGGAAGAACTACAGGTTCTACTGATACCTCATCAAAGCCTAAGTCTGCAAAGTGTTTTACATCTTCAAAAAAGTCAGTATTTTCTCTTGTAAAGGTACCTCTCACATAGTACTGCTTTGATTTATCTCTCTTTTCCACCATAGCCTTAATCTTTGGAAGAATCTTGTCATAGCTTCCGCTGCCGTCAACTCGAACTCTTACCTTATCATTTACGCTTTTTCTTCCATCAATGCTTAATACTATATTTCCCATTTGCTTATCAATATATTCCATTATTTCATCATTAAGAAGTGTTGCATTTGTGGTCATAGTAAATCTGATGTTCTTATTATGTATTTTTTCCTGCTCCCTAGCGTAATCAACAATTTCCTTTATAGTATTAAATACCATTAAAGGCTCTCCGCCAAATAGGTCTATTTCAATATTTTTTCTAGGGCCGGAATTTTTAATAACAAAATCTATTGCTTTCTTTCCAACTTCTGTAGTTATAAGCTTTCTGCAGCCTTTGTATTCACCTTCATCTGCAAAGCAGTATTTACATCTTAAATTGCAGTCATGAGCTACATTTAAGCAAAGAGCTTTTACAAAGGACTTGGATTTATCATTTAAGGCGATTTCCTCATAAAGGTCTTTTGTATATAAAAGTTCATTATCAATAAGCTCCTTGAGCTCATTATATGCCTCATCTACTTCTTCTTTAGCATATTTATTTAAATTTAATACTTCTTCTTTTTCCTTTAGATTATTTTCATCTAATAGATCATATACCAGTTCATCAACAGCATGTACAACTCCTGAATTTACGTCTATTACATAAAAATCATTTCCTTGAGTAAATTTATGAACTAATGACAATTGTTTTCTCCTCCTGTGGCATCTGGTAAAATTATATATATTAATATTATAATATACTCTTTAATAATAAATATAAAGCAGTAACATTAGTTACTGCTTGGTATTATATTAATTTTCGCAAGCTAAGTTAGCAACTGTGCAAGAAGTTTTACAAGCTGATTGACATGAATTTGCACATTCCTTGCAGCCAGGCTTCTTTAAGCTATCCTTAATATTGCTTCTGTTTATTGTTGTTATATGTTTCATTTCAATTCCTCCATTCCTAAATCATTCCATGAAAATTATAACATAGTTGTAATGCAAAATAAAGTGTTTTATAGATTTATTCCCAGCATTCCTGAGAGTATACCTGTAGCTATAGCCAGCATTACCCTCCATAAGTCTCTTATGTTTATTGCTTCTTTTCCCCAAACAAAAGCAGCTATGTATATTATTAAAATATATAAAACAGAAGTTAAAAGCCCAACTAACCATCCTCTGTTATTTATTTTCTTTGCAGAATAAATTGAAGCGTATATAATGCTAATCATACTGGTAAGTAAGATACATATTGATAAAGCACTTTCCCCTATGCTGCTATAGGTCTGAATTAAGGCCAGTAAAAATGCTATTACTAGTGTTACAATTAAGCCTCTTAACACACCTTTTCCTATGTACACGTAATTCTTTTTGATTTCTTCCAAAATAGAGAGCACCTCCAAAAAATAATAAAACATCTCTTTTATACATACTATTATGTATGTATGAAGGAGATGTTTTATGATTAATTTTCTTTAGTTTCTACAGCTTCTGGTTCTTTTGAACTCATAACATGAGAAATACCATTTTTATCTAATTTAATTCTCACTCTGTCAGGTCCAGTTTCTAGAATTACAAATTTCTCTTGTATAGTTACTATTTTACCAACAATTCCACCACGACTTGTAATTTCATCGTTGACTTTGAGGCTATTAAGCATTGAACTATACTTCTTTTTTCTTTTGTTTTCTGGAACGAATATAAAAAGATAAAAAAGAGCTATCATTATTACAAAATACATTATAGGTGATTGTAATATACTTGCCATATTTACATCCTCCTTTCGTAATTTTTTTTATATCAAGCTTACGCTTAATGGTAATTTAAAAAACTATTTATCTCTGCCTTTTGACCACTCTGAAAGCTTCTTCTCTTTAAATTCCTCAAAATAGTCTCCATCAATGGCATTACGTATATCTTCCATAAGCTTATTGTAAAAGTACAAGTTATGTAAAACACATAATCTCATTGCAAGCATTTCCTTGGCCTTAAAAAGATGTCTTATGTAGGCCCTTGAGTAGGATCTGCAGGTAGGACAGTCACAGCCTTCATCAATAGGGCTTTTATCCAATTCGAATTGTGCATTCATTATGTTTATTTTACCATATTTAGTAAATACGTGTCCATGCCTTCCATTTCTTGCAGGAAGTACACAATCAAAGAAGTCCACTCCTCTTGCTACAGCCTCTAAAATATTTTCTGGAGTTCCTACTCCCATTAAATATATAGGTTTATCCTGTGGAAGGTGCGGTACTACCGCATCAATAATTCTATACATCTCTTCATGGCTCTCACCTACAGCAAGACCGCCAATAGCATAGCCATCTAAATTCATTTTTGCAATAGTCTTAGCATGCTCGATTCTTATATCCTCATAAACTCCACCTTGGTTTATACCAAAGAGCATCTGCTTTTTGTTAATAGTATCAGGAAGAGTATTTAGCCTATCTAATTCGATCTTGCATCTCTCAAGCCATCTTGTTGTCCGATTTACGGAATTTATGACATAGTCCTTAGGAGATGGATTTGGAATGCACTCATCAAAGGCCATAGCTATGGTAGAGGCTAAATTACTTTGAATCTGCATGCTTTCCTCTGGTCCCATAAATATTTTTCTGCCATCTATGTGTGAGCTGAAATAAACTCCTTCTTCTTTAATCTTTCTTATGTCAGCAAGTGAAAATACCTGAAATCCACCTGAATCCGTAAGAATTGGTCTATCCCAATTCATAAACTCATGTATTCCGCCTAATTTATTTACTATCTTATCTCCAGGTCTTAAATGAAGATGATAGGTGTTAGAAAGCTCAACCTGACAGTTTATTTCTTTAAGGTCCATAGAGGATACAGCACCCTTTATTGCAGCTAATGTTCCAACATTCATAAATACTGGAGTTTGAATAGTTCCATGAGGTGTAACAAACTCACCCCTTCTCACCTTGCCGCTTTTTTTAAGTAATTTATACAAGTAATACACATCCTTTGATTAATTATTAAGAAACATAGCATCCCCAAAACTAAAAAATCTATATTTATTTTCTACTGCTTCATTATAGGCCTTCATAATTATATCCCTGCTTGAAAATGCACTAACAAGCATTATTAAAGTAGATTCAGGCAAATGAAAATTAGTAATAAGTGCATCTACTATCTTAAACTTATAGCCGGGGTAAATAAATATATCTGTCCAGCCTGACTGTTCTCTAACTCTTCCATTTTCATCGGCTATGGTTTCAAGAGTTCTATTTGAAGTGGTTCCAACAGCAATTACCCTTTTCCCGCTTTCCTTAGCCTTATTTATTACCTCTGCAGTTTCCTTATTCATAACGTAGTACTCAGAATGCATAGTGTGTTCTTCTACCTTATCACTTTTTACTGGTCTAAAGGTTCCTAGTCCAACATGGAGTGTAACAAAGGCTAAATTTACACCCTTTTCTCTTAGTTTACCTAATAGCTCTTCAGTAAAATGAAGTCCTGCAGTAGGAGCTGCAGCTGAGCCTACTTCTCTTGAATATACTGTTTGATATCTTTCCTTATCAACAAGTTTTTCCTTTATATAAGGAGGAAGAGGCATTTGCCCCAGTCTATCTAATACTTCCTCAAATATTCCTTCATAAGTAAACTTAACTATTCTGTTTCCTTCTTTTCCTATATCTATTATCTCTGCTTTTAATTCTCCATTTCCAAATTCGAAGATGGTTCCTATTTTAGCCTTCTTCCCTGGCTTTACTAAAGTTTCATAGGTATTTATATTTATTCTTCTAAGCAGTAATAATTCAATTTTACCTCCTGAGCCCTGTTTTGAGCCAATAAGTCTTGCAGGCATAACTCTTGTATCATTAAGCACTAAACAGTCTCCTGGATTTAAGTAATCTATTATATCTTTAAATATCTTATGATGAATTTCACCAGTATTTTTATCAACAACCATTAATCTGGATTCGTCTCTTTTTTCAATTGGATGCTGTGCAATTAATTCTTCAGGTAAATCAAAATAAAAATCTTTTACTTCCAAAATTGCCACCTTCTCTTATGTAAATTGTGCAGCCAAAATCCATATAAACTTATAATAAATAATAGTATATGCGATTTTGTGCATATTTGTATTCTATTTATCAAACAAGGAATATTGCTCCATAGATTTCTTATTTCTGCTTCTATTTAAGTGCTTATAAGCTTTATCAGTTGCCATCCTTCCTCTTGGAGTTCTAATAATAAAGCCCTTTTGAAGTAAATAAGGTTCATAAACACCCTCTATAGTATCTAACTCTTCTCCAACGAAGTAGGAAAGGGTTTCTAGTCCTACAGGCCCTCCATTAAAATTATCAACTATGGCTTCAAGTATTCTATTGTCAAGTCTGTCAAAGCCCTGAGTATCAATTTCTAAAAGCTCTAAAGCACTCTTTGCAATGCTTAGATTAATTAAGCCATTACCTTTTACATCAGAATAGTCTCTTACTCTTTTTAAAAGCCTATTAGCTATTCTTGGAGTTCCTCTTGATCGCCTTGCTATCTCCAAGGCAGCATCATCATCAATGCCCGCCTCAAGTATTTTTGCAGATCTTGTTATAATTTCTTTAAGCTCAGCATCCTCATAAAATTCCATTGAACATAAGACACCAAATCTATCCCTTAAAGGAGCTGTTAATAGGCCAACTCTTGTTGTAGCTCCAATAAGAGTAAACTTAGGCAGATCAATCCTAATGGATTTCGCTGCGGCACCCTTTCCTATAACAATATCAAGTGCATTGTCTTCCATAGCAGGATAGAGTATTTCCTCAACAGCCCTATTTAGTCTATGTATTTCATCTATAAAAAAAACATCATTATCATTTAAGCTTGTTAGTATTGCTGCCAAATCACCAGCTCGTTCTATAGCCGGGCCAGAGGTTATCTTTAAGTTTCCCTTCATTTCTCTAGCAATAATATTGGCTAAAGTTGTCTTTCCAAGTCCTGGAGGACCATAGAGAAGGACATGGTCTAGTGCTTCATTTCTAAGTTTTGCAGCTTCAATAAATATATTAAGCTTTTCCTTTACCTTGCTCTGGCCAATATATTCCCGTAAGCTTTTAGGCCTTAAACTATATTCAATATCATTATCTTCTTCTATATTTACTCCTGTAATAATTCTTTCTTCCATAAAGCAAATCTCCTTAGCCTAAAAGTTGTTTTAGACTGTTTTTAATAATAAGCTCCACAGCTTCCTCTTTATTAACCTTCTTTAAGGCAGCAGCTGCTTCTTTTTCAGAATAGCCTAGTGAAATTAGAGCTTCAAGTGCTTCATTGATTTTATTATCCTCATCAATTTCTACAGCTCCATTACCACAATTAAGGTTATCCTTATCTCCCTTTAATTTATCTTTTAATTCTAAAATAATCCTTTGAGCAGTTTTCTTGCCGATACCAGGTGCTCTGGTTAAGTTCTTTTCATCTCCAGTTAGAATTGCATATTTTAAGTTATTTACACTGCTTATTGATAACAAGGATAGCGAAGCCTTAGCCCCTACCCCATTGATGCCAAGAAGCAGATTAAACATTGTAAGTTCCTCTCTTGTTAGAAAACCGTAAAGGCCTATAAAATCTTCCCTTACCAATTGCTGAATATATAGGGTAACAGTATCCTTTACAGCAGGCATATTAGCTAGTGTAGTGCCTGAAGTAAAAATCTTATAACCTATATTATTATTTTCTAGAACAATGTAATCTTTGTAAACTCCTGCAAAAGCACCTTTTATATAATCGTACACCCTAATTCATCCTTCCAAAAAAGCAAAAATAATATAATTCATATATTACTTTACCATCAACTAAGTTTTTATTCAATAAAAAAACTTGGGTTAAGAGCTAAACTCCCCAAGTTTTTCTTCTGCTTCTTCTCTTGTATTAAACTGAAAACTCTTACTTCCTTTTACTAGAAGATTATAGTCTCCCTGTGTAGGAACCTTAATATTAGTAATATCAGAATTTTCATTTTCTATATATAAGTTGCTATTGGCATCGGTTTTAAATATTACAAAACAGTTTCCACTAACTCCTAGAATATATTTATTTGGAGCATAGGCATTGACCTTTTTAAGAAGTACAGCTTCGGTTTTTGTTATACTTTCAACCTCATAGCCTTGAGCTTCTAATTGGTCTTTACTTTTTCCAGCAAAATCTGAAGTGATCATTTCTCTGCTGTCAATATCACCACTTTTTTCATACTCTATTTTAAGAGTTACTTTGGCGTTTGATGAAATAACACTTTCAGTATTTGAATTCAAGGTTAACTTATCTATATCACTAGCTGACTGAAGGCCCTGTCCTCTATTATTATTCAAAGAATTTAATTTTTTAAATCCAATATTATAACTTATTTCAAATATACCTATAAAAGCAATTATCATTAGGATTACTAATAATGAAAATTTTTTCTTAGACATAATATCCTCCTATTTTATTACTTAAAAAAGATAAACATCTCTTTCATTTAACAGGTATTATGTCCACAAATAAACTTTTTATACATTTATAGTTAATTTGTAATATATTTAGTATTCCTCAAAATTTAAATGTTATTACTTTTGGATTATTTTACTCTTAGTAATTTGTTTTAAAGTTCTTCCCCCAGCATATCCTTTAAAAGCTGCTCTATTTTTGGAGTGCAGCGTCTGCCGTTGCAAGGACCAGAGCCAGCGCCCGTAGCTGCTTGGACCTCTTTTACTGTTCTTGCACCATTTCTAATGGCTTTCTTCATAGTAGATCTTGGTATTGCCTTACACAAGCATACCTTGGTTAATTTATCTAAAATTTCTTCGTTTAAATTCTGTTCCATATATTTATCTCCTTTTATTATTATCTTTTATAAAAATAGACTATGTTAAAACATAGCCTATTTATTAATACATTATAACACAATAAAATAAAATTACTAAACCCTAGGGTCAGCCACTACTAAAACATCCACATATTTAGTTCCTCTCATTATCTTTCTTACTATAGACCCCTTCATTATTTCATGTGCTCTGGTTCTAGCAGATTGACCAATTACTACTTGAGTTATTCCATTTTCCTTAGCGAATTCAATTATAGGTAGGGCAGGATCAACTGATGTTATTACTTTGAATTCAGCTCCAAACTTTATGCAAAGTTGACTTAATTCATCCAGCTTTTTAAGCCTCTCACCTGTGTATTCTTCGCTTTTTACATACAATATAGAAAGAGGGGCTTTTAGCATTTTAGAAAGTCTAAATCCTCTTCGTATAAGATATTCAGCATTAAAATTAAGATTAACACAAACAAGTATTTTTTCCTGTGCGCCAACCAGCCCTTCAACACTTTTTGCATTCTTATATTCCATAAGATGTTCATCAACTTCATTTGCTACCTCTCTCAAAGTTAATTCTCTAAGAGCTGTAAGATTTCCAACCCTAAAAAAATTATTTAAGGCAGTTTCTATTTTGTCTTTATTGTAGATTTTTCCTTGCCTTAATCTGTCTCTTAAAGCATCAATTGAAATATCAATGACTTCTACCTCGTCTGCTAAGTCTAACATAGAATCTGGTATAGTCTCTCTAACCTTTATCTCAGTCATTCTATTTACATAATCATTTAGACTCTCTATGTGCTGAATATTTACGGCAGTCATAACACTTATACCATTGTCTATTATTTCTAGTACATCTTGATATCGTTTTTGATTTTTAGAGGTAGGAACATTGGTGTGTGCAAGTTCATCTACTATTACTAATTTAGGATTTCTCTTTAGTATAGCTTCTACATCCATTTCTAATAATGCAACATTCTTATAATTTATCTCTTTAAGTGGGATTATTTCCAAATCTCCTATTTGCTCAATAGTGCCCTTTCTTCCGTAGGTTTCAACAAGCCCAATAGCTACATCAATTCCACTTTCTCTCATCTCATGGGCATCTCGAAGCATTTGATAGGTTTTGCCTACACCAGGGGCTGCACCGATATATATCTTGAGTCTGCCTTTATTGGTTCTTTCTATTTCTTTTAAAAACTGATCTGGAGTTTTTTGAGACATTACAGCACCTCAAATCTATTTATTTAATAACTTCATATTTAAAGTTAGTACATTAACTGTATCCTCTCCAAAGATGCCTAAAAATTTGCCTTTTATATTATTATCTATTATTTTATTTACCTCTTCAAGAGATAGTCCATTGGCCTTTGCTACTCTTCCAGCTTGGAGTCTTGCTGAAGCTACAGTTATATCAGGATCTAAGCCAGAAGCTGATGCTGTAATTATATCTGCTGGAATGTCTTCTTTTTTAACAGTTGGGTTCTTACTTAAAAAATCCTGTATATTTTTATCAATTTCTTTCTTAAATTCAGGATTAGACATTGAAAGATTGCTTCCCCCTGAACTTGAGGCATTATAATCTACAGCAGAAGGTCTTCCTTGAAACCATTTGCTATCGGTAAATTTTTGTCCAATAAGCGTTGAGCCTATTAAAGCACCATTATTATACACTAAGCTTCCCTTTGATTTTTCAGGAAAAATTAAACTTGAAATTCCTGTCATAGTCAAAGGATATATTATACCTAGTATTATCATAAAAATTAAAGTTAGCTTTAATCCATGTTTTAAGTCATTCATAAATATCCCTCTTTCCAATAAATACAAATTACACAAATAAATGTACAATCATATCTATTAACTTAATTCCAACAAATGGTGCTATTATTCCACCGATTCCATATATAAACACATTCTTTGCTAATATCCTGTTTGCTGAAGCTGGTTTATATTTTATTCCCTTCATAGCTATAGGTATTAAAGCTGGTATAATAACAGCATTAAAGATTAATGCAGAAAGTATAGCGCTATTTGAAGATGCTAATCTCATAATGTTCATCACACCTATGGCTGGAAGTGTAGCTGACATTATAGCCGGAAGAATTGCAAAGTATTTTGCTACGTCATTAGCTATACTAAAGGTTGTAAGCGCACCTCTTGTCATGAGCAGCTGTTTTCCTATTTCAACTACTTCTATAATTTTTGTTGGATCCGAATCTAAATCTATCATATTAGCAGCTTCTTTAGCAGCCATAGTTCCACTATTCATTGCTAGCCCTACATCAGCTTGAGCAAGTGCTGGAGCATCATTTGTTCCATCTCCGGTCATTGCTACAAGTCTTCCTTGTGCTTGCTCTTTCTTAATTTCAGATATTTTGTCTTCTGGTTTTGCTTGAGCTATAAAATCATCAACTCCAGCCTCTCTTGCAATAGTTTGAGCTGTAAGAGGATTATCTCCTGTTACCATTATTGTTTTTATTCCCATAGCTCTTAACTGATTAAATCTATCCTGCATTCCTGGCTTAATTATATCCTTAAGATAAATAACGCCCATAATTTCATTTTCTTTAACTACTACTAATGGAGTTCCACCTAATTTTGAAATTCTTTCAACTTCGCTGTTTAAATCATCTGGAATTTTTCCATTATTGGCTTTTACATAATCAATAACTGCGGCTGCTGCTCCTTTTCTAACTGCTAAGCCATTTTTAAAATTCATACCACTCATTCTAGTCTCAGCAGTAAATTCAATTATCTCCGCACCTTCTTCTATTCCCTGTTCTGCCTTTACTCCAAGCTTATGCGAAAGCTCCACCACAGAACGTCCTTCTGGAGTGCTATCTTTTAAGGAAGATAAAAGTGCATAATAGGTTACTTCCTCTTGAGTATGGCCTCCTACAGGCACAAATTCATCTGCCATTCTGTTACCAAATGTAATAGTTCCAGTTTTATCTAAAAGCATTGAATTAATATCACCTGTTACTTCAACTGCACGACCAGACATAGCAATGACATTAAACTTAGTTACTCTATCCATACCCGCAATACCAATAGCTGATAAAAGTCCTCCAATTGTAGTTGGTATTAAGCAAACCAAAAGTGCTATAAGTGTAGCAATATCAATATTTATATTCACAAACTTTGCTATAGGTATAAGAGTCCAAACAACTACAACAAAAATAATGGTTAAGCTTATTAAAAGTGTACTTAGTGCCAATTCATTAGGAGTTTTTAGTCTCGCTGCTCCTTCAACTAAGCTAATCATCTTATCAAGAAAGGATTCACCAGCACCAACTGTTATTTTAATTTTTAAAGAATTACTTATAACCTTTGTTCCTCCCGTAACCGAACTAAAGTCTCCCCCTGCTTCCTTAATAACAGGAGCTGATTCGCCTGTGATAGCAGACTCATCTACTGATGCAATACCTTCAATTATTTCCCCATCACTAGGTATTACTTCTCCTGCTAAAACCTCAACTATATCACCTTTTGCAAGCTCAGAAGAACTTATCATTTTTACATTTCCATTTTGGTCGATAAGCCTTGCCTGAGTATCTTTTTTAGTTTTCTTTAAAGTATCAGCCTGCGCTTTACCTCTCCCTTCTGCAATAGACTCTGCAAAGTTTGCAAATAATACAGTAATAAAAAGTACTATAGTTATTGTTAAGTTATACCCAAAGCTTTGGGATGATTTAAATAAGTTTGGTAAAATAGTTACAAGCAGTGTAAGTATTGCTCCTAATTCAACTATAAACATTATTGGGTTTCTAACCATAGTTTTAGGATTTAATTTTTTAAAAGAATTAATTACTGCGCTTTTTATTATATCTCTATTCATTTACTCCACCCCTCCTTAGACCAAACTTAAAAATTCTGATATTGGTCCTAGTATCAATGCTGGGAAAAATGTTAAAGCACCAACTATCACAATTATTCCAATGAAAAGAACTCCAAATAGAGCATTATCTGTTTTAAAGGTTCCTGGTGATGGTTCAAGCTTAGTTTTTTTAGACATAGAACCAGCTATTGCCATAAGCATTATTATAGTTAAATATCTCCCTAAGAACATTAATATTCCAGTTAAAGTATTCATATAAGTTGTATTTCCAGCAAAACCAGCAAATTCTGAACCGTTATTTGCCGCAGCAGAAGTAAATTCATAAATCATTTGAGTAAGTCCATGGAATCCTGGATTTGTAATATGTGCACCAGCTAGCCCTGAAACTATAGTAATGGCTGAAGCAAATAATATTAGCAAAGGATGTACTAGTATAGCTAGAGCTGCAAGCTTAATTTCCTTAGTTTCAATTTTGTTTCCTAAATACTCTGGTGTTCTTCCAACCATTAGCCCCGTTATGAAAACAGTTAGTATTGCATAAAGAATTATATTCTCAATTCCAGCACCATCACCACCAAAGATAGTGTTCAGCATCATAAAGGTTAGTGGAACTCCTCCGCCTAAAGGAGTGTAGGAATCATGCATGGAATTTACTGAGCCTGTTGTAAAGGCTGTCGTGATGCCTGCAAAAATAGCAGAATCTGAAGCTCCAAAACGAGTTTCTTTTCCTTCCATATTGCCTAATGAATTATTTATACCTATTGTTGTATATGGCTTTCCACCATGAACCTCAGAATATATTCCCAGGGATGTTATACTAATAAAAACAATCATCAATGATATATAAAGCACTCTTGAGTGTTTTTTACTTCCTACCATAAGTCCAAAAGTATAAATTAGAGCAGCAGGTATCATCATCATAGACAGCATTTCAATAATATTGGTTACTTGGCTTGGGTTTTCAAAGGGATGTGCTGAATTAGCTCCAAAAAAACCTCCTCCATTTGTACCAATATGCTTTATTGACTCAAGAACTGCAATAGGTCCTGTAATAATGGACTGAATTCCACCTTGCAAATTTTTAGCTATTTGAGTACCGCCTAAAGTTTGAGGAACACCTTGGGATACCAATATCAAGGTTATTATAATTGAAAAAGGAAGAAGCAACCTGGTTATAATTCTTGTGAAATCCACATAAAAGTTTCCAAGATCCTCTCTCTTCTGAGCTATCCCTCTCATTATGGCAAATGCACTTGCAATTCCAGAAGCAGCTGAAGTGAACATTAAGAACACAACAACAATCATCTGTGAAAGAAATGTTATCCCATTTTCTCCTGCGTAATGCTGTAGGTTTGTGTTAGTCATAAAGCTAATTGCTGTATTAAAAGCTAATGATAAACTCATTCCCTTTGCAGCTGTTGGGTTATAAGGTAAAATTGCTTGAGCAATTAAAATTATGAAGGATACAAAAATCATTAGTAAATTTGTTATAAGAAAAGCCTTAGAATATTCTCTCCAAGTCATTCCCTGAGTTTTGTCTACACCAATTAATTTGTAAATAAAATTATCAATAGAATTAAAGAAGCTACCTTCTGATAAATTCTTATAGTTTGCAATTTTATATAAATAGATTCCAAGTGGTTTAGTTATTAAAATTATAATAAAAACAATTATTGTGAGTTCTAAATAAGACATAAAAAGTCCTCCTAAAATTACCTTAATTAATTAAAATTTTTCTGGCTCTATCAGAGCATAGAATAAATAAATTATAACCACGAAAAAAATAATACTTAAAAAAATCATGGTACTTTCCCTCCTGTATTCCTATTCTGTAATAAATGATTATTAATCATTTAGCCCCCAAATTACTCAAATTTATGTTCTAATGTTATTATGACTCATACAATCTTTTTTACTCTTAAAATTAACTAAAGCAGAATTCCCAGTGATACTGAGTATTCTGCTTCAGTTAACTTTATATTAATATAATATATCCATATATATACATTAACAACGTTATTATCCTTTGTATTTTTATCAAAAAAAGCTTAAAAAACGTCATGTAATAGATTTCACAATTACTTTTCTTAGAGAAGATTTAAGTTAATAACTTTTTGAACATAGTGTAAACAAAATCCAAGTACATTTAGCTAATATACTAAATCTTTTTCAAAAAATAAAAAAAACACTAAACAAAAGCTAGTGTTTTGGTGTTGACTAAGTCTATAAGCCGAGTTCTGTATTTGACAGTCATCTATCTAGGCCTGTTGTTACCAAGCAGGCTCAAGCGACACACCCGAAGGCGAAGCGGGCAACCTCTTAATCCATTTAAGGATTCTGCCTTCCTATTTGGTCTTGCTCCAAGTGGGGTTTACATAGCCGCAAAGTCGCCAATGCGCTGGTGAGCTCTTACCTCGCCTTTCCACCCTTACCACGCTTAAGAAATCTTAAACATGGCGGTATATCTCTGTTGCACTTTCCTTAAAGTCACCTTCACTGGGGGTTACCCAGCACCCTGCCCTGTGGAGCTCGGACTTTCCTCTCCCTAAAAAGCCATAATGGCAATTAGGCAGCGACCGTCTGGCTTACTCAACGAAATATATAATATCATAGTATTTCAATTTTATCAAATAAATTTTATTTCCATTTAAGATATTAAAATATAATTTACTTTTGTTTTACTTATATTTATAAAAAATGTTTATTTTCAAAATTAAAGGTATTTATAAATTGGCATACTAGCTTCTGAAATAATAACACTATTAGTATAATTTAAAGCTTCAAGCTCATCTCTAAGATTATCAGCAAATATCCTCATAGCTGGCCATTCGCTTTCAAAGTGCCCTGCATCAATAATTGCCATGCCCATTTCACTAAAGTCGCTGGTGTTATGATATTTGGTATCACCTGTTATTATTAAATCTGCTCCAAGTCTAAAAGCAGCCTCATAGTAGTCCTCACCGCTGCCGTTGACAACTGCTATCTTTCTAATTACCTTAGAGTCCTCTCCCACATATCTTAAACTACTAACTTTTAATTTATCTTTTACAATATTGCAGATCTCTATTAAAGTTAAGGGGGAAGGCAGTACTGCAAGTCTTCCTATACCGTCTTTTTCTGAAGAACTGTTTATCTTGTTTACTTCCATAATAGAATAGCCTTCAAAGCCTAAAAGTTTCATTAGCATATCATTTAAGCCATTATAAACTGAATCTAAATTAGTATGAGCTGAGTACAGTGCTATATCATTTCTTATAAGTTCCAAAATTTTCTTTCCAATAAGTGTTTCATCGGTAACCGACCTTGGTTTTATAAAAAGAAGTGGATGATGAGTTAATATAAAATTACAGTTTTTTTCTTTAGCTTCTTTTATTACCTTAAGTGTACAATCTAGAGCAACTAGTATGTTAGAAACCTCATTTTCAAGGCTTCCTACCATAAGCCCTACATTGTCATAGTCTTCTTTTAAATTTGCAGGTGCTAAATTTTCCATTAAGTTTCTTAAATCCTTCACTTTTAGCGGCATAAATCAAGCAGTCCCTTCAAGTCATTTATTTTATTTATAACTTCTGCTTTCCTAATTTGAGAATTCACACTGTTATCTATTAATCTATTATTAATTGAATTATATTTATCTAATTTATAATTGATAAAATCTTTAAGTAGGTAATGCCTTTTATCAACGAGTTTTTTACCTACTTCATAATAAATTGGCTCTACAATCTCCTTAGCTTTATCAAATTTCAATTTAATTATTTCATAAAATTTGTTATCCTCAAAAACAAGCTCTTCATCAATAATTGTAAATCCAATATTATATATATACTGCCTGAAAACTTCAGGGTTTTGTACAGGTTGTGCTATGCAGCAACTTAAGCTTTTAAATACTTCAATATCATTATTAATAATGTCTCTAATTAGATTTCCGCCCATACCGGCTATTACAGCTGTTTCTGCTTCATAGGGCTTTATAGTGTTAAGGCCTGCTCCTAAGCGGCATTGTATTTTCTCAGTCAAGCCTTCCTCAGTGATATTTTTTTCTGCCTTTTTTATGGGTCCTTCATTTATATCCGAGGCTACTGCTCTTTTGCATATTCCATTTTTTATAAGCCATATAGGAATATAGGCATGATCCGTACCTATATCAACTAAACACTCACATGGCTCCACCATAGATGCAATTTTTAAAAGTCTTAAGCTTAGTTCCATATTTTCTCCTATCGTCGAAACACTGAGTGGTTTAAAACGCTCATTCCCATTCGCAAACCACTCGCTAAAGTCCATTTAGGACTTTAGCCTCCTATTTTTATCTAAATGTAAGAAGTATTCTAATTTGAATGATTAAAAATGCTGCTGCTATTAGTAAAGAAATATACATATATTTCTTAGCAGATTTTTTATCATATTTTGCGTAGAAATGTGAGGCATAATACATGCAAAACAGTATAGCCATATTAAGTACACCATATATCATTTGATTGAAGGCAAATTGTTTGCCAGTTCCCTTATCTACAGGTAAAAATGAGGAATCAAAATTTAGAGGCATACTGCTTGGAAGCTTGTTTGTCAAATACAAAATAAAGGGATTTAAAGTTAAAACGAAAATAATAATACTTGAGAGTATTAGAGGAACCATAAAGCCTCTATCCTTATGGAGACTAATATGTTTTTCTTCATCACGAGTCCAATCACTTTCCACTTCATTATTTTTTTCTAATACAGCTTTAAAGTTTTTGAAATCCATTGGAGTAATAGCATAATTTTTTTCATTCACTTTTAAATATATAATATTCTTATTTGAAGTTACATACATATTTGTTGTCCCTATTTTTTTTATCACAGACTTTCCTAAAGCAAAGTTATTATTACTGATGCCGCTTAGTTTAACCCCATTAATATTGCCTTCTTCAACCTTATAGTAGTCAATTTCTTCGTAAGGTATTTTAATAGTCTTTATGAAATTAATAATATATATATTTTTCTCATCTGTTCCATATTTGAGTGTAGTATATTGAAGAATATAGTATAGTAGATAGGCTGTTATTACTACAAATGCAATTTTTAATAAGCTAAATAGAATATAAGTATTTACTAAGAATAAACCAGCAGTAAAAAATAATACATATATTAAGAGTAAGCCTAAAATATAATATATTCCTTTACCTTTACATGGTTTATAAATTTCCATATTATCACCCCATTCCTAATATTATACCATAATATATATAATATTTAAAATAAGTAAAGTTAATGTTAATTATTTTAATAGAAAAAACACCCTTATGAGGTGCTTAATCTAAGTAATCCTTTAATTTTTTACTTCTGCTTGGGTGTCTTAATTTTCTAAGTGCCTTTGCTTCAATTTGTCTAATTCTTTCTCTTGTTACATTAAATTCTTTTCCAACTTCCTCTAAGGTTCTAGCTCTTCCATCATCTAAGCCAAATCTTAGGCGAAGTACCTTTTCTTCTCTAGGTGTTAAGGTATCTAAAACATTGATTAACTGCTCTTTAAGCATTGTGAAGGCAGCAGCTTCTGCTGGTGCTGGTGCATCATCATCTGGGATAAAGTCACCAAGGTGGCTATCTTCTTCTTCACCGATTGGGGTTTCCAGCGATACTGGTTCTTGAGCTATTTTCATTATTTCTCTTACTTTATCCACAGGCATTTCCATTATCTTGGCAACTTCTTCTGGTACGGGTTCTCTGCCTAACTCCTGAAGTAATTGTCTTGATACTCTAATAAGCTTATTTATAGTTTCAACCATATGAACTGGTATTCTTATAGTTCTTGCTTGGTCTGCTATAGCTCTTGTTATCGCTTGTCTAATCCACCAAGTAGCATAGGTACTAAATTTAAAGCCCTTTCTATAATCGAATTTCTCTACAGCCTTTATAAGTCCCAGATTACCTTCTTGGATTAAATCTAAAAAGAGCATCCCTCTTCCAACGTATCTTTTTGCTATGCTTACAACTAATCTTAAATTTGCTTCAGCCAGTTTCTTCTTTGCAACCTGATCTCCAGCTTCAATTCTATTAGCTAAACTGATTTCTTCTTCTGGTGAAAGAAGTGGCACCTTACCTATTTCCTTTAAATACATTCTAACAGGGTCATCAATTGCTATACCTTCTGGAACTGACAAATCAAGTTCTTCTTCAGCTACTTCGGTTTCCTGCATATCTCCCATTATTTCAATTCCCATGGACTCAAGAACTTCATATATTTTCTCTATCTGTTCAGGGCTTAAATCGATCTCTTCAAGTTCATCCATTATTTCTTTATAAGTTAAAGTGCCGGATTTCTTGCCTTTATCAATAAGTTTCTTAACTAATTGCATCTTTGCACTCTTATCTTTCATTTTTTGCCTCCTTCCATACTTCTACAGCTTAGCTAGCTCCTTCTTTAAAGCCACTAATTCCTGTGCCAGCTTCAATGATTCCTTAATTTCCCCACTATTTTCAAATTGCTTGATTTTGCTTAACATATCTTTCTTCATTGCTTCAAGTTTAAATTTTTTTATTTCTTTAAAACAATCATCTATGAAATTTATATAATTAGTGTCTTCTAAATTGATTTGTAATTCTTCAAAGTTGACGTATTCTTTAGAAATTTCAGTATCAGTAAGCTTAAGCTGTATGAGTTTTTGCCTTTGCTTATAATCCTCATGAATGTTTTCTCTAATAAGTTTAAATAAACTCTTATGACTTTCAACAATAAAATCATTTTCAGTAAAGTTAAGTGTTATATAATTATATGCATCTTCGCTTTCATTCATAAGCTTTAAAATGCCTCTTTCTGCTTTCATATAAGCAGGTTCCAAATATAATTTTTGTCCAAAACTGTTATCTATATTCATAAAATCTGATTTTGCTGTGTTTTTTTGAATTTCTTCACTTATAAGGTCAATTATTGCCTGTTCTTTTACACCAGTATCCTCGGAAATTTTCTTTATATAGATATCCTTTTCTAATGAATTTAGTTCATTGATTATTATTGCTACCTCTTTTATAAAACTAGTCAGCATTTCAGGCTTATTAAAGTCTATGCCCTCACCAGCTCTTTTTATTCTGTATTCAACAAGAGGAAGTGCATTATCAATTAATTTCAAAAATGCTTCTTTACCATTTGCTCGAATAAATTCATCTGGATCTTTTCCCATAGGAACTGTGAGCACCCCTATTTCAAAACCCTCATTTCTTAAAATCTCAAGTCCCCTTAAAGTTGCTGTCTGGCCTGCCAGGTCTGCATCATAGGATATGATAATTTTATCTGCATATCTTTTTAAGAGCTTAGCCTGATTCACTGTAAGAGCTGTACCTAATGAAGCTACAACATTTGTAATTCCATATTGATGAAGTGAAATACAATCCATATAGCCTTCCACAATTACAATTACTCTATCTTTGAGATCTTTAATTGCAAAATTCAAGCCATATAAATTTGTACCTTTTTTAAACAGTTCAGTTTCTGGCGAGTTTAAGTATTTTGGTTTAGAATCGTCTAATACCCTGCCTCCAAATCCAATGACTTTACCTTTCACATCAAACACTGGAAATATTACTCTATTCCTAAACCTATCATAAAGTTTATTTTTATCATTTTTAATAATTAACCCAGCATTTAACATATCTAATTCTGTATAGCCTTTAGACTTTAGATAATTTAATAGTTCATTCCAACTATCGGTTGCATATCCTATACCAAACCTTGTAAGAGTTTTATCTAAAATCCCTCTTCCCGTAAAATAATTATGGGCCTTAGTATTTTTACGCAGCCACCCATAAAAGTATCTTGCGGCATCAACATTAATTTTATAAAGTTTTGCGTTAACCTCTCTTCTCTTAATGGATTTTGGGGTTTCAGCTTCAAGTTCAATATTAGCCTTATCAGCCAAAAATTTAACAGCCTCATGAAAATCCAAATTTTTAGTTTTCATAATAAAGGATATTACGTTACCTCCTTCACCGCAGCCAAAACATTTATAAATTTGTTTGTCCGGTGTAACTGTAAAAGATGGCGTCTTTTCATGATGAAAAGGGCATAGACCTGTGTAATATCTTCCAGCTCTCTTAAGCCTTACAGTTTCTGATATTATATCCACAATATCATTGCTATCCTTTATTTTTTGGATGATTTCATCAGTAATGTTCAAGGAAACCCTCCTAACCAAAATATTTTCCATAACAAATATAATAATATTCGACAAAAACAACTAAATTCCTTCTAAAAAAACAAATAAATTTATAATTGCTTATCGTCACTTATAATATTCTTTATAAATTAAAAAAATCCTTCCTTCTTTGACAAATATTATTTTACCCAATATATAGCAATAATTATTCCTGTTATTTTAATAAAATTGCTTATCATGCGGTGTAAAAATACTTATGACTAATAATTCTATACTCATTATAAAATTCCTTTTTTCATAAGTATGTATAATATAAAAACTTTTTTAATATCATATAATGTGATTGCTATTAAGGAGTGTTATTATGCTAGGTGAGGCTGAAGCATATAAAATAGATCTTTTATCTGAAGAAAATGTTAAAGAGAATGTACTGCCCCATTATGGTATGGAGGATTATGAAATAACCCAAATCAAATTCAAAGATACAGACAAGCAGAGGGCAGTTTATAAGGTTTCAAATGAAAATGAGTGCTATTGCTTGAAAAAAATTTACTTTAGTACAGAAGACCTTCTCTTTGTATACTCTGCTATAGAATGGCTTTTTAGACATGGGATTAAAGTGCCGAGAATATTACCTACTACCTCCAAGGATAGATTCGTAAATTATAAGAATATGTTATTCATTCTAACCCCATGGATTGAGGGAGAAAAATGCAGCTATGACAACATAGAAAATGTACTTAGTGCCAGTACAAATCTAGCAAAAATTCATCTTTCTACAAGAAACTTCAAACCAATTAGCGGAAGCACTCCAAGAATTGGCTATGAAAATCTATATGCCTCAGTTACAAAACATTTTCAACAATTACTTCTTTGTTCGAATCAAGCCTTTATTTATGGTGATAAATTTTCTAAAACCTTTCTGCAGTACTTTGATAGCAATATACTCTTAAGTCAAACCGCGGTGGATGTTGCTGCTACAATTAATAATGAAAACTTAAGAAGCTCCTTATGTCACCTAGATTATGTTAATAAAAATATAATTTTTGATACTAGTGGAGATATATGGACCATAGACTTCGATAAATGTAAAATGGATTATAGTGTACACGATATTTCCTATTTCTTAAGAAGGCTTTTAAAAAGAGATAGTACAAAATGGGATCTTGAATTAACAATTAATTGCTTAAAATTGTACGAAAGGCTAAATCCCTTATGTTTTGATGAATATAAGGCAATTCTTGTTTACCTTGCTTTTCCTCAAAAGTTTTGGAAAATTTCAAGAGATTATTATAATAACATAAATAAGTGTAATAAGACCTCATTTGTCTCTGTACTTACAAAAGCTTGCAGTAAGTCCGAGGCACAATTAGAATTTTCAAAAGGGTTTATGAATTATATTGAAAATAAGTTCAAGAAAAACATACTTAAATAATAGTAAAAAAATCACCAGAAAAAATCTGGTGATTTTTATATAGATAAACAACTCCAACTAAAATTTATACTGTATAAATTAAGTTTTCATATTGTTTATCAACTATTACTTTCTTGGATTCTTAATTTGAGCTTGTGCAGCAGCAAGTCTAGCTACTGGAACTCTAAATGGTGAACAGGATACATAGTTTAATCCAACATTATGACAGAATTCAACTGAAGATGGATCTCCACCATGTTCTCCACATATTCCAAGCTTAATGTCTGGTCTTGTAGCTTTTCCAAGCTCAGCAGCCATTTTAACAAGCTTACCTACACCTGTTTGATCTAATTTTGCAAATGGATCAAATTCGTAGATCTTCTTTTCATAATAGTGCTTTAAGAAGTTACCAGCATCGTCTCTTGAGAAACCAAATGTCATTTGTGTTAAGTCATTTGTTCCAAAGGAGAAGAATTCTGCTTCTTTAGCAATTTCGTCTGCAGTTAATGCAGCTCTAGGTATTTCTATCATTGTACCTACTTTGTACTCTAATTTAACACCTGATTTAGCTATTATTTCATCAGCTATTCTAACAACTATGTCTTTAACATATTTTAATTCCTTAACTTCTCCAACAAGTGGAATCATTATTTCAGGAACTATGTCATAGCCTTTTCTATTTTTAACATCTAGTGCAGCTTCTATAACTGCTCTTGTTTGCATTTCAGCTATTTCTGGGTAAGAAACTGCAAGTCTGCATCCTCTGTGTCCCATCATTGGGTTGAATTCATGTAAGGATTCAACTGTAGCTTTTAACTCTTCAAAAGTTAAGCCCATTTCCTTAGCTAATGCCTTTATATCTTCATCTTCATGAGGAAGGAATTCATGTAGTGGTGGATCTAGGAATCTTATAGTAACTGGTCTAAATTCCATTGCTTCATAAAGACCTACAAAGTCTTCTCTCTGCATTGGTAGTAATTTATCTAAAGCTTTTCTTCTTTGTTCTTCAGTCTTAGCTACTATCATTTCTCTAACTGCAGCTATTCTGTCTTCAGCAAAGAACATGTGCTCAGTTCTGCAAAGGCCAATACCTTCTGCTCCAAACTTAACTGCTTGCTGTGCATCTCTTGGAGTATCTGCATTAGTTCTAACCTTTAGGCTTCTTGTTTCATCTGCCCAACCCATGAAAGTTCCAAAGTATCCACTGATTTCAGGTTCAACTGTCTTTATAGCTTCACCATATACATTACCAGTGCTTCCTTCTATTGATAAATAGTCTTTATCAGTTAATTTTAAACCGGCAACTTCTATAGTTCTTTCTTCTTCATTAACTTTAATATCTCCGCAGCCAGCTACGCAGCATGTTCCCATACCTCTAGCTACAACAGCTGCATGTGAAGTCATACCGCCTCTTACAGTAAGTATTCCTTCTGAAGCTATCATTCCTTCGATATCTTCTGGAGAAGTTTCAAGTCTAACTAGAACTACCTTTTCTCCTTTTTCATGACGCTCTTTAGCTTCTTCAGCTGTAAAGCAAATCTTACCACAAGCAGCTCCTGGTGAAGCTGGAAGTCCTTTTGCTATTATCTTAGCACTCTTTAATGCAGCAGCATCAAAAGCAGGGTGTAATAGTGAATCAAGCTGCTTAGGATCAACCTTTAATAGTGCTTCTGCTTTTGTACACATTCCTTCTTCAACTAGATCAACAGCTATCTTTAATGCAGCTTGAGCTGTTCTCTTACCATTTCTAGTTTGCAAAAAGTAAAGCTTTCCTTCTTCTATTGTGAATTCCATATCCTGCATATCTTTGTAGTGATTTTCAAGAGTATGAACTATATCCATAAATTGTTTGTAAACTTCTGGATTTCTCTTTTCAAGTGTTGATATATCTTCTGGAGTTCTTATACCAGCAACAACGTCTTCACCTTGAGCATTCATTAAGTATTCAGCATAAATTCTCTTTTCACCAGTAGATGGGTTTCTTGAGAATGCAACTCCAGTACCTGAAGTTTCTCCCTTGTTACCAAATACCATTGATTGAACATTAACTGCAGTTCCCCAGTTTGATGGGATATCATTTAATCTTCTGTATACATTAGCTCTTGGGTTATCCCAGGATCTAAATACTGCTGTTACAGATTCTATTAATTGAACTTTAGGATCTGCTGGGAATTCTTCTCCCTTAGCTTCTTTATAGAAAGCCTTAAATCTCTTAACAACTTCCTTTAAATCAGCTGCATTTAGTTCTGTGTCAAGCTTAACACCCTTAGCTTCTTTAACTTCGTCTAATATATTTTCGAAGTTTCTCTTTTCAATTTCCATAACAACGTCAGCAAACATTTGTATAAATCTTCTGTATGAATCATATGCAAATCTTTCGTTTCCTGTAAGTTTTGACATAGCTTCAACAGTTTCATCGTTTAAACCAAGATTTAAAATTGTGTCCATCATTCCTGGCATTGAAGCTCTTGCTCCTGATCTAACGGAAACAAGTAGTGGGTTTTCAACACTTCCAAATTTCTTGCCAGTTATTTTTTCTAGACTTGTCATATATTCATAAATTTGAGAGATAATTTCTTCAGAAATTACCTTACCGTCTTCATAATACTTATTACAAGCCTCAGTTGTAACAGTAAATCCTTGTGGTACTGGGATTCCTAGATTTGTCATTTCAGCTAGGTTTGCTCCCTTTCCACCAAGGAGTTCTCTCATTGATCCATTACCTTCGCTAAAAAGGTAAACATACTTTTTACTTTGCATGTATGTAACACTCCTTTAAATAAATTATTTATACTAACGGGTTAAAAAGTGTCCCGGTTAGGTCAAAAATTAATTGTTTTCTCCAAGTTTAACAAATAGTCTTGTGATATTTGTTTTTGATACTTTACCAACTATTTTAAAGTTTTCCTTTGAATTTTCGAAAACCCTTTCTATAACTGGCAAGCTATCTACCTCATGTTCCATGATCCTCTGTGCTGCTAGATATACAGCGTCTTCCTTTTCTACAAACACTATGTTAGGCATCCTTGTCATAATTACTCCAACAGGAACCTTGTGCATATCAGTTCCACCCATTGCAATTTTAAGAAAGTCCTTTCTTGAAACTGCACCAACTAAGTAACCGTTGTTTTGTATAAATAAGGTACCAACATCATTTAAAAAGAGATGCACAATAGCATCATATACAAGAGTATTTTCATTGACTATTACAGGTTCAGACATAACGTCTATAACCTTTATGTTTCTTATGTAGTCATAAATTAAACTATAGGTAGGTTTCTTGGAGTAAATATAACCTACTTTTGGTCTTGCCTCGAGTATTCCAGTCATAGTTAATATAGCTAAGTCAGGTCTAAGGGCTGCTCTAGTAACTTTTAGTTTTTGAGCTAAAGCTTCACTAGTAATAGGTCCATTTTGTTTAACTAATTTAATAATTTCTTCTTGTCTAATAGAAAGCTTAATTTGATTCACCCTCTTTCCTCAATTACAATGTTACAACGTTATTATAGCATGTAAATGAAATAAATTATACATGCTTTAAATATTTTACCTAAGTTTTAACACAATTTCAATAAAAATTTATTAAATATATAAATTAACTCTAGCCAGCAGCAATTAGCTGCTGGCTAGAGAATTATAACTACTTGGAATTATTTTCATTTTCGTCAAATTTTACAGTGTACGTGTATACGGTTTCTGAATCTTTTTTTGCATTATCCTGCTTCTTGCTTGCAAACTTTTCTTTTACATCAGATGCAGCATCAGATACCTTATCTTTTACATCACTAACTTTTTCCTTAACCTCATTTGCCATATCATTTACTTTTTCTTTTACGTCCTGCATTGTAGTCTTAATTGCCTTATTTATTATCTCAACCGAACCATCTTTTTTTGTTATTTCAATGGTTATGTTGGTAACAACAGCACCTATTACTCCAATTGCAATTAATGGTGCCCAAATAGCGTAGGCAACTATTCCAACAGCTATTCCAGCGTTAATTGGCATATCAACAAGTACTTTTTCCTCTTTTTTAATTCTAATTCTTGTAACATTCCCTTTGTTAATTAAATCCTTAATCCATGTTAAGAATTCGTCTTTAGTAGTATACAAATTATCCATAGTAGATTTTTTATTGTTTTCCATATAAATAATAGCATCTACAACATTACCCTCAGAAGCTTCAAGCGCTTCTTTTGCCTCACCATAAGTTGCTCCAGTTCTTTCTCTTACTACATCAATTTTTTCTAGTGTAATTTCACTCATTTTTTTCAACTCCTCTAAAAATATTTAACATTTCTAAACTGTGTGGTTTCTTACCAAAGTTATAATAAATGGCATTTATAAGTAAGTTATGTAACTCTTCTATAACTTCTTTAGCTAAATTAAGCTTATATATATTTGCGAGTGGTGTCTTAACTAAATATCTTAATGCATTAAATGAGGCGAAGCTAATTTTTATTCCCTGATGCCTTTCACACTTAGTACAGATACCACCTAAATACTGTATATTAAAAGAATTTGATGAGGTTATTTTATCACCACAATATACGCACTTATCTAGATTAAAATAATAACCTGATTCAATTATTAACTTTATTTCAAAAGCACTAATTAATAATTTAAAATCAACTGCATTATTTTGAAGTAAATAAAATGCACTAATAAATTCCTTAAAAAGCTCCCTGTTACTTTCTTCTTCAACAAGGGCAATATCTATGAGCTCACATAAATAAGAAGCATAAGTTAAGCTTTCAAAGTCGTTTAAAAGTGATTGAAAGGAATTTGATATTTCCCCTTCATTTATACTATACATGCTTTTTCCACGGAATAAAACAAATTCTCCAAAGCAAAAGGGTAAACTAAGGGGCAGCAGTTTGCTTTTTGATTTTCTAGCTCCTCGAGCCACTGCAGAAACTTTTCCAAGCTTTTCTGTAAAGAGCCAAAGAAGCTTATCTGATTCTTTTAAATCCATGGATTTAATTACAATAGCTTTTGTTTTAAAAATTGACAGAAAACCATCTCCTATATTATATTATACCCTTAATATAAAAAATAAAGCGAAATCTTTGTTTTTATATTTTTTTATATCCCAACTCCTTTAACATAGAAGAATTGTCTCTCCATTCTTTCTTAACCTTTACCCAAAGCTTAAGATATACTTTGGTACCTAATATCTTCTCTAAATCCTGCCTTGCATAGGTGGATATTTTTTTAAGCATCTCTCCACCTTTTCCTATAATTATCCCTTTATGAGAATCTTTTTCGCATAATATAGTTGCTTCAATATTATAGATATCCTTTTCATCTTTTTTCATTGTAATTACTTCAATTGCTATTCCATGGGGAACCTCTTGAGATAATAGTCTTAAAGCCTTTTCTCTTATTGTTTCTGCCACAATAAATCTTTCTTGTTGATCTGTAATCATATCATCAGGATAGTATTTAGGTCCTTCTGGTAAATAATCTTCCATTATTTTAAGTAGTGTGTCAACATTTTTACCTTTTACTGCGGATATAGGAATAACTTCAGTAAAGTTAAAATGCTCTGAATAATTTTTTATAGTCTGAGCTATTCTATCATCACTATTTTCATCTATTTTATTAACAATCAGAAAAACAGGAATATCTAAGTTTTTCAGTTCTTCAAGAATAAGCTGGTCTCCTTTGCCAATTTCAATCTCAGGAGTTGTTAAAAATAATATCTCGTCAACTTCCTTAAAGGTATCCTTTGCCATTTTAACCATATATTCACCAAGCTTATGCCTTGGTTTATGAATCCCTGGTGTATCTACAAACACCATTTGAAAATTTTCTTTAGTTAATATTGTTTGTATATTATTTCTAGTTGTTTGGGGTTTACTTGAAACTATTGATAACTTTTCACCCATTATATAATTAAGTAGAGTTGATTTACCAACGTTAGGTCTTCCGATTACTGTTACAAAGCCTGATTTAAACATTACCACAATGCACTCCTTTTAAAAACTTTATTTCTACTTATCTAAGTCCTTTTTTGTAAAGGCCCCTGGCAGAACTTCTTCTAAAGTTTTTGTTATATAATCATTTTCATTTTTAGCTAGTATTACTGTGCTTTCAGCATCTGCAAATTCACTAATTACCTGCCTGCAAATCCCGCAGGGATAGGTATATGCTTTTATATCTCCCACAATTGCAATGGCTTTGATTTTATTATGACCTTCAGAAACTGCTTTAAAAATGGCAGTTCTTTCAGCACAATTTGTTGCTCCAAATGAAGCATTTTCAATATTACAACCACTATATATTTTATCATCCTCAGTTAGAATTGCAGCACCAACTTTAAAGTTAGAATAAGGAACGTAGGCGTTCTCTCTAGCTTTTATGGCATTTCTAATTAATTCTTTAATATCCATTAACCTAAACCCTCCAGTTAAATTTGAAAATTATTCTAAAACTTGTATATAAATTATAGCACTAATTGCTATTAATACAATAATAAATACACTTTTAACCAAAGATCTTAAAAAGCAATATTGTTAGTAGTGTTCCAAAAATTGCTCCTGCAAATACTTCTAAAATAGAATGGATGTGAGAATCCACTCTACTTTGAGCAACAATAAATGCTAATATATAACTAAAAAGTATTGCTAAAGATTCTTTTGATAAGAGAGCTATAGTTGTGGCTAAAGCAAAGGCAATTGCACTATGGCCGCTTGGCATACCTCCTCTTAATGGAGTCCCTTCTCCAAAAATGGCCTTTACCACAACAGTGCATATTGAAACAATCAGCAAAATAATAAATATGGTATAAGGATCAGACTGCTTAATTTTCTTAATTATAATAGGTCCTGCAAAGCTTATCCTATCCCAAAATAAAATATAACCTACAACAACAGCGTTGATGGCGCTTATTAAAACAGCCCCAGCTGCAGTGTTTTTCGCAACTTTAGCCAAGGGATGATAATAGTTAGCAGTTAAGTCAATTGCGCATTCTATTGCTGTATTAAACATTTCAGCAACTATTACCATAGTAATAGTAATTGCAAGTACTAAAAATTCTACTTTTGTTAAATTATAAAAAAAACAAGCAGTTAAGACTAATAAGGCCACAATCATATGAATCCTCATATTTCTTTGAGTTCTAACTGCGTGTATTATTCCATTTATTGCATAGTTAAAGCTGTCTAAAAGCTTTCTCATCTTCATAAGAAATCCCCTTTATTATATACGGCTGTAAGTTATTATATATCCCTTTTAATATTAAACTTTCCTAAAATTTCTTCTTCCCTTATTCTCATTTTAAGTTTATCATCCTCTTCAATATGATCATAACCTAGGAGATGAAGAAGAGAATGTATAGTTAGATAGCAAACTTCCCTTATAAATGAATGTCCAAATTCTTCGCTTTGCTTTTTTGCCTTTTCAAGAGATAGTGCAATATCCCCTAAAACAAGTCTATCTTCATCGTAGCAGTCATCAGTAAAGTGGTAATCTATGTATAAATCCTTAAAAACCTTTTTAGGAGTATACTCAAGCATTGGAAAAGATAGTACATCCGTTTCTCTATCTATATTTCTAAACTCTAAATTTAGTTCCCTTATAGCAGTATTATCAACAAAAATAACACTTACTTCGTATTCAATGTTAACTCCCTCTTCTTTTAAGGTATAGTCTATTATTTCTTTTAAAATTTCTTCTTCTTCTTTTTTAATTATAATATTACTTTGTCTGTTATCTATTAGAATCATTAAAGTACTCCTTTTAAATTTTATCCTGAGTTTTGTGGGCCCACTTGTCTTCGGGATACTCAACTCTTTTGTGGTAGATTCCATTTAGGCTATTTACAAAAGTTTTCTTAATCTTAGTTATATCCTTTAAGGTAAGATCACATTCATCAAGCTGACCTTCTGATAAAATATTTTTAACAATATTATTTACCATAGCTTCAATCTTATCCTGGTTTGGTTCATTTATTGAGCGTACAGCAGCTTCAATACTATCAGCAAGCATAACAATGCCTGCTTCCTTACTTTGAGGAATTGGTCCTGAATATCTAAAGTCCTCCTCAACTATTTCATCAGGGCTATCACTATTATTTTTCGCTGTTACATAAAAATATTTTACTAAGGAGGTTCCGTGATGCTGAAGAATAATATCTTGAATTATTTGGGGCAATTTATAATCTTTAGCAAGCTCTATTCCATCCTTTACATGTGAAATAATTATAAGAGCACTTAAATTTGGAGTTATCTTATCATGTGGATTCTCAATTGCCATTTGATTTTCTTTAAAAAAGTAAGGTCTCTTGATTTTACCCACATCATGGTAATAAGCTGAAACTCTTGCTAGAGCTGGATTACCTCCAACCTCTTCACATGCAAGTTCAGCTAAGTTTGCTACTAAAATACTATGATGATAGGTTCCAGGAGCTTCCATCAATAGCTTCTTTAAAAGATGATTATTAGGATTTGATAATTCAAGCAGCTTAATAGTTGTAACAATATCAAAGAAACTTTCAAAAAATGGGAGTAACCCGATAGTTAAGATTCCAGATAAACCACTTCCAATAGCAGAATATCCAGCTTGAGTTAAAACATCTTTGGAATTATTGCTTAATAAAAAACCTATTGAAAAGGTTGCTATTATATTGATTATGGAGATATACAAAGAGGAATACACAATATCATTTCTTTGATACTGTTTATTAATAATCAATGCTCCTGCAAAGGTATTTACAATTGCAAGCAAGGTAATTTCTATATTGAAATTAGTGGCAGCGCTTATAAATATTACGTTGATTATATTAATAGTAAGAGAAATCCTGTTATTTATTAAAAGACTTATAATTAAAGGAGCAAAAGCTAAAGGTATTAAAAAGGGGGATGCAATAGTTAAGCTTTTAGTAAGAAGTAAGGAAATAACTGTGATTAAGTTTATTAGAGTCAATTTTTTTATATCCTTATAAATATCTCTATGATACTTATATATGTAAAAATGCTCCATAAAAAGCAGCAGGATTATTATAATTCCTAAACTAGTATAGATATACCATTCAGATTTATTATTGCTATTTAATAATCCAAGGCTCTGCAAAAGCTCATATTTTTCCTTAGTTACCTGCTCTCCTTCCATAACAATAATCTGATCCTTTTGAATAATTACCGGAGCAGTCTTATTTATTGCCTCATTTTTCATTTCTTCTGTTTTACTTTTATCATAAAAGGAGTTTGGCTTAACCAATTTTATTCCTATGTTGGTACCTAAGTCTCTTGTAGCCTTAGGAAAATTTGAACTGTTGAATTTAAGCTGCACCATATCCTGTGCCCTTTTAAGGTTTTCGTTGTTTAATTCAGCACTTACATCCGGGTTATACTGTATGCTGAAGTTATAAACATCTGTAAGTGTACTTAAAAGAAAGCTTTCAAGATTTGAAAGCCCTTCCTTATCCATTTTTACTAATGTCCCAAAGTCTTCCTCAGATAACAAGGCATTGGATATACTTGATAATTGCGTAATTTTATCCTTATCTGGAAGATTTACATCTTTTAATTGTATTGCTTTAGAAAATAAGGTGGATACCATATTAAGAGCAGTATCTTTAACCCCTGTATCTATACTATATTGTGCTGGAATTAGATTTACGGCCTCATCTTTCTTAGCTTTGGTACTAAATTCATCAACTGTGGTTCTTTGAGCCTTTATGCTAAATTTAGCAATGCTGCCTTCCTGAATGTCATAAGTTTTAGTAATTAGGGATGTTATTAAAAGTATATAAATTATAATAAACGTAACAACATATATTAAAACATTCTTTAGCTTATTTCTCTGCACAAAACCCTTAAAATTAAACGTGCCCATGTTACCCCACCTTTTGTTATTAAAACTATACTTACTTAAGCTTTTCAGGTAATGCAATATTTTCTTCTGCAGTAATTAACACCCTAACCTTGTAGTTGTCTCCATTAACTTCCGAAATAACCTTTTTGTCCAAAACCTTTACAGACTTATCAAAGCTTTCTGTAAGTTTTGCATAGAGCTGCGCTGCTGCAGTGTCAATTATTTCATTAGGCTCTAATATATATTTTGTTTCTACGGTTTCATAAAATGTTTCACTTTTGATTATATTGCTTTTTTCTACTATTTTATCATAGGTTTTGAATTTATTTAAACTATTTTTAAAATAAATTCTCTTACCGAAGATTTCTATATAATAATTCTCAATTTTATTTCCTGTCCTTACCTTCTTTACTCCCTTAAAGGCTACCTCTTTTGAAGCATCATAAAAGGTTTTGGCATAAACTTCTCCTTTGGCATGAACATTATATACGTTTCCTTCTTTTCCTTGTTCACCTTTTACTAGGAGCTGTCCGCTTCGCACCATTTCATTAGGCTTTACAATGGAGGTTCCAGCAGAAGTAAATACCCTTATAATCTGACCATCTTTTTTGGCTACTAAATTACAGGGAATATTATCTTCTATAGTGCTTGGTGGTGGTATTTTTTCATAAGCACTTACAAGAAGTCTTGAACCTTCTATTGAAGTTTTTAAATACATTATATTATTATTATTTTTTATCATTTTGTCTTCTAATTCATAAACATTAAAACTGCTTTTTCTTATTCCTGGCACAATTCCAAAGGCAGTTAATTGCTGTCTTATTTCATAAGGAGTTAAGTTATCTTCTGTTTTAATATCAATTTTCCATATAAATCCTGAAAGATAGTATATAAGACCTGCAAAGATAAAAATCCCGCAAAATAGTGCAATTCTTCTTTTTAATTTAAGAATAAAAAAAGAAATTCCCTTGTTTTCAAGAATTCTAATATTAGTATTAGTCTTTAAGGCGGCTTCTTTCACCTTGTTAAAATCCTTAAGGTTAATGTCCAAAATAATAGTAGTTATACTTATTTTATGTATATTCTTAATATGGACACCACTTCTCCAAAGAAAATTAACAAACTTTTCCGGTTTATGAGACTCTGCTTCAACTGTTACTCTACCTCTTTTAATTCTTGAATGTTCAAACATTATTTTCATACATCATTGACTTAAATTTTCCACTTATAGTCAATGTGCTTCCCCCCATAAACAATATTTTGAAGCTGTTCCCGTAAATAGTTATTAAACCGGCATTTGAATTAATTTTCATTTTCTCTTCATCAAAAATTACTACTCCCTTATGATTTTCTATAGTAATCTCATTATCTCCAATTATAGTTATCTTAGGGATGTCTAAAACAACGTCTCTCGGAAAATCTAATTTTTCAGCTATAATTTCTTTAGTCTTTATGATTTTACTTTCCATACCTTCACCTCAAGATAATTCTTTCTTACTAAATTTATGAAAAATAAAATTAATAAATGACTGCTTTAAAAAATACAATGCAAAAGTTCTAATTCATTAGTTATGTCCTAAAAATCCTTGAAGATTGGATATTTTATGAAATAGCTAATGTAAGAACTTTATTGCATTGTATATAAATAAATAAAAGGTTCAGTAAACTGAACCTTTTATAATCATTATTATTTATTTAAATGTTCTTTTACAAGTTGACTTACAAGCTTACCGTCGGCTCTTCCTTTTACTTTAGGAGTCAACACTTGCATAACTTTACCCATATCCTTTATGCTATTTGCACCTACTTCAACAGCTGCATCTTGAACCATAACTAATATTTCTTCTTCTGTTAACTGCTGAGGAAGGTAATTAAGCAAGATTTCGATTTCATTATTTGTTTGATCAACCAAATCTTGTCTTTTCCCTTTTTCGAACTCAAGTACAGCCTCTCGTCTCTGTTTTACTTCTCTTGCAATAACTCCAATAATTTCCTCATCACCGAGAGTTACGGCATCAGTTTTTTCAACCTGTAATACAGCGGCTCTTGCCATACTAATAGTATCAGCTCTAAATTTATCTTTAGCTTTTAAAGCTTGCTTCCAATCATCTTGCAGTCTTTCCTTAAGAGACATAATTGTACCTTCTTTCAGGAATTCTATTTAAACTTTCTCTTTCTTGCAGCCTCAGATTTCTTCTTTCTTTTAACGCTTGGTTTTTCATAATGTTCTCTCTTTCTAACTTCAGAAAGAACCCCAGCTCTAGCGCATTTTCTCTTAAATCTTCTTAACGCACTATCCAATGTTTCGTTTTCTCCAACTCTTATTTCTGACATATCTTATCCCTCCCTCCGCTAGCACAAAATAACTTTTAAATTTAAATGCAGCGCCTAATGGGTTTAATAGCACATTTTTTATTATACAATATTTAATTGTTAACTGTCAACAATTTCATTGTAATAAACTACCCATTTCCTTAACCTGGAGGCCAGGTTAAACTTCTTCCACCTAGAAGGTGAAAATGCAGGTGTAAAACGGATTGACCAGCGTCCATTCCACAGTTTGTCACCACTCTATAACCGCTTTCATTTATCTTTAAATCAGCAGCTATTTCCTTTGCCACATTATAAATATGACCTATTAATTCATTATCAGTATATTCCAAATCATTGATACTGTTTATATGCTTTTTAGGTATAATAATAATATGTACGGGAGCTTCAGGATTTATGTCTTTGAAGGCTAAAACCTTCTCATCTTCAAAGACTTTTTCACTGGGAATCTTACCAGCTATTATACTGCAAAATATACAATTATCCATAAAAATCACCTCCTTTATATTAAGGCATTTAAAATAGACTTCCTTTATAAAAAAAGCATTAAATTAAGCTTCCTTTTACATGGTCATTACATACTTCCTGGAATTGTGTTTCTAGAATTAAGCCCTCGATATTGGCTTTACTTTCAGCTATTATCTTTATATAATTTGGAGAATAGCCTTCAAATTTTTCACTGTCATTATTATAGCATTGTTCATAAAGCACTTTCATTTTTCTTCCTATAAATTTACTCATGAATTCAGTTTCTAATTCAATATTTAAAGAAATTAAGGTACTGCTTCTTTCCTCTTTTACACTTCCATCAACTTGATTTGGCATGGCCGCAGCCTTTGTTCCTTTTCTTGGACTAAATTTAAATATATGCATCTTAGATAATTTTATTTCTTTCAAAAAATTATAGGTTTCTTCAAACTCTGTATTTGTTTCACCTGGAAAGCCAACAATAATATCTGTTGTAATAGATACATCTGATATTTTTTCTCTAAGCTTATTTACTACCTTCCTATAGTCCTGTGAAGTATAATGTCTATTCATCCTTTGCAGAGTGACATCACAGCCACTTTGAAGCGACAGATGAAAATGAGGGCATAATTTTTTAAGTTTAACTATTCTTTCAATAACTTCATCAGTAAAGAAGGTTGGATCTATAGATCCAATTCTAATTCTCTCTATGTCAGGTACCTCATTTACCTTTTCTAATAGGTCTACCAAAGTAAAGTTTTCAGTAAAATCTGCGCCATAGGAGGCTGTATGTATGCCAGATAAAATTACTTCTTTAAAGCCATGCTCCGAAAGTTCTATCACTTCTTCTATAACCTTTTTAGGTGGCTTGCTGCACACAGCACCTCTTGCAAATGGAATTAGGCAGTAAGAGCAGAACCTGTTGCAGCCATCTTGAATTTTAATAAAGGCCCTGGTTCTGTTTTGATATTCTTCTATATTAAGATCCTCAAAATCCTTATTTTTAAGTACATCATTAACTTCAACAAGCTGTTTGTTTTCCGCCCGAACTCTGTTTACCCAATAAATAATATCCCCCTTATTCCTTGTACCAAGGACAATATCTACACCTTCAATTTTAGATACCTCATCAGGAGCAATTTGAGAATAACAGCCAACCACAGCAATAATTGCATTTTCATTATGCCTTCTTGCCCTGCTTATCATCTGTCTTGACTTCTTATCCCCCATATTTGTTACTGTACAGGTATTTATAACATATACATCTGAAAAGTTGTCAAAATCAACAACCTCATAGCCTTCTTTTAAAAATTTTTCTGTCATGGCTTCAGACTCATATTGATTCACTCTGCAGCCCAAAGTCGAAAATGCTACCTTCATTAAATTAAATCTCCTTCATTCCCGCCCATATCCGAAAGCTCATACATTACTTGAGACACACAAACAAAACCAGCGGTTTCTGTCCTTAATATTCTTGGCCCTAAGGTAATAATATGGGCTCCTAAATTCTTTAAGGACTCTATTTCAGAATTCTCAAAGCCGCCTTCAGGTCCAATAATTATTGCAGCGTTTTTTATGTTTTTTCTATCTTTAAAATTAATATTTTTAAGACCTATATTTTCTTCATTTTCATAGGGCACTAATATTAAGTCCATAAGCTTTAACTCCATAAGTAAATCCTTAAATTCAATAGGAGTATTTATCTTTGGTATTAGGCTTCTCTTACTTTGTTTTGAGGCTTCTAAGGCTATTCTATTCCACCTGTCTACCTTCCTAAATTCACCAAGCTCATTTTTAACTACTACTCTCTCTGTAATTACAGGGGTGATTTCCTTAATGCCAAGCTCCGTGTTTTTTTGAACTATAAGATCCATTTTGCTGGACTTTGGCAGACCCTGAAATAAGTATACATTTAATGGACTTTCATTGTTTATTTGAAGTTTATCTAAAAGCCTAACTTCTACTCTAGACTTTGTAATTTCAGATATTTCACCTAAATACTCTGTACCTTCACAGTCATTTATGCTTATTTTATCTAAAGTATTTAGTCTAAGCACCTTATATATGTGTTTAACGTCTTCCCCTTCAATAATTGCCCTATTATTAGAAATACTTTGCTTTTGCACAAAAAATTTATTCATATATTACTTACTCCCTGCGGCTTGATTAAATGCCTTATATACTTGCCAGCTATAATTAAAACTATAGACTTGCTATAATACACACCCATTCTCCAAGTTCATTAATTTCATGAATTTTAAAACCTACTTCTGTTAATTTCTTTGCCACATCATCTTTTCTATCTTTTATTATTCCTGAGCTAATAAAATAACCATTTGGTTTTAAAAACTTTTTAACGTCCTCACACAAAAACATTATTACCTCAGCAATTATATTTGCAACCACAATATCAGCTTTACCTTCAACTACTTCCATTAAGTTTCCATGAATTATTTCTATATTATCTATTTTATTAAAAGAAGTATTTTGTTTTGCAGAATCAACAGCTACAGGATCTAAGTCAACTCCAATAACTTTCTTAGCACCAAGCTTCGCAGCTGTAATAGCAAGTATTCCTGAGCCTGTGCCAATATCAAATACAGTACTTTCCTTTTGCACCTTCTTTTCAAGTGCTTCTATACACATTCTAGTAGTTTCATGAGTTCCTGTTCCAAAGGCCATACCAGGATCCATTTCAACTATTATTTCCTCGCCCTTAGTCTCATAAGCTTCCCAAATTGGCTTAATAACTATTTTATCACCAATTTTAGTTGGTTTATAATACTTCTTCCAATTATTAGCCCAATCTTCTTCATAAACTGCGTTTACCATTACCTGGCCCTTACCAATATCTATCCCTAATTCCTTTATGTAAACTAATTTTTCTTCAATATAGCTTTTAATCTCTTCTATGTTGTCCTCAACAGCAAAATACCCTTTTATTACTGCCGCATCACTTCCATATTCAAATATATTTATATCTGCAAAGTCCCAGCTTAAAGGCCCCTGTTCTCTTTCTAATATGTCCCTTGGGTCCTCTATTGCTACTCCCTTAACATCTAGAGTATAAAATATTCCACTTACAGCTTCTAAAGCTTCACTGCTGGTTACAATTTTAACCTCAATCCATTTTCCTTCCATTGTTTCAATCCTTCCTTAGCTTAAAATTAGTAATGCTTAGTATTTATTATACCAAATCCTCCAATATAGTAAACTTATAAGTATAAAAAACTTCGTTCTTTATTATAGAACGAAGTTTTTACTTACTTAAAGCTTCCTTTAAGTTTATCCATAAATGACTTTTTTATCTCTTCATGACTGCTGCCACTTGCTTCCATAAACAGTCTTAAGGCTTCTTTTTGTTTCTCATTTAAGGTCTTTGGAATGTCTACAATAATATTAACATATTGGTCACCACGGCCGCTGCTGTTAACTCTTGGAACTCCTTTTCCCTTTAATCTGAAAACTGTTCCTGGCTGTGTTCCAGAAGGAACATCATATTTAACTTCTCCATCCACTGTTGGTACCTTTAATTCGCAGCCTACAGTTGCCTCCGCAAAGTTAATATGTCTATCTATATAGATATCGAAACCCTTCCTTTTAAACTGAGGATGGGAAGCGACTCTTATATTTATATATAGATCTCCAGGGGATCCACCATTATTACCATGTTCTCCATGACCTCTTAATGGAATAACATTGCCGGTATCAACACCAGCTGGCACATTAATCTTAATTTTTCTAAGCTTTCTCTCTTTACCTGTTCCTCTACAAGTAGGACATGGATCACTAATAATTTTACCTTTACCTCCGCATTTATCACAGGTATTAATGCTTTGGAAGGTTCCAAGAGGAGTATTTCTCTGTACCTTTATTTGACCTGTACCACCACATTTATCACAGGTTTTAGGTGAAGTACCTGGTTTAGCGCCAGTTCCTCTGCAGGTTTCACAGTTCTCATGTTTATGAATTGAAATTTCCTTTTCTACTCCAAAAACAGCTTCTTCAAAGGTTAGATTTAAGTTATATTCTACATCAGCTCCACGTTCTGGACCATTTTTTCTTCTTCCTGAAGAAAAACCACCACCAAAAAAGCTTTCAAATATATCTCCAAAGCCACCCATATTAGAAAAATCAAAGCCTCCGTCAAAACCACCGGCACCATTAAAATCAGCAGTTCCATACTGATCATAATTAGATTTCTTTTCCGGGTCTGAAAGCACTTGATAGGCTTCATTTATCTCTTTGAATTTCTCTTCAGCTTCTTTATTGCCTTGATTTTTATCAGGATGATATTTTATGGCTAGCTTTCTAAAAGCTTTTTTAATTTCATCGTCACTTGCACCCTTTTGAAGGCCAAGCACCTCATAGTAGTCTTTTTTAGCCATCTAAGTTTTACACCACCTATATATTACTTCATTAAGACTTAAATTAAGGGAGGGGTTTAGTTACCCATCCCTTATATATTATACTTGAAATTATTTATTTGTCATCCTCAACTTTAAAATCTGCATCAACTACATTATCATCATGAGGTGCACTGCCCTGTGCATTAGCTCCGCCCATGTTATTTGGGTCAAAGCCTGCACCCTCTGCTCCGCCATTTGCTTGATACATCTTTGAAGAAACTGCATAAAACTCATTAGTTAATTCTTCTGTAGCCTTTTTAATAGCTTCTATATCAGTTCCATCCTTTACTGCATTAACAGCTTTGATTTTGTCTTCGATCTTAGCCTTGTCTTCTGCAGAAACCTTATCTCCAAGGTCCTTTAAAGTTTTTTCTGACTGATAAACCATTTGGTCAGCATTATTCTTAACTTCAATAGTTTCTTTTCTCTTCTTATCTTCTTCTGCAAATTTTTCAGCATTTTTTACTGCATTATCAATTTCTTCATCACTTAAATTTGTTGAAGCTGTAATTGTAATGTTTGCTTCTTTTCCAGTTCCCTTATCTTTAGCTGAAACATTTACAATACCATTTGCATCTATATCAAAGGTAACTTCTATTTGAGGAATTCCTCTTGGAGCTGGAGCTATGCCTGATAATGTGAATCTTCCAAGTGTCTTATTATCAGCTGCCATTTGTCTTTCGCCTTGAACTATATTTATTTCAACTGAGGTTTGACCATCTGCTGCAGTTGAGAATATTTGGCTCTTTCTTGTAGGAATAGTTGTATTTCTTTGTATTAATGGAGTTGCAATTCCTCCCATGGTTTCTATACCAAGTGTTAGTGGAGTAACATCAAGTAGTAATACGTCCTTTACATCTCCTGTTAATACTCCAGCTTGTATTGCTGCTCCTACTGCAACACACTCATCAGGATTTACTCCTTTAGAAGGTTCTTTTCCAGTAAAGTTTTTAACTGCATCTACAACTGCAGGTATTCTTGTAGAACCACCAACTAATATAACTTTATCTATTTCATTCATTGAAAGTCCAGCATCATTAAGAGCTTTTCTCATTGGCTCTATTGTAGCATCAACTAAGTCATGAGTTAATTCATTGAATTTAGCTCTTGTAAGATTCATGTCTATGTGCTTTGGACCTGTAGCGTCTGCTGTTATAAATGGCAGATTAATGTTTGTTTGAAGTGATGCTGATAATTCTATTTTAGCCTTTTCAGCAGCTTCCTTTAATCTTTGTAATGCCATCTTGTCATTTCTTAAGTCAATTCCATTTTCTCTCTTAAAGGTGTCAGCAATAAAGTCCATAACTCTTTGGTCGAAGTCATCTCCACCAAGCTTTGTATTACCATTTGTTGATTTAACCTCAAATACACCATCACCAAGTTCTAGAATGGATACATCAAAGGTTCCACCACCTAGGTCATATACAAATATTTTGTGGCTCTCATTTTGCTTATCAAGACCATATGCAAGTGATGCTGCAGTTGGTTCATTTATTATTCTAAGTACTTCAAGTCCTGCTATTTTTCCTGCATCCTTAGTTGCTTGTCTTTGGCTGTCATTAAAATATGCTGGTACAGTTATAACTGCTTGAGTTACTTTCTCACCTAAATAAGCCTCAGCATCTGCCTTTATTTTCATAAGTACCATTGCTGAAATTTCTTGTGGTGTATAATCCTTGCCATCTATGTTTGTCTTATGGCTAGTTCCCATCTGCCTCTTTATTGATATTATAGTTTTATCAGGATTTGTAATTGCCTGTCTTTTAGCAACCTGACCTACTAATCTTTCTCCATTTGCCTGAAAAGATACTACTGAAGGAGTAGTTCTTGCACCTTCTGCATTAGCTATAACAACAGGTTCTCCACCTTCCATAACTGCTACACATGAATTTGTTGTTCCTAAGTCGATTCCTATTACTTTTCCCATTTTAATATCCTCCTTGTATTCCTTATTCTGCACAAATATTTAAATATTTGTGATACCTTCAATTCTTATTTTGAACACAAATATTGTGTTCTTTAAACTAAAAAATTTATGTTTAATTTTTTAATTAGCTACTTTAACTATACTGTGTCTTATGACTTTGTTTCCTCTTATAAATCCCTTTTGAAAAACTTCTGCTATTTCATTTTGGCCAAAGTTATCATCATCTACATGCATAACAGCATTGTGCATATTTGGGTCAAAGCCTTCATTTACCGGAATCTCAGTTACTTGAAGCTTTTCAAGACTATCATTAAACTGCCTGATTGTCATATCAATACCCTTTTTAATATCTTCTGCCTTACCATCCACAATAGCTGCTCTTTCCAAATTATCTAAAACAGGAAGCATATTTTTTAGAATGTCTTCACAGGCATCTGAATATATTCCTTCTTTTTCTTTTGCAGTTCTTTTTCTATAATTTTCATATTCAGCAGAAAGTCTAAGTAATCTGTCCTTTATTGAATTAAGCTCATTTTCTGCTTTATCCTTTTCTTCTTTAAGCTTTCTATTATCATCTTGTAATTTAGTAAACTCACCCTTAAGTGAAGCAAGTAATTCATTATCAGTATTTTCGAATTCTTTATCCTCCATTAATTCTGCCTGTTCTAAGGTTTCCTCATTATCCACTTGTATATTTTCGTCCTTGAATTCTTTTTCCATTTATCGCTGCTCCCTTCTGCAAAAACCATTTTAAACCTAATACATATTCAAAAATAGATAGATCATCTATCATCTAAATATGATTGATTAAGTGAATCATTTATATTTTTTAATATTTTAGATAAAATACTAATAACTTTAGAATAGGGTATTCTGGTAGGGCCAATTACCCCTATTGCCCCAAGGGGTCTTCCATAAATACTATATATACCTGATATTATACTTAAGTCCTTTGCTTCTTCTAAATTATTTTCTCCGCCAATTGTGATGGAAATATTATTGGACTGATTTAACATTTCCTTAATATTTTCTTTATTATTTAGAAGGTACAAGAAGTCTCTTGCTTTATCTATTTGGTTATATTCAGGATAATTGAATATATTTGTTGCACCTTCAAGATATATTTCAGATATATCTGAACTGCTTAAGCTTTCATGCAGCGCAGGTATTATAGCATCAAAAATTTCCTCGTAATTTATTAAATCTGTTTTAAGATAATTAATAACTGTGAGATTTATATCTTCAATACTTAAATTTTTAAGTCTTCCATTTAAAATATTAGTTAATTTTACTAAATCCTCTGTACTTACAGGGGTTTTAATCCTTATGACTGTATTTTTTATAATTCCTGTATCAGTAATAATAACAGCAAGAATATTGTTATTATCAACACTTAAAAGCTGAATTGATTTAATATAACTTTTATTTGCTGAAGGAGCCTTTACAATACAGGTAAGTTTAGTAAGCTCTGATAATAACTGAGTTGCTTGCTTTACAATCTTCTCCACCTCGTAAAGTGCAGAATTTAAAAGCTGACTCTTAATTAAATTTTCCTCTTCAGTAGTTAACTGAGGCAATTTCATAAGCTTATCAACATATAGCCTATAACCTTTATCTGATGGCTTTCTACCAGAGGAGCTATGAAGTTGTTCAAGAAATCCCATTTCTTCAAGATCTGCCATTTCATTTCTAATAGTTGCAGGACTTATGCCTAAATCATATTTTTTTGCAATGGTTCTGGAACCAACAGGCTCAGCTGTAGATATATAATCATTTATTATGACCTGAAGAATTTTAATCTTTCTTTCGTCCATCTCCATACAATCACCTCTTTTTATTAGCACTCGCTGTCGGTGAGTGCTAATCACTATGTTTAAAACATATCACTATTAAATTCTTTTGTCAATTAATTAAATTATCCATATATAAATCAAATATCTTAATTATAATTTTTTATTTTTTAATTACTTCGTTTTTCTCTAATTTTCTCTATTTTACTATGATCATCATACCGAAAGTATAAATTCACACATAATTTGATTAGATAATTCTATGCCCTCTGCACTTAAGAATAATCTATCACCCTCTAATACCAGAAGGTTAGTTTTTAAAAACTTATCTAATACCTTAGAATAGATATTATGTATATCATTTTGAAATCTCAATTTAAATTCTTCTATAGATATACCATCTATTTTTCTAAGTCCCATAAACATAAATTCTTCCATATTATCCTCTAATGAGTTTACATGCTTTTCAATTACAGCATTTGTCCCACTATTTATGCCGTAAATATATTTTTCTATATCAGATTCATTTCTATACCTTGTATTATTTATGTAAGAATGAGCGCTGGAGCCGCAGCCAATATAATCCTTTAAGTTCCAGTAAGTTAAGTTGTGCTTACACTCTAAACCATCTTTGCTGAAGTTGGATATTTCATATTGCATATAGCCTTTTGATTTTAAAAATTCTATTGCAAATTCGTACATTTCTCTTTCTACATCTTCTTCTGGCAGATTTAGCTTTCCAAGTTCATTACTTTTATAAAATGGTGTCCCTTCTTCTACAATTAAACTGTAGCAAGAAATGTGTTCTGGATTTAGCTCTAAAACCTTTTCTAAGGTTTCCTTCCAATTAAGGAAGGTTTGATTTGGCAAGCCAAACATAAGATCAACATTTATATTATTAAACCCTAAACTCCTTGCTGTTTTAAAAGTATTTAAAAATTGCTGCCTATTGTGTGCTCGTCCAATATTCTTAAGCAGGGTATCCTGCCATGCTTGCAGTCCTATACTTAGTCTGTTTACTCCCATGGCTTTAAATATGGTTAGCTTTTCACTATTAAAGCTGTCTGGGTTTCCTTCCACTGTAAATTCCATATTCTCGGTAAGATCTAGTTTAGCTATTGCTTCCTTTAATAGCATTAAACACTCTAAAGACAAATAGGTGGGAGTACCCCCACCTATGAAAATCGAACCAATTTTATAATTTGCCGCACTACTTATTTCCTTACAAAGTGCATTTGTATAATTAAGCATTAAGTTGTCTTTACAGGCAAAGGAAGGAAAATCGCAATAAAAACATTTTTGTTTACAAAATGGTATATGCAGATATAATGCTATTGGCTCTTCCATTACTTTTCTCCTTAATCTATCTTTAATACTGACATAAAGGCTTCTTGTGGAACTTCCACCGTACCTATCTGTCTCATTCTCTTTTTACCTTCTTTTTGTTTCTCCAAAAGCTTCTTCTTTCTTGTTATGTCACCGCCATAACATTTTGCCAGAACGTCCTTTCTAAGAGCTTTAACTGTTTCTCTAGCAATAATTTTAGAGCCTACAGCAGCTTGAATTGGTATTTCAAATTGCTGTCTTGGTATTATTTCCTTTAATTTTTCAGCCATGCCTCTTCCTTTATAATAAGCTCTTTCTTCTGGAACAATCATAGACAATGCATCCACAGTATCGCCATTAAGCAAGATATCAAGCTTAACAAGTTTGCTTTCTGCATAGCCTTTAAGTTCGTAATCTAAGGAAGCGTATCCCCTTGTTCTTGATTTTAGCGCATCAAAGAAATCATATATTATTTCATTAAGTGGAATGTCATAATTTAAGACTGCTCTTGTTTCCTCAAGATACTGCATATCCTTAAAGCTTCCACGTCTATTTTGGCATAATTCCATAACAGCCCCAACATAATCTGTTGGAGTGATAATGGACGCTTTTACTATAGGTTCTTCCATAAAATTAATAGTTGAAGCTTCCGGCATATTACTTGGATTGGTCAGCTCTATAACAGTGTTGTCTGTTTTGCTGATTTTATAAATTACAGAAGGAGCCGTTGTAATAATATCTATATTAAACTCTCTTTCAATTCTTTCTTGAATTACTTCCATGTGAAGTAATCCTAAAAAGCCGCATCTAAAGCCAAAACCTAATGCTATTGATGTTTCTGGTTCAAAGCTTAAGGAGGCATCATTTAACTGGAGCTTTTCTATAGCTTCCTTAAGTTCCTCGTACTTTGCACCATCTACAGGATAGATACCGCTAAATACCATTGGCACTGCTGGTCTGTACCCTTCTAAAGCCTCTAAAGCAGGTCTGTCTGCTTCTGTAATTGTATCTCCAACTCTTGCATCTCTAACATTTTTAATAGATGCTGTAATATAGCCTACATCACCAGCTCTAAGTTCTGAAATAGGAAACATTTGAGGAGAAAATACACCTACTTCAGTAACGTCATAAACTTTATTTGTATACATGAGCTTAATTTTTGTTCCAACTTTGACGTTTCCCTCTTTTAGCCTTACATAACAAACTACACCTTTATAGCTGTCATAGTAGGAGTCGAAAATAAGGGCCTTTAATGGACTTTCTTCGTCTCCTTCAGGGGCTGGAACCTTATTAACTATTGCCTCTAAAACCTGTTCAATATTTAGTCCGGACTTAGCTGAAACTAAAGGTGCATCATGAGCCTCTATTCCAATAATATCCTCAATTTCATGAATAACTTCTTCAGGTCTTGCACTTGCAAGATCAATTTTGTTTATAACTGGTACTATTTCAAGGTTGTGGTCTAGAGCTAAGTAACAATTTGCTAAAGTTTGGGCTTGTATTCCTTGGGTAGCATCTACAACAAGTACAGCACCTTCACAAGCAGCTAAGCTTCTTGATACCTCATAGTTGAAGTCTACATGCCCTGGAGTATCAATTAAATTTAATATGTATTCTTCACCATTTTCTCTTTTATATATAAGCCTTGCAGCCTGTGCTTTTATAGTTATACCTCTCTCTTTTTCAAGTTCCATATTATCTAGAACCTGTTCTTCCATTTCTCTATGCGTCAAGGTACCTGTACTTTCTAAAAGCCTGTCTGCAAGTGTTGATTTACCATGATCTATATGAGCAATTATAGAAAAATTTCTAATATGCTTTTGTCTATCTGTTTGCATAGTTCTACCCCCATAACGTATTAAATCAAAATAAATTATAACATAGTAACCAGGGAATTTGTCAATAAATACTGTAAATCAACCTTTATAATATTTTTTTAGTTTTATTAAGGAATTAAATAGCTATTATTGCTTTAAAATCTTTTTTATTGGATTATTTGTAACAAGGTTATGCATAAACTCATCTGCACCTCTTTTGTAATTATCAACTGCTTTGTTGTTTAAGTAAACTATATAATCTCCAATATCAAATTGTAGATCAAAGGGTTTAGTGCTGTAGGAAACTTTAAATGCTGATCTTTCCTTTATGAAATCAGGCAGAACATTGCTGACTGTTATAAAGCCATAAAAAACTATGCCAAGAGAAATAAAAATTATTAAAAAATATTTTGACCTTTTAAACACAAAAAAGTACCTCCTTTAGGCATTCAATGATTACTCCTTGAATTCCTCCATATATAAAAGGATGTACTTTTTTATTTATTTTATTCAAAAAATACCATTTTTTTTATTAATTTAATTCATGTATCTATTAATATCCTCAAGTTCTAAAGCTGGCTGCAAGGCTATATTTATGCCATTAGCTATTACCTTTGAGAGTGAATCTACCACTAAATCTACTTCCTTTGGTGTTACCATTAAGTTTCCTACATAGGGATTTAAAATTTCTTCAATCATTTTCTGCTTTTCATTTTTATCTATACCCCGCAGCATATTATAAAATTCCCCACCGTTTGTAGCTTGTTTTATCATTTCATCTATGGCCAAATCAATGGTGTCATTAGCCATAGTGGCAGCATCCACCACTGTAGGAACGCCTATTGCTATTGTTGGAATTCCAAGTGAACGTTTACTAATTTCCATTCTCTTATTTCCAACTCCAGAACCTGGTGAAATTCCAGTATCTCCAATTTGGATAGTTTTATTTACTCTTTCCATTTTTCTAGAGGCCAAGGCATCTATGCAAATAATCAAATTCGGCTTAATTTTTTCCACAACACCCTTTATTATCTCACCAGTTTCTATGCCTGTGGTACCTAAAACTCCCGGTGAAATCCCGCATACTGGCCTTATATTTTCGTCTATGCTGTCAGGCACTAATTCCTTTAAGTGTCTTGTAATCATTAGTTTTGAAATAACCTTTGGACCTAAGGCGTCTGGCGTAATGCTTGAATTTCCAAGTCCAACTACAAGTGCTGTCATACTTTTATCTAAATTTATCATGGGAGATAGTACCTTAGCCATAGCTTCACTTACCTCGTCCATTGAATCACTATCATAATGGGTTACAGCAGGTATGTCTAGTGTAATATAGCTTCCTATGGGCTTACCCATAGCTTTTTCCCCTACCTCATCTACTATTCTAACTTTTGTAATCTTTATGTCTCCATCCTTTTCTTCAGAAACTTCAACCCCTGGATATCTTCCATTACTTTTCTTTTCATATATTTCCTTAGCTTCAATTGCCAAATCAGTTCTTACATTTATCATGTTTTTGCTCCTTTAAAAAATAAGTTTGTAAGAAGAGTTTTATCTTTCTTATTATTTTTAACCTTATCTTTTCCAATTAAACTCATACTATACGGTCATGTAGAAGATATAATTTTAAATAGAAAGAATAACTTCAAAAATATAGACTTCCAAGGTGATTTTTGTAATTTACTATTGAAGTGCTAAAAAATAAGTGTTATAATATGGTTTGTTATGTAAATAACTCGGACGCAGATTTCCCCAAACTGCTGAGACCCTATAAAAAAATAAGGGGGTGAAAACCAATGGCAAATATTAAATCAGCTCAAAAGAGAATAAAAGTTATCGAAGTTAAAACACTTAGAAACAAAATGGTTAAATCAGCTCTTAAAACTACTATAAAGAAGTTTGAAGTTGCTGTAACAGGCGGAAACCTTGAAGAAGCTAAAGCTGCTTTCACTAATACTGTAAAAGCTTTAGATATGGCTGCTTCTAAAGGAATAATTCATAAGAATATGGCTTCAAGAAAGAAATCTAGATTAGCTGCAAAGTTAAATTCTATTTCTGCTTAATAAATAAACCGGTTTTTAACCGGTTTTTTATTTTTATGCTGTTATGGTTTTTAGAATCAATAATTCTACTTCAGTTTTACTGTTAACTGGCGAGCTTTTAAGTACTTCTTCACTTTCTAAACAGTCATTAATAGCAGTTTTTAAGTTTTTTAGTGTAAATCTTTTACTTTGAAGCATCATTTTATCACAAATATAGGGATTCATTTTCAACTCTTTAGAAAGCACATCCTTTGTTTTCCCTTTTTCAATTCCTAGTTTTAATTGCAAAAGTAGATTAAACTGCCTTTCAACCATATACAAAATATAGGTAAGCTTCTCTCCTTTATATAAAAGTTCCGACAAGATGTCCAATGCTTTTTCCAATTTCTTTTGTGATATTGAATCCACCAAATCAAATATATCATTATCAGCTTTTGGTGGCAGCATCATCAAAATATCTTCTCTTGTAATTTCCTTGTTACTTACATAGCAGCAAAGCTTCTCAACTTCATTTTTTACAGCTTCCATGTTGTTCTCAATTTCCTCACAGAAAAATTTTAGTTCTGCCCTGCCTATATTTTTGTTTCTTTCATCAAACAGTGCCTTAATCTTTTTTTCAAGATTTGCGCCCTTTAATTTATCAAATTTTACAACGGAAGTTTTTTTATCTAATTTCTTAATTTTGTTGCTTGGCTTCTCCCTGTCTTCTTTAAACACATAATAGACAATTAAAATTGTATGCTTAGCAGGATTCTCAATATATTTTTGAAGGAGCTCAAAGCTTTTATTAGAGGTTTTATCTTCTCCTTCTCCTAGAAACTCGGCTCTGAAAACAACAACTACCTTTTTCTCATCTAAAAATGGTATAGTGTCGCAAGTGTTAATAACTGCTTCCATATCTGCCGTTTTCCCATCGAATTGAACAAAATTTATATCTGAAAAGGAGGCATTAAGAGCCTTTTTCTTAATAAATGTAATTTTTTCCTTCATCAATGCTTCATCAATGCCGCAAAATATATAGCAATTCTCAAATTTATTATTTTTAAGTTTCTCTTCTAATTCAATATATTCAAGCAAGAAACTACTCCTTTCCTTTGCTTAATGCAAAACTAGGATATGCCTTATTAAAGACAATATCATAACTTGACGTTTTTAAGCTATTGATTGTAACATTTTTAGCAAAATAATATCTTTTCTGAGGCAACACTATTATATCACACTTTTTTAAATCAATATCCGTAAAGTTCTGAGAGTTTCTTGTGAAAATAGTTCTTCTATTATTTGAAAATACTTCTATATTTAGCTCACCTGCCTCTGAATTTAAATTAGGTAGAGTCTTTACATAAAAATTAGTATCAATTTTGAAAGTTAAGCCTTCTTTAGAATTTTTAATAATTCTTGTGAAGTTAAATTTATTATCAATAGTCTTTATGTTGTTTACTATATTTTCACCATCATTGACTATTAAGATTTTATTTAATTTATATTCAATAATTGCACCATCACTTGCACCTAAATCTATATACTGTATATTTGGGAAAAACTTATAATTATTTAAAGCTAATAAGATGGCTATTAAGAGAGGAACTGGTTTTAAATTATTCATTCCCCTTTTAATTAATATAAAAGAAATAATAGTGAGTAAAAGAGCAAAGCTTTGAAAGAAATTCAAATATACTACCTTAGGTGTTATTAAAAGCAAGGTATAAGTTGCACCTTCTAAAACCAGCATAATTAATGCTAAAAGTTTATTTAATATGTTAAATAAAAAATCAATTTTATAAAACAATAAGGCTATATTCCCTATTAAGACAAGCACGGTATAAAGAGGTAATAAAACTATATTTCCTGGAATGAAGCCAAAACTAAGATTTCCTAAGGAAAGTGCAGCGTAGGGCATTGAAAAAACCTGTGCGCTTAGAGTTAGGCTGATACTTTCATTTATCTTATTTGGGATATAATAAAGAGCTCTTCTAATTTTGTTATAATAAAGCATGATTCCTAAAGTTGAAAGATATGACAATATAAAACCTAAGTCCAGGCAATAATATGGTTTTAAAGTAAGAATAATTATACCTGACAAGCTTAGGGCTGAAAGACCATCATAATTCTTAAACACCTTTTTAGACATTTTTAAAGTAAATATCATCAAAAATGCCCTTAAGGTTGCAGGCTGTGCCCCTGTGAATAAGGCATATAAAAGTGAAACGAGTATAGATGGTCCTATTCCAAAAACACCTTCTAGAACCTTATATATAATGGCCATATGAAAGCCTGATACACTAATGGCATGGACAACCCCAAGTTTTTTGAAGTCGTCCTTTTGAATATCAGAGAGGTAATTTGCTTCCCCATAGCAAAGGGACATTATAAGTGCTGCTCTTTCTTCACCTAAACTAGCCATGAATTTATAATATAATTTCTGCTTAAAGGTACTTATATTAGAAATAAAATCCTTCTTTCCACTTGAAGCACTATCTATGTATATGGTTCCAACAATTCCTTTTTCATAATCTCTTATGTCTTCAAATTTTCCATTAATTATTAGGCTTAATCCCTCATCCTCTTTTTTAAGATTTCCCTTAAGCAGCACCTTTCTTCCGTTTAATATACCATAAGAATAAAATTCATTATATTTTGTAAGCCTTATATTAAAAGTATTTGAATTCACTTCCATATTATAGTAGAGGTGTGAGCTAAGTATCCCAAGAAATAAAAAGCAAAGAATTATTATTGAATATTTAGTATCTAGTGTTGAGAGAATTATGATTAAAAAAGATGCAGTTAAAACTGCACCTATAATTAAACTATTTTTAAAAGCTATATAAGAAATACAACCTATAAAAAGAGCGATTCCATAAAATACAAGAGGTTTAACGAACTTCATTATTTCTTGTGATATTTAGAGAATCTGGAACCTTATATAAAGGCCTATTGTTATCAGTGGCATCTTTTACCTCAAGGGTAATTTTCACCCTATGGCTAGGTTCGTGATGCTCTATATCTAAGACCTCAGGAATTCCATCTCTGCTTCTAAGCAAAAAATAGGTATTACTTATTTCTTCCGCAGCTTTTCTAGTTATTGAATCATAGCTTAAAAAATAATCCTCTTCAGGTATATTCAAATAAACAATATTGCTTCCCATTACTGTAGTTTCAAACACATTATTAATCATACTTAATACACCTCCATCATTATTTTATCCAAAACCTATGTCTTTAATCAGAAGCAGTCTTTAATGAAAATCCATTTAACATTTGAAGCATACTAAGAATAATGTATAACTATAGGTGTTTAGGAGGTGGTCAACATAAAAATTGGAATTATTTCAGATACACATATTTCAAAGGATTTATATAAAATTGAGGATTTATTAAATAAACATTTAAAAGCTGTTGATTTAATAATACATGCCGGAGATTTTAAAAACAGTAAGGTTATTGATCTTTTAGAAAATCAAAAAAAATTTATTGGAGTTTTTGGTAATAATGATGGAGATCTTATAAAAGAAAGAGTTAAAGAAAAAGAACTTATCAATATTATGGGCTATAAAATTGGAATTTATCATGGACATGGCAATGCAAAAACTACCATTGATAGAGCTTATGAAATGTTTAAAGACAATAAAGTGGATATTATAATTTTCGGACATAGTCATCAGCCTATAATAAAGACTGTAAATAAAATTCTAATGTTAAACCCAGGCTCACCAACAAGTAAAAGAAAGGATAGATGGTATTCTTATATAATTTTAGAGCTTAGTAAAGGACACATTAATGCTCAAATTAACTTCTTTGATAAACTTTAAAAATCTTTTTAAGAATTAAGAATACTAAGTTAATAATTAAAATTATAAATGAAAAATGAAGAATTATAAAGAAATTCTTGTTCTTTATAATTCTTCATTAATAGTAGTTAATTTATAAAATAAATTAAACTAATTATTATAGTTTCTCATACTTAAAAAATTCCATAGAACTAATTAATTAAATATCTCATTTAGTTGGTCAATACTAGTAATTATTTTACAAACCTCAAGTTCTATCTTTGAATTATAGTACATTGCCATAACTAATTTATTATAGGCCTCTAAAACTTTACTTGCATTTGCATATTGTATTTTATACTTTTCAGGCACAGATAAAACCATTTCTTTAACAATTTTAAAGGCGGCATTATAATAATTTAAAGCTTCCTTAGCATCATCATTTTTTAAATAATAGTCTCCTATTAAGCAGGATAACTTCCATTCAAAATTAACATCACTTATTTTTTGGGCTAGCTTTAAAGCCTTTAATAATAATTTTGTATTCTCACTTTTACTTAGTTTAATATCAATAAACATCTTTTTTAGTTTTAATATTTCATAGTCTGGTTTCATTGAATTATACTTACTTAAAAAATCAAGTGCTATTTTATTATAGTTCAAATCTATTAATGCTATAGTAATATTGTAAACAGACTCTAAAATTTGGTCTTTATTTTTGTATTTTGATAGAGCATAGCTTACTCCATCAACTATATCAATTACATCAGTCTCATTTTTAGCCTCACTTAGCTTTATATATTCATATATAATACCTATATTCCATTTAATCAATGTTTCATCTTTTTCAACTGAATCCAATGCTTTTTTTATATATGATTTAGCGCAGTTAGTGTCTCCAAACTCATTAAAAATTAAGGCTGCTGCTTTATAATATTGTACTAATGTATATTCAGTATTGGAGTTTTTACCTACCTCTTTTTCAGCCTTCATTAAAAAGTCATAAGCTTTTGTGTAGTTATACTTCTTTAAGTTAGCTTGTACTAAAAAGACGTAATTATAAGCTAATATATTATCAGCATAGGCTCCAGAAGGCATTTTTATAGCCTTATTAAGCCAACGAAGGGACTTCTTATAATTAAAACATTTTAAATTGACTTCTCCAATATTAAGATAGCATATTTTAAGAAACTCCACATAAATAGAACCTTCGCAAAGTTTTTTTAGTTTTTTATAATATTCAAGTGCCTTTTCATAATCATGTAACTTTTCAGCATATACAACTGCAATATTATTTATAACACCAAACAGCCCTCTTTCATAATCAGCCTTCTCAAAGCACTCATAGGCCTGCCTTAAAAGTTCTAAGTGCTCTTCTGGGCTAGTAATATTTTTATAAAGATCTGCTAGCGAAATATATAATTTCCCTCTAAATAGAGGGTATTTATCGCCACAGAGTAGCAATGATTCATTGCAGAGTTCTCTAGCCTTAAAATACTCTTTTTTTATATTGTAAATGCGTGACATACCAATGTTATTTTCAATTTTCCCTTTTAAATAATCAATTTCATTTAGAACTTTAGAAGCTTCCTCTGAATACTTTAGGGCATTTTCAATTTCATAACAGCTTATATAGCTATCTGCAATTTTATTTAAGGCATCTATAATTAAGGCTTTATTCTGAAGAATTTCTGCTGAAGCTTTTGCTTTTAGAAAGAACTGTAATCCCTCTTCTAATTTACCGCTTAACTGATAAAAGTCTCCAAGTTTCATGGATAGGTGAAATACATCAGCAGTATTATTCTCAGATATGCAGATTGAAAGTGCATTCTCATAGCTTTTTATCGCCAAATGAATATCATTTATCTTTTCAAAGGCTTCTGCCTCTTTTATTAAGGCAGTTACACTTATCTTTTGCTTTGATTTTTTTATATTTCTAGATATCTCCACATTTTCTTCTGCAGCTTTCAAACAATCACTTCCTTAATAAATATCTTGTATATCAGAAAATTCAACCTTTACCCTTTGTTCAATACCGTCGTCTAATTGGACATAAAGATTTAATTTATTAGCTTCGCTTAATTTTCTATCTGGGAGTTGAATTACAAATTTACTTCCTTTAGTATATTCACTAGTAACGTCTATAGTACCGTTGTGCAATTCCACAAGGGCCTTTACTATAGACAAGCCAAGGCCGCTTCCTTCTCTGTTTCTAGTAAAACTTGTTTCAACTTTTCTAAATCGCTGAAAGATACTATTCAATTTATCTTTTGGAATCCCCATTCCATCATCTTCAACTGAAATACATAACATATTATTGACTTCTTCTAATTTTATTTTGATATTTCCTTGTTTATTAGTAAATTTAATAGCATTTGATAAAAGGTTTAACATTATTCTTTCAATTTTATCTGCATCACAAGCTATAATTTTTTTATCTAAATTTGTTTCTAAAGTTAAATTAATTAATTTTACCTTTGCGTAAGCTTCAATAGATTGTACCACATTTTTAATAATAGCAACTATATCATAATTATGAAGCTCAATTGAAACATCGTTAGAATCAATCTTAGTCATACTAATAATATTATTAATTAGTTTTAATAATCTCAGAGCATTTTGCTTCATTGTTTTCATATACTTCTCAAGTTTTTTCTCTGGATCTTTAATAGTTCCGCTTAAGGTATACAATTCAATAAGCTGCATTGCTCCCATTAAAATATTTATTGGAGTTTTAAATTCATGTGATATATTGGCGAAAAACTCACTTTTTTTATTATGATCTTCTAATTTTTCTTCACAAGCTTTTAAGGCTAATTTTAATTTTTCTATCTCACTATTATCATTACTTTTATCAATATCCATATTTTAAGTTTACCACCTTATATATCAAGAATGTTTACCCGACTTTTCTAATAATTTTATCATAAAATTTGGATAATGTATAGAATTCGACATTCTTTTTCTTAATCCTTTAAAAACAACAATTAATTTGCAGAAATACAATTTATAAATTTTAAGCATAAAAAAAAGACACACCAGCGAAGCTACTATTCACATACTCTAAGCTTTGATTTTATTGTTTTTTAAATTTTGCTAAACTATCATGTTATTAAAAATCTTCCTTAAAAGTTTAAGTCCTCGTTGTGAAATGTCAAAATCAAAGTCCATTAAAGCCGCATTTTATCTATCTAACAAGATCAAGAATAATTATAGGTATTGATATATTTAATAAAGAATTCTTATTATTGTCATTTAATTGACACAAATTTATATTATTATATTTCATGATGATATTTTCTAAAGCCTAAAATGCAGTTGGAGGAAAGATGACTAGAAGAAATGGAGCTAAAAAGAAGAAAAAAACGCTTAAGCATATTTTCATTGCATTATGTTTAATTGTTTTATTAATTATATCTGTTTGTGCATCTTTTTTATTTTCCTTTAGTGGCCAAATTCAGGCGGCTAAACAAGAAGCAACAGACAAAATTTCAAGTATTAACGATAATACGTTTAAAAGAGTAGGTCCTACAATTATATATGATAAGGATGGCAACCAAATTACTAAGCTGTCTTCATCTAGTTATACTTATACAAATTATAATGATATTCCTGACTTAGTGAAGGAAGCCTTTGTAGCAACCGAAGATAAGGACTTCTATAAAAACAATGGAATAAGTGTACGTGGAATGGCTAGAGCATTAGTTTCCTATATAGAGAATAAGGGCAAAATAACCCAGGGAGGAAGTACAATAACCCAGCAATTGGTTAAAAATGTGTTATTAACTCAAGACAAAACCTGGTCAAGGAAGTTAACTGAGATTCTTATCTCTGTTCAGCTTGAGAAGCAGTTTTCAAAAGAACAAATACTTGAGTATTATCTAAATAATATAAATTTCAGTAATGGAGCATATAGCATTGCTTCTGCTGCACATACGTACTTTAATAAGTCCTTAAATGAATTAAACCTTGCTGAAATAACATTTTTGGCTGCTATACCAAATAACCCCACTTATTATAATCCATTGAAATATTATGATCATGTGATAGATAGACAGCATCTGATGCTGTCCAACTTAAAAGCACAGAATTATATTACGGATAAGCAGTACCAGGATGCACTGAATACCAAGGTGGTGCTAAATTATCAGCCACCTCAAAGTGTAACTGAAAATTATATGACATCCTATGCAGTAGATAGTGCTGTAAGGGCATTAATGCAGAATGATAATTTTAATTTTCAATATCAATTTGCTTCAGATGCGGATAGAAGCAGCTACGAAGATAATTATAATGAAGTCTATGCAGATTATGAAAAGAAGGTTAGAAATGGCGGTTATAAAATTTATACAAGTTTTGATGTGAACCTGCAAAATCAGCTTCAAACATCCTTGGATAATGGACTTTCAAATTTTTATGTAACAGATCCCAAAACCGGCTTATACAAAATGCAAGGTGCAGGTGTTTGTATTGACAATTCCACAGGAGAAGTAGTTGCTGCAGTTGGTGGAAGAAGCCAAAGTAATATTACAAATTATTTCAATAGAGCGTTTCAAGCAGTTAGACAGCCGGGCTCAGCCATAAAACCTGTGCTTGTTTATGCCCCAGCCTTTGATGATGGCTATACACCTGATAGTACCATGGTTGACCAATATATACCCAATGGCCCTAAAAATGATGAAAATACTTTCTTTGGAAAAGTAACACTTAGGTTTGCTACTGAGCTTTCTTTAAATACAGTTGCATATCAGCTTTTACAGAAGGAAACCACCCAGTATGCACTTCCTTATCTATATAAAATGGATTTTGCTCATATCGTCAGTGCGGATAACAGTCCTATAATCGGAATTGGTGGTTTTACTTATGGGGTTACTCCGATTGAACTGGCTAGTGCATATTCTACCTTGGCAAGAGGAGGAGAGTTTATAACACCTACCTGTATAACCAAAATAGAAGATGAAAATCAGAACTGTATATATCAAAACACTATGAACAGGACAAGAATTTATAAAGAAGATTCCGCCTACTATATGACAGATGTGCTAAAAGGCGTTTTAACGAAAAGCTCAGCTACAGGTTATGGCCTTGGATTAAATAATATGATTGCTGCGGGTAAGACTGGAACAACAAGTTCCTCTAAAGACGGATGGTTTGCAGGCTACACACCTTACCTGACTACAGTAGTGTGGGCGGGGTATGATACACCTACATCCATATCAGACTTATATGGAGCCACCTATCCAGGACGTATATGGCAGGACTTTATGAATAAGGCAAATAAAGGACTTCAACCAAAAGATTTTAATGTACCTGCGGATATACAGCAGCAGATTGATGAAAATGCCACCGCTGCAGCTCAGACAGAAGTTACTGATGCAGAAAATGCAGTAAGTGCTTATGAAAATATCCATCTATCTTCGAAAAATGATTATGCAGCAGCTGATTCAGCTCTTCAAAATGCTCAAAGTACAGTAAATAAGATTTCGGATGATCAAAAACAGAGTCTTCAAAATAGAATCAATGCTAAAACAGCAGAGCTAAATCAAGAAAAGCAAGCAATTGATGCAGCCAGCCAAAGCTCAGTTCCATCAACACAAACAGGCAATAATAGCGGAACCGATACTAATAATAATGTTAATAATAACGGTGGCGGTACAAATAGCAATATCAATAACAACAATAATATTCAATCTGGTACTGTATCAAATCCACCAACAAATAATAATGATACAAAATCACAAAATAGCAGTAAACAATAAAGTAAAAGATGATTTCTGTACTCTACAGGAGTCATCTTTTGTGGAGCATTGGTGTTAAACACTCACTTTCTCATTTTTTAGTTAGATGTGAATTCACATAACTGTCTGCTCACTTTTACACAAATAAAAAAGACGCTTAGCAAAATTTATTGTAATGCTAAACGTCATAATTTTTTATTATTCAATTTTGCCTACCATCTGTGTAATTAATTCAATATGTTCTTTTATTTTTACTTTTTTTAAATTTTCTACTTTTTCACTACCACATAAGCCTAATAAAGGTATATACCCAAAACATTCGTCATATTCTAATTCTCCTAATATAGAAATTGCTTTATTATATTTATCTAATTCAAAAAATTCTTTACAAAAATAATCGATAATTACATCTTCCCAAAAGAAATCAAATCCTAACGATATTCCTTTAAATGTTCCATTTTTATATTTTACCATTCTAATATATCTATTTTCCTCCCAATTGATTATATCCCCAAATGCTGTTACAAAAATTGGAATAGATACATTAGCTCTAAAATATGACATATCTATAATTGCTCGATATTCATCTGGATTAATTATTTTTAAGTATCCGTTTAATACAGAACCAAATCCATAATTCTCCCATACGAAAATTAACTCCTTAGGTAAAACTTCTTTATAATTATTAACTATTTTGCTATCAACTTTACTATTAATTTTATAACCTTTAAATAAATCATCATTCATAGCTTATCCTCTTAATTTTTTAATTTTAACTATTGAATCATATCTTTCCAATGAAGTCTGTATTTTTTATTATCATTATTCTCAGTACTTATGAATATCGTTTCTGTACGGATTGTAAAGTTATCATAGCATTTCTATATATTTCACTGCTAAGATTCATTTCCATTAACTCAAGAAACCTATTAAAACCGACTAAATGCATATGCAGTTTTATACTTGTACTATTAGTTATTAACTTTAACTCCAAAGAGACTTTATTAAACTTAACTTCATTAATGTCAGTCCATAAAATTTCTTTAAGCTTACCTGTCATACTGTAAAAAAGAATTTTCTCATCTGACACCATTATTTTTTGATTTCGGGATACTAAAAGAAGTGGCAAGCATAATAAAAGTAAAAGTATTGAAATAAGCAGTACCACTAGGGCACCACTAATAGTCTTAACTGTTCCTAAAGATGCTATAATTCCTACGATAAATATAGCAATTATACCTAAAGTTCCAACAATTCCGTAAGCCTTATTCATTTTAAATACTAGAAATCCCTCTTCATTTGCAGCTATCTCTTTCTTCGAAGATGACATCAAATAACTCATAAAAAGTGAAACTACTATAATAATTATTATTGAACTTATAATATTCATTTTTTATCAAACCCCTCTTCCTCTTATACATTTAATTGAACTCTTGTTAATTATAATTTTTTTGAAACAGCAAACAAATGAGGTTATTCTGAATTACATATACTTAATGTTACTTTTAATAAGAATTTTAGAACCTACTTTGGCTGACTGTTTACAGTTTTTATAATGTGTTTTGTACTCGTAATTGATAGAATTAAGTAGTAATATGAATTTAAAATTATGTATAAACATCCCTCCTATTAACAATATATTACCTTTAATCCTTATCAAATCTTAAAACTCCTTATATATTTACGTAAAATATTACCAATTTAGAGGGGCTTCGTCTATAATATTCAAAAATTATCTTCTGCTTATTAAATTTTATGCAAAAAAAGACTCATATTATAATATTATTTATTAAATAAATCTTTATAAATATCTTCTTTATGACCTAAATTAGTCCATTTCCAATTCCCATCATTGACCAAAGTTAAAATGTCATCGACTGCTATATTATTATTTCTCTCTTCGTCAATATTTCCACTTTTATCATATCTATATAAGTAATTTCTAGAGTATAAATAGTAGAAAGTTTCCTTTGTTTTTAAGTTTTCAGCTTTGATTATGTCTCCTAAAATTATTGATTTACTATTTTGATCTATTAGGTTTATCATTTGTTTTCTCCTTACCATTAAAATTCCTGTTATAGGTTCTTAAACTCACCTTGTATTGAAATATATATTTCGTAATTGTAGAACTATCTCCTTTCTGTTTTTAAAGCAGTTGACTTTACTTAAATCTGAAATAATGTTTCGTAACTTTGCATTGAACACTGCTCCATCTTTATTATCTTGTATTAATCTATTTATACTTATTTGTACGTCCTCATTTGTATAATTAGTGGCGGCTTGTCAAAATTACGGTTTCCAAGCAAATTTTAATCTTCCTTGAACCCACTTAAATCAACATCTTTCATTAAATTTAATTACTAGGTCTGCATAACAGGTTATAAAAAATAAAAGGTTATAAGTATTTATTGTTAAAATACCTATAACCCTTAATATTACTTAATTTGGCGGGAGTATGTAGGAATCGAACCTACCTACCGTGGTCTTAGCACGGCAACACAGTTTTGAAGACTGGCAAGCACACCAGCACTTATCTACCCCCGTATTTACTTACTACGCATTATGATTTTACATAAAAATAATTCTAAAGTCAATGTAAGAAATAGTAATTTAGTAAAGGACCCTAATATCTTCTAACCTCTTTGTTATTTTCATATTATCCAAGTTTTCTAAGATTGCAACAGCATATTTTCTGCTTGTGTTTAAAAGGTCTCTAGCTTCAGCTGCTGATATACTACCATGTTCGCTAACATATTGAATGATTTGTGTTTTTGCTGCCTCATAATAAGTTGTTAATAAAATGCACTCTTCTGATACCTTTGTTAAGCTGCCAATATCAAGCAGCGAATCATATACCATTTTAAAGGCCTTTTTATCCTTCTCACCTTGAATTAACTCTTCATACTTTGGCGGCATATACCAAGCTTTCGAAAAGGCATTTAAAACTTTATCCTTTATTATATTTTGTTCTTTAGAATACTTGATTTCAAAGTCCATAAGACTTATAAAACTTCCTTGTATCCTTAAAACATTTCTTAAGCATAGAAGCTGCAGAAGCTCATCATAGGTTTTTTGTTTAATACCTTTCCCAAAAACTTTGTTTTTTATTTCTTCCTTTGATATGCCAGCTTTAAGTGGATTATTCTTATGAAAATCAGTTAGGAGCGTTTCAATTTCTGAAGTTTTTAACTTTAAAAAGCTTTTATGAATATAAATTGGTTTATCTAGATTAGTAAGCTTTAGTAACACCTTATCATTTACCAAGCTTTCTAATCTTTCAGAGAGCCTTTCATCATTTTTCCCTAAGGCTTTTATTATCACCTGTTCATCTGGAAAATCCTTGCTAAGTTTTTTAACTAATTTATTTAAGATATCTTCCTGACTTCCGCTTTCCTTTATTTTTAATTCTCCTATATAAGAATTATCAAATCTTTTAGTTTTTTTAGAAACAGGTTCTATTATTTGACCTCCACCTAAGGTATACATTGGAGAATAATTCCTTAGAACAAAATTATCCTTTCTTTGAGCTGTTAGAGGCTCCTCAAGTCTTAGTTGAACATAAGCCTTTTCTCCAGGCATAAGCTCCTCTCTATCAAGCAAAACTACCCTGCACAAAACCTCGCTTGTTCCATGATAGAGCCTTACCCTTTGTCTATTTTCTAAAGGTTTTTCAGCTGACTTTAAATAATTAAAGCTGCAGTCTACAATTAAAGATGGCTCCATAATATTTTCTTTTGAAAGCACATCACCTCTATGGACTTCACTAGCTTTTACGTTAGCAAGATTCAAAGCAGCTCTTTGGCCGGCCTCAGCAAACTTAACTGGGCTTTCATGAACTTGTATTCCTCGAATCTTTGTAGGTAGTTTAGAGGGATATAGCTCAACTGCTTCGCCTTCCTCAATTCTGCCGCTGATGATGGTTCCGGTAACAACGGTTCCAAAGCCGCTGACTGAGAAAACTCTATCTACAGTAAGTCTAAAATGTCCTTCTGTATCTTTTGGCTCTACTTCCTCAGTAATTTTGTCTATATCCCCAATCAGCTCCTTAATGCCTTTTCCAGTTTTAGAAGAAACCTCATGAATTGGCGCCTCCTCAAGGAAGGTACCCTTAAAATATTCTTTAATATCTTCTTTAATTAGAAGGAGCCATTCTTCATCAACTAAATCAGTTTTTGTAAGTACAATAATCCCTTTTTTAACATTTAGAAGCTGTAATATTTCATAATGCTCTTTTGTTTGCGGCATTATGCCTTCATCAGCTGCTATTACAAGTAAAACCACATCGATGCTGCTTACACCTGCAAGTGCATTTTTGATAAATTTTTCATGACCTGGAACATCAATTATTCCAGCTCTTTTTCCAGAAGGTAAATCAAAGAATGTAAAGCCAAGGTTTATAGAAATGCCTCTCTCTTTCTCTTCTTTTAAGGTGTCAGTTTCTCTTCCAGTCAAGGCCTTAATTAATGTGGTTTTGCCATGGTCTATATGCCCAGCGGTTCCTATTATAACATGCTTCATTATATCAACCCTTCTGCTGCATTAAATTTTTAAAAGCTTCGACAATAATGTCAAAATCCTTGTCAAAGATAGTTCTTAAATCGATTATAACATTATCTTCAAATATCCTAACTATAATTGGAATTCTCCTATTTCTAAGATAAACTTCCATTTCCTTAGTAGTTAAGGAATCAGATTTTATTCTTAAAACAAAAGTTGGTATTTTTTCAGCAGGCATGGAACCTCCGCCAACCATAGAATAATCTGAAGCAATATCTATATCAATTCCTTTTGATGCTTTTAGAATTCTGTTTTTAAGTCTTTGAGCTCTCTTTTTGTGGATTTCTTTTAAACTTAGTATCATATTTAAAGTTGGAATTTCCGCTACGGCTTTAGTTTCATCCAAATAATATTTTAGTGTGCCTTCTAAAGCTGCTAAAGTGAGTTTATCAATTCTAAGTGCTCTAGTTAATTGATTCCTTTTTATTTTGTCAATATAAATTTTCTTACCTGCTATTATCCCTGCCTGAGGTCCTCCAAGCATCTTGTCCCCACTAAAGGTCACTACATCTATACCCTTCTTTATACTTTCCTGTACAGTTGGTTCATAAGAGAAACCATATTTAGAAAAGTCAACTAATACGCCGCTGCCTATATCCTCTACCACAGGTATGGTTCTTTCCTTTCCTAAACTCACTAGGTCCTCTAATGGCACTTCCTCAGTAAAGCCCATTATCTTAAAGTTAGAGGTATGAACCTTTAATAGTACACCTGTATTTTCAGTTATACTATTTACATAATCATAAAGATGGGTTCTATTTGTAGTTCCAACTTCTACAAGTGTGGCATTACTAAACTTCATTACCTCTGGAACTCTAAAGGAGCCTCCAATTTCAACAAGCTGCCCTCTTGATACAATGGCTTCTTTGTTACTGCATAAGGTGTTTAACACCAGCATAACAGCTGCAGCATTGTTATTTACAACCAAAGCTGCTTCTGCACCAGTAATCTTTTTTATTAATTCTTCAACATGCTCGTATCTAGAACCCCTCTCCCCACTTTTAAGATCATATTCCAAATTACTATAGCTGTCAGCACAGTTTATAATATGCTTTAATGCTTCTTCACCTAATAAGGCTCTGCCTAAATTAGTATGTAAAATAACTCCAGTTCCATTAATAACCTTTTTTAATTTAGGGGAATTCTTTTGTTCTACTAATTGTCTGAAACCCTCTAATATATCTATAGTATTAAATTCAGTTATATAGTCATTTAATATCCTATTTCTAAATTCCTCCAAGGTTTCTCTTAAAGCTTCAATAACTATTGGTCTAATAACAGCTTTCAAACTATTAACAACTATTTCTTCCTTTAGAAGATCATCCATTTTAGGAAGTTTTCTAAGCAAATCTTTCTTATTCATAATAATTAAAACCTTTCTTTACAAATTATGATTTAAATAGTCTACTCCACAATGATAAATTTATCCTCTAAAGCTATTACTTCTCCAACTATAGCAGATTCAATTTCAAGGCCTTCAAGTTCTTTAATTAATTTTTCACCATCTTCAGCATTTATGGTAAAGAGAAGACCTCCTGAGGTTTGTGGATCAAATAATATATCTTCAAACCAAACAGATAAATTATTTAAAGAACATTTTTCCTCTAAATATGCTCTATTGCTATAGGTTCCTTCTGGAACAAGCCCCATTTCAGCATACTCTTTAGCTTCAGCTATAAATGGTATTTTATTTTTATAATACTTAATTGCAACCTTTGATGCACTGGCCATTTCATAACTGTGGCCTAAAAATCCAAAGCCAGTTATATCAGTGCAGGCACTTATATTAAATTTCTCCATTTTCTCAGAGGCATATTTATTTAGTGTAGACATCACTTTAACAGCTTTTTCATAAGCATTATCAGAAACAATTTGTCCCTTAATTGCTGCATTAATTATCCCTGTTCCTAAAGGTTTTGTTAAAATAACCACTTCTCCAACCTTTGAACCGTAGTTTTTTAAAACCTTATTTGGATGTACTAAGCCTGTTACAGAAAGTCCGTATTTAGGTTCATTATCATCTACAGTATGTCCTCCAACAATTACTGCACCTGCCTCTAATACCTTGTCTGCTCCACCTCTTAAAATTTCTGCTAAAATCTCAGTAGGCAAACAAAGTGGAAAGCATACGATATTTAATGCTGATACAGGTTTACCTCCCATGGCATAAACATCACTTAAGGAATTAGCTGCTGCTATTTGACCATAGGTGTAAGGATCATCTACTACAGGTGTGAAAAAATCCAAAGTCTGAATCATAGCAGTATCATCGTTTAATTTATATACCGCCGCATCATCAGATGTTTCTATACCTACTAATAAATTATCATTTTTCATTACAGGTAATTTATATAAAATTTTTGAAAGGGTCTCCGGCCCTATTTTGGCTGCTCACCCAGAAGTTCTGGACATTTCAGTTAATCTTTTTTCCATTATTACCACTCCTTTCATATCATGAATATGATACTAAAGTTCAGTACTAATTGTATAATATTCCTTATCTTATGTCTATATTATCTCTAAACTTGTCTAAAGTCTTATCTCCAACTCCTCCAATTTTCTTAAGGTCATCAATAGAGGTATATTGTCCATTTTTCTCTCTATAATCAATAATCTTTTGTGCTGTTGTGGGTCCAATGCCTGGCAGTGTATCAAGTTCTGCTGCAGAAGCAGTATTAATGTTAATCTTTTTTGATTCTTTGTTATTTGAGGAAACAGCTGCAGAATTACTGTTATTAGATATCTCTTCGGATTTTTCTGGAACAAATACATAATCCTCATCTTTTAATTTTTTTGCAAGATTAAGCTTCGTATCAGGCGCTGCTTTTTCTGTAAAACCACCAGCTGCCTTCACCAAATCGTTTAGTATGCTGCCGCTTGATAAGCTGTACACTCCTGGTTTTTTTACTTCCCCCTGAATATATACAGTGACCATTTTGTTTTCAGTTTTTTGCATAGTTTCACTAGGTATACTATCTACAAAAATGTCTTGTTCCTCTAATTTATGGTTTTTAGGTTTATTTATTAAAATGCCAACCACTAAAAAACCAATCAATACCAATAATATAACTACAGAGCCAATTATTTTCTGTTTGGTTTTCATTATCTCTCCTCCAAATACGACCAATTATATTAATAATATTTTAATTATTGACAATTATTAAATTTATTATCGCATCTTTAGCTTTTATTTGTTATAATTTATACATGTATGTAATAGGAGGATTATTTATGAAACGTTTTTTAACATTATTATTAGTTATTTTAATGCTCATAAGCAGTTCAAATATAATTATTTATGCAAAAGAGGCTGCTCCTAATGTTTCGGCTGATAGCGCAATATTAATGGATGCTACTACTGGAACAATTTTATATTCTAAAAATATGGATGATTCATATCCTCCAGCTTCAACTACTAAAACTATGACAGCGCTCTTAACTTTGGAAAATAGTAACCTGGATGATATAGTGACAGTAGGTAAAAACCCACCCTATGTGGATGGCAGTAAAATAGGGATATTTGAAGGTGAAGAAATATCCGTTAGAAATTTATTATATGGGATGCTGCTTCTTTCTGGAAATGATTGTGCAGTAGCTTTAGCAGAACATATTAGTGGTTCCACCTCAGCTTTTGCTGACCTTATGAATAAAAAAGCAAAGGAATTAGGGGCTTTAGATACACACTTCGTAAACCCAAGCGGTCTTTATGATGAAAATCATAAAACTTCTGCCAAAGATTTAGCTTTAATAATGAAGGCGCTTATTAAATATCCTGAATTTAGAGAGATTTCTTCAACTTTTTCCTACAAGATTCCACCTACAAATAAGCATCCTGAAGGCATTAATTTAGCAAATGAAAATAAATTAATAAATAAAAACTCCATGTACTACTATAATGGTGCAGACGCAGGTAAAACCGGGTATACAATCCAGTCATTACATTCCTATGTTGCAAGTGCAGAAAGAAATGGCCAAAGGCTAATAGTTGCCTTAGTACACGATAAGAACAAAACATATTTTCAAGATTCAAGAGCACTTTTTGACTATGGCTTTAAAAATTTTGAATTAGTTCCACTTTATAAAAAGAATGAACTAGTTACAACGGTTACTGAAGGAGACTTAAATATACCTTTACTTGCACAAGAAGATTACTACTACGTAAGGGATAAATCCATAAATGAGGTTCCTAAAGTTGAAGTTAATAAGAGCAACATTTTAAGTAATAAATCATTTTCAAGAGGAGATAAATTAACAGATGCCACTATGAAGCTTGATAATACCACTCTTCCAGCACTGCAGTTAGACAGCGGCATAGATCATAAGATACCAACTCTTTTAAATGAAAAAGTCTTTTCAAGTAAGGGAATGAATTATTTATTTTTAGCATTAAAAATTATTTTGGGTATATTCTCCTTTCTAGTATTACTTCGTATAATTATTAAAATTAATAAAAAGAAGAAAAGACAAAGCAAAATAAAAATATATGAAAATAGGAATATATGAAAATAAGTAGGTAATATTACCTACTTATTTTTGTTATAAGTTCTTTTATATCTTTTGGCAATTCACTTTCTAAAGTCAAAATCTCACCTGTTCTAGGATGTGGCACGGATATTTTATAGGCATGAAGGGCCTGCCTTGTAATTAAAGCCTTATCCTCATCTATTCCATATAAATTATCACCATAAATTGGATGGCCCAAGTAACTTAAATGAACCCTTATTTGATGAGTTCTTCCAGTCTCTAAGGTAAGTTCTAAAAGCTCTGAATCCTTATAACTTTCAATAACCTTAAAATGTGTAATGCTTTTTTGTCCTCTATCATCCACTATCCGCTTTATGCTGTCATCTCCAGTTCTATAAATAGGTAAGTCAATGGTTCCTTCTTTATCTTTAAGGTTTCCATGTACTACAGCTAAATAACTTTTTTTAAAATTTTCACTCTGCATATCCCTTGCCAAGGACATATGTGAAAACTGGTTTTTTGCAATTATAATTAGGCCTGAAGTATCCATATCCAGCCTGCTTACAAGCCTAACAATACAATTTTCACCTTTTTCCTTGAAATAGTATAACAAACCATTTGCTAAAGTACCGCTGGGATAGCTTCTCGTTGGATGCACAACCATTCCAGGCATTTTATTTACTATAATTAAATCTTCATCTTCGTATCTAATGTCTAAATCTATTTTTTCTGGCTCTATATTTTGTGATTCATTCTTCTCAACTTGAAAGGAAATAGTGTCTCCTGTTTTTAAAACATAATTTAATTTGGTTACTATATCATTAACTCTAATTCTGCCATCTATTGCAGCTCCTTTTATTAATCGTCCTGATAGCTTTGCTGTTTTTCTTAAATATTCCCTAAGCTTCATATCTTTCTCACTATCAGTAATTTTATAAATTAAATCATTATTCATGTGCCACCTCAAAAAATAAACTGTGCTTACACACAGTTAACAAATTATTTTATATTAATTATATCAGAAATAGCCAAAAATAAATATCTTATTTCATAGCTGCCTCATAATGAAGCTTATTTAATAATTCTGTATTCTTACTTTTATCATAAATTACATAGGAAATCCCATTTATATATTCTGGGTCACCTTTAATTGTATAAAGCTTTATGTTTGCTTTATCCATCTTAGATAACATCAGCCCATATTTAATTATTTCATCTGCCTTCATATTAGTCTCAACATAATTTGAGATTGTACCTAGGATACTAGGAAGTTTAGTTATAATTGAAGGGCTTTTAAATTTATCTATTACTTTATTAATAAATAGGTGCTGATTCTCTATTCGTCCTAAGTCTCCATTAGCTAGGCCAGTACCATCATTATTTTCTCTCCATCTAAAAAATTCTTCCGCCTTTTCCCCATTAAGCTCTACAATATCGCCTTTTTTAAAGTGAATATGCAGATCTTGAGTTTCATCATCATAATTCATATTATTATTGATTTTAATTTCAATGGGTCCAACACAGTCAATTATCTTTCTAAAGCCTTCATAGTCCAATTTAGAGTAATAGTTTACCCTTATATCTAAAAGCTTCTCAACTGCATCAATTAAATAACCAGGGCCACCTATTACATTAGCTTCATTTATTTTTTTATTTGAGTTATTCATCTGAATTAAAGTATCTCTAGGTATAGAAATAACATTGGTTTCCTTAAGACTAGGGTTTAAATTAATAAGAAGTATAGTGTCCGTTCTCTTAGGATTATTATTACTATTAGCCCCTACGGTTCCAATATCGGTGCCCATGGCTAATATATTTACCTGTTCATCTTTATTAGCAGCTATAGGCTGCACTTTATTCTTTTCAAGCTTTGTATGATTAAGTCCATCTAAATAGAAATATAAATAGGCTGCGCCTGCAAGGCTAATGCATACAAATAATGAAACAAAGATAATAAAAAAGTCGCGAAAACTATGGCTTCTCTTTATTCTTCCCATATTTTATCTCCTAGTGTTTTGTAAATAAAATAAAATTTCTGGCCTCAATTGTATCCTTATGAATTAGCTCCGCTTTATCTATTACATATTTGATAGTGTTATTAAAGGATAAAAGAAGTGCCTCATCTAAATTCTCATATGCTAAGGTTCTTAAGGTCGCTATGCCTTCGAAATTCCTCATAGGTTCAATATAATCAGCTATATATATAATCTTTTCTAGCATACTCATGTTTGCTCTTCCTGTTGTATGATAGACAATTGCATTTAATACTTCCTCATCTGAAATTCCCATAACATCTCTTGCTATAATTGACCCAGCAAGACCATGCATAACATTAGAACTTTTTTTAAACATCATATCTATATTATACCCATTTTTTACTAATAAATCATTAATTTCCAAATTATTTAAATTTTTTGCACAATCATGGGTGAGTCCTGCAAGTTTAGCCTTTTCTTCATCAACTTTATAACGCTTAGCCAGACTTACAGCTGTTTCCATTACCCTTATACTGTGCTGAAATCTTTGAGGGTTTAAATTTGCTTTTAAATAATCCGTTATCTGATCTTCACTCCACATATATTCACCTTCATTCCTTATACAAACCTAATTCTGAAATTGTATTTAATACATTTAGCGGCAGGAGATGATTTACATTCCTACCTTCCTTAAGCATTTTCTTAATATTTGTTGAAGATATGTCCAAAGGATTTATATTTAAAAAAATTATCTTAACATTATACCTTTCCTCAACAATTTTCTTTTGCTTCAGAATGTTACCTTTTTCATAACCCAATCTATTAAATACTACAAGAGTACAAAGCTTGAATATTTCATCTACATTTTTCCAAGAATCTAGTTCCATAAGGCAATCTCCACCAGTTACTAAAAACCAATTTGTGTCTGGCTCCTTGTTTTTTAAATAGTCTAAGGTTTTGTAAGTATAACTTAATCCTTTCTCATCTATTTCGAAACTTGATAAATTAAATCTCTCCTCGTCTTTTATTGCCATTCTGACAAGTTCATAACGAATATAGGCTTCAGTTATTTCTCTATCAGTTTTGTGGGGAGGATTACCAGTAGGCATAAATAATATACTATCTAAATTAAGTTTATACAAAGCTTCCTCAGCTATATATAAGTGTCCAAAATGGATAGGATCGAAGGTACCTCCAAATAGCCCTTTATTTGGCATAATTTATCCCTGCTTTCAAAAATAAGCATGTATTATTTTTATGTGGTAAACAATACATGCTTATTTTAATTATTATTTAATATTATGGTAATTCTATTTTAGGCTTTTTCTCGGACTTTTTATACAGTACAATTTTACTTCCAATAGCCTGTATTCCTTCACAGCCAATTTCATTGCAAATTATATCTGAGGCTTCTCTCGTATCATAGCCGCTGTTACTTAAAACCTTTATTTTAATCAGCTCTCTAGCTTCTAAGGCGTCCTTAAGTTGTTTTAAAAATGCCTCTTCTATACCGCCTTTACCAATTTGAAATAAAGGCTCAAGACCATTTGAAAGTGACCTTAAAAAGCTTCGTTGTTTACTAGTTATCATATATACTCTCCTTCACAAACCTCGTACTATGTTAAAAACTCAAATTCAAAATCGTTGAGTCTAACTGTATCCCCATCTTGGATTCCCATGTTTTTTAAATCATCAAGGATTCCTTTGTTTCTAAGTACTTTATGAAAATATTTAAGGGACTCAGAGTCATTTACATTTACACTTGCTAGAAGCCTATCTACAAAGCTTCCTAAAACCACATAAACTCCATCTTCCACTCTTATTTCATAAGTAAAGTGCTTTTCTTCAGGTACATACCTATCTTCTTCCCTAATCTCAAGATCAGTGATTGGTATTGTGCTGAGTACCCTAGCTGCTTCCTTTAAAAGCTCGTTTACACCAGTATTAGTAGCAGCAGATATCTTAAATACCTTCTTATATCCAAGCTCCTTAACCTTATTTTCAAAACTTATAAAGGCTTCATCATCAAAGAGCATATCACTTTTATTTGCAGCAACTATTTGTGGTCTATCCCAAAGCTTAACACTATATCTCTTTAATTCCTCATTTATCTTTAAAAAGTCTTCATAGGGATCTCTTCCTTCAACTCCAGAAATATCAACTATATGTATTAATACTCTAGTTCTTTCAATATGTCTTAAAAAGTCAAGTCCAAGACCTACACCTTCAGCTGCACCTTCAATAATTCCAGGAATATCAGCCATTACAAAGCTTGTAACTCCAGGAACATCTACAACTCCTAAATTTGGTTTTAAAGTTGTAAAATGATAATTAGCTATTTTAGGTCTAGCTTTAGAAACAATAGATAAAAGAGTAGACTTACCTACATTAGGAAATCCAAGTAAACCCACATCAGCTAGTAATTTAAGCTCGAGTTCAATATTTCTTTCCTCTCCCGGCATACCAGGTTCTGCAAAATTAGGAGCCTGCCTTGTTGGGGTTGCAAAATTAGAATTGCCCTTGCCTCCCTTACCTCCTTTTGCTACCACAAATTTATCACCTTCATGGGATAAATCAGCCATTATTTTATTAGTTTCAATATCTCTTACTATTGTGCCCATAGGAACATTTATATGTAAGCTTTCTCCATTTTTCCCGAAACAGTTAGTTCCAGACCCACTTCCACCATTTTTTGCAGCATATTTCTTTTTATACGTAAAGTCCAATAAAGTAGTCATATTAGGATCAACTTCTAATATAACATCTCCACCCTTTCCTCCATTTCCACCATCAGGTCCGCCTAGAGGAATATATTTTTCTCTTCTAAAGGAAACTGCTCCATTACCGCCATCTCCTGATTTTACATAAATTTTTGCTCTATCTATAAACATAACCTTCACCTCTTTTAAACCATTTTTCTATTTTATATCAATAACCATAAGGTTAGTTTTTTCCATTTTCATATTATACAATACGAAAGTTCTAATACATTAATGATCTCCTAAAAATCCTTGAAGATTGGATATTTTATGACATCATTAATGTAAGAACTTTATTGTATTGTATATATTATAAACTAAATTATTAATTTTATCGAAAATGGTGAAATATACTTTATCATTTTCTTCATAATTCCGTATGTAGTGGAATTGCTTAAATTTTTAGTTGGCTTCATAAATTAGCTTTCATACCTTAGTACATAAGGCCTTAAAAAAAGCACCCTAATGGGTGCTTTTATAATTACTCAGCAATTTGAGTTTCTACCTCAAGAGGATAAACACTCGCTTTTTTCTTGTCTCTGCCGAATCTTTCATATTTAACGATACCATCTGCTTTTGCGAAAAGAGTATCATCGCTTCCTTTACCAACATTTTCGCCTGGGTGAAGCTTAGTTCCTCTTTGTCTAACTAATATATTTCCTGCAAGAACAAATTGTCCATCTGCACATTTAACACCAAGTCTCTTGGATTCACTGTCTCTACCGTTTCTTGAGCTACCTACTCCTTTTTTATGAGCAAATAACTGAAGGTTCATAACTAGCATTGTACTACACCTCCTCTAACACTACGTTTATATATTCATTATAATTAATTTCTATGTTTTTAAGTCCTAAAAGCATAGTTTCTAACAGCATCTGAGAGCTTTCTATTTCTTTAATAGTAAGCTTATTTAAATCTAAGCTTAGGAAGCCATCTTCAATTTCTATGATAGGATTAATATTTAAGATTTCTGTAATTCCGTTTGCAATTGTTATAGAAACAGCTGAAACAGCACTACAAACCATATCATAACCATCATTAGAAGCCTCAGCATGACCGCTTAGTTTTACAGACACTATTTTACCGCATTTTTTACTAAACCTTGCATTAATCATGGCTTATGCGTTTATTTTTTCAATTTGAAGCTTAGTATATGGTTGTCTATGTCCTTGCTTTCTTCTATAGTCTTTCTTTCTCTTATACTTGAAAACTATAACTTTCTTAGCTTTACCTTGTGCTAGAACCTTAGCAACAACATTTGCTCCTTCAACTACAGGCTTACCAACTACTAAACCATCTTCCTTACCAACTGCAAGAACGTTTCCTAATTCTACTGTTCCATCAACTTCAGCAGTTAACTTTTCAACGTAGATTACGTCTCCTTCTTTAACTTGGTATTGTTTTCCTCCAGTAGCTATGATTGCGTACATTAAAAACACCTCCTCAAACCAGTCTCGCCATCTCAGGTACACAAAAATGTGATTTAAAACCCTATGTGTGCGGTCTACAAATGCCATTGTAACATAGGATTATATTTTTGTAAAGAAGCTTTATCCATATATCTTAAACTTTTGCATTTTCTCTACTTCACTTGAAAAGATTAAAGGCTCTACTTTTATAAAATCCTTATTTTGAACATAGCTTAGAAACACCTTTTTATTCTGAGCTTCTATACTATTGATAAAGCCTTCTATATCCTTATTAATCTCTTCCATATATGAAGAACTAACCTCTATATATACGTTATCTATATTAAGACTGTTATCTATTTTATATATTTCATTTCTAATAAGCTCTATCATATAAGAAAATTTAAGCTTTTTACCTTTACCACTGCATTTTATGCAGTCTTCTTCTAGATATTCAAGTATTGGCCTTCCGATTCTTTTTCTAGCAATTTGAATTAAGTTTAACTCTGTGAAATTATAAACTACAGTTTTATTTTTATCACTTTCAAAAGCTTTTTTAAGAGCTGTAAACACATCTTCCTTATAGGCTATTTTAGTCATATCTATAAAATCTACTATAATAATTCCAGAAAGATTTCTAAGCTTAATTTGTTTTCCTATTTCATAAGCTGCTTCTAAATTAGTTTCATAGGCTGTTTTTTCTAAGCTGCTGCTCTTTATATTCTTCCCTGAATTTACATCAATAACATACATTCCTTCTGTTTTATCAATGACTATAAAACCTCCATTTTTAAGAAAGACTCTGCTGTTTCTTAAGGATAATATCTCCTTCTCTATTCCACTGTAGTCAAATAGTGTTCTGCTTTCCGCATATAGCTCTACTGTGCACTGAACATCAGTATTATGTTTTAGAATATCTTTTATGTATTTATAGTCCTTTTCATTATTTATAATTATCTTATCTGTTTCAAGATCTAGCTTATCCCTAAGCACCTTATCAAGAATGCCTTCTCCTCCATATAAAAGCTTAGGTTTACTGCTTAAATTAAAGTCATTTAGTATATTATTATAAAGTACTAAAAGCCTTTCTATTTCTTCTTTTATCCTGTCTATTGATACCTTTTCTGCATTTGTTCTGATTTTTAATCCAAGATCTTTAGGAGCTGGAATATTATCTAAAACTGCTTTTTTAAATTCTTCACTTTGAATTTTACTAGAAAATCTTATTTCCTTATAAAGTGTTTCAAGCACAACATATCTTCCAGGTATTGAAAAAGCATTAGTTATCTTAGGCCCCTTATCTCCTATTCCCTCTTTTAAAACTTCAACAACAAGTTCATCATTTTTCTTTATATTAGTGTTATTAAATTTTCTATCTAAATACATATAGCAATTTTTACCAAAGCCAATATCTAAAAAGGCACACTTTATTGCAGGTACAATGTTTTTTACTATACCCCTGTATATTTCACCCTGCTTAGGCTCATTATTTTCTTCCTCTATATAACATTCTTCAAGTTTACCCATGTTTCTTATAGCAATTCTTAAGAGCCTCTCTCTTCTTTCAATAAATAATTCCTTCATTTAAGCACCTTCTTTTATAAGAAAAGGAATTACCCTTATGTAATTCCTTTTCTTAATATTCAAGATATTTTACTTAGAAGCAGCACGTATATAATCATAGAGTGAAACTAGTTCATCATTATTTTTTATATACATTTCTTCTCTTCTTATATCTTTAAAAGTCTCTAAATCTGCACAAGTTGTATTTTTTAATATATATTCAGCTAAGAGCTCAGCTGATAAGTTTTCTCTGCTTCCACAAGCTATTGTTGTAGTAATAATTAACTTTTTATCTAAAATTTCATAGCTTAAATCCTTTATATAATCCCTTAAGTTTATGAATTTCTCTCCGCTCTTACTTTTTTTAATCATGCCCCATTCTTTCTCATCCAATAAATTTTTTAGTTCTGAAGAAAGCATGGAGGTATCATTGTACCTTAAAGAAATTACATATTTTGCTGCATCAATAAGTGCCATTGCTTGAGGAATTTTCTTTTGATTTACTAAATCTTTTACTTTAATAGCCTCTACTAGCTTAACACCTTCTGGGGCATTTTTATTAAAGACTTCCTTAATATAGGAATCAGAAACCTCCTCAGTTAAAACTATATCCATATAGTCTCCTGTAGAGTACATTCCTACTGCTAGCGGCTGAGCTAAAGATAATGCCATATGCGGATTAAAGCCCTTAGAATATTCAATTGGAAGTGCTGCTCTTCTAATTACCCTTTGAATGGTCCTCATTAAATCCAAATGTGAAACAAATTTTATTTGGCTTTCCTTACTGAACTTTATTAAATAACGCACCCTCAAAGCACTTCCCTTCTCTAAAGTTTACATTGACACCACAATTGGTGCAGCCTAGTCTGCAGTCTGGTGTAAGTACTCCTGTTTTAGCCTTTTCATTTTCTTTTATTAAGAATCTCTTATCTACGCCAATATCAATAAAGTCCCAAGGAAGAACCTCATCATAGCTTCTTTCCCTATAGGCATAAAAGTCTCCATCAATATTGCATTCCTTCATTGCCTCTTCCCATGCTGCAAAGTTAAAGTAATCAGACCAGCCATCAAATTTAGCACCTTTCTCAAAAGCCTTAATGAGCACTTCACAAAGCCTTCTATCGCCTCTTGCAAATATAGCTTCCATAAAGCTTACTATGGACTCGTGCCAATTGTAGCTTATAGCTCTGCTTTTAATTGAATCTTTAATTGCCCATATCTTTTCCTTTACATCTTCCATTCTATCCTGTGGTGCCCACTGAAAAGGTGTAAATGGCTTTGGAACGAAAATTGAAGTACTTAAAGTTACCTTAAGTCCTTTATTTCTAATATTTTTAGGAATTTTATAATACTCATCTACTACTTTTTCACCGAGCTCCGCAATTCCTTTAACATCCTCAAGGGTTTCATAGGGAAGTCCTATCATAAAGTATAGTTTTATAGTAGACCACCCTGCTTCAAATGCACTCTTAACTGAATTAATTAAGTTTTCCTCTGTTACACCCTTATTAATAACATCCCTCATTCTCTGTGATCCAGCTTCAGGAGCAAATGTAAGGCCAGTTTTTCTAACCTTTTGAATTTCTTTAATTAAATCTACTGAAAAAGAATCTATTCTAAGGGAAGGTAATGATACTCCAATATTTTTTTCTTTATATTTCAATACCATGGATTGAATTAAGTTCTCAATATCCGAATAATCACAAATGCTTAAGGAAGTAAGTGATACTTCTTCGTAGCCTGTATTGTTTATCAAATCCTCCACTTGTTCCATAAGCTTTGAAGTTGTCTTTTCTCGAACCGGTCTATAAATCATTCCTGCCTGACAAAATCTGCAGCCTCTAGTGCAGCCTCTAAAGGTTTCAAGGGTGATTCTATCATGGACTATATCTGTATAAGGAACTATTAATTTATCAGGAAATATGTTATTATCCAAATTACTTATTATTCTCTTCTTAACTTTAGCAGGTACATCTTCATATATGGGCTTAAATTCTTTTATTGTCCCATCAATATTGTAGGTTACATTATATAGACTTGGCACATATACCCCTTGTATTTTTGAAGCTGCCCTTAAAAAATCAACTCTACTTCTGTTTTTATAATTTTTATATAAATCAAGGATTTCATGAATAATTTCTTCACCTTCACCTATTACAAAAATATCTGCAATGTCATAAAGAGGCTCAGGATTATAGGCACAGGGACCTCCACACATAATTATTGGATAACTGTCATCTCTTTTTGAAGCTCTAACAGGTATACCTGACAAGCTAAGCATATTTAAAATATTAGTATAGCTCATTTCGTATTGAAGGGTGAACCCTAGAAAATCAAAATCTGAAAGAGGATCTTTAGTTTCTAAGGTAGAAAGAGCTATATTATTTTCTCTCATAAGCTTTTCCATATCTGGCCATGGGGCAAAAGCTCTTTCACAATAAGTATCTTCTCTTTCATTTAAAACATAATATAGTATTTTACTTCCTAAATGGGACATTCCCACCTCATATACATCTGGAAAGCAAAAGGCATACCTAATTTCAGCATTGTTTTTATCTTTATTGTAAGAATTAAATTCGCCGCCAATATATCTAGCAGGTTTTTCAACCTTATATAATATATCATCAGTTATCTTATTCATCTGTTTTCCTCCTTTTTGTGGTCACACTGAGTAGTTTAAGACTACTCGCTCCCGCTCGATACACTGGGTAGTCTAGCTTACCGATTACACATCGGTAGACTACCCGTATAAGCCCATTTAGGGCTTATACCTCGTTAAAGCCCATTTAGGGCTTTAACCTCCTAAAATATGATCTCATATTATTATAAACCGACAATATATTTTAGCATATTTTTATAATAATAAAAAGCTTCGCTTCTAAATGTTTTCCTCTCTTATTTCTATAAATTCTTCTACTGTAATATTGCCATAATGCTTTAAGGCTTCTACTAATTCTTCTTCGTATATTATATCCATTACCTTCATTTCATTATCTAGTACTGTAAGTATATTGTATTTATTCTTATCTACTATACTTAAAGCAGTTAAAAGATCCCACTTTATATGAATTGAAATGCTTTTATTTTCAATATATCCATTTTTTAGAAATTTATATCTCTTCTTTACTATATCTCCCATTATTATATAAACTATCCTCCTTTTTTCCTTCCTTGAAGCGTAGATTATAAAAATTGAAATAATAATAAGATTTATATTAATAATTGAAAACTTTATTAAAATTACAAATGAAACTAATATGAATACACCTAGTGCCATGCTTATTTTAATGCATAATTCGTTAGCGCGTCTATAAATGGTTCTATAAGTAAGAAACGACCTTAATACTCTTCCCCCATCTAGAGGAAAGGCTGGTATCAGGTTAATAAGTGCAATTGATAAATTTCCTTGCATTAAAATATAAATGTACTCACTTGGATATATAATATAAATTTTATATAAAGCAAGGAAGGCAATAAGATTAATGATAGGTGCAGAAAGTGAAATGATTATATCTTCTCTTGGGGAAGCTTCATCTAAATCTTTAAGTGATAATCTAGTTCCAATAGGGAGGATTTCTATATCAAAGCCTGAAAAACCTAAAATAAGTGCAGTGATATAATGAACAATTTCATGGAAAAATACAATTAAAAAGGCCAGTAATAATTGACCTTTAAAGCCTATAAAAAATAGTAATAATATATATGGAATAAAGAACTTATTAATCTTGAACAAAAGCTGCCTCCATAAAATTAATACAATATTTAATTATTAGTAAGGTTTAAATACTCTTCAGGATTTAAACTTTCCCCCATATATGACAGTTCAAAATGTAAAAAAGAAGAAGCTGTATTATTTAATGCTGCTATTTTTCCAATCACTTGCCCTTTTGTAATGGAATCACCATTTTTAAATGCAATTTGATTTAATTTACTGTATTTAGTTTCGATTCCACTTCCGTGATCAATAATAATATACTTTCCGTTTTTAGCGTCTTCTCCTATTTCCTTAATTTTTCCGCCGTATACTGAAAATATTTCTGTACCGCTTGGTACAGAAATATCTATTCCATCTTTTAATACCTTATCTTTTGATATAGCTAAGGTACCTGCTACTGGAGACATATAGTCAGATTTAAGTGTCTCTTTAATTGTTTTTCCCCCAGTAATCTTGGTTTTAGCCGTATCCATCCAATCGGAAACTTTAGTCTCCAAGACTTTCATATCTAGATTTTTAACATTACTTAATGCAGCTTCATAGTCAAAACTACTATTTATAAGGGATTTAGAATAGCTGTAAGCATATGTAGTTTGTGAGGTATGAACTATCTTGCAGGCCAATACAAGTATAAATAATACAAAAACCCCAATTAAATCTCTCTGCAGCCTTTTTAAAAAGAAATTTCCATCTAAAATAAATTTATTTTTTTTATTAAATCCATAACTATTATTTTTTCTTCTGTTAACCATGCCGTTGTAATAGCTTTCATATTGTGAATTATAGCTTCCCATTTTTCCTCCTTTAGTCGGAACACGGGGTAATTTAACCCACTCGCTCCGCTCATAAATTACCCGTTAAAGTCCATTTAGGACTTTAACCTCCTATAGTCGGAAACACTGAGCAATTAAGCTCTCTCGCTCCCGCTCGTAAACTGCCCGTAGAAGCCCATTTAGGGCGACCGCTTCGCCAACGGGGCTGTTTGAAACACTCGCTCCCGCTCGTAAACTGCCCGTAGAAGCCCATTTAGGGCTTCTACCTAATATATATTTTTAGGAATGCTATAATATGACAAAAAAGAAATTACCGCTTCAGCTTATATTTCGTATATAAACTGCAGCGGTACTTACACTTGTTATCTGTTCCTTAAAGCCTTTAAAAATATTTCAGCTGAGCCAATATTGGTAGCTAATGGTATATGATGAACATCACATAATCTTAGCAGTGCATTAACATCCGGCTCATGAGGTTGGGCAGTTAATGGATCTCTTAAGAAAATTACAAAGTCCATGTTTCCTTCGGCCACTTTAGCACCAATTTGCTGGTCTCCACCCATTGGGCCTGATAAAAATCTATGAACCTTAAGCATTGTGGCTTCTGAAATAATCCTGCCTGTAGTTCCTGTTGCATAAAGTTCATGCTCCTTAAATACCTCTTTATTTCTTAATACAAATTCAACAATGTCTTCCTTTTTCTTGTCATGTGCAATAAGTGCTATTTTCATGTAGACCCTCCTGTATTCCTCATAGGCACACAATAATTATTAATTATTGTGCCTCCAAATTTAAAAATTAATTTTCTTTTTCCTCATACCTATATTTAAAATTAATCCTATGGCAATAAAATTAGTTAAAATAGAACTTCCACCGTAACTCATTAGAGGTAAGGTTATTCCTGTAATAGGCATAATTCCAATAGTCATACCTATATTTTGTAGTATAGAAAATAATGTAGTTGCAATAATCCCGGAACAAATTATGGATCCAAATATATCCTTTGAAGATTTGGCTATTTTTATAAATCTATAAAGCAGTAAGCCATATAATATGAGTAGAAATGCTGCACCTACCAAACCCCATTCTTCTCCTACTACAGCAAAGATAAAATCTGTATGTGCTTCTGGTATAAATCCTCCTGATATTTGTGTTCCCTTTAAAAAACCCTTGCCTAAGATTCCTCCAGAGCCTATTCCAGTTAAGGAAGATAGGAGCTGCAAACCACTTCCAAGCTCATCTTTTGCTGGGTTTAAAAAAGATGTGAGCCTGTCCTTCCAATATAACTGCATAAAGGGTGAATTCCATCCTATTGCAACTAATGCTACAACTGAGCCAATTCCTCCTATAATTATCTTTAAATTGAGTCCAGCCATAAAGAATATACCTAGAACAATAAAGAAACACACCATGGTCATACCCATATCTGGCTGAATTACTATTAAAGCCATAGGAACTAAGGCATAGAAGCATAATATAAAAAAGTTTTTAAGATTATTTATGTTTCCTTCCATATCCTCTAATTTTTTAGCAAGCATAATTATCATTGCTATTTTGGCAAACTCAGAGGGCTGAATGCCTCGGCTGCCTAAAGCTATCCATGATCTTGCACCATTAGTTACCTTACCTAGGGTATCATTTATTAAAAGAAAGATAATGGAGGCCCAATAAATGAGGGAAGAATAATTCATTATTACCGAATAATCAAAAATTAATATAAAATATAATATTGCCAGGCCAATTATGAGCCATATAATTTGAAGTTTTAAATAGGAAGTTCCAGTCTTAAGCCTAGTAGCACTATATATATTTATTGCACCAAAAAGCACTATAATAATAGCAATAATAATTGTCCATACATCTAATTCTTTCAGAAGCTTTCCTTTTATTTTTAACTTTTCAAGCATAAAATCCCTCCAATACAAAATACATTATAGCAATTAATAAAAAAAAAAGCTATTAGTAATATACTAATAACTTGTACATATATGTAACTTTTATTTGAATTTTTAGATCTTTTTTCTCATGTTTTTTATAGGTATACTAGCAACCAAAGCTGGTGATGAATTTTCACCTGACTCTGTCCTTGTTAGCTTAACATCAATATCTCCATTATCTAATTCAGCATATTTTAATAAAACCTTCAAAATTTCACCCTTTATTTCTTCAAGAAACTCAGGTGAAAAATCTTCTCTGTCATGGATTAATATGAGTTGTAATCTTTCTTTAGCAACATCCTTAGGTGATGGTTTCGAAGAGAAAAATTTAAATAAATCCATTATTATTCCCCCTATCTTGATTTGAAGAAGATTTTCTTAATTGAAGATAAAAAACCGCCTTCTTCATTATTTAATGACAAGAGAGGTACTTCTTCGCCAGTGATTCTTCTAGCAATATTTTTAAAAGCCTGCCCAGAAAATGCTTTATCATCCAAAACTATAGGTTCTCCCCTATTAGTGGAAATAGTGACATTCTTGTCATCTGGGACAACACCTAAAAGCTTCACAGCTAGGCATTCTAAAATATCATTTATATCCAGCATATCACCTTTTTTTGTCATTTCATAATTTATTCTATTTATAACAAGTTCGTGTCTATCTAGTCCTTTTGCATCCAGTTTGCCTATTACTCTATCTGCATCTCGTACAGAAGTAAGCTCTGGGTTAACTACAACTACTGCTCTATCAGCACCAATTACAGCATTTTCAAATCCCTGCTCAATACCTGCTGGACAATCTATAATAACATAATCGAATTCTTCCTTAAGCTGGTTAACAAGCTCAAGCATTTTGCTTGGCTCTACATCATTTTTATCCCTTGTTTGTGCTGTAGGGAGTAAAAACAGATTATTAAATCTCTTATCTTTAATAAGTGCAGATTTAAGTCTGCATCTTCCTTCTATTATGTCAACTAAGGTATTAACAATTCTATTTTCAAGGCCCATAAGAACATCCAAATTTCTAAGTCCTGTATCTCCATCTACAAGAACAACTTTTTTCCCCATAGCTGCAAGTGCAGTTCCTATATTTGCAGTGGTAGTGGTTTTCCCTACTCCACCTTTTCCTGAAGTTACAACAATAGCTTCTCCCATTTCATTTACCTCCATTAAATAAACTTATTAAATAAGTATGGTTCTACAATAATATTATCTTCTTTTACCTTCGCCACCTCTGGATATTTTGGTTTCAATCCATCCTCTGGGGATCTAGTCATAATATTTGCTATTTGAAGTATCTCTGGCTGTAAGTTAAAAGCCGCAATTAAAGCTTTTTCATTACCTCCAAAGCCTGCGTGTACATGTCCTTTTAAAGTGCCTAGAACTATAACATTCCCAGCTGCATAAATCTCAGCTCCAGGATTAACATCACCAATTATTACAATATTACCAGAATAATTGATAGTTTGCCCGCCTCTAATAGTTTTTCTTATAAACTTTGTACGACCCTCATAAATACCAGAAAAAACCTTATTAACTTTTTCTTCTCTATCTTCAAATATGCAGTCTTTAATTAAAAATTCTTCAAATAATACATCCTTAAGTCTATTTAAATCCTTACTACTAATATACTTAAGATCAGTAGTTATTTTAAAAGTAGCCCCTCGATAAAACTTTTTGCCCTTAGTTAATTTTTCTATTAAGGCTTCCAGCATATCGTCAAAATCTTTAAACTTATTCATATAAATAACAGCATATAAACCTTCTTTGTTTCCTTTTATTAATATTTTATCGTCCACCATAAAAACCTCCAAAGTAAGGGCTTAAAGTAATAATTCAACAAATTTTCTTAAAATCCTTCTATTAATTCAAAAATAATATAAAATAACCACAAAACCAAGTGTTTTCGTGACACTAAGGCTTTGTGGCTATAAAAAAATTATATTTTATTTGATTGGTGGTACAACTACATCAAATTTAGGTTTATATCCCTCTGCATCAAGTTGAGTTTTAAAGTATGCTTCATACATAGCTCTTGCAACTGGTGCAACAAAGCCACCATGCCCTCCGTCGAAAACCATAACTGCAACTGCAATTTGAGGTTTATCAAAGGGAGCAAAACCAACATAAACTCCATAGGAGGTTCTTCCTATATCATTTTGAATAGCACTAAAAGTAGCTGAACCTGTTTTACCTGCTGTATCTATAGGTAAGCCATCGAATACACCTTTTGCTGTTCCATCTTCTCCTGTAACGGCATGCATACCTGCTTTAACAGCATCAATTGTAGTCTGTTTAATGCCTGTTTTCTCAACTACCTCAGGTTTTTCCTGTTCTATTACCTTACCGTTAGGGTCCATTATTTTATCCACTAAATGCAGCTTATATCTAGTTCCTCCATTTACTATGGTTGAAACATAATTAGCTAATTGAAGTGGTGTAAAATTATCCATACCTTGCCCAATTGATGCATCATACATATTAAAAGGCAGAGAACTTTGACCATAACTATTAAGAGTAAGATCGTACATGTCAGTAGCCAATAAATTAATAACATTTGAAGATATCTTCTTATCTTTATACTGAGGATCTGCTGAAATCAATTGATTTAGGAGCCCACTATAGGTTTGCTTTATTAACTGATCTCTTTTTCCTGAATTATTCTTATATTCATCACTTATAAATCCACCATTTTTTGTGAAATCTAAAACTTTCGTCTTTAACTGAGACTTAATATCTTTAACCTGTTGACTGTCATTTATATTATCATATAAATCTATTGGTTCAAAATTAGATATTTTGTTCCCTTTTCCGGATTTTAATTCTTCCATTACAGAATACCATGTTGTTGTAGCATAATTATTCTTTATAGACGTAGAATTAAATACCTGCCCATAATTGTCTCCTATTTCAATACCAGTGGTTGGATTAGCATTTGATTTTGGATCAGTTCCAAGTCCTAGCTTCCAGGCATATTTAGCTAATATATCATCATTATAGGTCTCTCTTAGTTTCTGACCAACAGTCATAAAATATGGATTACTAGAAACAGCTAATGCATGAGTCAAATCTACCCAGCCAAAACCAGGGCCATCATCATAGAAGGTTTTGTGTACACCTTTTTTATCATCAAATACCGAATGATCATCTACTTTAAAGCCTGGTGTAATTACTCCAGATTCCAGTCCTGCAACAGCAGTTGCAGGCTTAAAGGTAGAGCCTGGAGGCACTAAAGAAGATGTGGCATAGTTATAAAGTGGCTTAGGAAAATAATCATATTTATCATATCTCTTATTTGTTTTTGAACTAACGGGAAACAAAGTATTGATTAAATCACTGCTTAAGCCTTTATCTTGACCATACTTAACATAGTCAGGATTAAAATATTTATTAAATACGTCAGTAGTCATCCCTGCTGGATTAGAAAAATCATTAGGGTTGAAACCTGGCCTAGAAACTAGTGCAAGCACAGCCCCTGTATTTACATCGATAGCTACTGCTGCTCCTCTTGTTGCATTTTTAGTATTAACATCGTTTTGCAGACCAGCCTTTTGTAGGTTTGCCATGGTTTCATCCAGAGCTTTTTCTGCTGCATACTGTACATTCTTATCTATGGTCAGCTGTATAGTTTGTCCAGGAGATGATTCGCTGCTTCCTAGTTCCTCAATAACTCTTCCCTTAGTATTAAGCTTAACAATAGTTCCACCTTTTGTTCCTTTTAACCTGTCTTCGAAAGCTGCCTCTATGCCTTGGGCACCAATATAATCAGTGTTTACATCATAGCCTCTTATATCATATTTATCGCTGGATGTTATTTTAGAAATATAGCCTATTACAGAAGATGCAAGTTCACCATAGGGATAGGTCCTCATTGGCTGCATATCTGTATCTATACCAGGCAGGTCATTTAGCTTTTGTGCAAAAATAAAAGCGGTTTCTTTTTTTATATTACTTGCAATGGTTACTGGTTTATAGCCAGAGAAGCTCTGCATCTTTATTGCATCTAAAACTAATATATATCTTCTCTCAAGCTGCTGCTCCTTATCACTTGGAAGTCTTGTTTTATCAACTTGACATTTAGTCATAAGCTTACTAAATAAATCATCTTTAACAGCTTGCTTAGATGCCTTACTGTACTCAGTAAGCAAGTCTTTGAGTTCTGCGTCTACTGTAATTTTATATCTTGAACTTATTCTATTTAAGGTATCGTCAGGGCTAGCTTTATACTGCCCTATTATGCTTTTAAAAATGCCCTCTGGTGTCACCTTATACAGATTATTTACCATATAATTATAGGTTTGTTCCGGCGTAATCTGTAAAAGCAGCTCATTTATTTTATCTTGATCTTCAGGTGTTAACTTTCCTTTTTTATTCTTAAGCTCCGGTGTATTTTGAATTACATATTGATCAAGTCCTCTGTCCTTCTTAAATCTTAGTTCTTGTTGCTTTTTAACATCCTCATCTGAAGTATTGAATTCGAATCTGTAAGGATTTATTTTAAGTTGTAAATCATCCTTCTGTACTTCCTTATTATCATCTAATATTTTAAAAACACTATCCATTGTATCAAAAAAGCTTATACTGCTTTCATCTGTTTGTGTAAAAGTTAAATTGTAGCTTTGAACATTGGTTGCAAGCTTAGTACCATCACTTGCCAAAATATTGCCTCTTGGAGCATTTTGCTGAAGCTCAGTAATTGCTTTTGTGTTAGCCTTATCCTTATATTCATTTCCTTTAACAATTTGAAGGTATACCAATCTAGAAATGATACCAACAAAAACAAATACAACTAATGAGGTTAGCGCTGAATATCTATTAAACTTATTTTCTTTCTTTTTCATAACTTTTTATGTTCTACCCTACCTTCCATCATAAAAGCTCCATTTTCTCTGCATATATTCTTTTTGACATAACTTATATACTAATCTATACATTATTGCAGCAATAGCCATGTTATATAAACTGTTGAAAACAACTTTGCTAAATGGCATATAAATGCTGTTGATATATAAAATTGAAAAAACTAAAACACCTTTTATAAAAGATAATCCAAGTGATGAAACAATAGGTATCAGTGCCTTCTCTTTAAATATACCTGAACCTATTAAACCTGCAGCTGCGCAAACAAGCATATTTGTAAAGCCGTTTATGCCAAAACCATGGTAAAAATACAAATCTTGAAGAATTCCTGCAAATACACCTAGCCATAAGCCTTCAATACTTCCATTAATAATAGAATAAAGAATACAAAAAGCTAAAAGTAAACTTGGAAAGAATCCTCTAATTGCAAAAAAAGGAACAAGTGTATTATCCAAGATAAAGAGCAACACACATATAAAAAATAAAGTTAAAACCTTTTTCATCCAAACCACCCTAATATTTTATATCTCTTACATCCTTTGGCACAACAACTAGTACCTGCTGTAATTTATTAAAATCCACATAAGGCTTGATAATGGCATTTTCCATTATCTTTCCTTGATCTACTTCAATATCAGTTACCTCTCCGATTCTTATTCCCTTTGGATATAAGTTTCCAAAACCTGAAGTAAGTATTACATCACCCTTCTTAATTGCTGAATCTAAAGGAAGATAGTATAGCTTAGCTAGTAAATTATTGTTGTCATCCTTATAACCTTTTACAATACCGTTTATCTCATTTGCAGATTCCACCATACCACTTACTGCTATGTTTTCATTTGAAATGGATTGTATTATTGACCAATTACTTGCTGTAGAGGTCACTTGCCCAACCAATCCTGCTGCAGTAATAACCACCATGCCCTTTTTAATATTATCCTTCTGACCCTTGTCAATTATAAATCCATCTAAATAATTACCACCACTATTACCTATAACATTACATCCAATGTAATTATATTCAGATCTCTGATTTTTAAAATTTAGATCCTCTTTTAGTGTTTGATTTTCCTTAATAGCAGAATTATATTCTACTAATTGGTTTTGTAGTTTATCATTTTCTTGTTTTAATGCTTCATTTTCCTGTTTAACCTTTGTAAAATTAAAAACAAAAGTTAATGAGTCCTTAATTACGCTGCCAGTTTTGCTTACTCCATACTGCATTTTATTAAATACTGTACCAACACCATTTTCAACAACCGAAACCTTATCCCTCTTGACACTATAACTAATTAATATTAAAAAGGTAACTGACAGTACAACAATTGTTACTGCCAGTTTGTTCCTGAAGAATGACATATTTATCTTTTACTTACCTTATCAATATTGTCTAATGCTTTACCTGCTCCTAAAGCTACACTATCAAGAGGAGATTCAGCAATGTGTACAGGCATATGGGTTTCGTGGTTGATTAATTTATCTAATCCTTTTAGTAAAGCTCCACCACCTGCAAGCATAATTCCCTTATCCATAATGTCTGCAGCAAGTTCTGGAGGAGTTTTCTCTAAAGTTGTTTTTATTGCATCAATTATTGACTCAACTGGCTCTTTTAAAGCTTCTCTTACTTCTACCTCTGTTATTTCAAGTATTTTTGGAAGTCCGCTAATTAAGTCTCTACCTTTTATCTGCATTGAACCTTCATTTTCTGATGGAAAGGCTGAACCTATTTCCATCTTAACAGCTTCAGCTGTTCTTTCACCAACAGCTAAATTATATTCTCTTTTTATGTAGCTAATTATTGCTTGATCTAATTCATCTCCAGCTACTCTTAAAGATTTACTTGTAACAATTCCGCCTAAAGATATAACAGCAACCTCTGTAGTTCCTCCACCAATATCAACAATCATACTTCCTGTTGGCTCATCAACTGGAAGACCTGCTCCAATTGCAGCTGCCATTGGCTCTTCTAATAAAAGAACATCTCTAGCTCCAGCAGTCTTTGTAGCCTCATCTATTGCTCTTTTTTCAACCTCGGTTACTCCAGATGGGAAACAAACTACTATTCTTGGACTAGTAAAAGCACTCTTTGGACTTACTTTTTCAATAAATTTTTTAAGCATAGTTTGAGTTATATCAAAGTCTGCGATAACACCGTCTTTAAGTGGTCTTATAGCCACAATATTCCCTGGAGTTCTTCCAATCATCTGTTTTGCTTCAAGACCAACTGCAAGCACCTTTTTTGTATCACAGTTTATAGCTACAACAGATGGTTCCCTTAATAATATTCCTTTTCCTTTTACGTAAATTAGAGTATTGGCTGTTCCTAAATCTATACCCATATCTTTTGACATTCCAAATAATCCCATTTAATGTTCTCCTTTCAATCTACAAAATACCTTTTTCCTTTAAACTTATATAAATGCCATTACCTATTATGATATGATCCAGCATTTCAATGCCTAACAGCTTACCGCATTCACTTAACCTATGAGTTAAATTTATGTCTTCGCTGCTTGGTGTTGGATCACCAGAAGGATGGTTATGACTAACAATTATAGAAGCGCAGCTTTTCTTTACTGCCTCATTAAATACTTCTCTAGGATGTACAATAGAGGAATTAAGACTTCCAATAGAAACATCCTTAATACTAATAACCATATTCTTTGTGTTAAGCAGAACAACCTTTAAACATTCCTGTTTTAAATTTCTCATGCTTTCCATTAGGAGCATAGCAGCGTCTTTAGGCTCACTAATCTTATACTCATCACCTGACTTATAAGACTTAAATCTTTTTGAAATTTCAGCAAGTGCTATTAGCTGTGAGGCCTTAGCAGAGCCTATGCCTTTTAACTGTAAATAATCTTCATAACTCGAAGTTAAGAGTCCATTTAGTCCACCTGACTCTTTTAATATCCTAGAACTTAATTCTAGAATATTTTCGTTAGAGGTCCCAGTTCTTAATATAATGGCTAGAAGCTCGTTATTACTCAAAGTTTCTACACCATACTTGAACAATTTTTCTCTAGGTCTTTCTGTATTAGGTAAATCCATAATTCTAAGTGGTTTTTCCATATAATAACTCCTTTACAGATTTACCCCCATATCCCCTAATAAAGAATACAATTTATTTATAGGCAGCCCTACAACATTATAATAGCAACCATTAATTTTTTCAACAAAAATACCTCCATAACCTTGAATACCATATGCCCCAGCTTTATCCATCGGTTCGCCACTCTTAATATAGCTATGAATTTGAGACTCAGATAGCTTTGAAAAGTAAACTTCTGTACAAACATAATCCTGCACTATACTATTTGTTACAGTGTTTATTATGGAAATGCCAGAATAAACTAAATGATTATTCCCACTTAGTGAAGTTAGCATTTTATAGGCTTCCTCTTCATTTATAGGCTTCCCAAGAACCTTCTTATTGTTGTATACAATGGTATCGCAGCCAATAATAATGTTAGCTGCCACAGTTTTACTAGCGACATTTTGCGCTTTACCTAATGATAATTTTTTTACATATTGAATACAATCACCTTTAAAGGTAACGGAATCTTCATCAAAATCACTTGCTATTACCTTAAAATCAGGAATTATTCTTTTTAATAGCTCCTTTCTTCTTTCGGAAGCAGATGCAAGTATTATAGACATAAAATCACATCCTATTTAAGCTAAAATTTCCTATATAGTATTATTGCCAATATAATACCTATTATAGTCATTAAGCTTACATTGAAATTTATGCCAAAGGAAACACTTAATATTTTTAAGTCAAGTATTAAAGGATTCTTTGTGCCAATATTATATCCATTTTTTAGAACAGATAGATACTTAATATTGCTTCCTAGTAAATCTCCGATTAAACTTCCACATATAGCACCTAAAATTATTATAAAAAAAATAAAACTTTTACTTTTTTCTGAACCCCTCATTAATAATCCCCTGCCTTTATTTATCTTTTATAGTTTAACATTTAATAAAAGTGTAAACAAGTATTTAGTACATTATTTATAATTTGTTAAGAAATAAAAAAAGTAATGTCAAAAAATAAAAAATAACATAAAAAAAGCTAGAATATATAAAATATGTTACGTGAGCTGATTACCTTATACTCAATATACATATTTTATATATTCGCTAAATTTCATGTTATAAATTCTTATATTACCTATTTACTGGTAAGCTTTTTTAATAAGTTATAAATATATATTTCAATGTTTACTGTATTATCATTATTTAAGTCCTTCGGAAGAGCATTAATATGTGTTTTATAGTCCTCCAGAATTGCCTTATTTGCATCCTTTGAATCTACTTTTTCCAGGCCATTAACCCAACTTTTTAAATCATCTGTTATATATGATTTTATATTTTTATCAGAAAGCTTTTTAATAATTTCCAGCTCTGCATTAACAATTACAGCTATTTCTTCACTGCCCAAGTTGTCTGTTTTTAATTCAAAGGTAATTTTTGAATTATCAATATTTTTAGTTTTAAGGTCATTAATTACTTTTAAACCTTCACTTTCATTATATATCCCTAATAAAACTCTTGTACCATCTTGATCCTGTATGGTAAAAGGAGTTCCATAATCCATTAATAACTTTTTTTCTTGTTCTATATTTTCAGTTTTAGCAAATTTTCCACCTTGTATCACTATAAATTTACTTGATTTATTTTCCGCTGTCTTAACTGTACCTACATCACTGCTAGCGGGAGGGGTTATATTGGCCACTGAAGCCTTCTTCATAAAAAGGTTCGAAATAAATGTTCCAAGCAAAAAAGCCACCAGTACTACTGATAACAAAACCAAAATGATTACAGTATTTTCAGATTTCTTTCTTTTTAAATCATATCTTGTGTATTTCATGGTTTACCTCCACTTCTAAAGTTTCAATTTAAAACCCTATATAATTCTATTTTTAAAAGTGGATTTTTATGATAAAAAAAACTCGGCAAAATTTGCCGAGAAGAAAAAATTAATTTTTGACTCTTCTTGCACCTGCATATCTAGATGCATAGTAGCCTTCAGACAGGCTGCTAACTGTAACACCAGTTCTTTCATTTGCTGCGTGTATAAAATTACCGCCGCCCACATATATTCCTACATGTGAAACTGAACCGTAGGTGTTAAAGAATACTAGATCTCCTGGTGCTAAATTACCTTTACTTACTGATTGACCACTACCAAACTGTGTTCCAGTGTAGTGACCGAGTCCAACACCAAATGCTCTATAGACATAAGCTGTAAATCCTGAACAATCAAATGCATTAGGTCCTGATGCTCCCCATACATATGGTTTCCCTAGAAACTTATATGCATAAGAAACTACACTACTGCTTCCTGCTGAAGCTGGAGCAGTTCCAGTTATTCCACTACCATTGTTTCTGCTTAAGGTTTTATTTTTTGTGGAACTGGTTTTTTGTTCAGTTTTTTGTGGGACTTTAATTACCTTGTCCGTATTTAAGCTTGCTGATCGAACAACCACGTTTGGTTGATCTTTGATTGCTGCATCTGCCTTAACGCTATATCCGTTAAACCTGGCAGAAATACCAAACGCCACTAAAGCTGCCGCAAATAATAGCGGTTTGGCTATAGAGTACTTCATTTGTTTCCCCCCTTCTGTTTGCTTCCGGAGTTAGCTGACGGGTTCGGGTGAAGGTTCCCTACTGATAAGACTTATAACATACATTCATGTCATTCCTAACTGGATAATACCTAGTTTTCTATATATTATAGAAATCAGATTAACCCCTGCATATATTGGTTCCTCCGTACCCATTTTTTGTAAAAACGGGATTCAGCTCTTAATTATTATATTACTAATACTGCTGATGTGTCAATGTTAATTAATAAATTAACAACTTTAACCTTGAAATTTTAAAATTATCATATCCATATCTTCTCCAGATATGTTAAAAAAGTCTTTTGAGACTCTTATCTTTTTAAAACTACTTTTCTTCCAAAAATTATAAATATCTGTATCTCTCTCGCTTACTACAGCATAAAAATCAAATATGCCTAGCTCTACATTAAAGTATTTAATCATAGCCTCTATAATTTTGCTGCCTATGCCTTTATTTCTATAGTCTTTGTCTAATAAATAATACCACAGCCAAACTTCATTAATATTTTTAAATTCTATTCTGCCTTTAATTACACCAATCAGTTTATCTTCCATTTCAATTTTTAAGAAAAACTCATTTTCACTAACATAATATTCTAAAAATCTTTCATAAAAATCATTAAACATTAGAGGTTTCTCGTTCTCACTATTTATATATTGATTATTTATCCAATGCTGTACTAATATAACGTCCTCTTTTTCTATACTAGAAACAGATATATCTTCTATATAAAAATCTACATCAAACATAAATTCACCTCACATCAATAACTTAATTCTACAAAATGAAGTAAAATCCTTTTTTAATATTAAATTATAATTAATGGTATCCATATAAGTTATTACTTGTTTATAATAAATAACTATAAATTAAATGGCATGTACATAAGTTATTACTTATGTACATGCCATTTAATGGTGCAGAAGACGGGACTTGAACCCGTACGGTCTCCCACACGCCCCTCAAACGTGCGCGTCTGCCAATTCCGCCACTCCTGCATACTTATATTCTATTTATTAGCTATGTTACATCAGTTATTATACTACCTCCTTTGCTAATCCGTCAATAATAATTTAAAACTACACAAATACAATATATTTGATCTCTGATAATGTCATAGTATACAACATTTCATTATGTTCCAAATAGAATTACAACATAAAAAGGTGGCAAAGAATAATTCTTTCCACCTTTTTATGTTGTTCTATTATTTTATAACATCACTTGTAAATTTATTTTTATATAAAAATTTATAAATATTGTAGTTTACCTTTACTCTCTTAATATATTTATCCGTCTCTTTAAAGGGTATGTAATGCAGACTCACACCATCCTTTGAATGTTCTGAATCAGCTAACCACTTTTCAACATTTCCTCTTCCACCATTATAGGCAGCCAAAACCAAATCCATATTCCCATTGAATTCTTTTTTTAAGTTATCTAAATACCAGCAGCCCATATTAATATTATAATCTGGATCAAACAGCTTTTCATTTTTATAATCATCAAGCTTCATCTGTTTTGCCGCCCATTCAGCTGTATCTGGAGTTATTTGCATTAATCCATAGGCATTCTTAGAAGAAAGAGCCCTTGATTTATAGTTACTTTCGGTTTTAATAACTGCAGAAATTAAATAAGGATCTAAATTATATTTTTTTGAATATTTATTAATAGAATCTACATAATTAAAGGGATAGAGAATTTTTGAAATATTGCTAAACTCTACAATTAGAATCACAAGCAGTAATATAACAAATACAGTAAACAGACCTCTATGTTTCATATCTTACCTCTGAACTATATATTTCTTGCAAAACCTTATCTACTTGTTTCATTGTAGCCTCAATACTGCTTCTATTATCAATTATAAAGTTAACATACTTCTTTTTATCCTCTAGTGGTATTTGGGCATTTATTCTGTTTTTTACATCATCTAAATTTAAATTATCTCGCTTAACAACTCTCTCTATTTGCGTATTTAAGTCTACCCAAACTAAAATATTAAAATCCATAGCCTTATATAGACCTGTTTCAATTAGTGTAGGAGCATCAACAATGCACATTTTAAATCCTTCATCCTTGTATTTTTCAATTTTTAAGAATATCTCTTTAATAATATAAGGTATAGTTAATGCTTCTAATTTTAATTTTCCTTCAGTATTTTTAAAAACGAAGTTACCAAGTTCTCTTCTTTTAAGAAGGCCTTTATCATCAAAAAATTCAGAGCCAAATTCCTTCCTAATATTACCAACAACTTCAGGGTAAAGTATTAATATGTCTCTTGATATAATATCTGCATCAATAATGGGTATCCCTTTTTCTTTCAGAAAATTAGACACTGTGCTTTTACCGCTTCCTATGCCGCCAGTTAATCCTACCTTTATCATAGCTTCACCTAATTAAATTTATTTGGCATCATACCAATCCTTACCGACATTTATATCTACCTCAAGTGGAACTTTAAGATCAGCAACATTTTCCATTTCTGTCTTTACTAAAGCTTCAACTTCTTTAAGTTCATCTTTATATACATTAAGAATAAGCTCATCATGGACTTGTAAAATTAAAGTACTTTTTAATTTTAAGTCTTTTAATTTCTTTGCAACATTAATCATAGCAAGTTTTATTATATCTGCTGCACTTCCTTGAATAGGTGTATTCATAGCAAGCCTGTCACCTAATGCTTTAACTACTTTATTAGAGGCATTAACCTCCCTTATATACCTTCTTCTGTTTAGAAGTGTAGTTACATAGGAATTCACCTCAGCGCTGTGAACTATATTAGTCATGTATTTTTTAACATTAGGATATCTTTCAAAATAAGTATCAATGTAGGATTTTGCTTCTTTTTTTGTTATTTTTAAATCTTTGGCCAAACTAAAATCACCAATGCCATAGACTATTCCAAAGTTAACAGCTTTTGCTCTACTTCTCATAAGAGAAGTTACTTCATCTAAAGGAACCTTAAATACTTCAGAGGCAGTTTTTGTATGGATATCCTTATGATTAATAAAGGCGTCAATTAAATTCTCGTCCTCTGCAATATGTGCAAGTACTCTTAGCTCCACTTGCGAATAGTCCGCAGAAAGTATCACACAGTCTTCATTGTTTGGTACAAACACTTTTCTTATTTCTCTTCCCATTTCATATTTTATAGGAATGTTCTGAAGGTTTGGTTCAGTGCTGGATAGCCTTCCTGTAGTAGTTACTGTCTGATTAAAGCTGCTGTGAATTTTTCCATCACTATCAATTACAGACTTTAAGCCTTCAACATAAGTAGAATGCAACTTAGTAAGCTGCCTGTACATAAGAATTTTTTCGATTATAGGATGCTTATCGCTTAACTCTTCAAGAACTTCTGCATTGGTAGAATAGCCTGTTTTAGTCTTTTTAACTACAGGCAGATCTAGTTTTTCAAATAATATTTTACCAAGCTGTTTTGGAGAAGAAATATTAAATTCCTCATCAGCTAGTACATATATGTCTTTTTGAACAAGTTCTATTTCACTTTTAAATCTTAACCCTAGGTCATTAAGCTTTTCAGCATCAACCATGAAGCCTTCTGCTTCCATATCGGCTAAGGCTTCAGATAAGGGCTGCTCAAGCTTATATAATAACTCTTCCATATTGTATTCCTTGATCTTTTCTTTAAGCCTTAAAATAAGTTCTTCAAGGCATTCAGTTTCTTCCACTATGCTTTCAGTCTCATCCCCTTGAATATCTCGCTGTAAATATTCCTGAAGTAAAGTTTTTAATTCATAGTCGCCTCTTGAGGAGTCGATAAGATAGGCAGCGATTTTAGTGTCAAATTCTACGCCTTTCATTTTTATTCCCAATTTACTTAGAAGCATGAAGGCTATCTTGTTATCATGTCCGAATTTATTAATATTTTCATTCTCAAAAATTTCTTTCAGCAGCTTCACAGCTAAAGTTTTATCTTTTGCAAATAGTGAATTTATATCAAGAATATAGTTTTTATGATTTGTATTAAAGAAGATACTATTTATATTACTCTTTGAGTAAATATTTAAATTCTCTGTTTTAAAATTCATAAATAAATTGCCTTGAACATCATTAACTAGAACTTCTAAATCCTTTTTATTATCAATTAACTCATATTTAATTTCTCTTTTTATAGTTTCGTAACTTTTATTAGAATTACTATCTTCAAGTGGCAATTTATCTAATAATGTTTTAAATTGAAGCTTAAAAAACATTTGCCTTAGACCATTTATATCTAAATTATCTTTTGATTTAATGGAGTCTAAATCAATATCTATAGGTACGTTAGTAATAATCGTTGCTAATTTTTTACTAAAAATTGCTTGTTCACTAAAATCTATTAGATTTTGCTTAATTTTATTACCAGAAACCTTATCAATATTTTGAAGTACATTTTCAACACTTCCAAATTGTTGTATTAATTTAAAAGCAGTTTTTTCACCAATACCTGGTACGCCAGGTATGTTATCTGAGCTATCTCCCATAAGTCCTTTTACATCTATAAACTCAGCAGGAGTAACTCCAAGTTCTTCTATCATTCTATTTTTATCATATACTTCTTTTTCTGTCATTCCTTTTTTAGTTATTACAACTTTAATGTCCTCAGAGGCTAGCTGCAGCGCATCTCTATCTCCAGTTATTATAAAAACCTCTATGTCCTTCTTTTCTGCAAAATTAGCTAAGGTTCCAATAAGATCATCTGCTTCGAAGCCGTCTATTTCAAAAATATCTATAGCAAGAAGCTTAAGAAGCTCTTTTAATGTAGGAAATTGTTCAGCAAGTTCCTCAGGCATCATTTTTCTTCCTGCTTTGTAATCCTTATACTCCTCATGTCTAAAAGTAGGTGATTTCCTATCAAAGGTACAAACTATATAGTCTGGCTTAATTTCCTCTTTAATCTTAAACAGCATATTTAAAAATCCATATAGTGCATTTGTATGCAGACCTTCAGTATTTGTCAAAGGAGGTAGGGCATAAAAAGCTCTATTCATCAAGCTGTGACCATCTAATATTACCAACTTATCTTTTGCCATATAATCGCCTCCATTATCTCTCATTAATTTCTCTATTATAATTTTCAATACTTTTTTTTAGTAAATTAAAATCCTCACTTGGAAATTTACTTAGCAGTTCCTTCAGTATTTCAAAAGCACATATATTTTCTAGAACTATTGATGCGGGTACCACTGCACAAACATCAGATCTTTCATATCTGCTTTTCATGTTTTTCTTATGTTTTAAATCTATGGTATTTATTTCCTTTCTAACTGTGGGAATTGGCTTCATGTACGCTTTTATTTCTATATCCTCACCATTGGAAACACCTGCTTCAATTCCACCAGCGTTATTAGACTTTCTTATAATGCCTCCATTTTCATAGAAAAGCTCATCGTTGAAACTTGAGCCTTTTAATGAAAGGTTAAGTCCGTTACCAAACTCTACGGCTTTAATACCCTGTAGTGACATAATTGCTCTACTTAAAATACCATCAAGCTTCATATCCCACTGGGTATAGCTTCCAATTCCTATAGGTACTCCTTTTATTGAAAGGAATATACTTCCTCCAATAGTTTCCCCTGCGGCTTTACAAATATCAATTTCTTTCTTAATTCTATCCTCTATTTCATTATTATAACATCTTACTTCACTTTCTTCTATTTTTTCATAATTCTTATTATCAAACAAATATGTATTTACATCACAAATATTTCCTATACTGTTTACTTTACTTCTTACAATAATATTTAGTTCTCTAAGCATATCCTTACAAAGAGCACCAACAGCCGTTCTCATTGCAGTTTCTCTTGCAGAAGTTCTTTCTATTACGTCTCTTATATCTCCGGTATTATATTTTATATATCCAACTAAGTCTCCATGGCCCGGCCTAGGAATTGTAATAGCCTCATTTTCATTTGCCCTTTTACCTAGTTTTTCCTTCCAGTTTTCATAATCTCTATTATATATAACCATGGTTAAAGGATTTCCAGTAGTATAAGTTCCTCTCATTCCAGACCAAATCTCTACTTTATCCTTTTCGATTAACATCCTAGCTCCTCTTCCATAGCCACTTTGTCTTCGTTTTAATTCATTATTTATGTAATCTATATCTATATTAAAATTGGAAGGCAGCCCTTCTATTACAGCCACTAAGGCTTTGCCATGCGATTCACCTGCATCTAAATACTTCAACATATTTGCCTCCTTGTTTATTAAAATATTACAAAGCTATAATTTTCAGCAAACTTTAATTTTATAGCAAAATGAAGCCTAATAGGCTTCATTTAAAATATGCTTAAATCTAGTTCCCGTGATAATTCCGCTAAAACCTTAATACCACCAACACTATTTCCTTTTAAATCAAGGGCAGGTCCATAAACACCGATACCCATTCTACCTGGAACTGCAGCTAAAATTCCTCCACCAACTCCGCTTTTTGAAGGAACTCCAACTTCAACTGCATATTCTCCGGAAGCATCGTAAAGACCACAGGTTACCATAATTGTTTTTACAATTCTGGCAACATTTCTTGGTACCACCTTTTCTCCGCTCCAGGGTAGTATACCATCATTTGCAAGTACTGCACCTATTTTAGCTATATCTTTACAGGTAGCTTCTATGGAACATTGTTTAAAATAAACATCAAGGACAGCTTCTACCTCAGGTTCGATGACTCCCATACTCTTCATAAAATAAGCTAATGCTCTATTTCTATCACCAGTAATTTTTTCGGATTTATAAACTTCTTCATTAAAATCTATAGTAGGATTTCCAGTAATTTTTCTTGTAAAGTTTAAAATTCTATCAAAGGTCTCCTGTCCAGTTTTTCCTGAAATCAAGGAAACTGTCGCTATGGCACCTGCATTTATCATAGGATTAAGGGGTTTTTGAATTTTTTTTGTTTCTAAGTTAATGATAGAATTAAATGCATCCGCCGTTGGTTCAACACCTACTTTTGAAAAAACTCTATCACGGCCATTATCAATTAAAGCTAACATTAAGCTTATAATTTTAGAAATACTCTGTATTGAAAACTTTGTGTTGTAATCTCCGGCAAAGTATTCTTCACCATCTAAGGTTATAACTGAAATCCCTAGAGCATCTGGATTTGCCTTAATTAGTTCAGGTATGTAAGATGCTACTTTCCCATTTATAGTAAAATGTCTATTATTTTCAATAATTGCTTCTAACAGTTTGTTCATTGCTGCCTCCGATTTTTATAAATTAACCTTTAATTCCTCATTATTTTACATTAAATCAGAAATATAATAAAGACCTTTATTGTATTTTATTTAAATTATAAATGACAATTAAAATATTTTATTGATTTTTTTATGAAGCTATGCTAATATTAGTAATGTAATTTTGCCGGTGTGGCGGAATGGCAGACGCACATGACTCAAAATCATGCGGGAAACCGTGCCGGTTCGAGTCCGGCCACCGGCACCATAAAAACCCTGTACATTTGTACAGGGTTTTTATTTAAAATTCATCTGTTACTTTTTTTCTTCTAGGTCCTTTATCATCCTTTTCTTCACTTATACTTACTCTATTGGGCTCTTTATTTTTTGCCTTATGTTTATTTTTTTCCTTTGTCATATTTATACACCCCTATTTAATCCCTTTGTTTTATGTTTTTCCATTTCATCCTCCTGAATTAATTCAGGCTTAGAGGGCTTTTTGTTTTCTTTTTTTGTTGATTTTTTTGTTTCTTTATGACTCATGATACTTCTCCTTTTTATCTAATGCCCACTTCGTTATGAAGTGCCTTAGCACTTTCAGCTATAGGGTCATGTGATATATTTTTCTTTTTAAAATCTCCGTCTTCCTTTTTGTTATTTTGAGTTTTCCTAATATTGTTTTTTCCACTCATAATAAACTCCCCTTTCATATATTAGATTTTCCAATGTAATATCTTTTATGTGTATAAGTAATTCGAAAAAAGAGCCAAAAGACTATTTTTTAATCCATTTCCATGTATCCTATTTCCCTATAAATATCTTTAAGTGCTGCTTCCATTTCTTTTTCTTTAATTTCGTATAAATTTGCAGTTCCGTTAACTATATCAGATGGATTTAAATAATTGTTTTTCTCCTTAATTTTTAAATTTTCTTGATCATCCATAAGTTTAATCTCCTTTATAAGTGGGAATAAGTTAACCATAGGATTTACAATTAATTTAAATTTATACTATAGCTTTTTTTTCATTATCATCTTTTGTTTTTAAAATGTTTGACCACTTACTACATCTATCTCCAAAATAGCCCAAAATGTTTTTCTCATCCTTTATTTCTGAAATCTCACAATTGTTGGTGCAGCCCTCACACTCAAAGCTTCTTGAGTAGACTTCCTTTTCTGCTAAACTTAACCCTCTGAATAAGCTGTATTTTTTCTTTGCTACTGCTTCACTTGCAAGTATTGCTGCTCCAATGGCTCCCATCATATTATAGTGCTTAGGTACAATCACCTTCATGCCAAGTTCCTTTTCAAAGGCATCCTTGATTCCAATATTTGCAGCGACACCTCCTTGAAAGATAACTTTGCTTTGTATGGTTTTACCCTTTGCAACATTATTTAAATAATTTCTAACTAAGGCTTTACAGAGCCCTGCAATAATATCAGCCTCATTATATCCAAGCTGCTGTTTATGTATCATATCTGATTCAGCAAAAACGGCACATCTTCCTGCGATTCTAACAGGATTCTCTGACAGCATTGCATAATTACCGAACTTTTCTATAGGTATTTCCAGTCTTTCTGCCTGTCTATCTATGAAAGAACCGGTTCCTGCTGCACAAACTGTATTCATTGAAAAATCAGTAACAATGCCATTATTAATTAATATAATTTTTGAATCCTGACCTCCAATTTCAATAATGGTTTTTACGGAGCTATCATACTGCAGTGCTGCTACGGCATGTGCAGTTATTTCATTTTTAACAATATCTGCTCCAATAATTGCTGCACAAATATGTCTTCCGCTTCCAGTTGCCCCTGCAGCAGCAATTTCTTCATCCTTAAATTCAGTTTTTAAAATTTTTAAGCCTTCTTTAATAATTTTAATTGGGTTTCCTTTGGTTTTTAAGTATAGCTCTTTCTTTACACAATAATACTCATCAATTAAGACAAAGTCTGTGCTTACAGAGCCTAGATCAATTCCTAGAAAATACATTTTCCCTTCTCCTCTCAAGTAAGTCAATAAAAGCTTCTAGCCTAGTGATATAGCCAGCTTCTCCTGTCATTTCATCGATTACTAAAGACATAATAGGAAAGTTTTCCTTTTGAGAAATAACAGGTAGAATAGATTTTGAAACTATTTCAGGCATACATCCTAAGGGCAGTATTTGAATTGCCCCATCAAAACCCTCTCTTTTGGCCATCATTGCTTCACCAATGCATTCCTGTGCATGGCCTCCAATTCCAAGCTTTAAGTAATCCTTTCCTGCTTTTTTTATTGCTAAAGAATCTAATTTTAAAGGTGATAATAAAGTGTCCTTAACCCACCAGCTAGGTGATAATTTTCGCTTACTGCATATACCATATTCCATAAGCTTATCTTCTAAGTACATATTAGCAAAGGGTTCAATTATGGTATAAATTTCTCCTATAATGGCAATTTTTAATGGATTTTTATTTTTATCAATTTCAATATTTCTTAGCTTTTTAAAGTATGCTTTAAGGATACTTTTCATATCCTCTGCATTTGGGCAGCTTATTAATTTGTTTTTCAGTTCTTTTAATAAAGTACTACATTCACCGCTATTTTTTTCAAAACCTGCCTTATAGTGAAGGTCAGCTTCAAATTTATCCATTAAGCTGTTAATTTTTATTGCATTAAGTACTGCCACCGTTCTATTTATAAAATTCTTATTACTTGCCCCTTTTATTTTATTTAATCTATACAAAAGCTCATTAACACCAATATCAGAAGGCTGATCTAAGACAATGAAGTCTAAGTTAAAGCCTAATTTATTCAGTAAATTCATTTGCAGCTCGCAGTATTCTCCAAATCTACATGGACCGCAGCTTCCTGTAATTAGTACAGTATCAGCACCTAATTTTATACTTTCAATATAATTTCCTATCATAAGCTTGAATGGAAGACATATTTCCTCAGGTGAATATGATGACCCTATTTCAAGAGCCCTGTAACTATTTTGAGGGGGCATTATATAGTCTATTCCAAGTCCAGAAAACAATGCCTTAGCTGCAATATTAACATTACCTAGATGAGGAAAGGTAATTCTCATTAAATTCCCTCCTTTCTAACATATCCACAAAGGCCTCTAATCGTGTATCAACCCCTGCTTCTCCAGTATGTTCATCTAATTTTATTGTTAAAAGTGGAAAGTTTCCAATTTCATTTTTTATCAGCTCAAGAACTATAGAATCAATCCCGCAGGCAAAAGATGATATATATATTAATCCATCAACCACTTTATTTCGAGCAAGGTATACAGAACTTCCAAAGGAGTCTTTTGCAAAAGCCCAAAAAGGCCTTTTAAATAGACACTTAACTTCCATTTCGATAAATTCCTTAGCAATGTTATCTTCTGTAATAACTGAAGCTCCTAATCTTTTCAGTTTATTCACCACATTCATGTTTACAAAGCTATCATAAATATTATAAGGATGCCCAATAAGTCCTATTTTATATTTGTAAATATTTTTGTTTTCTTCAGCAACAATATTTTTAATCTGTAATGCTGAAGTTAGAGCTTTATTGATCTTTTCTTTATCCCTAGTAATAGCACTTGCTGCTTCCTTTGCAGCCCTTAGTAAATGTTTCTTATCATAGGCGTAAATCGTACTTGTTATTAATGGCGGCAAATCATTTATGTTATTTTTAATCATCTCTGGTAGTCCACAGAATTTTGGACATATGTATTCTTTTTTATTAAGCTGCATGATTCTTGGCACAAAAATCATATCGCATTTATTTTTCAAATATGCTGTATGTCCATGAAAAACCTTTATTGGAATACAAGCTTCATCTGTGCAGTACTTAACTCCTTCATTAAATATCTCTCTATTTGTATTTTTAGATGTTAGAACATTTACTCCCAATTCCTTAAAAAATACTTCAAAATAAGGGTAATACTTATAGTTCATAAGTCCCTGAGGAATACCGACAATCATGAGTTATACCTCCATTTTAATTAACTATACAATTAATAACTATATCCTAAATCTATAAGATTATACTTTTTTTAGAATAGGGCTAAAGTTTTTCAGTAATATTAAATAATTATTGTTCATATGTTAATTAGAGAATAAGATTAAAGGTGATATTTTGAAGAAAAAATTTTTAACATTATCTGCAGCTTTAATAACTTCAATTTTCTTTTTCGGCTGCAGTGCTAAGTTTGGAAATGTTGTTATAAATAACTTTACTTTAACAATAAAGAAGCCTAATTTATACTATTACACAAATCTTATAGCAAAATTATTGATAAAAGACTCAAATATAGAAGTAAAAGTATTAGATACAAATTTTTATAAAGAAAAGGAACTTTCCAAAGATGACCTTAATACAATTAAAAACTTTACTAAAGGGTTAAAATCATATAATTTTATAGATAAGCCAAAGAACCTTCCTGAAAAGCCAGCCTACAAGCTTTTTTTAACTTTTGATAAAGAAAAGTATGTTATTAATGTTTACAACGAAAAATACTTGGCTATATACCCGTGGGATGGCACATTTCCAATGGACTACATAGATATGACTGGTACTCAGAATTTATATAATCTCTTTGGCCTTTGCCAATATTTAATACCAAGATAAAAAGGCAATGGCATGCATATGACTTATTATTCAAAGTAATAACTCATATGCATGCCATTTTTGCATTTTTACATTTTTAATTTCTATCTATGAAAATGATTTATATAGTTATATAATGTAATTTATAATTACTAAAGATAACCATTGCATACATATAATTTCTTCAAAAGGAGGATTACATGAATAATTTAGTATTTGAAAAATTGTATAGTAAACTAAATAGAAAATTATTAAGCTTAAATTGGTTAAATAAGCTAAACATCCCCTTTAATATCGTTAATGACAGCTTGAAAGCTGATAGTTTTAAAAATAATCTAAAAGACCTAATTTGCGATAATGATTATAGCTGTAGAAGAGTTCTGTATTTATGTAATGAAATAATTGACAATTTGGTACCTTTTAGTAAACCTGATAATTGGCTTGATTATTTATATCAATACACCTTAGCTAAATCATTTCCTGAAGCAGTAACTATTAAAATTAACCCAGCTTATAATTCTGCTTGTGAATTTTACTTAAGAGTACTTAGGATAATAGCAGAGGTTCAAAAAACTTCAGAGGATGGCACATGGCAAAGTTTATATCCAATGGATTTTCTTACTTTAGAGGAAGAAAATTCTCTGGAATATCCTGAAGAATATAGAAAGTTCTTAAAGGCTTTTAAACATAATTATACTTATGAAATGATGAAACTAAATGGAGAAGTTTTTGGCTTTAATACCCTTGATCATATTTGCGGTGTACATTTTCTTGCTTTATTTATAGCAAGGCAGCTGAAGGAAGCCGGTATACCTATAGACCTAGGAAGAGTTTCAGGGGCCGCAGCAGGTCATGATATTGGTAAATATGGTTGTAAAGGCTCAGAATTAAAAAGGGTTCCCTACCTTCATTATTACTATTCTGACCTTTGGTTTAAACGTTATGGCATAAACTATATTAGAAATATAGCAATCAATCATTCCACTTGGGATTTAGAACTTGAAAATCTTCCAATTGAATCCTTGGTACTTATCTATTCTGATTTCAGGGTAAAGAATAAAAGAAACGGTGAAAACGAAAAAATGTGTATTTTTACATTGGAGGATTCCTTTAATGTAATACTTAAAAAGCTTGATAATGTTGATGTGGCTAAGGAGAAAAGATATAGAAAGGTATATAATAAGCTTAAAGATTTTGAAGATTATATGCTGGACTTAGGAATTAGCACTGAAATAACTAATATGAAATGGATAAGCAAAGAATTAAATCAAAATTATTCTCTTATGCAGGGTACAGAAATAATCCAAAGCTTAAAAAATCTTGCTATAAATCACAATATAAATTTAATGTATCAGCTGCGAGATGAGTATTCCTTAGAGCATATTTTAGAAATGGCGAGAAGTGAAACAGATTGGAAAAATCTAAGAGAATATTTGCGTATATTTCAGGAGTACTCTACTTACTTAACTCAGAATCAAAAATTACAAACTCTTAAGTTTCTGCTTGAAAACCTAGTTCACCCTGAAGACGACATAAGAAGGCATTGTGCAGAATTAATAGGAACTCTTCTTTCAATCTTCGATGAGGATTATAGAAAGGAAATTCCCGAAAATGTCAAGATGGAATCACCAGCTCTTACAAGCTATGAACTTCTAAACGAATATATTGAAAACCTACTTTCACCTGGTGGAAAGGTTATACCTGCACATAGATTTTTAATGGGCTACAGCATAAGCATAATTGTTAATTCCTTGTTTAAAAACTGTAAAGAGGATACTTTACTTCAATATAGAATGGTGCTTATAAAATTTTATGAAAACATCCAAAGCAGAAATTCTGATGAGCTTTTATTTCTTCTTGAAACCATGAAGGAAATACCTTTAGAGCCCTTTGAAACGAGCCTAAAGCCCATTTTTGATTTTGTTTTAGCTATGTTAAATAAACATAGTATTTCCTTAAGAATCAGTTCACTAGAGACCTTGTACAAAATGCTTCCATTAATTCCGCCCAATAATTCATTTATAGGGGAAATAAAAAATTATTTTACATTAAAACATAGAAAAAGTAATATCCCCTCTGAAAACTATTATAAATACAAAATCACTCAATACTTAACCTTAGAAGATATGAGTGAAATATTTCAATTATATTGTAAAAATGATGAAAAGAAAATTCCTGATATGTTCTTAAGCAATTTAAAAACAGCAACAGACTGGGTTAGAAAGAAGAGTCAAATATTATTATTACAAGAGTATACAATTAAAAATATTCAAGCTAATGGACTTCATTCAGCTATACATTTTTGTAATTTATTAAAAGTTAGTGCTGTTGAAAGTGTCCGCAATTCAGCAGGTGAAGCAATTTTAAAGCTAATGCCTAGCTTATCTTTAGCTGAAAGAAACGAGGTATCTGTTGAACTTCTGAGAGCATTAGAAATTGAAGGTAATAAGTTTACTGAATATATACCTTATTATATTGGCAGAATTATTCTATTTCTGCAGCCTGTTGAGCTGGATGAGATAATAGAGGATTTAAAGGCTAAAATTAAAAGTTCCAGTACAAATGTTAAATCACTTGTATTAAAAACAATTGGTGTTGCCTTATCTAACTATCCATCCTACAGCTTAAGATTTACTCAAAGTTATGAAGCCTTAGAAAAAAGATTAGTTTCCATGCTGGGAATTATATTAAACGCACTTGGAGACTATGATACAAAGGTTCAGCAAACTTCTTTGAGCGTAATTGGTAAAGATATTTTTGGAACAGAACTTTTAGATTATAAAGAAAAGGAACATATATTTAAACTTATTGGTAAAAAAATAATCACCTTAATTACTGATAATAAAAATGAAGAACTTTTATTTTTAGCGAATTCCGCTGCCTTAAACAATATCTATAGGTTTATATCTGATTATATTTTTTTATTTGGAGTTTTAAAACTTCCTATACCAGATAAAGTTGCTTTTTTCCCAGGTACCTTTGACCCATTTTCCTTAAGCCACAAGGAAATTGCAAAAGATATTAGAGATCTTGGGTTTGAAGTATATTTATCAGTTGACGAATTTTCCTGGTCTAAAAAAACTCTGCCAAATATGTTACGGCGTAATATTTTAAGTATGTCAATTGCAGATGAATTAAATATTTATTTATATCCTCATAATTTGTCCACTAATATTGCTAATGCTGTAGACCTTTATGATTTGAAAAAAAATTTTATTAACTCTGAGCTTTACATAGCAATTGGAAGCGATGTTTTACTTAACGCCTCCTCCTACAAGGCTGCTATCGGCAATGGCACTATTCATAACTTTAATCACATAATTTTTGAAAGAAATAAAAGCAAAAGATTAGAAGAAGCAGTAAAAAGTATTACAGGTAAAATTGTTTGGCTTACCTTGCCTCAAAAGTATTCTGATATAAGCTCAACACAAATAAGAAACTACATTGATGATAACAGGGATATTTCAAGCCTTATTGATCCACTGGTACAGCAATATATTTATGACAATGGATTTTATCAAAAGGAACCACTTGAAAAATCTTCGATAACATCTCTTAGATTTAAAGTTGAAATACTAGAAAGCTTTAATGAGAAATTAGAGTCAAAAATAAATGATCTAGTGTCTATTACAAATATTGATAGGGAGTCACTTATTAACATAATTACTGAAGCCCTGCAAAAGCCTTCTGGTAGAATTGTTCTATTGATAGATACTTTAGATGAGTATCAAATTATTGGTTTTTCCCTTTTTCACTGGGTACGATCAAGTGCACTATATGATGAATTAAGGGATACAAGAATCTGCCAATATATAAGAGATAATAGCCTTGGCAGAATGATTTTGATTCACTGCCTTGAGGTAAAAAACACTGATAAATTTAAGGGCCTTGAACAAATACTTATAACCGAAACTTTGGCCTTCTGTTTATCTAGGGACTATCAATTCGCAATATTTAAGAATATTTTAACCCATGCTGCCTCATCCTCAATTTATGATACACTTAAACTGCAGGGTTTTATTGAAATTAGTACAGAGGATTCCTTAAATCCAACCTATGTTGTGGATATGAGTACACCATGTGTACTAAATTTAGACACAGAAAATTTACTTAAGGAACCATTTAGAAGCAATGCTAAAATAAAAGCTGTGATTGCTTCTTCACGGAGGAAACTTCAAATAGCATTAAATAGGCTTTATCCTGGCGAATTAATGCTGAGCTTTGACAGTAACATGCTTCATCAATCAATGATTAGAAAGATATGTTATGAAAATCAAGTACCCACTGAAGCTGCTGTGCCTCCTACAATAGGTTCTGCCATGTGTGTACCCTATGGAGATATTTTAGAAAGGTACATTATACCTAATACAATTACTAAGGCCCTTCATACTGAAAAGTTATTTAATGCTGATATGAAAGATTTTAATATAGGGCCTTTCCCCTACTATTTAGACTTAGAATCACAGGTTAAAATGATAAAATCTTTTAAAAGACCTGTAATTTTAGTAGATAATATATTACATAAAGGATACAGAATGAAGGCTTTAGATCCCCTGTTTAAAAAGCAAGGCGTCTATGTAAAGAAAATCTTGTGTGGTATATTATCCGGCCGTGGTAAAGATTTAATGGATATGCAGAAAAGAGAAGTAGATAGTGTGTATTTTGTTCCTAGACTTAAAATTTGGTTTAATGAAAATTCTCTATATCCCTTTATAGGCGGTGATGCCCTATGGAGAGGAAGTTTTCCTCAAAGAAACCTTTTACCTTCAGTAAACTTAATATTGCCCTATACCTCCCCTACTTTCATAAAAAATGCTCCCATGGAGGCCATATATAATCTTTCTAAGGTATGTTTAGAAAATTCTTTAGATATATTAAATTCCTTAGAAAGTGAATATCATTTCATACATGAAAGAAATTTAAGCCTTCTAAATATGGGGCAGGTTTTTACTGTACCTAGGTGCCCTGATAAGGGTAGAAATATGGACTATGATTTAAATTTAAGCCCTTCGCTTTATGTAAAAAATGACCTGGAAATTTTATTTAGATTTCAGCATATATTTAGTGGTTTAAAATGAAAGGAGAGTTCTTATGATATTTTATAAAATCAATGGTAAAACAGTTCTTTCTAAAATAGCCGGACTTGGCTATGAAACATTAACTGAAGAAGAAGCTAAGAATTCGATTGGTATTATTTATTCTCTAACAAACATGCCTCCTAATAAAAGCAGAAAAAGTTTTGCAGTAACTCACCCTTCTTTACTTTTTCTAGAAAGTGAAGGACTTGAATTATTAAAAAAAACAGAAAATTATAATGAATATATCCCTTTATGGCTGCAAGAAAAAATTAATAAAAGAGAAGTAAAATGTGTAAATACAGCTTTTCCTGGGTGGGAAAGCTGCCTTACTGATTACCTTCCGAAAAAGTGGAATGTAAATATAGTTGGTCTGGGAGATGTAGGTGGAAACTTGGCAGCTGGACTTAGGCTTACTGCATCAGAGAAGGTCAATAAAATAGGTATATTTGACTCTGTTAACAGCAGAATTAAAAGATGGCACTATGAAGCTGGTCAGATTTATTCACCCTCTTTAGATTATAATTTTCCTGAGATAATTCCTTTAGAGGATAGTAATTTATTTGACTGCGATATGTTTGTCTTTTGTGTGTCTGTAGGAGTGCCTGAAGTTGGGAAAGAACCTGAAGATGTTAGGATTGCACAATTTGAAGGCAATGCAGAAATACTTAAATATTATTCAAAACTTGCTCGAGAAAGAAATTATAAAGGTTTATTTATTGTAATGTCAGACCCTGTTGATTTACTTTGTAAAATTGCCTTTAACTCAAGTAATACAAATTCAGAAGGGAATATGGATTATAAGGGGCTGGCACCCGAACAGATAAGGGGTTACGGATTAGGTGTAATGCATGGAAGGGCAGCTTATTTTGCTGAGGTAAATGGCGCTGATAAGTACAAAACTGAAGGAAGGTGTTTTGGCCCCCATGGTGAAGGAGTTGTAGTAGCAGATAGTATTAAAAACTATAATAAAGAGCTATCTGAGTATCTGACAGAAAGGACTAAAGATGCAAATTTAGATGTTAGAACCTTTGGCTTTAAGCCGTACATAGCACCTGCTTTTTCCTCAGGTGTACTTTCATTTATTGAAACCTTTAATTGCAGCTGGAACTATAGTGCTACATTAATAGGTGGTGTGTTTATGGGTTCCTTAAATAGATTGCTGCCATCAGGAGTGGAGCTTGAAACCAATGAATTTCCTAAGGAACTATTTTCTAAATTAGAAGACACCTATGATTATTTAAATACCTGGTATGAGAAGCCAATTTTTCATAAGTAATTGCATTTTGTTTAAGAAAATATCCCATTTATTAAATGGCATTAATAAAATAAAAGCTGCTGGAATCAATTCCAGCAGCTTTATTTTATGCTTCTTTTAAAAATGCGTAGTATGCTCTTTCTGTTTCATAGATATCAGCTTTACTTGCAACTTCCCATGGTGCATGCATATTTTGAAGGGCAACACCGCAGTCTATTACCTGCATGTTATATTCAGCTAGAATATATGCAATTGTCCCTCCGCCTCCTTGGTCTACTTTACCAAGTTCAGCAGTCTGCCAGCTAACACCATGTTTCTCCATTATTGCTCGAAGTTCAGCCATATACTCTGGATTTGCATCGTTACAGCCAGATTTACCTCTTGCTCCTGTATATTTATTAAACACGATTCCTTTTCCTAGGTAAGCAGCATTCTTTTTTTCCATAACAGAAGGATAGTTAGGATCAAAGGCAGCACTTACGTCTGAAGATAACATCTTTGAATTTGTAAGGGTTCTTCTAAGCTTGAGTTCACTATAGTCACCAGCAAGTTCCATAACTTCTGCAACTACATTTTCAAAAAACTTAGACTGCATTCCAGTTGCCCCAACACTACCTATTTCCTCTTTGTCTACAAGTAGGGCTACACAGGTTTTATCTGGATTTTCTATATCTAATAGAGCTTCAAAAGAAGTAAAGGAACATACTCTATCATCATGACCATAAGCTAAAACCATACTTCTATCTAAGCCGTAATCTCTTGCTTTTCCAGCTGGTACTATTTCTAGTTCAGCTGAAACAAAGTCTTCTTCATCAATTCCATATTTATCATTTAATATTTTAAGAACATTTAGCTTAACTCTTTCCTTAGACTCCTTATCCATATCAGGGATACTTCCAACAAGAACATTTAAATCCTCGCCTTCTACACCTTTATCAAGCTTCTTTTGCATCTGATCTCCTGAAAGATGTATTAGTAAATCAGATATACCTATTACAGGATCATTGTCATCTTCTCCAATAACAATGTTAATTACAGTACCGTCTTTTTTTACAACTACACCATGAATTGCTAGAGGAATTGTAACCCATTGATATTTTTTTATTCCGCCATAATAGTGAGTCTCGAACATTGCCAAATCTGTGTCTTCATATAATGGATTTTGTTTTAAATCAAGTCTTGGAGAATCCACATGGGCACCAAGTATTTTTAGCCCCTTCTCAAAAGGTTCTGAACCAATAACAAAGAGTGCCAAGGTTTTATTCATGTTATTTGCATAAACTTTATCCCCACTCTTAAGTGCTACCTTTTCTTTAATAAGAGTTTCTAAATTTCTAAAACCTGCTTTTTCAGCTAAAGTTATAAATTCTTTAACACATTCTCTTTCAGTTTTGCAATTAGACATAAAATTCTTATATCTATTGCTTAATAAAAAAACTTTTTCCAGTTCTTCTTTTGAATACTTTTCCCAAGCATATTCATATTTTTTGCTTAAACTTTTGTTTACTTCTTCCATAGCTTATACCCCCTAAAATATAGTAATTAACACTTTTATTCTATCAAATTATAAACAAAAATACAAATCACAGCCATTTCTTTTTCTTAAATAGAAATAATAGTCCTAAAGATATGAGCACCATAGCAAAGCTAATAATATAATAACCATTTTCATGTTCAACAAATGGAATATTTTTAAAATTCATTCCATACATACTGCTTATAAGATTAAGAGGCAGGAAGATGCTGGCTACTATCGAAAAAACCTTCATTATATCATTAGTCTTATTTGATATTTCTGATTCGAAGGCTTCTCTTACAAGGGCCAAGTCTTGAACTAAACCTTCAAGAGAAAGCATTAGCTTTTCAATTTTCAAATTTAAATTTTTAAAGTATACTATATCTTCTTTTTCAATAATATTATTTTCATTACTTACGAGACTATCACCTATATACCTTAATGGATTTAAATATTTTCTGATCTTATATACCTGCCTTCTAAGATGAATTAATTGATTTATCTGCTCTTGTCTTGGGCTTTTGAGTATATTTATTTCTATTTTGTCAGCATAAGCCTCTAAGGATGAAATTACATCATAATTTCTTAATATAATTCTATCTAATATGTAATATAAAATTATGGCGGTTCTATTTTTTTCTTTTAGAATAAAAGAATTCTTATTTTCTCTTATGTCGTCAACTAGACTCTGTAAAATATTTAGTTCATCTTTGTATACAGTAATGATATAATCCTTACTTAAAAAGATATTTAACTCCTTTGATACTACCTCTATATCCTTATATTGAAGTACATTAAATACAATAAAGGTATACCCTGAAAAAAAACTTAGTTTAGGGAACTGCTCAATGTTGACGCACTCATTTAAGCTCTCTTCTTCCAAAACATACATATTTTTTATTTTATACAATTCATCAGACTTAAGAAGTATCCAATAATGTCCATCTTTAATATTGATGTTCTCTTCAACTACCTTAAAATTATTTATGATATCTAAAATAATCATAAACTCACCAACTTGTATAAAAATCTGTTTCTTAATTGTGCATAACAATATTCATATATACGTCATTTTCAGTCATTGGTACCATATCAATTAATTGAGAGTCATAGGCTAAACCAATTTTTACGCTGCTAACCATTGAAGCTTTTAGAAATCTATCATAATAACCTGCACCATAACCTATTCTTCCACCGCTTTTATCAAAGGCAAGACCAGGTACCAAAAACAAATCAATATCCTTTGACTCAATTTCATTATCAAAACTAACTGGTTCCAATATCCCAATTTTATTCTTTATTAAATCACCTAGACTTTGAATTTTAATTGCCTTCATTCCCTGGCTTACATTTATTATCTTTGGTACACAAACAATCTTATTATTCTCTAAGGCATGCTTTATTATACATAGTGTATCTACCTCTGATCCAAAGCTTACATAGGTCATTATAGTTTCTGCTTCAATATAATACTTACTCATAATAACCTGGTTAAAAATATTCCTATCCTTGGCAGCCTTATTTTCTACTGACATAGAATTTCTTGTATTTACCATATGTTCTCTTAATTCTTTCTTATCCATAAATTTTACCCTAATCCTATCCTACTATTTATAGTATCTACTGGTGAAATACTTGAATTAAGGCTGTATCTATAATTAGCTGCCGCAGCTTCTATAATTACAGCTAAGTTTCTTCCAGGTCTTATTGGTAAGGTCATTTTTTTAATTGGTACATTCAAGATTTCTATGTAATTCTGTTCAATTCCCAGCCTATCGTAATCCTCTTCGTCCTTCCACTGCTCTAAATAGATAACCATGTGAATAGTTTTTTCGGTAAGGACAGAACTTAGACCATACAAAGCTGGAACGTCAATAATACCCATACCTCTAACTTCCATCATTCCGGATGTTATAAAGGGTGCTTTCCCTTTAAGGATGCCATCTATTTCTTTTATATCCACTGCATCGTCTGCAACTAATCTATGTCCCCTTTTTATTAATTCCAAAGCTGTTTCACTTTTTCCTATTCCACTTTCTCCAGTAATTAAAATACCTATTCCATAAACATCAACTAAAACCCCATGCATTCTTGTTTCTGGGGCTAATTTATCATCTAAGTAATTAGTTAACTTACTTATGAAACGTGTTGTAATGCTATTTGTCCTAAGAACCCATCTTCCATTTTCCTTTGCTGAAGCTATGAGCTCCTCATGAGGCTCTAAACCCCTGCTTATAATAATACATGGTGTTTCAAACTGAAAAAACTTCTTAAGTCTTTTTCTTCTAAGTTCTGGCTGCATGGCATCTAAAAAACTCCATTCTGCCATTCCAATTATTTGAACTCTTTCATTAGCAAAATAGTTATAGAAACCAGAAAATTGAAGGCCTGGTCTATTCATATCACTGTAGGTTATTTCTCTGTTTGCTTTACCTTGTATTATTATTTCTAGTTTAAGGTCTTCTATAAGGCTTTCAATAGTGACAGCCATTTAAATTCACTTCCTCTTATATCTTAAATTTAATTCTTCTTTTCAATAGTGTCTAACTGAGCCCTGAAATTTCTTTTAACATTATCTATATATTTTTCTCTTAAGGCTTTTTGTTCAACTTTTTCCTCTTCTGTAAGTCCTGATTCTTTACTTTTTTTATATAAAAAGTTAATTCTATCTACAAGTTCTTGAGCGTTCATATTGAATCCTCTTTCTATTATTTTTGTTATATTAATTCTACATTAAATATTAAATTAATCAAGTGAAAAGTAATTACATCTTTTTAAGATGAAGGAGGAATTATTTTTTTATTTTACAAGGAAGTTTAGTGTAATGATTTACTTTTCATTGAAAAACAAAAGGTTTTGCCATAAGGCAAAACCTTCTAATTATTAGTCTTCCGTTTGAAAACCATAAAATTTGCAATAATTTATGTCTTGATTATTTACTAGATGCAATAGCTTTTTCTACTAGAGTCTTAAATCTAGCAGACATTTCAGTTGCTCCAGTTACAGTATCAACCTTTTGAGTATCAAGATATGTTTTAGTTAATTTATCTTGAGCTTCAACAGCAGAAACCTTAGCTGTAGCTTTCATTTGAGAATTGTAACTAGCGTCATCTCTCTTTTTCTTTCCATCCTTAGTTACTTCATCAAATGTAACGTTTGTAATCTTGCCATCTTTATAAGTAACAGATACTACACCTTTATATCCATGTGAATCAGCTGTATCTTCAGCTGTATAAGTACCATCTTTAGGTCCATTTGTTGTTGCTGGTGTTGTTGTAGCAGGTTTTGTATCAGCTGGTGTTGTTGTTGCTGGTTTTGTATCATTTGTTGGAGTTGGTGCTGGTTTTGAGCAACCTACAAAACTAGTAACTGTAAGTGCAGCTATCATTACTAATGTAATAATTTTCTTCATATTTTATTCCCCCCAAAATTTAATTTTCTTTCGTTAATATCTTAACACCATATTTTAGCATTGTCAATATATTATCAGAAGATTTAGTTTTTGCACATTTGATAATTATACAATAAATTTCATTAATTTCTTTGATAATTTCTAAATTTACTTTCTTTTACAGGTAGACATTTCGAAGTTTTTAATTTAAAATATATATATAATCATATAATATGTTATAAAATAAAACAAAAATTTGTCAAACTGGGAGGCCAAAAATGGGTAATGTTAAAAAAATAGTTATCTTGGGGACAGGATACGCTGGAGTTCATGCAGCAAAAATGCTACATAAAAAATTTAAAAAGGATGATACCGTAGAGATAACTCTAATAGGTAAGAATCCATATCATACACTTATGACAGAGCTTCATGAAGTTGCTGGTGGAAGAGTTGAACAAGATAGTGTTCAAATTAATTTACAAAGGATCTTTAGTGCTAAAAAAGTTAACGTTGTTCTAGATGAAATTACAAAGATAGACTTTAACAAAAAGACTTTATCTTCTGACTTAGAATCTTATGATTATGACTATTTGATTCTTGGTGCTGGAAGCGAACCAGCTTTCTTTGGTGTTCCTGGTGTTAAAGAAAATAGCTTCACCATTTGGTCACTTGATGATGCCTTAAAAATTAGAGAACATATTGAAAATATGTTTAAAAAAGCTGCAAAGGAAAAAAATCCAGAAGCAAGAAGGAAGATGCTTACCTTCGTTGTTGCAGGTGCTGGCTTTACCGGCGTAGAAACTTTAGGTGAACTTATTGAATGGAAGGAAAAGCTTGCAAGAAACTATTACATTGATGAAAAAGAAGTAAAACTAATTTTAGTTGAAGCTTTAGATAAAATACTTCCAATTTTAAATGATAACCTTATTGCAAAATCAGAAAGATATTTACAAAAGAAGGGTGTGCAGATTTTAAAAAGCTCCCCTATTACTAATGTAGATAAGGAAGTTACTACATTAAAAGATGGAACAAAAATTGAGACAAACACATTAATTTGGACTTGTGGTGTACAAGCGAGCAAATTTGCTGCAAATTTAGGACTAACTACTTCCAGAGCTGGAAGAATCCAAACTAATGAATATATGCAGTCTGTTGATTACAGCGAGGTTTATGTAATTGGTGATAATTCATATATTGAAGAAAACGGCAAGGGTCTTCCTCAAATAGTTGAGACAGCTATACAAACAGCAGAAACTGCAGTAGAAAATATTGCAGCAGAAATTTCACATAAGGAAAAGAAAGGTCATAAAACTAATTATCATGGATTAATGGTTTCAATAGGCAGCAGATACGCAGTTGCCAGTGTTCTAGGTGTTTCTTTGTCAGGCTTCTTAGCAATGGCTATGAAACATTTAGTAAATTTACATTATTTATTTGGCGTAGCTGGATTTAATGCTTGCTGGTCTTATATTGAACATGAATTCTTTGATATTAAGGAAAGACGTTCTATCCTTGGTGGTCATGCTTCAGCCAAATCACATAGCTTTTGGCTTGCAATTTTAAGAGTTTATGTTGGAGTTATGTGGACACTTGAAGCTATTAATAAAATTAATACTGGATGGTTATCTCAGTTAAAGATTCCACTATTTATGCCTGATGCTACTGCTTCAGCAACAGCCGCCGCTGGTGAAGGCGCACAAGCTGCCGCAGCAACTGTAACTCCTATACTTAGCTCTCCACCACATTTTTTTGTAAGCTTTATGCATTTATTAAGACCTGTTGGTTTCCAGTTCCAGGTTATAATTGTTTTCACAGAATTAGCATTTGGTTTAGCTTTAATAGCAGGACTATTTACTTTTATCGCAAGTGCAGGTTCAATTTTCTTATGTCTTAACTTTATAATATCTGGTATGGCAGGATATGATATACTATGGTATATATTTGCTTGCTTTGCTTTAATAGGCGGAGGCGGAAGAGCTCTAGGATTAGATTATTACGTTATGCCATTCCTTAAAAAATGGTGGAATAATACTAAATTTGCTAGAAAGTCTTACCTTTATATTGAACATGCTGCAACTAAAAATTAATACAAAAATGTCTTTTTAAAGCGAGGAATAACAATGAAATTGAAGCCTTTAGACTTTGTAGTTATAATTGTTTTAGTAATAATAACCATTGGTTCCTCTGGGTTTGCTATTTATAATTCGCAAAAAAATTATAAAAATAAATATGTAGAAATTGAAGTTAAAGGGAAGCTTTATAAAAAGCTTCCCTTAGATAATAGCACAAAGGAACAAATTAAAGTTCAAAATGATTTAGGTGAAAATGTAATAGAAATTCAAAATGGCAAAGTAAGAATAATTGATGCTGATTGCAAGGATAAGATTTGCATAAAGGATGGTGCAATTAATAAGCCTGGTTCTGTATTGGTATGCTTACCTCATAAATTAGTTGTTCAGATAAAAGGTGATAATACAGAATCTGATACTGTATCCTTTTAGGGGAGGTTTCAATGAGAAAAACGCAGAAAATAACTTTTATCTCCTTACTCGTTGCTCAGGCTCTTGTTCTTTATGTAATAGAAGGAATGCTTCCTATTCCATTTATAGCTCCTGGTGCAAAATTAGGTTTGTCTAACATAATAACTACTGTATGCTTATATATTTTTTCTTTAAAGGATGCATTTATAGTTATGATGCTAAGAATTATTCTATCTACCCTATTCGGTGGTTCTATTTCAAGTTTTTTATACAGCATTTCCGGTGGAATATTAAGCTTGCTTGCAATGTATGTTATTAAGAGATTAGGTAAAAATTATATAAGTATTATTGGGGTTAGTATTACTGGTGCATTCTTTCATAATTTAGGCCAAATCATTGCCGCTGCACTCATTATTAATAATATAAATATTATTGTATATTTACCTGTGCTAGCTATAGCTGGCATTGGAACTGGATTTTTTGTTGGAATTACTTCAAGATTTCTAATGAAATATATCAATAAACTACCTTTTTACACAAGTATAAGAAACAATAAATATTTTAAGGGTGATTAAATGAACAACTTTTGGGATAAATTTGAACTACTTAACACTGATTTAATAGAAGTAGTAAGAATTATGAAAATAAACGTAAGAAATAATAATAAATTAATTGAAAATGCCCTTTTGGACTTAATTGATTCAGGCGGAAAACTTTTAAGACCAGGTTTTGTATTGTTATCTGGAAGCTTTGGTAATTACGATTCAAAAAAGCTATGTAATTTAGCAGCTGTAATAGAGATGCTTCATATGGCTACCTTAGTACATGACGATATAATTGATGATGCAAAAACAAGAAGAAACAATGAGACAATACAATCAAAATATGGAAAAGATTACGCTGTTTTTATGGGTGATATTTTATTTAGCCGTTGTTTTATGATGCTTTCGGATAATACTTCTATGGATAATATGAAATTGCTATCTAATGCAATTTTTGATATATGCACAGGTGAAATTGAACAATTTTCTTCCCGTTATTCAAAGGAGTTAAGTGTTAAAAAGTATTTAAAAAGGATTGCTGCAAAAACAGCTGCTTTATTTTCAATGAGCTTCTATGTAGGTTCTTTTGAAGGTAATTGTTCAGGTGAACTAGTTAAAACACTTAGCGACATAGGATATGATATTGGAATGGCCTTTCAAATCATAGATGATATATTAGATTACACAAGCGAAGATAACCAATTAGGAAAACCCACTGGTAATGACTTAAAAGAAGGTATATATACCCTACCCCTAATATATGCTCTTAAAAAAGATAAAGAGGCACTTTTACCCTTAATCTTAAAGGATAACTATACAGATGAGGATATTGATTCTTTAATCCGTTTATCAATAGATCTTGGCGGAGTTGATAAAGCAAAATCCTTAGCAAAACGTTATACGGATAGAGCCTTTAAAAAGATAAGTACTTTACCTGAATGTGATAGTAAAAATTTCCTTACTAGTTTCTGTGAAGATCTTCTTTTTAGAAAATATTAGTTTCAAAAATAAAACCACAAGTTTTAAACTTGTGGTTTTAATTTACTTTAGTAATAGTCCCAACATGCCGTATAGCTTATTTGTTCATACCCGCACATTAGCAGGTGGGTTCTGCTCATCTGCATTCTGCCTTCTTCTAAATAAGCTAATATGGATAAACCATATTAGGAAGCATGACATAGAACAAATCTGTTGCAAATCCCTATGAATTACTGTGGTTGAACGTTATAAGCCTTGCGTACATCTCAGGAATTAGTATATTATTATTATATCATGTTTCTACTTTTTTTCAACTGTAATATAATAGTTTTAGTTAAATTATAATTCTAAATCTTCCAAAATATCTTCAATTTCTTTAAGCTTACCTTGCTCAGAAAAGGCAGCAATAAATTCACTGGAGCTGTATTCTTCCTCATCCATTTCATAGGAAACAAATTGAGAGTCTATGTTAAGTTTATCCATTATATCTTCAATAATCTCTCCAACGTTATCCACTGCTAAATCATTTAGATAAGGCAGGAAAAATTCCTCATACCACTCATCTTTGTTTTCCTCATCTTTACTTTCATCATTGGAATAAGCTTTGGCAGCTTCTATCTCATCCTCATCAAATTCATAAAAAAACCTTAGCACAGTGACTTCGTCATTATAAGGTATTTCTTCAATTGAGGTTAGATTATTTTCACTTAAGATTTTAATTATTGCATCTTTATTCATAATTTTCACATCCCTTTAGAATTATTTATCATTATAAAGTATTCTTTTGTATTCTTTATTAACCTTTAAGAATTCGTCGTCATTATCAACTATATTATATACTTCTTTTCCTTCTTCGCTATCTACCCTAAACACATAGGCATCATCTTCATTTGAGGCTTCAACAGGTGCTAATATCAAATACTTTCTATTTTCTAAATAGATTTCTGCTACAGCTTCAAAATCAACTTTTTTTCCTTCCTCATTAAGAAAAGACATAATCATTTTATCTTCCAATTACTACACTCCTTTTGTTACAATTTAACTTATTTCATAAGCTCAAGAAATTTTTCTATGAAATCATCCGCTTTCTTATAGTCTTCCTCGAAAGCTACAAACTTAAACATAAGTCCGTTCTCTACTACTTTAAATTTTAAGCTTTTTAGTCTATCTGTCAGCATTTTAACCCCTTCCCCACTCCAGCCATAGGAGCCAAAAGCTGCTGCAGCCTTTCCTCTATTGGTTATTGCGCAAACAACAGATAAAATATCCCATACTGGTTTTAATGCGTCTTGGTTAATTGTTGGTGAACCTAAAAGTATACCTGAAGATTTTTCTATAAGGCTAGTTATTTCTTCTATACTCATTGAAGTTATTTCGTGAGCTGAAGCTTTATAACCTTTAAGCGTAAGCTTATCTTCTATGTATTTTGCCATCTTCTCTGTATTGCCATATGCTGATACATAAAATATTTCAATTCTTTTATCTTCAGGCATTTCAAACTCTGCCCATTCTCTATATGTATTTAAATACTTATCTATATCATGGTTGTGAATAGGGCCATGGCTTGGAGCCACAAGGCTTATTTTTAAACCTTCTATTTTATCTAACGCCATTAAAACAAATTTTTTAAAGGGTCCCATAATCACATCAAAATAATATTTCATTTCGTGGTAATATTCTTCAGATGAGTCCTCATAAAGATCCGATACGGGGCAATAATGGCTGCCAAGAAAGTCACAAGTAAACAAAACTTCCTGATTATCTGCATAGGTAAAGATTGTATCCGGCCAATGTAGATTTGGGGCTGCAATGAATTTTAAGGTTGTATTTCCAAGGTTTAAGTCCTCTTTTATATCCCTGGACTTAAAATCTAAATTTGTTATTTGTCTGCTGTTATTAATGGCGGCTATTGACCCTACAACTACTGCTTCTGGAAAATCCTTTAATAACCTTGAAAGTGACCCGCTGTGATCTAATTCTGTATGTTGAACTATTATATAATCAATTTTTCTTTCCCCTATAATATTCTTTATATTGATTAAGAATTCTTCATAATAACCATCCTTAACCGTATCTATTAATGCAATTTTTTCATCTAAAATCAAATAGGAATTATATGAAGTACCTTTATTTGTTTCCATGATTACATCAAATACTCTTAGTTCAGGGTTTTTAACACCAACATAAAATATGTTATCTTTTAAATTAATACTTTCCATAATATCAAGTTATCCTCCCTAGTCTAAACAATTTTCTCCCTTTGTTATTCTAACATAATATGTATTTTTTTTAAATAAAATTTAAAAGATTTCTAACTTATTCTAATAAGCTAGAAATCTTACCGTTAAAAAACACATACTGAAAATGAAGTGCTCTTGTTAATACAACATATAAAAGCTTTTTGTCTAATTCACTTTCACTATAATTAGTATCATTACAATTAAAAACCACACTGCAGTCAAATTCTAGGCCTTTTGTCATATAGGAAGGTATAATAATTCTATTTAAGCTAAGGTTCTTATCTGTATCTTTTACTAATTCCCATTTATAGTTATTGCTTTTTTTCATTATCTCATTGATTAACTTGCACTCCTCATAGGTTCTTCCTATAATAGCAATGCTTTTCCTTCCAGCTACCTCCACTTCTTCTACTACTTTATCCATTAATAATCCGAACTCATTTTTTGTTTTAAATTCTATAGTTTTAGGAGGCATCCCATGTCTTAATACAGGAATAGCTGGCTTTAAGCTGTTAGCTTGCTTTTTTAAAATCTTATTTGCAAATTCAATTATTTCTACTGTTGATCTATAACTTTGAGTAAGAGGAGTATACTTGGCATCTCCATCAAAAACATCTCTAACAACTTTTTGCCAGTCCTCTATACCTTTATAATAGTAAATACCTTGTCCTATGTCTCCTACCAAGGTTAAGGAATTATTCCCTGTTAGATTTCTTAATATATATATTTGAAGCATACTGTAATCCTGGGCTTCATCTACTACTAAATGCTGAAACTTGTATTTTTCAGATATTCCTTCAATTTTAAACTTAAGATACAGCATAGCTGCTAGATCATCACTATCTATTATTCCATTTTTAATATTACTATTTAATTCTTCTGTAATATAACTTAAAAGTTTACCTGGAATTTTATCTTCCACAACTTCACTAAGAATTTCATTATTATTAAATAAGGCTTGATATAACTTACTTGTGTCTATTTCTCTCCAATTAGTAAAATATTCCTCAAAGCATTCTTTTGCCTTTTTCTTAATATATTCCTTTTTATTATCCCTTTCATCATAAAGCTCTACTAGTCTTTGCCTTCTTAAGCTGCCATCTTCCATAACTCTTTTTGTTCTAGCAAGCAAGTATTCGTAAGAGAAATCTATTTTGTCTAATACCTCATTTATCTTTCCATTAAGTTTTAATAAAAAATATCTTTTGATTTCATCTTTTCTCTTATTAATAGGCAAATTTACCATATCTTTCGAATATAATCTCTTAATCTCATTACTATCAAATAATACATAGTCTTCTACTGTAATATCATGAACTTCTAAATCTCTTTTTTCTATGTATCTTATGTACCTGTCCAAAATTGTCTTAAAAGTCAAGGAGCCTTTTAATTTACTGCTGTTAGTAATATACTTTATTTTTTCTTTTTCTACTTCTTCAAGTACCACAGATAGCTTTTTGTCTTTGCTATAGACCTTTCCTTTAATACCTAAAAGTTCCACCGCTAGTTCCTCAAAGGTCTTTTGTTTTACCATGTCAACACCTAAGTTTGGAAGTACTTCTGAGATGTAATCCAAAAAAAGTTTATTTGGTGCAATAACCAAGATATCATTTCCTGAAAGCTTATCCTTGTATTTATAAAGCAGATATGCAAGTCTATGTAGAGCAACAGTTGTTTTTCCTGAACCAGCTGAACCTTGAACGATTAATGCCCCATTTTTTTCAGCTCTGATAATTTCGTTTTGTTCCTTTTGTATAGTTGCAACTACTTCCTTGAGCTTACTGCTTATACTTTCTTCTAAACTTATTTTCAGAAACTCGTCAATTAGAGCTGTACCCTCTTCTTCTTTTGAATTAAGTATTATCTCATTAATTCCTTCATCAAAGGCATCTGTTAAATTACCATTTTTAATTAAAAATTTTCTCTTTAAAGAAAGTTCGCCATTTATAACTCCAATAGGTGCTTTGTAATAAGCTTCTCCTTGAGTACCGCTGTAATATAAATCTGCTATAGGAGCTCTCCAATCTATTACAACCTCGTCTCCGGTCTTACTATCTCCTAATCCAAATTTACCAATATAAAAGCTTTCCATTTCTTTTCTATATTCTCTAAAATCTACTCTGGCAAAGAAAGTCTGCCCTTCGGCTTCGCTGTAGTTTTTGAGATTCTTATGAGTTATCTCATAAAGTCTTTGCGTTGTTTCCAGCTCTTCACTATATTTCCCTTTTGCTTGTCTTTTCAGTTTTGCAATTTTTTCTTTAAGAATATCATCATTTGACTCTATAATATTTATTTCAGCTTTTAACCATGCTTTAACATCATTTAACTTTTTTGTTTCTTGAAGAAATTCATTAGGTTCTATACTCATATAATCACCCCTTATTTCTACACGTAAAATAATATTTTATATTCAATATAAATATTTGTCAATATCTATTATTGTATCATTATTAAATTCATATAATTTAATGAATCTTAAAATATTTGCCACATAGAATATTTGCTATGGAGGGATTAAATGAACATATTAATTACTGGTGCAGATGGCAACATAGGCAGCTATCTTATTAAAAGCTTAAGTAAAAATCATAAAATATTTGCATTAAATAAAAATGATTTAGATATAACAGATAAAAATATGTGCATAGAAAAGATAAGAAATTTAAAGCCTCATATAGTACTGCATACTGCCGCCCTGTCAAATGTAGATTTATGTGAAAGAGACGAAACCTCAGCTTACAGTATTAATACTATTGGCAGCTTAAACGTTGCATATCCTTGCAGTTTACTAGATATACCTATTATTTATTTTTCTTGCAATAATGTGTACGATGGAAATAAGATAGGTCCATACTATGAAACAGATTTATGTTCACCTATAAATGTTTATGGTAAAACTAAGTTAGCTGGAGAAAAGCTTATTCGAACAATTTGTTCTAAATACTTTATACTAAGGACCTCTTGGATTTATGGATCCAAAGATTGCTTTGTAAGAAATGTTATAGAAAATAAAGAAGTACCTTTATTTATGTGCTCAAGCGAAATATCTTCCCCCACCTATATAGGTGATTTAACTAAAGTTATTGAAAAAATAATTTGCACTGATAGGTATGGAATTTATAACTGTACTAATGCAGGTGCCATTAAAAAATCAATATGGGTTAAAACAATACTTAATAATTTAAATATAAAAAAGGACGTTATAGAAATACCTGAAAATTTTATTTCTAATAGAGCACCAAGGCCAAAATGTACAATCCTTAATATGTCCTTATTGAAGAATTGTTTTGAAATAGAAATGCCTACATGGGAAGCTTCTTTAAAGAAATACTTAGAACTATAGTTATATGCATAAAAATAGCTACAATATATAAAATATGCTACATTAGCATATTTTATATATTGTAGCCATCTTTTCATTCTGCTAAAGTTATTTTGTCACAGCTTCTCTTATCTGATTATCTATTTGATGAGAATTCCTTAATTAAGTCTTTTCTAGTTGCTTTTGAAATAGACTTAACAAGTACAGATGAGATGACAGCATCTACAGAATGATGCAGTAGTGTTCCAACTCCAACAACTATTAAAACCTTATACATGGTAAAGCCAAAAGGTATTACCACTAGTGCTTCTAAAACTGCATGTATTGGCGCAGTAACAATAAGTGCAGTATTAAAGGATTTCCCTTTTTTAATTAAATTAGCGCCCACTAAAGCCACAATAACATGCATTAATGCCCTAGCTGCTACATATATTGGTGAGGATATAAAAAATCCTAGTGCAGAGCCAAGTGCTACCATAACCGCTGCTTCAGGTCCTAGAAGCATGGCAAGAAAAATAGGTACATGAGCAGTTATTGTTGCAGTAAATGGCGGCAAAACTACTTGAAGTCCTTTGAAGTAAATTGGAATAATAATTACCCATGCTGTTAATAATGCTGCATAGGTCAGCTTTCTTATATCTTTCATACTAAACCCTCCATATACACCTGTATATACACCAGTATACAGAGTTAAATGTTATTTGTAAAGAAAAATATAAAAATTTATTTACTCTTCAAGTTTATACACCTTTCTAGCCCTATCAATGTATAATATTCCATCAAGATGATCAATTTCGTGGCAAAATGCCTTTGCAAGTAGCCCCTCTGCATTGTACTGAACTGTATTGCCGTTAATATCCATTCCTTGTACGGTTACCTTCTTTGGTCTGATTAACGAACCTTCAAAACCTGGATAGCTTAAGCAGCCTTCTATGCCTTCCTCCTTGCCTACCTTCGCAACAATTTTAGGATTTACTAATGCAATTGCTTCCTTTCCTTCTCTTAAATCTATAAAAATCACTCTTTTTAACACGCCAATTTGAGGGGCTGCAAGCCCAATACCAGTGGTACTATAGAGTGTATCCTTTAAATCCTCTATTAATTTAATAATTTCAACATCTATAATATCAACTTTTCTGCTAACCCTTTTTAGCTTTTGATTTCCAAATCTAAGAATCTCTTTCACTGCCATTTACTTACCCCCGTATTTTTTATAAGTATTTAAGCCTATTAACAATTCTGATAAATAAATAATAAGTCATATGGATGCAATTATTTCTAAAACATTTTCAGTATTATCTTCATCAAAAATATAATAGAAACTGCCATTAATTATTCTACCTGAACTTAGAAATTTATTAATATCTATATTAAATTTCTCAAGGTTATAATTTAAATAATCAATGGTGATTATTTTTTCTTTAATTGCTAATTTTATTTTCTTTTCTGTAATTTTATCAATATTTCTATCTATGAAGTTGGGAAGATATTTTTTCTTATTAAATTTTAAAAAGTCGTATTTTATTATATCTATTAAATTTTCATTTCTTTCCTTAATTACCTCAGCATTAAATTCTAAAAAAACTTTATAATATTCTATTGAAGATAGACTTCTATTAAAGTATCCTTTCTCACTAAAGAACAAACCTAAATTTAGGTAAAATTCAAAGGGATTTTCAAATTTAGGCAGAAAATATTTTAGTATACTATTAAACTTACCAGAATTATAGTACTTATCTACCATTTCTTCTACTTTTTTTAACAAGGTCAATTCCTCGTAGCTTATATCCTTCGTACTAATAACCTCGTAAGGTTCATAGGGGGAAGAGACAATACCCCATTTATTAGCTTCTTCTTTCATTGGGGACCCTTTTAATAATTTAAGAAAACCAAGTTGAATCTCATCAGGCCTAATACTATAAAGTTCATTAAATGATCTTTTAAAGGATTCAAAATTTTCTCCTGGAAGTCCTGCAATTAAATCCAAGTGTTGCTTAATATTTCCAAAGCCATTTAATATATTTACTTGACTCTTTATATCTTCGAAGGATACAAATCTATTGATGTTTTTTAAAATCTCATAATTAGTTGTTTGAACCCCTATTTCAAATTGAAATCTACCTTTAGGAGCACTTTTTAAAAGTTCTAACTGTTCATCTCTTAAGATATCAGCAGAGATTTCGAAATGAAAGGTTGTATCAGTATTTAAAGATATTAAATAGCTCCATACCTCCATAGCAAATTTGCTGCTGCAATTAAAGGTTCTATCTACAAATTTAATGAGTTTAACCTTTTTATTTATTAAGTTATTTAAATCTTTTTTTACCCTATTTATATCTAAAAACCTGACACCATGGATTGTAGATGAGAGACAGTATTTACAATTAAAAGGACATCCTCTGGCTCCTTCATAATATATTATTTTATTATTTAAGTCTTCATCTTTTTCATAGGGAAAGATCAGTTTATTTATGTCCATTAAAGGCCTTCTGCCGCCATATTTAATCAGGCTGCCCTCCTTGTAATATACACCTTTTATATTATCAGGTTCTAGACCTTCCTTAAAAGCTAAGACAAATTCTCTAAATGTTTCTTCTCCCTCTCCCTCAATAATATAATCCACTGGATGATTATGAAAAAATTCATCACTATTAAAGGATACTTCTGGACCCCCATATAATATTTTAATATCCTTATTAATTAATTTTATTAAAACTGCTATTTGCTTTACAAAGCTTATATTCCATATATAACAAGAAAAAGCCACTATATTGGGCTTCTCATGTATAATGCTTTCAACAACTTTCTCAGCTCTGTCATTTATTGAATACTCCCTTATATTACATTCATAATTAATATCACTTGTGAAAGCTCTTAGATATCTTATTGCTAAATTGCTGTGTATAAATTTTGAATTTATTCCCACTAGTAGTAGTTTCATTAATTGAACATCCTTTCTTCTTTGCCTTAATATAGTATATATTATCCGAACACTTAAAATCAATGACCTCAAAGTAATCCTCTAGAAGTTTTAAAGTTCCATTTTTAGAAGTATCCTTAAGCAAATTGAGTTCATTTATGTTAATTATCTTAACCTTTTCTTCTGGCAGCATAATTTTTATACTGCACTTAGAAAGCTTTAAATATGGTTTATCTATGTCCCATATATGTAATACACCAGTGTCCTTTAAAAATTTATGAATTTCTTTAATGAATTCTCTTTTGCTTTTTTTTAGCCAAATATTTCTTAAAGAAAAAAGCATAATGCAGCTGTCGTAGCTATTTTCCTGAATCTCTTTTTTATCATCTCTACTTGCTACATATTCTAAAGAGGCCTCCTCATTATAATGCTTGAAAATACTATATATAATGCCCTGGTTTTTCTCTCCTATATCTAAAACATTACCTGTCAAGACTTCTCTTTCCATATTAATAATTATTTTATTATTAAAATTTGAAACTGAAAATAGTGCCATTTACTTCACCCCTTTATTAACTATTAATACACTAATTCTACAGAAAAAAAATAATTCCTCCAAATATTGGAAGAATTATTTATTATTAATTTTTATGGTGTTATAGTAGTCAATCAAAAAGCCTGCTGTTGTGTTTTGTGCTTCTTTTATTACCGCAGCAGCTATTTTACCATACCTTTCTTCTCTGCTATAAATACTCGAATATTTCAGAAAAGCATTATTTGCAAATAAGGCATTGTTTTTTATATATTCATCAACTGACTTATATTGGACAATCCCTTTATCTATCAAAAATGAATAATCAGAATAAAATCTTTTAATTATCCACATTTCGAATTGTCTGTGACTGTTCAGAAGCTTATTATTTACATGCTGAGGAACGGTCATATCCTGTATTAGATGACAGCAGGCACCAAGGAAAAACATTGCTCTATCCATATCTTTTAATTTATAGCAGTTTAAAGATTTATTATAGTACTTTTTGAATTCAGTAAGTGCATCTGAAAACCCATACAACCCTTTACCTTTACTAAAGTGATAAAAATGATTAGAGCTTTTAAAGTCCTGATCCGCCCAGGTTACACCTTCATTCAAGGGCTTTATATATTCCTTAAAAAATTCATGTTCCTCAATATAGCTTTCATTCTTTAATATTTCAACAGCTTGAATGTTTATAAACTTATGTATAGTACAGTTTGTCTTTAATACCTTTTTCTTAATGGGATTTACTGCAAACATCATTCCTCTTAATGCCTTCCCATAGGTATTTTCGATTCTTTTTTTCATTTAAGAACCTGCCTCTCCTTTGTTATACGGTTCAATTGTTTATTGCTTATCAGCACTGCTGCTATATTTCCATATAATTATTGTTATTGAAAACAATAAAATAAATATAAAATAATATATAATATTTTTATTTATTTTAAATATATTACTATTTGGATTAATATGCAAGCTATAAAGAAAACCTTCTTTATTATCCAGTAAAAGTATTGATTTATCATAAATTCGAATTGCTGATAAATCTGTATTTTGATTTAGTTTAGCCATTTCCTTTAAAACATTTCCTTTTGTTAGTGTATATAGAATATTGTCTCTGTTATCATAAAAATATATACAATCCTTTTCTCCGACTTGAGCTTTACTATCAACTGTAAGTATACTTAAAGCGGAAAGTGATTTATGCTGATATATGGGTGCTGGTGGATTTGAGGAAGGATGATTATCTAATAAAAATTCTATCTTATTTTTATCACTTTTAAATCTTGGAGAGGTTACAGGATCCCCTCCACTATAATCCGGCCAGCCATACCAAACTCCTTTTTTTATTTCATATATATAATCTGTGTCACCTGATAGAGGTCTAAGTCCTCTATTTTCAATTCCCCCTACTGAAGCCATAAGTTTTCCATCACTGCTAAAATCCATTCCTTTAATATTTCTAATGCCCCAAGCAAAGTTTTCTGCAGCACCAGATTGTAAATTATAGGTAATTATTGTACCATTTCCTGGGAAATGTCCAGGGATTAATTGCCCTTTTAAATTCTTTGTTTTATAGGGTATGAAAGCACCAGTCTTCTCGTTTCCAAAAGTTGTTCCTTTAAGCGAAATATTTCTTGGAGATAGGTCAAAGAAAAATGGATATTCTTGCATCCAAATATTATCCGGCCCAACTACTCCAGAGTTTGTAGCAGCACCTATAGTAATATATAAATCATCACCCACTATTTTAATAAGACTTTCATTATAATCACCATAATTAGGTAAATCATTTATAATTACCTTTTGCTCCTTTTTCTTTAAATCAAAGCTAATTATTTTATTATTGCTGGCAAAATATAATTTATCCTTATAAAACTCTAAGGAATTAATATTTAGGTTCTTGTCCACTAAAACATCATAGCTCTTACCTTTTGCATCTATAAATTGTATTTTATCCTTATAGGCAATATAATAATTTCCCACTTTATCTTCTGTAAAGTCCTTTGCTTTAAATAAACCTTTATACTTTATTTCATAACTTAGCTTGCTATCCTTTAAGTCTATGTATTGATTTTTATAAAATCCTTTTAAAAATATAAATAAAATTATGAGGCTGCATGCTGCAGCGGTAAATATTACAACCTTTTTCATTTTTCCTCCATTCTTAAATTACATTCTTTTAATTATATATATTTTATTTTGTGAAGGTATATGTTATAAGCAGCTATTTTTTTGTATATTACTACTGCTTACTGAAACGCACATTAAACAATAACCAAAATTATGACATTAATCTTTTATAATATATAAATTCTGCAATTTTTTATGGCAATTTTATAAAAATATCTTTGCAATATTAAAATTTATCTGATAATATTATTTTGATGGTAGATTAAAATTGTTGTTTTATTACCAGTTTACTATATTTTGATTATATGGAGGTTAACGAGTAATATTAATTACTTAGTGCTGACCACTAAAAGGAGGTAAATGTCCTAAATGGACATTTACGAGCAATTATCGAGCGGGAGCGAGAGGGCTTAATTGCTCAGTGCTTCCGACTAAAAGGAGGAATATACTATGAAAGATCCAAGAATAAGCACCTTAGCAAAGAATCTAATTAACTATTCCTGTGAGCTTAAGAAGGGTGAAAAGGTTTTAATCGAAGCTATCGGCCTTGAAAGACCACTTGTAATAGAGTTAGTTAAGGAAGCATATTTAGCTGGTGCTATACCTTTTGTAACAATAAAGGACAAAGAAGTTGATAGAGCATTACTTATGAACTGCAGCAAGGAACAGCTTGATATGATGGCAAAATATGAAGCTTTAAGAATGTCAGAAATGGATGCTTACATAGGTCTTAGAGCAGGAAATAATATAACTGAAACCGCAGATGTTCCTGCTGAAAATATGTCTATGAACATGAAGTATCTTTGGAATCCTGTTCATGGTGCCATTAGAGTTCCTAAGACAAAATGGGTGGTTTTAAGATATCCAAACTATGCAATGGCTCAATCTGCCAGCAGCAGCACAGAGGCATTTGAAGATTTTTATTTTAATGTTTGTAACTTAGATTACAGTAAAATGTCAAAGGCAATGGATTCACTTGTTACACTTATGGAAAAAACAGATAAGGTAAGACTTACTGGCCCTAATACTGATTTGAGTTTTTCTATTAAAGGTATACCTGCGATAAAATGCGATGGAAAGCTAAATATTCCAGATGGTGAAGTATACACTGCCCCTGTAAAAGACTCTGTTAATGGTGTTATTTCATATAATACTCCTGCAGTATATAATGGCTTTACATATGAGAATATAAGATTAGAATTTAAAAATGGAAAGATAGTAAAGGCAACTGCAAATGATACTGAAAGAATAACTAAAATATTCGACACAGATGATGGTGCTAGATATGTGGGTGAATTTGCAATTGGAGTAAATCCATATATTTTAAAACCTATGAAGGATACCTTATTTGATGAAAAAATAGCAGGATCTATTCATTTTACACCTGGTGCTTCCTATGATGATGCCTTTAACGGCAATAAATCCTCAGTACATTGGGATTTAGTATTTATCCAAAGACCAGAATATGGCGGAGGCGAAATTTACTTTGACGATGTCCTTATAAGAAAAGACGGTTTATTTGTAATAGATGAGCTTAAGGGACTTAATCCAGAAAACTTAAAATAATAGAATATAATTAATTATCCTCACATAATTATTAATGTTATGAATTATGTGGGGTTTTTTTATGAAAAAAGACGACTTTTTTAAAGAGTCTTTACTATTGACTATCTCCAACCTATCTACAGGTGTTTTAGGTTTTATATTCTCAATTCTACTTTCTAAGGAATTAGGTCCTGAAGGCATGGGACTATATGGACTCGTAATGCCTATATATAATCTCTTTATTTGCCTTATCTGTGGTGGAATGGTAACTGCAATCTCCAAGGTAGCAGCCATATACTATGGTAAAAGTGATTACAGAAACTTACATAGAACTATTAAGACTACAATTGTATTTGACTTAATTATAGGTATTACAATTGCCTCTTTATTTTATCTTTTAACGCCTTTTATAAGTAAGAACATAATAAAGGATGTAAGAACTTTAAATTCATTAAAAATTATAGCACCAGCCTTAATATTTGTAGCTATGTCTTCAATATTAAAAGGTTTCTTTTATGGAACATCTAAGGTAAAGGTACCTGCCTTTATAGACATATTAGAAAAAGGTGTAAGAATAGCAGTAATAGTAACACTTATAAATATGTTAAGGACTCCAAGTATTAATAATACAGTAACTGTTGCATATATCTCCCTTTGTATAGGAGAATTTGTAAGCTTACTGCTGCTTACAGTCTTTTATGAAGCAGATAGAAAAAGAATACCTTATGCAAAAACTAAAAGAGAAGGCAGACCTCAGCTATTATTTGACGTACTTGTTATTTCGCTACCCCTTTGCTTAAATGGATTTTTGTCTACAGTGCTTTCTACAGTTTCAACCTTAATAGTTCCTCGAAGACTAATTAGTGCAGGACTGCAATATAGCACAGCCTTATCCTTAATAGGTAAGTTTTCAGGTATGGCAATGACCATTATCTTTTTCCCACTGCTTGTTATTAACTCTATTGCAACCATCTTAGTACCGGATCTTTCAAAGGCTTTGGATAGAAAAGATTATTATGCATTAGAAAGTAGAATTATGCAGGTTATAAAAATAGCTTTTTTGCTTGGCATGAGCACCCTTGTCATTGGAATAAGTATACCTGATTCCTTGGGCAAATTATTCTTTAACCGATCAGATTTAGGTCCCTATATTAAATTTGCAGCTTGCTCAGCACCTATTGCCTTTACTTCCTCAACTACTTTTGGAATACTAAACGGACTAGGTAAACAAGGAATACTTCTTAGAAATTCACTTATAGTTTCAGTTTTGGAAGTAGTTTTACTTTACATATTTACAGGTATAAGCTTTATAAACATATATGGCTATGGAATCACCTTAATTATTACCTCCATAATCTTACTCATTATTAATACTTATGAAATAGGCAAATATTGTAATATAAGCTTTAGATCTAGCGAACTTATTATATATCTACTTATAACCTTGTTAATTTATTTTATAGTGAACATAATTAATAATGTAATTTCAAATGATTATTTAATGTTAAAAAATATAACCATAATAATATTCAGCTTCTTTGCCTTTTTCTTATCAATTTCTATAATAAATGAGGAAAGTCCATTATAGACTTTCCTTTATCTTATTCTTTTCATAAGGGTTTTTGGTATAAATTTTCTGAATCTATGAGGTATCATTTCTATTTCCCTTTTTGTTATTCCACCAACAAGGATTAATGCATAAAGATAGCTAAAAACTCCTGCAATTATAGCAGCAAAAGTAGATACCAATTGTGTAAAATAACCTTTATACACAAAACCAAGTACATATTCTACATCGAATTGCACAACATATGCTATTATTCCCATAAAGGCTGCTGCTATTAACGGTCTTACAGATAACTTTAATAAGTTATATTTTATTTTTAAACTTTTCTTAATAAGGTAATTGTTTAATAACAGTGGAACTAAAAAAGCTGCCATACTTCCAAAAACTGCTCCAAGTATATTGATATTAGGTTTTGCAATAAGTATGTAATTTAAAATAATCTTCGCAACTATTCCAGCAGCTATATATAAAGTAGAAATATACAGCTTGCCAATACTTTGAAGTATGGTAGCCTGAATTTGAACAATCGCCATAAATATTAACACTGCAGAGCCATACTTCATTAATACTGCTCCTGAACTATATCGTGCAAATAAAGTGTTAAATATGGGCTGACTTAAAACTGCAAGACCCACAGCTGAAGGGATTGCAATTAGTAGACAGGTCTTAAAGGCATAGTCTACGCTTCTTTTTATTGCTGCCCTGTCATTCACTGCAGCTGCCCCTGAAACAACAGGTAAAATAGTTGAACAGAGTGCTGAAACTATTGTAATAGGCACATTTATAAGTGTTTGATATTTGCCAAGATACCCAATTTTCGTATCTCCCTCAATGTCATTAAAGCCAGCTGTTAATAGTCTTCTCTTAGTATATAAAGTATCTATAAATCCACCTGCATTTTGCATACCCCAGCTTAAGGTCAGTGGAATAGAACAATTAATGAGTTTACTAAAAAGCCCCTTATTGGAATATCTAATAATTTCTTCTGAGTTATACTCCTTTGGAATCTTATAACTCTTGTTTTTCTTATAATAATGCAGCAGGTATATTACTGAGACCAAGGCTCCAATGGTTGTACCTACTGTTGCACCAGCACAAGCAGCTCCTACTCCATGCCTTCTAAGTAACGCTGCAAATATTATGGAGAAAACCAAATTCATTATCTGCTCAAGAACCTGAGATACTGCTGTTGCATTCATGTCACCTCTGCCTTGAAAATATCCTCTATAGGAAGATGCAATTGAGGTAAGTAAAACAGCAGGTGCTAGTGCAGAAATTGCAAGATATGCACTAGGAATCTTTATAAATGCTGAAAACGGCCTAGCCATTATTAGCATTAATATTGACATTACAGTACCTATTACAAATAATAAAGCTCTAGCTAATTTAAAAACTTTCACTGCATCCTTGTAGTTTTTTAAGGCAGTAAGTTCAGATACAGTTTTTGAAATTGCCGAGGATAACCCTGTGTTTGTAATTACATAAATAAAAGCAAATATAGTGTAGGTATAAAAGTATATACCATATCCATCTTCACCTACATAGTGTTGTAATAATGGTACATATATTAATGATAAAAGCTTTACTATCATTCCAGCAGCAGATAGGATAGCAAAGCCTTTAGTTGTAGACTGAGTCTTCATAATCCTCTCCTTAAAGTATTAAAAAGTTTCTAAAATTTAAAAACGTCATTTTTAATCTTCTTAAATATAGGAGGCAGGCTTTCTCCTATTGTTTTGTTCTCCATATATGAGAGCTTCTCAGGACAGTCCTTAAAAACCAGTTTATAGGCATACAGAAATTGATAATTAAGTCCATATTTATTTACAAAGAAGCTGTTTAATTTTTTCTCGCCATACTTAGTATCTCCTACAATAGGATTGCCTAAAAAGGCAAGGTGAGCTCGCAGCTGATGACTCCTTCCTGTGATTAAGTCCATTTCAATAAAAGAAAAGGTTCCGCAGCTCTGAAGAGTTTTTACTTCCATAGCTATTCTCTTTGTATCTGATTTTCTTTCATTGTAAATCTTTGATATGTTCTCATCTTCATTTTTAGATATATAAGCTTCATAGCTTCTATCTGCAATTCTATCCTTAACTAAGGCAACATAGTATTTCTTGATTTTTCTTTCTCTTATCATTTCATTTAAAAGCTTTAAACTCTCAAAATTTTTACCAAAAATAACTATACCAGAGGTGTTTCTATCCAGTCTGTTACAGGGAGCAGGAGTAAAGGTAACTTCCTTTTCAGGTGTAAAATCTCCTTTATCAAAAAGATAAGAAAGTACATAATCAGTAAGAGTTGGTTCGGTGCTTTGGCTATCTGAATGAACTAATACTCCAGGCCACTTCTCTACTATTAACATATTTTCATCTTCATAGGTAATTTTCAAATGATTATTTTCTATACGCTGAAATTTATCCTTTTTATATTCCGAAACGATCTCTTTAGTTTCTACAATATCCCCTTCTGAAAGGAAAAGCTTTTCTTTAGCCTTTTTGCCGTTTACCTTAATATCTCCCTTTCTAATTCCCTTATATATAGCACTTAATGGAACGTCCTTAAGCCATTTTCTTATAAACTTATCCAATCTTTGTCCTGCTTCATTTGAGCCTATCTCTATCCTCATTTTTTCACTCCTAGTAAAAAGTTGTTTTATCTAAAATAACAACTAATTATATATCATTAACAATGAAAGGTGCAACCTATTTTACTTTCTTTTTAAATATTCATAGGCAGCCCTGCATTGAATTGCTACCCCAATTGACAAAGCATCTTCATCTAAATCGAAAAAACAGCCATGTGCGGGATTAATAATACCCTTTTCTTCATTTCTGACTCCTAAGAAATAAAATGCAGAGGGAACTTCCATGGAAAAATAAGCAAAGCTTTCAACGCCCATGCTTGGATTTTCCAAATTGATAATATTTTTGCCTCCTATTATTTCCTCTGCACTATTATTTATAAGCTGCAGAATATCATCATTGTTATAAAGGCAGGGATAGCTTTCTTCTATCTTTATATCTACCTTACCTCTTAAGGTACCTGCAACCCCTTCACAAATATCTATAAGTCTTTTCTTTACATATTCTCTGTGCTCACTTCTCATTGTCCTAATAATACCTGAAATAGTTACCTCTTCAGGAATTATATTTTGCGCAGTTCCTCCATGAATGCTGCCAACGGTTATAACTGCTGCATCAGTTGGAGGTATTTCTCGGCTTACTACTGTCTGAAGAGCTAAAATAATATTACTTGCTATAACAATTGGGTCAACAGTATCCTCAGGATGTGCCCCATGACCACCTTTACCTGTTATTTTAACCGTAAATGGATTAGAGGCAGCATTAACAACTCCTTTTTTCAATCCAATTTTACCAACTTCTATTCCCTCATGTACGTGAAGACCAATAACACAATCTACCTTAGGATTTTCAAGTACTCCTTCTTTAATCATAAATCTTGCACCACCAACAGTTTCCTCTGCTGGCTCAAAAAATAACTTCACGTTGCCATTTAACTCATCTTTTATACTATTTAGTATTTTAGCTGCTCCCATTAAAATTGTTGTATGGGCATCATGACCGCAGCCATGCATTTTTCCATCTATTTTTGAAGAGTAACTTTTACCTTTTTTATCTTGTAGCGGAAGTGCATCCATGTCTCCTCTTAAGGCTATAGTCTTTTCACCATGGCCTTTTATAACAGCACAGATCCCTGTTCCAGCAACCTCTGTAAATTCAATTCCTTCAGCTAATAAGAAATCTTTAATCTTCCTTGAGGTTTCATATTCTTCAAATCCAAGCTCTGGATGAGCATGAAAATACCTTCTTAGATCTATAAGGTCACCTTTCATTTCTTCAGCTTTCTTTAAAAAATCCAACAAATTCTTTACCTCCATATTTATTACTCCCAATAGATTTTAATAACATCATCCTTTGAAAGTACATCATAATATCCTGCTTTTTTTCCGTTAAGAATCAACACTAAATTTCCTCTAGACTTCGTAAGATCAAAATTAATAAAATCAAACACATCTATAAATATATATTTTTCTTTGTTTTTTAAAATTACTTTTTCATCATTTACATGTACTTCAAGTTGATTAGTAATTTTAGTATCATCAGATACAGCTGTGAGCTTAATAGAAGCCATTTTATCTTCAGCTTCCATTTCTATAGTATTTATGCTATTTTCTATTCTATTATCTGTTTCCTTAACTTTATAGATTCTATCCCCTTCATTAATGACGTAGCTGTCCTTTAGCTCAACATCATTAATAAAATATCTTCCACTATCCTTATCTATGTATTGTTTATAATCACCAATTGTACTTACTGTAATAACCTTAACCTCATCCCCATCTTTTATCGTTTCATTTAAGGCTCTTGTATCATTATTTATAATAACAATGGGATCAATTACCGTAATAATATTATTTACGTATAAGCTAATTGAATTAAGGCCATTAATTAGCTCGTAAACTTTCGGCGCTGCATCCATTCCATTTTTAGCGTAAATAATTTCAATTTTATCTCCTTCTTTAACATCAGAATCTATATTCCCTGGTTTTTCATTTATGATTATTTCAGCATTAACTGCTAAACTTCCAAAAGCTACTCTTTTTATACCATTGTAATTATATTTTATATTCTTTCCATTTTTCGCAATTAAAATCTTTGGGTTAATTCCTGCTTGCATCATTACATCTGCAATGGTGTGTTTATGCGAATTAAAGAGACTTACTACGCTGCCATTTAAGGTAACATCAATGAAATCATGTCCAAGCTTCATAATTGAAACAAGTGCAATTCCTAAAACTGTAACTCCTGTACTTCCTAATTCTTCATTACAAGATACACAGTCTGTTACTGCATCCCTGCCTTTAATGCCAATTCTTTGCGCTGGTAAATTCAGCTTTTCAGAAAGTGAATCCTTAAGCAGAGGGGTATGTGCTCCTCCCCCAACTAAAAAAACAGCATTAGGGGCCTTACCACCATTTAACTCGATTATTTTTGAGCTAATTTCACTGCTAATTTTATCTACTACTGGCTTAATTATTTTAATAATTTCCTCAGAACTAATTTCGTTTTGAAAACCCAGGACATCCTTATAATTAATAATTTCTTTTTCTGTTAGTTCCTTTTTTATAACTTCTGCATAATTAAAGTCTACTAATAAGCTTTGAGCAATAGCTTCAGTTACCTCGTCTCCAGCTAAAGAAACCATTCCATAGGCACTGATTGTATCCTTACTGCTTATTGCAATATCGGAGGTGCCTGCACCTATATCAACTAAGGCTATATTAAGAAGTCTTAAGCTTTTAGGAACAGCAGCTTCCATTGCTGCAATTGGCTCTAATGTGAGATTAACTACATTTAAACCCACTTTTTCCATAACTGCATATAGGCTTTCCACAACGGATCTTGGCAGAAAAGTAGCTATTACTTCTACAGCAGCATTATCACCCTTATGTGATAGTAAATTGCTAATTACATAATCATTTAAAAAATAATTTATTACACTGTAGCCTACACAATAAAGTTTGCCTTCCGTGTTTTTATTAATCTCATCTTCAGCGTTTTTAACAGCTGTTAATTCCAGGCTTCTTACATACTCTTTATCTATTTCTCTATCATAATCAAGCTTCAGTTCTGATCTTGAGGTAGTTGTTCTTAAAAATCTACCTGCAGCAGCAATGGAAACATCCTTTAGTTTGAAATTAAGCTCTTTTTCCAGTTTCACTTTTACAGAGCTTACACCGGCAGCTACTAAGTTTATGTCGTGAATTTGTCCATCCTGCATAGCTCTTTCTTCGTGCTCTAAATAGCTTTCAGCTATACAGTAAAACTTCTTTTCTCTAACTACACCCACTGTTCCAATAATTGAGCGAGTTCCTATATCTAATGCAAAAATTACTTCCTTAGGATTAATATTTAATAACTCCATAGCTTGTACCTCTTTTAGCATATGATTTAAAAGCTCCCATTCTATGAATAGGAGCTTATTCTTTAATAAAATTATATACTATGGTATAACAATATTCAATAAATTTAGACATATCAATCTTAATGTTATTTAATATAAAATATCCATACAGATAGCGTTTATATTATGCCATTCATCTGGTGATAAAAATAATCTGCTATTAAAAATATAGCTAAATGTTTATTATAACAATTTTGTACCTTTTCATTTCTAATTGCTTGTATAATATTCTTAAATGAAGGCCTTTGCTTCTTCTTCTTTGTATTATTTATATATTTATTTTCTCTTTTATGCTTATGTAATTCCGTTTTATTAATTTTCATTACTTTAATTACCATTTTGATTTATTACTTCCTTTACAATTCTCAGTTGTATTATCGTTATAATCTTGGTAATCTTTACTTTCGTTCCAATTATTACTTATCTTTGACTGTCAGCTCAGCTTTTTTAGTAATCCATTATTATGAAGTATAAGTACATCAAATTTTCTAGATATGCTATTTACATGATGGCCTATATAAAAAGGCATGCTAAGTTTATCAGCATGCCTTTTTATTGGAGTAGACTGATCTATTCTTCAGCAACTCCATGTAGGAATTCGAATTCAAACCAGTTTATATTCATACCGCTTACTGTGAATTGGAGCTTAATTGTGTGCTGTCCCTCCGGAAGCGTGATCTGAACTGGTGAAGCAGTAACCCAGTTCTGCCACCCACCTGTAGCTGTTTTCTGAACTACAGAGCCTACACGAGCGTCATCAACATAAATATCAAAGGCTGCATTAGCGGCATTAACTGCTACCCTTGGATAGAAATTGTAAACTCCGACTCTTTGTACATTAACATTAAAGGACATCCACTCATTTGTATTGGTGTAAGTTGGATTCGTTCCACCGTCGCTGTCATTACAGGTTTCTTCTCCTATTGAAACGCTGGTCCATGCATGATCTACAGCTTTAATTCTTGTATTCTCCTTTTGACTAATCTTGAAAACTGTAGGATGCAGCACTTTATCCTTGAACACATTTGTCTTCATTATCATGTTTAGAACATTTTTTATATTTCGCTCCAGTTCTGCACGGGTAATAAGTCCTGTAGACAGCGCGCTCATGATATTGGAAGAATTTCCGCTGGACATCTTTACGTCATTTCCTGCCTTGGCTTCTTTATAAGCAGTTGAATTATTACCCCAGTCTGTCATTACCATTCCCTTATAGCCCCATTCTCCATGGAGGATATTGGTAAGCAAATCATAGCTCTCAGCAGTTTCTGTTCCGTTGATTAGATTATAAGAGGACATAATGCACCAAGGTGAAGCTTCCTTAACCGCAATTTCAAAGCCCTTCAAGTAAATTTCACGCAGGGCCCTTTCAGAAATCCTGCTGTCACTGTTTGTTCTGTTTGCTTCCTTTTCATTGGCTGCAAAATGCTTTAAGGTAACGCCAACTCCCTGAGACTGAACACCCTTTGTTATAGCAGCAGCCATTTTACCGGATATAAGAGGATCTTCAGAGAAGTATTCAAAGTTACGGCCGCATAATGGGTTTCTATGAATGTCCATACCTGGAGCCAGCCATATATCAACTTTATTTAACCTGGCTTCTGTTCCGACAGCAATTCCCATCTGCTGTATTAAATCCACATCCCATGTACATGCGAGTAAGGTTTCAACCGGCCATGCAGTACAGTGAGTAGAGAGACGTAAGCCTGCAGGCCCATCGGAAGTCTGTGCACTTGGAATACCATAGTCACTTAATCCGCCTATACCGCCGGTACCTCCTGCTATCTGTGCTCTCTTTCCTCCGGATAAATCAGCCAGCTGCTGATTTGTCAACTGTGCAATAAATTTATCCATAAGGCTTGGGTCTGAATAAACATTACCCAGCATTATCTTGGTTCCTGTCGGTGCAGTTACTTCAGCAGCTGCCGCAGTAATTGCCGCAGAATTTTCTGTACTCGTAACGCCATTAAGAGTTGTTATTGTTGTATCTTCTGTATTTCTTAAAGTGATATAATCAATATTTCCACAGGAACCATTGGAAACAAGCTTTAAGGTACATGGCCCTGCCGGAAGTGTAATTGTTACCGGAGCGGTATCTATAAAGTTATACCATTCACTTTTGTTTGTACCATCTCCAGTCTGTGGAAGAGTAATATTCACATTAGGCTGCTGAACGTTGTTAACGTAAATTCCCAACATATTTGTTATGGCTGCACGACCATTGGCAGCTCTGAAAACTACATTGTATGTTCCAGCCTTTTCTACATTAAGGTCGTAGGAAACATAATTGCCTGTGTAATTCAAATAACTTACACACTGGCCTGAAACACCATTTACATTGAAGCTTTCGACACGGACATAATTCGTACCTTGAGTAGCATCCAAAAAGTCCTCTGCCTCAAGCTTTGCAGCTCCTGCTGCTGCTATTGTAACCGTAGGATTTTTCAGTGTTTCATAGGTCCCATCAGCCAGCAGTCTTCTGTACAATTTCTTTGGTGCCAGCTGTTTTGTTAACTGCTCTGCGACAACAGTTTTATCAAGCTTATAAGTATATCTTATACCATTTTTCCCTGCATCCTTGATAGAATTGCCTACATATATATTGTAATTTCCTGCTTCAAGAACATATGCAGATTTCTGTACTTTTCCTGTGTCATCGTAGCTTGCCATATCATTAACATCGAAGGACATTTGTAGAACGTCTGATTTTCCAGGCTGAATAAGTTTGGTCTTTGCAAAAGCTGCAAGTTCTTTGCCTGGTTTTCCAAGTTTCCCTTGCGGTGCACTGAAGTAGGTTTGTACTACTTCTTTTCCTGCAACGGAGCCTTCATTTGTAACCTTTGCAGTGACATGAATCTTTCCCTTTTCTTGTGATACGTTTACATTTGAGATTTCAAAGGAAGTATAGGAGAGTCCATAGCCGAACTCATAGTTTACTCTGGAATATCCAGAGTCAAAAGTTTCAAAGTAACGGTATCCTACAAATACATCTTCCTCATAGCTTACATGGTCACCATATTGACTGAAATTTGCAGCTGACGGATAGTCATCATAACTCTTTGCAAAGGTATCCACCAGTTTTCCAGATGGGTTTGCATCCCCGCATAATACATCTGCAGTGGCATTTCCGCCTTCCATTCCTGGCTGCCATGCTATAAGAACAGAAATTCCAGGATAATTCACTATCCAGGAAGTATCTATAACAGCACCTATATTAAGTACCACGGCAACTTTTTCAAAGCCTGCTGAAGTAACCTGATTAAGAAGTTTGGCTTCAGCATCGCTAAGGTAATAATCTCCTTTTGCTGCAGTTTTGTCCGAACCTTCCGAGGAATATCTACTTATGGTAACGATGGCTGTCTTTGCATTTGTAGCAACAGCTTTTACCTGATCATCCGTAAGTGACATTTCACCTTTTCCGCCGCCTGCTATATAACTGCTGTACGCATCTGCCAAAGGTTTATAGACAGAAATCTTTCCGTCTTTCGCCTTGTTTTCCATTCCCTGCAGCAGATTCACAACATAATCAACATTTACATTACCAGAACCTCCTCCACCCTTTTGAAAGTTAATCTGACCAGAGCCGAAAAGAGCAACAGACTGGCCCTTTGCAATCGGCAGTGCACCATGATTTTCCAACAAAACCATACCTTCTGTAGCGATTTTTCTTGACAACTCAATATTTCCCGGTGCAGAAACTGCTTTTACACTATTCATGGCTGGAGCTGTAGTTACAGTTAAAGCTAAAGCCATCACAATAGAAAAGGTTTTCTTAAAATTCATTTTTCCCCCTCCAATTTTTTTTATTATTGTTGCAGACATTTAAGGAAGCTGTGAAACCATTTTCTATGTATCTATAAATCACCCCCTAACTATATACCTTTTATACAGGAGTTAGCTTCTTAACTTGCACCTTTATTATACTACCAGCTTACATTTATTTCAAATATTACTAAATATTAACCATAAATTATTTCTAATTCTCCTTTATCCATGGTACGACCTCCGATTCTACAATATTATCATTCTTCATAGCTTTTTCATTACGGTTTGTATATTTTAAGTTCAATTTTATATGAATTTTTTAACCTTACAAAAACAAGCAACTTTTTAAAAACTAAATCGTAGTAAGTAGTAAGGAATAGGTTATAATCAAGGAGATTAGTTTATGAAAAAGATGATTATGTTATTCATCATAGTTCTTATTTCATCACCAATAGTTGGATGTACAAAACTATGTAAAGATAGTGTGAAGATAGATAAGATTACCCAAACCACAACACAAAAAACAGAAAGTGATATTTGTAAAATTGCTTATAATACATTGAATGAAACTTACAAGCAACAGGTAGGTGAATGGAAAACTGCAAAGGTAGAGGAAAGTATTTTGAAAGGAAATGAAATATATAGTTCAATTGGTAAATATTATTCTGTTAATGCATATAAAGTTTCATTTAGAAACTTTAAAAATGGAGTATTAGGGCCAATAGTAGTATATCTAGATAAGGATTCATATAGATTTTTAGGAATTGGATTAAGATATTAAATTTTTACAATGTGTACCTTTCATTCCCACTTTTCTATTATAAAATAATTTTTCAAGTTTTGTTGAAGTGTATCATGAACCTTTTTTCTTTATCAGGTTTTGGAAATAATAAGTCAGTAGTATCTTTGCCCATGATCTGAATATATTCTCTTAATATCATTTTTATACTACCTCCAATATGTTTTAAATGTGTTACGTGTATGAAATGAATTTTTAATTTAACATTATCAGCTCAGCTTTTTTAGTAATCCATTATTATGTAGTATGTTTACATCAAATTTTCTAGCTATGCCCTCTTCAAAGGCAATTTCTATTACATTATCTTTAAATTCCATTACCTTTCCTTTACCAAAGCTTTGATGTACAACCGTATCTCCATTATTATAAATTGGTTTTAGTCCTCCAGCTGAATTTAAGTCAATTTCTTCAATGAATCTTGAGCAAAGCTTATGGCTGCCTCTTATATTTTGGGGAATACAAAAATAAATATTATCAATTGCCCTTGTTATACCTACATAGAATAGTCTTCTTTCTTCTTCTATGCCTTCCTCAATACTATTTTTATGGGGAAGCAAATCTTCAACACAGTTCATAATGAATACATTTTTAAATTCCATACCCTTTACTCCATGAATTGTACTTAAGATTACTGCATCTTCCTCCCCAAAATTATTTTTAACTTTTTTTAGTTCTTCTTTCACTGCTTCAACATGTGATAAAAAAGCTATTATAGTACTATAGGGTTTAACTGACTCTTTAAATTCTTCAATTATATCTAATAAATCTGAAAGTTTTAATTTAAACTTCTTACAATACAAGACTATATGCTCTTCATAGCCCAAATCATGAATTATAGATTGAGCTGCACCTTCCAGTGTCATTTTATTTAAGTGAGCTATACTTTTATATAGTTTATCCAAATTTTTCATCTGAAAAATAGGAGTTGTCTCCATGTTCTTAACAGCTTCAAAGCAATTACCCTTAATATCGCATTCCTTAAGCTTTTCTAAACTTATTTTGCTAATATACCTAAAGGGCTTATTTATTACTCTTATAAAGCTCTGAGCATCATCAGGGAATATACTCAATCTTAAATAAGCTATTATGTCCTTACAAATAAAATGTTCAAAAAAATTATATTCCTTATCTAATAACTTAAAAGGAAGCTTTTTTCTAAGTAAGGCATCTACAATACTTCTGCTTTCCATATTAGTTCTAAATAACACTGCATGGTCTTTATAACTATACCCTCCTCTTAAATTTAAGGCTTCTATTTCATTTGCAATAAAGTCCCCTTCTGAATTTTCATCATAAAAATTATTACTTTCAATTTTCTTTTTTTCATTTTTGCTTGAAAACATATTTTTTATATTTCTATTTACATTATTTTTAATTAGTGTATTTGATATATTAATTATGTTCTCAGTGCTTCTATAATTAGTAGAAAGAAAAAGGCTTTTTCCTTTCTCAAACATACTACCAAAATTAACCATAAATTCTGGTCTAGAACCTCTAAAGCTGTAAATGCACTGATCCTCATCTCCTACAGCAAAAATAGAATTTGTTTCGTTTAACATTGTTAGTACTTGCATTTGCATTTCATCACAGTCTTGAAACTCGTCCACTAGTATGTGATGAAAGCTTTTCCTATAAGTACTAAGTACCTTAGGTGATTTCACTAAAAGTTTTTTAAAGTTTATTTGAAGGTCATCAAAGTCTAGAAGGTTATGGGTATTTTTATATTCTTCATAAGCGCTAAAGCATTTTATGAAAATTGATCTATCAATATTAGGATCGAAATCTTCTAAAGGAGTGTTGCTTACCTTGAAAACTGAAATATAGTTTCTTATTTCATTTACTTTTTCTTCGCTTACTTCATCAGTATATCTAGTTAGAGTATTTGATATTATCTTAAAGGCTTCATTACCTTCAATTATTTTAATTTGCCCTTCATTCCTAATTAGAAGCTTATAAAAAAGTCCATGAAAGGTCCCAAAAAAAGGAGCTTTCCTGCCGCAGCTTAGGTTTTGAAACCTCTTTTTCATATTTTCTGCAGCTGCTTTAGTAAAGGTAATTACAATAATATTATTCGGATTTATCCCTTTCTCAGTTAAATTTGCATTAATCAGCCTTATATCTTCTTCCCTTAATTTTTCTTTTCCCTTTTGCAAGTATATTTTCATTAATTCTATAACTTCGTTGCTTAAATTCTTTGGTATATAATTACTTTTGTAGATTAGTCCATATTTTACTAAATATAATACTTTATTAATTAATACCGTGGTTTTTCCACTGCCCGGACATGCTGACACTATTACGTTTCTATCATTGCTTAGTACTGCACTTCTCTGCTCCTTATCTAAATAACTAAAATCCGCTTCTATAATTTTATCTCTTAAAGAGTAGAATTCTCTCAATATCTTTTGATTTAACATGTTATACCTCATAAATTCTATAACTAATATAAATAATTATTGACATAAAATATTATATCATGCAAAAAATAAGCATATCTTCAAATTATTAAAAAAGTATTGTAATAATTTTAATAGAATATTAAAATTAAAATGTCGCAGCTTACTAAATTAATTACAGGAGAGTTGTATTATGGAATATACAAAGAATTTCGATATACTAAATGAAAGAAACCTAACAATGCTTGTTGATTTCTATGAACTAACCATGGCAAATGGCTACTTAGACAATAATGTTGGTGATACAATAGCCTATTTTGATATGTTCTTTAGAAGAGTACCTGATAATGGTGGTTACTGCATAATGGCAGGTGTTCAGCAGTTAATAGAATATATGACAAATTTAAAATTTACTAAATCAGATATTGAATATTTAAAAAACAAGGGTGTTTTCTCTGATAAATTTTTAGATTATCTCAAGAACTTTAAGTTTACCTGCGATGTTTGGGCTGTACCTGAAGGAAATCCGGTATTCCCAAATGAGCCTCTAGTTACGGTAAAAGGGCCCATAATACAGGCTCAATTTGTTGAAACTATGATATTATTAACTGTTAATCACCAAACACTTATTGCCACCAAAGCAAATAGAATCTGCAGGGCAGCAAAAGGAAAGCCAGTGATGGAATTTGGCTCAAGAAGAGCTCAAGGCTATGATGGCGCTATATATGGTGCTCGTGCTTCAATAATTGGAGGATGTGCTTCCTCTGCATGTACAATAGCGGAAGAAATGTTTGGACTCCCTGCTGCAGGTACCATGGCACACAGCTGGGTTCAGCTTTTCCCTAATGAATATGAAGCCTTTGCTGCATGGGCAAATACTTATCCAGAAAATTGTACTTTACTTATAGATACCTATAATGTATTAAAATCAGGACTTCCAAATGCTATTAAGGTTTTTGATGAAGTTTTAAAACCTAGAGGCTTAAGACCAAAGGGAATCAGAATTGACAGCGGAGATATAACCTATTTAACAAAGAAATGCAGGGAAACTCTAGATAATGCTGGTTATACTGATTGCAGTATAGTAATTTCCAATTCATTAGATGAATTTATAATTAGAGATGTTTTAAGTCAAGGAGCTAAAATTGATTCCTTCGGCGTCGGTGAAAGACTTATTACAGCAAAATCAGAACCAGTATTTGGCGGAGTATATAAATTAGTTGCTATTCAAAATGGTAATGAAATAATACCAAAAATTAAAATAAGTGAAAATGAAGAGAAAATTACAAATCCTGGATTTAAAAAGATTTATAGAATCTTTGATAAAAATTCAAACCTTGCTATAGCTGACTTAATTACCATAAATAATGAAGCTTTGGACGAAAGTAAGCCCTTAGAAATCTTTAATCCGATATATACTTGGAAAAGGAAAAAGATTAAAAATTATTATGTTAAAGAGCTGCAGATTAAAATAATTGAAAATGGTAATAGTGTTTATGATAGTCCTACTGTAATGGAAATGAAGGAGTTTGCTAAAGAGGAAACAGAAAAGCTTTGGCCTGAAGTATTAAGATTTGAGAATCCCCATTCCTATTACGTAGATCTCTCAACAAAACTTTGGAAGCTTAAACAAAGTCTATTACATGAATATTCAGATGTTTACGAGGAATAATATGGATAATAAAGTTAAAATAAAAATATCTGAAAGTGCTTATGAAAAACTATTAATTATGTTAAAAAATGAGACTGACTATTCCTTTTTACGTTTTTCTTATGTAGATGGATGCTGCAAAAGTCCAAAAGTTGAAATCACCTTAGATAATAAGAATTCATGGGACATAATTGATAATATTGAAAATTTACCAATAGTTTATGATGTGAAGGTTTTTGAAAGAATCAGCGAAATAACTCTGGTTTTTAGGAAGAATACCTTTATGCTGAAAACCACCTTAAAGGATAGTAATAAAAATACTTGTTCAGATTGTAATAGAAGCTGCAGTAAAAATTGTTGTAAAGCTATTTAAATTTCTTCATAGATAAATAAGAATAATTGTATTTAAAATTAAAGCTGGGTAAAGTCATTTATTAAAATGTACTTTACCCAGCTTTACTATGCAAAATTAAATTTTAGGGAACCAAATGCCGATTTCTCGTTTTGCACTCTGAGCACTATCTGACGCATGCACTAGATTTCTAGTCTTTTCTATGGAAAACTTACCCCTAATACTTCCTAAATCAGATTTAAGTGGATCCTTATCACCATTAATCTTCCTAACAATTTCTACTGCATTTTCTCCTTCAACTACTAAGGCACAAAGCTTGTTTTCAGTAATATACTTAATCAATTCTTCAAAATAAGGTTTACCCACATGCTCCTCATAATGCCTTTTAGCTGTTTCAGTATCAGCAAGAATAAGTTCTAAAGCTATAATATTAAGTCCTTTTCTTTCATAGTGACTTATAATCTCACCTAATAGTTTTCTTTCCACTCCATCTGGTTTTACTAATATTAGTGTTCTTTCCATAATTGTCTCCTAATCAACTTCATTCAAAATAAATACAATAATGTTTATTCTAATCATATTTTATAAAAATATACATTATCATACAAACTGTTTAATTACATATAAATTTAGCTAATAAACTCTTTATCTTTATAAAAGTGATGAATATCATCAAAATCAGAATCATCCTCACTTGTATTTTCCTCTGAAAAAAAGTCAAACTTTAGAAGATCCTTAATTTTTCCTAATCTGTTTCCAGTCAAATTTTTAAAAGGGCATGCTCCCTCATTATCTTCATAGTTATAAAAGGCACAATCACAAAAGCATTCTACATCATTATCAGTTGTAGATAAAAACGAACATGGTGTCATAGTTACAACCTCCCCATAAAATAGCCTTGATACTATTATAAAGTAAAGTTTGTAAAAAATGAAGTGTAAATTCTGACTTTTTCAAATTTTATATGAATTAACAAATGTTTTTAATTATTATTCTAATTTTGGTAATACTATAAATACTAATATTTAAAAAGGAGGGTACATTATGAACATGACAAGCATTTCTATTTCTTATTTTTTTCTTATTTTATCAGCTATTTGCCTCATCTTTTTTATTTATTTTAAAATTATTGTTATTAATACCTCTGAGCACAGTAATCATAGAAAGAAGATAATAGGCTCTATGAAAAATCCAAAAGCTTGGAGAAGAAATAATAACATTATGTCCTATATATTCTTATTTTGGACTATAATTTCCTTCTCTGCTTTCGCCTATATAAAATACTTTTTGGGGTCAAGACTTATATCAACTATTTATATTATAGCTTTTTTAGCAATTATGGTTGTATCAATTGCGTTTTTCGGATTAAAAAGGAAGTCTACTCACTAGCTTCCTTTTTAATTATTTCAGCAAACTTTTTAACTATCATTGCTGTAAACCCCCATATAACATTACCTTCATATTTATAAAAAAACTGAGGCAATTTCCCTCGGCTAAATTTATAATTTTTGCCTCCTTTAACTAAATGGTATGGGAAATCCTCCTTTAAGTTTGGGGCAATTTCCATGTCATAGGAAAGAGGTTCATTTTCTAAGAAAAATTTTATAGGAACTTTAATAATGTGATCCACTTCATCTTTACTAGGATAAATATTATGAGCTTTAGTTTTTGCTACAAAAGGATACATAATACTTCCATATGGACTTACAAAATAATCCATTTCACCAATTAAATCCATATCCTCACTTTTTAAATTAAGCTCTTCCATAGTCTCTCTTATGGCAGTTTCCTTTGGAATCTCATTTTTCTCAATTTTACCTCCTGGAAAACAAATATCACCTGGTTGATGCCTTAAATTATGTGCTCTTTCTTCAAAAATTAAATAGGTTTCTCCATCCTCTTCATATAATAACAGCATAACTGCACTTCTTTTATATTCTCCAATAATAGAAGGTTTTCTATCAATAAATATCTTTTCAATTTGCTCTATCATATGCGTAGTTAACCCCTTTGATGAATCAAAGGCTCCTTTCTTATAATAAATCAAGCGGCACTGAAATAATGCCGCTTTTATTGTACTATAAATAATATTTTGTTAATATATCACTAATAAATTCACCATTCTCATAGAATAGTTCACCGTCTGCGAAAATTTTGCCGCCCTTTCTCATGTCACATAACATATCCCAATGAAGTGTTGATCTATTAGTGCCTCCAGCTTCAGGCATTGAATCACCTATTGCCATGTGAATAGTACCACCGATTTTTTCATCAAAAAGCATATTTCTTGTGAATTCCTTTATACCATAATTGGTACCTATTGCTACTTCACCAAAGAAGGAGGAACCTTCATCAGTATCTAATAACGCTAGTAGTAAGTCTTCACCTTTTTGGGCAGCTGCATTAATTACTTTCCCATTTTCAATTTCTAATTTTATGCCTTCTATTTCTTTACCTGAATAGATACCTGGAAAACTAAAGGTTATATAGCCATCAATTGAATCTTCAACTGGTGATGTAAAAATTTCACCATCTGGGAAATTGACTCTTCCATCACAATTTATCCACTTTCTCCCCTCAACCTTTACTCTTATGTCTGTACCTTCTGATAATATATGGAGTTCCTTTTTAGTATCTAAATATTTAACCCATCTTTCTTGCTGAGCACTTATTTTCTTCCACTCTGCCACAGGATCCTCGGAGTCAAGTAATCCAGCACCATAAACAAAATCCTCATAATCACTGTAGCTCATAGAAGCTTCCTGCGCATCTGAATAAGTTGGGTATTGAGTACCGCACCATCTTAAGCTGCCATTTCCCATTTTCTCAGAATAAACTTTTCTCCAACTAGAAGCACCTTTTAATGAACACTGAAGTTTTTTTGAATCAATATTTGAATTTACTTTTGTATTTCTCCCACCCCAAGCTGAAAGCCACACATCAGCATTTTCCAGCATGGTTTTCATGAGTATATGATCCTCTAAAAGTTGATCCTCGCTGCTGTACTTTAATTTTACTTCAGCTATATCCTGTGAATTAAGACAAGTTTCTACATGTGCCCCTGCTTTAACAGCTTCTTTTACCACTTCCACCATCCATGGGGTGGCTACTTCGTCACTAGAAACAAAAACAAAATCACCCTTTTTTACCTCAGTAGAATAATTAACTAGAAGATTGGCAAGTTTATTTAATCTTATATCACCCATAAATTTCTCCTTTAATTAATTTAATATTTCAATAATATTTTATCAAACTGTGTAAATATTTACAATAATGTTATCTATGTAAATTCATTTTTTTAATATTTTATAAAAATAATTAAACTTGTTCTTCAAAACTCTTAATTGCAAATTTATCTCCAAGACTTACTAAAGATACACCAATAATTATTATTAAGCACCCAATTACTTGACTAAAATTAACGCTTTCTCTTAAAAGGACATAGGCTGATGCAAGGCTTACTATAGGCTGAAGATTTATGTAGGTTGATAATATGGTTGCCCCAAGATGTTCTAAGCAGTATATATATAGGATATAACAAATACAAGAACAGAAAATAGCTAAGAAAATAATATTTAATGAAACCTTTAAAGATGGAAGCTCTATCTTTGCAAAAAAAAGTGAAGGGCATAAAAATAAACATCCAAATAGGCCTTGATAGGTGGTAATAGTTATACTTTTATAGTTACCTTTAAATTTACTAGTAACAATATTGTACATTACCCAGCAAAGTGCAGAGGCTAAAGCCATTAAGTCTCCTAAAGTTCCTTTTGAAAACAAACTCACCTTCTCCTTAGAAGCGATTATGATTATAATGCCAATTGCACTTAAAGCTGCACCGGATATTTTCCAGATAGTAAGCGGTTCTTTAAATATAAGCCTTTGAGAAATTAAAGTAAACAAAGGTATAGACGAAACTAGAATAGCTACATTTGAAGCAGTGGTATAATATATTGAATAATTTTCTAAAAAAAAGTATAGCGCTACTCCAAAAAGCCCACCAATTACCATTTTAAATCTATCTTCTTTTAATAACTTTTCTTCTGGATACTTTAACTTTAAAAAACTAAATAATATAATTGAAGAAATAAAAAACCTGTAAAAGGCTGATAACACTGGATTTATTTCTAACACAACTACCTTAATGCTTAAATATGAAACACCCCAAATTAGCATTATTACAAGAGCCATTCCATGTGCTAACTTTTTATCTTTCATTTCATATCCCCCCTTAGAAATTGCAATTAAGACTATTATACAATATATTCCTTATTCTTTGCACTTTTAGTTTCTAAAATAATTGATATAATAAAGCTATACACTATAGAAAGCAGGTAGAATTCATGACTAAAAGAAGAATCTTTATTACCGTTTCAGGTATAGTTCAAGGTGTGGGCTTTAGGCCCTTTGTTTATAATTTAGCTTTAACTTTGTCCTTAAATGGATGGGTAAACAATAACTCTGAAGGAGTTTACATAGATTTAGAAGGCACAGACAAGAACATAAATGAATTTTTATATAAATTAGAAAACACTCCTCCTCCTCTATCAAGGATTGAGAAAATAGTAACTGAAAATAAGGAATTAAAGAACTATGAGGGCTTTATAATAAAAGAAAGTAGTACTCAAGATGATAAAATAACTCTTATATCACCTGATATAGCTATGTGTGAAGATTGTAAAAATGACATACTAGACTTAAGTAATAGAAGATATGGTTATCCTTTTACTAACTGTACTAATTGTGGACCTAGGTTCTCAATAATTAAATCTATTCCTTATGATAGAGACAAAACCACTATGAAAAAGTTCCCAATGTGTGAACCTTGCATTGATGAATATACTAATCCCTTAAATAGAAGATTTCATGCACAGCCAAATGCCTGTGAGGATTGCGGCCCTTCAATATTTGTTATAGATAATTCTGGGAAAAACATTAATGCTCTAAATATTACAGCTAATTATAGCAAGGAAAGTCTAAATATAATAAATTGGACGGTTAAAAAATTAAAGGAGGGTAAAATTTTTGCAATTAAAGGCTTAACTGGCTTTCACCTATGCTGTGACGCCACTAATGAAGAGGCTGTTAAGCTATTAAGAGAAAGAAAGAAAAGACCATATAAGCCTTTAGCTGTTATGATTAAGGACTTATCTGTAGTAAAAAAATATTGCATAGTTAGTGATAAGGAAGAAGAATTATTAAATGGAATTAGAAAGCCAATAGTTTTATTAAGGCAAAACAGAAGTTATAAACTTCCAGAAGCAGTTGCTCCCAATCAAAAGACCCTAGGCGTAATGCTTCCATATACTCCATTACACCAGCTCATATTTAATGAAGATATCGAGGCTCTTGTTATGACAAGTGCAAATTATTTTGGCCTGCCTCTTGAATACGAGAATGAAATGGCAGCTCAGCATTTGTCTTCTATTGTAGATTACTTTCTTATGCATAACAGAGATATTTATATACCGGTGGATGACTCTGTTACAAAAGTATTTAATGAAGATGAGATGCTTATTAGAAGAGCCAGGGGCTACGCTCCTGATCCAATAAAGTACGAAACTGTTTCTAACATATTAGCCTGCGGTCCAAACATGAAAAACACCTTTGCAATTTCTAAAGAAAACTTTATCTTTCTAAGCCAGCATAATGGAGACTTAGAAAATCTTGAAACAATTATGCATTACAAGAGAAATGTTGAGCACTTTAAAAATATTTTTTCTTTTGAACCAGAGTTTATAGCCTATGATATGCATCCTAATTATAATTCCACTGAGTATGCTCTTAAGTATGATGTTCCCAAAATACCTGTCCAACATCACCATGCCCATATAGCAAGCTGCATGGTGGAAAGCAACATAAGAAACAAAGTTATTGGTGTTTCCTTTGATGGAACAGGTTATGGTATTGACGGCAAAATTTGGGGTGGGGAGTTTTTAGTTTGTGACTTACTAAGCTTTCATAGAATTGCCCACTTAGATTATATTAAAATTCCTGGCGGTGAAATTTCCATTAAGGAACCCTGGAGAATTGCTGTTTCATTTATTCATAAGCTTTATAAATCGGGTATAAGCGTTAGTAATCTGAGCTTAAATGAAGTTATAACAAAGCTTTATGGAGTAAAAGCTTTAACGATTTTAAATGTTATTGAACATGACTTTAATTGTCCCGAAACTTCAAGTATGGGCAGGCTTTTTGATGCTGTTTCTAGTATAATAGGTATTAGAGATAAAATCACCTATGAAGGGCAAGCTTCCATAGAACTAGAGGCTTCAATTAAAGATACAAAATCAGAAAGTTATTCCTATTCTATTGTAAAGGAAGAAAAAAATTACATTATAAACCCTAATAAACTTATAGAAGGAATATTAATTGACAGATTTTCTGGGATAGAAAAACATATAATGAGCCTAAAATTCCATAATAGTATAATTAACCTTACTGCTGAAACCTGCACATTAATAAAGAACCAGACCTCCTTAAATGAAGTTGTATTAAGTGGTGGGGTATTTCAAAATTCCTTTATTTTAGAGAATTTATGTGAAAAATTAAAGCCCTTAGGTTTTAAGGTATACTATCCTAAAGCCTTTCCGACAAACGATGGTGGAATTGCTCTTGGACAAATAGCAATAGCTAATGAAAAGATAAAAAAAGGGCGCAACAATTAATAATTGTTGTGGTAAAAGTCCTAAATGGACTTTTACGGGTAATCTAGTCCATGGCAATGGACTAGTAAGATTACCCCGATACTTATAAAGATATCAAGGGGGATTAAAATGAAATTTATTGATTTAAGAAGTGATACTGTAACAGTACCTACTAAAGAAATGAGAGAGGCTATGTACAATGCGGTAGTTGGAGACGATGTTTACGAAGATGACCCAACAGTAAAGGAACTTGAAGAATATGCAGCAAGTCTTACTAATAAAGAAGCTGCCCTTTTTGTACCAAGTGGTACCTTTGGTAATCAACTGGCTTTACTTACCCACTGCCGTAGAGGCGACGAAGTAATACTAGGTGATGATTGTCACATTGTTGTTCATGAAGTAGGAGCTTCTTCAGTAATAGCTGGTGTCCAATTAAGAACTTTAAAAAGCTGTAATGGAGAGCTTGATCCAAATGAAATAGCCTCCAGAATCCGTACAGAAGATATTCATTTTCCAAGAACAGGACTTATTTGCCTTGAGAATGCTCATTCTAACGGAAGAGTCATTCCAATAGCTAACATGAAAAGCATATATGAGATTGCTAAGGAACATGATATACCTGTTCATCTAGATGGTGCTAGACTTTTTAATGCAGCTTCATATTTAAATGTTGAAGCAGCTGAAATAACAGCTAACTGTGATTCAGTGATGTTTTGCCTATCTAAGGGATTATGTGCTCCAATCGGGTCAATGCTTGCAGGCAGTAAAGAATTTATTGCTAGTGCTAGAAAAGGAAGAAAGCTAATGGGTGGAGGCCTAAGGCAGGTAGGTTTTCTTGCAGCAGCAGGTCTGGTGGCACTTAAGTCAATGACAAAAAGACTAAATGAGGATCATGAAAATGCCTTGGTTTTAGCAAGGGAACTAGAAAAATTACCTGGAGTTAAAGTTAATTATAAGGATATACATATAAATATGGTATTTTTCAATGCTTGTGAGGCTAATTTTAATAAAGATACTTTTGTAAATGATATGTACCAAAGAGGTATTAAAATAAATTCAGAAGAGAATGGTGAATTTAGATTTGTAACAAATTACTGGATAGGCAGAAATGATATAAGTTATGTTGTAAAGGTTATAAAGGAACTTATGAATTTAGAATAAAAAGCAGGCAAAAGTATGGACTTCTTTACCTTAAGTAGACAAGCTCTTTACTTAAGGTAAAGGAGTCTGATGCTCTTATCCAATTTTTACATATATTTTTATAACAGAGTTACTGCTCCCTAATATACATTAAAGAAACCCCAAACTTTACAAATACTTCTCAGTAAGTTCATTTAATAAATCAATATATTTTTTCTGAAAAGATTTCTCTGAGGCTAAATCTTCTACTGCGGCGCATTTGTCTTCTATATCTTCAATAACAGCCTTACTTAATGACCTTTCTGCAAATTTATAGATTGTTGTATCTTCTTTCTCAATATGTCTTGTAAGTAAATCTGTATATGAAATAGAATTTGCAATAATATCTACTCTTGCATCCCTATCACCCTTTGAAAATTTTTCTAATGCAGCTTCTAGGTTTGACATATATAACCTTCCTAAATCATGTTCAATAAGCATACCAGCTATTGGACCCTTTGCTATTCTATCTCCAAGCTCTTCTCCCATTCTTTTAAAAAGTATGTTTTCTTCCTTGGCATGATGATGCTTATCTGTATAAGTTCTTACAAAATCTATGACTTTATCAAAATCCGAATAGTCAACCTTGTCATTATTTAAAACCTTTATGCTCATACTTCGCATTACCTTTAACATGGCTTTAACGTTTTTATGTTCATTTACCATTGTATCAATAGCACTCATGAAATTTCCTCCTTTAATAATAAACTTTCAGACTAAAAAAGAACTGTTATGATTTACTTATTTAATTTATTTTTAAATATTATTCTACTATATATTCAAAAACTTTAAAAGCTGAATTAAACTTGAATATGTAAGTTAATAATATTGCATATATAAAAATAATATAATACAATAAAGCAGTAAATTATTATAAATCACTTGGATTTAAATTACGCATTAGTATATCATTTTAAAATTAATTCGGGAGGAGAAAAGTCATGAAAAATTGTATTGTTGCACAATCAGGTGGGCCTACAGCTGTTATTAATTCTTCTTTTATAGGAGTATTAGATCAATGTTTAGAGGATAAAAGCTTTGATACTGTCTATGCAGGGTTAAATGGTATTGAAGGAATATTAAAAGAAAGGTTAGTAAATTTATCTTCAATCCCCTATGAGGAATTAAAGGGATTAAAATATACTCCTTCTTCTGGCTTAGGATCTTGTAGATATAAGATGAAAGATTACATAAATGATGACAGTGAATATAAGGAATTATTCAATATTTTTAATAAATATCATATTGAAGCCTTCTTTTATATTGGCGGAAATGATTCAATGGATACAGTAAGAGCCTTATCTGAATATACAAAGCTAAATAATATACCAGTACAAATTATTGGAATCCCTAAAACTATTGATAATGATTTAATGGAGACAGACCATACTCCTGGGTTTGGCAGTGCAAGTAAGTTTATTGCAACTACAATTTTAGAGAGCTACCTTGATTCCTCAGTCTATATTAATAATGGTATATTTATTGTAGAGACTATGGGTAGAGATACTGGCTGGTTAACTGCCAGTGCTGCATTAGCTAAAATAAACGGAAAACAGGTTTGTGATTTTATTTATTTACCTGAAGTAGCTTTTAACAAAGAGAAATTTGTAGAAGATGTAAATAAGAGATTCAAGGCACAAAACCAAGTTTTCATAGTAGCTTCTGAAGGCTTAAGGGGTGAGAATAACGAATTTATTGCCGAAAGTACTTCTGGCGCAACTCACGATAAATTCGGACATGCACAGCTTGGTGGAGTCTGCACAAGCCTTAAGAACCTTATAATTGAAAATAAAATCACAACCCGTGTAAAAACTCTTGAGCTTGGAGTTACTCAACGCAGCGCTATGCATTGTATTTCTAAGACTGATTTAGAGGAAGCTTATGAACTAGGAAGAAAGGCAGTAGAGTATGCAGGCAATGGTTCAACTGGATTTGTTGTTGGAATTAAAAGACTTCAAAATAATCCTTATAAATATGAAACTATATTAATGAATCCTATAAAGGTAGCTAATCACATAAAATATTTCCCTAAAACTTGGATTACAAAGGAAAATAATTTTGTTACGGATGCTGCAGTAGATTATATAAGCCCGTTAATTCAAGGTACCCCAGAACTTCCAACAGAAAATGGCTTACCTAAATATGCAATATTAAAGAGGTAATTTAAAATAACTAAAGCTAGCTACAATATATAAAATCAATTATATATTTTAGCTAGCTTTTCTTTATCATTCTTCAAAACTGTCTTCATTTAATAATTGTTTTAATGCAGGCTTTACTTCTTCCCATTGAAAGCCCTTCCTTATAAGGAAATCAGCCAGCTTTTTATAAAGTTTTCTGATATCCTGCTCATTTTTCTGTAGAGTTTTATATTTTTTTTCAGCCAAGGTCATTAATGTATCATTTTGATCATCTGTATTTATTTCTTCTAGTTCATTATTTATTATTTCTACAGAAATTCCTTTTTTAATTAGTGCAAACTTTATTTTATTTTTGCCTTGTGTTTTAATTTTATCCTTTATATACATCTTTGTATAAGTTAAGTCGTCTAAGAAACTATATTTTTTAAGAAATTCCATAGTACTCACTATAGTTTGCTCATCATAGCCTTTTTCAATGAGCTTATCATTTAATTCCTTTTCCGATTTATAGGTTCTTTCTATAATCCTAAGGGCACTATTCTTACATTTTATATAATTATCTTCAGCTACAATAGCATTTAAGGCATCTCTTTCAATTTGCTGCCCATTACTTAATTTATGAGTATATACTAGTTCTTTACTGCAGGAAAATGCATATTCATAATTAATATAAATATTTACTCTATCTTCATTTTTCTTTTGAAGCTCAATTTTTGTTATTTTTTCTATCATAATAGCTCCTAAAAAGTATTATATTTCAGATTTTAAAATATGAATTGTAGGGCTGTTAAAAACCTTATTAGCTACTTTGTATAAGTCAGTACTTTTAATTTGCTCTAGATTTTCCATATCCTCAAGAAATTCATAAATACTCTCATTATCCATACTTTGATGAAGTACATAGTTTCCTAAATCAGTACAGTCTTCCATTGTAGCAGCTACGGCTGTTTTTAGCACCTTTTTCATAAGCATAACTGTATTTTCATTAAAATTTGCTTCCCCAGTTTTTATTCTTTCAATTGAAGCATCAATAGAGTTAATGGCTTCATCAATCTTATCTTCTGAAACTGCTGTATAGATATATAAGGTTTTAACATTGTTTGTAATATCCATTTGTGAATATACATCATAGGCTAACCCCTTTTCTTCTCTTAATTCCCTAAATAAAATTGAATTTGCACTTTCACCAAATTTATGATTCAAAATTTTAAGAGCTAGCTCCTCTTGTTTACTTAAGCCGTGAAAAGTAAAAACATATACAATAGTACTTTGTTCGATATCTTTCTTTAAGCTAACTACCTTTTTTTCAATGTTATTTTCTATGCTAACACTATCTTCTTTAAGCTCTCTTTTTTTCCAAGAAAAAAAATAATTTTTAATAAGGTTATTTATCTCCTTATGATCATATGGAGAAACTATAGTAATGAATGCGTTATTAGGACTGTAGTATTTATTATAATAATCTACAATTTGCTCTTTTTTAAACCTTTTTACCGTTTTTTCTTCGCCTAAAGTATCAAATCTTAAAGAACTTTTTGTAAAGGCAACTTCATTAGCCCTTTTAAAGCTATAGTCTTCAATATCGTCCTTACTTGTTCTGATTTCTGCTAAGATAACTCCTCTTTCTCTTTCTATTTCTTTTTCCGGGAAAATAGAGTTTTGAATCATATCAGCTAAAATACTAATGGAAGGTTCTAATTCTTCTGCCAGAGCAGTAATACTAAATACAGTACAGGAATAGTCAGTATAAGCATTGTACTCACCACCCCTTTGTTCTAAAAAATCATTTAACTCCTCATTGTTATAATTTTTAGTACCTTTAAAAAGCATATGTTCAATAAAATGGGAGATACCTCTATTATCAGTTTGTTCATTAATAGATCCAACCTTTATTCCGATATGAATAGATGAAAGCTTGCTATCTTTTTTTATAGAAATTAAATGTAGTCCATTTTCTAATATGTGAATTTTTGCATCAAAAATGTTTTTATTCATGAAAACTCCTTTAAAAATAATACTTAAGACAAAATCTCATATTTACTAATTATAATACATTTTCTCTAAAAGTGATATATTTTCATTTATATTGACTTAAGAATAAATACAAGCTAAAATAGACAAGTACTTTAAATATCTATATGTACAGGCAGTTCGTAACCATCCTGCCTTAACAAAACTAGGAGGAATAAAAATATGAAAAGTAAAACTCAAAAAATTGTAATTGCAGCACTAATAGCTGCAGTTTACGCTGCATTAACCATGTCTTTAGCTTTTATAAGCTATGGTGAAATCCAATTTAGGGTGGCTGAAGCCCTTACAATTTTACCTTTTTTCTCATCCCTTTCAATTCCAGGACTATTTATTGGTTGTGTTATAGCAAATCTTTTAAGTCCAATAGGACCTTTGGATATAGTAGTAGGCTCTTTGGCTACATTAATTGCAGCTATTATTACCTATTACATCGGAAAGAGTAATTTGAAATTTAAAAAGTATATTGCTCCACTGCCTGCAGTACTTGTTAATGCAGTGGTTATAGGCCTACTAGTAACCTATACAGCAAATATTCCATTTATTTTAACAGCACTGCAAGTTGGTTTTGGTGAACTTGTATGCACCTACGTGCTTGGATTACCTCTATTACTATTTATAGATAAAAATACAAAAATAAAGCAATACCTTCAGTAAATCAATACTTTATTTTAAGTTAAAAATTATTTCAATTTAATATTATGAGCAGTATTAGCAGCATAAATATTAATATATATGTATTGTATTCTCAAGCAATGTATATGGAGGTATGAATGTCAAGATTTATAAAAATACTTGCCGTATTAATATTAATACTTTTAGTTGAAATATTTTTTATATACAGAGGTTACCTTAAAAACAAGAATGGTAAAACACCAACTATAGAAGAAATCAATCCACATAATTATTCAGCTCAAATTTCAATAAATTATTAATTCTAAGGCACTGAATCTGGTTATTTTATGTAACCAGATTTTTGTTTTACTTATTGTTCTATTAAAATAATTACTGTATAATTTTTATTGTGATTTAAATATATAATACAAAAGGGGTTTTAGTTTTGCTAAATAATACTACTAAATTAAATACAAATAAAATCAACAGAAAAGGCATTTTAAAAGAAAACCTACAATTACTTGCAAAAGACACTTTGTTTTTTGTGACTCTTTTATGCCTTTATTTAAAATCAATACTTTTTATTTTGCTAGTAAATAGCGAAAAAGCCACATCCTTTAAAGTAGGATGGGCATTTTATGGAAGTCCACATCTATTAGTTTATTTATGTTTTATTATTATTTTCTTGTCCTTTTCTTTTTTATTTAAAAATAGAGGCAAGCTCCTGTATTTTATAGCTATAGATCTATTATTTACCTTTCTATTATTATGTGATTTATGGTATTTTAGAGGTTTTAATAGTTTCTTAACCCTGCACAATTTAAGTCAAACTGGTAATTTAAACAATTTATCAAGTGATGTATTTTCAATGATGAGAACAATTGACTTGATTTTTGTAGCTGACTTTATAATTCTAATTCCTTTAACAATATTGTGCAAAAATCACTACAAGAATCGAAAGAGATTACCTTTAATTTTTTTATTTAGCTTATTGATATCTATCGGTTATTTATGGTTTGACCATTACAAAATAGATATAGTTGAAAAAGGACAAAAGACTATACTTTTTAGAATTTGCTGGACGCCTACTCAAACAATGGCTAATTTATCACCTCTAGGTTATCATATTTATGATGCCTATAACTATTATGAAGATAATAAGCCCTATAATCTTTCAAGTACTGAGAAAAATCAAATAGAAACTTGGTTTACTAATAATAAGGAATCCCTTCCGGACAATGAATATAAGGGTATGTTTAAAGGTAAAAATTTAATTCTCATTCAGGTTGAATCCTTAGAGAATTTCGTTATAGGCCAAAAAATTAACAATCAAGAAATAACTCCTAATATAAATAAATTATTAAAAAACAGTTTTTATTTTGATAACTATTATGAACAAGTAAACAACGGAACAACCTCAGATGCAGAGTTAATGACAAATACATCAGTTTATCCTGTAAGGATTGGAAGTACTTTCTTCCGGTACCCTAATAATAGTTATAATTCTCTACCTAAGTTAATGCAAGGTATTGGTTATTCAACTATTGCACTACATCCAGATAAAGGTTCCTATTGGAATTGGATGCCTGCACTTACTTCCATTGGTTTTCAAAAGGCAGTTGATGAAACCTCTTATAAACTAGATGAAACAATTGGACTTGGTTTAAGTGATGGTTCTTTCCTTCGTCAGGCAGAGCCTATAATCGCAAAGCAAAAGCAGCCCTTTTACAGTTTTATGATAACTTTATCAAGTCATGGACCTTTTGATATACCAGCACAATATAGAGAATTAAAGCTCGACAGTAAGCTAGATGAAACAAAATTAGGGGGCTACTTCCAAAGTATTCATTATACCGATAAACATATTGGAATTTTTCTAGACAAACTTCAAAAGGATGGTATATTAGATAATTCAGTTGTAGTGGTTTATGGTGATCATACAGGAATACACAAATATTACAATGATGAGGTTTCAAAAATCCAGCCTCAAGAAAGCTGGTGGCAAAATAATAATATGAGAGTTCCTCTTATTATATACACTAAAGGTTTGGAAGGTAAAAAATTCGATAATATTGGTGGACAAGTTGACCTCCTTCCTAGCCTTGCTTATATAATGGGTGCTGATACTAAATCTCTTGAAAAAACGGCTATTGGAAAGAATTTATTTAATACCAATAAGAGTTTTGCAGTTCTTACAAATGGAGATTATATTGGTAAGAGTTCTAGTGAAAAGGAGAAGAACTCAGCAATTGAGGGTATAACTATTTCTGACACAATTATTAGAAGTAATTATTTTAAAAATTACGCTAAATAACTTAAAGGGATGAGTTAAAAGATTTTTAACTCATCCCTTTTTTATATTTCATTTATAATGCTGTAAAAATCAATGAAGATGAAAAGCTGCTTTAAATTAAGCTCTTTCAGAGCTTAGTTTTCTATTAAATATTATTACTAAAATAGTTATAAATAAAAGGCTTAATATCCCGCTTACCACAAAGGCTGAGGAAGCTCCAAGCTTATCCGCAGCAGTACCTGAAAATAAATTACCTATAGGAGTTGAACCTGCAAAAACTAAGGCATATACACTCATCACCCTTCCCCTGTATTCATCTTTAGCGTTTATTTGGAGTGTAGAATTTGCTGTTGTGGAAAAGTAAATATTAAATACACCAGTTATAGCTAAAGAAATTGCAGCTATGTACTCTAGTTTACTTAATCCAGTAAGCATCAGCATTATTGATACTATAATTGAACTTAGGAGCAAAGTTGAATGTTTAGGACCCTTCCTGCTTTTAAGAGAAACCGTAACAGCTCCAATAAGTGAACCTATTCCCAATGAGGCCATTAAAAATCCATAGGTTCTCTCCGACTGATGAAGAACATTTTTTGTAAATACAGGAAGTAGCACATTATAATTAAAAGCAAAAACTCCCATTACAAATACAATTAAAACTGTTTTCAATAGCTTTGGAGTCTTATAAATGTATAATAACCCATCTTTAATCTCCTTTAATATTTTGCTTTCTGGATTTGTTTTTCTAACATAAGGGGTTGGTTTTATTTTAATAAGTCCATAAATAACTGCTATGAAACTAAGGCCATTTAACAAGAAACACCATCCTGCACCTAGTAGTGACATAATTAACGCACCTATTGATGGTCCAAGAATCCTTGCTAAGTTAAAAACAGCAGAATTTAATGCAATTGCGTTCATTAAATCTTCCTTTCCAACTACCTCAACCACAAAGGTTTGTCGTGTTGGTGTATCCAATGTATTTGTAAATCCCAAAATAAGAGCTATTATAAGTATGTATGAATATTTTACTGTATGTGTAAATACTAAAATTGAAAGAGTTAAAGCAAGCAGCATAGATATGCTTTGAGTTATTAATAATATCTTCTTCTTAGGAAACCTATCTACAACTACTCCGGCAAAAAGAGAAAATATTGTTATGGGCAGGAATTGAATAGTACCAACTAGTCCAAGCAGAAATGGTGAGCCTGTTAGGGTAAAAACCAGCCAAGATTGACCTATACTTTGCATCCATGTACCTATTAAAGAGATACATTGTCCAAACCAATAATACCTAAAATTTTTATGGGTTAATGCATGGAAATTATTACTGCCTAGTCTTTTAAAATTCGTCATTAAATTCATTCATATGCCATCCCCTCTAAAATTAATCCTTATTTTATAATATAATATATAAATTTTTGTCGCAACTTTATATATATTTAAAATAGTTTTAAGAACTTTAATTTTATAATGTATAGTTTAGATTAAAATAAACTTTAATATACTTAAGAATAAAACATATACCATCATTTGCCCTCATTTCCACATATATTGCCTAGAAATATATAATTTCATTTGTTACAATAATCACATACAAAACGCCGAATCTCCAAAAGGAGTACGGGGGATTTATCCTGGGGTGAATCTCATCTAATGAGTAGGGTACCTCTTACCCGAACCCGTCAACTAACCTCGGAGGCAAAAGGAGGCAATTATGCTAAAATCTAAAATAACAAAAAGTTTACTTTTTGCACTATCAATCTCATTCCTATCTGGTAATTTAGTACATGCTGCCAGCTACAAAGTTGTATCTGGTGATTCTCTCTATAAAATAGGTAATTTATTTAATACAAATAGTTCAGTACTAATGCAAAACAATAACTTAAGTTCTGCTATGATTTATCCTGGACAAGTATTAAATGTGCCTGCTGTGCAATATACAGTAAAAAGCGGAGATACCTTATATTTAATATCAAAAAAATTTGGTGTTTCTCTAACTGCTTTAAGAACTGCAAATAACTATTGGGTTGATGCTATATATCCAAATCAAACTTTAATAATTCCTGGTACAAGCTCCTCACCAAGTTCAACTCCTTCAAGTTCTGGAGGTCAGACTTCTGCAGGTGTAATTCCTTACACTACAGCAGACTTAGATCTATTAGCTAGACTTATAAACGCTGAAGCTCAAGGTGAGCCATATGAAGCTAAAGTTGCTGTTGGTGCTGTTGTAGTAAACAGAGTAAAAAGTGCTGATTGGCCAAATACTATTAAAGATGTTATCTATCAACAAATAAATGGTTACTATCAATTTACACCAGTTTTAAATGGATGGATTAATAATGCTGCTACAGCTGATAGTAGACAGGCAGCCTTAGATGCATTAAAAGGTGTAGATCCTACTCATGGTGCACAGTTCTATTTTGATGATAGTACTACAAATACTTGGCTTTGGTCAAAGACTGTAGCATTAAGAGTTGATAAAATGGTTTTTTCATATTAATTTGATTTGTATAAGGAGCTGTCACAAAAACAGCTCCTTATTTTATAAAATCTTATAGGAGTGATAATTGTTGAAATGGACCCATAAAACATCATTAGCATTAATGTTTTTAGCTGCACTTACAATTCCTTCTTATAAAGCAGGCGCTGTTACTGCCGCTTCTATTTCTAGAAGTCAAGCAGAACAAAGAGCACTGAATATGATAAATCTCACATGGACTTATGACAAAAGCAAAAATAATTCTATAAGTTCTACCTATTCTTCTATGGTAACTCAGCCAGATCAGTTAAATGGAATTTCCGCAGATGAAGCTAGAGGAATTCCCTATAATTGGGGTGGTCATGATAGCTTAGATTCAAGTTCATACGGTGCTTCTTGGACAAATTTCTTAGATGCGGTTAATAAGGGAGCCTATACAGGTAATGTAAATACAACTGCAGGTTATGGATTAATTCCAGGTACTTCAGGCATAGATTGTTCAGGTTTTGTTCAGTCAGTTTTTAATATTTCAGGTGATAAACTCTCTACCTATTCCTTATTTGATAACTATTTTACAAAAATATCTTTGAGTCAATTAAAGCATATGGATATTCTTAATAGACCAGGTGATCACGTATTGATTTTTGATAGATGGGGTACCTTAAATGGTATTAGTGGTGCATATACCTATGAGGCAACTTGGGATCAGGTGTTTGGAGGTATTCAAGGCACTAAAAGGTATTTTGTTACAATGGATGATATTAATAATGGCTATATTCCCGGCAGATATATAAATATTGTTGATGATTCTATTGCTACATCTATTTCCTTAGGTAAAATAATCAATGTAAATTATGCGGCAAATTTTAGAACTAGTCCTTCTACAACCGCAAGTTTAGCAGGAACCATCCCAAAGGACTCAATTGTAAATATTTTGAATTTTTCTAATGGCTGGTATCAAATAACCTATAATGGTCAGTCAGGCTTTATATATGGAAATCTTATTAATTCAAATTTAACAGGCAGATACGTTGCCATAAATAATGTGTACCTACTTAATATTAGAGCATCTGCTTCTGCAAGTAGTTCAATTTACGGAACCTTAGCACGAAATCAATTTGCAGAACTTTTAGGCTCATCTCAAGATGGTAATTGGATAAATATAAAATTAAATGGAATTCAAGGTTATGTTTATAGCGATTATATAAAATATGTAAATTAATATAATAAAATCAACTAAAAAGTAAGAAGAGTAAAGTATGTATAAAACATATCTCCACTCTTCTTACTTTTTTATTTGAATATTTAATTTATTAAAGTAAATAATAACTTTGTATTTTATAATAGTGAGGAGTTGATAAAATTAAAACCTTAAAATATGCCTTAATTTTTTCTTTTTCATTATATATTTTATCCTTTTTCCCTACGTTAATAAAGGCTGAGACCCAGATAAAATCTAATGAATATAGACCAAAATACAATATTCTAATTGATTTAGTGGACACAAAATTATATTTAATTGATACACAAAAAAACTTAATTGTCAGCTCTTATACTATAGCCGGAGGAAAACCATCTACTCCATCTCCAATCGGTACATGGAATATTGTTAGTAAAGGAAAATGGAGTGCAGGCTTTGGAACTAGATGGATGGGGCTTAATGTACCTTGGGGCAGATATGGCATACATGGCACTAATAAACCCCTATCTATAGGCGGTTCAGTGTCACTTGGCTGCATAAGAATGCTTAATAAAGATGCAGAAAATTTATATGAAAGAGTTGGCTATGGAACCCCTGTAGTCATATATGGTGGTCCATATGACATGTTCATTAACAAATTTAGATATCTGGAGCCTGGTGATACAGGCGCAGACGTATATGAAGTCCAGAGAAGGCTTAAAGATAAAGGCTATTACTTAGGGGCTTTAGACGGAAAATATGGGGAAACTATGAAAGAAAAGGTTATTAAGTTTAGAAAAGATAATAACTTAAGCACAAGTCATACAGTAGATTATGATTTTTATAAAGCCATTGGTATAATGCCCTTTGAATAAAAAAAGTAGCATTCTAAAAAAATTAACATATATGTAATATTAGAATAATTTTTAGGTGATATGCTGTGGCAATTTCAGAGGCATTTTTTAAAAACTTGTACAGCTTAAAAAGTACAGATTTTGATTCAAAATTTATGTTTCTTGGAGAAGGAATTAGCAGAAAGGTTTATGCACTTAATAAAAATTATGTAATTAAGGTTGCAAAAGGAAATGAAGGGATTTATCAGAACAAAGTAGAGCATTACGTTTTCACCCATGTAAATTTAAAGCTTAAAAAATATTTATCACCTATTGCTTGCTTTAAACCAAATATTTTGATTATGGAAAGAGCTGTGCCATTAAGTAATACTCTTGAGGATAAATATATTAATGTTTTTAATTTTTCTAAAGATAAAGATTTCTTTAATGATTTATGTATTCTAGCTGATAAACATTACCTGTTTTATGAAGATCTAATTTCCGTTAGCTCCTGGGGAACATTGAAGGATAATAATGTATTAATTGATTATGGCTGCACTAGCCCCTTTGGGGATATGATTTATGACCTTAAGTTTATGGTGAATAGTTTTAAAAACAAATGAGATTGTATGAATTCATACAATCTCATTTGTTTTTTATATCTAACTCCTGTATTATGAACTTATCAAAGTCAATTTCTTCCATGAAATTATGATAAGTAAATGTGGTTTTATTCCTTTTATTGTATTCCTCCAAATTAGTGGGCAGCCAGTATGGTTTTTGTATATCGAATTTTTCACATAATTCAATGATACACTGCTTTAATTTTTCTTGATAATTTCCTTCTATATTTGAAGTTGCTACAGCATCCTTAATGATCTTATTATTTTTTATAACCTTGCCCCAAATCTTAATCAAAATATCTACTCCTCATCGTAAAACTCTAAGTAACTATGCTTTTGTCCATCTTTTTTATAGCCGAGTATAGCATTCATATTCACATTTTCTGCAGCTCTGAAGACCGATTTTTCCACATCATTAAAGTTTTCCTTTAACTGTTTTATTAGAGCTTTGATTTCATAGCGTTTATTCCCTATTTTCTTAGCTGCAACCATACAAGCACAATTAAGTGGCCAAATACCGCTATTTTGAGTGAATCGTTCAATATACATTTCTTCAATAAAATACATTGGTCTTATAAGCTCCATATTTTCAAAATTATCGGATTTTAACTTTGGAAGCATGGTACTAAAATTACCAGTATAAAGTACATTTAATAGTGTAGTTTCTATTACGTCGTTGTAGTGATGTCCTAATGCAACCTTATTGCAGCCTAATTCCTGGGCCTTTGTATACAATGCCCCTCTTCTCATTTTAGCACACATATAGCAGGGATAATCCTTAGCAATTTTATCAACAATTTCAAAAATTCCTGAATTAAAAATCTTTATAGGAATATTTAGATGCTTACAGTTTTCGATTAAAAGCTCTTTAATATTTTCATGATATCCAGGGTCTGCTACAATAAATTCCAGCTCAAATTTAACCTTGCTATGCTTATAAAGCTCTTGAAAAAGCTTTGCCATTAAAAGGCTATCCTTTCCTCCTGAAATTGCAACAGCTATTTTGTCTCCCTCTTCTACCAAATTATATTCTTGAATGGCCTTTATAAACTTAGCCCAAATATGTTTTCTATATGTAGTAGTAATACTTCTTTCTATAACCTCAATTGGTTTTCTTTCATTAAAAGGAACTAAAATTTCACATCCCTCTCCAGCTATTCCGCTCATATGAACACCTCTCTTTTTCCAAATTATTATAGCATTATTTTAAGCTTTTGTCTTTGTAAGCTAATGGAAAGATAAATTTTAATGGCATCCATATTAGTTATTATTTATTTTGAAAAAGTAGTAACTAATATGGATGCCATTATCTTTCTATTATATTTTTAATAAAATATTATTAATAGAAGCACTTACTTCTTTTCTTGCTTCTAATACCCACTGCTCATCAAATTCCAGCTTAAAGGCACGTGAAAAGGAATAATATAAATTAACCCTTTGATATTGTAATTCCAAATCGTAGAGTTCCATTTTTAAAAGTTCAGGTTTAGATATAATTTTTCTATTTGCTATAAAAATTTCATCTACATAACTTAAGAAATAGTTCATCATATCATTATTTGATACATCAAATGGGATTTTAAGTAAGGTCCATTGAGTTCTTTCATCAAGTTTATATTTTTTAACGTTATCTAAAATTATTAAATATTCGTTGATGTCCATTTTTCTATAAAGCCCAACTTTTTCTTTTCTCGTAACCCAAAGAGCCAGCTTTTCTTTAAGTGGTAAATTTCTTACTTTTAAAATTTCTTCACTGGGACCTAGAACAGCTCTACTAATGGGATAGTCCTCTACTTCAAGGCTTTCCTTTAAAAATTCTGAATTACCACCCTGTGACGCAACATAGCCAGTTTCATAAATTCCCTTTCTCCCTGCTCTCCCCGCTATTTGTTTAACTTCTTGGGATTTTAAATATCTTACCTCATAGCCGTCATATTTTTTAATATCCATGAAGATTATTCGTTTTATAGGTAAATTTACACCCATACCAATAGCATCTGTAGTTATTAATATAGCAGCTTCCTTATTTAAAAACTGCTCATATTGTTTTTTTCTAACCTCAGGGGGTAAATCTCCATAGATTAAACTCGCCTTTATTCCTATATCTGAGAAATAATAAGCTAATTCCAACACTCTTTTCTTTGAAAAAACAACAAGTGCATCCCCTATTTCAATGTCTTTATAGGAAAAAGACTTATTTAAAACCTCAAGGGGTATTTCTCTTTTATATTCAAGTATCTCTATGTCATCGCCGCAGTCCTCTAAGATGTTAATCAAAAGTTTTTTAGTATTTATGGCTCCGCATACATGTACTTCTTTGCACTTAAGTCCTAAAAGCGCCTTTGTCCATGCTTGCCCTCTTTGATCATCATCAATCATCTGAATTTCATCTATTATTCCTATGTCATATTCTTCTTCCACATTTAGTTTTTCAATAGTACATGCGATATGTCTAGCTTCTTCAACTATTATTTCTTCTTCTCCGGTAATTAGATTACACTTTATACCTTCATTATTAAGCCTTTCATAATTTTCAAGGGCCAATATTCTTAAGGGTGATAAATATATCCCTTTATCTGCCTGTTTTAGTCTTTGAATTGCATTATAAGTTTTACCTGTATTTGTTTCACCTAGATGAAGGTAGAATTTTCTGTTCATTTTTCTAGCTTCAGAATACTCATTCTTAGGGTTTTCAGGAAATACCTTGTCAAATTCCCTTGAAGCTCTATCAGGTATATGCTCAGTTATTAAAGCACTCATTATACCTGATTTTAAGTAGCTGTCATAATGCTCATAAACAATTTCATCAAAGTGAAAATCAGTTTTATTCCTTTTGTTAAAATCTTCAATTAGCTTTTTTGAAATAAATTCTAATATTTTTAAGTAGCCTTCATATACATCTTTATAGTCCTTTAGATTCTCGTTCTCATATTCTCTAAGTTCTTTTAGCTTTTTTCTTACAGATGCCTCATGCTCCCATAGGGAATTTGTTTTCGTATGCCTTACTATTTCATCAATTTGACTTATTTGATTTTTCAGCTTTCTAAAATTTCGCTCAATTACCCCTCTTTTCATCTATTCCTCTCCCTTAGTCATTTACTTAATTAGCTTCTCTTTTTAAATCAAAATTCTTTATAATAACTGCTCTTATTTTATCAAAGCTTATATCCTCAGGCAGCAGCTTCTTAATAGGGGTAAGTTTCTCAAAACCAACCTCATTAGCTGCTTTAAGTATTAGCATCTCTTCTTCTTCAGTAAACATTTCTTCAAAATCGATTGAAATACCTTTAAGTTTTTCTTCTCCAGCGCATTTCTCAAGGTGAGACAAAATTGTAACTAAAGTTAGCCCTCTTTCTTTTGCTATATTCCTTATGCTTTTCCCTTCCTTAAGCATATTTAACGTTACATCATGGGTTTTTGTTTTTAATCCTTCAATGTTTTCTTTCAGTGGAAGTTTTTCCTTGGATTTACCTGCCTTAATATCTCTTTCAAAGGTCCATGTTACTGCTATATTGTTTTCAACTATATAATCTTTTATATGATTTATGAATATTTCTCCATATCTTTCATACTTTACTTCACCAACCCCGGAAATATCTCTCATTTGTTCTTCAGCTTCAGGAAAGCGTCTACTCATTTCACTTAAGGTAGCATCTGAAAATATATAATAAGGAGGTACTCCTTCCTTAACAGCGATTTCTCTACGCACTGCCCTTAATTTTTCAAATAGACTGTTATCTGAAGATACCTTTTTAACTTTTGTCAATTCTTTTAATATTACCTTTTCCTGGCCCTTAAGTATTTTCATGGATATAGTATTTAATATTACCGTAGGAAATTCACCTTCCTTTAGGGATATATATCCATGTGAAATAAGGGTGTTAATGAAGCCAGCTACATATTCCTTTGAGCAATCCTTCATTATACCATAGGTAGACAATTCATTAAATTTATATTGAAGGACTTTCTTTTGTGAGGATCCCCTAAGTACATCCACAATTACATTAACACCAAAATCTCTTTTCATCCTATATATACAAGATAGTACCTTTTGGGCATCAATGGTTTTATCAACCATTTCTCCATCGCTTAAACAGTTGCTGCAGCTGCTGCATTCAGTGTATTCAACCTCTTCTCCAAAATAATTTAAAATATATTTTCTAAGGCAACCATTATGATGTACAAAATCCACCATACTTTGAAGCTTTTTATACTCATTTGTTCTTCTTTCAGGTGATTGGATACTTGTTTCGATTAAATACTTTTGAGTCATAACATCTTGGGGTGCAAACATTAAAATACAATCGCTTTTTTCACCATCTCTGCCTGCTCTTCCTATTTCCTGATAATAAGATTCTATATTTCTAGGAAGGTTATAGTGAATAACATATCTAACATTTGATTTATCAATTCCCATACCAAAAGCATTAGTAGCTACCATTACATTAGTTCTATCATAAACAAAGTTTTCCTGATTGTTTTTTCTATCCTCATCGGATAATCCTGCATGGTATTTACCTGCATTTATATTATTTTCAATTAACTTCTCATATATGTTATCTGCTTCTTTTCTAGTGGAAACATATATTATTCCTGAGCTATCTAAGTTTTCCTTTATATATTTTAATAAATAGCTGAACCTATTTGAAATTTTTATAACATTTATATTTAAATTTTCCCTATCAAAGCCTGCAACAAAAACATTTGGGCTATCTAATTTCAGAAGCTTAACTATATCCTCTCTAACTTCCTTTGTTGCAGTAGCTGTAAATGCAGTAATAAGTGGTCTAGTTTTAAAAATACTTATAAACTTAGGAATATATCTATAGCTCGTTCTAAAATCGTGACCCCACTGGGAGACACAATGAGCTTCATCTATGGCTATTTGGGATATATTCAAATTTTTTATAAGCTCACAAAAATCAACTGACTCTAATCTTTCTGGAGCTAAATACAAAATTTTTATTTCCTTATTACTAAGCTTTTCTAAGATTATACTTATTTTATTATTAGAAAGGGTACTGTTTATATAAGCAGCATTTATTCCTAAATCTACAATATTATCCACTTGGTCTTTCATAAGGGAAATGAGAGGTGAAATTACTATTGTAATACCTTCAAAAAGTACAGCAGGTACCTGATAACATATTGATTTACCGCCACCTGTTGGCATAATTGCTAAAGTGTCTTTCCTCTTTAATATACTTTCTATAACTGGTTTTTGAGACTCTCTAAAGTCCTTATATCCATAATACTTTTGTAATGCCTCTATTGCCTTATCTATCATTAATTTCACTCCAGTTCTATGCATTAGCTATTATTATAGACAAACATATGTAATTTATTGTTGTATCGTTTATCTAATATTATAAAGCATTTCTAACTACAATTATAGACATTATTGGCTTGTTTAATAATCTTGAATTCAAAAAAAGCTATCTCTTAAAGTGAGATAGCTTTTTTATATTAGAATTTTTCCCTCTCTATATAGGTTGTATGCAATAGTTCATGGCTTAGATAACTATTTGGTTTTTCTAAAAATTCTTCATAGAGTATTTTAATAAATGGATTTTCATGGGATTTTCTAATTGGCAGTTCTCGATCTTCCTCATATATTGCCTTTGATCTTAGTGCTTTAATATCTATTTGTTCCTGGGTTCTAGAACTAAGTATTGGCTGACCTCCACCAGTGATACAACCTCCAGGACATGCCATAACTTCTATAAAATCAACTTTAATTTCCTTGTTTTTTACCCTTTTTAATAGTTCCCTTGCATTTTTAAGACCATGTGCCACAGCCGTTGTTACAGCAGTACCATTACCTAGCTCAGTTTTTGCAATTTTGATACCTTCATTGCCTCTTAAAGCATTAAATTCTATCTTATCTAAAGGCTTACCGCTAGTAATTTCAAAGACTGTTCTAAGGGCTGCTTCTGCAACACCACCAGTAGCTCCAAATATCACTGCTGCTCCAGTTGATTCTCCAAGTGGACTATCAAATTTTTCATCTTTCAATTTGAAAAAATCTATTCCAGCTTCTTTAATCATCTGTGCAAGTTCTCTTGTAGTTAGAATATAATCCACATCCTGCATATTGTCTTTTGATAATTCTTCTCTCTGACCTTCAAATTTTTTGGCTGTGCAGGGCATTACAGATACAACTACTACATTTTTGGGATTAACTCCAATTTTGGCTGCATAATAGCTTTTAATTAAGGCTCCTTCCATTTCATGAGGAGATTTGCAAGTTGATAAATTTTTAAGCATTTCAGGATAAAATTGTTCTACAAACTTCACCCAGCCTGGGCAGCAGGAGGTCATTAAGGGAAGATTTTCTCCATTCTCCAGTCTCTTTATTAATTCTGTCCCCTCTTCCATGATTGTTAGGTCTGCAGCAAAATCTGTATCAAAAACCTTATAAAACCCTAATTTTCTAAGAGCTGCAACCATCTTCCCAGTAACTCTTGTTCCATAATCTAAGCCAAATTCTTCTCCTATAGCCACTCTTACAGCTGGAGCAGTTTGTACAATTACACATTTTTCATTATCACTTAAAGCCTTCCAAACCTTGTCTATATCACTTTTTTCACTGAGGGCCCCGACTGGACAAGCTACAATACACTGTCCGCAATTAATACAAACCGTCTCACCTAATGGTTTATCATATGCAGAGGCTACTTCAGTATAAAAGCCTCTATGAGAAAAACCTATGGCATTTACTGTTTGCACATTGGCACAGGTACTTATACATCTTCCGCAAAGTATACACTTTTCTGTATCTCTTATAATTGAGTGTGAAGACAGATCTATAGGTTTTTGTATTCTCTCTCCAATATAATTAATATCCTTCACATTTAGTTCCTTTGCTGCCCTTTGAAGCTCACAATTTTCACTCCTTATGCAGGTAGTACATTCTCTTTTATGATTTGAAAGTAAAAGTTCTACTACTAGCCTTCGTGCTTCCCTCACCTTTAAGGTGGTAGTTTTTATTTCCATATTATCTTCAGCCTTTAAGCTGCAGGAGGCTATAAGTTTGTTGTTAAGCTCTACCACGCAAATTCTGCAGGAGGAGCAGTTATTAACATCTTTTAGGTAGCAAAGGCTCGGTATATTAATTCCTATTTCTCTAGCAGCTTCTAGTACAGTAGTTCCCTTTGGAACTTCTACATAATTGTCATCTATCTTAAACTTAACCATTTCCATTTTATCACCACCTTTTCTATATCTTTTCTATAGCTTTAAATGGGCATTTATTTATACAAGCGCCGCACTTAATACATTTCATTTGATCTATATTGTAAGTATGTCTTATTTCACCACTTATTGCATTTACAGGGCATTGTCTTGCACAAAGGCTGCAGCCTCTGCATTTTTCAGAATTTATGCTGTATTCTATGAGTGCAGAGCAAACTCCTGCTGGGCATTTTTTATCTACAATATGGGCAATATATTCATCTTTAAAATATTTTAATGTAGAAAGTACAGGATTTGATGCAGTTTGACCAAGGCCGCATAAGGAAACCGACTTAATTTGCTTTGCTAAGGCTTCTAGTTTATCTAAATCCTCAAGTGTTCCATTACCAGAAGTTATTTTCTCTAAAATTTCAAGCATCCTTTTAGTGCCTATTCTACATGGAGTACACTTTCCACAGGATTCATCTTTAATAAAATCTAAATAAAATCGCGCTACATCTACCATACAGTTATCTTCATCTAATACTATCATACCTCCAGAGCCCATCATTGAGCCTAGGGCTGTTAAGCTGTCATAATCAATTGGTGTATCAAGATTCTCAGTTGTGATGCAGCCTCCTGAAGGTCCTCCTGTTTGAACAGCCTTAAAATGCTTTCCATTAGGTATCCCTCCACCAATATCATATATTACCTCCCTTAATGTAATACCCATTGGAACCTCAATTAAACCTGCATTAGTTATCTTACCACCAAGAGCAAAAACCTTGGTTCCTTTGCTATTTAATGTTCCAATACTTGAAAACCATTCATGACCTTTAAGCAGTATTTGAGGTATATTTGCTAAGGTTTCAACATTATTGATGACTGTAGGTTTTCTCCAAAGACCACTTACAGCTGGAAATGGTGGTTTTGGATTTGGCATTCCTCTTTTCCCTTCTATTGAGTTCAATAATGCTGTTTCCTCTCCACAGACAAAAGCACCAGCCCCCAGCCTTATTTCTATGTTAAAATTAAACCCAGAGCCTAATATATTTTCACCTAATAGGCCATAATCCCTGGCCTGATTTATAGCTATATTTAGTCTAACAACAGCAAGTGGATATTCAGCTCTAACATAAATAAAGCCATTATTAGAGCCTATAGCATAGCCTCCAATAATCATCGCTTCTATAACTGAATGTGGATCTCCTTCTAATATGGAACGATCCATAAAGGCCCCAGGATCCCCTTCATCAGCGTTGCAAATTATATATTTATCACAACTATCTTGTTTTGAAGCAAATTCCCACTTTAAACCTGTTAAAAAGCCGCCGCCGCCTCTGCCCCTTAAACCAGATCTTTTTAATGAATCTATAACCTCACTTGGGGTAAGCTTAGTTAATACCTTTTCCATAGCCTTATAACCTTCGATGGCTAGATATTCATCTATATTTTCAGGATCTATTAAGCCGCAGTTTTTAAGTGCAATTCTATTTTGTTTTTTGTAAAATGGAGCCTTATTTAAAGAGCTCACTGCATAATTCTCTAAGGACTCAAAATGCGCAAGTCTTTTAACTACTTTTCCCTTTACTAAATGTTCTTCTACTAGTTCCTTTATATCTGATGAGGTTACCTTACTATAAAAGGTTCCATCTGGATACACTATAATTATTGGTCCTAACTCACAAAGTCCTAGACAGCCAGTTCTTATTACTTCCACTTCATTTTCTATTCTATTTTTTTTAAGTTCAATCTTTATTTGATTTACAATATCCATTGAACCTTCTAAAGCACAGCCGGATCCGCTGCAAACAAGTATTTGAGCCCTAAATAGATCCATTTAACTTCCTCCTTTTAGTCGGAACACTGAGTAATTTAAGATTACTCGCTCCCGCTCGCAAATTACTCGTAAAAGTCCATTTAGGACTTTTACTTCCTTCATTTTGAAATTTATACTCCAATTCTTAGGTATCCAGTACAGTATAGTCATTTAAAACTTTTCCTTCTATAAGATGCATGGTATATTCATCAATAATCTTTCCGCCTATTACATGCTCATATATCATTCTTCTGGCTCTCGTAACATTCATTTTTACATAGGTTACCTTTTCTTTGCCCGGCATATATACCTCAACTACGGGTTCTAATTTGCAGATACCTATACACCCTGTCTGTGCTACAATTACATTATTAATGTCATTTCTTTTTAGTTCATCTATTATCGCATTCATAACTGGTTCTGCCCCGGCCGCAATACCGCAGGTTGCCATTCCAATTACAATTCTTGGATTCTTTCTGTCAATACCTGGGTTAATATTATCAAAGGTTTTTTTTCTAATTTTCTCAAGCTCTTCAATGGTTTTCATATTATACCTCCTTGCAATTCTTTGAGGTACACAACAATTATTAATTGCTGTGCTCCTTAATTAAATATTCATCTAGGATTCTTCTAATATCATCAAGTGTTACTTTTCCATAAACCTTATTATCGATTGTCATTACTGGGGCAAGTCCACAAGCTCCTAAACATCTTGTAGCTTCCAACGTAAACTTATTATCCTTTGTAGTTTCACCTATACCAATACCTAATTCTTGTGTTAATCTATTAATTAACAATTGACTTCCCTTTACATAACAGGCTGTACCTAAGCACACTCTTATAACATGTTCACCCTTTGGTACTAATGAAAAATAATGATAAAAGGTAGCTACTCCGTAAATTTCGGTCATTGGTATTTCAAGTCCCTCAGATACCAACCTTAAAGCCTCCTCTGGTAAATAGCCGTAAAGTTCCTGTATTCCATGAAGTACAGGTATTAGACCACCCTGGACTTCCTTATGTTTATCAATAATATTTAACACTTTTAGTGTTCTGTTATCTAGAGCACTTTCTGTACATTTGCAGGAATTTACCATAACAATCGCTCCTAACTTTGTTAATTTTTTAATTATCTTAATATCATAATATTAAAAATATTAAAAATATTCAATACTTTTAACAATTTTATTTTTATTTTAATAACGTCAAAAAAGGCTATGGTTATACAAATTAATAATGTATAACCGCAGCCTAAATATTATTGCTTTTTTTATATTTCTATTTAATTTTCCCTTAAAATATCTTCATATCTAACAATCCCTAAAGGACTTACTCTTGCTCCGATTACTCCTTCTTTTGATACACATCCAATTTGAGGATGAAATAGGAATATCCAAGGACAATCTTTTGCTATTATACTCTGAGTTTCCTTATACAATTGAATTCTCTTTTGAGGGTTTACAATTTCCTTTGCTTTATCCATAATGCTTGTAACATCAGAGTTATTATACCCAGTAAAATCTGTTGAATTAGCAGGATTAAACATAGGCTGAAGGAAGTTATCCATGTCACCAGTATCTGAAAGCCAGCGGCTTAAGAATAAATCACATCGGCTTAAAGCTTCTCTTGTATGATATTTATCAGGAGATATTTTTTCAACTATAGAATCAATACCAACAGCTTTTAAATCTTCAATAATACTACTAGCAAGCTTACTGAAAGTAGTTTCGCTGCTTTCATCTCTTATTAAGAATTTAATTTTAGAACTGCCCTGTAGTTTTCTAGAAATAATTTCTTTTGCAGCTCTAGGATTATAATCAAAGCCAGACAAATAGTTATTATCAACCATATTTGTAGGAAGAGGTCCTTTTGCTTCTTCACCTAATCCCCCAAGTATATTATTTATTATCTTTTTCTTGTCTATAGCCAAATTTAATGCTTTTCTAAGTTCAGCATCTTTAGCAAAAACTGAACTGTTCTGCAGATTAAAGCCTGCATAATATGTAGCCATTATACTTTTATAATTTATTTTAAGAGACTTATTAATTGATAAGGCATCTACTTGGGTTTTATTATCAATGGTAATAAAGTCACACTCATTATTCATAAAGCTTTCAACAGCTTTAGTACCGTCAAAATTTATTACAAGCTTATCTACATAAGGAGCTCCCCCATAATAGTCCTTGAATGCAGATAAAACACATTTTTCATTATCCATGCTGTCAAGTATATATGGTCCACAGCCAGTAAGTTTTCCTTTTTCAACATCTTCTTTAGCTAAAATAGAACAAACAGATTGTCCTAAATTAACTAAAAAGCCTGTATATGGTTTAGTAAGCTTAATAGATAACCTATACCTGTCCAGTATTTTTATTCCTTTAACTTCTCTTGTCTTACCTTGTAAAAATTCCGCTGCTCCCTCTATTTGATCTAAGAACCAACTGTTTGGTGACTTTAAGGCAGGGCTTAATAATCTTTCATAGGAGTACTTAATATCCTCAGAGGTAATTTCTCGTCCATTATGAAATTTGGCCCCTTTTCTGAGATTAAATACCCAAGTTAAATTATCTTCCTCTACATTCCAGCTTTTTGCTATTCCAGGAGTAATTTCACCTGTTGAGCCTATAAAAAGCATGGCGCCATTTAAATTATAAAGAATTTGTGCACTGTTAGTATCAAAAGCCATTTGAGGATCCTTTGTTAATGGTGCATCAGTTATGAAAGTTTTTACAAGCGTATCATTTTTTTCCGTTTTATCTATTTTTTCTAGAAGCTTCGAAGATATTGTTTGAAGGTCTTTTGATACATTTGATAACATGTTTAAAGAAGTTTTTGTATACTGGGTATTAAGTGATGCTGTTTCTACCATACCAAGAACTTTTTCTGATGTTCTATTCATGTCCTCAGTAGCTGTTATTATTCCCTCTAAGCTTTCTGTTTGCTTTGAAATTGCAACATTAATTTCTTCTGTAACACTGCTTGTCGTACCAACTGCATTAATTATATTATTAAATACCTTCATTGTATTATTTGCAATGTCAGTACCTTCAATTACTTTATTCATACTATTATCCATTGCCTTAATAGTCTCTTTTATGCTGTCATTTATTTCATCTATAGTAGCAGAAATCTGACCTGCAGAATCCACACTTCTTTCGGCTAAGTTTTTAACCTCTTGAGCAACTACCGCAAAACCTCTTCCTGCCTCACCAGCTCTTGCAGCCTCAATTGAGGCATTTAATGAGAGCAAATTTGTGTGATTTGCTATATCTTTAATAATAGCAAGCATATCATTTATATGTGCTGATTTAAGGTTTAGATCATTAACTACTTTTTTTGCTTCTTCTACAGATTTTTCTATTACTTTCATAGCCTCTATGGAGTTATTTACCGCTTCACTTCCACCTTTTGCAATATCCATTGTCTGCTCAGCTATTTGCCTTGAATTTTCCGTACTTGCAAATACCTCTTCAGCAAGAGCAGAGTAATTGCTTACTTCACTTACTACCTTCTCAATAGATCCCATTTGCACTTCAACGTTTTCAGCAATTTCATGGGTTAAAGATATTAGATTCTCCGCTGCAAAACCAGTTTCCTCAATTTTTTCATTAATTCTATCCACAATGCATTTTTGATTATGCTTTAATACAGCAATGCCTCTCTCACTTGTAATGGGAGCTGCTGCATTTATTAAAACTTTTTCATCTAGATTTTTTACTTGAATAGTCTTGTCCTTTTTAAATCCAAACATGTTATCACCTCATTTTAGAAATTTCTACTATAATTCTACAATATTTTCTAGATTCTTGCAAAATATTTATTCAAATAATGAAATAAATAATTCAAAATTCTAATATTTATTTATTTTCTAATTTAAGTTTAAAATAATTTAATTATTGAAAGAATATATTTATAAAATATACTTTATTAATCGTCTAAATTAAATTAGTATTTAATTTTACTTATAACTATTATATTTCACTTAATTTTTATAAAAAAAGGAGTTCTATTATGGAAATAGGTACAGAAATCTCATTAAAATGTCCGAAATGTGGAAGTTGTAATTTTGAGCTAATAAGAGAAGCTACTTATTTATACACTTATGACCTTGACAGCTTAGGAAAGGAATCCTGGCTAACTAATAATGAATCCTTCCCATTTCTATTTAATAACAGAGAACAGATTAAGGAATCGGAAACTTTAAAATGCAAAGAATGTTCTTCTACCTTTCCTTGCTCTTTAAATAAGGATAATAAGGAAATGAAACTAATAATTCTACAAAAGGCTATTAGATCTGACTTTCAGGAAAATCCTCAATTCTTAGGTTAAATTATAAACTTTGCCTCTATAAAAGAAGAAAAGCTATAGCATTAACCAAATTGCTATAGCTTAAATTCATGTATTACTTTACTTTTAAAGCTGCATATTCATAAATTATACTTGCTCTCTTCTTATGCCATTCCAGATATCACTAAATTCAGAAATCTTATCCTCAATTTGATCAAAAAATTGAAGTTTGGCATCCAAATAATTCATCTGTTCCTCCACATTCATCTTAGACATTGACAAGTCTTTTAACATATCACTAAATGTAATCTTGTACGTACTGGTAAGACTATCAGCAGCTTTATAAATTTGAGTTTTTAAATCTTCAATGCAATTTATTGTATTAACTTCTAAGGTGGTAAATAAATTTGAATACTCTCCTTGAACAGAACTCTTAATAGCCTCTATCCAATTACTTTTTATTTCATTAAGCTTCTTTCCATCAGTAGAATAAGTACCTATCTTATTTTCTAAAAAGTGATTCACGCATTTTTCTAAGAAATTCTCTTTAAAATCTATGCTATTTAATACATCCTCTTTGACATTTATACAATCAATATTTATAGAAGGAATTTTAACAAGAGATTTTCTATTAAAGGCATGATCAACCTTAGGTACAGTAATAATAAAATCCTTCAAATTATAATCTTTCTTAATTTTTTCACTGAAGGAATGAACTATTTCCTTTATAGCTGCGTCGCACTGTTTAAAATAATTCTCTTTTAGATCAATGTCAGAATTTATTGTATTAAGTATGTTCCCAATTAAAGCATTCAATTCTTCTTCAATTTCAGTATTATTAACTGAAAGATCAATACTAAAGCCCTTAGTTTTCATATCTCTCAAATCATCTTTATCCTTCATTCTAAGCCTCATAAAGAATCTGTCCAGCTTTTCTTCGTAAACATCACTAATGTCTTCTATGCTTGCTTGTCTTGATTCATATATTTTAGAAATTAAATCATCCTGAAGCTCTGTAAAAATTAAATTTTGGTTTATTTCCTTATCAATTAAGTCAAAGGTATCCATCATTTTTTGAAGCATGTTTTCAATTTCTTCTATTTCTTCCTGCTTTTCAATTTTTGCATCAATTATACTCTTAACTAAGTCTAGATTTTTAAGCCTTACAAACAATTCATCAATACTCCAGATAATTGATGAGTATAATTCAGTATTTGCCTTCTGAATAGCAACATAGGTTGTGTAATCCATTAACTTAGGTATGCCGCTTCTCTCCCTTAGAGTATTAAGACTTACATCATTTAAACCTTGAAAACATTCAAGCTTCTCAAGTTGATCATCAACAAAGCTTAAAACTGTCATCTGGTTTTTACCTATATATTTTCTCTTTAATTTTTTAAGTCTAAGTCTTAATTCATCACCGGAAAGCTGTGACATTCTCTTAGTTTCACCCAAATATTTTAATTCACTGCTGTCTAATTGAGATACCTTTATAATATCAAAATATGATCTAGCTGAGATTCCAAGTACTATAAAGCCACTGTAGCCCAGGCTATTTAACTTGCTCCTTAAGTAATCTAGAAATCTTACTACTGATTTATTTTCACATTCGCTCATATACATTTCATCCAGCTTATTTACTGCTACAATTAATGAATAAAACTTATCATGTTTTTCAAATTGAGTTTTAATATCTCTGAAAAACTCTTCTTCATCAGTAGTTAGATAATTTGAGTAATTAACTAAGAAAATTACCACATCTGATTTCTCAATCCACTTATATGCATTTCTCTTATGCATATTTATTCCTTGACTAGAATTATTAGCTCCTGCATAATTAGGCCCAGGGGTATCAATAATGGTAAAGGTGGCAAAGTCATTGCTGTCTTTTACATAGTGAATTTCCATGTCGTCAATTGCACTTTCCTCTTCTGAATTATTCTGAGCTTTCTTAAATTCATTATAGGTATATTTGTAAATTTCCTCAGGTGAGTCAAAATATAGATCCTCATCACCGTAAACTAAGCGGATTTGATCATTTATACTCTTTTTATAAATACAGGTATTAGGTGTAGGTAATTCTAGACTTGTAGGAGCATATTGTTCCCCAAGAAAAGAATTAACTACAACACTTTTCCCCGATTTTTTAGTCGCCATAACTGAAATATTTAAATTTCTTTCTTTGGCACTATCAAGATTAATTTTTATTTTATTAAGTATACTTATAATATTTTCCTTTTCAGAGGAAAGTTCATCTATTACTTCTATTTCATTTATTAAATCCTGGGCTTTAATTATTGATCTTCTCAATTTATAAAATCCAGATTTAAAGGCGTTTACTCTGGCTCTTTCACCTTTTTCTTTTTTCATTGTTACTTCAATATCTAAATTTAAGTAATTAAGAGCTTGAATAACGTCACTTAAAAAGTTTTTGTCTTCAGTATCAATAATAACTTGGTGAATATCAAGATCATATTCATTTAGCTCTTCAAGTAATTCACTAAAGGATGAAATATTATCCTTTTCAATAATATTAGTTTCAAGATTTCTAATCTTAACATCAATGTCATTAAACTCTATTTCTCTTGCTACTCTAAGAATGTATAGATAACATTCATCTATAGTAAGTTCTTCAATAAATTTATAGAGCTCCTTATTCTTGTCAATTATAAAAATAGGGTTGTCAAATGAATACCCTTCTAAAACACTTTGAATATATGATGAATCGGATTTTACTCCATTTATCTTAATTACCTTCATAACTAAGCCCCCTATCTTAAATTTTTTTTATTTAACAAATCCATTAATTAACTCTAATACAGCTGGTCCAAGCAATATAATGAACAAACTAGGGAATATTAAAAATACCAAAGGAAACAAGATTTTTATAGGTACTTTCATAGCAGCCTCTTCAGCCCTTTGTCTTCGTTTATCCCTTTCTTCCTGAGACTTGATTCTAAAGATCTGTACCATACTCATTCCCAGCTTTTCACCTTGAAGGATACTATTGATTAAAGACACCAGAGATGGAAAATCTAATCTCTCCTTTAATCCAATAAATGAGTCTCTTCTTGTTTTACCCAGCCTTATTTCTTCAAGACAAATATGGAATTCTGAAGCTAATACCCCATTACTTTTAGAAATAACCTTATTCATAGCTAAATCAAATCCAAGACCTGCCTCAAGACTTACTGTAAGAAGATCTAAAAAATCCGGCAGCTCTTTAAGGGCTGCAGCATATCTTCTTTTTATCTTTGAATTTATATAAATATTAGGAAAGAAAATACTCATTACAAAACTAGCCATCATAAGTAAAATAATAACTGATAGTTTTGCTCCTAGTAATATCTCCAAAATACCTATGGATAGAGGAAAAGCTATTCTAAATAAAAGTATATAAAACTGGAATTCAGCACTAGTTATATTCCATGGATTCCCCATTTTAAGCAAGGATTTTTCTAATTTTTCCTCCTTTTTAGTGGAAAGCTTCTTAGTATAATAATCACTGCCCTTTTTTCTAAAAAAATTAATTTTTTTCTTTATTTTTTGCTCGCTTTTTTTCATGTCTATATTTTCATTTGCCTTTGTTTCGCCTACATAATTTTTATATCTCTTTTTTATTTTCATTTCTCCTTCACGAGATAATGAATAAATAAATAAGCAGACAAATATTAATGTTACTATAAAAGATACCTCAAGCAGCATTCTCTACACCTCGATTTTAGAAAGTTTATTTATCAATATAAATCCGATTATCATAAAGAAAGCACCAATTGCTAAGGCTATTTTACCAATTAAGCTTTTGGTAAAGGGTGCCATATACCCTGGGTTAATTAATGATATTACTATAAAAAGTGCAACTGGAAGCAGGCCTACTACCTTCCCAGATAATTTTCCTTGAGCTGATAAGGATTGAACATGTCTTTCTACTTCATTTCTCTCTCTAATAGTTTTCACTATTATCTCTAGAATTATTGAAAGATTTCCGCCAACCTGCCTCTGAATTAAAATGGCCTGTATCATTATATCAAGGTCGCTGCTGGGCATTCTTGTTTTTAAGTTGTTCAATGCATCTTCCATGGTTATTCCATAATTCATCTCTTTTAAAAGTGCTGTTACCTCTTCTTTTACCGTAGACTCACATTCCTCAGCTACAGTCTTCATAGCTTGAGCAAAACTTAATCCAGCCTTTAAGGAGCCAACAATTGTCATAATCATATCCGGCAGTGCTTCGTTAAATTCCTTGATTCTTTTTTTCCTTTTACTACTTAGCCAAAACTTAGGTAATAAATATCCAATCACAGCACCAGGAATTACGAAAATAAAATTTTTTAACAGCAGTGCTAATGCAAATCCAAGGAATACTACTGAAATTATAACTAGCACAATGTATTCTTCGATATCCATTTGTACACCTGAACTTCTAAGTATCTGTAGAAGTTTTTCCCTAGTTTCCTCTGAGGTTTTTGCCCTTACAAATTGATAAATATTTTTTAAATCTACGAATTTTGGCTGATCCTTACTTGTTTTACCCTTGGACTTTTTATACTTTTCATTAATATCAAGGTAATACTTAAGTCTTTTCTCTAATTTCTTGTCACGCAAAATCAAAATATATAAAATCCCAAAGATTAACATAAAACTGCATAAGAAGTAAAATAAAAAGATTATTTCTTTCATAATTACCACTCCTCTACATTGAATATAGATGCTGGTACCTCTATGCCTGAAGTTTCAAGACGCTCATAGAATTTTGGTCTGATACCAGTAGGAGTGATTTTACCAATTACTTTTCCTGATTTATCTACACCAGTTTGATTAAAGGTAAATATATCTTGAAGGACGATTACATCCCCTTCTAAGTCTTGAACTTCAGTAATATTAATAATCTTTCTTGTACCGTCTTTAAGTCTTGACTGCTGAACTATTAAATCTATACCTCCTGCTATCTGCTGACGAATGGCCTTAATAGGAAGCTCCAATCCTGCCATTAACACCATAGTTTCAAGACGAGATATCATATCTCTTGGGCTATTGGCGTGACCAGTTGTAATGGAACCATCATGGCCAGTATTCATAGCCTGCAGCATGTCCAAAGCCTCTCCGCCACGGACCTCACCTATTACTATTCTATCTGGTCTCATTCTTAGAGAATTTTTTACAAGATCTCTAATTGAAATAGATCCTTTACCCTCTACATTAGCCTGCCTGGATTCTAAAGAAATAACATGCTGCTGTGATAACTGCAGCTCTGCAGCATCTTCAATTGTTACTATTCTTTCGTCATCAGGTATAAAAGCCGACAGTACATTTAGAGTGGTTGTCTTTCCAGAACCTGTACCACCACTAATTAATACGTTAAGTCTAGCCTTTACACAAGCGTCCAAAAACATAGCCATATCAGCTGAAATTGTACCAAATTCAATTAAATTATGAATTGTATAGGGTTCTTTGGCGAACTTTCTTATTGTAATTGTTGGCCCATTTAGTGCAAGAGGCGGAATTATTATATTTACTCTAGAGCCATCTGGAAGTCTTGCGTCCACCATGGGGCTGCTTTCGTCTATTCTTCTTCCAAGTGGTGATACAATCTTATCAATTACATTCATTATTTGGTCGTTATCTCTAAACCTTACATCTGTAAGGACAATTTTCCCATTTTTTTCTACGTACACCATATTGATTCCATTCACCATAACTTCTGATATATCTTCATCTAATAAAAGAGGATTTATTGGTCCAAATCCAGTTACGTCATTTATTAGTTCTTCTACTACCTTCTTTGTATCAACTGTTTTAAAGGAATTATCTTCAGTTTCTATAATCTTTTGAGCTATTGAATCTATTTTAGGGATAATGTTTTCAACATCCTCATCTTTTTTTGCTTCATTAATAATTATTTTTTGGAGCTTTAATTTATATTCCTGCTCTTTACTTAATGCTACTCCTGAAGCTTTGTTAGCTTCAGAAGAAACAATCGACTTACTATCAGATTTTACTTGTTTTTTTTCATCTTCAATTTTGTTAGCGGTATTTATTTTTTCAAGTAAGCTCATTATTATCTCTCCTTCTTGAGTCTTATCGTGCCAAGATTCCCATTAACCCGCCTTTTCTTTTTCTTTTTCTTCTGCTTTGTGAATTTTCCATATTAAATTCCCTGGTAATAGAAATTATATCCGAGGTTATTTTCTCATTAGGTTTGCTAATTACAAAAGGAATACCAATATTTAATGATTTAGTGACCACTTTAAAATTATTCATTACATATATAATGTCATTAGTTTCAAGTATGTCTGGAACTTGTGATGCCTTTGTTAAGGTTTCGGTGTCTGATCTATTTACTATTACTCTTAGTTTACTTTCCATATTTAATTTTTCTAGGGTCCTAAGCATAGTTTTTGTATTTCTAAGAGCCGATAGTTCTAAATCCGTAACTATGAAAACTAAGTCTGCCATTTCTATGAAATTTAAGCTTATTTCTGAAATACCAGTAGTAAGATCTGCGATCAAATATTCATTATCCTCACATAATCTGCGACATATTACAGGAATCATATTAGGGGTTATTAAGTCAGCAAGTTCCGGCTTTAAAGGCGCTGAAAGTACCTTTAACCCGCTGTCATGTTTATAAAGGTAATCTGAAATCTTTATATTTTCTAATTGATCTTCCTTTTGTACCAAATCACTAATGGTGTACCTTGGCTGTATGTCAAGTGCAAGATTTACGTCTCCAAACTGGAAGCTGCCATCTATAATACAGGTGGAAAAGCCTTTGGAAGCAAGAGCTGCTGCCACATTAACTGATACTACAGTTTTACCTACTCCCCCTTTACTGCTTATAAAAATTGCCATTTTGCCTAATTTTTTATCGATTTCCTCTTTCATATTTGCTGGCTCCTCCTAGTATTATTACTTCTTTTCAAATTTGCTTCGTAAAACAAACTTCAGACTTCCTCTTTCATCAGCGTTATCTATGGTTTTAATCTGGTCCGGACTTAATTCTAAAGTTATTGATTTATATTCTGCTTGGGCTGTATTTGCTGCACCTTGAGTCGTAGTTTTAGTACCCGCTAGTGCACTTGTGGATTCCTCCATTCTAGTGCCAACAGCTAAAACTCGAATATTCTCTAAAATAGTTTGTGTATTAACAGTTCCATCCTTTGCCTTTTCACTAAAGACGACATCTACGTAATCATCAGGTTCTATTAGGGTAGAAACTGATTCTACATAATTTGCGTCAATAGAGATTGCTCTGTTTCCTTCTTTAACTTTTCTTGATAAAAATTCTGTTTCATTTGTTTGGTTTGAAAATCTATCTGTAAAAAGCTGTTCTCCAGCCTTCATATCCACAAGAGCATAACTTCCCTCAATATCCTTAATATTTTTAATAGCTCCTGGTATTATTGAATTTGCGCTATAGGCTTTAACTTCCACCATGTCGTTAGTAACCTTTTGATCCTTTTTTATATTTTGTTTTAAGACAACCACATTTACCATATTCTTATCATTCTTATACTTATTATCTATATTTTTTACATAGTTGCTAAATAAAAAAGTTGTTATAATGGCAAAAACCAATGCTCCAATTAATATAAACTTTGATTTCATATAATCACCTACTCCACTAATTTTGCTGCGTAAGCACCATTATCTACCACATCACTACTTCCTGTGCCTACTCCAGTTTGTCTTATAAAAAAACCTTTAACTGTTGTATCGTGCGAACTCATAGGATCTGCTAAGTAAAAATAAGCAAAGCCTGTTACTGTAATTGACTTTATCTGATTAGAAGACCCATTTGGTGTATAAACCAATATTTTTATTATTCTAGGATCATCTTTATGAGTTTCATCATATTGGGTATATGGAGATTGTTGTATCCTATAATTAACTCCCTTTATAGTATTTTCAGCAATGTTTCCTGTTTGTGTATCAATAGTTTTACCAATTTCAATAGGTTGATTATAACCATTTTTTAGAACATCAAGGTAGCTACTTGCTCCTGTATCAGCAAGGGCCAATATACCAAAATTACCTGATATAGAATCTCCGGCACCTACCTTTAAAGTATACTCTGTGCCAAATGTAAAATTAGGATCATTAACCATACTTTGAGGAATTCCAAAAGGTACTACTCCAGTGGTTTCAGTCATAGGAAAAATTGCTGCAGTTGAAGAAACATCTACAGGTGTATTATTAAAACCAAAAATTTTCATAAAATACAGAGGAACATTCTTTTCAAGGATTACTTTGACTTTGTTTTCCCCATTAGGTTTAATATCTAATTCTTTTAAGCTACTTAGTTCATTGTTTGCAGAAAGTATTCCATTTACTATATTAGTAATTGAAGTACTAGTTCCTGTAAGTTCCGAAGCTCCAGATAATGCAGCTGCATCTGCAGTTTTTCTAAGCTCAATTTTACTTAAATATAGCCTTCCGCCATCTATTGCCAGGCCAGTCATAAATGCGATAACCACAAAAGTTAAAGCAAACCATACCAAACCTATTCCATCTTCTTCTTTATATAATTTGAACTTTTCTATCAACCTAATCGCCCCCTATTCAATACGTATTATAGATTCAGCAGTTGCAACAAATGGAGAAGGAAGAATAAGACTCGCTAAAGGTGTAATATATTGTAATTTAACGCTTAAATCAACTTTTACAAAGTTTCCTGACTTATTTTGAGAATTATCTGTTGTGTATGTTGTTGAATTAGGTACGGCATAAGACGTATTTGAATCAAGAGTAGCAGCTGAAGCTGAATCAAGCTTGTTATAAGCATAGTTTTTTACGTCGGTACTGCTTCCTCCAAGGCTAGCAATACGTGTAGCTTCTTGACATATCAGATTTAGTCTTGACTCTGCATATATGATTCTCCCTGTATCAATGATCATGCAAATAAATAATATTAAAATGGGAACTACTAAGGCCGTTTCTACAAGAGCTTGTCCTTTTTTCTTTTTCATATAATAATTGCCCCCTTTGATAAAAGGCTTATAAGTGCACCACCAGCTATTGCTATACTGTATGGGAATTTTTGTATAAAAGGTGTTGTTGAAAATACCAATTTATAACGATGCCCACTAATTAGTCCTACCAAAAAATAAAACAAACTTTTAATAAAGTTTATGGTTTCTTTATGAAATAAAATTATTATTAGTGCGATTGCTCCACCTATTATACACATATATAAGGCAGTGTTTATTGCAAAAAGACCCCCCTTTAAAGCTCCGATAAGTGCTAAAAGTTTTACATCGCCTGCACCAAGGCCTCCTAATATAAATGGTATAATAAGAATTGCAATACCAAGGGCAAATCCAAGGAGTGATACCTTTAATCCAGAAAATCCATTAAGAATTATCTGAAGTACAAATACAGAAAATAAAATTGGAAAAATAATTTTATTATATATTTTTCTAACTCTTAAATCTGTTATACAGCATATGACTAAAGTTATTATAAGAAGGATATTAAATATCAACACTCTAACCTCCTATTTTAAAGGCTCTACATAATGCAGAGCCTTATTATCTATGAAAATACCTTTTTTATTTTTTGTATTATTGAGGTGTAGCACCTGGTAGTTTGTTTCCTAAATTTTGTTGAATACTTGTCCAAGCTTGAGTAATCTGTGTACCGAAAGCTGCTATTATTCCAATACAAGCTACTGCTATTACTCCTAATACTAATGCATATTCAGTCAAGCCCTGTCCTTCCTCTTCAACCATTAATCTTTTAACAATGTTTAACATAATTTTTTCCTCCTAAAATTTTTTTATTTTTTTATTTTAAATTTTATTTTTTACTTTTTATTATTGACTTGGTGGGGATGTATTTTTTACTAGTGCATTACTTATTTCACTTCTATGAGTCCAAAGAGTTTCTACATTTCCATTTAAACTTGAAATAGCTACTATGATTGCTATTGAAATAATTCCTAATACCAGTGCATATTCAGTCATGCCTTGTCCTTCTTCTTCAGATAATAATCTATTAACAAGCTTTAGCATAAGTTCACCTCCTTATTTTACTAGTAGAGTTATACTTTATTTAATAAATTATAACAGCTTGTCCAACTTTTAAATTAGCTTTTGAAGCCTTTCCACCCGGAAGTTCTACTACAGCTACTGCATCCTTAATTCTTTTTCCTATTTTGCCAGGCTTTACATTTTCGTTAATTTCTATGATTATGCTGTTTTTATCAAGATATAAAACATCAATATCGTAATTCATAAAAAATGTATGTATTTGATTACATCGGTTTATGTACATAGATGTGTCTGAGGAAAGTTCCTTTGTAAACATCAGACCTTTTAATCTTTTAAAGAAATTATTGGCAATTAATACATTTTTACATATATCTTCATTTTTTGTTATATTTTTAATCATATGCTTTTAATTCCCTCCTCCTATAATTCTATTATAATTACCATTAAACAAACTTAATAGACTACAATAGTCATATTATTTCCAAAATTAGTCATAAAAAAAAAGGGACCTTAGTCCCTACTTTTCTATGATTTCAAATTGTAATAAGCTTCTATCCTATTTTCTAGTGCGAAGATTGTAGCCTTAACTCGATCATCGGTATTAATTTTTTTAAAAATATTTGATATGTAGTTTTTTACAGTTTTTTCCGACAAATACAGCTCTTGTCCGATTTCTTTATTACTCAATCCTTTTGAAATCTTTATTAAAATTTCCATTTCACGCTTGGTTAAAGAATCTATAATATTTTGAACCACATTGTCTTTCTTTTTTATTTGTGAAAAAAGTAAAGAAACTAGAGATTTATCGATGTACTTTTCTCCACCATATACTGTCCTTATGGCATTGACTATTTCTATGCCACTAGATTCCTTTAGCACGTAACCATCAGCACCCATTTCAATTGCATTATTCAAGGTTCTTCTTTCATTTTCTATAGTGAGAATAATTACTTTAATATCCTTTCCCTTATCTTTAAGCATTTTCATAACCTCTATACCATTAAGTTTAGGCATATTAAAGTCCAGGACCATAACATCTACTTTATTATTATTAAATATTTTAAGTGCTCCTTCCCCGTCACAGGCTTCTCCTACTAACTTTAAATCATCTTCCAAACTAATAAGCTTTTTAAGACCTTCTCTAATTAACTCATGGTCATCAGCTATTAATACATTAATCTCCGTTTCTATCATCCTTTATCACCTCTCTATTTATTGGCAGCTTAACAATGTAAGTAGTTCCGCTTCCAATTGAAGATTTTATTTTAAGCTCACCTTGAAGCTGGTGTACTCTATCATAAATTCCAATAAGTCCAAAGGATTCAGCATTGCTTCTCACTTTCTTTAAGGTATCCTTTACATCGAAACCTTTACCATCATCTGAAATAATAAGCATTAAATATTTTGTTCCAAAATCCAATTTTACTTTTGTATGCTTTGCATTTGAGTGTTTCTTAATATTGTTAAAGACTTCTTGTAGGATTCTATAAACAGCAACTTGAATAATTGGTTCAATTTCTTTTTTTACAGGTTTTAATGTAAATTCAACTTCAATATTTGTATCCTTTAGAATTGTATGAACAGTATCATTGATCGTTTGATTTAATCCTACCTCTTCTAGAAGCATGGGTCTTAAGTCATAAATTATACTTCTAACTTCTTTTAGAGCTATCTTAACTGCTTCCTTTAAATCAGAAAGTTCAGTTAGTGCCTTCTCAACATCCTTTTTTATAAACTTTTCGCATATATCTACCTTCATTACTACATTTGCCATATGTTGCGCAGGTCCATCATGAATATCCTTAGCTATTCTCTTTCTTTCATTTTCCTGTGCTTCAAGTATTTTAATACCCATATACATTTCAGAACTCTTATCTGAACTTTCTATTACAGGTAATAAATCTCCCTCTAGGTATCCTAAAGCAATACTTACTTGATTAACCACCTTTTCCGCTTGATTAATATTTTTAAGTGATTGCCTTAATGCAATTTCTAAGCTTGTCCTTTTGTCTCTTAAATTTTTTTCTTCATTTTGCTTGCCAAAATATTGAATCCTTACTTCAGATGCCTCTTCATAAGCAAACTTAATATCAAGCTCAGTATATTTATCAAAGTTTGCTGAAACCTCTGCGAGTTTTTGTCTCATTGCCTTATCATCTTTTTCAAGGCTATCTACTTCGTGAATTACAGTTACCATTCTATTTTTAACTTCACTTAGCTCACATTTTAGTTTTTCATATTCTTTTCTTAAGGATTCTGAAATTTCAACTATGAGCTCTCTGCTGGAGCCTATTTCTCCTATGATTTTTTTTGTAATTTTATTAATAGTCTCTATATTAAAATCTTCTTTTCTCACTTTATCACACCTTTATTAATATAGATAAAAAGCAAATATTATACAATTGCAATAGTTTCTATTACTTGAAATATGATGAATAAATTCATTTTCCTGTTTATTATCAATTAAATAAAATTATACACAAAAATGGGAAAAAAATAAATACTGTACAGCAATTACTAAATTGATTAGTTTCAAGTTCTATTATATACTTAACTAAGTTGATGTAAAAGGAGTTATATATTATGGGGAAAAATTTTAAGTTTTTTAATGATGCAAATCCAGAAAATTTTGTTAAAAGTAAAGTTGGTAATCTCTTACACAATTTTAATTTAGATAGAGACTTTACCTTATTCCTAATAGTTGGCTTATTCACAGGAATTGCTAGTGGTATCAATTCAACCATATTTAATAATTTTTTAAGTGATGTGTACAAGCTCTCAGCCTCAGCAAGAGGAATAGTTGAATTTCCAAGGGAGCTGCCAGGTGCTCTCATAGTTATTGTTTTAGGTGTCTTATCCTTTTTAGGAGATATAAGAATGGCCATTGTTGGTATGTGTTTTGCTTCCCTAGGAATGATTGGTCTTGGAGTATTTTCTCCAAGTTTTGCAAGTATGCTTGTATGGATGATGATGCTTAGTCTTGGAACCCATATTTTCATGCCCTTATCTGCAGGAATAGGAATGAACCTTTCTAATAAAGAAAAATATGGTATGAGACTTGGAAAATATAATGCCTATAATCTTGTTGCCACAATAATAGGTTATGCAATAGTATGGATTGGTTTTAAGTATTTAGGGCTCACCTATAAAATTGCCTTTATTATTGCCTCTATCTTTTATATATTTGCAGCCTTTATTCTTGGTCTTATGAAACCCAATAAAAAATCTACAAGAAAGATGAAATTCATTTTTAGAAAAGAGTACACCTTATATTACATATTATGTACAATAAATGGAGCGAGAAAGCAAATATTTTTAACCTTTGCTCCCTGGGTATTGATACAAGTGTATCACCTTAATCCTCCTACCTTTGCAGTACTAGGGTTTATTATAGCTGCCTTGAGTATAGTAACGAGAACCGCCGTTGGAAACGCAATTGATATAAAAGGGGAACGATTTGTGCTTTCACTAGAAGCCATCGTTTTAATTGTTATTTGTATGGGTTACTCTTTTGCTTCTCATTTATTTTCATCAAATATAGCGGTTATAATAATTGCAGGCTGTTATATAATTGATAATTCTATGAGTGTAGTTGAAATGGCTAGATCTACCTACGTAAAAAAAATAGCAGTACATCCAGAAGACGTTACCCCCACCTTGTCTGCAGGTACAAGCTTTGATCATGTAATAGCAATGACCATACCATTCTTCGGAGGTCTCTTATGGGCAAGATTTGGCTTTGAATATGTTTTCCTATTAGCTGCTCTAATTGCAATTGCTAACTTGTTTTTATCTATGAGAATAAGAACAGTCTGATATTACTTTTTAAAGGCATAATTTTTTCTGTCCTTTTAATATTTTATTTTAATATTAAAGAGTCTGTTATGGAATCACCATAGCAGACTCTTTGATTTTAATATTTATTTATAACATGATAACCTTTGAAACTAAACTAACAAAACATTAGAGAATCCATTATTATTAGCTATTTCCTTTAAATTCTTCATTTCATTTTCAGAAGGAGCCCTCATATTCTTATATTCTTCCCTAACGCCAAAGTGTCTATATCTAATAATCTTATATCTTATTTCTCTAACCTTTTGATATTCCTTAAGCATATTGGTTATTTCATAAACTGTTTTTCTATTATTTAGATAATTATCAATAACTACTGTTCTTATTTCAAACAATTTCCCTATACTTGCTAAATATCTTGCATTTTCCAGAACAATTTCATTAGCTTTTGAGGTTAGGTCAAGGTGTTCCTCATTATCAAAGGCTTTAACGTCAAGCATTACTGAATCAGTATACTCCATAAGCTCTGGATAATCAGAAAATTTTATGGAACCATTTGAATCTATAAAATTAGTAAGTCCAAGCTTTCTGGTTTCCTTAAATAAAGGTATTAAGAAATCTTTCTGAAGAGTGCACTCCCCACCAGAGGTTGTAATTCCTTGAATAAAGGGCATATTCTTTTTAATATGGTTTACTACTTCCTCTACACTTAGGTTTTGTATTTTAGGAGAAGCATTAAACCTGCATACCTTTATACAGGCATCACAGTCAATACAAATTTCCTTATTCCAATGAACTTTACCTTCCACTACAGAAAGAGCCTGAACCGGGCACTTAGGGACGCATTCTTTGCAATTTATGCAATTATTAATTGTTTCAGGATTATGGCAATACTTGCAGTTGAAATTACAACCTTGAAAGAAAATGGCTGTTCTATTTCCTGGGCCATCAACTACACTGCTGTCTATTACTTTATTTATTCTAGCTTTAATCATTTGTACTTCTTACTTTTCTATCAAAAATTCCATACTCATTTAAAGGTTGCTGAGCATATTGTATGGTATCATAGCTTACCTGCTGCCCTTTATTGATTTTTTCAAGGTCTGATTTCTTTACAAGATAGCCAGTAACCCTAATTAAATCTCCATCTTCAGGATATGCAGATATATATCTCATACCAGAAGCAAAGCCTCCATTAAAGATATCTAGAACAGCCTGGGGATTTTCATTAGCTGTATGATCAAAGGGGAAATGGTCACCTATTCCTGATGGAAAGTACTTATGGAACATTCCAGCTTGCTTTAAATGGTCATATAGAGGAATTTCTTTACCTATGGCTATTCTTACACCTGCTGTTGTATCTTCGTCATTAGCTGCTCCAACCTGTGAGTGTAGCATAAATTTATTTCCCCATATCTTTCCATACTTACTTTCGAAATTTGCCACTCTTTCCTTTATGGTATCCATAATTTTAACTCCCAGCTCGTTTGCTTCCCTATCTTTACCATAATATAAATTCTTGTTATCTAATTCCATTAGCTTATTTACACATTCATGCATTCCTACCATTCCAAATAAACCAACAAATCTATCAAGCTTTACAAAACCTTCTGTAACTAAAAAATTAGATTTGAAAAATGGAGTTTCTTCAACGATAAATCTAATTTTACTCTCCATAAATTTAGTCATAGAATCAATAGCCTCATTGAGCTTAACTTTGAAAAAATCCTCCACTGATTCTGAATTTATAGCTATCTTATTTAATCTTAGTCTTGAAAGTGTAAAGGCTCCACCAGCTATTGGAAGTCCATTATAGCAGCTTGCTATTCCATAATCTCCATGAAAATCTTCTCTAAACATCTTGTCATTTGCAAAGGCCGGATTTGCACAAACTAAGGAGGTACTTACACACTTTAAAGCAAATTCATTGCTTGTTTTTTCCTTATCATAAAGGATAGTCAAATTGGGGGTTACATCTTGAAGTTCTTTTTCTAAATCAATAATAATATTACCAGCTAAGGTCTCTTCAGGTCCGATATTTGCATGTGAAAAGCTGTCATTAATTGTTCTGTCTAAATGAATTAAGAACCATTTTATTTGGTCCCTTGCCTGTTCCTCATCAGTAATAAATGGATTTAATAGCTTATCAATGCTTCCAAGATAAACAGGAAATCTTGTTACAGATGGTACATGATGATAAAATACCAAAAGCATATTAATTGCATCTGTTAAGGTTTTAGCCGGTTTTAATCTTAGAAATTCACAGCCTTCCTTAAGTAACTTTTCATAATCAGGTAAAATATATCTTGGAGCATAAGGTGCATGACCTTCATCAAGGTCACAGATAATTCCTTTATTAACAAGTTCAAAGAATTTTTCATCAGCCCCAGCTGGATAAGGCAGCTGATTTTCTGCCAGTTTAGCAAGTCCATAGGCCTGCTGCTCATAAGTAAGAGCTGAGTTCTTAATTGTATTTAATACATCTTCTTTTGTTTCTTCAATACTTTTATAAATCTTCACAATAACTCCCCTTCCTAATTCGTACATAGCAATTTTTAATTGTTATGTACCCAAAGATTTATTCCATGATAACATTTTCTATTGATTATATTTTATCAATAATGCTATGATAAAATAAATGACAATTGTCACATTTTATTAAAAAGGAGCCGCTATGAATAATTTTTATAATTCTTTAGAAGAAATACTTAAGTTTTCTTTCTCTCAGGAAGAAAAGCCCTTATATAATACAAGAGCTTTTTTTAAGGATTTTGCATCTGATAGCATTCAAATGTTGAGTTTAAAAGAAAATACTATATTTATTGAGAGCAATAAAAAATTAGAATTTATATATATTCTAGTAAATGGCACTACTTACGTAGAAAACTATACTCTTGATGGCAGGCGTATTATAGCTGACACTCTTAAAGCTGCACAGATATTTGGATTAATTGAATCCATAAATAGTGAAAATTATTATAAAGGTACAGTAATAACCCTGTCTAAGGCTTTACTAGTTAAAATAAATAAAGATAAATTTTTAGAAGCAGTTTATAATGATATTCAAATTTCATCCATTATAATAAAATACTTAGCTTACTTTTCTACCCACTCAATGATGGTCTCAGAATATAAGGCATCAGTATCACCCTATGAAAATTTAATTATTTACTTATATAACAAGGTATTAGGCAAAAGTCTGCCTAATAGAATAAATGATAATAAAGCTTTTATTGCCGATTCCCTTCAAATAAATAAAAGAACACTTTATAGATATTTAAATAAATTAACAGATGAAGGTATTATTTATAGAGAGGGTCAAGAAATTATTATATGCAAAGACAATTTTGATAAACTTGAACAACTATTTAATTCAATTAATAATTTGTAATCAGGCAAATTTTTAATAATAATTATCCATCTAAGTCACTAATATTTACCGTCATAATTTTATCTGTCTTTAAATCTCTTACTTGGATAACTCCATCTTTATCTGCACCAATACTTTCAAGCCATACAGGATTATTTTTATATGTAACATTTATAACGCCATTAGATTCTAATATTTCTTTTACTCTTTGTTTATTCAAACTCATCATCTCCTATTAATTATATCATTAGACATAATTAATATTTTATACTATTGCACTTAAGCTTACATTAGATGACAATCAAAAGCTTTTAAGCTAATTATGGATTAAACTATAGGAAGAGTATTTCCTCCAATAGGCATAAGAGAAATTTTAGGGTTTGGCTTAGATAGCTTATAGGCTAAATCCAAGGCTTCTTTTAAGGAATGAGAAGGAATAAAGCCAATCTCCTTTACTACCTTGTCCATAAGAGTAGATATTAAAATTACCTTTCTGTATTTTCCTAAGTAAAAAGTTTTATAAGCAGCATAACCAGGAACGGTAAAGTTCTTTTTTAAGCCTCTTTCCATGTCTTCTAAGGTTTTATATTGAAACCATTGCAAAAACTCTTCTGCTCCAAGCCCTTCTGAGCATTCTGAAATAAGAATGACTACACTGTTCTCTTCTCCACCATAGATGCAATTATCCATAGTTTTAACTGTTTGGTACAAATTAATGTCCTTTGGATATCCACCAGCTGAGGCTATGATAATATCAGCTTTCTCTTCTATGTGTATTCCATACATTTCTCTTATGGAATTACAGCCCTTTTCCCATGCCTTTTCAAAATCCCCAGCCACAAATTCTATAAAATTACCTTCTGCGTCTAATGCAGCATTAAATAAAAAGTCAGGATTTATTTTTCTGCATATCTCATTAATATCTTCTCTCATAGGGTTTCCGTGAATTTTATTAGAGCAGGCATTATGATTAAGTCCTGTGCCTTCTCCTTCATGAAAAGTAAGTCTATGATTATGTTGAATTGTATTAAGCCCAGCTACTCCCGGAACCATACTCTTAGCTCCTCCCCCAAAGCCTGCAAATAGATGGAACACTATACCGCCGGTTAAAATAACTCTATCCGCTTCTATAACTCTTTTATTGATGTAAATTGGGGTTTTAGCCTTTGATTCACAAATATAAGATAAAACATTTTTATCATAACAGTTATGATCATAGATTTTAACCCTCTTATATACTTCTTCCCCTACTATAAGCCTTTTCTCTTCCTCTGAAGAAGCTCTATGTGTACCTAAAGCTATTAAAACTGAAATATCATTATCATGAGCCCCAAATTTATTTAAGTAATCAATTATATAAACCAAAAATTTATCTGTTTTTATCCATAGTCTTGTTACATCACTTACAATAATAATAACCTTTTCCCTAGCTTTAACAATTTCTTTTAAAGGCAGAGTTCCTATGGGGTTTTCTAAAGCTCTTTCAACTTCCTTTGGTATATCAGACAAAATCTCTTTTTCCTTAGGAAGTAATGTATTTATTATATCCTTATCATTAATATCAACTTCAAACTTTATTTTTCCATATTTAAACTTATAAGTAGACATAGCTTAACCTCCACTAGATATATTAATTATAGGCAATTTATAAAGAAAATCCCGTGAGGGATTTTCTTTATAAGCATATTTAAAACCCAGGAATAACTGATCCCTTGAAGGTATCTTCAATATATTTTTTAACCTCATCAGAATGATAAGCCTCAACTAGCTTTTTAATCCTTGGATCATTTTGATTATCAGGTCTTGCAACAATTATATTTACCCAAGGAGAATCTTTAGGTTCAATAAATATTGCATCCTTCACTGGATCTAGCTTTGCTTCCATTGCAAAATTAGTATTAATTGCTGCAGCAGCTACTTCAGTTAGAGAACGAGGAACCATGGCTGCTTCCAGTTCTATGAATTTTAAATTCTTTGGATTTTCAGCGACATCCCTTATAGTAGCATTTACGCCAACACCTGATTTAAGCTTAATTACTTTAGCAGCTTCTAAAAGAATCAAGGCTCTTGCCTCATTGGTAGGATCGTTTGGCAATGAAACCTTATCTCCATCCTTAAGCTCATCTAAATTTTTAATTTTTTGAGAATATACTCCCATTGGGAAATTAACTGCATTCGCAACCTTAACAAGATTCATGTTTTGATCCTCATTAAATTTCTTTAAGTATGGCTCATGCTGATATATATTTACATCTATTTGTTTTTCGAAAAGCTGTTTATTAGGCTGCACATAATCATTAAAAGTAACAATTTTTATTTTTAATCCATTTTTTTCTGCAACTTCTTTTACCTTTTCAGCTACTTGTTCGTGTGGCCCGGCTGTCACTCCTACCTTTAAGGGCTCATCAGAGCTTGCTGCTGTCGAAGCAGGCTTTGTGCTGCAGCCCGAAAGAATTGATGCTCCTATTATTGTTGATAATATAATTGCTATAGTCTTTTTCATTAAAAAGTCCCCCTTTTATTTATTAAATATTTCTTTTTATAGCCTTCTCTCTTAATGTCTTAAGTCTCTTTGTCGCTTCTAACAAAGTTTCTGTTTTTTTAGCAAAGTGAAATCTTATTAGATTATTTACATTCTCTCTAAAGAAACTTGAACCCGGAACTGCTGCCACCCCAACTTCTTTTGCAAGCCATTCACAAAATTCAGTATCACTTCCACTAGTAAATTCAGAGATATCCACCATAACATAATAAGCACCTTCCGGTACTGTATATTTTAAACCTGCCTCATCAAGCCCTTTCAAAAAGATATTTCTTTTTTCTGTATAACGTTCTTGTAATTTTTCATAATATTCATTTGGCAAATTTAAACCTGCAAGCACAGCAGCCTGAAGTGGTGCTGCAGCTCCTACAGTTAAGAAGTCATGCACCTTTTTAGCATTTTCTATTACATTACTTGGAGCAATTACATAACCTATTCTCCAGCCGGTTATAGAGTAGGTTTTAGAAAAAGAGCTGCAGGATAATGTCCTCTCGAACATTCCAGGAAGTGCTGCAAAATACTTGTGTTTATACGGCTTCATGACAATATGCTCATAAACTTCATCAGTTATAACAAATGTGTCAAATTCTTCTGTAAGGTCTGCAATATACTTAAGCTCTTCCTCAGTAAATACCTTTCCAGTGGGGTTTGAAGGATTGCAAAGTATAAGTGCTTTTGCTCCCTGCTTAAAAGCTGCTCTAAGTTCTTCTTTGTCAAACATAAATTCCGGCGGATACAGAGGAACATAAATAGGATCTGCTCCGCAAAGTACTGTATCTGCAACATAGTTTTCATAAAAAGGTGAAAATACGATTACTCTGTCTCCAGGATCGCAAACGCTCATCATTGCTACCATCATAGCCTCTGTACTCCCACAAGTAACTACAATTTCACTGTTTGGATCTATGGGAATACCCATAAACTTTTGTTGTTTTTTTGCAATAGCCTCTCTAAGTTTTTGTGAACCCCAGGTAATTTCGTATTGATGGGGTCCTTCATCTGCCACCTTTTTTAGAGCTTCAAGAAGCTCAACTGGAGGATCAAAATCAGGAAAGCCTTGAGATAAATTAGTGGCTCCATATTGATTTGCAATTCTTGTCATTCTTCTTATAACAGATTCAGTAAATCCGTTAAGTCTGCTGCTAATTTCTGGCATGCCAAACCACCCTTTCATAACTATTAATAAAAAATTATGTTTTATAACACGCTAATATAAAAAGCGATATTAAAACATATACAAAAAAATCCTCATCTATAAAAAGATGAGGATTCTAAGTATAAAAAAAGCCCATGGAAGGGATAAATATTCTACCTTCCCTCATCTTTCAGATAAATATCTGCAGGAATTAGCACCTTGCATGCAAATGAAACATGCTGGTTGCTGAAACTTCATCGGGCCAGTCCCTCGGTTTTCTCTAGATAAGGATTTTTATTAAATTTTTTATTGCTTTTTATTATAAATTATGGTTTTTTGCTTGTCAATATCACTAAAGCCTATTAAAACGGTTACATTAAAATAAATTTTTTAGTTCACAATAAAAAAAAGCAACCAAAAAAATTTGATTGCTTTATACCTTATTTTATTCTTTATTTAGAAATCACTTCATTGTAATCTTAATTCTAAATATTATGTTCTGCTACCTATATTTTCTTGTATTAACTATAATCTCTCTTATTTTTCTAGCATTTTCAGCAATTTCATGTTTACTTCCTTTTGTCAGAAGACCACCAAAGCCTACTGCATCTACACCGTTTTTAAGCCACAGTTCTAAATTGTCTAAATTAGCTCCTCCTGATGCCAAAATCGGTAAATTAGGAATGGGCGTTTTGAGTACCGATACTAGTGAAGGCCCATAAAAGTTAGAAATAGGAAATGCTTTTATATATGATGCTCCAACTTCTAAGGCTTCTACCATTTCAGTTACAGTAGTACACCCAGGAGCATAAGGTATTTGATAGCGATTGCATACTTTCGCAACTTCCCTGCTAAAATTTGGAGCAATAATGAATTTAGCCCCAGATAAGATAGCAAGTCTTGCTGTCTCTCCATCTAAGATTGTGCCTGCTCCTACTAATAAATTATCATCAAATTTATCATTAAGAGCCTTAATTACATCTCCAGCATTAGGTAAGGTATAACTTATTTCAAGTACATCTACTCCGCCTTTTAAGCATCCTTCTGCTATTTCTATGGCTCTTTCTATGGATTCAGTTCTTACAATAGCCATTGCACCTGTTGCCTCTATTTTATTAATTATATCAGCTTTAAACATATTCCCCTCCATTTCTAGTAAGAAAATCTCTCTTAAGTTTCTACTATTTTTTCTACGATTCGTAGGTTCTTATATAATTCATAATTTCTTCTGCATTTTCTGCTTTATCTAAAACCTTATAGAACTCGTCTTTTTCAAGCAGCATTGCTAATTCTGACATAGCCTGTAGATGGGTATTTTGATCTACTGCACTTAGACTAAATATATATTTAACTGGGTCATTATCCACATTACCAAATTCTATTGGATGCTCTAAAGTTGCAATACCTATTGCAATTTCTTTTGCACCTGCCTCTGGTCTTGCATGTGGAAGGGCAACATGCTTTGTTATTACAATATATGGCCCAACTTCTTTTGCAGTATTTATCATTTCATCAATATATGATGCTGATATTTTATTGTTCTCTAATAATGCTGATGCTGCTTTTCTAACGGCATCCTCCCAATCATTCGCAGATATATTAAGGCGAATAAGGTTTTCATTAATAATTTTACTTAGCATTGAATTCTCACCTCTTAAAAGCTTTTTGTAATTATAAATTAAATTATTTATCATGAAACATTCTACAAAGACACATCCCTATATTTTTCATGAATATTCATATAATATATGAACTCTATGAATATCATTATTAATATAATTACACTTGATATTTTAAATTCTGTCAAAGTTATTTTCAATCTATTTTTAGTCCAAGTTTTGTAATAGAAAATAACATTAAATGTTCTAAAAATCTATGATTAAACTCAAATATAATTTCAAAGTTATATCATATTGTTTTTGCTTTCAGATTTACAAGATATATTAGATATATAAGCAATTAAAATCTTTTACTGATTGAGTGAATCCATCTCTAATTATATCTACATCAATTTTTGTAATTAAAAAATTTATATCATCTTTATATTTTTTTATCAATTCTAATTTTCCTATTATTCCAAAGCCTTTATTATATTTTTTGCAGGCTGAAGCTACTTTATCAATTGCTTCAATTTCTATTTTATTAAAATAGTCTCCTGGAATACCTAAAGAAATAGCCAAATCAGCCGGTCCAACTATAACAGCATCTATACCTTCCACAGATAATATTTCTTCAATATTCATAACGCCTTGAACTGTTTCGATTTGCACTATTGATATTACTGATTCATTTAGTTCAATCATATTGTTTCTGTGATTTCCAGAGGACTTGTAGTTTGTATTAGCACCTCCAGAATAACTCCTATGACCTATAGGTGGATATTTAGACCACTCTACCAGTAATTTAGCCTGCTCTCTATTTTCAATCATTGGAACCATAACTCCAGTAGCTCCACAGTCTAAAGACCTTGATACATCTCCTCTTGCTAACTGAGGTACTCTTACAAATGATGGAATGCCAACTGCATTACCCATTAATATTAAGTTGTGAAGTGTCTCATAAGTAAACATACCATGTTCACAATCATAGAATAAGAAATCAAATCCAGCGTTTTTAGCTAATATTGTAACTGAAGGATTTGTTAAAATTTTTATAAAGGATCCATATAACTTTTCTTTAAATATTCTTTCTTTAAATCTCATTAGGTTCACCGTCCTTTAATTAATCATAATTAGAACAAAGAGCCAAATGTGGCTCTTTGTTTAATATGCTGACAAATTTATCAGACTTTTTATACTAATTAATGAATAACTGATTGTATAAACTGAGTGATTTTATATAATAATGTTCCTACGATATTATAATCTACGTTCGGGAAGGAAGCACCTACGATTCCTAAGTGAGCAAATACTGGGTACAATAACATTGGTAGTGTTACTACTAATATTCCTAGTACAAATGAGCCTGCTATACAACCTTTCCAACCACCAGTTGAATTACCGAAAACTCCTGCAGTACCACCTGAGAAGAAAGCTATACTTGCTGATGGAATCATAACTATTGAACTCTTAAATATAATCATGCCTGCCATTGCAACTAGTCCAGCTACATATGCACTTATAAATCCAAGAATAACTGCTGTTGGTGCAAATGGGAAAACTGAAGGACAGTCAACAGCTGGGCGAGAGTTAGGTATATATTTTTCTGATATAGATACAAATGCAGCTGTAATCTCAGAAATAAACATACGTACACCAGTTATAAGAACAGACATACCTGCTGCAAATTGTAATCCTTGAAGTAATGGGAACACAATCCAGTTAACAGTTCCTGCTAACTTCTGAGTATCTGCCTGTCCTGCTGCTATAGCTGCTACATAGAATACTATAACCATTACAACAGCAACACACATAGTAAAATCTCTGAAAATTGATAACCATTTTGGAAACTTAAAGTTTTCTGTACTGTGTTCTGGATTTCCTACTTTTGATCCTAAAAATCCTGAGAAAGCGTAAGCGATTTCATTATAGTGTCCAAGAGCTAAATCATTACTTCCAGTGATTTTTCTCATATATGGCTGAGTTATAGCTGGCAATGCTGCTGCACTTAAGCCTACAAACAGACCTCCTATTATAGCAGTTGCAGTATTACCAATGTTGCATGCTTTTAAAACAAGCGTTAATACACAAGCAAAATACAAGCTGTGCTGTCCAGTTAAGAATATATTCTTAAATGGTGTAATTCTTGCAAATAGTAAGTTTGCTGCGAATCCAACGATCATTACTATAGCAACTATTGTTCCAAATTTACCCTGTGCAAGTGCAGTGGCTGCTTCAACCTGTGTAACAACACCTGTAATTCCAAATCCTTTTTGGAATAATGTGTTGAAGTTGGTAAGTACTGCACTGATTGCTGAACTACCGATGTTAAATATCAAAAATCCTATGATTGTTTTAAATGTACCCTTAAGTACATCATCTGCTGATTTCTTCTGTAATATAAGACCAATCATTGAAATAAGTCCAACCAAGATACCAGCATTACTTAGTAAACTAATAACTACTTTCATTTACTGTTTCCCCCTATTTCTTATTTTTTACAAATTCTAAAAATCCTTCTATTCCGATTTTGATTTCATTCTTGTCCATCAAATTTTTTATTGCTATGCAATATTGAACCTTATCTTTTACGTCATCAGTGATATCTGCCATAGTTACAATAAAGTCCCACTTCTTGGCATTTAAATCGTCAAGATTGGAATGTACAGCCGTAATTGGGTATCCGTTTTCCTTTATTACCTGATCAACCTTAATCTTAAGCAACATACTAGACCCCATACCTGTTCTACAAGCTACTAATGCTTCAAACATAATTTTTTTCTCCTTTCTCTTTTTATATTTTCATATTTTTTTGATTATTTATATATATGTGTAATCCATTGACTTCGCAGTGGTGGATTATAATTTATAATAATATTCCGTATTTCCAAATCAACCACCTTGAAGACTATGGTTATTACTTTTATTAACTAAACCATTTTGTAATAAACTAGCATCTCTTTTATTTTACCTATAGTTTCTTCATTTGGTTCTGTCACCGGAAGTCTTGCAAGTCCTACAGGAATACCAGACAATTCTACAGACTTTTTTAATATTGATGGAACAGTGCCTAATTTAAGAACGCCTCGGAGTACGTCAATATCCTTTTGAGCTTTCTCAGCTGCTTCCATATCTCCTTTTAAAAAGTTCTGATAAATAGAAACATCCAATTCTGTAAGAAGGTTTGATGTAGCTGCTATTGCCCCAGTTGCACCTAGCTGCAGTGCTTTTAGTATTAGTGAATCTGAGCCAGATAATACACTGAAATCCTCACCTTTTGCAGCTTCTATATAGCTTTGAATATTTTCTATTTTTCCACTGCTGTCCTTTATACCGGCAATATTTTTAGCCTTTGCCAATTCTGCAATGGTATCAGGTTCCAGGTTCATTCCTGTATTCTTTGGAATGTTATATAATATTATTGGAATTTTAACTGCACTAGCAATTGCCTTATAGTGCTTTATTACTTCTTCTTGTGTCGGTACAAGGAAAAATGGAGTAATTACTGATAATGCATCTGCACCTATTGCTTCCATTTTCTTAGACAATGCTATAACCTCACGTGTACTGTTTCCGCCAGTTCCAACATATACAGGTACTCTTTTATTAACTTCATCGATAACCAGTTTTGCAAAGGCTACCTTTTCCTCATCTGTTAACAAATGAAATTCTCCGTTTGTTCCCATAATAAATATTCCGTCAACACCTGCATTTATTAATTTGTTAATTAACTGCTTTGTAGCTTTAGGGTTAATCTCCTGATTTTCATCAAAAGGTGTAACCATTGCAGTAATAATACCTTTTAGTTCCATACTTCTCCTCCTAATCTTCTTATTTACTTCACAAACGAATTTTACAAGACTTCTCTAATTGACTTTCCCAAGGATCCGCCTGGATGCCATTTGCCATACTGCTGAATGGTTAATCCCTTTGCATTCTGCAGTAATACGCTTAAGCTCTGTAATATTATTGTTTCTGCCAGGATAGAAGAACGAGGTGCCTTATTTAAGTCTCCACCTTCTTCGTCTACTCCAGCAAAGAGAAATACATCTCCTGCTTTTGCCAGCCAGGACTCTTTTTTACCTGTTACAGAAATAATTTTTGCTCCATTATTTTTTAAAGCTGTAACAGTTGCCTTTAATTCCTCTGTTTCACCACTGTTAGAAATTGCAATTACAACATCACCAGGCATTACCTGTCCTGCAGAGCCATGTACTGCTTCAGTTCCATGTAGTATATAAGCTGGTGTGCCTGTTGAAGAAAATAAGGATGCAGCATATCCAGATACATGGCCTGGTTTTCCTATTCCTGTTACATGAACCCTATTCTTATTTTTTTCTGCTGCTAGAATTAAACTCTCTGCTGAAGCTAATGCATTAAAATCTATGTTATCTATAATTTTTTTTGTTTCTATAGATAAAGTATCAAGGAATTGCTTAAGAGCTTCCTTTTGGTTATTCTCTGTATTCATATCTTCACTTCCTTTAAAAAATTTTAAGTAAAGGCTGTTTGTTAGAACAATTTTAAAAGTACAATGTAATTGTTTTCTTTCAGTCTTAGGCCAACCCTATGTCTGTAATTTTAAATTGTATAGCTGCTGTTTTCAATCTCATTTAGGTTCAACTTTTGTATAAAGAAGTGACATTGGATGCACTAAATTAAAAAAACAGACGTAATAAAATTACGTCTGCGTGTATTAATTTTATTTAGATTCATAAGACTTAATAAAATCCATAATCTCCCCTGGGCTTTTTGCTTTATCTAAAATTTTATAAAATTCTTCTTTTTCAAGTAGCTCTAGAAATTCTGCCATTACTTGAAGGTGACTTTCGTGATCTACCGCACTAAGAGAGAAAACATATTTCACTGGATCATTACCTTTATTTCCAAATTCAATAGGATGCTCCAAAACAGCTATACCCATTGCCGTTTCTTTTGCGCCTGCTTCCGGTCTTGCATGGGGAAGAGCTACATGTTTTGTAATTACAATATAAGGTCCTGATTCTTTAGCAGTACTTATCATTGCATCAATATATGGAGCAGCTATTTTATCGTTTTCCAGTAGGGCTAAAGCTGAGTTTCTTATTGCTTCTTCCCAATTTTGTGCTGGTACATTTAATCTAATTAGATTTTCATTAGTAAGATCACTTAACAAAAGGCCTGTTTCATTTTTAGGATTATAATTTTCCAATTGAGAAAAATATGACTGTAATTCATGGTGAAGCAAATTTTCGGAAGTTACTTTCGAATATCGCTTTATTATATCCATTACTTCCTCCACTCTTGGCTGCTTTAGTAATGTATTGCCAAGCAGCATATAAACTTCTCGTTTTACCTGAGACTTTTCTTTTAAAGTCATAACTGGGCTAACTTTTATAAGTGGTTTCTCAATTTCCATAAGCTCAGCACTAAAATTAGAAGTAAATATAATATCAACCGTTTCACTTATATCTTTTAACTTTGATAATTCTATTGGTACCAAGAAATGAAGTTCTGGAAATAAAACCTTCAGTTCTGTGTATAAAATTGCAGAACTTCCAATACCTGCTGAACAAACTATTAATGCTTTCTTCTTTTGAGGAGTAACAGGTTCATTTCCGTTAAATAAAATTGCACCAAAATGTATAGTCAGATATGCCAGTTCATCTTCCGGTATTTCCTGATCAAATAATTCGCTAAAGGGCTTCATGGTCTCATAAACTAATTTATATAGCTCTTTGTATTCTTCTTTAACCTTTTCACAAAGGGGGTTATAGATTGGTAATTTGAATAGAAGCCTATAATAAGCAGGCCTAAAATGTGAATATAACTGTTCAAATATTTCATTATAGTTCATGTAATGAAACCCGCTTAATGATTGAAATCTTGCCATTATTCTAATTACTATTTTAGTAATTATTGAAATATCCTCTGTCTTATCTTTTGTATTTCCTACTGAAATACCAATAATCCATGCACTTATATAATTTGCATCAAAGGATTTAATTTTATTACCATTTTCAAAGCTATATAATAAATCCTCAGTAAAATTATACTCCTTCATTAATCTAATTACAGAAATGTTAGATATCTTCAAAGTTTCATATTCAATTGTTTTCTCTGAAAGTAATCTTGCCTTTAAAAAAATAAATATATAGATAAATTCCTGCAATCTATCTTCTACAAATGTTATATTATGTTTTATTGCAAGCTTAGATATAATTTCTTTTGAAACTTGATAATTATCCAATTTATATTCTTTAATGAAGAGATTGAAAATCTTACAGTCCCTATTGATAGAAAGGGTATTAATTACAAATTTTATCATTAGCCTTCTAATTTCCATCTCTGAACCGGTTAAGTAATATCCTTCAGTCCGGTTATTTTTAATGTCGATACCATTTTCATTTAAAAGCTGCCCTAAGTCCTTAAAATCCATAAGTACGCTTGATCTGCTTACCTTCATTGAATTTATAAAGTAATTAAGCGATAAATAATCTAAGTTTATAAATAAAGTCAGGTACATAAAGGCAAGCCGCTCATCTTTGCTTAAATAGTAATTTTTTTCTGATTCATACTTCTGTATTATTTCAAGAATCCCTTCTCTTGTTTCTGGCTTAAGAATTATGTCCTTATTATATTTTAATGAAATAGGGGGTATATTTAGGTGCTTTAACATTTCATTAATCTTATTAATTCTATAGGTAATTTGTCTTATTGTTAAACCCGTTTCATCTTTTAGTTCCTTTGTAGTTATTAAAGTTCTTTCTAATAAAAGCTTTAGAATTAAGATCAGCTCTTTATCCATATTATTGCCCCCTTTCACTTGTATATTTTGTATAGTAATTCAAAAAAATACTATAAGTCTACATATATTGCAATTTTAATGCAAATCAATATTAGTTTCAATGAATATTAAGTACAATTCCTGTAATCATGTTTAACAATTTATGAACTATTGAATTGAGACTTTAAAAAAATTATCTTACAATTAAAATATTCTAGAATTAAAATAAGCCCAGTAAACCACTGGACTTTTATTTTGCTTAGAATTCTTTCTTCTATTAAATTATTTTAGCATTGTTTTCTTCAATAACTTCTATAAAGGCCTCAGCAATCATTGGATCAAACTGTGTACCGCTGCAGCTTTTTAGTTCTTCAATGGCTTCATCATGAGTTTTTCTTTTTGAATAAGGTCTGTTTGAAGTCATGGCATCAAAACAGTCAACTACAGTTAAAACTCTGGCAAGGTAAGGTATATCTTCGCCTTTTAAGTTATCTGGGTATCCCTTTCCATCGTATCTTTCATGATGATGTAATATCAGTGGAGCAATTTCGTCTAAAGATTCTACTGGCTTTATTATCTCCACTCCATTCTCAGGATGCAGCTTCAATATTTCCCATTCCTCTTTAGTTAATGGCATCTTTTTATTTAATATTTCTTCCATAATATTAATTTTACCAATGTCATGCATGTAGGCCCCATATATGAGTTTTTTCTTATCTTCAACACTTAGCTGAAGCTTTTCTGCAAACAATCTGCTGTATACAACAACTCTTTCAACATGACCATAGGTATATCTATCTTTTGCATTAATAACGCTTATTAAGGTTTTAATTGAAGTAATAAGATCTATGTGCTTATCTTCTATATCTTCTTTTAACTCATCTAGTATAGAATAATAAACTTCAACTCTATTTTTATTAAAGAATTTTGCTCTATAAAGAGCATCATCAGCAGATTTAATTAGCTCAACATCATTTTTTGCCTTGTCGGGAAAAACCGATACCCCAATAGAAGCTGTTAATTTGCCATGGGGCTGGTTCTCTTCACCTTCAAATGGAGTTTCTTGAATTTTTATTCTAATGTTTTCCGCTATTTTAATTGCAGCTTGTTCTGATGTAGCAGGCAGTATAACAGAAAATTCCTCTCCTCCATACCTAGCAACAATATCTCCTTCTCTCACATTGCTTTTTAGAAGAAGTCCTATAGTTTTCAGTACCTCATCACCCTTTTGGTGTCCATAAAGGTCATTATAATTTTTGAAATGATCTATATCTAAAAATATTAATGAAATAGGTTTTTTGTCTAATTCATAAGATTTTATTTTCTCTATTAAAGTTTCATGAAAATATCTATGATTGTACACTTCGGTAAGTCCATCTTCATTTGCAAGGTTTTTAAGCTTCCTTATATGTTCACTTTCAGTTTTTACATAAAATCCAAGTGTCCATGCTGTAAGTATAAAAACTCCCGCTATTATTAAATCTTTTTCAAAGTAAAGATTTTCACCTGAATTAGGGCCATAAATTAAGTCCATTGTTAATATTAAGGCAGAAGATAGAATTGCAATTACTGCACCTTGTTTCATACCTGATTGAATGGTAGTGGTTATAATAATAAATAAGAACAAAAATTAAAAATCGCTCTTTTGAGCATTTGTAATGATAATAATGGTTAAGAATAATAAAACGAAAAGTAAGTTTTCTATTAACTGAATTCGTGCAATATATTTTTCATTAAACTTTTTAGTAGTTGAAAAAGCCCATATGGAATAAACCAGTGATAAAACGAACACCAGTATTACAATTATACCCATTGTTAATGTATAACTTGAATTATCTAAGGGTATTTTATAATAATTAAATATAAATTTAAAAAAACCCATGCCAGAAAATAAAAGCGAAGTTAATTTTACTACTGATACTATATCATTTATCTGCTTTTTTTCATCGTCAATTTTGCTCATGCTTTCACTACCTTGTAAAAATTTAAAAATGTCAAGGTCGGATAACCGACCTTATAATTATTCTTCTCTTAAGGATTTTGGTTCTTCTGGCTGATAATTAAAGAAGAAACAAGCTGATGATGCTACAAAAGAAGCAACTAATGTTGCAACAGCAGCAACCATTACTAATAGTCTTTTTTTCATTTTGCTCACCTCCTTTTTTAAAATATGAATATTTTACTTAAGAACTTATCCATGCTATGTACTGTACTATGTCCAGCTTTTGTTAGTGTAAATACCTGCCACATACTACCCCCATAAACACATAAAGAATACACCATAAAATTTTTATTTTTCGTGTAAAAATAAATAATACTGCTTATTATAACAAGTAATAAGTAACTGCTTAAAACAAAAATGGATCCTTTTTTCATCCTGTCTTTTTTTTCTTTCTTTTTAATTGGTTTTGAAGGGCTGTCTACTGGAGCCAGCTTATAAATTAAATAATAGCTTATGACGAAAATTACTATGCCAAGGATAAATAATACTCTTAAAGTGATTATATACCCAAGTAAAAATTTAAAAAATAAAGCTAATCCTAAACATATTACCGTTCCTATAGTAGCACATTTACCTGGGGAAGATGCATGTGCACCACCTGAGTATTTTCTAAGGATGCTTCCTGTAAAGCTAATAATAAGTGCTTCATATGTAACATGAAACAGAAGTCCAAAAATAATAACTAGAAATATAGAAAAAGCTATATCTACTATGGCAAATATACCATAAGCTATTATTTCCCTATTATCATTATCTAACTTTAATTCCCCTGCAATTTTGGCAGCAACATTATTTGTAATTCTTTCCATATTAAATAATCTTCAACTCATTTCTTTTTCTTAAAATTATATAATAACCTATAGCTAAACATCCAAATAGCAACAAAGATGGACTTGAATATAATATTTTTTGCATAGGATTATTAAAAAGAAGATTCAAATCTTTTTTTAGTATAAACTGAATGAAATAAACATTTATTGCTTCACATATAAACTCAAGCAGAATTATAATAATGCCGGCTCTAATAGCTTGAATAATTTCAAATTTATTTATAATTACTGATAGCGTAATAAGTAAAATTAAATTCAATATAGCATCTGTTCCATTTTGAATTGGTAAGAATCTAATAAGATATACGATAACAGATTGAAGTATACAAGAAAGAAAATACCTCTTTAAATGAATCCTTTGTTTTGTGAAGGCATAGGCTGCAAAATAAAATAGTAACCCTTCTGGGATTCCCCTTAATAAAAATTCCACATATGATACCTTTACTAACATATATTTCTTCTCCTTAGTTAAAAATAGTATTATAAATATTACTTTAATTATTTGATAAACTTTTTAACTTGCATCCTATTAGCACTTTTAATACATCCATAAATTATAATAAAAACAAAAGCTCTTATAAATATATCACCAATACTTAAGATGCTGTATCCAATATCAATAAAATCAGTTAAAAACTTTAAATTACTTGTGGAATTTCCAATAACATGTATATCTTTAACTTTCATTAAAGTATCAGGTTTAATATAGCCAGTTATATAAGATAAGTTTGGATAAACAGGCATTTTTCCATTGTTAGCTGAAATTGCAAGCTTGTTTAATACTGTTCCTATTATAACAGATGCAGAGCCAATAATAGCATTAACATATTGCTTATACTTAATAATTAAAAGGAAGAAAGTACAAAAGTAAACTCTCTCTAAGATGCCAGCATACTTTATAAAGTCGTACTTTCCCAAAAACACTTCCGTATTTAAAAATACATAAATAAATGCAAAAACCAATATAGGATATATCTCCCAAGATTTAAAAAGTGGTTTTAACTTGTACCCCTTTAGTTTAGCCACAAGCATAGCAGCAAGTATGGTTTCTATCATGACATAAGTTCCTCAAACTTTTCTATTATCTCATTTAAGTTATTATATAATAACCGAAGAAAATAATTCTTTACCATTTTAATTTCAATTAGCTATATTATACCAGAATTTTGTATTAAATGCTATGATTTTCACATTTAATAATGTTTTATGCTGCTGAACTAATATTAATAATCAATTTAGTCATTTTATGTAGAATTAATGTAATTAGTAGAGTAGAGACTTAATATGGACTTTTTCAATAGTACCCACAAAACCTTATTCACATTTTTTAGTAATATCCAAGCTTCTTTTGTTAAACATTAACAATGCTTGAATAACTATTGTCCACAAAATAGAATTAGATACTGAATTGTATCTATATGTTACTATGGAAATAATAATAAAAAGAGCAGTGAGTAGCAGACCAACCTTTCTATTTCTCATTATTAAATCTACTTTTGTTAATGTCATTTTAGGATTGATTACTGGTGCCTGATTCCATATACAATATAAAGATACACCGCTTAAAATAAGCTTTGAAATAAGATCAATATTCAGATTAATACTCAAATAAATAACGCATGCTACAATAACTAACGCTGCTGCAAAACACCCTACCTGTGTGTCTTCGTGATATCCTCCAATAAAAGGCTTAATAATAGCCATTGTACCAACAGCTACTGCGGCTTCCACAGAATGTCCAAATATACTAAAGAAAAATATTATTCCAAAAATCTTTAAGGTTTCAAACACTGTTATTCTTAAAGAGTATTCTAATTGTTCTTCTAAATCTCTCGTATATTCATTTTTTGCAGAAATAAATGCTGCAAAATTTTTAATTAACCTTCTCACAGATATTCTCCCTATATTACAAATTCTTTATTTCATGAGACTTTGTAAGGAATCTCAAGTATGAATTGCACAAATTCTCTATTATCCCTAATAGAAATCTTTCCGTTACATTTGTTAAGAATATCCATTACTATGCTAAGCCCCAATCCCCTATCACCACTATTATCTTTTGTACTAAAACCCGCCTCAAAAATCTTATTTCTAATTTCCTGTGGAATATTAGGACCATTGTTACTTATCATAATAACAATCTCTTTAGAATTATTGTAACTATTATACTTAATGATTGGATTTTCAACCTTTTCCACTGCATCTATGGAATTTCTTATAATGTTTGAAATTAGCATTAAAAACTCATTTACTGTTAAGGGTAATTTTTCATAGTCTGCACTATCAAGATTTATTACATTAATACCTGCATTCACGGCTATATTTAATACAGGAGCAACGAGTGGATTAGACTTTATATCAACATTCACTGCAGGAGTAAAAGCCTGATTTCTTTCTACAATGTTTTTTAAAAGTTCGCCTAATCTGTCCATATCGCCAAGCCGATACATTCCATAAATACTGCTTATTTCACTTCCATGATCATGTTTTATCTTTTTAAGTTCAATAATTTTATTATTTAGAGCTTCGTTCAAGGCCTCAACTTCCTTGGATTTCTCATTTATCTTTGCAAAATATATTGCCGCAAAAATAAAGCCCATAAAGGCTAGACTATATAAAAAAGCCTTAATTACTGGATTCATATTTTCCGTAATCCAGTCTAGAAAAAAAATGTTTATGAAAAGCAAGGCATAGGTCATAATCTGTATGATAATTATTGAATGTCTAAGCCCCCTTAAAAGCATAGCAAAATCAAGGATATATTTTCTTAATCTATAAAATAATAAATATAATATAAATGCAGGCATGTATACAAAAATAAGCATACCTAATTCAGGGTTAATATTAATATTTAGTTTGCTTATATAGTATTGATAAATAGTTAATGTAAAATAACTAGTTATTGTAATAAGAAAATATGCTACGAAAAAACCTACAAAAGCATCTATAATGGTTTTTCTATAAAATAGGATTAGCAGTAATAATATTATAAGCAGTGCCAATAAGTTTGCAACATTTGGATTTATACCACTATAAGTAGTAAATAAATAAACATCGCTAAATATAAGTGCACTTAAAATAACGACCTTAATTTTCGATATTTTATAATTCCTTGGAACAATATTATTGCATATCAACATAAATAATAATGATTGGATGATAGTATTAAGCACATCACAAATTCTTATCAACATAAAATCGTACCCATCCTTTGAATATTTAATAGGGACAGAAGCCTGTCCCTATTTTTGGCAACAATTTGTTTTTAGCTATCGAGTAAGCTTCATTGATTCAGGAATTTCTTCAACAGCAATTAAATTTAATGATACAGGGCCAACAATAGTAATTAAGGCTGCAATTCCTAAAAAAGCTGAACCAATAAGCTTGTAGAACTTTTTCATTTAACAACACCTCCTATCATATATAAAATTATATTTTTTTTGAATATATGTAGTGGTTTATAAAAAATAATCTTATATATTATTTACCACATTTAATGCCAAAATCCTCTTTTAATGACAGTTATTTTAATATTTTATTTTCTATTCATGTAATTTCAGACTACTTTTTTACTTTATTGAATAATCTCCATATCTGATATATCTTTAATGATTAGCCCTGTTTCTGTTTTATTATCATAACTATATTCTTAATTATACAGTTATAGATGTGAAAATTCCACCATAGCAATTTATGGTGGAATTTTATATTTAGCTTAAATTTTATAAACATGTCTGTATATATAATCTTCAAACCTTAATTTATCTATTTAATTCTGAACTATACTGGGATTGATGAATCTTTATTTATATGTTAATTAAAACTCTCTCTACAAATTTATCCACTATGTAGGGATCAAATTGTGTACCTTTATTCTTTATAAGTTCTTTAATAGCAGCATCTTTTTGCAAAGGCTTTTTGTATACTCTTTCGCTAGTCATTGCATCAAAGGAATCTGCTACAGCTATTATTCTTGACATTAAGGGAATTTCATCTTGCTTTAAACCCTTTGGATATCCAAGTCCATCATATCTTTCATGATGAGATAAAACGCCTTTTGCAATCTCTTTCATCTCTGGTGATGAACTTAATATCCTAAAAGCTATACCAGGATGTTTCTTTACTTCATTCCACTCCTTTTCTGTAAGTCTTTCTGGTTTGTTAAGTATATTATCATCTATTGCTATTTTGCCAATATCATGCAAAAGTCCACAAATCTCAAGTTGTTTTATTTCTACTTCAGCCAGTCCCATTGCTTCCCCTAGCATTTCACATAATTTACTTACTCTTTTGGAATGCTTCTCTACTCTTGAATCCTTTTCTTGAAGAATACATAAAATTATATTTATAATACTTCCCATTGTGATATGTAAATCCTTTCCGAAGATATTAAAAGTTTACTTAAGTATTTAACTGCCATTACTCCATAGATTTTCAAAGGCTTCCTTAACAGCTTATACCTATGTAGCCTACAATGCCAATAAAAAAAGCTATTACCATAAAAGCTGTTAATAGCTTGTGCTTAATTTTTAAATTTTTAACCATAATTCTCCTCCTCATTAGCTGAATAATTGTAATAATCATAACTGTCTATAGTAATGAAAAATTTGCTATGAGTTTAATTTATATCTTGTGTCCTATTTTTTACTATTGGAGTTATACTTTTCTAAGATAAATTTATTAATTAGAATATCCATTTCTTCACTTATGCTAATGACTTTATGATTTTCACTAACATCAGATTCCAGCAAAGTTGCACTTACCTCATTTAAGGTGGCTCTTAATCCCTCAATCTTTTTATTCAAATCTTCCTTTGAACAACTCATTTTTTATAATTCCCCCATTAGCTAAAATAAATATTACTTAATTTATTTAATTAAACTCAGTGTTATTTTTGTTTTGACATTAATTTTTTTACACTGTATTATTTATTAGAACAATATAAATATTTTGTACAAATTCATGTTAAATTATGCTTATTTTTTAATAGTAACGGCTATCCGATTGTATATTTGTGGAAATGATAACATATGATGTAATCAAAAATTCCACAAAACTACAATTTATTTATTAAAACTTGGTTTTTTATACATTTTATGCTATAATTTATTGGACAAAATATTTATATTGTCTAGTTTATTATAAGAGAGGAAAACTATGTCAAGAAATGATGATACTAGAATAAAATATTTAACCCAGCAAGAAGCAAAGAATTTATTTATTGCTATTACAAGTCTTGACAGTGTTCATTCAATTCGAGACTTGTCTATTTTTAGAATTGCATACAGATGTGGTTTAAGAGCCTCTGAAATTGCTTTAATAAAATTGCAGGATTATAATTCTTTGAAAAGCGAGTTATATTGTAAAAGATTAAAGGGAAGCTGCAATAATACAATACGACTTGATAGTAAAACAAAGGAAGTATTAGATAAATATATAATTGATAAGGAAATAACTTCTAATTCAGAAGTGCTTTTTAAAAGCCAAAAGGGAAATCCTATTTCACGCCAGACCTTGGATTACCTAATGAAAAAATATTGTTTACTAGCAAATATAGAAGATAAAAGCAAGCATCATTTTCACGCTTTAAAGCATACTACTGCCGTTCATCTTGCTGAATCTGATATGGATATAAAAGAACTTCAATGGTGGCTAGGCCATAAATCTGTTTCAAACACTGAAATATATTTTCAGTTTACTTCAAAACAGCAAGAGAGAATGTATTCTAAGCTAAAAGAAAACAGTGAAATGGTTTAATATTCTATTGATACTCTAACAACAGGGAAAACCCTCGACTAATTAAATTAGTCAAGGGTTTCATTGGTTGATGCGAGGAGTGTTAGATTCATTAACCAGCAATACAGATTTCACAGCTTCTCTTATCTCTTCATATCCAGTACATCTGCAAATATTAGATTGCAGCCATTTTTCAATAGTTTCTTCATCTGCATAAGGGTTATTTTTTACAAGTGCATAGCAGTTCATTATGAATCCAGGAGTACAATAACCACATTGAAAACCCATTTTTTCTATAAAGGCTTTTTGAATGGGTTCATCCCTCAAACCCTCAATGGTAATTATTTTATGACCAACAGCCTCAACTGCCAATATTATACATGATTTAACAGGTACCCCATCTAGAAGTACAGTACATGTACCACAGTCTCCATTTTCACAACCAGGTTTTGCTCCAGTTAATCCTAATTTTTCTCTAATTACTCTAAGCAATGTATCTGCTGGCCGCACAATCAAGCTTTTCTTTTCTCCATTTATGTCTAGTTCTATTTTAGCTTCTTCAATATATGATATCATCTTCCCACACCATCCAATACTTCCAAGGTATACTCTAGTAAATTTTTTAATACGAATCTTTTATATTCAGAAGAGCCTTGAATATTACCAAATATAGGAGCTGGCAAATGGCTTATTGCCTGTTCAATTTTTTCCTTCCTATTAGTAGCTTTATTATTTATATACTCTTCCATTTTTAATGACCTAAATGGAAATGAGCAAACCCCGCTAAATGCCATTTGAATATTATTATCCTTTTTTATTGCTGACATACTAATTAAAGGATACTCCATTTTTCCTTGTTTAGTTTTCTTAACACTTACAAATGGTAAATCAGAGTAACTCATATCTATTGACAATTGAAAAAGAAACTCCCCCTTTTCAAGTTGAAGTGTTTTATTAAATGCCTTCATTATTGGAACAATACGTTTACCTTTTTCTCCATATATACTAACAGTACTGTCACCAATCAAATATGCTAAAACTGCCTCTTTATAAATAATTTTACCGCAAATATTTCCGCCCACTGTTATCTGATTACGTGCTGTATGATTGGCAGGAAAGTCCGATGTCTCACTTAGAAAGGGAATTAATTTATTCTCAGCAATATGAGTGAGAGTTACTGCAGCTCCTATTAACAGCTGATTACCCTTAATTTCAAATACATTACACTCAGGAATTCCTTTAATATCTATTACTGCCTTTGTAAAAATATCATTTCTTCTTGCCATAGTAATTATTTCAGTACCGCCAGAATAATATAAAGGCTCCTTTCCACTTTTACTAAGCTTTCTATACAGCGTAGCTGCTTCATCCAACGAATCAGGTTTATAGTAGTCAAAATTAAATGCAATCATTTATGCCCTCCCTCTATTTCTTTCCAAATATATTCGGGTATGAGTGGCAGCTGATTAAGAGGTTTATCTGCTGCACAGGATAAACTATTTGCAAGTGCTGAAGGCATACCAATTACACCATGTTCTCCAATTCCTCTTGCACCATATGGTCCTTCTAAATATGGAGTTTCTACAAAATCTACAAGGTACTCTGGATTTTCACCAAGTCTCAAAATACTATATGTTCTTAGCTGCTTATTTTGAATAATGCCTTTATCTGTAAACAAAAATGCCTCACGACTAGCAAAGCTTAGCCCCAAGTTCATGCCACCCGATATCTGTCCCCTTGCAGCTGCTGCATTAATAACTTTCCCTGCATCAACAACACAGGCAGCCTTTAGAATTTTATAGGTATATTCTTTTTTATTAAACTCTACCTCTACAGCTGCTGCTCCTACAGACCATTCTGGTCCTGGATTGCCTTTACCGGTTTCAGTATCTAATTTTGTTAGATTCTCAAGAACATAACTTCCTCTTCCAATAACTTGTGCTCCAATAGTATTTCCATTGGGGAAAGTATAACCAAATGCGATTTTGCTGATTTCTATTCCTATTTGATGATTACTTTTAAAAAATACTTTTCCACGACCAACTTCTAGTTCAGCTTGCGAACACCTTAGAGCAACAGCAGCTATGCTTAATAGTTGATTAATGACATCCTCTGCTGCCCTTAAAACTGCTCTTCCAATCAGCATGGTAGTCCTGCTTGCTGCTGTTTTCCAGTGATCAGTGTCAGTCTCAGTATTAACTTCCATTTTCACATGAACTTGCTCTACCTTCATTTTCATTTTCTCTGCTAATATTTGTGCTAAAGCTGTTTTAGTTCCCTGTCCTATTTCAACTGCAGCACAAATAAGATTCATACTTCCATCTAAATTAAATGTTAGAATTGCTCCTCCTCCTGCATTTAAAGCTGTATTTGAATTCTTCCAAAAGCAGCTTACACCTTTTGCCCTAACTTTATCCTTCTCAGTTTCAGCTTCATCTGCTTCTCCCCAATGTATTAGTCCAGCTAGCTTTTGTATGCATTTAGGTAAGTTACCTAAGTTGCTTCTATTAAGCAAAGTCTGTGTAGCACTAGTATCTCCTGGTAAAATTGCATTTCTTAATCTTAATTCTAAGGGGTCCATTCCCAGCTTATCCGCTAAAATATCCATTGTTCTTTCTATGGCAAAAGTAAGTTCAGAATGACCAAATCCCCGGAAGGCTGCAGCATAAGGATGGTTGGTGTACATGCAAAGTGAGTCACACCATACATTTTCAATATTGTAAGGTCCTGTGCAGTCTACCCCCGCTGCTCTGGTTATAATTACAGCTCTATCAGAGTATGAGCCGCCATCAAATAAATAGGTTATTTCTGCAGCCGTAAGCCTCCCAGTTTTTGTACATCCAAGTTTGACTCTAGCATCAAGGCCGATATGAACCGGAGATGTAATAAAATCATCTTCTCTTTTATTAGTAAGTTTAACCTGTCTCCCTCCAACGGCTTTTGAACATAAATAGGCAATAAACTCCAGCTGTACAGCTGTTTTACCTCCGTAAGCCCCACCTACAAAAGGTACATGAACGATAACCTTGCCAGGATCTATATTAAAGAAATGACTTATAAGTGCTTTTATGGTAAAGGGAGCCTGAGAAGAAGAGTATATAATAACTCTTCCATCTGGTAAAATCTCTGCCCTTACGGATCTTGTTTCCATAGCGGCATGATCAGAAGGCGGAAATGAAAAGCTTGCCTCCACTGTTATTTCACTTTCATACCACCCTTTTTGTATATCACCTTTTCTAATCTTTGTTCGATTAGCGATATTTGTGTTAGGCTCTGGAAAAACTTCATCAATAATCTCATACTCATCAAGTTTTTCATGAACAAGGGGTGAATCTTCTTTAAGCGCTTCACTAGGAGAATTCACTACCGGTAATGGTTCATATTCTACTTTTATCATTTGAACAGCTTTCTCAGCCTGAACCTCACTATCAGCTATGACCACAGCCACGGGTTCACCATTGTATCTTACTTTATCTATAGCTATGGGAGGTCTATCAATAATAGTAGATCCAATCAGCCGAGGAAAGTATTTCCCTGTTAATACTGCCCTAACTCCAAGAACTCCTAGTGAAGCTTCATATTCAATGGCCTTTATTTTTGCATGTGCATATGGACTTGTTACCATTCTTGCATGCAAAAGTCCCGCGGCTTCATAATCATCTGTATACTTTGCTGCACCTGTTACTTTATCTAAAGACTCCTTTCTTGGTAAGCTTCTGCCGATAATATTTAAATCATACATTGAGTGCTCCCGATATAATATCATTTTCTTTTATAATATATTTAGCTTAATTATTTATTATGAATTAATCCTATCTTTGTATGGAGTTAGTTCGTTTAAATTAACATTATTTCTTATTTTTATATTTTATCTATAAATGTAATATTTACTTTTCAACATTAGATTTTATAAATTATTATATTAATTCTGTAACATAATTAACACTGATTCATAGAATATAATAGTACTATTTATCCAATAAAAAAAGTGATAACCAGACTTAATAATATTACATATAGTAATAAATTATTAGGAGATATACTATGAATAAATATAAAATTATTAGCTATAAGCCTGTAGGACCAACTAATCTTTATTCATATTTTGTTACAAGTAATCCTCCTACATCTTTTAATCCTAATAGCGTATATCCTACAATTGATAAAACTGCTTTTATCGGTCCTTTTTCCAGTATTATTGGAGATGTCCAAATAAAAAGTGAAGTATTTATTGGATGTAATGTGACAATTAGAGCTGATGAAGGTACACCATTTCATATTGGAAATAAAACTAATATACAAGATGGTGTAATTTTACATGGTTTGAAAGATATGAAATTTACTGTAAATAAAATGAAATATTCTATCTACATAGGAAATGAAGTTAGTATTGCCCATGGAGCTTTAATTCATGGTCCATGCATTGTTGGAAATAATACTTTTGTAGGATTTAATGCTATAATTTTCAATTCTATTGTAGAAGATTATTGTTACATCGATTTAGGAGCTATTATAACAAATGGAGTTCGAGTTCCTGCTAAAAGTTATATTCCAGTTGGTGCTATAATAGATACTCAAGAAAAAGCCCATGCTCTAAAAAAGATCTCGGAAGATAATGAAAATTTTGCTAAAAATGTTGTTAAATCTAATATTGAACTTTCACAGGCCTATTCTCTAAAATTTGGTGATACCAGATGTAGTTGTGGTTTTAGTTGTGATAGTAATACTTTTAAAAACTTAGGAAATTTATAATATCACAAAGCCCAATATTACATTTCATTAATGTACTAAAAAGAAAAGAGCTCAATTGATTATTAATGACTATAAACTAATAACTCCAAGAAATGGACGGTATTCAAACGAATTACTTAAGCAAAAGAAACAATTTTATGAAGAATTCATGCAATTAAAATAAGCTCAGCAACATGCTGAGCTTTTGTTTATGTATGGTGGAGGCGAGGGGTGTCGAACCCCTGTCCGAAAGCAGTTATACCTAAGCATCTCCGAGTGCAGTCCTTAGTTTAACATTCCCTCTGCCAGACGCCCAAGGACAGGCTTCTGGTTTCAGTAGCTTCATTATTCCCGTTCCCTAGGCAAAGCTTACTAGGGCTCGTTTCACCGCTGTCGACGCCAGGTTCCGGTCCGCGGTCCTACCGGGCTGACGTTAGCAGACTAAGCTGCTAAAGCTAAATTATCGTTATTTGCGTTTATATTTAGTCCCATAGTTTTTTAAGGCGGGTCCACAGGTTCCCTCCACTCGCTTCCTAGATACCCCTTACCCCCGTCGAAACCAAGCACGCCCCCATATTATGTGGAGTGCATAGAGAGATTAAAGTGTATCTTATATTAAGTTTTTGTATACTCTCTTGCCTCAAGTACATTTATTATAATACAGCATATTATAATCATAATCAATATTTAAATAAAGGAAAAGTTAAAATTAAATATTTAATATCTCGATTTTTCCTTCATTTGTCTATCAATGTCTCTTTTAGCAGCCTTTTCTAGCATATCATCTCTTTTATCATAATTATGTTTACCTTTGGCTACGCCAAGAGATACCTTTACAATACCATTTTTTAAGTATAAAGAAAGTGGGACTAAGGTATACCCCTGCTGAGCTGATAGAGCCGCCAGCTTTATAATCTCATTTTTATGAAGCAAAAGCTTTCTATCTCTAAGAGGATCCTTATTAAATATATTACCTTTTTCATAAGGACTTACATGCATATTTCTAACAAAGGCTTCTCCATTTCTTATTTCAGCATAACTATCTTTAAGATTGGCTTTTCCAGCTCTAATTGATTTGACTTCCGTACCAACCAATTCTATGCCTGCTTCCATCGCTTCTTCAATAAAATAATCATGTCTTGCTTTTCTATTTTCTGCAACAGTTTTATTACCTGCATCCTTCGCCATATAAATCACCAACTTTGTATCTGTAATTATAATTGTAATACTTTATTATATTATAATAACAATAATAATATAAAGCAATACGAATTGTTTCATATTAAATTTAAATATAAAAAGTTTTGCAGCAGCCGTTTATATACATTGAAGGCTGCTGCTGCATTCAAATTAAGCTTAATCCATATTTTCACTTAAATTTAAAGTATTTTCACTTTCGAATTCCTCTACTGATATTATGTTGCTTTCTGGCTTTTTCTTGCCTTCTTCTTCTTTCTCTTCATAAACGAGTTCAAAATAAATTTCTCTAAATTCTATATCAACTTTTGAGACCTTAACTTTTACCTCATCTCCGAGCCTGTAGATTTTTTTCGTTCTCTCACCTATTAAGCTTAAGTGTTTTTCATCATAAATGTAATAGTCATCATCTAGATTACTCATATGAACAAGTCCCTCAATAGTATTAGGTAGCTCCACAAAAAAGCCAAAGCCTGTTACAGAAGATATAATGCCTTCATATTCTTCATTAATTCTCTCAGCCATATACTCGGCTTTCTTAAGATCATCAACTTCCCTTTCAGCATCCTGTGCAACTCTTTCCATCTCTGAGGATTGCTTTGAAGCATATTCCACCTCTTTATTGAGTCTCTCTATCCTTTTATCATCAATCTTACCATTTATATATTCTTTTATTATTCTATGAATAATAAGGTCAGGGTACCTTCTTATTGGAGATGTAAAGTGGCAGTAATATCTAGCTGCTAAGCCAAAGTGTCCACTGCATTCAGGGGAATATCTCGCTTGTTTTAAAGAACGAAGTAGTAAGGTGCTTACCACAGTTTCTTCTTTTTTCCCCTTAACTTTTTCAATTATCTCCTGCAGCGATTTAGGGTGTACCTCTTTACTCCATCTTACTGTGTAGCCAAGGTTATGGACAAATTCATGGAAGTTAGATAATTTTTCTTCATCTGGGTCTTCATGAACTCTATATACAAAAGGTATATTTGCCCAGAAAATATGCTCTGCAATAGTTTCATTACAAACGAGCATAAATTCTTCTATTATCCTGTTTGCTATTTCTCTTTCATAAGGGCTAATATCAATTGGTTTTCCTTTATCATTTAAAATAATCTTACTTTCATCAAAGTCGAAGTCTATTGCGCCTCTTGACATTCTTTTTTTGTATAGTACGCTGCATAGTTCTTCCATGAGCTTAAAGTCTTCATAAAGATAACCATATCTCTTAATAAGTTCCTCATCTTTATCCCTTAGAATTTTGGTTACATCAGTATAGGTCATTCTTTCCCTAGTCTTTATTATGCTTTCAACTATCCTATGATCTAACACCTTTCCGCTTTTATCAATTTCTATGAAACAGCTTAGTGCTAATCTATCAACCTTTGGATTTAAGCTGCAAATACCATTTGAGAGCTTTTTGGGCAACATGGGAATAACTCTGTCAATAAGATAAACAGAAGTTGCTCTTTTAAGCGCTTCCCTGTCTAGTGGATTTTTTTCTCTTACATAATGTGATACATCAGCAATATGTACTCCCAGTCTATAATTACCACTTTCTAACTTTTCTATAGATACAGCATCATCTAAATCTTTTGCATCTTCCCCGTCTATAGTTACTAAATTAAGCTGTCTTAAATCTTCTCTTCTAGAATATTCTTCACCTGGAATTGTATCAGGTATATTTTCTGCAAAGGACTCCACCTTAGGAGGAAATTCCTCAGGAAGACCATATTTTTTGATTATTGTCAATATATCTATTCCCTTGTCTCCTTTATTGCCTAATATCTGTCTTACCTTACCCTCAGGATTTCTCCTTCCATCTGGCCAAGAGATAATCTCAACCATAACTACTTGACCTGTTTTAGCACCGCTTCTAAAATTCTTTGGAATAAATATGTCCTGATGAATCCTCTTATCATCTGCAACCACAAAGCCGAAATTTCTACTGTCTTCATAGGTACCGATAATGTTTTTATTAGCTCTTTGTAGTATTCTTTCAATTTCTCCTTCTCTTCTCTTTCCGCTATTTTCCTCTTTTAAAACCTTTGCAATAACTTTATCACCATGCATTGCTCCATACATATTAGCAATAGGTATAAATACATCTGCTTCGCCATTTTCTGGTATAACAAAACCATAGCCCTTTTGATGTCCCTGGAGCTTTCCTACTACTAGACCCATTTTTTCAGGCAATCCGTATAAATTGGACTTAATCTTTATTAAGTCGCCATCTGCTTCCATATCCACTAGGACATCCTCAAAAACCCTTATATCTTCTTTACTAATATTAAGTGTACTAGCAATTTCATATAACGAAATAGGTTTATAAGTTTTTTCTCTCATTAATTCCAATACAGCTTCTCTTATATTCAAAATTTTCCTCCTTTTAGTCGGAAACACTGAGCAATTAAGCTCTCTCGCTCCCGCTCGATAATTGCTCGTAAATGTCCATTTAGGACATTTACCTCCTTTTTGTGGTCACGACGGGGTAATTAACCACATTCGCTCCGCTCATAAATTACCCGTTAAAGCCCATTTAGGGCTTTAACCTCCTATAAAAATAGATATATTCTATTTTTGGTATAAACAAAAAATATATTCACATTAATAGTAAAGCTATCCAATTAATTTTATAAAAATAAAAAAGTACAGTCCAGGACTATACTTTTAGCTAATCTATTATTTTACCAAACTTAAGGCAATTACATCTAATGCAAATAAAATAGCGGTTATTACAGTAACTCTAGCCATTATAGCTTCATAAGACTTTGCTTTATTTTTACTGTAATATGTATCAGCAGTTCCTCCACCTATAAACCCTGACAGGCCGTTGGATTTACTTGGCTGCATAAGCACAGATACAATTAAAATTATGGAAATAATTACAAGAGCAATTATAAGTGCAATACGCATTAAAAATACCTCCCATACAATCATGTAATGCTATTGTATCATAGTATCAAATATTTTACAACTTAATAAAATATATAAATTTCCAAAAAAAAGTGGAGCAGTTAAGCTCCACATATTTTTGTACTATTTTTTAATGTTGTAGAATGCTTTTAAGCCTCTATATTCTGCCATATCTCCAAGTTCTTCTTCAATTCTAAGTAGCTGATTGTATTTTGCAACTCTTTCACTTCTTGCAGGTGCACCAGTCTTAATTTGACCAGCGTTCATAGCTACAACTAAATCTGCAATTGTAGTATCTTCTGTTTCACCGCTTCTATGGGAAACTACAGCTGTGTAACCAGCTCTCTCAGCCATTTCAATTGCATTTAAAGTCTCAGTTAAAGTACCAATTTGGTTAAGCTTTATTAGAATTGAATTAGCAGTTCCTCTTTCAATACCCATTTGAAGTCTTTCTGTATTAGTTACGAATAAATCGTCACCTACTAATTGAATCTTGCTGCCAAGCTTTTCAGTAATAAGCTTCCAACCTTCCCAATCTTCTTCTGCCATACCATCTTCAATTGAGATTATTGGGTATTTATTAACTAGATCAACATAGAAATCTACCATTTCGGCAGGAGTAAGAACTTTTCCTTCTCCCTTTAAATTATATTTTCCATCTTCAAATAACTCAGAGGATGCTGGATCTAGAGCTATATAAATATCTTTTCCTGGAACATATCCAGCCTTTTCTATAGCTTCAATTATAACTTGAATTGCTTCTTCATTGGATTTTAAGTTTGGAGCAAAGCCGCCTTCATCACCAACGCCAGTTTCATAACCCTTAGCTTTTAAGGATGATTTTAGTGCATGGTAAACTTCTGCACTCATTCTTAATGCTTCGCTAAAGGATGCTGCACCTGCAGGCATAACCATAAATTCTTGAAGGTCAACGTTGTTATCAGCATGTTTTCCTCCATTGATTATGTTCATCATTGGAACTGGAAGAACTTTTGCATTAACTCCACCTACATATTGATATAATGGAAGTCCTAAGTAATTAGCAGCTGCATGTGCACAAGCAAGTGAAACTCCTAGCATAGCATTTGCACCAAGTCTACCTTTATTTTTAGTTCCATCTAATTCGATCATAGTTTTATCAATAGAAACTTGATCGAAGATATTCATTCCGATTAATTCTGGAGCAATAGTATTATTTACGTTATCTACTGCTTTTAATACGCCTTTACCATTAAACTTTGCTTTATCTCCATCTCTTAATTCTACAGCTTCAAATATACCAGTGGAAGCTCCAGATGGTACAGCAGCTCTGCCGATTGTTCCATCCTCAAGAGTAACTTCAACCTCTACAGTTGGGAAGCACCTTGAATCTAGAATTTGTCTTGCAGTTACATCTACAATGTCAACATGAATTTTCATTATTAAAAACTCCTTTCAAATATGTATATAATCTGCAAGATACAGTAAATTGTATTATTATAAATAAAATTTACAGGTACCTTGCAGTATATTAGCTCTAATTATTTTATTAATGATTTACCTGTCATTTCATCTGGAACTGAAAGTCCCATCACACCTAACATAGTAGGCGCTATATCTGATAAAATACCTGTCCTTAATTCTTTTCCTATTGCCTCTTTTGAAACATAAATAAATGGAACTGGATCAGTTGTATGGGCTGTCATAGGATCTCCAGTTGAATAATCTATCATTTGCTCAGCATTTCCATGATCTGCTGTAATGAAAACTGTACCATCCTTTTCTAATACCTTTTCTACAATTCTTCCAAGGCATACATCAACAGCTTCAATAGCATTTTTAGCAGCTTCAAATACACCTGTGTGCCCAACCATATCTGGATTTGCGTAGTTTAAGATTACCATATCGTATCCATCACTGTCAATTCTTTTCAAAAGTTCCTCAGTTACTTCATAGGCACTCATTTCAGGTTTTAAATCATAGGTTGCTACCTTTGGAGATGGAATAAGCGCTCTATCTTCTCCTTTATTTGGAGCTTCAACACCGCCATTAAAAAAGAAGGTTACATGGGCATATTTTTCAGTTTCGGCTATTCTAAGCTGAGTTTTGCCGCACTTGCTTACATATTCTCCTAGGGTATTTGCATAGGATTCAGGTTTATAAGCAACTGTTACATTTTCTAGTGTCTTATCGTATTGGGTCATACAAACATAATTTAAGTTTAAAGCTTCGCGCTTGAATCCATCAAACACCTTATCATTTATTGCTCTTGTTATTTCTCTGGCTCTATCAGGTCTAAAATTAAAGAAAATTACTGAGTCTCCATTTGATATTTTGCTTGTAGGCTTACCATTTTCTAAGATTACTGTTGGTAATATAAATTCATCTGTTTTATTGTCATGATAGGATTTTTCAATACCTTCTAAAGCTGAAGCTGCTGTTTCTCCTTCACCTAATACAATGGCATTATAAGCAAGTTGTACTCTTTCCCATCGCTTATCTCTATCCATAGCATAATATCTTCCGGATAAAGTTGCTATTTTTCCTATCTCAATTTCTTTTAAATAATTTTCAAGCTCAATAATATAATCCTTAGCTGAACCTGGCTGAACATCTCTTCCATCAAGGAAAGCATGAATATATACCTTCTTAAGTCCCCTATTCTTTGCAAGTTTAATAAGAGCCTTAAGATGTTCAATATGAGAATGAACCCCGCCATCTGATAGAAGTCCTAAAATATGCAGTGAATTTCCACTTTTAATAGCCTTGTCAATAGCATCTATAAATTCCTCTTTTTCAAAAAAATCTCCATCTTCTATTGCTTTAGTTATTCTTGTCAATTCCTGATATATTATTCTGCCTGCGCCTATATTCAAATGTCCAACCTCTGAATTACCCATTTGTCCTCTTGGTAGACCAACATCCAAACCACTGGCCCCAAGCTCAGTTCTAGGATAATTATTGTAATATCTATCAAAGTTTGGTTTATAAGCTGCAGTTACTGCATTTCCATCTACTTTATCTGATATTCCAAATCCATCTAAAATCATTAGCATAACTGGTTTCTTTGACATGGCTATTCCCCCTCGTTAAAAGTTTACGATTGCTGCAAAGTCAGCAGCAACTAAACTTGCCCCTCCAACTAAAGCTCCATCTATATCAGATTTAGCCATTTGTTCACTTATAGTTGAAGGCTTAACAGAACCACCATATTGAATTCTTACTTTATCTGAAGTTTCTGTTCCATATAAATTAGTTACTACTTTTCTGATATATGAAATTGTATCATTAGCTTGATCTGAAGTAGCAGTTTTACCTGTGCCTATTGCCCAAATAGGTTCATAGGCAATAACTATTTTTTCAACCTGATCTTTATTAAGTCCTGCTAAATCAAGCTTTATTTGTCTTCCAATAACTTCTTCAGTAATATCTGCCTCTCTTTCGTCAAGAGCTTCACCGATGCAAAGGATTGGAATAATATTGTGATCAAAAGCTGCCTTTAGCTTCTTATTAACAGTTTCATCTGTTTCATTAAAATATTGTCTTCTTTCACTATGTCCTATTATAACATAGTCTACTCCTATAGCCTCAAGCATATTAGGAGCCACTTCACCAGTAAATGCACCTTTTTCTTCAAAGTGTAAATTCTGTGCACCTACTTTTATATTTGATCCTTTTGCCGCCTTTACTACAGCATCAAGGCATACAAACGTTGGGCATACTACAACTTCACATTTAGCGTCTTTAACTAGCGGCTTTATTTCTTCTACAAAGCTAACTGCTTCATCAACAGTTTTATGCATTTTCCAATTACCTGCAATAATTGGTTTTCTCATTAAAACCCCTCCTACTTTATGAATTAATAATTAATAATTAATAATTAATAATGAATAATTAAGAATAATGAATTTAGATAAAGTCATGTAGGCATGTTTAAAAATTCACTATTAATAATCAAATATATTATATCATAATTACACAATTTGTAAACTTAATTGATAATAATTCTTAACTACAGGTTGTAAGCTGCTATTTATCATTAAGGGCAGCGATACCAGGAAGGTCTTTTCCTTCCAAGAATTCAAGTGATGCTCCACCACCAGTGGAAATATGTGTCATCTTTTCTCCGAATCCAAGATTATTTACTGCTGCTGCACTGTCTCCTCCACCAATAATTGTTGTTGCTCCTGAATCAGCCATAGCTTTAGCAACTGCAACTGTACCATCAGCAAAATTCTTAAATTCTGCAACTCCCATTGGTCCATTCCATATAACTGTTTTTGCTTCTTTAATAGCATTTGCAAAAAGAATTTCTGATTTTGGTCCTATATCAAGCCCCATAAATCCTACTGGAACATTTTGATCTTCAGTGATTTTAGCATCTACATCAGCATATTCTGGTGCAACTCTATTATCAACAGGCAATAGAAGTTTAACACCTTTTGCCTTAGCTTTTTCCATCATTTCTTTTGCATAGTCTAATCTTTCTTCATCAAGTAGTGACTTGCCTATTTCAAAGCCTTGAGCCTTAAAGAAAGTATAAGCCATGCCGCCGCCAATTATTAAAGTATCAACTTTTTCTAATAGATTATCTATAACGGCAATTTTATCAACTACCTTTGCACCACCTAATATAGCACAGAAAGGTTTTGTAGGATTCTCAACTGCATCTCCAAGAAATTTTAATTCCTTCTGTATTAAGTAACCACAAACGGCAGTCTTAACAAATTTAGTAACTCCAACTGTGGAGCAATGAGCTCTGTGAGCTGTTCCAAATGCATCATTTACATACACGTCTGCAAGTGAAGCCAAATCCATAGAAAAGGAATCTTCATTTTTGCCTTCTTCTTTTCTAAATCTTGTATTTTCTAGAAGTATAACGTCTCCTTCTTTTGCATTTTCTACAGCTCTTCTTGCATTGTCTCCTACTACTGTATCATCAGCTGCAAATAATACTTCTTTCCCTAATAGTTCGGATAACTTCTTAGCAACTGGAGCCAGTGATAAACTAGGGTCTGGGCCTTTTGCCTTACCTAAATGAGAACAAAGTATTACCTTCGCACCATTTTTAATTAAATAGTTAATTGTAGGAAGTGCACCATTTAGTCTATTTAAATCAGTTATGTTTCCATCTTTCATTGGAACATTAAAATCACATCTAACTAACACTCTTTTGCCTTTAACTTCAATATCTTCTATTGTCTTTTTATTGAAATTCATGGTTTAATCTCCTTTAACATAAAATTTAATAAAATAACAAAGAAAGGTCTGGGTTTATAGCCCTAACTACAAAACCAGACCTTAATAATTTTATTATAGTCTATCTGCAACAAACTTAGTTAAGTCAGCTAGTCTGTTTGAATAACCCCATTCATTATCATACCATGATACAACTTTAACCATGTTTCCACCTATAACCATTGTTGATGGAGCATCAATGATTGATGATCTTTCATCTTGTCTATAGTCCATAGAAACAAGTGGAAGTTCTTCATATCCAAGTATTCCTTTTAATGAACCCTCAGAAGCCTTCTTAAATGCTGCGTTAACTTCTTCTACAGTTATATCTCTTGAAAGTTCAGCTACTAAATCAGTACAGGATACTGTAGGAGTTGGAACTCTAAGTGAGAATCCATTTAACTTTCCTTTTAATTCTGGTAGTACTAGTGCTACTGCCTTTGCTGCTCCTGTTGTAGTTGGAATCATGCTTTCTGCTGCTGCTCTTGCTCTTCTTAAATCACTGTGAGGAGCATCAAGTATCTTTTGGTCATTTGTATAAGAGTGAACAGTTGTCATAAGACCCTTAACTATTCCAAATTCTTCATGAAGAACTTTTGCAAATGGTGCTAAACAGTTTGTTGTACAAGAAGCATTTGAAATTATGTTATGCTCTGCTGGTACATATTTATCTTCATTAACACCTAGAACTATTGTTATATCTTCATTCTTAGCTGGTGCTGAAATTAGAACCTTCTTAACTCCTGCTTGTTCCATATGTGCTTTAGCTTTTGTTGCATCTGTATAGAAACCTGTGGATTCTATTATTATTTCTGCTCCTACTGTTGCCCAAGGAATATTCTTTGCTTCTTTTTCTGCAAAGATCTTTATTTCTTTACCATCTACTATTATAGAACTCTCTGTAGCTTCTACAGTGCCTTCATATTTTCCAAATAATGAGTCAAACTTTAAAAGATGTGCAAGTGTTGCAGGTGTAGTTAAATCATTTATTGCTACTACTTGTAATTCGCTGCCATAGTTCTTAACTAGTGCCTTAAACACATTTCTACCTATTCTTCCAAAACCATTAATACCAACTTTAACCATTTGATATTTACCTCCTAATAATAAAAATATTTATAATTATATATAAAATATAATTTGACAAAATTTAAATAATATACACTAGAAACCATTAGCTTATTCTAATTTATTAAGTATATTTATTATTTCCAGTGCTGCACCTTCATCAGTAATTAAGGTGCTGTTTGTTATATTTCTTTGGGTGGCTACTATTGCCTCAGCTTTACTTTTCCCTGCAGCAACTGCAACTAGATTTTCAATTGCTTTTAGCGATTTTCCATCTACAACAATTGAAGAGGTTGCACAAATTACATTTCCATTTCTATCAAAATAATAGCCAAAAGCTTCACCAACTGCTCCTTTAGATTTTAGTTCTGAAATTTTATCAGGTGGGAGCTCTCTTCTTGCTGCCATTTCATCAGCTTTGCCTATACCATATATTAATATATCTGAATTTCTAATATTTTTAACAATCTCTTTAACTTCTTTCTCATTAAGTAAGGAATTTAAAGCAGTAGAACTAATGTTATCTGGTATATGAAGAAGTTTATAATTACCATTTAATTTTTTTGCAAAACTAGCAGCAAGATTATTTGCTTGAATTTCTACACTTCTGCCCATTCCACCCCTTGCAGGAATTACAAGAACATTATTGAGATTTGGAGTCTTATGTATATTGTCAATTACTGATTTTACTGTAGAACCTCCGGTTATGGCAATAATACAGTTATCTCTAAATAAGTTTTTTAGGAATATAGATGCCGATTTCCCAATTTCAGTTATTACAGTTGCATCTTCATCAACATCTCCTGGAACAATAATTACATCCTTTAAGCTTAACTTTTCCTTAATTACTTTTTCAATATCTGAAAGGCCCTTAATTTCATGAATGAAATCCTTAAGCTTTTCAATTATTTCTTCTCCATCTTTGGTGATAGTCATTCCTGGGGTATTTATTTCGATTAGATTTTCCTCTTTGAAAAAGTTTATTTCGCTTCTAACAATTCTTTCTCCAACGCCAAGCTTATTTGCAAGAATTCTTCTTCCAATTGGTTGATTATAATAAATTGTTCTAAGAATATTATACCTCTTATTAAGCAAATCAACGGCTTCCGGTACAATCTTTTGTGCTAACTTCATAATTTCATTCAATTGCTACACCTCTTTGGTCATTGAATGTCCCAGTCATTCATTTCTTGTCCCACTTATATTATAAATTAAATACTAATTTTTTTAAATTAGTATTTATTAAAAATTTGTTAACAAAGTGTTAATAAATAAAAAACATGTTTCTTATAGTTAGTATCGCTTTCTTTTACTTGAAGACTTTATTCCTAATTCCTCTCTATATTTTGCTACAGTTCTTCTAGAAATATTCATACCATTTTTATTGAGTGTATCACAAATACCTTGGTCGGAAAAGGGATTAGTCTTATCTTCTGAATCAATTAATAGTCTAATTTCTTTTTTTATTAGGTTTGTAGAAATATCCTGAGAATTGTCTTTAGAAGATAAGCCTACAGTAAATAAATCCTTTATCTTAATTGTACCTTTACTTATATTTATAAATTTGTCCTTAATTGCTCGGCTTACTGTAGATTCATGTATACCTAGGTTATCAGCTATGTCTTTTAGTGTCATAGGCTTTAGAAAATCATCTCCAAATTCAAAATAATCCTTTTGAAATTCCACTATTTTTTCTAATACTCGATAAATTGTTGATTTTCTATATTCTATACTTTTCATTAAAAAAACAGCATTATCTATTTTCTGTTTAACATAATCCACCGCTTCTTTATCACTATCATTGCTAAGGATTTCTTTATAAATAGGATTTATTCTTAGTCCTGGCGTAATTGCTTCATTAATTATTATTTCAAATTTACCATTTATATTTTTAATATAGGCGTCTGGTAGTACAAACTTTGTCTCTTCTCCATCATAAAATCCACTTGAAGGCTTTGGTTCTAAATTTTTTATGATATCTCCATATTCTTGGACTTTCTTAAGCTCAACATTAAGCACCTTTGCTATTTTATTATATTTATTTTCAGCAAGATCCTCCATATGATTTTCTATAATAGAAAATAAATTCTCGTCAAGGATATCTTTTCTTTTAAGCTGAAGCTTTAAACAATCCTTTAAATTTCTTGCACCGATTCCAGCAGGATCCAGGCTTTGAATAATTTCTAAAGCATGAGATACAAATTTTTCTTCAATTCTAAGATTATTTGCCATATCCTTTACTTCTTCATCTAAATAACCTTTATCATCTAAGTTATCTATAATATTATAGCAAATACTTCTATAGAAATCATTTACATTCAGGTCATTAACCTGCTCTCTTAAAAATTGCCTTAGAGATTTTTTTTCAGATATAAAATAAAAGGGCGAAATTTCCTCTTCCGTACTTTCATTATTAAAATATGTTTTATCTTTTTTTAGAAAATCCATAAACTCTTTATACTCCATGGTGGAATTATTATCTTTATTCTCATCAGCATATTCAAGTACAGGATTTTCTAAAACCTCATTTTCAATATGCTCCTTAAGCTCAATGCTTGACATTTGTAGAAGTTTTACTGAAAGCTGCATTTCCTGAGTCATTATAAGCTTTTGTTCCTGAGTTAAAGATAATTCAAAGCTCATAGCCATCTTTTTCACCACCTAAAGGATAAATTCATTTAATACACCTATAATAACATTTTTTTAATAATAAGAAAATAAAAACTCGCAAGTTTATGACCTGCGAGTTCTATTAAGAAACTTTTAAAAATTATCTCTCACCCTTAACGTAAGGAGTACCATCAGCAGCTGGAGCTTGAGTTTTTCCTATAAATCCTGCCAGTGCCAACATTGTTAAAACATAAGGGAACATTGCATATATTTCTTGAGGCAGACTCCATCCAAAGCCTTGAGCCTTCATTTGAAAGGCATCTGCAAAACCAAATAGTAAACATGCCCACATAGTTCCTTTAGGTGTCCAGTTACCGAAGATAAGTGCAGCTAAAGCTATAAATCCACGTCCTGAAACCATACCCTCTCTATAAAGTGGTGTTATTCCAAGTGACAGTGCTGCACCGCCTAGTCCTGCAAGAGCACCAGATAATACAACACAGGAATATCTGATTTTATAAACACTTATACCTAAAGTGTCTGCAGCGGCTGGATGCTCTCCTACTGATCTAATTCTAAGTCCAATAGGTGTTTTATATAAGACATAGGATACAACAAATACAAGTACAATTGCAAGTATTACAAACCAATTTAACTGAGATAGTAAATCTCCAATAACAGGAATACCTTTAATAAATTTAGGTAAATCGTAAGGTAATGAGTTTACTAAATCTGTCTGTCCGCCTTTTTTAAAAACTTTATATATCATAAAGGATGCAAAAGCTGTGGAAAAAAGATTTATTGCAGTACCTGAGATAACTTGATCTGCTCGAAGGTGAATACTTAAAAATGCATGAATGAGTCCAAGCGCTGCCCCTGCTGCCATACCAATTAATATACCAAGCAGTGGGCTTCCTGTAAGATAAGTGCCAAGTACAGCAAAAAAGGCACCTATAGTCATCATCCCTTCAAGTCCAATGTTAACAACTCCTGATCTTTCAGAAAATACTCCTCCGAGACCTGCAAAAATAAGAGGTGTTGCCATTCTTAAAGTAGCTGCTAATAATGCAACAATAACTGTAACACTAGCCATTTATCATCACCTTCTTCTTTCTCTTTTCTCCAATAAATTTGACAATATAATCTGTAGCAACAAATATTATTATTATAGATTGAATCAAATAAACAATTTCCTTGGGAATACTATTAAGCTGTAATATTTTTGAGCTGCTGTTTAGTGCACCAAAAAGTACTGCTGAGAAGATGCAGGCAACTGGGTTACTCTTAGCTAAAAGTGCAACAGCCATACCATCAAAACCGAATCCTGGTAAAGCCATAAAGTTTTGTGTTTGATGTAAAATACCTGAAACGTGTACTGCACCGCCCATACCAGCAATTGCTCCAGAAAATACCATAGCCAGTATTGTATTTTTTGATATATTAATTCCGCCATATTCTGCGCCATGAGGATTAATTCCAACTGCCCTTAGTTCATAACCTATAGTAGTTTTCCATAAGATCCAATAAATTAATAAGGCAACTGCTATTCCAATAAATAGTCCAACATTTACTCTACCTGAACTACTAAGTCTTAAAAGTTCTGCACTTTTTTGAATTAGAGGTGTAGCTGACTTGTCTGACACGCCAAAAGGAGTTCTTAAGATTAAGAAGTTAGCAAAATTCATACCAATATAATTCATCATAATTGTATTAATAACTTCATTTATTCCAAATCTGCCCTTTAAATAACCTGGTACAGATGCCCATATTCCTCCTGCAAGTATTCCACCTATAATAATTAATGGAATATGTATGAAGGGGCTTAATCCAGGAATTGTTCCAATAATGGCTGCAGACATCATGCCCATTAGGAATTGTCCTTCAACTCCTATATTAAATAGTCCTGTTCTAAAGGCAACAGCATTAGCCACACCAGTAAATATAAGAGGTGTTACATATTCTAGAGTTTGAAGTGCCATCATTTTCGAACCAAAGCTGCCTTTCCATATTACGCTGAAGAGGTCTCTTAAGGCTGAAAAATACTCTAGTATAGAATAGCCTTTTGACCACATTACAAAGAATACGGAAACAAATATGGCAACTATAATTGCAAGCAAAGGATACCCAAGACTTTTGAATGCCTTATTCAAGTAGTTTACCATCATGTTATCTTTCTTATCATTACTCAATGTCCTTCACCTCTTCCTTATAGTCTTCAAGGCTTCCTCCAGCCATTAAAATACCAAGTTTATTTTCTGTAGCATCCTTCCTATCTAGGATTGCAACTATCTTTCCATCATACATAACTGCAATTCTATCAGATAAGGACATAATTTCATCTAATTCAAGAGAAACAAGGAGCACTGCTTTTCCATTATCTCTTTCCATAACTAGTCTTTTATGAATATATTCGATAGCTCCAACGTCGAGGCCCCTAGTAGGTTGTGATGCAATAAGTAAATCAGGATCCTTTGATATTTCCCTAGCTGCAATGAGTTTTTGCTGATTTCCTCCAGAAAGAGCTGAAGCCATAACTTCATCATTCGGAGTTCTAACATCAAAATCATCTATAAGTTTTTGACAATATTTTCTTATATTCTTATAATTCATAATAATTCCATTACTAAAGGGTTTTTTATTATGATTTCCAAGTATTGCATTTTCAAATAAGGAATACTTTAATATTAGTCCCCTTTTATGTCTGTCTTCAGGAATATGACTTACTCCATCGTTTATTATTTCTCTTGGACTCTTCCCAAATATATCCTTGCCGTTTAAAATAATAGAACCAGATACAGGTTTCCTAAGACCAGTAAGAGTTTCCACTAATTCAGATTGTCCATTTCCATCTACTCCAGCTATACCTACTATTTCTCCAGCATTAACTGTAAGATTTACTCCATTAACAGCAGGAAGTCCTCTTTGATCATTTGCAGCCAAATTCTCAACTTTAAGTATTTCCCTTCCAACGTGAGCTTCTTTTTTACTAACTACAAGATTAACCTTTCTTCCAACCATTAACTCTGCAAGCTGGTCTATACTTGTATCCTTAGTTCGAACGGTTCCTGTTATCTTCCCTCTTCTAAGAATCGTAACTCTGTCACTCATGCTCATAACTTCTTTTAATTTATGAGTTATTAAAATTACAGATTTTCCTTCTTTTTCAAGGTTTCTAATTATAATACCTAATTCTTCAATTTCCTGTGGAGTTAAAACAGCAGTTGGTTCATCTAAAATTAAAATACTTGCACCTCTATATAACGCTTTTAGTATTTCAACCTTTTGCTGCTGCCCTACTGATATATCCGAAATAATTGCATTAGGATCAATTGCAAATCCATATTTTTTAGAAAGCTCTTTAACATTCAATATAGCCTTTTTTATATCTAACTTTACGCCTTTTCTTGGTTCTGAACCAAGTACAATGTTCTCTGCAACTGTAAAATTCTGAACTAACATAAAATGTTGATGAACCATACCAATTCCTAGTTTTATGGCTTCATTTGGGTCAGACATTTTAACAAGGTTTCCTCTTACATATATTTCGCCTTTTTCCGGTTGATAAAGACCATAAAGTACATTCATCAAAGTGGTTTTTCCAGCTCCATTTTCACCAAGAAGTACATGGGTTTCTCCCTCTAATAGTTCAAAATCCACATCTTCGTTTGCAATAGTACCTGGAAATATCTTAGTGATACCCTTCATTTCTATCACTTTTTCCATCTGTAATTCCCACCTCCTGTATTTAATCTGCTTAAACTGCATCTATTATAGCAAATATTATATAAAATTTAAATAATAAATATTTTCCCAAATTTAGTTTTTCTTCACTGTTTCAAAAAGCTAGATGTAATTATTACATCTAGCTTTAATCCAAACAATTAAATTATCTTATTGGATTGATGGAGCTGTGAAATTAGCAGCCTCACCTTTTTTTGCTGGAACTACAATGGTTCCTGCTTTTATTGCATCTTCATACTTCTTTTCAAGTGCTAATACATCAGCTGGTACATTAACATTTGAACTTGGAGCTATACCAACTCCATCTTCTTTTAATCCAAGTGTTAGCTGAGTGCCGCCTTTGAATTGTCCAGCTTGAGCTTCTTTAGTTACTTCATAAGTACCGCTGTCAACTCTCTTCATGCATGAAGTTAATATTATGTTTTTATATTCTGGAACTGTTACAGCTTGGTCCTGGTCAACACCAATTGCCCAAACCTTCTTACCTGCATCATTAGCTTCTTTAACAGCCTTGAACATTCCTATACCAACGCCGCCAGCAGCATGATATATAACATCGCATCCATCATTTATAAGTGATTTAGCAAGTTCATAACCTTTATTTACATCATCAAAGCTTCCAGCGTATTTAACTGTAGTTCTGTCTATTAAACCTTTTGCAGCTGTTGGATCTACAGCCTTAACACCAGCAGCAAAGCCAGTTTCAAATCTTTGAATAAGATCTCCATCTATTCCGCCAATGAATCCAATTTTATGTGCTTTAGAAACCTTTCCTGCTATAACACCAACAAGGAAAGATCCTTCTTGCTCTTTAAACATTATTGATTCAACGTTTGGTAATTGTTTTCCAGATTTATCAACTGCTACTGAATCGATTATAGCAAAATTCTTTTTAGGATATTTTTGAGCCATATTCTCTACTGCAGTTTCCATTTGGAAACCTACTCCAAATACCAGATCATTTCCATCACTTACTAAAGCATCAAGATTTGGTTCGTAATCTTCCTTTTGTTTTGATTCAATTGCCTTATAATCAATATTTCCTAAATCAGTTTGTGCCTTTTTGATACCTGAATCAGCAGCTTGGTTAAATGATTTATCATTTAAACCGCCTTGGTCTGTAGAAAGACCAACCTTGAATTTCTTAGCTGTTGGAGTTGTTGTACCAGTACCTGGTGTTGTTGGATTGTTAGCTTTACAGCCAGCAAATAATGTTGCAACAACAGCAAAAGTTGCAACTAAAGAAATAATTCTTTTTTTGTTCATTTAAAGTTCCCTCCCATAATAAATAAATGAGTCTAGTTTATACTTTAAATTATTCTATAAAATAATTTAAAATCCTTCTAAAATTTAACAAAATTTAAAAAAATATTAACATATTATTCAAAATAAATTAAAATTATATTCTGTAAATTATATTGTATATCTTTACATATTATACTTCTAAACTTTGTTAAGATATCTAAATTTTTTTATAGGGCGTATTTTTAAGTATAATGCAATCATTTACAAAAATCAATAGAAAATTAAAAATATTAACTAGCTTAAGAATTCAGCATTCCTTAATATTTCTCTAGCTTTTTCTAAATCCTCTGGATTTACAAGCACTATAGGACCTGTGCAGCCCATTCCACTTTCAGAATAAACTCCTGCTTTCCATAGAACCTTGCAGGCGTTTTCAAGTTCCAGAATGTCAATTCCTGTAATATCTGCTGTTACAACTTTTCTTGGGGGCATTTTTATCTCATCAGCAGCTTCATTAGTTTTTTCTTTAATATTCTTTGCTATTATCTCCTTTAAGCCAGCTTTATTAGCCTTTTTAAATTCGTCAGCAGATATTTCTAAAACTTTATTTTTTGCACATTCTGCACAAAACTTTAAAGCTTCACAAATTAAAGGTGCTCCTGAAGCTCTTGAAACAATATTTATCAGTTTGTTATAACTTTCTCCTACTCCCGGTCCATAACCTGCTCCAACAGTTTCGTAATCTCCACCTGTTGTAAATGAAGAAAATAGTTTTATAAGTAGATTTCCTGTTAAAGAATCACAAACCATAACGTCCGGTGTACCTGCTAGAAGATCATTGCCTCTCATAACAGAGCCACCATCTGCTCTTAAGGAATCAGCAAATTCAATATTATAACCCTTATCTTTAACTTCTTTTAATATCCTTTCTACTTTTCTTGCTCCATCTAAGTTTAAGATTCCAACTGTAGGCTTATGGATGCCCATTGCCTTGGCTGCAGCTATTCCTAAAACTGCATTTATTGCCATTCCTTCCACCCTGTTTACAGAGGAAGTTCCAGTAGTAGTTGCTATAAGCATTTCTCTGCCTCTACCCGGAGTTATAACTTTACCAACAGTTGAAACTCCGATTGGAAAGTCAAAATGCTGAGTAACACATCCATCTAGAAGTCCTTTGTCAAGCATTTCCACCATGATTTTGTGGCCTTCTTCAGCTGTTTGTACTTCAACTGTTTCTAGGCTGGAACTGTTCTTCGTGCCAATTAGCACCACCTGAAAATCAGGGTATTTTTTACTAGACATTTCGGCTGCCTTAATCATTTCTTCAGTTCCATGCTCAGAGCCAAGAATAGTTAATCCTATTCTCACCTTTTTACCAAAGCTGCCAGATTTTATACCTTCAGATATTTCATTAAATACTTCTGCTATGATTTTATTAGCCTCTATTTTATCCATCACATCACCTCATTATTATAGAAAGCCTATGCTATTTACTCATTAAAAAGGCAGCAAAATCCTTCATTGCATCTGCAACCATTGATTTTATTTCTTCCTTAGAAACTCCACTTGCTTCTACTTTTGCACCTTTATTCTTCTCAACTACTATTGATACACCATCAAAAAGGTTTGTCATCCTTCCAAGGAATAAGCTTCCTTTACCTATAATCATGAAATTGTCCATTTCGCCTTTAAGCATATGATCTCTTCCATGACCTATTATAGGAACACCTGATGGAATATGCCCTTGAGTAGGTGCAAATCCTGGGTATCCATGTTCTATTACGAAGCCAGGTAAGTCTTTTCTATCAAGCTGCCCTTTCTTAACTGCAAGTGCTCCAATCATTTTATAGTTTTGAGTAGGAACATCTCCAGCTCCAGCAGGTTCTGTGATATCAGGAGTCTGCATTTCTGGTGCATATTTGTTAATGTCTGTAATCTTTAATCCAGCATTATCAAGAGGTTCTAGCACTAAAGCTTCTAGCACTGACTGAGGTGAAGCTCCATGTCCAATAGTATGTCTTCCAATGATATCAGTTCTTAGAATTGGATTTACACCATCATCTTCAGTTATTAAAATGGCAAATCCTCCCAAGCAATCTTCTAATACTGGAAGATTTTTCTTTACATGGTCTTTACCATTCATACCTAGTTTAGCAGTTGCTCCACCTGCTACAATGGCAACATTCTTATAAATTCCTGATTTAACTAGTGCTGAAGCAGTAATTAAAGCATGAGTTGGTCCTGCGCAGAAGCCTCTTATATCAGCTCCTGTAGCTCCTTTTAAGCCAGCTATTTCTCCGATGGATTTGGCAATATTACCTCCACCTCTTTGATTCATATCTCCAATAGCTTCTTCGGAACACTCTATTACATATTCTATTTCATTTACATCCATATCTAAATCTTTAACAAGGTGCATTAATGCAAGCACTCCTGAAGCCTTAACTGATAAATTTTCCAGCATTATATGTGATGTAAGATTTTTATCAAATTCATGGGCACGTCTTATAGCACCAACTAATTTTTCTCCTATATAAAGTCCATCAGCAATATGTGAGTCAACAAGTTTTTGAATTTCTTCTTTATCTTCACCATCACCAAGTGCATCTGCCTTATTATTTAAAACTGGATGCTTAACAAACTTTTCTTTAACTTCAGCTGTAAAATCCTTTTCTAATTTAACTAAGTCAAAAACGTCTGATAATTTTATTAAACCATAAAACTCATCTTCTGGCATGATTTCGCCAAATTTACCATATCTATCAGCACTATTAAGCTTTTCATTATGCCAAGGTCTTGGCATTTTAGCTAATTCTTCCGGAGTTAAATTTCCAATGTAAGTCTGATTAGGAGCATATGCTACTACATCTTCAAAATTTCTTAAATGTCCTTTTATTTGCTGTAAATATTCTGAATTAGGATTTGTTTCTCTTTCTAAGGTTTGAGTAGTTCCATTATGGATAACCATGTCTGGAGTATTAACTAATATATAGGATGCTTTTTTAATTACTGGAAAGCTCATTTTTATTCCTCCTTTTTTTTACTGGGCAACCTGTACTCAACCTTTCTAAGCGGCTAGGCTGCCCTTAAAAGTCCATTTAGGACTTTGGCTTCGCCACTGGACAGTTTAAGCTTGCTCATTCCATTCGCAAACTGCCCGTAAAAATCCATTTAGGACTTTTACCAAGAAAAAAAGAAGAAGCTGGAGAATGTTTTTTCATTTCTCCACTTCTCCTTTCTTGAGTCTATAAATATATTTTAGTCTTCAAAAACTTTTTGTCCATCCACTGGAGTTTGCAGAGCTACTAAAGCTTTCTCTACTAATCTCTTTCTTAATTCATACTCATCCTTTTTATCTAGATTTGGATTTCCTAGAGGATGTGGTATAGCTATAGTAGGAACTATTCTATTAGCCCCAACTGTAAGAGATATTGGAACAACTGTACACATGTGAACTACAGGAAGGCCTGCTCTTTCAATTTCTTTAACAAGCGTTGCACCGCAACGAGTACAAGTTCCTCAGGTGGAGGTTAATATAACTGCCTGAACTCCATCTGCAATTAATTCTTTTGCAATTTGTTCACCAAATTTCTTTGAGGAAGCAACTGCAGTTCCATTACCAACTGTACTATAGAAATATCTATGAAGAGAGCCAATTTTGCCTTCTTTTTCAAATTCTCTTAATACATCTACTGGTAAAACTCTATCATTATCTGCATTTGCATAAGTAGGATCATATCCGCCATGTGCAGTCTCATAGGTCTCAGAAGTTAAATCATATACACCTTCAATATCATATTTTCCGAATTTAGATGCACTGGATGATTCAATATGATCTGGATTTCCCTTTGGTACTGTACCTCCAGAAGTTACTATTGCAACTTTTGCTTTAGTTATATCTGCTACAGGAGGATTAGGTTCTACTCTGTCAAATACAGGCATTTTGAATTCTGTAGTAAAGGCTTCATTGCTTAATTTCTTTATAAGCATATCTACCGCTCTTTTGGAGCCTCTTTCCTTAGCAAAGAAATTTTTTCTAATTCCTCTTTCAATGTAACTTTCTTCTGCTGGAGCGCCTATTTCTTCCTTATTAGCTAACTTTATAGCTAGGTTAGCTATCTTAGGAAGTGCGTCTCTCATCCCAACAGCACTATTTTTTGTTTCAACGATATAAATATGTTTTTTATACATATCTGCGCCAGGATTTTCAATATACATTGCACTTAAAGCAGGGATATTTAAGTTTTCTTCTACAGCTGCAGCAATATTTCCACAAGCAACTCCATATCTTCCAGCATTAAAAGCTGGTCCTGCAATAAATATATCAGGGCTAAATTTTTTAATCATCTCAATTATTTCAGTTTTTGCTGCTTCCACATTTTCATTAAAATATGAATCTCCGCAAATTACTGTAGCAACTATTTCTGCACCCTTTGATTTTAATAGGCTATTAAGTCCCATACCTGGTCCTATAAAGCCCTCTCTAACCTCAGGTTTTATATCAGCTTTTTCTTCTCCGCCTATACCAGCGTAAAATTGATTAATATAGTGGACAACACGTATCAAGTGTGCTCCCCCCTTTCGGAGTATTTTTATTTATTTATATTGTGAAAATTGATCTCTAACATTCTTAACTTCACTAACTATAGCATCTACGTCAAGAACCATTTCCATCATACCGCATTGTTCATCATAAACAGCAGCATCACATTCCTCTTTAATTTCTGGTTCTACAACGTGATAAACTGCAAGTCCTAAAGCAATACCAGCTAGCGGTCCTGCGTAAGTAGGATCTCCTGCAGCAACTGTTTCTGCAGATAGTCCAGATGCCTCAGCTTCTGCGCCTCCGATAACTACTACTACATTTTCTGCGCCATGCTTTTCAGTCAAATCTTTAACTCTTTGTTGGATCTCCAGATCCATTGCACCTGCGGCTGTTCAAACAAAGCATTCTGTTGATGCAAATATAACCTCTGCTCCAGCTGATTTAACACATTCTTCTATTGCTGGTCCTGGAATTCCGTCTCTATCGCCTATAGCAATAACTTTTTTGCCTTTTAACATAATATCCATCCTTTCAATTAATAAAATTTTTAATCTATAATTAGTAACCTTTAGCAGTAAGATAATTGAATCCTACTTCACTTGTAGCTCCTGTAATAACTTGAATTTCAGCATTTATTGTGCCATCTTCTCTTAAGCTTCCAACATATCCTCCAGCTATTATATTAGCTGCTTCAGGGTGTCCTATAACTTTCTTCATTGCAGGAAGTGTTATTACTTCATTGGCATTACCACCAGTTACAACTGCATCACCTTTAGGTGTTGAATCTGCAAGTGATTGGGAACTTCCATCTCTTCCTGCATATTCATCAGTTACAAGTACTGTCTTTATACCTTTCTCTGTTATCTTGTTACAGTTCATAACAAGGTCTGCATCTGGGTTACCAAAACCTTCTTCAGATATAATAACAGCATCAGCTCCTAAAAATTCAACTAATTTTGCTGTCATATCTGAGGATCTTTGCTTATCAGCTAGATAAACATTTTCATTAGTAATTATGCAGCCTAGGAAATTATAATCCTTACCATGCCTTTCATAAAGATCTTCTATAATAGGATGGTTTAAGTGTACATAAGTTGGATTTTTATCGCAGGCAGAAACACAGTTTCCACTTACAATAGCTCCGTCAAATACTTCTGTTGGATAGATAAATGTAGGAATAATTTTCTTTGCATCTACTCCATATACATAAGTATCATGTAATAAACCTTGAGTTTGTAGCATGTATACATATACTACCTTTGGAAGTTCAGGGTACATCTTCACTTGTTCAAGAATTGGTAAAGTTTCATATACCTTTACTTCATCAGGTTCAACATCTTTTCCTGCTTTTCCTAGGTATGTTGCAGCTTTAAAGCCTATAATTCTAACTGCTTCTTCATGTTCATGCTGGAGTACTCCCTCTTTGGGCTCGCAAATTACAACCAAGTTGTTCGTCTTTGAAAATGGCGTATATTTGGCACCCTCACCACTCATGTCAATTATACCTTCCTGAAATCCTACTATTTTACCAGTAGTAACAACAGCAGCACCTTTTAGTACATGAGTTCTTCCTGAGCCAACAGTATCCACCTTATTTATGAAGCCAGGAAATATTCCACCCTTTCCTTGAGTCTTAACTCTAGGTTCTATAACATCTTTTACAGGTATAATTCTGGTTTCCTCACCAGGCTTTGCAATATCAAAGTTAATAGATTTAATTCTATCATCTCCACTAACTTCATTTAATAACTCTTCTTTATTTACATAAAGAATTCCATTTTCCACCTTAGTTTCAGCTCCAAATTGAAGATCCTTTATATAAATTTTACCAAGTTCTAAACGCAAAGCTGTCACCTCCTTATTAAAATAAATTTATAATTAACAATTAATAATTTTAATTTATTAATTGTAATTCATTATTGTAGTAGATTTTGGATTGTTTGTTAATTGACAAATTATCTTTTATGTATTTTGAACAATGAAAGTATAATCAGTTATGTTTTCATTGTTCATTTTTTTATGAATTATAGTGTTTCATAAACACTCTTTAAAAAATTTTCTACATCATCTAAACTGCTTATTTTGTCAGGTGTAATTGTGCTGACCTTTTCGCCATTTTTATAAATTATCATTGTAGGAAGTCCTAATACCTTTTGGCCAATTGCAAGCCTTCTAGCACTGCTTATATTAAGACTAGAAAATTTTATTTTATCACCATATTTATGTTCTAATTCATGTACTCCAGGCATTAGTTCCTTGCAGATTTCACATTTATCTCCCCAAAAGTCAACAAATACAGGCATCTCAGTGTAATTTAATACCTCTGTCTCAAAATTATCCTTGTTTAATTCTAACATTTTCTTTTACCTCCTAAATTTCATTAAATTCATTTTCTAAATAATGCTCTGCATTAGTTGCAGCTATTGCTCCATCTGCAGCAGCTGTAATAACCTGTCTTAAGGACTTTCTTCTAACGTCTCCTGCTGCAAATACTCCAGGCACATTAGTTTTCATTTCTTCATCAGTAATTATATACCCTGTTTCATCCAAATTTATTTTGCCTGTGAAAAGTTCTGTAATTGGTAGATATCCTACAAAAACAAAGCATCCATCGACCTTTAAATCACTAGCTTCCCCTGTCTTAACGTTTTTAAGTACTAGCCCTTCTAATATCTCATCTCCATTAGCTTTTTCAACTACGGAATCATAAATAATATTTATTTTAGGATTGTTAAAAACTTTGTCTTGTATGGATTTTGCTCCTCTAAATTGGTCTCTTCTATGAATGATTGTTACATTTTCTGCAAACTTAGTTAAATAAATAGATTCTGTAAGTGCAGAATCACCACCACCTACTACAGCAACATCCAGCTCTGTGAAAAAGTCAGCATCACAAGTTGCACAATAAGATACGCCTTTACCTCTAAGTTCTAACTCGTTTTCGAACCCAGCAAGCCTAGGATATGCTCCTGTTGCTATTATTATTGTCTTAGCTTCATATGTTTCTTTCTTACCTATAAGCTTTTTGATTTTACCTGAAAAATCAACTTCAGTTATTTCATCTTTAACAAATTTAGTACCAAACTCTTCTGCTTGTTTTCTCATTCTTTCAATTAAAGATGGACCAGTACAATCCTCTATAGAACCTGGATAATTCTCAAGTTCATCAGTAGTTGCAGTCTGCCCTCCAAATTTTGCTCTTTCAATAAGTAAAGTATCCATTTTTGATCTTGCAGCATAAAGACCTGCTGATAAACCTCCAGGTCCCCCGCCTATTATTATAGTATCGTAAATATGTGCCATGTACTTACCTCCTTTAAAAATTAATTAATGGCATTATATATAATATCAAAGTCTATTAATTGGAAATCATTCAATATGCTCTCATTCCAATTAGGAATGCCAAAATCCTTCATGAACTTATTAGTAGTACTGATACTATTCTCTATAAGCTCTAGGGATTCCATATCTATATTATTTTCCTTTTGTTTAGATATTATAATCGTTCTAAAAGGCATTTCATTTGGTTTAATGCTGCTTATTAAAGGATGTGTCAGGAGCCTATGATTGTTATGAACGTAGTCTCTAGCCTTAATTAAAACATCAACAGCACTTCCATTAATGAAATTTACAGAAAACTTATTTCCTAAATTTTCTTCTACCAAAGTATTATTGGTTACAACAATAATTGATTCAATCATACATTATTCTCCAAATTATGTATAGGTTTTCAAGAAAAATATAATATAATTCTTGTACAGTCATAAAACAAAAAAGACAAAGTACAAAGCCTTACGCCATTGTACTCTGTCTTTTAACCTGAGAGATTTACTCCTTCGGTGATGAACTTCTAATTTAAATAGTTCAAGCTTTCCAGAGATATGTCCACTTTCGATACTTTTGCCTGAGAGCTTCACAGGTTTTAGGCTTTCCTGCTTATTCCTTCGGCTATCATAAATGATTATCTCTCGAAAGTTTCATCCATCAATATTATATAGGTATTATTTCCTTAATGTTATTATATTATATACATAATAAAATTGCTATAGTTTTTTGAATTAATTTCTCTCAAAATTTATGAGTGCTGAATATAATATTTCAGAATTAATAATTCTCAATGAAAAAAATACCGCTTGCACCACTTCCTGAATGAGTACCAACTACACATCCTACTTCACATTCAACAAATTCCCTGCAATTTAATACCTGGTATTCCTTTAAAACCTCATAGACGTCCTTATTATCAGCTTGCAGTAAAAATGAAGGCTCATTGTCCTTGATACCTTTTTTCTCAACATAATCTACTATGGTTTTGCTAGCTTTCTTGCTTCCTCTAACCTTGTCCATTACAGCTATTTCCCCATCTTTTATCTCTAGAATTAATCTTAAGCCTAATATGCTGCCAACCATTCCTGCTGTCTTTGATAGCCGGCCTCCCTTAACTAGGTTTTCTAAGCTTTCAAAGGATAGCGCACTTTTTACATGAGGAATAATTTCCATAAGCTTTTTATTTATTTCCTCAAAGGAGTAATTTAATTCTCTTAAAATACAGGCTTTATAAACTAAAAGACCAAGGCCCGAAGTAACATTTAAACTATCTATAACAAAAACATCCCCGCTTTGCAGCATATCTTTAGCAATACATGCTGATTGGTATGTCCCACTCATTTTAGATGAAATATGTATTGATAGTATTTTATAACCTTCTTCTAAATATTTTTTATAACATTCATAAAAGCTTTGAGGATTGATTTGTGATGTAGTAGGAAAAACATCAGAAGTTTTTATTTTCTGTAAAAATTCAGGGAGTTTTATATCTACTCCATCTCTATAAGTGACCTTTCCAAAATGTACTGTAAGGGGGAGTACCTCTATGTCATATTTATTTATAATATCTAATGGCAAATCTGAGGTACTATCAGTAACTATTTTAATCTTATCCATTTTATTTCTCCTCCTACTTCATGTTTGGAAAATTCATTTGTCTTAATGCTTCATAAGCTAGGATAGCTGCAGTGTTGGAGAGATTTAAAGATCTTGTACTGCTTTCAAGCATTGGAACCCTTATTAGATTATCTAGGTTGTCATTACGAATATAATCGGGCAGCCCAGCTGTTTCTTTTCCGAATATAATAAAATCTCCCTCTTTGTAACTTACTTCAGTATAAAACTTTTTGCCTTTTGTAGTAGAAAAATAGAAATTCCCTTCAGGATACTTTTTTCTAAAATCCTCGTAAGACTCATGTACCTCCATATCCAAATATGTCCAGTAATCTAATCCAGCCCTTTTTAAATGCTTTTCCTCAAGACTAAAGCCAAGAGGTTTAATCAGATGTAATTTAGAATTAGTTAATACACAAGTTCTAGCAATATTTCCTGTATTTTGTGGAATTTCAGGCTCAAACAAAACAATATTTAAATTCAAATTTATTTTCATCTCCTCAATAAATCCTTAAATCTTCACTATATATATATTATATTATTGTTTAATTCTAGTAAAGATAGCTATTAATTATGTAAAATTAGTTCATCAATAGCTTTTGCCACCCCATCATCATCGTTAGTGGAAGTAACATAATCTGCTGCTTCTTTTACAAATTCTTCTGCATTTCCCATTGCCACACCCGTCCCAGCATATTTAATCATAGACAAGTCATTTTCATTATCCCCTATGCACATTATCTCTTCTTTGTTTATATTATAGAATCCTGCCAAAACTTCTACAGCTCTTCCCTTAGAAACTCCTTTGTTCATTACCTCAAAATTATTCTTATTAGAACTTACAACTTCTAGTTCTCCATTATTTTTGAGCTCTATTTTTGCTGCCTGAATTTTTTCTATATCCTCGTCAATACATATACACTTCAATATTTCATCTTCATATTTATCAAAAATAATATTCCAATCATCTACAATTTGTATATCTATTTGCCTGTCCTTTGGCAGTGTCTTATTCATATTGGCATAGCTTTGTGATGAATATATTATTTTTTCTGTAAAAACAGTATTGGGAGAATTAAAATGTGGGTAAATTTTATACTTCCTAAGAACATTTAAGACCTCTTCACATTTTCTCTTACCAAGTACAGCTTTATATATTATTTCATCTCTGTCCTTTTCACGAATGTAGGATCCATTTGTAGCAATGATAGGAACCTTTATTCCTATTAAATCAGCAAAATATCTAGCTGAAGTGAATATTCTTCCTGTACAAATAGTAACTTTTACACCTTTGTCATGAGCTTTTTTAATAGTATCTAAGTTTTTTTTACTTATCTCACCTCTGGTATTTAAAAGTGTACCATCCATATCCATACATAACAGCTTAATCATCTTTAAATATCTGCCTCCTTCGTTAGTTCATATGTAATATATTATAGCAAAAATATTGCTTCAAAACAAAAACACGGGAATAACCCGTGTTAAATTAGTTATTATTTTTCTGAAAATATTTAATAACTCCCTTAGCTATATTATCTCCATAATTTCTAAGAACATTATCCTGAGTTAATTTATTTCTATCTTCGGTATTACTTATAAATCCACATTCTAAAAGTACACTAGGTATATTGCTATATCTTAATACTGCAAAGTTCTGTCTAAGAATACCTACATTCTTCCAAGAATCGCTTTTCACAAGTTCACTTTGCATAGTTTTTGCAAGTCTAATTCTTTCTTCAGTTTGAAATCCATTAGGATCATAATAATAACTAGAAACACCACAGTATTTACTCTCTTTGTTCTCATTAACATGTACTGATACAAAGATATCAGCTAAAGACGAATTTGTAATATCTCCAATTTCTTTAAGTGGTAATAATTTGTCTTCATCTCTTGTTAAAATTACTTTAATGCCGCTGAATTCAAGCTGATCAGCAGCGTAATTTGCAATCTTTAAATTGATATCCTTCTCATATAAACTGCCATAATTGGCTCCCTTATCAACACCGCCGTGGCCTGGATCAATTACAACACTATGAGTAAAAGGCTTGTCCACTTTTGAAATAAGAATAATAATATTTTTCTTATTGTTCCTATCAATACTTACAAAATTATTATGCTCTAGCTTTTTTTTAATCTTTAGAATGTAACCATCTTTTGTAATGTTATAACCAAGATCCTGGTCTTGTAATTTCTTGTCTCCATTAAGATTTATACTTTCTGCCTCATCCTTTTTTAGGTTGATGTTAATATAATCTTTATTGTCTTCTAAGTTTAATTTTTCAATTTCTCTATCGCAGCTAATAATGTATTTTTTAAAATAACTGCTCTCTGAAATAGAGATATTTCCCTGGTTACCAGCAGCTAATACCATTTTAATGACTTGAGAATTGCTTGTACTATGCATACGGATGTTAATTGCATAAATCAAATTAATACTTATTGCTAAAAAAATAAAACAGCTCAAAGTTAATTTTTTTATACTTTCTAGTTTATTATTCATATCCCACCTTCCAATTATGTTTATTTAAATTAATACCACCGATAAATGCTTATCAGTGGTAATTATTTTTAAATTGGTGCAGAAGATGGGATTTGAACCCACACGTGGTTAAACACTGGCTTCTGAGACCAGCCTGTCTGCCAATTCCAGCACTTCTGCGTTATGTGTTAATATTTTTAATACTCTTATATAATATCATAATTTTGTTTCTAATTAAAGAGATTTTACCTATATAGTAATATTTTTTTATGAAATAAATAAATTTATTTTGTCTTTTTGCTAGATAGCTTTCAATAAACTTAAAAAAATCTTCTCTGTTAAATTCCTGCACACCTATGCCGCCGAAGTATTCGTCATAGGCTAGCTTACATATTTCCTTTAACTTTAATGAAAGTACACTCTCTAATGAATCAATAAACTCCAGATCTGTCAAAGTTTCTGGCTTTTTAATACCTAAAGCTTCAACCCTTTCTAGTGAATATTTATATAGAGGAACTATACTGGGCTTCTTCAATATAGCATGTTTCTTAATTTTAAAGTTAAAAATAAATAGTAAGTTTAATAATATAATTAGTAAAATTGCATAAATAATATACAATATACTTTGGTTTATTCCTTTTTTTGAAGTATTAGCACCAATATCTCCTGCCTCTTCTTTAGCTCCTTTACTTGGAGCCTGTTTTCCGTTATTGGCATTACCGTTTTGTGTAAAAATACTACCTTTGTCAGCCTCTTCTTCCTTGTGAATGTATTCAACAGCATTTGGAACTGCATCAACTGTATACCAGAGTCCTGATGTAGGAGTCTGCATGTAAAGAACTTCAGTCCATGCATGGGCATCTTCATTTTTAACCTCATATAAGCCATTGTTGTCTTTTTCATTTACCATATTAAAGCCTTCCACATATCTAGCTGGAATGCCTGCAATTCTGCACATAATGGTTTCTGCTGTTGCAAAGTAAGTACAGTACCCCTTTTTCTCTGTAAATAAAAAATAATCAAGGAATTCTTGCCCATCTGGTACATTAGAAACCTTTAAACTATATTTATAATTTGATTTTAAGTAGTTATTTATTGCTTGAATCTTTTCATAATTATACTTTTTATCTTTTGTTAGAGAATAAACTAAATCATATATTCTTGAGCTTAGATTATCAGGCAGCTCTAGATACTTCTTATACCAATCATTATAATATAGGGTTCCTACTTCATTTTTATCAGTACTAATACCATAATCATGGATATTTAATCCATAGCCATTTAATTTATAAAAACTAATTTGATAGGGTTTTTTCACAACGCTGCTCGTTACAAAGGTTGGGATATCATCATAGAAGATATTACCTTTCTCTACTACTGCATTATAGGCATATTCAGGCGTAAATAAAGTAGAGCTGTTTAAACCTTCAGGATATATTGTTAAAGACTTACTTTCACCTATAAAGCTCTTAGAAAAATTATCTTGAAACATTGACATGTTCTTATCGCTCTGCAGATAATACTTAACATTACTATTAGACCAATTAAATCCATTATAAAAGTCCTTTACATCACCTTTAAGATAATATGTGCCATCACTTTTAACCCTAAAAGCAAGGTTTTTATCAACTGTTACTGGCCCCCCAAGTTTGTTTCCATTTTTGTTATAACCCGAAAAAGATAAATCATATTTGAGTTTTACTGCCTTACTTGTATCTGCTTCACCATTTTCTACATATTTATTTACGAATTTTCCTTTTATATCTGCACTGTATTTTCCTTTAAAGTTCTGGGGAAGAAAATCAGTAATCCCAGCAATTATAACGCATAAAATGATGGTATATAAAAAAATTCTTTGGCTTTTAATATTTACTTTTACACCTTTTTTGTTTAGCTTTCTAACATTTTTCTTGAAGGAATTAATACAATAGGTGATTAATGTAACCAATATATAATAAAATAAAAATTTTTTAATTTCATCAGTATATCCAAGATACCAAAGTGTAGTTATTATGGCGAAATTAAATATTAATATAGAGTTTAAGAGTCCTTTTGTAGTAAAAAAGATTATTAAAAATATAATCATGGGCAGTATTAAAATAAAAATAGGTTTATAGTATATAAAGCCTGTTGGCATGGCCTGACTAACTAAATCGTTAATATATATAATATTATTAATAATCTGTTCCTCAATTAGCTTCATTACATAGCCGGAATTTAAAAAATAATATATTGCTGCTCCAAATATTATAATTAAAGTAAAGAAAAACTTAAAAATTTTTTTCTTTAAAACGCTGTGACAAAACCAATATACAATAAAGCCTATTAGCATCAAGATACTTACATATAGATAATTAAATTTTTCTATTTTGTAGCAGATTTTAATAAGAGTAAGTATGACTAACATATTCACATATATTAAAAATATGAACATTTTATTCTCTTTAATAAAGCTCATATCTTCACCTTACTTTCCTGTTTATTTATTATGTCTAACAAGCTAAGACATTCAATCTGCGACTTTTTTAATATTTCATTATAAGTAATATCCTTTAAAGAGAAAGTCGAATAAAAAACAGTAATATTATACCCTTTGTCTTTTAATAATAATAAATTGTCTTTTAATTCCCTGTTAACATTTGTAGTAATAATACCAATCCAGCTTAATGCAGGTATTTTATTTATATTAGAATTAATAAACATTGAAAAATCATTTTCACCATCACTTTTTTGGGTTAGGAAAAACTCCATTAACTCATTAAAGTCATTTCTGCTCTTTATTTCAAAAGTTCTAGGCAATTTTGTGTTAATAAATAATTTAGTTTTTATTCCTCTTAATTGCATATGACTTATTACTGAAGCACACAAATCTATTAACTGCTCTTCTTTTATCTCGTCTTCTGAAATTAATATGTTTGATTTACTCATATCAAGAAAAATATTACTTTCTTCCCCAGAAACTAAATCTGGGTTTTTCACATACAACTCACCGTGCTTTGCACTTACTTTCCAATTAACCTTTTTTAAATTGTCACCTATATTATATTTTCTTATTTCTTTTGTACTATATAAGTCTTCAATATTACTTATATTGCTTATAGCATTTTTGAAAATATCACTACCATTTGAAGTAAACTTTGAAATTTCATATACCTTAGGATAGACCTTAATAGGTATATCTAAGTTAATATTTCTTTTTCTCTCAAAAATAGAAAATAAATCACTTACCTTTATACTCATTTCTCCAAAATTATACAGTCCTCTTTTATTAAATTTTACTACGTTTCTAATCCACACACTATCAGCAGGATTTAGTGCCACTGCATCACCATTGTACTTCAAGTTAATTTGTTCTAATGCATTGTTATATAAAAGAACATAAGGTGCAGGTAAGAAACCATAATTATTTATAATAGTGGTAAATTCTTGCTCTTCTCCTGAACTATAGATTTTGTTATTGAATTTCACTTGAATTTTAATATTCTTTTGTTTTATTAAAATATAAATAAAACCAATCAAAAAGGTTAAAAGCAGTCCGTGAAAAATTCCATAGGGTAAATTTCCTCCTTCAACTATTGCAAAAATATAAGAAACAAGTAATAGCAAAATAAACTTAATACTTACCTTAAACATTTTACTTCACCTTTGGAAGGGAAACGGTTTTAATGATGTCCCTAATTACATCCTCACTATCATAGTTATTTGCCCTAGCAAGAGAGGAGACAACTACTCTATGGTTTAAAACCAGGAGCGCATTTTCCCTAATATCCTCTGGAATTACATAATCTCTCCCATTAATTAAAGCACTGGCTTGGGAAATTTTTAATAAGGCTATAGATGCTCTCGTGCTGCAGCCTAATGCAAGATATTTATTATTTCTTGTAGCATCAGCTATATTTGCTATATATTCATTTATGTCATCTTTCACCTTCACATTTCTTGATAAATTCTGAAGCTCAATAATATCCTCTGGTTCTGCAACACTTTGCAGTTCTTCTAGGGGTTCCTTATTTCTATAAATTTTTAAAATTTCAGCCTCATCTTTTTTTTCTGGATAGCCTATACTCACCTTAATCATAAATCTGTCTAATTGTGCTTCGGGAAGTACAAAGGTTCCTTCGCTTTCTATTGGATTTTGTGTTGCAAGAACGAAAAATGGCTTATCTAATAGATATGTATAATTCCCTTCTGAAATTTGTTTCTCTTCCATAACTTCAAGTAATGCCGATTGAGTTTTAGGTGATGTTCTGTTAATCTCATCTGCTAAAACTATGTTTGCAAATATTGGGCCTCGTCTAAATTCAAATTCCATATTTTTTTGATTATATATAGATATACCTGTTATATCTGAAGGTAAAAGATCTGGGGTAAATTGAATTCTGCTGTAGGACAAATTTACTGATTTTGCTAAGGCCTTAACTAAGTTAGTCTTTCCAACTCCTGGAACATCCTCTATTAATATATGACCATTAGCTATAATTCCTTTCATTATATTGTAGATTTCGTACCTTTTACCTATTATAACTTTTTCCATATTATATACAATATTTTTAATTATCTGTTCACTTTCCACTATACTTTCCTCCTTAGTATCAAATTGACATAATAATCAAATTATAACATATTAAAACTTATTTTTACAATAAGTTTCCATTTATAACGTACTCTGTAATAAAATTATTTAAGCCAAACGTTACTAAATTGTAATACAACTAATTATGAGAAAAAAATAGACATGCCACTTTATGCATGTCTATTTTGAGTCATAATATCCTTTTTATCTCTTTTTTGTTCCTCTTCTAATAACTTCATCTACTTTTTTATAAGTTTCATTAGAAATAAGTTCCTGTCCAACTAATTTTCCATTTTCATAAATCTTTTTATATACTCTTACCTTATACCCAATAGATGGAGGTTGATCAAGAACTGTCTCACCTTCATATAAATTAGGATCATCAATATAATTTGTACCAGGCTGAATTATGTCATAAGTTTCACTGACTAAATCATAGGTTCTGTTAGTCAAAGTTTTATCTGAGTATATATTAAATACTAAATTAGTTCCTTGAGCATAGCCTTCAATATATATTGGAAAATTTAATGTGTTCTTAAACTTATAGTCTATATTTCCATAATCAACTGTAGCATCCATGCCAAGACCTATATAATGCGATGGCAAAGTATGATGTGATCTCTCAGTGGCATTAATGTTTGCGCGAATTACTGCGTTATACATAGTAGTTGACACTTGACAAATTCCTCCGCCGAGCCCAGAATCAAGCTTATTTCCTACAATTACAGGTGCTTCTTTGTAGCCCTTTTGAGCAGTTCTCTCACCTACAACACCATTAAAACTAAATGTATCCCCCGGCATTAAGACCTTACCATTTATGCTTTTTGTAGCTAAAATGATATTTGATGCTCTATTAGCTGAAGAACCAGAAAAATTAGTACTAAAACTAGAGATTCTAGTATTTATTTTAGAAAGATTATCTTCAGTTATTGAAGCTTGTACAGTATCTACTTTTGCTTCAATATCTATGTCACCTGTAATATCTCCATTAATTTTATCTAAAATATCTTTTTCTAATTTCTGTGTATCTAATTTTAGTCCACTCTCATCCTTGGTTACGGAGAACTTCCCGCGGCTTACCATAGATATACTAGAATTTATTGGTGATTTATCAATTTTCTTTTGCATGTCTGCAATAAAGTCCTTAACCGGCTTAGGATCATAATTAAACTTAAGTTTATATTGCATTGGTTCATGGCTTTTTATTATTTTATACTTTTGCAAAGTTTTAAGGTCTTTACCATATGAAAAAGCCTCATTAACAGCCTCTTCAATTTCATATTTTGCGTTTAGCTTTGAATAATCAATTGTATATGTATTATTTAGAGCCTTTATATTAATTTTTTTCTTTAAAACAACATCTCCATATTTTTTCTGTAATAAATCTATAGCTTCTGCCTTAGACATGCCTGATAAATCAATATCCTCTATAGCAACATCTGGATATATAGTATTTGAATATTTATTAATTGTATTACTTATATTATAAGCTTGTACAGCTGCTGTAGAAGCACCGATTACTACAACTACAGAAATTATTGTAATAATAATAGATTTTCTTTTCATGCCATCCCTTCTTTCTATGAATTTTATTATACTATAATTTTCAATTATTTAACAGTGCAATTATTTTTTTTGTGTTATTTATAAAATTAAATTAATGTGATATATTAGTTGTGTATTGAAAATTTAATATTTTAAAAAAATTAAAGAAAACACTTTATGAACTTGGCAAATAACGGTAATTATCTCTCACAAAATTTAAATACAAGGAGGATTTCAGATGTACAATGATGAAAATATTAAAAGCTATCTGAAAAGTATTTTAACAATTCCAAGCCCTACTGGTAACACAGAAAAAATAATGGACTATATTATAGACGAATTAAATACTTTAAAAGTTACATATAAAAAGACAGTAAAAGGTGCTGTTATCGTTACTCTTAAAGGTATGGATGATAGCTATCAAAGAACCTTTTCTGCTCATGTGGATACCTTAGGAGCCATGGTTAAATCCATTAAATCTTCAGGCACACTTTCATTAGTTCCAATCGGTGGCTTTATGATGTCTGCTATTGATGGCGAAAATTGTTTAATCGAAACTCTATCTGGAAATACCTATACTGGTTCTATACATACAACAAAGCCTTCTGTTCATATTAGCGGACAAGAAGCCTATGATTTAAAAAGAAGTCCTGAAAATATGGAAGTCATACTTGATGAGAAGGTTTTTACAAAGGAAGATGTTGAAAATTTAGGAATAAATGTGGGCGATTTTATTAGCTTTGATACAAGAACAACTATAACAGAAAAAGGCTTTGTTAAAAGCAGACATTTAGATGACAAGGCAAGTGTAGCTGTACTTCTTTATGCAATAAAATATTTAATAGAAAATAAACTGCAATTACCCTATACCACTAACTTTTTTATTAGCAATTATGAAGAAGTAGGTCATGGCGCTTCTGCTGCTATTCCAATAAACACTAAAGAATTTATTTCAGTTGACATGGGAGCCCCAGGCCTGGATCAAAACTCTTCAGAATATGCTGTATGTATATGTGCCAAGGATTCTTCTGGCCCATACGATTATGCAATTAGGAAGAAACTCATAGAAGCCTGCAAAAATAATAACATTGATTATAAAATTGACATATATCCCAATTATGGATCAGATGCCTCAGCAGTACTTAGAGCCGGCTGGGATACAAAGGCTGCTTTAATAGGACCAGGTGTATTCTCCTCACATGCTTATGAGCGAACACATTTTGATGCTATCTTAAGCACTTTAGATTTGGTTATAAAATATTCATTAGAAAAGTAATTAAGAAGCGGTGCAAAATAAAACTTGCGCCGCTTCTTTAATAATTAAGTAATAACTCATATGGATGCCATTTTTAATTATTATTAACTTCTATATCTTCTAATATATCCATTAAAGTCCCAAGTACTAATAAAATTCTTTGCACTTTCATAGCCTGAAACAAAGAGCTTATTACTCATATCCTTATTTATACTAAATTGTGTTGCACCTACTCCTAAAGTTGGAATATTTATTATTCTTACTGAATCCTTATCCCTAACATAAACATCCTCGTTTTTATTTACCACAGTTTCTATTAAGTCAGTAATATAATTTAAAAAGCCAATTTCTTTAGCTGAATTTTTCTTCATATCTACTAAATTGAAACCGAAGGTCGGCCATCTTGGAATCTTGCTGACATCAAAAATCCATACTGGAAAGTTACTTAAAAGGCCACCATCTACTATAAAACTATATTCTTTTTTATATTTAAGTTTTACAGGCTGAAAAAATAATGGAATACTTATGCTCATTCTAACAGCCTTCCATATTTCAAACTCCATGGGGTCAATATCATATTTTATTAAATCATCAGGTAAAATAACAATTTCTTTTTTACTTATATCAGAAGCTATTATTTTTAGCCTGGAATTTCCATTAACCATTACGTCTTTGAATCTAGTTTTTTTCTTTGTTTCAAAAAGAGAAGCTAACCACCTGCAAATGTATTCTCCCTCATAAATGCCCTTATTTTTAAGTATTGAAATTTCATTTCCGATAAGTGGTATCCTATTAAATCCTTTTTTATCCAAGAGCTTACTGTAATCTAAATCTAGAATAATTCTTTTTAATTCATCCCCAGTATAGCCCACTGCAAGAAGTGCAGCGATAATTGAACCAGCAGAAGTCCCAGCTACTCTAGAGAAGTTATAGCCTCTCTCTTCCAAGCAGCATACGGCCCCAACAAAAGCAATACCTTTTACTCCCCCACCTTCAAAAACTCCATCAATATTCAATAAATTCCTCCCAATGAAGTAATATAATAAATAATATTTGAACATAAATTTATTTATACCAAAACATTTATGAATTGGAGTTTATATTTGTAATAAATTTATTAATAATTATTTGTTTTCGATAATAAATATTATATAATATTATAATATAGTACATGATTTGATTTTCCTGTTTTGGGAATGATAAATACAGATTATATTGTTTAAAGCAGACCCTTAGAAAAGAAAAATTAAACATGCTGATTTTACTTTACTTGAAAGAAGGTAGTATATATGGATTTATCTTGTATTCTGGTTATTTTTGGCGGTACTGGAGATTTAACACATCGAAAACTTTTACCAGCAATATATAACTTAACTCGAAGCAAAAAACTTCCAGACAACTTTGCTATTGTCTCTATTGGTCGCAGAGAAATTGAGAACGAAGCTTATAGAGAAGAAGCCTTAGCTTCTATTAAAAAATTCTCTAGATTTAAAAAAATTGATGAAGATCTGTGGAATAATATTGCAAAAAGACTTCATTATAAAAAGCTTGAATTCCATGACAGTAATGGATACGATGAATTAAATGTCTTTTTAGAAGGCCTGGATAAGGTTTATAATACGAAAGGAAATAGAATTTTTTACTTAGCTGTTTCCCCTGAATACTTCGACACAATAACTATGCAGCTAGATGCACATAGGTTAGTTACAAATAGTAATTCCTGGCAGAGATTAATAATTGAAAAACCTTTCGGTAGAGATTTAGCTTCAGCTAGACGCCTAAATCAAACTATTTCTAAGGTTTTTGGTGAAGGCAATACCTTTAGAATCGATCATTATTTAGGAAAAGAAATGATTCAAAACCTTATGGTTTTAAGATTCGCAAATTCAATTTTTGAACCACTTTGGAATAATAGGTATATTGATAATATACAGATTACTTCCAGCGAAACAGTTGGTGTTGAAAATCGAGGCGGTTATTATGATGAAGCCGGAGCACTAAAGGATATGGTGCAAAATCATATGCTGCAGCTATTAACTCTCACTGCTATGGAGCCTCCAATGAATTTAACCTCTGATTCTATTAGGGATGAAAAGGTTAAAGTTTTACGTTCTTTAGAAGACATAACGTCAGATAAAATTAAAACAAATATTATTAGAGCGCAATATGGTGAAGGTTTTAAAGGAAAAACTAGGCTAAAAGCATATTTATTTGAAGATAGAGTTTCAAAAGTTTCGCAAACTGAAACCTATGTTGCCTTAAAGCTACATGTGGAAAACTTTAGGTGGGCAGGTGTGCCTTTCTATATAAGAACTGGAAAAAGACTTGCTTCCAAATCCACTGAAATAATAGTTCAGTTTAAATCTATTCCAAAAATTTTATATTCGAAAGAACATGAAAATCTAAATTCAAATATGTTAGTTATTAGAGTTCAACCTACTGAAGGTATTTATTTTAAATTTAATACAAAAATGCCAGGAACAGAAAATACTATAATTCCTGTTCAAATGGATTTTTGCCAGAGCTGTCAATTTGAAAGCAACACTCCAGAAGCATATGAAAAATTGCTATTTGAAGTAATGAATGGTGATAATACACTATTTACTAGCTGGGATGAGGTTGAATATTCTTGGAAATTTGTAGATACCATTGCTGACCAATGGAAAGCTGAAAATAATACATTGCCAATTTATAGTGCTGGAAGCTGTGGTCCAATTGAAGCAAATGAGTTATTAAAAAGGGATAATAAATATTGGGTAAATTTACAAAATTAATATTAAAGGCAGATATTCCCATATCTGCCTTTAATCAGTTATAATATATATAAAATAGCTGTTGCAGAAAGAAGGTTATAATTTGACTAAAGGAGAATTAAAACTTACAAAAGCAAAAAGAAAAAGATTAGTTATTTCATATTTAATACTTACTTTGTTATTTTTCGGACTTCTAGGAAGACTTTTATACCTTATGATCTTTGATTCAAAAAAATTAAATACTATTGCAAATTCACAGTGGACGAGCTATCTTAAAATAGATGCTAAAAGAGGAAATATCTTAGATAGAAACAATCATGAATTAGCTGTAAGTGCAGACGTCTATCGAGTTGACCTGGATTTAACAACCTTACGTGAAACTCTAAAAGAAAAAAAATTAAGTACAGAAGCCTTCGCATCAGAACTTGGAGATATATTAAAAATAAAATCAGAAGACATAATATCGGCTATGAATAAAACCGTAAGTAATGGGTTGCCTGCCAGCTGGGCTCCACTTAAAAGGCAAATTGAAAAAAGTGAGGCGGATAAAGTTAAGGCATTAAAAATATTTGGAATTATTGTATCACAGGATACAAAGCGCTTTTATCCTCAAGATGAGTTTCTTTCACATGTGATAGGCAATATTAACGGTCAAGGTAATGGAAATTCTGGTGTGGAACAATCATACAATAAGGAATTAGCTGGTGAACCTGGATACATAACCTTTGAAAAAGACAGTAAAAGCAATCAGCTTTTTTATGCTGACTCTAGATACACAGTACCTAAGGATGGAGAGAGTATTCAATTAACAGTAGATGAAGTAATTCAGCGTTTTACAGAAAAAGCAGCTGAAAAGGCACTAAGTGATAATAAAGCTAAAGGTGTTTCTATAATTATTACAAACCCTAAAAATGGAGAAGTTTTAGCTATGGTTAATAAGCCTGACTATAACTTAAGTAATCCTCAGGCAGGTGCCAAAACTTCTGAAGAGTTAAATATGCTTTGGAAAAATCCTTCAGTAGAAAATGTATTTGAACCAGGCTCCATTTTTAAAGTAATTACTGCAGCAGCTGCAATGGAAAACGGAACAAGCAATGAAAATGATTCCTTTACCTGCAGTGGATCTCTAAAAGTTTCAAATAGAATTATTAATTGTTGGCAAACTAAAGGACATGGCACTGAAAATTTTGTAGACATACTTAAAAATTCCTGCAATGTTGGTTTTATTAAGGTTGGAGAAAAGCTTGGAAAGGATAACTTAAATTCCTTCATTAAAAAATTAGGTTTTGGTCAAAAAACTGGAATTGATTTACCTAGTGAGGCTTCTGGATTAGTTAAGGATGTTAATACTATGAACGAGGTAGATTTAGCCACTATGTCCTTTGGCCAAGGCATTTCTGTAACCCAAATACAATATATGGCTGCTTTTAATGCTATAGCTAATGGAGGAACTTGGATTAAGCCTCATATAATGAGAAACCTTGTTCATTATGACAATAAAGGAAATATTGTTATAGATAAAAAATTTAAGGATTATAGTAAAAGAAAAGTACTTGATACAGGTTTAACCAGCACCTTACGGGGATATATGGAAAAGGTGGTTAGTGAAGGGGTTGGTTCTAAAGCGTATATTAAAGGGCTATCAATTGGTGGAAAGACAGGGACGGCACAGAAAGCAGGTGCAAAGGGAGGCTATGAAGACAATAAATATATGTCCTCCTTTGCAGGATTAGCTCCAGTTTCTGATCCTAAAATAAGCTTAATTGTAACAATTGATGAACCAGATCCATCAAATTATTATGCAGGCCAAGTTGCTGCACCTGTGGCAAAAGACCTTTTTACTGAAATTTTTAACTACATAGCCCTTAATCCAGACGTATTAACCGACTAAGGAGGGAACCTATATTGAAAATAACCTTTTGTATATATAATGAACAGAGAAATGATGTCATACCTTTATTAAAAAGTAAGTGTCCAGAATTAGAAATATCCACTACTAAATGCATATATTGCTGTGGAGAGTGCTCTGAAAAGCCAATAGCTAGAATTAAAGACCAGCTTTTCGTAGCTGACAATGCAGAGAAATTGATAGAAGAAATCAATAAGTTTATTGGAAAGCATTAAAAATGGATAGTCTCATAATTTATATCTTGCAGATACCTTTTATTTTGAGACTATCCTTTATTTAAATTTGTTTATCTTTTTCAGTTAAAACCTCGTTCATACTTCCTGTTCTATATCCAAGCATGTCCAATGTTACATATTTAAAGCCCAGCCTTTGAAGCTCAATGCCTACTTTATCCATTATATTAGCATCAAAGAATTTTTCTCTTTCAGAAGATGCCACCTCTATTCTGGCAATATCACCATGATGCCTTACTCTAATCTGCTTAAAGCCCATATCCATTAGAAACTGTTCTGCTTTTTCTACCATACTTAGTTTTTCAATTGTTATTTCATTTCCATATGGAAATCTTGAAGAAAGACATGCAAAGGAAGGTTTATTCCAGGTTGGAATTCCTAATCTCTTTGAAAGTTCTCTTATGTCCTTTTTCGTAAGCTCTGCAAGTTTAAGAGGGCTAACTACAGAAAGCTCTTTAGCAGCCTTCATTCCAGGTCTAAAGTCTCCAGTATCATCAAAATTAGAACCATCAAGTACATATTTTATTTCATTTTCCTTAGCAACATCCCATACTTTTGTAAATAATTCTTTCTTACAGAAGTAGCACCTATTTACTGGGTTTTTAGCAAAACCTTCTATTTCAAGTTCTTCTGAAACTATAACTATATGTTTTGCACCAAACTGTTCAACAAATTTTCTAGCTTCATTAAATTCTCTCTCAGGATAGGTTGAAGATTTTGCAGTTACAGCAATTACATTATTAGAAAGCACGTCACTCGCAACCTTTAGTAAAAAAGTGCTGTCCACTCCACCTGAATAAGCAATAGCCACGCTACCTAGCTCTTTTAAAATATTTTTAAGTTTATCAAATTTTTGTTCTAAATTCATATTTTCTCCTTTCACTCGAACACTGGGTAGACTGGCTTATGGACTCCTTCCATAGCCTACCCGTAGAAGTCCATTTAGGACTTCGGCTCCGCCAACTGGGTAGTTTAAACTCGCTCGTTCCACTCGCAAACTACCCGTAGAAGTCCATTTAGGACTTCTACCTACATTTCATATATTTCCATATTATTTATTGCATCATCAACAAGCTTTTCAATATCAAGTACTTCTTCAGCTTTTCTCATCTTATCGAGTTCAGGTCTAGTTTTAGGGTGTTTAGGAACAAATATTGTACAGCAATCCTCGTAAGGTAATATTGAAGTTTCATAAGTTCCTATCTGTCTTGAAACCTCCATTATGTCTACCTTATCCATAGCAATTAATGGTCTAAATACGGGTCTATCTGCTAAATCTGTACTCACAACCAGACCTTCCATAGTTTGACTAGCTACCTGCCCTATGCTTTCTCCTGTTGTAACTGAGTTAATATTAAGCTTATCTGCAAGCTTGCAAGCAATTCTCATCATAAATCTTCTCATTATTATTGTAAGCTCATCTTCTCTGCATTTATCTATTATTGACATTTGAATATCTGTAAAAGGAACAACATACAGCTTTGTATTTCCAGTATAATTACTTAAAATTGCTGCTAGCTGTTTAACCTTTTCTTTAGCTCTTTCACTTGTGTATGGGTGACTGTGATAATAAACGCAGCTAAGTTCAACACCTCTTCTAGCCATCATATATCCTGCAACAGGTGAATCTATTCCCCCAGATAGCATAAGCATAGTGCTTCCATTCATACCATAAGGCAGTCCTCCAACAGCCTTAATCTTCTTTGAATAAACATATGCTCTCTGTCTTATTTCTACATTTATAGTGAATTCAGGATTTTTTACCTTTACTTTTAAATCAGGAATACTTTTAAGAATATATGCCCCTACTTCTCTGCTTACATCCATGGAATTAATAGGAAATGTTTTATTTGCCCTATTTGTCTCAACCTTAAAATTCTCAGGCTTCAGCTCTTTTATTTCCTCTAAAGCCTGTCTTTCTATTTCATCCATAGAAGCTTCTATTTCTGTAACGATACAAACTTCGGATATTCCGAAAACTTTTGTAACCTTATCTATTATTTCTTCTAATTCTTCGGAATAAATAAACCATCTTCCTAAGTCTTCCACAAATTCGTAATCAATACACTCTAAAACTTTTTTAATATTATTCTTTAGTTTTTTTTCAAATTTATTTCTATTTAGACCCTTTAAAAATATTTCGGGTGCAGATTTAACTAAAAGTAACTTTCTCATTTGCCAACTCTCCTTAAAAAATTTAAAGACTTCTTAAGTATGTCTATAGTATAATCTATCTCTTCTTTTGTATTTAATTCATTAAAACTGAATCTGATGTTTCCTTTAATTTCTTTATCCGATAATCCAATTGCCTTTAAAACATGACTATCCTTTGTATCCTTAGAATGACAAGCAGATCCCATGGAAACATATATATTTCCTTCCTCTAAAAGATGAAGAAGAACCTCAGCTCTTATTCCTAAAAAGGATACACTAATAACATATGGTGAAAAATCCACACCAATTGGACTGTTAATCTTAATTTTATCTATTTCTTTAAGTCTGTTAATAAAATATTCTTTAAGCATAGATACATTTATGAAGTTTTTATGATTTTCACTATAGATAATTTCTGCTGCTTTTGCAAAGCCTGCCATACCAGCCAAATTTTCCGTTCCAGACCTAAAGTTTTTTTCTTGGCCACCACCAAATATTAAAGGTCGAGGTACTAGTCCTTTTCTTACATAAGCTATTCCAACGCCTCTAGGTCCATGTATCTTGTGTCCGCTAGCTGATAGTAAATCAATTTTTGCCTTTTGAACATCTATTTTAAACTTGCCATAACTTTGAACCGCATCAACGTGAAACTTTATTCGGCTGCTTTTTTCTTTAATGAGTTTACCTATTTCTTCTATATTTTGAACAGTTCCTATTTCATTATTTACATGCATTATACTTACAATTTGTGTATTTTTAGTAATTGCCTTATTAAGATTTTCTAAGTCAATTTTTCCATTGTTATCTACATCAAGATATGTGACTTTAATTCCAGCCCTCTCCAGATCCTTACATATATTTAAAACACTAGGATGTTCAATTTTAGTAGTTATTATTTCATTTCCTTCTTTTATAAAGCCTCTTATTAAAAAGTTATTACTTTCACTTCCTCCAGAAGTAAATGTAATTTCATCCCTAGTGCAATTTAAAGTTTTTGAAACAATATCTTTGCATTCATTCATCTTATTTTCTGCTTTTAGTCCTAATTTATGTGCAGAGGATGGATTACCATAAAAGTTTTCCATTGCATCGACCATAGCCTCTATAACTTCACTGTAAGGTTTAGTTGTAGCACTATTATCAAAATAAGCCTCCATAAAATCACTTCCTATTTTTCAATTTTCTTTTGTTTCTTCTTATAAAAGCTAGCATAACAAAGAAATCCTATCCAAAGTATAACTCCAGTTAAGCTTACCAATTGTGCTACTCTTAATGGCCCAAGCATTAAACTATCGGTTCTTAAGCCCTCTATAAAAAATCTTCCTATAGAGTAGAGCCCGACATAAGCAAAGAACAATAAGCCGTCAGTTTTAACTTTTCTAATAAAATAAATTAATATGATAAACACTAACACATCCCATATAGATTCATATAAAAATGTTGGGTGGTAGTAAGCCCCATCAATAAACATTCCCTTTTGAATAAATAGAGGAAAATGTTTTATAAAGCTTGCGCTTACTTCTCCTCCATGTGCTTCTTGATTGAAAAAGTTCCCCCAGCGTCCTAATGCCTGAGCAATTATGATTGAAGGAGCAGCTGCATCAGCATATTTTAAAAATGGTATTTTCTTTTTCCTTGTATATATGTAGGCTGCTAGTACTGCAAAAATTACTCCTCCATGGATAGCTAGGCCCCCTTGTCTGATATCTATTATTTCAGATGGGTTTTTACCGTAGTAGCCCAAATTAAATAAAACGTAGTAAAGCCTTGCTCCCACTATTGCTGATGGCAGAGCTAAAAGTACTATATCCATCATATTATCATAACTTATTTTCTTAACTTTACAAGTATATGAAGTAAGCAAAATACCGATAATCATTCCTAAAGCTATTAATATTCCATACCACCTAATTGGAAGACCAAACAAATTAAATGCAACTGGATTCATTATTATTCCTCCTTATAGTCGGAAGCACTGAGTAATTAAGATTACTCGCTCCCGCTCGCTAATTACTCGTTAAAGTCCATTTAGGACTTTAACCTCCTTATAGTCGGAAGCACTGAGTAATTAAAGATCACTCGCTCCCGCTCGTAAATTACTCGTTAAAGTCCATTTAGGACTTTGGCTACCCCCACTGGGTAGTTTAAGATCACTCGCTCTCGCTCGCAAACTACCCGTTAAAGTCCATTTAGGACTTTTACCTCCTAACTAAATTTATAAATAGACAAACAGGTCGCCAATATATTTTCTCACATTTAAGCTAAAAAATAAATAACCACAGAAAATTTCTGTGGAAATTAAGAATTATTCTACTTCTAATTTCTTTCTAGTTTCCAAAGTAACAAAGAGCTTGATTATATTATTCCAAAATAACACTCCATAAGTCTGGACCAATCTAAATAATAAGTCTGCATAAATTATTCCAGAAAAAACATCTAAAATTACGTGTTGTTTAATGAAAAGAGTTGAAATTATAATTAGAGCAGAACTTGACCCAATAATAACTAAGTTTGTTTTGTTTCTAGCAGAACTTGTCATTATTGCCTTTATCATTAAAAAGCTACTTAATACATGTATACTGGGAAAACAGTTATATGGTTTATCTGTTCTATAAATAATTTGTATTATTTTAGATAAAATATCATTTCCAACTACATCCGGTCTAGGTACGGTAGTTTGAAAAAAATAAAAGGTTATATAGGAAGCTATCAGTCCTAACAAATAGGAAGTTATGGTTATATAATAAGTTTTCCTATCCTTATAGCATAAATATGCCATAATAATAAATATGAAGGCATACCATGCAACATAAGGCAGAATAAATACCTTTAGAAAAGGAATGTTGTTATCTATACTAGTAACCAAAGTGTGCACACCTCTATTGGAAGTGTTTAATAGAAGATAACATAAATTTAAAGGAATTATTAATAGCATGAGGCTAAGGGATAATGCAAAACTTTTAATTTTTTTAGCACTTATACCCTGGTTTAAAATTATATTTTCCATAACAATATTTTCTCCCACTGAAGGTTTATTAATATTTTCATAATTAATTAGAAATATTATAAGGCTTTTTATACCATATAACAACTCATACTCATATTATTAATGATTTCTTAATAAAATATGTTACAATTTTTTAATTTTTCTTAAATTAATTTACTAAACTAAATTTTAAAATTCATTTATTAAAATTTTACACTTTTCAAAATTGTTATTTAAATGTAAAATTATATTGTTATATTAGTAGTGTCAAGGGTGATGTAAAATGGGTGTGCCAATTCAGATATTTACACTTAAAAATAAATCTGCAAAAAAGAAAAAATTATTACCGAAATTTATTGTATCCACAGTACTTATTTTATTTTTTTGTATTAATTCATATGGTCTCTATGTTGGTAATAAATTTTATAAATGTTTTTTTGAAGCAGATACTCATAAAGGTGCAGACCTTTATAGTCAAAATAAATCCTTCATAGATGAAATTAGATATTCATCAATACATAAAGAAGATGTTTCTGTAGGCTCAAGAAATAATTACAGGCTTTACGGGACCTACTTAGTAAATCCAACTCCCACAAAAAACACAATAATTCTTCTTCATGATTTTTCAGGAAGTCGATATTCCTCACTAAAATATATAGATATGTATTTGGATAAAGGCTTTAATGTACTAATTTATGATAGCAGAAATCATGGTAAAACAGGTGGTTCAAACATAACTTTTGGATTTGCGGAAAAATTTGATTTAGACAGATGGATCACTTGGGTAGCTGCTAAAAATAAAGGTGGAATTATCGGAGTTCATGGAGAGGGTTTAGGGGCCGCTACTGCTCTTTTACAGGCCTCACTTAATGAAACTAGCAAAAGGGTAAGTTTTTATATTGCCGATTCCTCTTATTCAAATTTAGAACAGCTATTTAAACTAAAATTGCAGGAAAACTATAATATTAGAAATCCTTTTATTGTTAAATTTTTATTATTCTATACTGAAAAAGTTAATAAATATAATAATGAATTTACCTTTAAGGAAGCTTCCCCTATAAACTATATTAAAATGATTTCTACACCTGTATTATTTATTCATGGTGAAAATGATACTAATATTCCAAAAGCTATGAGTGAAGCTTTATTTAATTTAAAGCCAGCTTTTAAATCTATATATATTGCTCCAAAGGCTGGATACTTAGAATCATATAAAGCAAATGAAAAAGAATATAAAGAAAAGATTAATAAATTTGTAGATTCTTTAGCATTAAAAAAATAAAGAGGAGATCTAACTTTTTAAATCTCCTCTTTTTTGACTTATTTTTAATACTAATAATGTTTAAAAATTTTCAACCTTTCTTTGACTTTTATTTGGAAATAGAACTGAACATAAAATACTTAAAGCAAGCACTGTGAATATAATGCCAAGAGAAATAGGTAGTGATATCTCTAAATTAAACATAAGCAGCAATAACTTAATACCTGTAAATGAAAGTATTAATGCTACGCCATATTTTACATAGCAGAATAAATTGTTTAGTTTTTGAAGTACAAAATAAAAGCTTCTAAGACCCAAAATAGCAAATATGTTGGAGGTATACACAATAAAAGGATTAGTTGTTATAGAAAATATTGCTGGTATTGAATCTATAGCAAACAAAATATCAGAAAACTCAATTAGGACAAGTATGGCAAATAATGGAGTTGCATAAAGAACCTTATCTATTTTAACAAAGAATTTTTCTCCATGTAAACTATTTGTAATTGGTATAACTTTGCCCAGCACCTTCATTATTTTACTATCTCTATAGTTTTTATCTTCTTCATTTCCAAACATCATTTTATAACCGCTTATAAGAAGAACAATTCCAAATATATAAAGCACAAAGTGGAATCTATTTACTATTGTAACTCCAAGCATAGTAAAGATAAATCTTAATAATATTGCACCAAATATTCCAAAGCTTAATACCCTTTTCTGATAAATTGATGGTATTTTAAAGGCTTCGAAAATTAGCAAAAATAAGAATAGGTTGTCCATACTTAAACTAAGTTCGATTACATATCCCCCTAAAAATTGTAGAGCCTTTTCACTGCCTTGAAACATATAGATACCAAAATTAAATAATAGTGCCATACATATCCAAAATAAAACCATAAACATTGCATTTTTAACTTTCAAATTATCTCCTCCTCTTACATATTTTATGTTATTTATTTAAAAAATAAAACTCTGCAGCAATACATATTTGTACCACTGCAGAGTCTCGCTACTTTTCTATACAAAACCGGGCATTACTGCCGTACTGACGATTTTGTACCTGTTTACAGGAAGCTACTCCCTCTGTATACATTCATTATACTACATATTTTATTATATGGCAATACATTTTGTTATTTTAATTAACTTTTTTCATAGTATATTTTACTATATAGTCTGACAAAAATATTTGTCTACGACCCGGGCCACCCTAACGTACCAAGCGACCCTGGAAGGGTGGCCGTAAAAGGCCATTTAGGCCTTTTACCCATTGATTATTTCTCCGCCGTTTACGTGTATTGTTTCTCCTGTAATGAATGTGGAAGAATCAGATGCTAAAAAGACATAGGCTGGAGCTACCTCAACTGGCTGGCCTGGTCTGCCCATATTTGTATTGCTACCGAATTTTCCTACTTCTTCCGCATTGAAAGAGGATGGTATTAATGGTGTCCATATTGGGCCTGGAGCTACTGCATTAACTCTTATTTTTCTAACAGCTAAGGAAATTGCTAAGGATCGTGTGAAGGTTGCAATTGCTCCTTTTGTTGAAGAATAATCTATTAAAGTTTCATGACCTTTATAGGCTGTAACAGATGAAGTATTTATTATGATGCTTCCTTCTTTCATATGTGGTAAACAAGCCTTTACCATATAGAATATTGAAAAAATATTAGTTTTAAAAGTCTTTTCAAGTTGTTCCTTGGTAATATCTTCGATACTGTTTTGAGCATGTTGTTCTGCTGCATTATTGACTAGGACATCAATTTTTCCGAAGGTATCAATAACTTTTTTTACAGCGTCGAAACAGTTTTTCTCTTCACCAATATCGCAAGGAATTGCAATGCATTTTTTCCCTTTACCTTCAATTATTTTCTTAGTTTCATCTGCATCATTATGTTCATTTAAATAGATAATAGCAATATCCGCACCTTCCAAGGCATAATTTACCGCTACTGCTCTGCCTATTCCACTATCTCCACCAGTTATTACAGCTACCTTATTTAATAGTTTATTGGAAGCTTTATAATCTGTATCTTCAAAAATAGGTCTTGGATTCATAACTGCTTCTATTCCTGGCTGCTTATTTTGGGTTTGAGGACTGATTTTCATTGGAAAACTATTTGCATCCATTTTTATACTCCTCTCTAAAATTAATTTTAAAAATTATCAAATATAGTATTTATTTATTTATATTATTTATTCTACAAAATTTCCTTAATAGTTTTATTTTCTTTGTAAATACTAACTATGGATAAGGAAGGTAATAATTAATAATTATTGCAATCTAAATGGAATGCGAAGGAGGTAAAAGTCCTAAATGGACTTTTACGAGGAATAAGCCCTAAATGGGCTTATACGGGTAGTCTAACCATGAGTAATCGGCAAGCTAGACTACCCAGTGATGCGAGCGGGAGCGAGAGGGCTTAATTGCTCAGTGTTTCCGACTAAAAGGAGGAATAGTATGTCAAATTATTACAAAGAAAAATTCAAAGAAGTGCCAATTGAAAATCATGAAACTGCAGCATGGGCTAATATCGAAAAGACTAAGGAATTATCTAATGTGGCAATTCCAGACGAAATTGGAGTTTTAAATGCCAAAGAATATGTTGATGAAAATGAAAAATAGGCTGTTAATTAAAAAATCCCCATAAAGGGGATTTTTTAATACTGCATTTCTGCAAGTCTCTTGTAATTGTCATATCTTTCTTTGGCATTTTTCTCTGCCTCTGTAAATAGCTTATCTGCTCTTTCAGGGAAGATAGTTTTTAAGGATGCATATCTAATTTCTCCTTCAATAAAATCTTTATAAGGAGCTGATGGTTCCTTTGAATCTAAAGTAAATGGATTCTTACCTTCTTCTTTTAGCATTGGGTTGTATTTATATAAATGCCAATATCCTGAATCCACAGCTTTCTTTTCTTCCTTCATACTACTACCCATACCAACCTTAATACCATGACTTATACAAGGTGCGTAGGCAATTATTATGGACGGTCCATCATATTTTTCCGCTTCAACTATGGTTTTAATGGCATGGTTCATATTAGCTCCCATGGCTATTTGAGCTACATATACATAGCCATAACTCATTGCCATCATACCAAGATCTTTCTTTCTTGTATTTTTCCCAGAAGCTGCAAATTTTGCCACTGCCCCAGTAGGAGAAGACTTAGAAGATTGACCTCCTGTGTTTGAGTATATCTCTGTATCCATTACAAATAGATTTACATTTTCACCAGATGCCAGCACATGGTCTAAGCCGCCATAACCTATATCATAAGCCCAGCCATCTCCTCCAATCATCCAGAAGGACTTTTTAACTAAGTAGTCTTTTCTATCCAATATTTCTTTAGCAATTCTATGTGATGAATATTTTGGATTACTCAGAATTTCAGTTACTTTATGAGAGGTTTCTTTAGAAGTATCGGCATTATTCATACTATCAATCCATTCTCTAAATACTGCTCTTACTTCCTCATTTAAGTCTGACTCAATACCTTCAAGCATTAAATCTTTAATTTTATCTCTTATTTGGTTTGCCCCAAGGTACATACCAAAACCAAACTCTGCATTATCTTCAAAGAGTGAATTTGCCCAAGCAGGACCTTTTCCATCTAAGTTCTTGGTGTATGGAATTGAGGGAGCACTTGCGCCCCAAATGGATGAACATCCTGTTGCATTTGCAATCATCATTCTTTCTCCGAATAATTGAGTAAGCAATCTTATATATGGGGTTTCACCACAACCTGGACAAGCACCGTTAAATTCCAATAAAGGTGTATAAAGCTGACTTCCTTTTAAGGTATTTCTATCTAGTAAGCCTTCCTTTGGCTTTACAGTGATTGCATATTCCCAATTTTTAACCTGAACTGCAGCTTGCTCTTCCATTGGTTTCATAATAAGAGCTTTTCCAGGAGCCGGGCATATATCAGCACAATTTCCACAGCCTGTGCAATCAAGAGTAGAAACTTGAATCCTATAGCCATAGCTTTCAAGCCCTTTACCAGCTGCCTTTTTAGTTTCGAAAGCTTCAGGTGCTTTAGTAATTTCCTCTTCATCTAATACAAATTGTCTGATTGTTGCATGAGGACATACATAAGCACACTGTCCGCATTGTATACATTTATCTATTTGCCATTCTGGAACGTTTACGGCTATGCCGCGTTTCTCATATGCAGCAGTTCCGAGTGGAAATGTTCCATCTTCCATACCCGTAAAAGCACTGACTGGAAGATCATCCCCTTCGTGCCTTGCCATAGGCCAAAGGATATTGTGAATAAACCCTGGAGCGTCCTCTACCTCCTTAGGTTCATCCTTAGCATCAGCCCACTCTTTTGGTACATTTACCTTTCTAATTGCTTCTAAGCCTCTATCAACTGCTGCATAGTTCATTTGAACTATCTTTTCACCCTTTTTCCCATAGCTTTTTACAATGGACTCTTTAAGGTATTTAACTGCATCATCGATAGGTATAACACTGGAAAGTTTAAAAAATGCAATTTGCATAATCATATTAATTCTATTACCAAGGCCTATGTCCTGTGCCATAGAAACAGCATCTACAATATAAAAGTTAATATTATTTTTAGCTAATTGTCTTTTAACCAATGCAGGAAGATGCTTTTCTAAGTCTTCAGGATTCCAGGGACAATTTAATACAAAGGTTCCATTGTTCTTTATGCCTTTCAAAACATCTATATTATATAAGAAGGACTTATTGTGGCATGCTATATAATCAGCATGTGAAACTAAGTATGGTGATCTTATTGGATTTTTACCAAATCTTAAATGTGAAACAGTACTTCCACCAGATTTTTTACTGTCGTAGGAGAAATAAGCCTGGGCATATAAATTTGTATTATCTCCTATTATTTTTATTGCGCTCTTATTAGCTCCAACAGTACCATCAGAACCTAGTCCCCAGAACTTACAGCTAATAGTACCTGGTGCGGTAGTTTCTATAGCTTCAGCTTCTTCAAGAGAAGTATGTGTAACATCATCAACTATTCCTATAGTAAATCTATCTTTAGGCGTTTTGCTGCTTAAATTATTAAATACTGAAACAATTTGTGAAGGTATAGTGTCTTTTGAACCCAATCCATATCTTCCGCCAATAATTAATGGAGAATTTGTTTTATTATAAAAAAGTCTAGTTATATCCAAGTACAAAGGTTCACCTATGGAGCCTGGTTCCTTAGTTCTATCTAATACTGCAATTCTTTTAACTGTCTTTGGAAGCACATCAAAGAAATATTTTTCTGAAAATGGTCTGTAGAGATGAACCTTAATCATTCCCAGCTTATTACCTTTTGCATTAAGATAGTCGATTACTTCACTAATTGTGTCACATACAGATCCCATGGCAACTATTATATTCTCTGCATCCTTGTCTCCGTAATAGACAAAGGGGTGATATTCTCTTCCAGTCAATTTTTTAATTTCCTTCATGTAATTTTCCACTATATCAGGAATAGCTAAATAAAATGGGTTAGAAGCCTCTCTGCCTTGGAAGTATATATCCGGATTTTGAGCAGTTCCTCTTACAACAGGATGTTCTGGATTTAAGGCTCTATTTCTAAAGTCTTTAATGGCTTCATGATCAACTAATTTATAAAGGTCTTCATAATCTATTAATTCAACCTTTTGTATTTCATGTGAAGTTCTAAAACCATCAAAAAAATGTAAAAACGGTACTCTTCCCTTAATTGCGCTTAAATGTGCAATGGATCCAAGGTCAATTACTTCTTGAACGTTTGATGATGCTAAAAGTGCAAAGCCTGTTTGTCTTGTAGCCATAACATCTTGATGGTCCCCAAAAATCGAAAGTGCATGGGCGGCAACAGCACGCGCACTAACATGAAAAACTCCAGGAAGAAGTTCTCCAGCTATTTTATACATATTAGGAATCATTAGAAGTAAACCTTGTGAAGCAGTATATGTAGTTGTTAAAGCTCCTGCTTGTAGCGAGCCATGAACTGCTCCAGCAGCTCCTCCTTCTGATTGTAGTTCAACCACTTTTACAGGCTGATCAAACATATTCTTCTTTCCATGAGCAGCCCATTCATCTGCAGTTTCTGCCATTGGCGTGGATGGAGTGATAGGAAATATTGCAGCTACATCAGTAAAAGCATATGAAACCTGAGCAGCAGCTTGATTTCCATCCATAGTTTTCATAACCTTTTGCATTAAACTAAGCCTCCTCTTATTTTAAATATATATATTAAAATTTAATATCTCATATATTATTTGAAATTTGAGGAATAGTATACATATTTACACTAAATTATTAAGGTCTGTTGCAAATAATGCAACAGACCCTATTACTCATTTAAAAGCTTATCTTTTATTTTAATTGGATTTAAAACATTTGGAATTTCTATTCCTCTAAGTTTTGAATCATTTTTACTAAGTACCAAATATTCTAAATATAATGTTCCCGAATTTACAGCTCTGTCTATTGACTTTTGAAGGATATCTACTCCCACAATACGATTAAATCTCTTTTCTTCAATCTGTTTTTCAAAGGGGAAATCGTAACTTTGAACAACAATTTTTTCACGTGCAAAATCTATTACTGTTACTCTTTTGAGTTCATAAAACAAGACAATAAGCTTATATAGAGCAAAAATAAGCAATATTATTAAAATTCCAAGTACAAAATATACTAAAAGCATAGACAATGTTCCTATGGGTTCTGATTCATCAAAAATTGAATCAACCATATTATATTTAAGAGCTATACTGCTTTTAGTTTTTATTGCCGCAATGCATAGTAGAATGATTAATATTACTATTGTCGATTTTTTTATTAAATCACCTAGTAAAGCCTTAATTTCCGTTTTTATTGTAATAGACCCTTTCTCCACAACCATGTCCTCCCCCATATCTATTAGGCTATTAATTCATCGCCTAAATATTCATCTATTTACTTTTTATACCTATAATAAAATTCTAACTTGTTACCTAAAAAATATCAATATATTGCTGTTTTATTTCGAACTACAAATTTTTACTTTTTTCGTGTTAAAAAATTATTAAAAGCTATCAAATACCCTTTAATTATAATTTTTATGATGTTTATATATGTAACAAAAGCCTTGTAAAATTTCAAAATCTTACAAGGCTTTCTCTTATTTAATAAATTAATTTATTTACTACTTATTTTTTACTATTAATAATAACGATTTGATTTTCTTCTTCTAATATTCTTTAACTTTAATATTATCATTAATACTGCAAATAAGATCAAAACTAAAACCACTATGGCACCTAAATATAATAGAAGGTTGGCTTTAATAATACTGCTAGTTGATACTGTAGTATATAACTTATATTCCTTAGCTACTTCTCTTTCTTTTAGTGTCATAGTACCAACAGGCTTATCACTGCTCAAACTCCAAAGATTTAATTTACTTAAATTAAAATCTTCCTTTATTTCTTTTTTGTTTACAGCATTATCATAATAATTAAGGTCTTCTTTAATTACTAAAGGAACATTTATAGTCTTTTGAGGCCCAAAAAATCTAAAAGGCTTATATGACATAGTTTCTGTCTTAACAGTATCTCCGGCTTTATTAAGAGATACAGGCTTTTGTTCATAGCTCCAATCAATTATCTTCTCCATATCATTAAACACGGCATTGTCTTGATTGTCATAAACTGATTTCATTACTACCCCAACAAGTCTTCTTCCGCCTCTATTATAAAATTCTACTAAGCATCTTCCAGCTTGAGAAGTATATCCGGTCTTTCCACCAACTGCACCATTAACGCCAAGGTTTTTATTTCTGTTATTTAATATTAACACTGTTCCATCTGAGATTGAAACCTTACTTGTTTTCTTTTGCATGCTTTCTTGAACCCAAGCATTTTTAAAAGCTTCTCTTGCAATTACGCTTAAATCATAGGGTGTAGTATAATGCTGATCATCATGTAGTCCGTTAGCTGTTACAAAGTGTGTATTTTTTAAACCTAGTTTACTAACTTTATCGTTCATTAATTGCACGAATTTCTCTTCATTTCCACTAACGCTATCAGCCATCATATTTGCAGCATCATTTGCAGAAAATAGCATTAAAGCATCCATGGTGTCCTCTGCAGACATGGTATCTCCAATTTGCATTTGATGAAGATTCTTGTCAATGGAATCTTGAGGCTGTTCTTTTGCGCTTTCAGTATATTTAATTTCATCTGTCTTATTTTTATTTTCTGCAAAAATTAAAGCAGTCATTAGTTTCGTAGTACTTGCTGGATAATATCTATTATCAATATTGTTCTGATAAATAATTTCTCCTGTATCTATGTCCATTGTTATTCCTGCTTTTCCATCTATCTTTGGCATAGGATTTTCAGCAGCCTTAACACCTATAAAATTCGAAAATATAATTACTGAGGCTAATAGCAAACTTATTGAAGTACGTTTCATTATACATCTCTCCATCTTAATAATTTTATTTACTTTTTTAGTATAACATCTAATATACGTATGGACAAGCAATTAAGACTTGAAAAATTTGGAGTATAAAAAGATAAAGGCCGCTTCTCGCGGTCTTTATCTTTTTATTGAGCTGAAGTTGTAAAAATTCTCACGAACTTTATAGAATAGATATCACATAATAATTCTGTTCCCTCAGGCTCTTTTAATATTATATAGCTGATTCCTACTTTTTCAAGCACTCCTGTTCTATCCTGATATGTGCTAGTTCCTATTAGAAAGCTAACTAACATTCTTTTCCCAATTTGTGTTCTTAAATAACCTTGTGTATAATTAATATCCTGTTGAATTGGTGAACCAGGTGCCATTTCGAAATTATCCTGAAAGTTTTGTCCGGGAATATTTGTTCCTGGAGTTTGTGCAGGACCTGGAAATGGTGGTATAGCAGTACTGCCTCCTGGTCCCTGAGGTGTATTAGGGTTTTGCGGTATAGGTGTATGAGGATTTAGTGGCATAGTTGAATTACCTCCTTGCATCTGTGGCATTCCTGCAGTAAAAATTGGCATACCTGTTGGTCCAGTTTCAAACATTGGTCTATATTGGCTAGGTACAGGTATGTACCCCGGTGTCATTTGTGAATTTTGCGCAAATCTGAATGGACAATCTTCATAAAAATCAGATATCATTAAAGTCCTCCTTATATATAATTAATAATATCAAAATTAAGTTTCATAATATAACGCTGTAGGATTATAAAAACAGTGCTTCACAACTCTTACTTGAAAACTTCCTGTACCATTATAAGGAAAGGTATATGGGCACTCAGGGTTAAAGGGATTAAAATACCAAAGTGATGCACCAATAGTAAATAACCTATTACCAGCTAATGCCCAATCTGCTATAGCATAATGTACATCATCAGGTGGATTTGACCAAATAGTTTGGGGATTAGTTTGACCTCCTAAGACTCCTCTCATACAATCAAATTGACCCTTTTGATAAATAACTTTTCTTATATCTCCTTGCCCAATTTTATGATATTCCCCAGCTGGAACCCTAACTCTATTCATAACAACTGTGGCTACTGCTTTCATGCCATTATCACCTTCGCCACCAGCTTCGCACCTAATAATTCTTGCTAAAAGCTCGCGATCATCATATGCCAACTCTCGCCACCTCACTAAAATTTAATCATAGTATTATTTTATTCATAAGAGCATAAATTGTTCTTTATTTTTATCTATTAAAATTATATTGCTTGAATAGATTTTTTATGTTCAATTTTATTAGAATGCTTTAAAGCATCAAGTATCTAATAATAAACTGCAAATAAAAAAAAGCTGTGTGATTAAAAAATTAAACCACACAGCTTATATTATTGAAGCTGATCTAATTGTTCTTTTCTATTTTCTTGTTTTTTCTTTAAGTTATTATATGCTTTATCAGACATATGATCTCCATTATGGTTTATATATCCCTCAGCAAAAGTATAATTATCTTTTAAATTATTAATTTGATCTTTAGTATCATTTTTACTATTATCTCCATATACAATTGTATTCTTAAGATTTTCAATTTGTTCTTCTCTTGCATCTTGAACTTCTTTTGCATGATCTAATCTATCAGGATCACCTATATCAGAATGCTGCTCTAAATGTCTATCTGTTCTTGTTTTATTTTCTACTATATCTATTAGGTTTTCTACTCTTCTTTCATTTTCAAGCTGCTCAGCCTTTTTTTGCTTTCTTAAGTCATTATCGCTCATACAAAAATTCCTCCTTTTATTTTATACGGAACACTCATTATTATTGTTGCAAATTTTGTATTGAAAATACTATAGAAAGCTTTCCATTTTAGACAAGAAAATAGTGTCTTCATTTTTTAGTATCTATAAGACTAATTTATATTTAAATTTTATATATTTATAACCATCATATCAATATAATCTTCTAACATATTCTCATTGTAACAGTGTTTTCCCATAAGTCTAAATATTATTTCGCTTTTTTTGTAGCCTTCCTTATAAAGCCGAAGATCTTTTAAGAGCTTCTTTGCCTTACTTTTATTTAAACCTAGTAATAAAATAAGCTCTTTCATAGAATAAAATTCCTTATATAATAATTCATCAAGATTTTCTTGAAGCTCCAATTTATATGTTATATCAATTTTATTATCTCTATGTGGGCCATATTTACCTCTGTGGTGTTTTGAACATAAATATTTATAATTAGCTGGAAAATCAAGTCCTCCCTCGCTTTTATGAACTATATGATGAATATCAGCTTCCTTACCACATATTTCACACTTATACAAAAACAACCCTCCTAATGTTTGTACAAAAAGTTATGCTTCATTTAAATTATATCATAGTTACATGAAATTTTCTAATTATCTCATTGGTACTTATGAAAAGTTTTATAGATGATAAGTATATTCATGTAAGGTATAATAATATGATTAATTTAATAAAATATTATGGATAAAGATTATAGAGGTGTTTTACTTGAATAAGAATAAACCAAGAAACTTTTTCAAAAGTCTATTTTATAGATATATTGACGACGAAATCTCAGCAATGAGTTCACAGCTTGCATATAACTTTCTTTTATCTCTTTTTCCTTTTTTAATTTTACTTTTAACAATACTAGGGTATAGTTCTATTAAAAGTCAGGATATTTTAGGTGTACTAAAAAATATCCTGCCAAATGAAGTTTTTGGATTAATAAAAAAAACTGTGATTGAAATAGTTGATATTAAAAGAGGTGGACTTTTATCTTTAAGTATGATAACAACAATCTGGACCGCTTCCAATGGATTTAATGCAGTTATTCGCTGCTTAAACAAAGCTTATGATGAAAAAGAGAACCGATCTTTCATTAAGGTTCAATTCACATCTCTAATGTGTACACTAGGCCTTGCATTAATTATTATTATTTCATTAGCACTGTTAGTTTTCGGGGAAATTGGCGGAAATCTCTTATTAGCACATTTTAAATACCCAAAACTAGCTGAGTATTTTTTAGACTTTGCTAGATACTTTATTGGGCTAATAGTAATGCTTATAGTTTTTAATGCTGTGTATAAATATACCCCAAGTAAAAGATTAACCTTTAAGGAAACCTTTCCAGGTGCTGTTTTTACTACTGTTGGCTGGATTTTAACGTCCTTTGCTTTTTCATATTACGTTAATCACTTTGGAAGCTATTCTAAAATTTATGGCAGTATTGGAGCAATTATAGCATTAATGTCCTGGCTGTACTTAAGCTCAGTTATTATATTAATCGGCGGAGAGATAAATGCCACAATTTCCTACAGACAACTAAGCTTAAATAGACCAAAATAATAAAATAATAAAAGGGCTGTGGACAGCCCCTTTACATATTACATATGAGAGCCGTTATCACTTTGCCTCATAGCATAAGCTTTTGCATGAACTTGTGCATCATTACCAGTATTTTGATATCCATTTTTAGAATTTAGGCTATTTAAACTCTTCTGCATCATTGATTTATTTTTAGCTTCCTCAGTTAAATTTCTTTTTTTATTTTGTGCCATTTAATCATCTCCTTTGAGCTTATCTAAAAAATTATATCTTTTATTGTATTGCCCAAAAAAAGAATGATTTATGCCAAGGAACTTATGTAATATGTTGAAATATCTTGTAAATTAAATATACTTGTAGTATTAAAATTGCAGGTATTCCAATTACGAACTTTAAGTGCTTTGTTTTATGATGGAATAGTTTCATTCCAATTAAAACTCCTAGACTCCCAAAAATGGCTGCTACCATAAATAATGTTGCTTCTGGTACTCTCCAATAACCTTTTTTTGCTTTTCTTTTATCAAGATACATTATGTATATTCCAAAAATGTTAATAGCAATTAAATACACTAAAATAAATTTCATTTTCTACTTTTCCTCCAAGTTATTAGCATTTATTTTCTAATTATATATACAGCACAAAAGATTAAAATAGCACCAATTACTTGTACAAAACTAATAGACTCTCTTAATACAAGAAAGGAAAGCAGCATTGCAGTAGGCGTTTCTAAATTTCCTATAATAGAAACCTTTAAAGAGCCAATATGCTTTATTGCGGCATACATGAGAGTTAAGGGAATTATCTCACAGAAAACTGCTAATATAACAGTGCATATAAAAGTAGTTTCAGTAACTTCTCCTTTAAAAATAAAACCCGGAAATTTATAAAGTATTAAAGATATTAAAGAAAATAATGTAGAATAAGCATTTATACTGAAAGAGTCAATATGTGTAAGTCTTTTTTCCGAATATATATTCATAAAAGCATAAAAGGCAGCTGATAATAATCCAAAAATAATACCTTTAGAAGAATATTTTACATTTCCATTTAGTAAGTTTAATGCAAGTATACATCCTATAAAGGCAAATATTAATGCTACTAGTTTAGCTAACTTAATCTTTATCTTCTCAAAAATTAAGGAATACAAAAACACCATAATTGGGTATGTATATAAAAGTATTGTTACCATTGACATAGTCAGATATTGATAAGCAGTATAATAAAAAATAGTCATAAAAGTATTTCCTATGACTCCAAGAATACAAAGATGAATCAAATTACTTTTGCTTAGCTTCGGAAGTCCTTTGTTTTTTATATAAAGTATTATGAACATAACACTAACCGCTATTATATATTGTAATGTAAGCAACTCCACAGGTCCTATTTTCTCTACATAAGCAAACTTTAACACTAAACCAGCACAACCAAACAATATTGCTGAAATTATTGAATAAATATAACCTATTTTCAATTAATCACCTGATTTCTTAAAATAAAAAGTTTTCCTTTGTCCATTTAATTATTTCCTCTGAACACTTTTCTAAATCCGAAATATTTAATTGAAGTTCATAATTGTATTTCTCAATACCACTTTGATACATTGGATCATAGTATTTTAACATTAATTCTTTTGCAACTTCATAATACTTATCATTAAGTATTAAATCCTTATACTTAGTAATATTTTTATTACTAATATATTTACTAAGTAAGTCTAAGGATTTAAGTATATCTACCTTTGAACTTTCTTCTCTTGTATATTCTTCTAAAATCAATTCACATCTATATTCAATATCAGCATCAACTAGCAGGTGTATACCTGCTTCCATATTATTATATATGAACTCGGGTATAATTATATTTCCTATTCTCTTACTTTCACCTTCAACAAAAATAAAGTTACTTTTCCTTTGAATTAAGGAATTGAATACTAAAGATTCAAAGTACTTTTGACTTCTTTCACCCTTTAATCCTACACTGCCTAATAAAGATCCTCTATGGTTTGCAGCCTCTTCTAAATCTAGAACATCCATACCATTTCTCTTTAAGCTATATAAGAGATTTGTCTTTCCAACTCCAGTTTTTCCATGAAGAACAATATATTTAACCTTTTCATTTTCTTTAGGTAACATTTCATTAATATATCCTCTATAGGCCTTATATCCTCCGCTTAATTTATAGGTATTAAGCCCTAAGGTTGTTAAAAGACCGCAGAGGCTTGAGCTTCTCATTCCACCTCTTGAACAAAAAAGTACAAGCTTCTCATATTCCTGATCAAGTTTACTTAATTCACTATATATATATGGCAATTTCTTAGATACAGCCTGTACTCCTAAATATTTTGCTTTATCAACATTTTCATTTACATAAACATAGCCTATTTCCTTTCTCTCTTCATTATCAAAAATAGGAATATTTATGGCACCTGGAATTGTAGCTTCTTTATATTCCATAGGACTTCTTACATCAATTAATGCAAAATTTCCTTTTAAATCACTATAATTTATCGACTTAAACATCTTATCTCCTTGATTATGAACATTCTGCACACTAGTATAACCCTAAAAAATAATTATGTCAAAAATGAAAAAGAGCTGTCGCAAAACTTGCGGCAGCTAGCTTAAGAGGTACTTTTCATTGTATAAGATTAATCTTAAAATTCTGATGTTCCAGTAGTTCTAGGAAATGGTATTACATCTCTAATATTTGACATTCCAGTCAAGTACATAAGTATTCTTTCAAAGCCTAGTCCAAAGCCTGAATGTACAGTTTCACCATATTTTCTTAGTTCCAAATACCACCAGTAATCTTCTTTATTAAGACCTAGTTCATCCATTCTAGCTTCAAGGACCTTAAGTCTTTCTTCTCTTTGACTGCCACCGATGATTTCTCCAACTCCTGGTACTAGAAGATCTGCTGCGGCTACAGTTTTTCCATCTTCGTTAGCTCTCATATAAAATGCTTTAATATCCTTAGGATAATTGTAAACAAAAATAGGCTTTTTAAAGTGTTGCTCAGTTAAATATCTTTCATGCTCCGTTTGAAGATCTATGCCCCATTTAACTGGATACTCAAATTTTTCTCCGCATTTTTCTAAAATTTCAACTGCTTCAGTATAGCTTACTCTTCCAAATTCAGAATTAACAACATGGTTTAATCTTTCCATGAGCCCAGCGTCTATAAATTTACTAAAGAACTCCATTTCTTCAGGAGCATTTTCCATAACATAATTAATAATGTATTTCACCATAGCTTCTGCAACTTCCATATCATCATTAAGATCTGCAAAGGCCATTTCTGGTTCAATCATCCAAAATTCAGCTGCATGTCTTGCTGTGTTTGAATTTTCTGCTCTAAAGGTAGGGCCAAAGGTATATATGTCCCTAAATGCAAGTGCAAAGGTTTCTCCATTTAGCTGTCCACTAACAGTTAAATTTGTTGCTTTTCCAAAGAAATCCTTGGAGGTATCTACTACACCTTTTTCATCCTTAGGTATATTATTTAAATCTAAGGTTGTAACCCTAAACATTTCTCCAGCACCTTCAGCATCACTTCCAGTTATTATTGGAGTGTGTACGTACACAAAACCTCTTTCCTGAAAGAATTTGTGTATAGCATATGCGGCAATTGAACGAACTCTAAAAACTGCTGAAAAAGTGTTGCTTCTAGGTCTTAAATGTGCAATTGTCCTCAAATATTCAAGTGAATGTCTCTTTTTTTGTAGTGGATAATCTGATTGAGATAATCCTTCAATTATCATGTTCTTTGCCTTTATTTCAAAGGGCTGCTTAGAATCTGGGGTGAGTTCCAGTATACCTTCTACTGAAATCGATGAGCTTATTGGAAGTTTAGATATTTCTTTATAATTTTCTAAGTCACTTTCAAATACTACTTGAACATTTTTAAAAAAGCTTCCATCATTTAGCTCTATAAAGCCAAAAGCATTAGATGCTCTCACTGTTCTTACCCAACCAGATAATTTTACCATTTGACCTTCAAATTTTTCTGTTTCTCTGTAAAGCTGTTTTATTACTATGCCTTCCATTTTAATTCCCTCCTGTAGTTTTAAGTACACAACAATTATTAATTGTTGTGTTCCTTGTATTCCTTATTCTACACGTAAGTATTATTAATGCTTGCGTGACTAGTATCACTTGAATTCTTCATATAGTCATATTATAAACAAATAAACCTGAAAATTATGTGAAATAAAAAAAACCCTCATCCATTAATAAATAATGGGACGAAGGTAAATTCCGCGGTGCCACCCAGATTGCTTTAAAAAGCCAGCTTAAAAAGTACGTATTATACTTTCCAATAATAACGCATTGGTTACGTCTAAGCCTACTATCCAAGGATTTCAGTTAGAAACTCAGAGCTGTTCTTCACTAAAAGCTTCATACTGTGTTTCCACCTGCCACAGCTCTCTTTAAATCTGCATAATAGCTACTCTTCTCATCAAAGTTTTACTCATATAATTATAATTCATTATACACATTGACATATATTATGTCAACCATTAATGGCATCCATATTACTTATTTTTATTATCATATAATATTTGATCTATTACAATTACAAGTGACAGCATAAATTCTTGATTTTCTGTATCTTCAATATCCACACCATAAGTATCTGAAAAGGAAAACCATTTTTTACTTACATGTGCCACTTCTCTTCCATCTTTAAAAACTTGAAATTCATGAGAAAAGATTTCTCCTTCAATAGTATAATTTCCCATTGTACTTTCAATATAAAAACTTGGTTTAAATAAGCTCATTTCTTTTTTTACTGTAGCAGCATAAGTTTCATTCAAAAAAATATTATACCTTGGGAGGAAATGAAACATTTCCTGCTCTATATAGGAAACCTCTCTACCATTTAAGTCATATATTCTAAGCTTGTTACCGAAGGAAAAAAATTTTCCTTTTACTATAAACCTATCATTCTCAAATTCATCTTTAATAGTAAAACTATCTGCCATACTTAATACTCTTTGTTTAATTTGATACCTCATATACCCCACTCCTTAATTATTCTATAAATTCTATACCAGCAAGCTTCATAAGAAATTTAGCATTTCTAGTAGCTGAAATACCCTTTCTTAATTTATAGTCAAATTGTATTTCATTTTTCTTGTAATATTCTTGAAAATTGTAATTTTTCACCTTTTGATTTTTGTTTTCCAAATCTCCAAGTTCAAGATCATGGGTAGAAACAATGCCAAGGGTATTTTCTTTACTTAACATGTTAATAAGTGCTTCAGCTCCAGTGTGTCTATCTAAAGAATTTGTTCCTTTAAATATTTCATCTAATAGAAAGAATACTGTCTCTCCACCTTTTGCTGCTGTTACAATTTTTTTAATTCGAATTATTTCCGCATAAAAAGAAGAAATATTTTTTTCAAGATTATCACTTATTCTCATACAGGTATATATATTCATAAGACCACAGGAAAATTCCGCTGCACGAACGCTTGCCCCTGCATATGCAAGGACGAGATTAATTCCTATAGTCCGTAAGAATGTACTTTTACCAGACATATTGGAGCCAGTTATTAATAATATACTAGAACTTCTATTAATTTCTACACCGTTACTTACAGCATCTTTAGACAATAAGGGATGAGCTATGTTTTCAGCTCTTACTTTCAGGCTGTTATCTATAACAGGTAAGGTCCATTCAGGGTTATCAAATCCAATTATACTTAAACTTGATAAGGCTTCCATGTCACCGATAGCATTAAGCCAAGGCATAACTAACTTTCCATACTGCTTTTTCCAATTTTCCAGCTGTGTTATTAAATGAAAATCCCATAGAAAAATTGCATTAAGTAGAATGCTGAATAGATTACGCCTATCAGAGACTTTATCTGAAATTTTACTCAATTTATTTATCGCCTTTGAAGCCTTAAAATTCTCACCTATAAATTCATGTTTAATATCCATTAATAGCTTTGAATGAAAATTTTTCTCTTCAATTAATTTTATCATTTTATGAAAGAGTTTTAGGTTTTTCTTATATTTATAGATTGTATCCAAAATCTCAGATCTTTGTTTTTCTTGTAATTTTAGAATACCCAGATTAACTGCCATAAATATTAAGGGAATTACATAGCCAATAACATGGAAAAATAAAAATAACAATATTGATATAACTGCAGCAAGAGGCATTAAAAAAATTAAAAATTTTAAAAAACCATTTTTATAAGTTAAATTTGCCTTTTCAGCCCAATAAAACATTTCCTCATTTTCTGATTTATTTGTTACAATGAAACTACCTTCTGCAGCCAGCTCTTGCCTAAACCCAACGTTCTTTGAAAGTTCCTTTATTGCTTCTTGACTTTCGTATATCGCATTTTTATCAAGCCTCGGAAAGCATAAGTGATTTTTCAATTGAATTCTTCCTAGGGGCGTATAGGCATTATTTATCCATTGAAATAATGAATTTTCACCAAATATATCTAAATCATCTGCATAATTATGATCGTTATCTATAAAATCTTCGCCTTTATCTTTAAAGCTTTTCCATTCATCACTTAACCTTAATAGAGATAACTCATTTATATGCAAAATTGCTTCTGCTAATTTTCTATTTTCAATAACCTTATTATGTTTCAGCATCAATATTATGAATATTGCTAAGCCAACGAAAAATATAATTGTTGACATGTAATATTTTTTATGTAAAAAAGTATAAACAGTGAAGATTAAAGCAGCTGCAAAAATAATAAACCTTAAAGCACTAATAAAATTACTTGTATGTTTTAATTCAAGTAAAAGACTTTCATACCTTTTTTTTCTTTTTTCATATATATACTTTGGATTTAGCAATCTTATGTCCTCCCCATTGGCATTTTCTCTTTGGTATTATACCATATTTAACGAATAATTGGAATTTTTAGTATAAAAGCCTGTACCCCATAATTTTAAGGCACAGGCTTATATTAGTTATTTTAAGCTATTATATATCATGTCTAAATTATCTTTCATACTTTCAATATAATCTTTCCCGTCTTCTTTACTTTCGATAGTATAAATTTTTTCTACCTTTGCTCCAACTTCCTTAGCTAAGGTTTCAGAAACCTTAGGACTCGCTAATTCTTCCATAAATATAACTTTAATATTATTTCCCTTGCAATAATCTACTAAATCCTTTAACTTCTTTGGAGTTGGTTCTCCATCAGCAAAGACATCCTCTACACTATTTTGCGTTAGTTTATAATCCCTGCAAAGATATGCAAAAGCAGCATGACCAGTCACAAAATTTTTATTAGATACTGTTTCAAACTTACTGCTATAATCTTCATCTAGACTTTTAAGTTTATTAGAAAAATCAGTGTAATTCTTCTCATAATAAGCTTTATTCTTTTCATCGACTTTAACAAGAGCATCTAAAATGTTTTTTGCTTCTATTTGTGCATTTTTTAAGCTAAGCCATATATGAGGATCAGTTTGACCTGCTGTATTGATAACATCAATATTTTTTGAAGCATCAACTGATAAAAGTTTCTTATTATCAACAGCACTTAAAGTTTTATCCACCCAAGTTTCCATATTAAGACCATTATAGATAAATACTTGTGCGTTGTTAATGTTTTCCATATCTCTAGGTTTAGGTTCAAAGTCATGTGGTTCTGTTCCTTCAGGAACTATTACTTTAACATCTATTTTATCTTTACCTACAGCCTGTGCAAACTCTTTTAGTGCATTAAAAGATACTACAACATTTACTTTTCCATTGCTATTTTGACTGTTTTCATAATTACCACTATCAGCAGCTACTTTATTACTGCATCCAGCAAATACAACTGATACAGCTAAAATAATAATCGCTGCAATTAACCTCTTTGTCATTGTTATTCTCCTAAATAATATTTCAATGCAAATCATTTGCATCTACATAATATTATCTTAAAATTTTCTTCATGTCAATACGAGTACATATAAAAAAGTGGGTATTCTCCCACTTAATTTCTTATTCCCATTCTTCTATATTTTCTAGTCCGTCAAATTGAAGGATTACCCATTCTATTGCTTCTCTGCTGTCGTCAAAATGCTTATTTGTACTGCTAATATAGGAATAGCCATCCTTATCATCAATTGATTGAATACTAAGTTCTTGTTCTTCATTACTAAGTCTTATTTCTCCATTAATTTCAAGAGCTTCAATCATTTCTTCCATAATAAGCTCATCATCCATTTAATCCACCTCTCAACTATTTTCTTATATATATTACATAAACTTTTATAAAATTATGCATATATAATCATAAAATTTAATATTTGTGAGACAATATACTGTAGCAAAATATAAAATAATACTACAGGAGGGTTTCAATGAAAGAACATTATAGTGTAATATTGATGAATGATCCTTATAACTGTGCTGTAAAGCAAATAAGCAAAAATACTTATGACCAAATTCAGGATATGCGCAGAAGGGGTCAAACTGACGAGACTATTGTAAAAAGCCTTACTGAAATCAATACTATGGAAGATAATATTGTAATTAATGGTGCAACAAAAGATGAAGCAATTGAACGTGCTAAAGATGAAGGTGAAGATTATATTATACTTCAAGCCTTCACTAGTTAATAATGAAGCTGCAATAAAGTAATTTTAAAAATTGGGTTATCTTAATTAATTTAGGACAGACAATCATGATTGTCTGTCCTAAATTTTATATATTTACATTAACCTTCATATTTTGGGACTACCTTTCATATTACTCTTGATTTACATCAGACCATTTTAAGCTGTTTTTATCTATGCCTTCTTCTAAGCCAAATAATAATACCTATAATCATAACTACTGCTGGGATTAAAATTACAACAACCCCTGAAAGTGCTATCTTTTGAAAATCATTCATTATTAAATTTGGCACAGTTAAATCCTTAGGTCTTATTGAAATACTATCTTTATTATCTTGAAGCCAATTTAATGAATTTACTGCAAAATCTATGTTATTTCCGTTGCTTGCAGAAACTGCATCTGAGTTCATAAAATAGGCATTTCCCACTACTACCATTTTAGTAGTTGTTCCTTCAGTTTTATTTTCATCGGTTATAGCTACTGCTAGATTAAAAGGTCCCTCATAGTCCCCTTTCTCCTTTGAAAAAGTAGTTGCATTTAAATTCACTTTACCCCAAGAGTTACTTGAAGTGGTAAGTAAGGGTTCTATTGTGGTAGTAGCTTTTTTCGACTTTAACTCCTCTATTCCTTGTGATAAAGGCAGAAGTACACTGAGCTTATTAGACTTCAATTCATTTACAATTTCATGATCCTGAAAATTAGGTAATAAATAAACTGGGGTATTAGCCGCATTTTGAGCATTTCCTTCAACAACAACTGCATTTTGAAGTGCAACACCATATACTGAAAGGACATCTTGAAAATTAGGGAATTTCTCCTTCTGAATATCCATAAAGAATGCAGCTTTTCCTCCACTTTGTAAAAAGTTTTTAATTTTTTGTGCTTCCTCCTTTGATAAATCTTTTTTTGGTGAAACTACAGCCAAAATACTATCCTTAGGGAGAGAAGCGCTTCCTTCAAGTAAATTTATATCCTTTATATTGTAATTTTCAGCTTGAAGCTGATTTAAGACATCTGAAGGAAGTGCTTCCTCTTCATGTCCAGTAAGTGTATATAAGGCCTGTTCATTGCCTGAATTGACGTAGATAATAGCATTTGTTATCTGCTTTTCTGCATTAAAGGAACTAATCTGACTGTTTCCATAACTATCTACGGTTTGATTAAAGAAGTCATCAGAAGATATTACCTTATATTTATTGCCGCTTTCAACCACAACACTTCCAGTTGAAGGCTTTGTACCACCTTTACTATATTTTTGGAGAGTAGCTGGATACTTAACAGGATCTTTATATTCTATGGTAATTTTATTAGAAGCTGTTTTATATTGATTAAGCACTGCTTTAATTCCAGGATCCTCTTTCCCCGTTTCATAGAAGGCTATTATATTTGTATCAGCCTTTAAATTTTTAAGCATATTTTTAGATTGATCAGTAATTGAATATATTTTTCCTTGTGTCAAATCTTTTTTAATATCTAACTTATCTACAGCTAGATTTATTACTATAAGCACTGTTAATAATCCAAGTGCAGCTATTGTTGAAAAAGCACCATATTTAAATTTTTTAGTTTTAAAAGACCTTTTAATATCAATTTTCTTCATGCTTTCCTCCTTTTGTCGGAACACTGAGTAGTTTAAGATTACTCACTTCCGCTCGCAAACTACTCGTAAAAGTCCATTTAGGACTTTTACCTCCTTAGCTCCATCTTCTTTTCTCTATCATTTGAATACTTAAAAAAACAAAGATAATAGAAAAAGAGAGATAATAAAGAACTGAACCTAGATCCAAAATACCCATGCCAAAGTTTTCAAACCTTTTTAAAAGAGAAAACCATCCAAAAAAATTTGGTAAAAATCCTTCATAAAGTGTAGAATTTTTCAAATATATTATAAGCATTATACCTGCTCCTATTACTGTAGTTAAACCAGAAATAACAATATTTCGTAATACGAAGAATAATAAAACTGACAGTCCAATTACCAATACTGCAGCAAATGCAATTCCTGATGTCTTTCCGCTAGGAAGCCCCTGCTGCACCCAATCCATTATCCAAATTAAAAGTAAAATTCCAAAAGAAACTACAGCAGCAATTGCCTGATTGTCTGTAAATGAAGAAGCAAAGATTCCTACTGATATAAAAGCTGCTCCCATAAAAGCAAAGCCAATATAAGTAGCTACAATTTCTCCAACTGGCAGGGTACCAAACTTGCTTAATATAAGCGGATATAGAACTGTTATTAATAATGTAATAATAAACAATGTAACTGATGCTAAATATTTCCCAATTACAATTTCACTAACTCTTAAAGGAGAGGTCAGTAAAAGCTGGTCTGTTTTCTGATGTTTTTCTTCGGCTAAAAGTTTCATGGTAAGTATGGGTACAAGTATGAGAAATAAGAAAGTCATGCTTGATAAAACATCACTATAAAGAGGACTCGCAGGCAAAAGGTTATAATTTGCAAAAAAAATTCCGCATACAAGCAAGAAAATACCTATAAATACGTAGCCAACTGCTGAGCAAAAGTATGACTTTATTTCTTTTTCCAATATAGCTAGCATTTAAATTCCCCCTTCATTAGTAACCTGCAGAAACACCTCTTCTAAAGATAAATCCAAAGGTTTCATCATAAGAATTGGAGTTTCAGCTTTACTTAGTTTAAAAAATATTTCTTCTCTAATATCTTCATTTTGTTTTGCCTCAACTAATATATCTATAGTTCCATTTTCAACAGTACCTTGAATTTTAATATTCTGGATACCTTTTACTTCCTGGAGTATTTTTTCTGCAACTTTGCCCTTTCCCTTTATCCTTAGTAAAAGCTTATTATTATAAATTAATCTTTTTGAAAGTTCATATGGAGTTCCGCTTGCTACTATTTCACCTTTATTAATAATGACAACTCGATCACATATTGCACTTACTTCAGAGAGTATATGTGAACTCAATATAACTGTATGAGTTTTCCCAAGTTCTTTAACTAGACTTCTTATTTCAATTATTTCCTTAGGATCCAAACCTACTGTTGGTTCATCCAATATAAGTATTTCAGGGTTACCAATTATAGCTTCAGCAAGTCCCACTCTTTGTTTATAGCCCTTAGAAAGATTTTTAATAAGCCTATTTCTATAATTATTTATTTTTACAAGGTCAGTTACTTTATCCATAGAATTCTTTATTTCTTTTTTATTAATGCCCTTTATTTTACTTACAAATAAAAGATATTCTTCTACAGTCATATCCATATATAAAGGAGGAATTTCAGGCAAATATCCTATCTTCTTTTTTACCTTCTTTGGCTCCTTTAAAATATTAAGACCGTCGATTTCTATATTTCCGTCAGTGGCTGAGATGTATCCAGTTATAATATTCATTGTAGTAGATTTACCTGCCCCATTGGGTCCTAAAAGTCCTAAAATTTCGCCTTCATTAACTGTTAGATTTATACCATTCAAAACTGTTTGCTGTCCATATTTCTTTACTAAGTTCTCAACCTGAATCAATTTACAGCCTCCTTCGTAATTCTATATATTCCCAATTTTTCTTTTATAAGTAATTACTTGTCTAACAAAAATTATTTTATCACAGTTTTGTGTCATAAAAGTAAATATTATTTTTACATTTCATTACCAATTTGTAAATATTATAATATATTTAAAAAATCCACATTACTTATTCAAAAAATACCCTTAATATGGATTAATTCTATGCTATTTTTATACATAGTATAGTATACTAGAATATATAGTGGTAATTATGAGCATGAGGTTATTAATTCTTATATATAAGGAACTCAATGATTAATAATTATTTTGTGCAGAATAAGGAACACGAGGAGGAAAGTCCTAAATGGACTTTAACGAGGTAGAAGCCCTAAATGGGCTTTAACGGGTAATTTGTGAGCGGAGCGAACGAGGTTAAATTACCCCGTGTTCCAACTAAAAGGAGGAATAAAGTGGAAAAATCAGCTGAATTAAAAATACAGATTAATGATTATCTTATGGAAAACTTAAAAAAGGAGAGTTTTAAACAATCATTAAGTAAACATATGAGCATGGAATTTAAAAAAATAATTATAGATAATAAAAAAGAATTAATTCAAAGTACTGCTTATAAAAATATTAAATCTAAATTCAAAGAGGAGCTTTTAAATACCATTAAATCTCAAAACTTTAAAAATCAAATATCTATTTTAATAGATAATAATTTAAGTGCCTTAGAAAAATCTAATAAAACATTAGAAAAGACAATTCCCCCTGCTGTAATCAACAGTCTTAAAGTATATATATATAATCATAAAGATGATCTTATTTCTGGATTTAAAAAAATATTATCAAGCAAAGAAATAGAAAAAAGGATTTATGCAGAAATAAATAATGTGATAAATGGTATGGGTCCTATGGTATCAAGATTTATAAATGTCAATAATATATACAGCAAGTTAAAAATCTCCATTGAAGATTATTTAAATGAACCAAAGAATGTTCTTGAAATAATTAATTTTATTAATAAAGAAATAGATAAAATAATGAAAAAGAAAATATCAGAATTTAGCACATACTTCCCAGTTGAAGGAAGGAATGCTATTATAAACTCATTAACTAATGCACTTTCAGAAAATATTGCAAAGCCAAGTTTTATTGATATGATATTAAATTTAATTGATGAAAAATTAGAAATTGAGATTTGTAATATGAGTTTAAGTGATTTAAATTTAATAGATGAGCTTACTACAAATTTCATTAATAATAATTATGACATATTACTTATTAATAGTGAGATCAAGATAATAATTAATAATATTTCAGAAGGTATAGTAGATAATTTTCTTTCAAAACCTATTATGGACTTAATTTAAAAAGGCACGATATGTGCCTTTTTTTAATATGTTATTGTGGATTTTGTAAATTTTTCGCTTCCTGAATGTCCTGTTGAATTTGTGAACTTGGAGCTGCAAAGGCATTATAATAGCCCTTTTGATTAGCTAAATCTGAAAGCTTAAAGTAATCATTTATTGAAGCGTTTAATTGATTAGTAAATATTTTTCTAAGTTCGGCATTAGAAGCTTCAGTAATGCATTTGCTAAGCATTCTAATATCTACTTTGGATGTATTTATAAATTCTAGTGCATAATCTTTATCACTTAAAGTGCCTTTATTCTCATTACCTAATATGTTACTTATCCAAGTCAAACTATCACTTCCTTTATGTTATACATATATATATCTAATTAACTTTGGTTGTTACTTTGATTGCTATTTTGATTGTTGTTTTGATTATTATTTTGGTTATTTTGATTGTTTTGATTATTATTTTGGTTGTTTTGATTGTTTTGATTATTATTTTGGTTGTTTTGATTGTTATTTTGACTGTTCATCTGGGTATTTATAAAATCCTCCAGTTCTTTTAGTCTTGTTTTTTTGCCTTGAAGCTGTTCCTGCATTGTTTGCTTTAAGTTCTCATCTTGAACCATAGATAAATTATTTGTAAGCATCTTTGCCTCTAATAAATTTTTATTAAATAATTCCTGTATATTTAATATTTCATGTGGAGCTAGCATTATAAACCTCCTTTAAAAAAAAGGCTAAAACCTTAGGTTTCAGCCTTTTTATATAAAATGTATATTGCCTTACTATAGGTTTTGTTCATAGGATTGAACCATCTTTTTAACCATTTGTCCGCCAATTGAGCCTGCTTCTCTTGAAGTTAAATCTCCATTATAACCATCTTTTAAATTAACGCCAACTTCTTTAGCAGATTCCATTTTAAACCTATCTAATCCTGCCTTTGCTTGAGGTACTAGAGCCTTATTTCTTGCCATTATTAATTCCTCCTTTTAGTCAGTTAATTTTATAGTTATTTTGGTGTTGTAATATAAGTTTGCTCTTTTTTTGTAATAATACACTATTAAATTTAAACCAAGAAACTCAAATTTTATCAGGAAGAATTAAAATAAACATATTTGTATTTTTCTACTAATAATTTTAATTTCTTTTAACATCACTATCGTAGAGAATTATATCAGCTCCTAGACAGGAAAAATCCTTGACTAAATTTTCATATCCTCTTTCAATATGATCAATACCTGTTATATAGGTTGTTCCTTCAGCGCTTAATCCAGCTAAAATAAGGCATATGCCTGCTCTTACGTCGGTGGCCTTAACCCAATCACCAGTTAAAAAGCTTTTCCCTTGTATAATAGCCTTATTGTCTTGTATTTCAATTTTTGCTCCAAGTTTATTTAATTCCCTGCAGTGATTGAATCTTCCGGGATACACTTTATCTACAATTACACTCGTACCATGAGCACCAGTAAGCATAGCAGTTAGTGGCTGTTGAAAGTCTGTACCAAACTCAGGATACATTCCTGCTTCTACAGAAATTCCATTTAGTTTATTTTTAGCATTTGCAGTTATACTATTCTCACTAGATTCTATAAATAATCCTGCTTCCCTTAATTTTTGAATACAGGATTCTAGATGAGAAGGTATTACGTTTTCAACAGTAATTCTGCCATTACTTGATCCAGCTGCCATTAATAAAGCACCTGCGATTAACCTATCTGGTATCACTGAATGAATACAGCTTTTTAATGTAGTAACACCTTCAATAATTATAGTATCAGTTCCTGCACCTTTTATGTTAGCACCCATTTTATTTAATAAACTAGCTAAGTCTTCAACTTCTGGATCCCTTGCTGCATTTTTTAGTATGGTTGAGCCTTTTGCTTTTACTGCTGCAAGTATTATATTAATAGTTCCTCCAAAAGTAAGTTTCTCAAAGGTTATTTCAGAGCCTATTAGTTCTTCTGCTTCAACCACATAATGATTGTTATAGAAACTGAACTTTGCACCTAAAGCCTTGAGTCCGCTTATATGCTGATCTATTGGTCTATAGCCAAAATTATCTCCTCCGGGATATCCTATTGAAACTTTTTTGAATTTATGAAGGAGGGCTCCAATAAAATAATAAGAAGCTCTATAGGCAGAGGCCTTTTGGGGCTCGATTATAGAATTCTTAATTCTAGTAGGATCTAAGATTAAATTGTCCTCTTTTCTCGCAATTGAAAAACCAATATCCTTACTAATTTCCAAAACTCTCTTAATATCTAAAATATGGGGAATATTTTTTAAAATAATTGGTTCATCTGCTAAACAACATGCTGGAATTAATGCTAAGGAACTATTCTTTGAACCCGGTATCTTTACCGTACCTGTAAGCATTTCTGAATGTTTTACCTGTAAATACCTCATTTCTTGCTCCTAGTTTATATAGTGATTATCTTTCATAATATGTATAAACAAGCTTTATGGTAACAACAAATAAAAAAAAGAATAGCTTTTTAAACTATTCCTCAATTTTGTTTTTTTATTATACCTACTGCCACACCTAAAATAGAAACCTGTTTATCATGTATAAATATTGGGCTATACTTTTCATTTTCTGGCATAAGCATTGGAACATCTTTACCTAGACTAAGTGTTTTTAAGGTTGCGCTGCCCTCTATGTCAGCAGCAACTATATCTCCATTTTGTGCCGTACTTTGCTTTTTAATTACAACATAGTCTCCATCAAATATATTTGCTCCAATCATACTATCTCCCTTAACCTTTAGAATAAAATTTTGTTTACCGCCTTTTATCCAATATTCTGGAAGGTAAAATTGATCAGAAACTTCAGAGCTCATCATTATTGGTTCACCTGCTGCAATATCGCTATAAACAGGCAGTTCTAATAAATCTTTCTCTGAATAAACTATTTCTTCGTTAGTTTCTAAAGCTATAATTTCCTTATCATAATCTGCATCTCTTTTATATATATGTTTTACATGATGCTTAATGTCTATATATTGAAAGCATTCCATTGAACCAATATTGTCTTCTCTTATGTCTATTGCAGCAGCTGCTTCTTTAAAAGTATCTTCATTAAGGTTACAATGGGTTTTAGCTAAATTATAGTTTTTTATTGCAAAGTCTAGTTTTAAGTCCTTTATCCTTCTGCCTTTAATAAACCATGCTTTAAAATTTAATGCCTCATCCTTATTGATTGTAAACATAAGGCTTGAATAATTTTTGTTCATAAAAAGTGCTTTTATAAAATCCAATTGAGTCTTTGTAAGACTCTCACTTTCATCCACTATTATATGTGTATACTTGCCATCAAAGGTTTTTTGGGCCTCCATTAAGGCTAAATAAGATATATCCAGCTTATCTATAAGGCCATTTTCTAGAAGAATTTCATTGTAGGTTTTATAGATTTCATATATTGCTGCTCTTTCTTTGGAATTTTTTAACAATCTAATGGGTCCTTCACCTTTTTTGCATTTACGTCCTATTCTACTAGAATTTTGATAAACATCCAAATCTCTGTAGCCGCATGCTTTTATCCAATCTATTTCATCAATAAAAAACTTTATTTTTGCCGTTTTTAGTATTCTTAAATTTTCATATTGATTACTTATTTTATCTATGCACTGTCTAATAATCTCTGTCTTTTCCTTTTCCTCTTGAATAACCTTAAACCATTTCTTTTCTGTATTCGTATATTTAAAATAATATCTGTTAATAATATCCCCTACAGTTAATACATCAACCCTATCAACATTATTTGTGAATAAAGTTTTATAATCGAATTTGGTATCATCATCGATTACATTATACATAGCTCGAATTTGATCTCTATTTCTGCTGTCCTTGGCAAGTATAAGAATTTTATCATCATCAAATAAACAATAATTATTTTTAAGATAAAGCGTCCTATATACAGCAATTGTTGTTTTTCCCGTGTTGCAACTGCCTTTTATAAGGCTTAACTTATTTGGTTTACTTCTAATAATTTTTTCTTGTATTCCATCTAGCTGCATTCTAATTTCCTGCCTTCCCCTTATGATTAATCAATCATTTTATTATGCTCAAACCTGTCAACTAACTCTATGTATTCTTTATCATTTAAAAATCTATTGTCATTTAAATATACCTTATCTCCTGCAAGGCTTTGTTTAACTACTACTTTCTGAAGAATTTTGCTGTTACAATTATGGCAGCTTCCAATTCCTATGAATCTCCATTTAAATAGCTTCAAGGGATACTCTAATTCTACTAAAGAACCACATTTAGGACAAGAAAGTTTAGCCTTTTCTTCTTCTAATTGAAATTTTTCAAGATCCCTTATCATTATAGACGGCATATTAATTATATCCCTTACGATAAAACTCTTAACTGCTCTATCATTGTACATTCTTTTAAAAACTTCAGAAGTATAATATGCATCATTTAAAGCATCATGAAGTTCATCTTCTTTTACCTTTATTCTTAATCTATTTAATGCATGGATTAAACTTATAGACTTTTTCTCAAGTAATATTTTTGTACAATACTCCTGTAGATCAATATATCCAGAAAGCCAACCTATAGCGCTGCAATTATAATAATCAGCATTTCTTATAATTTCTGCAATATCATCTTTTGCCCAGGAACATATAATTGAATCCTGTCCTGCAAACTCTCCAAGATCATTTAAAGCATCTAAAAAGCCAATCCCTTCTTTAAGCTTTTCTTCAGTAATTCCTGTAATCTCAGAAACTCTTGGATTTAAAACCTTATAAATATTTTGTTTAACATAAGTTTTAAATCTGCCGGTTTCTTTCATGGTTCTGTCTAATTTAATAGCTCCAATTTCTATAATTTCATTTTCATATTTAGCATTTATTAAATCTGGATTATTCTCGTAAAAATCCGGATAAAATTCTGTTATTTCTCTTAAATTATTAAATTCAAGATCTAATATTACATAATTCAAAAACCCCATCCCCTATATTCTAGTTAGCAAATTATATTATAACAAAAAAAACGAAACTAGAGAACAAATCTCTAGCTTTTATTTTATAATTTTTTGTACAATAAATGACTTCCAGTATCTTTTTCAATTTTAATATTATTATAAAGCCCCTTCTCCACTTCATCCTTAAACCTTTTTCCATCTTCAGTATGCTTAAGCAAATCAAGCTTATCACTTACCACATCCTTGTACTCAAATGGTTTACCTGATGGAACTCTTTCTAGCTTTCCTAAATCTATGTGACTTTTTTCTAACATAAAACCCTCCTGTATTTCTCTGGGGTACATAATAATTATTAATTGTTATGCCTCCTAAAATTTCTCTTCATTACATAATAATTGTTGATTATTCTTCCTCCTTTAAATTTTATTTCAATTATATTATGTGTATTTTATAAAAGTTAAATTCCTAGTGTCCTAATATGTAGTATCGGCATATAATAATATAACAGCAATTTTTAAAAGGAAGATAAATGCGGGTAATAATTATTGGTGGCGGCTGGGCAGGCTGCTCTGCGGCCATTACAGCTAAAAAAGCTGGAGCAGAAGTTTCTATTTACGAAAAAACTGATTTGCTTTTAGGCCTGGGAAACGTTGGTGGTATTATGAGAAACAACGGAAGATATACTGCTGCAGAAGAACTAATAAATTTAGGCGCAGGAGATTTAATCAAAATTACTGATGAAAATGCAGTGCATAGAAATGTTGATTTTCCTGAACACAAACATGCAACCTTATGTGATGTAAATAAGCTAGAACCGGAAGTAAGAAGATATTTATTAAGTTATGGTATTGAAATAAACTTAGTTTCTAGAGTTTCAAATGTAGTTATGGAAGCTAATAAAATTAAGGCGTTAAAGCTTTCGGATAATTCATTAATTTTTGGTGATGTTTTTATTGATGCTACCGGCTCTACAGGTGCAATGGACAATTGTTCTAGATACGGCCATGGATGTGTAATGTGTATTTTGCGATGTCCAACCTTTGGCCCTAGAGTGAGTGTAAGTGCAAAAGCTGGAGTGCAGGATATTATTGGTGAAAGAGAAAATGGTACTCCTGGTGCCTTTAGTGGATCCTGCGAAATATCTAGAGATAGCCTTTCTAAGGAACTTTTAAAAGAACTTAGTGACAAAGGTTTAGCAATATTAAAAGTTCCAAGTGAAGATCAAAATAAAGATAAGCTAAAACTAAAAGTTTGCCAGCAATATGCCTTGGAAGAATTTGCAGAAAATCTTATTTTGTTAGATACAGGCCATATCAAAGTTATGACTCCCTATTATCCAATAGATAAACTAAGAAAGCTTAAAGGTTTAGAAGACGTTCGATTTATGGATCCTTATTCTGGTGGAAACGGTAATTCCATAAGATATTTATCTGCAGCACCTAGATCTGATGCCATGAAGGTGCAAGGCACGGATAACCTTTTTTGCGCAGGTGAAAAATCAGGCTTTTTTGTAGGACATACGGAGGCGATAAGTACTGGTGCCTTGGCAGGTCATAATGCTGTTAGATATTTATTAAATATACCTCTTTTGATATTGCCAAATAAAACTGCTATTGGGGATTTAATTTTTTATGCCAATTATAGACTAAATACATTAGGAGGGAGAAAGGTACGCCATACTTTTTCAGGAAGTGAGTATTTTACAAGGATGAAAGAATTAGGGCTCTACTGCATTGATAATGCTGAAATAGCCAAAAGAATTGAGGATTTAGGTTTGAAAGACATATTTTCAAAAGCACTTATATAATAAAATATGGAGAGTCCAGCTCTCCATTTTGTTTTAATTTATTTTCTTACTCCAGCTGCATATTCAACATTAAATATACATTCTGTCTGGGTCTTTAAAGCAAAATTATAAAGATAATTTATTATTTCGCTTCTTTTTATTATACCTATGAAAATACCTTCATCATCAGTAACTGGAATAAAATTCTGATTTATTGCCAATGTGACTAGACTTTCCATATCAGCATCAATAGATACTGGCTTGTTAATAACTCTTCTAGGTATTTCAAATACCTTTATAGTGTTAGTTTCCTTAAAGGTTAACTGCGGGTTATTCTTTAGTTCGAAAAGCAAATCCCCCTCCGTTATAGTTCCTACATATCTCCCCTTATCATCAATAATTGGAACTGCAGTATACCTATGATACTCCATTCTCTCCATAACTTGTCTTAAAGTTGAAGTTTCAGTTTCATAGATAACATCACTTTTAGGTGTAAGAAAAAATGCTATATTCATCCTGTATTCATTCTCCTAAACCTTATTTTTTTAATTATTTACATTTATATTATAGCATATGTAGGCCAGAGTTTCTTTGAAACCTTATAAAATTTACAAATACTTTAAATAATATTCAAAATGTAGCTGGGGCTGTTGTAAATATAAAAAGTAGCCCCAGCTCATATATACTTATAATTATTCTATGCAATTATTATTTTTCCCAGGAGTTCCTTCGAAGGCGTTGATGTACATCTGCTTCAATTCACAAATTAGCGGATACCTTGGATTTGCTCCAGTACATTGATCGTCAAAGGCTTCTTCAGCCATTATATCCAAGGTAGCATAAAACTTTTGTTCTGAAACTCCTGCATCCTTAATAGTTTTAGGAACATTTATCTTTTCCTTTAACTTGTTTATAGCCTTTATTAAATTTTCTATTTTTTCTTCTTCATTATCCCCACCAAGTCTTAAATAATCTGCTATTTGTGCATATCTCCATTTAGCATTAGGATATTTATATTGCGGAAAAGCTGTCTGTTTTCTAGGATTATCAACAGCATTAAATTTTATAACTTCATTTATTAAAAGTGCATTTGCAATTCCATGGGGAACATGATGGATAGCACCTAATTTATGAGCCATAGAATGGCATACACCAAGGAAAGCATTTGCAAAGGCCATTCCTGCCATAGTTGCAGCATGAGCCATTTTTTCCCTAGCCTTTACATTAGTGTTACCTTCGCTATATGCTGCTGGAAGATACTTAAATATAAGCCTCATTGCCTCAAGTGCTAAGCCATTTGTATATTCAGAAGCTAGTACGGATACATAAGCTTCTATTGCGTGTGTCAAAGCATCTATACCTGAAGCAGCGGTTAATCCTCTTGGCATTTTCATCATAAGCTCGGCATCAATTATAGCGATATCTGGTGTTAATTCATAATCAGCAAGAGGGTATTTTATTCCTGTTTTCTCATCAGTTATAACAGCAAATGGTGTAACCTCAGAGCCTGTTCCTGCAGATGTAGGAATTGATACCATTAATGCCTTTTCTCCCATGTGAGGGAAGGTATAAACTCTTTTTCTAATATCCATAAATCTCATAGCCAAGTCTTCAAAGCGTACTGCAGGATGTTCGTAAAGAACCCACATTATCTTTGCAGCATCCATTGGTGACCCTCCACCAAGTGCAATTATTACATCCGGTTTAAAGCTTTCAAGTTCATTAGCTCCTTTCCTAGCAGTTGCTAAGGTTGGATCTGGCTCAACGTCATAAAATATTTTTGCTTCAATTCCAATTTCCTCTAAGGTGTTAGTTACTAAGTCAACGTAACCCAAATCAAATAATACTCTATCTGTAACTATAAATGCTCTCTTTCTGTCCATTTCCTTCAATTCTCTTAGAGCAATTGGTAGGCAGCCAAATTTAAAATAAATCTTCTCAGGTACTCTAAACCAAAGCATATTTTCTCTCCTTAAGGCCACACTTTTAACGTTTAACAAATGTTTTACACCAACATTTTCTGAAACTGAATTACCACCCCAGCTTCCGCAGCCAAGAGTAAGGGATGGTGCCAGCTTAAAGTTATAGATATCACCTATAGCCCCTTGAGAAGCAGGCATATTTATTATTGTTCTACCTGTTTTCATCTTGGCACCGAATTTTTCAATTCTGTCTTTAGATTTAATTTGATCTGTATATAAAACTGAGGTATGACCGAAGCCTCCAAGTTCAATTAATTTTATCGCTATTTCCATTGCATGGTCAAAATTCTTAGCTCTATACATACCTAAAATAGGAGATAATTTTTCATGTGCAAATGCTTCTTTAAAATCTACAGCTTCAACTTCACCGATTAAAACCTTTGTGCCTTCTAAAACATTAATGCCAGCCATTTTAGCTATTTTATAGGCTGTTTGCCCTACTATATCAGAATTCAAGGCCCCATTTTCCTTTAATATGGTTTTTCTTACTCTATCTATTTCATCCTCTTTTAGAATATAAGCTCCTCTTTCTTTAAATTCATTTCTTGCCTTATCATAGATTTCATCCAAGATTATAACAGATTGTTCTGAAGCACATATAACCCCATTATCGAAAGTCTTAGAAAGTAAAATAGAACTTACTGCCATTTTAAGGTGAGCAGTTTCATCTATAATAGCAGGTGTATTTCCAGCTCCCACACCTATTGCAGGTCTGCCTGAGGAATAGGCTGCCTTTACTAACCCAGGACCTCCTGTTGCTAAAATAATATCACATTCACTCATTAACATATGTGTCATATCTAGTGTAGGCTCATCTATCCATCCTATAATTCCTTCAGGTGCTCCAGCTTTTACAGCAGCTTCTAAAATTATCTTAGCCGCAGCAATTGTTGAATTCTTTGCTCTAGGATGAGGAGAAAAAATAATTCCATTTCTTGTCTTTAGTGAAATTAAAGATTTAAAAATTGCAGTTGAAGTCGGATTTGTAGTAGGAATTACTGCTGCAACTACCCCAATAGGTTCAGCAACCTTTTCTATTCCAAAAGACTCATCTCTGTCTATTACTCCACAGGTTTTTTCATCCTTATATTGATTATAAATGTATTCCGCTGCAAAATGATTTTTTATTACTTTATCTTCTACTATTCCCATGCCAGTTTCTTTTACTGCTATTTTGGCAAGGTCAATTCTTGCATTATTAGCAGCCATGGCAGCCTGCCTAAAAATTTCATCAACCTGTTCTTGTGAATATAGTGCAAATTTTTTTTGAGCTTCCCTTACCTGTTTTACTTTCATTATTAATTCATCAGCATTAGTAACCTTCATTAAAAACACCTCTTTTGGAATATATTAAAAAATGTATATGAATATTATGTGTTAAAATAATTTTTTTAATATTTCTTTTTAAATATAAAAAAAGTGCTATCTATAATAAAAACTAAAATTCAACAGAGACTTATTTACTAGATATTTCTTGTACGCTCGTTTCATTTAATTTTTTAGACACACTTTAACTTTTTAAAATTCCTTATGCAATGCCCGAATAAATATTTAAGGTTCTTTTACCAAATGCTTTAACAGCTTCATAGTCAGAAGTTATGCAGACTAATGGTCCAGAAATATATGTAAGTATTGGAATAGCTTTAGCTAAAAAATTTTTTTCTGCTTTGTAGTAAATTGCAACGCCTAAATTTTTTAAAACACTTTGAAGAACTGTCCCATCATTTTTTAATAACTTTTCCTCTATAAACTTATCTCCTTTGTCAACTAATTCATAAACCTTTCCACGAATTAAATCCTTTTCACTAATGTCAAAGGAGGCCTTTAATACCCTATAAATTTCTAAATTATTTGCATCTATCAATGGTCTTTCAAAAAGTATTGATAAATCATATATTAAAGACAGCTGAAAATAAGTTAAGCAAACTATTTCACCAAAGGTTGAAGAGGCTTCAGAGATAAATCCTAGAAAACCTGCAGAAGAACCTAATATTACTCCTTCAGCAATTCCATAATTAGAATAGTAAGCAAGGAGTTTTTTTGCTATTACATTTTTATCATCAGTTTTATAGGCTTCCATTAAAGTTTCTAAAGAAATATTTTTACTTCTTATTTCAAGGACTTTTTTATAAACATTTAAAAACCATATTCCACTTGCTCTATCATGTCTTGATAATCCATGCAAAAGCTCATGCTTCAGTTTTTTAATCTCTGTCTTAATTCCTGGATTAGCATGTTTAAAAGCTCTATAAACACTTAGTGCTTGAAATTTTGTTAGCTTTTCTTCTTTTTTTATTACACCAATAGTAGTAGATTTTCCCCTCATAGATTACCTCACATCCTTATAATAATATTAGCTAAATTCAATCAATATTTCAACAGAATAGTAAAGCGGCTTTTATACTGCCATAAATGTCAATATAAACGCCGCTTAAACTTTTACTATTTAAGGGAAATATTTAGTTTATCTGAGTTTTTTAATCCCTTGAATACAAGATCATAGGACAAGTCTATAAGCCAATAAACCTTTTCTTCTTCTAAACAATCATCAAGCTGAATGGTATTCCAATGGAGTTTATTTAAATGATATCCAGGTGTAATTGAACTATATTCTCTCCTTAAGTCCTGAGAAAGATATGGCTCACATTTTAAACTTATAGATAGAGGATTACTATTTTTATTAGCTAATGCAAACATCTTTGAACCAACTTTAAAAACCGTAGTTTTATCATCAAAGGGGTAAGTTTCAGCTACGCCCTTTTTACTTAAGCAATAATTTTTAAGCTCTTCAAAATCCATTAACTAGGTCACCACCTTATTTAATATTTCTTTTTCTTCCAAAGAAAAGATCATATAAATAAACAAGGGCTGCAACAACTAATAGTAAATGAATAAATCTACCACCCATTCTAAAAATAAAGCCTAAAACCCAGAAAAATACTACTATACCACCAAGCCATCTTAAAAATCCCATTTTTGAAACCTCCATATAAAATATGTTATATTTCATATTTTACTGAGTTTCTTGTATAATTACAATTCTTAAATATTATAATATGCTATCAATTAACTCTATATATGGTATTTAATATCGCTTATTGTAGAAAATCAAATAAACTCTCCTTTTTCCTTATGCTTGCATTTTATTAATCAATTTATTTTTAAAAACAAGGTTTACTTGATTCAATTAAAAGCAGAATTAATTTTCGTAAGCGTTAATATACATTTGCTTTATTTCACTTATTAATGGATATCTTGGATTTGCTCCTGTACACTGGTCATCAAAGGCCTGTTCAGACATTTCATCTAAAGTTATATAGAAATTCTTTTCTGAAACTCCTACTTCCTTTATAGATTTTGGCATATTAACCTGTGCCTTTAAGTCTTGTATAGCCTTTATTAATAATTCAACCTTTTCATCTTCTGAACTTCCACCAAGATTTAAATAGTCAGCAATTCTTGCATACCTAAATTTCGCATTTGGATATTTATATTGTGGAAAAGCTGCTTGCTTTCTTGGATTATCTACCGCATTATATTTAATGACTTCGTCGATCATTAAGGCATTAGCTATTCCATGAGGAATATGATGCATTGATCCGAGCTTATGAGCCATTGAATGACAAACTCCTAAAAAAGCATTTGCAAAAGCCATTCCTGCCATAGTTGAAGCGTGAGCCATTTTTTCTCTTGCCTTAATGTTTGTAGTACCTTCATTATAAGCAGCTGGTAAATACTTAAATATCAACCTTATAGCCTCAAGTGCTAATCCATTGGTATACTCTGAAGCTAATACTGATACATAGGCTTCTAAGGCATGTGTAAGAGCATCTATTCCCGAAGCTGCTGTTAAGCCCTTTGGCATCTTCATCATAAGCTCAGCGTCTACAATTGCCATATCAGGAGTTAATTCATAGTCAGCTAATGGGTATTTCACTTCTGTTTTCTCATCAGTTATAACTGCAAAAGGTGTTACTTCTGAACCAGTTCCTGCAGAGGTTGGTATTGCTACCATCATAGCCTTTTCGCCCATTTTAGGGAAGGTATAAACTCTCTTACGAATATCCATAAATCTCATAGCCAAATCTTCAAAGCGAACTTCCGGATGCTCATAAAGTACCCACATGATTTTAGCAGCGTCCATAGGTGAGCCTCCACCTACTGCGATTACTGTATCAGGTTTAAAACTTGCCATTTCTGCAGCACCTTTTCTTGCAGTAGCAAGTGTAGGATCTGGAGCAACGTCATAAAACACCTTGTAATCAATTCCTATTTCCTCTAGAACTTTTATAACAATATCTATGAAGCCTAAATCATATAATACCTTATCAGTAACAATGAAGGCCTTTTTCTTACCTAAATCTTTAAGTTCTCGCAAAGCGACTGGAAGACAACCAAATTTGAAGTATATTTTTTCTGGAACCCTAAACCAAAGCATATTCTCTCTCCTTAAAGCTACATTTTTAATGTTTAGAAGATGTTTTACTCCTACGTTTTCAGATACTGAGTTTCCACCCCAGCTGCCACAGCCTAGTGTTAAAGATGGTGCAAGTCTAAAGTTATAAATATCTCCGATGGCACCTTGAGAGGAAGGCATGTTTACTATCGTTCTTCCGGTTTTCATTGCTGCTCCGAACTTTTCAATTCTTTCCTTTGATTTTACTTGGTCTGTATACAATACAGAAGTATGTCCAAATCCGCCTAATTCAACTAATCTTGCTGCCTTTTTAAGGGCTTCATCAAAGCTTTTTACTCTATACATTCCAAGTACAGGAGATAACTTTTCATGAGAAAAGGCCTCTTCAAGTTCTACAGATTCTACTTCTCCTATTAGCACTTTAGTTTCTTCAGCTACCTTTACACCAGCCATTTCTGCTATTTTAGCTGCTGGTTGTCCTACTATTTTTGAATTTAAAGAGCCATTAATTAAAATAGTTTTTCTTACTTTGTCAACTTCTTCACCCTTTAAGAAATAAGCTCCTCTTTCCTCAAATTCTTTTCGAGCTTCCTCATATACTTCATCCATAACAATAACAGTTTGCTCAGAAGCACATATTACACCATTATCAAAAGTTTTTGAAAGAAGAATAGAACTTACAGCCATTTTTATATGAGCTGTTTCATCTATTATTGCAGGAGTGTTTCCTGCTCCAACTCCAATTGCAGGTTTACCTGAAGAATATGCAGCTTTTACCATGCCAGGACCACCTGTAGCTAATATTATGTCAGCCTCTGACATTACCATCTGTGAAAGTTCAACTGTAGGTTCATCTATCCATCCTATAATTCCATCTGGTGCACCAGCTTTTACTGCAGCTTCTAAAACTATTTTTGCAGCAGCTATAGTTGACATCTTAGCTCTTGGATGAGGAGAAAAGATTATTCCATTTCTAGTTTTTAAAGCTATTAACGCCTTAAAAATTGCTGTTGAGGTTGGATTTGTTGTTGGAACTATAGCTGCAATAACTCCTATTGGTTCTGCTACTTTTGTTAATCCAAAAGCCTCATCTGTTTCTATAACACCACAGGTTTTTTCATCTTTATATTGGTTATATATATATTCAGAAGCAAAGTGATTTTTAATTACCTTATCTTCTACTATTCCCATTCCTGTTTCTTCAACTGCCATTTTAGCTAATTTAATTCTTGCATTATTTGCTGCCATTGCAGCTTGTCGAAATATTTCATCTACCTGATCCTGTGAGTAAGTTGAGAATTTCTTTTGAGCTGCTTTAACCTGTTCCATTCTTTGCATAAGTTCTTCTAAATTTGTTACCTTCATAATAATTCCTCCTACAGAACTTGTTTGTTAAATATTTAACTATGTTTTTATTATAAAGCCTTTTAATTTAAAATGCAATAGTTTTTGTTAAACTTTACACAAAGTATTTTTTAAATCCCTACTCCCCAAACATAGGAATATCAACTTATCTGTAAACGTTTTTTATTTATTTATAAATTTATCTTCAATAGAAAATAAGATAAAATCATAATTCTTTGTTTATTATTTAACAATTCAATACTGAAAAAATACCGCATTAACTTAATGCAGCAGTAATTTTTCTCACATATAATAGTACATCTCCAGGATTATCATCAACAATCTTATACAGATTTTCACTTTCAGGGGAAGGATAGTAATAGCTCAAATCGTAGTCGTCTTGGACATAATCAATGACTCCTGTAACAGCAGGCTTCCATCCTTTATCGATTAACTTCTCAAATATATTTCCCTTTATTAAAATTTCAAGAGACTGAGGCTCATAGCTTTTATTCCATAAAATACTCCAAGCTTCTTCAAAATCAAATTCTATCAAATTATCTAACTCAAGGACCGCATCTTCTGCGGCATAATGTGCAGTCATTTCACTTATTCTTATTTTGCCAAAACTTTTAATAATATAACTAAATTTGTACTTTCCTTTAATTCTTGTGTAAAGCTTATCCTTCTCCTCTACCTTCCAGCCGCTTTTTACTAGTTGAACATCTGTATAAGCAGAGGTCATCTTAACTATAAATTCCATTACTTTCATCGGTTGCTGCTCCTCATCGTCAATTTGAAATCTGAATTATTAGGTATATTATATCATATTCTTTTTGCTCTAAATAATAAATTATTAACCAATTTCAAAACTATAGCATAAAATGTACTGTAATCTTTTTTAAAGGAGTCTGAAAATGAATCTTAATTATGGCGATAAAGAAATCTTTGATGAAAAAAATACTGATAATGAGCAAAGCAAAGATAAAAGCCTACCTGAATATGAAGAATTATTCGAACCTGATGAAGATGTAGCAACCAATATGGACAGAAGCTATAGATTTAACTTTGATGAAATTAATGATGACTTTACTGAGTTTATTCCAATTTACACTTGCCCATATTTTAGACAGCAGCATTTCCCAGGTGGAAATAATCCACCACCAAGGCCGCCAGTTGGACCTGGTGGACATCCTGGAATGCCACCTGGAGGCCATGGCGGACATCAAGGTATGCCGTCATCTCCACCACCAGGGTATAAGCCTCCAAAGCCACAAGAACCACATATGCATGGCGGTATTTCTACACACGCTGTAGATCCCGGTGCTATAGCGCCCTGTAAATTTAGATTTTCTTATATTTGGTTAAGGAATGGTGATTCCTTCTGGGCTTATATAACCCATGTTGGAAGAACTTCAATAGCTGGCTATAGATGGGATGGCCGCAGATGGGTTTATTTTGGAATGGATCTTAGAAAAATTGAAAGCTTTACCTGTCATTAAGAAAAAAGCTATGATGAGATGCTGAGGTAAATACGATCCTTCGCCTGTAGGCGAAATAACCAAAGAATCCTTTGATGCACCCTTGCATCCTCCACCAAATTATATTCCTGATATATATAGAGCAAGAGCACTTGGCATGTGCAGGCCTCCGAAGTCTAATAATATTATGCCCATAACCTTTACTCCTTGTTTCTTTAAAATCACTTATATATGGCTTAAGGACTATACCGGCCTTTGGGTAAAACCAATAAATTTATCAGAAGATTTTTGGATATGCTGGGTATGGAATTTAAACCTTTGGATATTGGCTAAAGTACCTATTATAAATATAGAAGCCTTCATATGCAATTAAACATAAGTTAATAGCTGCAGGATTTTACTCCTGCAGCCATTTTATTTTTTAAGCTAGTTTTAGTAATTAAGCATTAACCTTTTTCTTTTTTCTGTCATAGATAACTACTGCTACTCCTAAAGCTGCAATTAATGCACCAAAGTCTACAACCATTGTAAAGTCAACTGCTGAACCAGTTTGAGGAAGCTTAGAGGAAGAAATTGCTGTGTTATCTATTACGAAGTAATCACTGCAATGATCTGTTGTAAATATAATGTATCCTTCAGCATCTACAGCTACATCCTTTTGTGCAACTTCATATGTGTTCTTATCTGCAAAGTATCTTAATACATTTACAGTTCTATTAGCCCAATCCTTGCCTATAAATATTTTAATATCAGCTTTTCCTGGTAGTTTACCTTCATATGCAAAGGAGAAGGAGGCGATAGCAACATCTTTGCCTACTATAGCCTTAGCTTTAGCTGTTTCTTTAGCCTTAAGATCAGCACTAACGGTCTTTAAGGATAAATCTATGTCTTTTATTAACTCTGGCTTAATATCAAGTCCATTAAATGTCCAAGTTACTCCATCCTTTTGGAAGATTACAGTCTGGTCTTTTCCAGCTATCGCAGTAAATATATCCTTAGAAACTATTGTATTTGTGTCTATATTTACATTAGTAATAGCCTTATCTGGCGAAGATTTTATAGTATCAACTACAGTTGTAGTATCATTTGGTACTACAATATTCTGGTCTCTAACAGCTACAGTCCAAACCTTCCAGTTCTTACTGTTAGTTGGAGTAATTGTTTTATTATCTTGAACATATTTGAACATCATGTTTCTAACTTGTCCGTCATCTCCAAGAGCCTTAGCAGAATCATAATAGGTTGCAGCTATTGTTGCAGCACTACCAGGTGTTAAACCTGCTGCAGCCATGAATCCGCCGCCACCGTTGTATCTATAGTTGTTTATTGCTACTTTGAATACATCTGTATCCTTTACAAGCTTTCCATTAAACTTAAGATTTTTTATTCTTCCAGTGCCACCAATAACTACTCTTCCATTAGCATCTGTTGTACAAGCTGGTTGAGTTAAGTCTAAATCATAGGTAGCCCCATACAATTGATCCAAGTTATAATCCATAATTGTTTGAACTTTTTTCCCATCTTTGTCTATTGTATACTCTGCTTCTATGGCATCTGTTGGATTATTCACTTTTCTATAATATCTAGCTGAGAATTCCATCCAATCCTTAAGCTGCTTACCAGTCATATTTACGCCAAATAAGAAGTTTTCATATACATAAACTCCCATAATGTCTTGCCTCTTTATATCTCCTTGTGGAACTTTTGCGGTAAGACTAAGTGGAGCTGCAATTGAAAGCTGTGAATTTGCTGCATTCATTTGAACTTTATTTACAAGTTCCATTATTGATGAAGGTTCAGTTATTTGTTTAGTTCCTTCAAATTCAGCTGTTGCTTGACCAATTACTGTATTTGTATATGCAAGAGTTTTAGTCTGATATGGATCTGCAATTGCAAGTATAGCTGGGTCTGCAACTATATCTGTAGGTAATGTAACATTAGCTGCATTTAATCCTACAAATTTTCCATCTGCATTAATATTGAGATCAATTTGGCTGAATATACCATCACCATTCTTTGGTTCTACTACAGGTACAACTTTTCCATCAGGATTTGTAAAGGAATAAGTTTTACCAGTATGTGCATGTCCAGCAAGAATTGCATCAATTCCTGATACTTGTTTTGCTATTAAATCTGCTTGATTTTCTGGAATTGTATCAGTTAAATTGCTTGTTCCAGTATGTGCTGACACTATAACTACATCAGCGCCTGCACTTCTAACCACAGGAACCCATTTCTTAGCTTCATCTACTAAGTCGTTAAAATGTAGCCCAGCGTAATGTGCTGGATCTTCCCAACTTGGTATTGTCTTTGTTGTGAGCCCTAGTATCCCTACTTTTATTGTCTTTCCATTAATATTAAATGATTTAATAATATATGGTTTAACAAAATTTGTATTGTCTGATTTATAAGTGTTAGCTGATAAAACTGGGATCTTCTCTTTTGTAGCATCACCTATAATTCTATTTAATGTTGTTAATCCATAATTGAATTCATGGTTTCCAAGTGTCCATGAGTCATAACCCATGGCTCCCATTACCTTCATCATTGGATATTCTGTAGTTTGGTCAATCATATTGTAATAATACACAAGTGGAGTTCCTTGAATTGTATCTCCATTGTCTATTAACATTGTATTTGGGTTTGTTGCTCTTAAGTTATTCATATAGGTTGAAATCTTAGCAAGTCCAACGTTTGATGATTTTCCTGTATTATAATCCAATGGATATATTGCTCCATGTAGGTCAGATGTTCCTACTATTGAAATAGTCTTAGCCAAATTATTGACTCTTGTATTTAATGTATAATTAATAGCATTATTTGCTCTTACATCTGCAAGTAAAGCATCTCTAACAAGTACACCAGTTTTTACCATAGTTTTACTTACATTAACATCTGTAAACCCAGTGAAACCGTCTCCACCGGTTATTACAAAGTCTGGACCAGCTATTTTTAAAGTTTCTGTATCTGTTATTGCTGTCCCATCTTCTCTAGTTATACTGAGTACTCTAGCTCCTGATGTTGCAGTAGAATCATAAGTAAACTTAATTCCGGATATTTGTATTCCTTTACCCCCATCTTTTACTGCTTGTTCTAGTATAACTTTTAGTTGCGCCTTTGTAACCAAAACTGTATTTATTTCATTATCAAATGGCATAAAGTAAAATATGGTTCCTACAGTGATAGGACCAGCTTTAATATCAGTCCTTAAGCCACCATTATTTTGTATACCTATATCTGCGCTTGCACTTTTCCTAACTACATCTGCACTCCAATTACCAAGAATACTTTCCCCAAATGGTGCACCCACTTGAGTTCTTGTTAAATTCGTTGCAGTATTTCCAATAACTTCAGCAAATGTTGGGCCTACAGCTGTGTTTGCTGCATCTACAATTGCTTTAACTTCTGGATCTTGTACAGGGCTAGCATTTTTATACCCATTTGCAGCAGTAGTATCTACTGCTATATAGTTTGCTGCACTAGGAGCTGCGAAACTAACAGAACCATCAGCTTTTACAGTCATCTTTGCATCAATATAGCCTTTACCATTATAGTTAGCTATATATATTGGTACTCCATTAGTACCAACACCTGTAACTATGCTATGTGAATGTCCTCCAAAAACTGCATCAACATTAGTTAACTTATTTGTTATATCATATATTTCGCCTTTACCAGTATCTTTATAATTAGAATCATATATATTTCCTGCATGTATTATAGCAACAACTACATCTGCAGTATTTGCTGCTTTTATTTCTGCTGCACAAGCATTTACTTCTGTAGCAGCATCAGTAAAAATATAATTATCTGTATACGCTGGCATAATTATGTCTTTTGCTTCAGCGGTAATGGCGCCTATGAATGCGATCCTAACACCATCTTTAACAATGATCTTGTAAGGTTCAAATTTTCTTGTACCCTTTGTTCCATCAGCATTCTTATTGTATAAGTTTGCTGCAACAATTGAGTAACTAGCGTCTTTCATAGTTGTATTAACTACTGTATCTAATTGCCAATCAAATTCATGATTTCCAAGTGCAGTAACTTCCATACCAATATTTGAAAATGCTTTTTGCACTGGCACCCCTCTTAGAACATTTGAAATTGGTGAACCTTGATAAAGGTCACCTCCACCAATAATTAATGTTCTAGTAGGATTAGTTGCCTTTAAATCCTTAATATTCTTAGCAAGAACTCCTGCTACTGGTAGTGGTGTCGCGTCAGAGCTTACAAGAGCACCGTGGAAATCTGTTACTTCCACTAAATCAAATACTTTGTCGGTACCAGCTGCTCTAACAATGTTTATGCCCCCTAAACCTGTTAGATTTGAAAAAATCATAGCAGCTGTCATAAACAAACTTAGAATTTTGGATTTTTTGATTTTTAACATTGAGTTCCCTCCCCGTTATTTTTGAATCCTTTTCACTATAAAACTTTAAATGCATTTTGTGACTTGCCCCCCTTTTACATTATAAAGTCATATGTGAAATATTACTAAGTATGTATTATTATTGCTTAGTAATAACATTTTACCACAAATTATAATTAACGCTATATAAACAATTACAAAATAGTACAAATTTTTAAATATTTTTCTTATTATTTTAAGCTCTTCTTTCACTTATGGTAGATTAATTTATCTAATGTATTATAAGTAAAAATTTAATGTTTAAACTTAAATTAAAGATTAACACTTAATGCAGCTAATAGTATAATTTAACCATTAGCTGCAAAGTAAAATAAAATTATCTTAATGTTATGTTTATTGTATTAATTGAACCATCACCTAATTCAATTCTTAGCTGGTAAGAACCTTCAACTAGATTTTTAGTACTAAGATTAAATATATATTGGTTTCCATCAATTCTAAATACATTTTCATCAGAAGCTGCAGATGTTGATACTGCATTAAACTCTGTACCAATTTTTCCATCTTTTATTGTAGCAAGATATAATTTGGCTATAACATTATTTACATAGCTGCCATTTGCATCTTTAAGCTGGAATTTAACTGGCACTGTACTTCCTGCTTTGAATACATTAAAACCATCAACATTTATTGGATTTAATACTCCACTATAATCATAGTTTACATAATAGGTAATAGTCTTCACTGTTTTATTACCAGCTTTGTCAACTGCTGAAAATGTCAATGTATTTTTCCCAACTTTACTAGTATCTAATCTATCACCGCTTATTATGTCTCCAGATACAGTTTGTAAACCAGAGCCTTCATCACTAAATTCCCAAGTAATAATTACATCCTGATTTAGTTTCACAGCTTCTCCATCATTGATTCCCTTTATAGTAAACTTAGGAGCTGTTAAATCAATTAAAAATCTTAGGGTGGTTTCTGAAGTATATCCATCTCTATTTACTGCATTAATGACTAAGGTATAGTTTCCTTCTTTGGTGATAGGCTCTCCTGTATATTTGTCCCCATTCAAGGTCATGGTAAAAATGCCCTTATCGGTGCTTACCAATGGTGTAACTGCTGTATTATATATACCATTATTAACGACACCCGCAACTGTGATAACAGGAGGTACTACATCAATATTAACAATTTCAGCACGATCCCTAACCCTAATTCTTGGGTGCATATCAGAATCACTTACTACCTCACCGATAGAAGCTAAGCCTACAACAGAAACAGTTGCACCATCTTTAATAAATGGAAGTGTTGTTCCCTTTGTGATGTATCCATTGATAAATACAATGGCAGGTCCACTACCATCATTAATTGTAAATTGATTAATAGTTCCGTCAGGATTTTTATATATATTTGATACAATACCTTTAGTTTTTACTAAGAGTCCAGTATTCTCTGGCTGCATTGAAGCCTTTGAAGTAAGAACAGTAGGCTCAATTTTATTAATGTCTTCATTTAAAATAGTAACTTTGCTAACTGTTAACTCCACTTCACCTTGATAATGTGTAATAGTTCCATAGAATCTTGCCTTTTGTCCTTCTTCTACACCATAAGCAACTGGGAATAAATTTATACCTCCTGTTGAGTCTTGCGCATAAATACAGTCAAAGAAACCTTTGTTTGTATCAGCATTTTCATCTTGAGTATTTACTCCGCTAGTAGCTATTCCTTCAATTACAACTTCTGTTCCGTCAGGTAGATTTTTAGCATCAGCTATGCTTGTTATTTTTACAGGATTAATCGTTTTGTATAGGTTATCCATTATGTTGTAATTAGCATAAGGAAGTGTAAATGCATTATCTAAAGCTACTTGTATTTCAAAGTTACTCATAAATGAACCACCAGCTACAACAACTAATGATGTTTTACCATTTGGATGAACTACTTTTTCAGAAGCGGCCAGTAATTTCTCTTCTGGATTATTTGCTACCTTGCTGTTTGGGTTAACATACTTAGGAATATATAGCCCATCGTCATTATTTAGCCCCTTGTCTGTTTTATAAGTGCCTACATTAACGTAAGGGAAAGTTGGCTTCGTGCTACCATATCCAAAGTTGTCATTGTCACATTCTGCTGAATATGTTGTTGGGAATCCATAAACCATTGGACTAACGCTTTCAGGCAGTGTTGACGTTCGTTCACCAGTTGTCTTATCTACTGCATAAATTGTGGAGCCGGAGTATTGGCTATATGTTTGCTCGGATACAACACCTAGCAGCAATGGATTTGACTTATTAAATTCTGTCGGATATAATCTATACGCTTGCCCGCCATTTGTGGCATCATCCATAACTTCATCATCGCCTTCACGCAAGGTGGAACCTATAGCTGATAATACATCATTTTGAAGTTCAGACATATGTTTTTTAGGCGAAGCTGGATCAGCATTATTAGATTCTCCATAGTCTGCCACAGTTCCAAAAACAAGTGTATTTCCATTTTCCGAGAATATTTTTAAGGCAGCAATTTCATCTGGTGTATAGTCAGTTGGAGTAAGCCATGCGGCAACACTCTTTCTAGATGGTGCATTCAAAATAATCATTTTATATTTAGGATTGCTGCAGGCAGCAATAAAATCTTGTGAAGTTTTAAGCTGTACCACTCTTAGGCTATTATTTGCTGCAAGAGTCATCATATTAGCCATAGAATCAGGGTAGCTTCCTCCACTAACATATTCATTACCATGAGATGCATCAAGTCCTACATATAACACTTTGTCAATATCCGCAACTTTCATAGTACTAGTTGCAGTGTAAGTAGTATCTACCCCATTAACAGTAATTACAGCGCTTATATTTACTGTTTTAGTTCCAGCTGTTGTTGGTGTATAAGAAAATACATGGGTAGCACTGCCTAAAGTAGCAATACTTGTAACAGGTGTATAGGTTTTATTAGCTGAAGTATCTCCATCTACTGTATAAGATATAGATTTAAGAGTTGCAGCAGTACTTTCATTATTAAAGAAAGTTGTTGTTAAGCTAAGTGGCTCTGTTGTAACAGGCATTACGGCACTATTAACAACTGAGGTTATTCCAACCTTTGGTGCAGAACCAAGCCATATAGGAGCAGTAACTGCAACAAAGCCTTGATTATCTGTAATCTTTGCAAAATAGTATCCTGCAGCAGGTGCATTCTTTGAATAAGTGTAGGTTACATCACTGCTACCTGCAGAATAAGTTTTCTTATCTACAACTTTTCCGCCTCCGCTTATTAGTTCAATTGAAGCTATATTACTAGTTGCTTTCTCTGGAGCCTTATTTTTAGCTGTAACTGTAATATTAATTGCTGGAGGAGGAGCATTTAAAATAGCACCCATACTGAAAGTATTTGTACCATCGCTTAAATGATATGTCACATCTAAATCTCTATTTTCAGTTGCCCAAACGGAACGATCACGCATTGCTTGATATATTCCAGCCATTGTGAAATCATTAGTATAAACAACTGTTGCGCAGGTGTTAGAGGTTCCCCAGCCTTTTTTATGGTTATCGCCATTATTAGTTGGGGCTAAATGCCAGCCTTTATCCAGTGCCAAAATATATTGGTCAATTGACTGGAAGTATCCGCCTGAACCAACGGCACCTTCACCATTACCTACTTCAATAAGATTAACCTTATCATCAATTTGTGGGTCATAGTATGCAAAATTGGAGAAATTACCAAAAGTAGGACCAGGATGATTAAATTGTGAAATCGATCCAGGTGTATTTTTTAGTAATTGATAATAAGCCTGCATACCTGCATCATTTGTTTTGTTATTTAGTGCTGTATTATTACGGCTTACAAAACCTGATGTATTAAAGGTATTTATATGTCCAGGACCACCAGACCAAGTCATTTCATAACCATAATCACAAAGGAATGTTGAAGTTGTAGCATCAGCAGCAGCTTTTTTACCATTTAGCCATTGTTGATTATCAGTATTATAGTTATTTATATTTCCTATTTTAGCAACAGAATCTGTAGCTGGAGCTTTATCATAAGAGTTTGAATGGTCTGTTAAAATGAAGTAATCATATTTACCTATATCTCTTGCATAAGCATCTGCTTCAGCCAAAGTACCTTGCCCATCGGAGTTTTCTGCTGTATGTGCATGTATAGAACCATAGTAGTTCTTTTCTCCACCAACTGCTTTTTTAGCTGTGTAAGTAAATATTACTACATTACTGTCTAAATAATTAGTCAGTATAGCCTTCGCAACTATTCTTACAGGGAAAGAAGCAGCATCAACTGTAATAGGCGTTGTATATGTTTGATTTGCAGTTCCTACTAAAGTACCATCTGTATCAGAATAAGAATTTTTATATAAACTATACTGAATTGTTGCACCTGTTGATTTTGATGTTAGTGTAATTGGTGAACCTGGTACAACAGGACCACTTACTGGATTAGCAGTTACATCTATAACTTGGCTTTGTGTATAAGTGAAGGTCTGAGTTGCTGTTGTATAAGTACCATCTGTAGCATATGCTGTAATGATTGCCTTTCCATCTTTGAAGGAATCTATTGTTACATCTACTGAGTTTCCACTGGTTGTTACTGATGTACCACCATTTAAGCTATAGGTTATATTTGCACCTGTAGTTGATGTAGCAAGCGTAACCATTGAATTAAGCGGCACTGCTGTTCCAGTAGGTACACTAGCTTTCATAAATTCAACTGTTGGTGTTGCTGTAGCCACTAATTCCGAAGTATTTGTAGAAAACAAATAGATTCCATTATAGGGGCTTGCGCTATTATAATTTACAAGGGCATTTACAATATTTACGTAGCTTCCAGTTGTTCCAACTGAAGAGTTTATGCCTTTTGCACGCATTGTTAATGGGATATTTGCTTGGCTAACTGAATGGTTATAATAGCTTCCAGTATTTGTTCCAGCAACATTATCAAGTTTTATAGTATCGCAAGAAACAAGCATTCCTTCATAATCTCTTGTTAAAAGTTGGTCGAACATAACTTTTATTGGAGTGGGAATAGTTGGTGCAGCGTTGCGCACAACTACATTTGCGCTAACATCATCAGGAACTATTTCCATTAAACCATTATAAAGTGAAGCTTTGCCATAAACATATATCTCTTTGCCAACGTAGGAGGAAAAGTTTGCACCAGACTTATAAATACAAAGTCCGCTGCCAATCTTCATACCATCTTGTATATATAGTGTGGTATTTCCATTTAAGTAGGTACCAATACCTTTTACCCAAGCGTATGCCCCTGCAGATAGTTTTTTTGCATCTTCGTTAGAAGTAATTATTTGTTGATTAAAGGATGCCGTAGCTGTATCGCTTGTCAAAAGAGTACCTGATTTAGCTACAGCCTTAACTACAAATGGGTTTGTCCCATTAAAGCCGCCTTCTGAAAGTGCTGTAAAAGGCCCAGAATACAATTTTGTAGAACCACCAACTGTTGCAGCTGGATTACTTCCATCTGTTGTGTAAAAAATCTGTGCATTTGTATCAGAACAGGATAAAGTTATTGGAGTAGCATCTAAAATTGGATTAGCAGTAGTAGGTGCTACTGTAACTGCAGGTGTTGTATAAGCTTGATTCTTTGCACCCCAAAGTTGTAGGCTGTTAACACCATGAGTCCCACCGGATGCAACAGTACCATTCCCTTCTGAAGTTTCAGATTTTTGTAGAACTCGAATATATAGAGTATCTAAATTTTCTGCTCCAACTGGCAATGCCATTCCAAATTGCTCGGCTGGGGATGTGGTCTCAATTTTAACTGTAGTTGGTGAAGTAGGAGAGGTATTACCAAAAACTGCCCAATTATTTCCATCTGCACTCCACTCTGTATTGAAATCTCTTGGGCCTGTACCAGAAGAACGAGTGTTAAAGTTGAATATTAAATCTTTAAAGCCTTTTGTTGATGTTGAAATCAACCAATACCCTTTATCAGTTTGTCCATTATATCCACTGTTTGAAATTGTTGATGTTGACCAACTAAAGGATCCAGTAAATTTCAAATTATTCCTATACAAATTCAATATAGACTTATTACCAGTTGAAGTTGTTGTGTAATAACCACTGGTAGCTGGTATGTCGTAAACTGTAGGAGTTGAAGAATAACTCCATGATGCTATTTCTGTTTTTCCAGTAATACTTTGCGGTGGATTTACAGTTGATTTAAAAGATGTATCCATATCAGTGGCAGCTGCTTTTACTAACAGCGTCGGCATTATCGTGTTTATCAATAATAAACACGATACCATTACGGCCATAAACCGTGATTTCTTAAGTTTTTTCATTAACAAACCTCCTTTTAAAATATTAATTTATTGTAAAACATCCTCAACAAATAAAATCATGTTAGGTTTAACAAGTTTTAAAAATTAAGGTATCTAGCGCTAACATTACAGCCGAATGACAGCCACTTTGTCTAACCGCTTCATCTATTATTTTATTTGTTGTAATGTTTTCACAAACATTAAGTATGGAAATAGTGTTAATATCAGCATGAGTATCATTTTTATTAAGTCTATATATAGCGGAGGTCGTAAAATCTAAAACATTTGTGTCTTGAGTTGCAGTATATCTTTTTTCTATAAAATAATTGTCATTAGTAGTAGTTATACAAGCTTTTGCATTAATATTATTTTTTCTCTTTATAATTTCCGTATATTTAAATAAATCTTCAGATGCATCAAAACACTTATCATTTTCGTACGATTTGCTTATGTATGTTATGGAGCCTACAGGTAAGTTAGAATCACTAGTAATACAATCCCCAAAATAAACCACACGTTTAATTTGATTTTTTGAGCAAAGCTCACTTAAATATGCCATTGTTGATGTTTTACCTATTCCAACTGACATAACAGTTAAAGGTACATCATTGAATTCACCAATAAGGCCAACTTGTCCTCGTGTTTCAGAAAATATCTCTACCTTGTCCAAATAATGAGCTGCTATCATTTTAACTCGATAGGGGTCGTCCGTAATTAAGCAGATACTTGGTAATTCAAATTTAAAATTATCTATTAACTTCATGTGCCTGCCCTCTCCTTTTAGATTTATTACTAAATAAAAAAAAATATATTCATTATGTAATCTAAAAAATACATATTATAATTGTTAAATATTTAAAATTAAATAATATATAATTGTTTTATTTTTCAAAAAATTTTCATATATCACTCTATTCGATAATATTATACAAAGCCTATATTATATGAATATTATTTAAACGTTAACTAAATTTTACAAATCAATTAATCAAAATTTCAAAGATAATTGCGTATGCGCTTTCATTTTAGTTAGTAACAAAGCCTAATTTGAAGAAAACAATAAAATCTAAACGTTTACTTTAGCTAAGTTACAAATAAGAACAGTATACGGATTATCTGTAATTAAAACTTATCTAGAAATGCCCTGAAATTTATCCATAAAGCTCATAAATATCTCCTTTATCCTTTTAACTTTATTAACTAAATTAAATCGAAATATTGCTCCATTATTCAGAATATTGCAATTATATTTGAGGCGTAAAAATATAATACCAAATTATGAAAATAAATACTATAGTTTATTTGAAATTTTTGTATATTTTTTAAAATTTTATTAACTTTCTATAAATTAATAATTAAATATATTTTAGAGCTTTGATAAGCCCATGCTAAAATAATATACAAAAAAATAAAAACCCTGTAGGTAAACCTACAGGGTAACAATTTGCTATTCAAATTATCTTCTGAATCCTCTATTGTTGTTTCTTTCTGCCTTTCTTGCTCTTCTGCAATCTGGGCATCTTTGTGGTTCGTTTTCAAATCCCTTTTCCTTATAGAAAGCTTGCTCGCCTTCTGTGAATACGAATTCTTTTTCGCAGTCTTTGCATACTAAAGTTTTATCTGCCATTTCAACATTCCTCCTTTTATAATATTAGATTTAAAAATTGATAACTAGATTATCCCTAAAAAAGAGGAATGGTTGTTACAATATTAAATCTTGTAATTACAAGATAACTTATAACTACATTCATATAATATCATATCAATAAATAAATTACAATAGATAATTGCAATTTATCTAAAACAAGTTACTGAAAACTGAAAACTTATCCTCTTTAAAAGCTTACTTAACTGCCAATTCAACTTTAACAATCTTACCCTTTATTCTAGACACTTTTAAGTCATCTAATACAATTTGCCCTTTACCATCTAAAATATCAACATAACTAAAATTCTCCTGAATATCTATAACCCCTATATTATCAGCACTAATTCCTTCTATGCTTAATATAGCACCTACGATATCCACTGCTCTAATCTTTTTCTTCCTGCCTGCACCTATATATAACTTACTTATTTGTTTATTAATTAATTGTCCTTTATCTTTTTTAGGTTTAGGAACTGCATTTTTACTGATTAGAAACTTTTTCTTTGCAGCTTCAACATTTTCTTCACTAGGAATTAAGCCTAGTGGAATACTATAATTTAGGTATTCCTCAATGGCTCTTAAATACTTTTCTTCTATACTTGCTGCAAAGGTTATTGCCTTACCTCTTTTGCCTGCACGACCAGTTCTGCCTATTCTATGAACATAACTTTCTTTTTCCTCTGGAACATCATAATTTATTATTAGTGATAAGTCTTCTATATCTATACCTCTGCCAGCTACATCCGTAGCAACTAAAAATCTAAATTCTCCTCTTTTAAAGCTTTTCATGGTTTTTAATCTTTCATCTTGCACGATACTTCCATGAAGTTCCTTTACTGAAAATTTAGATTGCTGCAGTCTTTTACTTAATTTATCTGTCGTATCCTTAGTACTGCAGAAAATAATGCAGCTTTCAGGGTTCTCCGTATATAAGAGCTTAACAAGCAAATTATATTTTTCATCCTTATTTACCCTATATAAAACCTGATTAATACTATTTGCTGTTATGGTTTCACTTTTAGTTTCCACTTCCACAGGATTTACCATATACTTCTCACATAAGCTACGTATTTCCTCTGGCATGGTTGCTGAAAAAAGCATAGTTTGTCTATTTCCTGGAAGTTTATTAATTATAGCTTCTACCTGATCTATAAAACCCATATTAAGCATTTTATCAGATTCATCTATTACTAAAAATTTAATTTTATCTAATGTGATATTTCCTCTTTCAATGTGGTCTAAGGTTCTTCCTGGAGTCCCTGCTATTACATGAACCCTTTGTTTTAGTTCTCTTACCTGCATACTTACAGGCTGTTTACCAAAAATTGCAGCACATCTAACTCCTTTTAATCTTCCAATATTAGTTATATCCTCCTTAATTTGTACACACAATTCTCTAGTAGGAGTTAAAATTAAGGCTTGTGGTGCCTTCTCATCAATTACTATTTTTTCACAAATAGGAATACCAAAAGCAGCAGTTTTGCCACTGCCAGTTTGTGACTTTACTATTACATCCTTACCTTCTAATACTAAAGGAATGCTCTGACGTTGGACCTCTGTTGGATGCTTATAATTTAATAAGTCAATTGCTTTTAATATATTTTCATTTAACATATAATCTTCAAACTTCATTAATTATTCCTCCTTTAGTCGGAAACACTGAGCAATTAAGCCCTCTCGCTACCACTCGATAATTGCTCGTAAATGTCCATTTAGGACATTTACCTCCTTTAGTCGTAAGCACTGAGTAGTTTAAGACTACTCGCTCCCGCTCACAAACTACTCGTTAAATCCCATTTAGGGCTTTAACCTCGTTTCAATTATTTTACTGCAAAATAATAAAGAAGTGCATTGTTTATTATACACTTCTTTTTTAATAATTAAACTCTTTTATTATTTATAATAATTTAAAATGATTCCTTGTATAAATTTTTTAATTTCTTAGCATAACCTTTTATTTTATAAGCAGCAATATCATAAGGCTTTCTTCTTATAAAATTGAAATTAAAAATTGTGTCTTTATATACCTCAAAAATATTTTCACCAAAAGTTTCTGTGGAATATTCTTCTGCCTTTTTACAAGCATTCATAGAAAGTTCTTTTAACTGCATTTCATTTGTTAGTATTGAGTTAACAGCACTCACAAATCCATTTTCATCTTTAAAGGTGAATCCATTTTCACCATCTATAATCAAGTTTTCAACGCAGGGATCATACCTGCATACAACTGGTAATCCACTTGCTAAGGCTTCTATATATGTTAAGCCTTGAGTTTCACTAGTTGATGAGGTTACAAAGGCATTACCTAGTTGATAATATTTGCACACTTCATCTGGTTTTACCATTCCTGTAAATTTAACTTTATCCTCAAGTTTAAGTTCCTTTGCAAGCTTTATAAGTTTTTCAACATAGGGTCCTCCCCCAACTATTAAAAGTGTAATATTATTATTTTCTATTTGAACTTTATTAAAGAATTTTATTATTTCTTCAATATTCTTCTCTTCTGCAATTCTGCCTATATATACAAGGATCTTTTTATTATTTAAATTAAGCTTTTCTAAAAGTGCTTCTTTTTCTTCCTTTGTAATTTTATTTTTAAACTTATTTATCTCAATTCCAGTAGGTACAATATACATATTTTTATTGACGCCATATTTACGCAGTACACTTTCAACTTTTTCTGTTGGCACAACAATGCCGTCAAGTGAGTTTAATAATATTCTAGTTAGTTTTATTGACATATCCTTTGAGACAAGTTTTCCTTTAAATATATATTTAAGGTAATCCTCATACAGAGTATGATAAGTATGAATATGGGGAATTTCAAGCTTCTTTGCTATATTCTTAGAAACAAACATAGTTGAAAACTCTGTTTGTGAATGAATAATATCCGGCTTCCATTCTATAATCTTTTTTATTAGTTTATTGTGTAAAAAACTCTTTGCACGTGCATTTGGATAAATACTTACACCAAAGGATCTAAGATAATATATATCTCCATCTATTTTTTCTTCACCTGAAGGAGAAAGAGTCAATATTCTTACATCATTTCCAAGATTTTTTAATTGCTTGTATAAATTTTGAGTAGAAATTACAACTCCATTAACCATGGGATAAAAGGTATCTGTTGTTAGCAATATCTTCAATATTATCAGCTCCTAATATCAATACTCATGTTTTATAATATATCATATAAATTATATTTTGTGGATAGTTTTATAAATTATTTACTTAAAATAATATTTTGATTATACTCTAAGAATGAGTATAAAAATCATTAATTTTAATAATTTAATCTAAATTTAATAAACAGTAACTAAGTTTTAATTATTAAATGCTACTATTCAATTACTGTTTGAAGACTCAGGTCCATTAAACACATTTTCCATTGATTACACAAAATTGCTTTATAGTAATTTTTAAGATGAAGAAAACTAAATGAACCACAAATGTTAGTTGTTTTCACTAATATTTGTGGTTCATTTTATTCGTAGTCGCATAAATACTGCTTTATTAAGATATAATCTATTTCTGCAAATTAAGTTTTGACAAGGCATCAGCTAATGCAGAATTCAATGGTTCTTGACTTTCTTCTTTCATTTTTTTCATATATTTTGACACATCTTTTTTATTCAGTTTTCCTTCATTGTCTTTAAATCTTTTATTAAAGGTTGCGGCTTTCTCTCTAAAAGTACAATTCGTGCAAACATAGATTTGTCCTTCTCCTTGACCTCTAAGTTCTAGCTTCTTATGGCATTCTGGGCAGCGAGCATTGGTAAGTCTACCTAAATTCTCTCTGTGCCCGCATTCTCTATCCTGACATACAAGCATTCTTCCATTTTTGCCCTTTACCTCTAACATGTATTTACCACAGTTTGGGCATTTTGCTCCAGATAAATTATCATGCTTGAATTTATCAGTACTTCCTTTTACATTTTCAACTAACTTAGCTGCATACTCTCTCATTTCTTCAGTAAATGCCCTCGGATCTTTCTTTCCCTTGCTAATTTGCTCTAATTCAAGTTCCCATTTAGCAGTCATTAATGGCGATTTTAATTCTTCCGGAACTAACTCTATCAATTGCTTACCTTTTCCTGTTGGAATAATCTCTTTACCATTTTTTTCTATATAGAACATATTAAATAGTTTTTCAATAATATCTGCTCTTGTAGCAACTGTTCCTATACCACCAGTTTCACCAAGTGTTTTAGCTGCGAGCTTATCTACATCTACATATTTATGAGGTTTTTCCATAGCAGAAAGAAGAGTACCTTCATTAAATCTAGCAGGTGCTTTTGTTTTAAGTTTCTTACTCTCAACTGAAGTTATATTTAACTTTTCACCCTTTTTAACCTGAGGTAATACTTGATTGTCCTTTTCCTCTTCATCTTCTACTAAATCATCTTCTCTGTCATATACCTTCTTCCATCCCTTAGACTTAATTACGTTTCCTTTAGCTATAAAGCTTTCGCCATTTATCTCTACAATGATGGTAGTTTGTAAATATTCGTAAGGTGGCAGCATAACAGATAGGAATCTTTTAACTACTAAATCATATATATGTCTTTCTTCACTGCCTAAAAGAGCTATATTCCCTCTTTCCTCAGTTGGAATAATTGCATGGTGATCACTTACTTTGCTATCATCTACAAAGCTTTTATTAGCATTTATCTTACCATTTAGTATTTCTGTTGCACAAGCTCTATATGTGCCTATAGAAATTGCTTTTAAACGTTCTGGTAAAGTTGCAACAATATCACTAGAAATATATCTTGAATCTGTTCTAGGGTAAGTCAATAACTTATAGTTTTCGTATAATCTTTGCATTATAGATAAAGTTTGTTTAGCTGAATACCCAAAAATTCTATTTGCATCTCTTTGTAGCTCTGTTAAATCATAAAGGGCAGGAGAATATTGTTTTTTAGCACTTTCAGTAACATCAACTACATTTGCATCCTTTCCCTTAATAGCAGCAAGAATTTTATTTAATTTATCTTCATCAAAAATGTTGCTATTATTATTTTTATCTCTCCATTGAAGAGTAAATCCTTTAGCCTTTGTATTTATTACATAATAATCCTTCGGCTTAAAATTTCTTATTTCTTCTTCACGATTAACTATCATTGCCAAAGTTGCAGACTGCACACGTCCAGCAGTTAATTGAGCATTATGCTTACAAGTAAGTGCTCTAGTAATATTTAAGCCCACAACCCAATCAGCTTCTGCCCTACATGCTGCTGCTTTGTATAAATTATCATATTGTGCTGAAGGCTTTAAATTTCTAAAGCCTTCAAGTATTGCTTTATCTGTTTGAGATGATATCCAAAGTCTTTTCATTGGCTTATTAATTCTAGCTTTCTCTAGTATCCATCGAGCAACGAGCTCCCCTTCGCGTCCGGAATCAGTACTTATTATAATTTCCGTAACGTCTTTTCTATTTAATTGCTCTTTAACTACATTAAACTGTTTGCCACTTTGCTTTATAACAACAAGCTTAAGTGGTTTAGGTAGCATAGGTAAGTCTTCCATCTTCCAGCTTTTATATTTATCATCATATACCTCTGGATCAGCTAGAGTAACTAAATGCCCTAAAGCCCAGGTCACAATATATTTCTCACCTTCTATATATCCATTACCCTTTTTATTACATTTTAAAACCCTAGCCAACTCTCTTCCAACTGATGGTTTTTCAGCTAACACTAATATCTTTGACATAAGTTATACTTCCTTCCAATTATTCATTGCTTAATTATAATATTTCATTTCAATAAAAACTGCTCTTTATATTATAAATGCTATACTCTTTTTTGTACAACAATATAGTTTCTAAGTACTGCCTGTCCAATAATATCATAAAAAAATAAAGTATCGCAAACTGCCTTAAATGAGAGTTGCGATACTTTGTTTTTTGCTCTATTTTCCACCGCCCTGAGTCAAGTAATAATTCATTATATCCTTAACTTTAGGTACAGTATAATGACTGCCGCTTCTATTTTTTACATCTTCAACAATCATTGAAACTACAATTTTGGGATTATCTATGTTCATACATACAAACCAGCCATTTTCTTTTCCATTTTTATCATCAGCACTTAACTTATCGAGTTCTGCAGTTCCTGTTTTACCTGCTAAAGCTTGTCCGTTAATTTTTGCCCCATGACCTGTACCTGAAGGATCTTCTATAACTGCAGTAAGATCATCTTTCAATATCTTTATATTATCTTGTGAAATAACTTTTTCCTTCCACACTTTTGGGGATACACTGCTGCTGCTTTCAAGCAGCGGTGTCATTATATTTCCATCATTCACCAAAGTACTATACATTAAAGCCAGCTGAAGAGGACTCACCAGCACTTCACCTTGCCCATATCCGCTATCCGCTAGCTGCTGAGCACTATTTATTTTATTATCATTGGATAATTGAGATTTTGCAAAAGGATATTCTATAGGTAGTTTTTCTCCCAAACCAAAGCTTTCAGCACTTTTAACAAATTCATCCTTACCAATGCTTAAAGCTGCTCTTGCAAAATAAATGTTATCTGAATGCACAAAGGCATTCTTTAAATTTAATTGTCCAATTGAATCATCGACCCTTGTAATATAGTAGGTTCCCCACGACTTATCCGGCTGCCACTGTTTACCTTGTATGCTAACTGCCTCATCTGGTTTTATCTTCCCATTACTTAGTCCTACAGCAGCAGTATATAATTTAAAGGTTGAACCTGGTGCATATACATTCTTAAAGCGATTTTGAAATGGATCTGGCCCATTTTTCCATGCTGTCTTTTGAGTATTTGTAGCGTAGCAAGTAAGTGCATTAGAATCATAGGAAGGTGAACTTACTAGTGCAAGTACCTCACCACTTTTAGGATCTATTGCTGCACATGCTCCTGAATCCTTATTCATTGAACTATATATCTTATTTTGCAAATCAAAATCTACGAAAAGCTTAATGCTTTCTCCATCCTTTGGCTCATTTTTAATAAGAGTAATTTTTTCTATCTCCTTATTATCCTTTTGTTTTGATATATATATTTCTGCTCCATCTAAGCCTTTAAGTCTTTTTTCGTAGACCTGTTCAAGTCCAGCTTTTCCTATGAAGCTTGTGGAGCTGTAGCCTTGATCCTTCAAATTTCCCAGTTCTTCTGCAGTTATTGGTCCAATATAACCTATAAGGGAGCCAAATGCTTCTCCTCCAGGATAAACTCTTCCAACACCTTGCTGATAACGAACCCCATCTATTTTTGTTGCCTCTGAAACCTTGCTCTTATCAGAGGATGAGATATTTACAATAGGAACAAATTGATCAGAATTAGTATTAACTTTTAATTTATTGTCAATTACTGAGGTATCAATATCTAAAACTTCAGCTAACTTTGCAGTATTAGCTTCTTTATTAATCATAAATTTGCTTGGCTGTAATCCTACAATATAAATAGGCCCATTTTCAGCTAAGGCCTTGCCGCTTTTATCATCTATTTCTCCACGTTTAGCTTTAAAAATGTTCACTCTAACCTTATCATCTGGACCTAGATTTGGAAATATCATTTTCTCATCCCATTGTATCGTCCATTGATTTTTACCATTTATCTTTTCTCTTACTAAATTTAGTTCATAACCTGGAATTTTTAAATTACCAGCAGCTGTATCCATAGTAATTGAAAATGGAAGCTTAGCACTACTGCTTTTATTATTTGATTTATCATTGTTGTCTAATTTAATTGAGATGTTTTTAGCCTCAATGCCACTATAAATATTAGTATACCTATCTACAAATTGCTTCTCGCTGATCTTTTCTTTAGTAGCGCTTGAAAGCATACTATACATTGATTTAAAGTCTTGTTTTTCCCATTTATCTTTATAGGATTCAAAGACTTTAGTACCATTATCATCTTTTGATAAAGTAGTAAATAAGTATACTGCTCCTCCTAAAACTAGTACAGCAGCAATAGAAAGTATAATGATAAGTTTTTTATTTACCCTTTTCCTCATTCTCTTCACCTCGCAAGTATTAAACTTCTCCCATTTAATTATTCTTTTGCTTAATAGTACCAATATAACTATATTGTACCAATTTCAATAAAAAGTCAATTAAGGTATAACCCTATTATTTCTATTTAGACTATCTGTTCTTTAAGGATGTATTTAAAATACAATAATCTTTAATTTTAATTGGAACATTCATTCATATTCTGTTACAATAAACATGGACATGTAGTATTTTAATAAAGAAGCTTAATAATCCTTGTACACAATATAGCAATACTAGGAGGAAACCTTGAAAAAAATATACGGAATTATTTATGCACTACTTTCATCTGCAGCCTTTGGTTTCATGCCAATTTTTGCAAAGATTATTTATAATAATGGAAGCAATACACTTACAGTTATTAGTCTAAGATTTTTATTAGCAGCACTTATGTTATACATATATTTTTTATTTGCAAAGGTAGATTTTAGAGTTAATAAAACTCAATTTACTTTATTGGCATTAATAGGATTGATTGGTTATACCTCAACTGGTATGACTTTATTTTATTCCTATAATTATATAACAGTAGGTCTTGCTACTACTATGCATTTTGTATATCCAGCTATTGTAATTATATTAAATTATTTTATATATAGAGAAGCCTTTACCAAGAACAAAGTAATTGCACTACTTGTATCTATAACTGGAGTTTATATTCTTATTGGTATAAAGGCTGAAGGGATTCATATAGGCGGTGTCATCCTTGCAATAGCTTCAGGCTTTTGCTATGCTGCCTGTGTTATGGGTATGAACAATAAGGAAATTAAAAAACTTAGTAATTTAGTTACAGTATTTTATTTCTCACTTTTCGCAGGTGTTTCTTTAATACTCTTTACCTTTATTAGCGGTAAATTTATTTTTCCAATAAACATTGAAACTACAACTTCAATTATCGGTATTTCATTAATTTCAACAATAGTTTCTATTGGTTTATTTGTAAGAGCATTAAAAATTATAGGAGCCTCTTCTACATCAATTCTAGGAACCTTTGAACCTATTGTGAGTATAATTATGGGTATTGTATTGTTTAAAGAAAAATTAACTATAACCCTTATTATTGGAACTATATTAATACTTACCTCAGTAATTATACTTTCAAAAGAAAAACAAAGTACAGCATAAAAATGCTGTACTTTGTTTATTTAATAAGTAAACTACCCTTCGTCAATTAACTTATCAAAGCCAACTCCACCCCAAACTGATGTTATTGATATTACATTTACAAATGCTTCTGGGTCTGCAGTTGTTATGAATTTCTTAATTAACATAGCTTCTTTAGGAGAGCAAATAGTTTGAAGCTTAAGCCTTTTTTCATTTTTATATCTACCTTTAACCTCATAACTGGTTACTCCCTTAGCTATCTTATGTAAAATATAATCTGCAATTTGCTCATATTTTTCGCTTATTATTTCAATTTGAACTCTTTTTGAACTAAAGCCAAACATTACAGCATCAATAACTCTAGTAGTAATTATTTGTGAAATAATAGCATATAAAGCTATATTTTTATTATATATTATTGCTGAAGCTGCAATTATTACACCGTCAATTCCAAGAAGTATTTGGCTTATACTTATAAAATTTAAAATCCTTTTATTTAAGATTTTTGCAATGGTATCTGTTCCACCAAAAGAAAAGCCACGTTTAAATACAAGCCCAATACCTATCCCATATATTATTCCAAAGTATACTGATGCAAGCAGCATATCATGTTGTATAAAAATATAATTAAAATTCTCCAATTCGATTAAAATTAAAGGAAAAGCAATTGATAAAGTTATTATTTTTAAAGCTTCTTTTTTCCCTGCTGTAATATAGGAAGCAATAAGAATAAGTAAAGATAAGGCATAATATATATAAGTGTATTTAATATAAATATATTTCTCAAGAATAATAGAAATTCCTGTTATGCCACCTGTTATTAGTCCATTTGGCTTCAATATTGAAGTTATTGAAAAAGCAGTTAAAACGCAGCCAATAGTTACAAGTATAAAATCGGATAAAATATCTTTGTTATTTTTTTTACTCATTTTCATCACCTTTTTCTAGTCAGCTTGTCCCATATACAGTATAAATAATAATTCAAATAATTTAAATATATTTTATAAAAATTTTTCAAAAATAAAAAAGGCCATTATCAATACTTTAATTTATGGATAATGGTCTTTTTAAATAATTATTGCACAATTATTATTTTCTTCTTTAACAATATTTTAACTACCTCATATAATGCATCACAGTAGCTTACCTGAAATTCTGAATCAGCTGCAGAAATTTTCACCTTATATTTTCCACTTACTATTTCAGGTGTTGGGAATTCACCAGTAAAATCTTCTATCATTTCTATAAGGTCTCCTACTTTTATATCATAACCATATTTTAAAAGCATGCTGTCTTCGTCCTTCATGCCCTTTCTATATTCATCACTCACATAATCCTTAGCAAGACCTGTTACCAATGATAACAGAGAAATTCTTTCATCCAAATCAATTTCCTTTAATTGAGCTCCATTTACATGCTGCTTCATATTTTCTCACTCCTTTTAGAATATTTTATTTTATAGTAGCAATTATTAGAATAAATTGTCAATATGTATATTATAATAATATCCTTTTGTGCTCTAGTTTTCAATGCTTTTAAGAATTATACTTATTAACTAACTTTCAAATTTTGCATAAAAAAATTACTTTTAATTTCCTAAATTTTATGTCCTATATATTCCCATTAATAATCAATTATGGTATAATATATTATAATGATATCAATTTGATATCATTATATAAATTTTTAGGAGGTTTACTTTATGAACGAGAAAGAAATTAAAACAAGTTCAGGTATTACAATGTTCTTCATAGCAATATTACTCCTGGTTCTTTCCGTAGTACTCTTTATAATAGGTATTGTGTCTGCATCAGCCTTTGGTGTTTTCTCTATAGTAATTTCAATAGTTGGATTTATCGGCTTTATGCTTATGCTTCCAGGTTTCTTTGTTATTCAGCCTAATTCTGCTGCAGCTCTTGTACTTATGGGTGATTACAAAGGCACTATAAAAGTTGCTGGCTGGCATTGGGCTAATCCTTTTTTTACAAAGAAAAAGGTGTCTCTTCGCTCTAGAAACCTTAATGGTGAAAGATTAAAAGTTAATGACGAAATGGGAAACCCAATTGAAATTGCTGCAGTTGTTGTATGGAAGGTACAAAATACAGTTGAAGCTCTATTTAATGTTGAAAATTATTCAGAGTTTGTGAAAGTTCAGAGCGAGTCAGCTATAAGGCACTTAGCTGGAATGTACCCCTATGACATAACTGATGGCGTAAAAGAACTTTCTTTAAGAGGCAGTGCAGATGAGGTTTCAGAAGCCTTAAAGAAAGAGCTTCAAGATAGAGTAGGAAAAGCTGGGGTTGTAGTTGAAGAAGCACGATTAAGCCATTTAGCTTATGCCCCTGAAATAGCTGCTGCAATGCTTCAAAGGCAACAGGCTACTGCAATAATAGCAGCAAGGCAAAAGATAGTTGAAGGTGCAGTAGGAATGGTTGAAATGGCTATTAACAAATTAGGTGAAAACAAGGTTGTGGAACTAGACGATGAGAGAAAGGCAGCTATGGTAAGCAATCTTATGGTTGTTCTCTGTGGAGAAAGGTCTACACAGCCAGTGATTAATACCGGCACACTTCATAATTAGGAGTTAGCTATGTCCGATAAAAAGACTGTACTACTAAGACTAAGCCCTAAGGTATGGGAAGAAATAAATAGATGGGCCGAAGAAGAATTTAGATCAGTTAATGGCCAAATAGAATATCTTTTAACTGACGCTATAAAAAAAAGAAATAAATCTTTTTTAAAAGATGAAGAAAAATAAGTCATTTCAATTAATAAAGGGCTGTTGCTAAATTTTCATTTTATTATGGTTATTTTGCGACAGTCCCGCATTTTTATATCTGTTTAATTAACATCTATTTTTATTTTTCAGAATATGATAATATTAGGTAAAATAGTTTGAAAAGTGCAATAATTATAATCGTTAAATAAGTATTAAGAAAACAAGGAGCACAAATATTAATAATATTTGTGTACAGTATAAGAAATACTAGGAGGTATTCATGCGACTATTTAGCACTCTTAAAAACATTATAAATAAACTTTATGCAAGTACTAAACGCTTTCCTATTTCCATATTATTTTCAATCCTAATAGCTGCTCTTCTTATTATAATAGCTGAAACAAAACCTATAAGTAACACACTTGGAAGAATCACCATGACCTTTGCACTTGGAATTCCCCTTTCACTTTGCACAAAGCTGTACTTTGAAAAGAAAAGTGCATCTAATATTTTAAAAACTTCAATAATATATGGTTTAAATATTATTTTTCTTATTTTATATTATCTTTTATTTTTAACCAATCTAAAAATGACAGCAGTAAATAGATACATAGCTATAAGTTTTGCACTTTATCTTATCTTTATATTTATTCCATATTTTTATAGAAAATCAAATTTTGAAAAGTATGTTATTACTTTACTTTCTGCATTTTTTTTAACGGTTATTTATTCTGTATTTATGTATTCTGGACTTTCTGCAATTCTATTTGCTATAGATAAACTTATAGGTATAAAAATCCTAAGTAAATATTATTATTATTCATTTATTATGGTAACTTTTATATTTGCCGTACCATATTTTCTTGGTTTAATCCCTTCTGATAGGGAAACAGTAAATATGAATACCTACCCAAAAGCTTTGAGAATTTTATTATTATATATTGTCATGCCACTCTTGACAGCTTATACTGCCATTTTATATATATATCTTGGTAAAATAATTGTAACAAGAATTTGGCCAATCGGTATGGTTTCAAATCTAGTTCTATGGTATTCAGTTATTGTTGCAGTAGTATTATTTTTTATTACTCCCTTTAAAAGTGAAGATAAATGGGCGAATTTATTCTATATCACATCTCCAAAAGTAATACTTCCAATTCTAATAATGATGTTTATATCTATAGGTATAAGGGTAAATGCCTATGGAATAACAGAAAGACGATATTATGTTATAATTTTAGCCATTTGGGTTCTATGCATAATGCTTTATTTTAATTTTTCAAGAAAAATAAGAAATATATTACTTCCAATAAGTCTATGTTTTTTAAGTATACTCTCAGTATTTGGGCCTGTAAGTAGTTTTTCAGTATCAAAAATGAGCCAAAATGGAAGATTTCAAAAAATATTAATTAAAAACAATATGCTTATAGCTGGAAAATTAAAAATCTCTTCCAATGTTTCAAAGGAAGATAAAATTAATCTAAGCAGCATTGTAAGTTACTTTAATAATTATCATAGCTTTTCAGATATGAAATATTTACCTGCTTCCTTTAAAATTGATGATATGCAGGATGTTTTTGGATTTCCCTACGAATATCCTATGAGTGAATATACTGGACAAAACTATTTTTATATACAAAAATCTCAAAAGGCATTGAATGTAACGGGCTATGACTACCTTTTTGATATGAGATCCATGAATAATACTCAAGATGTTCAATTAGCTTCCAAATACGATTATGAAACAGGAGAATTAAAATTAGTCAGCAGTGGAAAAACAATTTATGAGAAAAATATTAATACTATTGCCAGAGAAATAATTAATAATCACAGCTCTGATACAAAGGAAACTGTACTTTCTGAGGAGGAAATGACAGCAAATGATGAGAATGACAAAGTAAAAATTAAAATTGTCTTTTCAAGTATATCTGGAAATAGAGATGTCAACAATCAAAATTTTGATGCAAAAGGAAATGATTTTTATTTTCTTGTTAAGCTAAAATAATAAAAAACTGCTATTACATTGCTTCCCTTTGTAGTAGCAGTTTATTTATCTCATAGTATACTTCTGTCCAATTATAAACTCGTTTAATTCTATTATTTAAAGGCTGTCTGTTATAATTTGTATCTAATAAAAGTACGGTAAAGCCAGCCTCAGAAAGTTCAACTGCATTTTCGTAGCTGTCTTCAATAAATAGGTCACAGTTTAGCTCTACAGCTTTATTTACCTTATGATGGGTTCCTAATAGGAATAAATTATCGAAAGGAATACTATTTTTTCTCAAATATCCAAAGGTAAGCATTTTAAGAGATTTTTCTCTAGCAGTTACAAAATAAATATTGTGCTTAAAATGTAATTTTCTTAAAACTTCCTTAACGTTAGCTCTAAGCTTTTGAGTTGAGTGAAGTTCCCATTTATTTTTTTCATAAAACTCTTCATATTCAACTTCTGAAATATCATAAACCTTACTAATATAGTAGTCTGTAACCTGCTCCTCTGTAATATTTTTATTAAAGTATTTGTTGGCTAAGTTTAAAAAATAATAAGGATCTGTTATAGTTCCATCAATATCTATACATATATTTAAGTTTTTCATCTCATCACCTCCTTTTTCTTCTCTAATGTGTAACCTAAGCATTATCTATGCTTACGCCCTTCATTTAAAAGTATACGTCTTAAATATTACGATTATATTAAGCTTTTGTTATCTTTTCTGTTAAATCCATATACTTTTTTTGTTTTAACATTTCTATTTCATATTTATATGGAGCCGTCTTTCCTATATTTTGAATTTCAATATATGGTGTTTCAAGAATCTTTGGTATATCCTTTAGAAGTTCATGATGTGCCACATAGCAAAGAGCATCAAAGCCTATATGACCTGCCCCAATATTTTCATGCCTGTCTTTTCTAGCGCCAAGTGTATTCTTGCTGTCATTCAAATGTATTACCTTAAGCCTATTAAGTCCAATTATTTTATCAAATTCCTTTAATACTCCATCAAAATTGTTAACTACATCGTAGCCAGCGTCGTTTATATGACAGGTATCCAGGCATATTGATAGCTTATCATTATTTATTACTCCATCAATAATTTCAGCTAGCTCTTCAAAGGTCTTACCACATTCAGAGCCTTTTCCTGCCATTGTTTCTAATGCGATTTGAACATTCTGTTCCTTTGTAATAACCTCATTAAGCCCCTTAATAATTTGTTTAATCCCTTTTTCTACTCCTGCTCCTACATGAGCTCCAGGATGTAGTACAATCTGCTTTGCTTTTTTAAGTGCCTCAGTTCTTTTTATTTCTTCCCTTAAAAAATTAACGGCTAGCTCAAAGGTTTCTACTTTTTCACTATTCCCTAAATTGATTATATAAGGAGCATGAACTATAATTTCTTCGATTCCATTATCAGCCATATGTTCTAGTGCTTCATTAATCATCAAACTTTCTATGGGTTTACGAATTGTATTTTGTGGAGCACCTGTATAAACCATAAAAGTATTTGCTCCATATGACACGGCTTCCTCAGAGGATCCAAGCAGCATCTTTTTTCCACTCATGGAAACATGAGAACCAATTTTTAGCATATTATCACCCTATCTAATATTTATTATTATATAATATCTGTTTTAAATTATATCATTAAATATAAGAAATTTAAAGTCTTTTTGTTCTTAATACTAAAAATCGTAGAAACACTGAAGGAATCCATTAGCCCATCAGTCTTTTCAATTATTTAGCGTTTTAAGATTTTTAAATTTGAATTTCATTTAAAACAAAGATAAGAATGGTAGAAATATAAGGATTAAATATGCTAAAATATAAAATACTAAAAGAAAAATATATTGTAATGTGAGAAGAGGTAAATATCTTGATAAACATGGGTAGTTATAACAAATTAAAAATATTAAGGCAAACTGAATTTGGCTATTTTTTAGATGGCGGTACTGGTAAAACAGCAGATGATATTCTTTTACCAAACAATAATATACTTGATGAAAAAATAAATATTGACGATGAAATTGAGGTATTTATATACAGGGACTCTAAGGATAGACCTGTTGCTACTTTAAAGAAACCTTTAGCAAAAGTAGGAGACATTGCTTATTTAAAGGTAGTTTCTAATACAGGTATTGGAAGCTTTATTGATTTTGGGCTTGAAAAGGATATATTAGTTCCAAAAAAGGAAAAGCTTTATGGACTTGAAAATAATAAATATTATTTATTCTACATTTATTTAGACAAAACAGGAAGAATTGCTGCCACTACTAATATTGATAAATACTTAGTAGAAAATGATAAATATAAGCAAAATGACACTACTACAGGAATTGTTTATGGATTTCAAACAAATCACAGTGCAATGATAGCTGTAGATAATAAATACAGAGGTGTTATACTTCACAATGAGTATTTTACAGAACTTCATTATGGAGATGTGCTGGAACTTACTGTTAATAAAATTTATGAAGATGGAAAACTTGGTTTAACCCCAAGAAAATCTGCAAAGACCGAAGTTACAATGCTTCAAGAAAATATATTGAATTATTTAAAGGCAAGAAGTGGCTTTATGACCTTAAATGATAAAACCTCACCTGAAGAAATATATAAAACCTTTCATATAAGCAAAAACTATTTTAAACAAGCCCTAGGCGGCCTTATGAAGAAAGGTTTAATTACACAAGATGAAAAAGGAACTTCATTAAAAACTAAATAATATTTTAGTACTGGCTTAACTGAGACCACTTGTGAAATTTCAACCCACTGCATAATTACATTACTAAAAGGTAAAACTATAGCCGAAAGATTATGTAATTTATGGAGGCCATTATGACAAAAAACGAAAATAAAGCTAAAAACAAGATGCAGAATAAACCCCCAAGTAGCAACAAATCAAATAGTATGAGTATGAAAACTTCTCAAACTACTCGTACAGATAAAGCATAATACAAAAAAAGCAAAGACTTTGCCATCTGGCAAAGTCTTTTAATTATAGGCTTTTCTGAACTATAAATAATCTAACATTATTAATTTATCATTCTTTATCAATTGCTAATTGAATTATGAATGATTAAATTAGCACACTGAGTAACTATTTATCAAAAAGTCCGCCTGTTTTCTTGCTGCTTCTGTTTGCCTTTCTATGCTTGCCAATGCTTTTATCCGCTCTCATACTTCCACTTTGCTCTGCACTTTTCTTTTTCTTTTCTTCAATAATTTTTTTCATCATTTCTATATTTTTATCTGACATTATAATATCCTCCATATACTTTGATTCATGTATTATATTCTATCATAAATATTTTAAAAATAAATGGCAAATACTATAATAAAGTTTTTATGAAAGGATGGTAATGTAAATGACCACTGAAAACCAAGTAAAAGATTTTTTTTGTCAAACCTACGAGGTATCTCAAAATGAGGTAAAGGTATTAAATTATACAGATAAGACATTAAGTGTAGAAATTCAGAACACAGTGTTTAACTATACTTACACCTTTGAAAACAATGTTATAAGATTCAAGCCAGTAGATAAATTGTAGGTGAAATCAAATGGACATAAGTATTATTGGTGTTCCCATATTTTATGGAGCAGATAAACGAGGACCTGAATATGGTCCTAAAAAATTAAGGGATAAAAATATTGTTGAAGTAATAGGAAATAATAATCATAGAGTGTTTGACTTTGGTGATTTGTTTGTTCCCGTTGTCGAAGAATATAATAAATTTTTCTCTCATCCAAACATGAAATATGTTGAACCTATAATTCAAGTAAACAATAATCTTGCACATATAGTTTATTCCTCAATTAAAGGTGGAAGTTTTCCCCTGGTTATTGGCGGAGATCATTCCATTGGACTTGGAAGTATTGCAGGAGTTAGCAGAGCCTACGAAAATCTTGCAGTAATTTGGGTGGATGCACATGGTGATATTAACACACAAAAAACCAGCGAAAGCGGTAACGTACATGGCATGTCCCTTGCAAAAGCCATGGGGCTTGGTTATGATAATCTTTCAGATGTTTATTATAAAGGCATAAAGGTAAAAAAGGAAAATGTATTTATTGTTGGTGCCAGGGACTTAGATCCAGGTGAGTATGACTTCATTAAAAGTGAAAACTTACATGTTTATACCACAAAAAGAATTGAAGAAAAAGGCATGGATTATGTAATTAATGAAGTTTTAGATGAAATTAAGCAAAACAATATTCATACTGTTCATCTAAGTTTTGATATTGATTTTATAGACGGAAGGCTTGTTCCAGGTACTGGCACTGCAGTAGTAAATGGTCCTAGCGTTGAAGATGCAAAAACTATTTTGAAAACCTTAGGAGAATCAAGCCTAATTAAATCCATGGATTTTGTTGAACTAAATCCTCTGCTAGACAAAAATGACACCACTGCAAATATAGCTATAGAGCTATTAGATTGGACCTTTAAGTTTCTTAAGTAGCAAGGTTTAAACTATTCAAATCATAATGTAATTAGATTGTATAAGAGCATTAAAAACAGCGGTGATCTCATGAAATCACCGCTGTTTTTTATATTTCCATAATAATAGGCAAAACAATTGGCCTTCTTTTTGTCTTTTCGTATAAGTATTTCTCCATAGACTTTTTCATACAGTTCTTTAGCACCTGCCATTCAAGAATTTCATTTTTTAAGCAGGTTTCTATTTCATTCCTTACTATTTCCTTAGCTTCATTAATTAAAGCCTCTGATTCCTTAACATATACAAAACCACGAGTTATTATGTCTGGTCCTGCAATAATGCTGTAGGATTCTCTTTCGATGGTGACAACTATTGTAAGCATACCGTCTTGAGCCAGGTATTTCCTATCTCTTAAAACTATATTTCCAACGTCACCTACTCCAAGTCCATCAACAAATACATTGCCAGTACGAACTTTTCCTGATATTCTTGCCTCATCCTTAGATAATTCCAAAATATCTCCAGTGTCAAGAGTAAAAATATTACTATCCTCCATACCTAATTTTACTGCTAAGTCTCTATGGTGTTTTAAGTGTCTATATTCACCATGGACTGGCATAAAAAATTTAGGATGTACTAAGGTGTGTATTAGCTTCAGTTCTTCCCTATATGCATGACCTGATACGTGCACTTCTTCTAAAGCTTCATAAACAACATCTGCACCTTTTTTAAATAGCTGATTTATTACTTTAGAAATAAGTTTACCGTTACCAGGAATAGGAGAAGCTGAAATAATAAATAAATCCTTAGGAGCAAGTTGAATTTTCCTATGGCTTGAAAAAGCAATTCTAGCAAGTGCAGCCATAGGTTCACCCTGACTTCCAGTGGTGATAATTGTAACTTGTTCATTGGGATAATTATTTATATTATCTACACTAATAAGACAAGTTTCGGGTATGTGTAAGTAACCAAGTTCCATAGCCACTGCAGAAATATTTTCCATACTCCTTCCGCTAAATGCTACCTTTCTGTTGTACTCAATAGAAGCATTCACTATTTGCTGCATTCTATGAATGTTGGATGCAAAGGTAGCGACAATAACCCTGCCTTCAGCTTTTGAAATAATCTTCTCTAGTGTTTTCCCAATTGACTTTTCTGATATTGTTTGACCTTTACGTTCTATGTTGGTACTGTCAGCCATAAGCAGCAGCACCCCTTGCTTTCCTAAAGTAGAAATCCTTTCTAAATCCATAACCTTACCATCTATTGGTGTGTAATCTACTTTAAAATCTCCAGTATGAAATATCACACCTAACGGCGTATGAATAGCTAGGCAGCAAGAATCAGCTATGCTGTGAGTGTTCCTTATAAACTCAACACTAAGCTTTTTTATTCTTACTACTTCACCTGCTTCTACCCTATTAAGCTTACAATCTGAAAGCATATTATGTTCCCGGAGTTTATTTTCTACTATACCTAGAGTAAGCCTTGTTCCATATACTGGTACATTAAGCTGTTTTAAAATATAAGGCAGTGAACCAATATGATCTTCGTGTCCATGAGTTAAAAAAATACCCTTTACCTTTTCAGCATTATCTAGCAAATAAGTTATATCAGGTATAACTAAATCAACACCATACATCTCCTCATCAGGAAAGGATATGCCGCAATCAATAACTACAATTTCATCTTCATAGGCTATAGCAGTAATATTTTTTCCTATTTCTCCAAGCCCTCCCAAGGGAATAACCTTTACATTTTCATTACTCAATCGTGAATCACCTGCTTTTAACAACATATTTATTATATATTTTTTCTTTAAAAAGAAAATTTAATTCTACAATTCATATTATTTTTAATAAAAATCTTATATAAATGTTATTTCCTTTAGTCTGTTCACATGATTTAATTGTTTTGATTAAAAAAAGTTCGTATCAAAGTAATACAACCAACTAATACTTTGGTACGAACTATTAATAATTGTTATTTAGTTATTACATCTGCTGCTTTTTCCCCGTTCTTCTTTACCCCTTTAAAAATGTTAATATTTTCAACAATATTCATATTTGTAATGATAATTGGGCAAATCTCACTTTTAGCCTTTTGTTTTATAGTTTCTAAATCTATGGTTAGAAGCAAATCTCCCTTCTTAACCTTATCACCTTGCTTTACATGTGCCGTAAAGCCTTCACCATTTAAATTTACAGTATCTAAACCAATATGGACTAATATTTCAAGGCCTTCATCTGTTGTAATAGCAACAGCATGTTTTGTTGGGAATAATACTGTTATTTCACCGTTCATAGGTGCATAAACCTTGTTTCCTGAAGGTATTATAGCAAAGCCATCTCCTAATATCTTATCAGAAAATACATCATCAGGAACCTCAGATAGCTCTACAACCTCACCATCTAAAGGGCTTCCTAAAGAATAAGAACCTCCAATAATCACTTTTTCTTTATTGCCAATCTTAGGAACCTCTGATTCTGAAGTATTATAAACTCCATTATTAGCAATAATTGCTTTCATATCTTCCTTAATGCTTTCTGCTTCAGTTCCAAATATTACTTGAACGCTGTTACCTGCAGTTAATATCCCCGCTGAACCTAATGCTTTTAAAGCCTTTTGATTTACTTTAGATGAATCTTTTAAATTAAGTCTAAGTCTTGTAATACAGGCATCTAAAACTTCAATATTGTCTTTTCCACCAATAGCCTCTAATACTCTAGCTGCTCTTTCGCTACCCTTGACATTCATAGGAACAACTTCCTCACCCTCATCCTCTTCTCTACCAGGCGTTTTTAAATCAAAGGCCTTTATTGAAAAATAAAATACTACAAAGTAAAGTGCAAAGAAGGCAGCACCAACTATCCATATAAGCCAAGGATGACCAGCAAATTTAAAACCTAATAAGTAGTCAATAAAGGAGGCTGAGAATGTATAGCCTAATCTTATATGAAGGAGACTTGTAATAATTCCAGATAAAAATGCTGCAAGTACATGAAATACAAATAATATAGGTGCTACAAATATAAATGAAAACTCAATAGGTTCAGTTATACCAGTTAAGAAAGATACAAAAGCTGCAGAAATCATCATACCAGCTATTTTACTTCTGTTTTCCTTTTTTGCAGCTGCAATCATAGCAATTGCTGCTCCAGGAAGACCAAACATTAGTATCGGATATTCAGAAGCCATAAATACACCTGCTGTAGGATCTCCATGGAAGAACCTAGCAGAGTCACCAAAGTAAGTTACTCCATTAGAGGTATATTGTCCAAATTGATATAAGAATGCTGGATAATACATATGATGCAATCCAACAGGAATAAGTAATCTCTTACCAGCTGCATAAAATGCAGGTCCAAGAACTGAATTACTTGCCCACTGTGCAAAAACATTAATGCCATTTTGAATTGGAGCCCATACAGTTACCCCAACCATTGCAAATACTAAGGCTGCTATAGAAGTAACAATAGGTACAAATCTTTTTCCTCCAAAGAAGCCTAACACTTGAGGCAGCTTAATATTATGGAATTTATTATAAAGAGCTCCAGCTATTAGACCTATGGCAATACCGCCAAACACACCCATATTTATAGTAGACTTTGTCACTATATCACTATAAGCAGGTGTGGTCATAAAAGCTGCAAGTGTCATATGCTGGGCTGCGGCAGCTTTTTCCGCAAGAACATTAGCAGCATTAGTACTTGCTACTTTAATTATCCCCTCAAGGATAAATTCTCCTACTACTGCTGCAAGAGCTGCAACTCCTTCTCCACCAGAGAAACCAATGGCTACCCCAACTGCAAATATCATTGGTAAGTTTCCAAATATAACGTCTCCTGCTTTAGCCATGTATGCTATATTAAGCAGGTCAGGCTGGCCAAATCTAAGTAAAAGACCAGCTGCAGGTAAAACTGATACTGGAAGCATCAAGGATTTACCTATTTTTTGAAATACTGCGAATAATTTTTTCATTATAATTCCTCCTTATTTTTAGTGGTCGGCACTGAGTAGTTTAAGACCACTCACTCCCGTTCGCAAACTACTCGTTAAAGTCCATTTAGGACTTTAACCTCCTTTTTTTTAATTTGCCTCAAAAGGCTAATATATATAATGGATTAGAATTTTTCATTATATATTTTATACAAAAAATAAAACACGAGCCCAAAAAATAACTTAATAAATAAGTTATACTTTAAGCCCGTGCCTAATTTAATAGTAACACAACTTATATTTCAGAAAGTCTCCTAAGATGCAAGGCAATATAGCCAATTTCATCTTCAGGTATCTTAATAGAAAATAAATTTTCAATTTTTAAAGCAATCTTTAATGCTAAATCGTATTCATTATATAGCTCTTTTTTTATGTTGTCAAGCAGGTAATTTTTTATTGTTTTTTTATTCATTACCCTTTGAAGCATTAAATCTACGTGTGTTATGGTTCTAATATATTCAAGTGAGTTTTTCTTTACGTCCTTTTTAATAAGCTTAAATATTAGCTGCATAATCTCGCCAACTTTTTTTGTGTAGGTTAAGGCAGAGGTAACCTCTTCCTTATTTATAGCAGCTTTAATGTGCATACAAATAAAACCTGCTTCATCCTCTGGCAGCTTAGTAGTAATCCTACCATTTATCATCAATAATGCCTTTTGTGCAAGTGCATATACTTTAGGATATAAAGCTGCAAGTTCATTTAAAAAGGGATTTTCAATTTTAACACCTGTTTCAATTCGATGAATTGCAAAACTTATATGATCAGGTAGAGAAACATGTATAGCTTTGCTAAGTTTTTGATCAAGCTCCTTTTCACATAAGGAAATTATTTCTTCAGAAAGTCCAACAATTTCTTTATTAATATTTTGCAAAATCCTATCAAAGTTATCTTTTGCATCATCCTGTTTTATAAAAATGCTTTCAATTCTGTCCTTAAAAAGCTTATCTCCCCTTTGTGAATCATATCCAATAGCTTTCCCGACTAAAATATATTCTTCCCTATCCTTTACACCAATTACAACATTGTTGTTAAGTATTTTTTTTATTGTGTAAACTTCCATTTCTGCCTCCTAAAAAGCTATCAGTATCATTATTATTGTAATGAATTTCTTCACTATATTCAATATTTCATTAAATTTTTAAACTATATTAATTATGGAGCTGTATTGTTTACCCCATTAGAATTAGTAGTTTGTTGTGACGGCGTAGTATTTTTGTTAGAATTGTCACTTGGGTTTTGGCCTTCTGTATTGGTTTTTGTATTATCAGTAGGATTTTGATTTTGTGTATTTTGCTGTGAATTATTTGGGTCTGGATTTTGAGTATTTGGCTTTGTATTATTTGAGTCTGTAGTCTGGGTATTTGGCTCTGTAGGTGTCTGTTTTGGTACATTACCTTGTGTAGTCTCTTTATTTGGTGTTTGACTATCTTCTGATTTTTTATCATATACAGCACTATTGTCTGGAACCTTTAAATTTGACGGTACAGAATTATATATAAACTTGTAAAGTGCTGTAGCATTATATTTTAAATTAGGGATTAAAACAGATTGACCATTAATATAAGTATCTTTAAAATATCCATCAGCAGGTAACCTTAGACTTTCTGTTGTGGTATCACCAAATTTATATACTGTATAAACTATTTTAAGCATATTTTCAAAAGGTATATTAGTTTTAACATATTGAGACATAGTTGAATAAAGTTTAGGATAACTTAAAACACTAGTGTCTTTTACTTTACTAAGAAGTAAAGACAACACTCTTCTCTGCCTGTCAGTTCTTTCATAGTCATTATTTCCTACTTTTCTTATTCGGCAATAGGATAATGCCTGCTGTCCATCTAACTTTTGCATACCAGGAGATTGAATTAATGTAGAGTTTGCTCCATTCACCTCTTCAATATACTTGTTTATTTCTTTTACTTCATATTCTTTTACATCTAGCTCTACTCCATCTAAGTTATCAATTAGTGACTGAAATCCTTGAAAATCTATTGCTATATTCTTATCAACATTTAGTCCAAAATTATATTTAATAGTTTTCTTAAGAAGATCTATACCCCCAATTTCAAAGGCTGCATTAATTTTATTATATCCTCTTCCAGGGATTACTACATACATATCCCTCATTAGAGAAGTAAGCTTTACTTTCTTTGTAGATGGGTCTATAGTTGCTATTATTATTGAATCTGTTCTTGAGTCGTTAAATTCTCCCCTAGAATCTACTCCAACTAAAAGTACATTAACTATATCAGTTTCTTCACCATAATTAGTCTCTGTTACCTCCGGTTCAGAATTAATTTCAGGCACAGTATTATCGTTTTCTACTTTTGGTACATCAACTAATATGTTTTTATTATATATATGTTTTATATATAAATAGGACGAAAGTACTACAGCTATAATTACAATAAAACTGCATATTCCAATCATGAGCAGCCTTTTCTCTTTAAAAAGCTTTTTTAACTTCCCCATATAATGCTTCCCCCTGTAAAATTCTTTAATTATTGATTGAAGAATATAAATCAATTTATAGAAATCATTTCCATAAAATCATTATATATTAACTCTTCTATTATATGAAATTAATTTTTTATGAATACTTAAATTTTTACTGTAATAAACAAAAAGCTAAGCATGTGCTTAGCTTTTAAATAATATTTTCCTCTTTTTTCTTTGAATCGATAAATTGAAACTCATCAGCTATGACTTCTGCAATATATTTCCTTTTTCCTTCTGCATCCTCATAACTGTGGGTTTGTAGTCTTCCTGTTACACTAATAAGCTTTCCTTTTACTAAATGTTCGTTTACTATTTCTGCTCTTTTACCCCAAAAGGTAACAGGTATAAAATCTGCTTCTCTTTCCCCATTTTTGTTTTTAAAGCTTCTTTCTACCGCAAGGGTAAATTTCGTATTAACCTTACCGCTTTCTTCGAAAACCTTCATCTCTGGATCTTTTGTTAATCTGCCAATTAAAACAACTCTATTCATGTCTTCCTCCAATACTTATATTTGTTTTTAATTCTATCCAGATTAACTTTTATTAAACAACTTGAGTAATGCTAAATAAAAAATTTATACATAATAATATAAATTACTTGCTCAAAAGGTGACTTTAACTAGATTAATAATTGTTAATTTATTTAATCATATAAGTGGCAGGCCACAAAATGTTTTGGTTTTAGTTCTTTGAGTTCAGGTCTAATTTTATGGCAAACCTCCATTGCCTTTGAGCATCTATCTACAAACTTACAGCCTTCTTTCGGATTTATGGGGCTTGGAACATCTCCTTGAAGGACTATACGATGTCTTTTATGTTGAATTTTTGGATCAGGAATAGGTATTGCTGAAAGCAGAGCCTCTGTATATGGATGCATAGAATGATGATATACTTCATCACTGCTTGATAATTCCATTATTGCTCCTAAATACATAACTGCAACTCTGTCAGATATATATCTTACCATAGATAAATCATGTGCTATAAATAAATAAGTGAGCCCATATTTCTCCTGCAGATCTTGTAATAGGTTAACTACCTGTGCTTGTACTGATACATCTAGAGCTGAGATTGGTTCATCACATACAATAAAATCTGGGTTAACAGCAAGTGCTCTAGCTATTCCTATTCTTTGCCTTTGCCCTCCACTAAACTCATGTGGAAACCTATTGGCATGTTCTTTATTTAAGCCAACTAGCTCTAACAGCTCATCTATTCTCCTTGTTCTTTCTTCCCCTTTTAAAATTTCATGTACGTCAATTCCTTCAGCAATTATATTTGAGACAAGCATTCTTGGATTTAAGGATGCATAGGGGTCCTGAAATATCATCTGCACTCGTTTGTTATACTCCTTTTTTTCCTTCCCTTCTAATTTATGAATGTCCTTACCATAAAATTTTATCTTTCCTTCCGTTGCATTATATATTCTTAGAATTGTACGACCGCAGGTTGACTTTCCACAGCCTGATTCTCCCACAAGTCCCAAGGTTTCTCCTTTATATATATCAAAGCTAACATCATCAACTGCCTTTAGTATACCTTTACCGCCTACTTTAAAATATTTCTTTAAATTTTCTACTTTTAATATTACTTCCTTATCTGCCATTTTAATTACCTCCAGCTACTTCTGAAGAATTTAATTTTATTGCTTCAATATGGGGCTTAGCCTTAGGTGCTTCAGGGTGATTTAGCCAGCAGGCTGCAGCGTGCCCTTCCTCTATATAAAAGTTTTCAGGCATTTCTTTTCTGCATATTTTCATAGAATATTCACATCTATCAGAAAATGGACATCCACTTGGTGGGGCAAATAAATCTGGCGGCGTTCCTTCTATAGAGGATAATCTATTTTCTTCTTTAACTATATCTAATCTAGGAACCGAACTTAAAAGTCCCCAGGTATATGGATGTTTCGAATTATAAAAAATTTGATCCGTATTTCCGTATTCAACTATCTTACCACCATACATAACTATGACCCTTTGGGAAACTTCCGCAACTACCCCTAAATCATGAGTAATAATAATGATGGCGGTATTTATTTTGTTTTGGAGTTCTTTCATAAGTTCCATTATTTGAGCTTGTATAGTAACATCAAGTGCAGTTGTTGGTTCATCTGCAATTAGAAGCTTCGGATTGCAGACAAGTGCAATTGCTATCATTGCCCTTTGCCTCATTCCTCCAGAAAACTGATGGGGATATTCATTAAATCTCTGCTCGGCATTTGGAATTTGAACTGTTTTTAACATATCTATGGCGATTTTCTTAGCAGCAGCATTATCTATTTTAGTATGTTTCTTTAATCCTTCTACAATTTGCTTTCCTACAGTCATTGTTGGGTTTAAAGATGTCATTGGATCTTGAAATATGATTGCAATTTTACTACCTCTTATTTCTCTCATTTCTTTTTCATTTTTTTTAACTATATCTTCGCCATTGAATAAAATTTGTCCGCCTTTAAATCTTGCAGGAGGTTCTGGATTTAGACGCATAATAGACTTTGCAGTAACAGATTTCCCACAGCCTGATTCTCCAACAATCGCAATGGTTTCTCCCTCATATAAATCGAAGGACACTCCTCTAACTGCTTGAATTTCACCTGCATAAGTATCAAAGGATACACTTAAATCTTTTATTTCTAATAACTTTTTCACTTAAATCGCCTCCTACTTTCTTAGCTTTGGATCTAATGCATCTCGAAGACCATCTCCAAAGATGTTAAAACCCAACATAGTTAAGCTAAGTGCTACAGCTGGAACAAATAAACTATTTGGATAAAGCACAAAAACTTGAGCACCTTCATTTATTAAGGATCCCCAGGAGGCAAAAGGTACTGGTATTCCTAGACCTATAAAACTTAAAAAGGCTTCTGTAAAAATCATTGAAGGTATCATCATTGTCATTTGAACGATTATAGGTCCCATGGTATTGGGGATTAAATGCTTAAGAATAACTCTTTTTGGGCTAGCGCCAAGGGTTTCAGCTGCAAGGACATATTCAGAATGTTTTAGTCTCATTACTTCTCCTCTGACAATACGAGCTATACCCATCCAGGAGGTGGCTGCAAGAACTATTATAATTGGATTAATTCCTGCTTTCATAACCTGAAGAAGTAAAATAATATACAGCATGTCAGGTACTACCATTATTATTTCAATAAAGCGCATCATTAAAGTATCTGCCCTGCCGCCAATATATCCTGAAATTCCACCATATAAAATACCTATTATGGAAGTTATAAATACAGATATAAAGGCAATTAAGAAGGAAACTCTTCCTCCCTCCCATAGCCTTGTAAATAAATCTCTCCCGAACATATCAGTTCCAAGCCAATGAGTTTTGTTAAATTCACTTTTGCCTTTACTTTCAATAGTTAAAGTTGACCCACTTGCCTTTGCTGTAATTCCTCTAAAATCAGGGTCCTGTTGAAGCTGTTTTTCTGCTTCATTATTAAGTTTCTCAGCTATTTTACTTAAGGTGTCCCCGTTTTCAGTTTTTATTTCAATTTTATATTCCTTTTGATCTCCCTGCTGTGCTTCTTCAGCCTTGTTCCCTATTTTTAAAGTTAATGAACCACTACTCTTTAATTTAATATTTTTAAAAGAAATCGTTGTTTTTCTTAAGTCATGTGAATATTTCTTATAGGTAAATGCAGTGTTTGATGTAAGCATAATACTTCTTTTATTACTTAGAATCATAGATTGATTTTGCACCTTAAGATCTTGATTTCTGTAGGTGTATCCATATAATGCCTTAGTTATTATTGGTCCAATTAGAGACATGATTATCATAATAATTAGTATAATAATCGATATCACAGCAGGTTTATTTTTTTTGAGTCTTCTTAGTGCATCCTTAATATATGAGATGCTTGGACGTTTAATTTTCTGTGCTGCTGCTAGATTTTTACCAACATGTTCAAACATTGTCTTATCCATAAGTTAATCCCCACCTCCTATGTTGCTTCTTAATCTTGGGTCAATTAAACTATAGGCAATATCTACTATTAACATTGCTGCTATTATTAAAACAGCATAAAAAATTGTAATGCCCATAATCATAGGATAATCCTGCTCAAGTATTGTATTTACAAAATATTCACCAAGTCCTGCTACGGCAAATACTTTTTCTACTACAATTGAACCTGTTATTATTGCCGCAAAAAGTGGTCCTAAAACTGTTACAACGGGCATAATTGCATTACGAATAATATGTCTTAAAACAATTTGAAGCTTTGTTATACCCTTAGATTTTGCCGTAAGTATGTAGTCTTGTCCATTTACTTCCAAGGTGGTGGTACGCATCATTCTAGACACAAAGGCAATAGTTCCAAGGGATAGAGTTATTACAGGAAGTATTAAGGATTTTTGAGTATTATCCACAGTTACTGGCAGCCATCCAAGCTTAACTCCAAAGTTATAAGATAGAAATGGTCCCATTACAATGTTAGGAACGGCTACTCCTATTATTGCAATTAGGATAACTATATAATCTATCCATTTCTCATGATTAAGCGCTGCAATTAATCCAAAAAATATTCCCAGGGTACTTGCAAGAAGCATTGCCCTCCAGCCAAGTGCGAAGGACTTCGGAAAGCTATTTTTTATTATGGTAGTTACTGAACGTCCTGGAAACTTAATGGAGGTTCCAAAGTCTCCATGGGCTAAATGATTTATGTATATCCCATATTGCTGAATTATTGGTCTGTCTAATGCATACTTTTCCATTAAGGCTTGTTTTACATCCGGCTTAAGCTTTGGATCATGAAATGGATCTCCTGGAAGCGCCTTCATAAGTACAAAAGTTAGAGTTGCAATAACCCAAAGTGTTATAAAAGCATATAAGGTTCTTTTTAAAATATACCTCAGCACACTAAATTCCTCCTACTATACAATTTGCCCTATTTCTATGGCACATACATATTAGAAAAGGTATATGAAGCATATACCTTTTCATAAAATATTCTTTATTTAAGGATTATTTTGACTCAGCATTTTTAGCCGCCATGTCAATATCTGCCCAATAGAAATCAGTGTTAGCTCCTATTCCTCTGTGTACTACTCCTGTTACATAAGTTTTATAGGTCCAATGAGCAACTCTATAATAATCTGGGGCAATAACCATATCATTCATAAGTATCTTTTCAGCTTCATAGAAATAACCCATGCGTTTTGCAGCATCAGCTTCTGCCCTAGCCTTTTCAATCAAATCATCATATTTTTTATTACTATATTGGCCATAATTATTACCGTTACCAGTCTCAAACAATTCCATATAGGTCATTGGGTCTAAATAATCTGGACCCCATCCATCAGCACAAAGAGCAAAGTTTCCAGCTTGTAATCTGCTTAATTTTTCTGACCATGGTACTGGTATAAGATTAACTGTTATTCCGATTTGCTTCCAATCTTCTTGATATTTCTGAGCTATTTTCATAGATATATCACCAGTATCAATTAGCATATCCATTGCTGGCAGCTCTTTTAAATTAAGCTCCTTTAAGCCCTGTGCCAAAAATTCCTTAGCTTTATCCTTTTGATTATCATCAAATAAAGTTACACCATTCTCATCACGGAAAGCCTTATTTAAGCCTAAGAAATGTGTTGGTATAAGTGCTAATGCTGGATCATCTCCTAAATTTATCTTTTCTACAAAGGTTTTACGATCCATAGCATAGGCCATAGCTTTTCTTATATTTACATTTTGAGTAATCTTATTACTAAAATGGTTAAAGTCTATATAGAATACAGTGTAGTCAGGCATATTTTCAAGTGGCTGCAATTTATATTGATCTAAGGTAGCTTGATCTTCAAAATCCTTCAAATCTGTAGATTGTATTGCAGATCCATCTAATTTACCTGTTTTTAATAGATTAGTTCTTGTTGCAACATCATTTACCACCTTAATATTTACCTTATCAATCTTTATATTGTCTTTATTCCAGTAATTGGTGTTTTTTTCCATAGCAAAACTTTCTTTGTGCTTCCAATCCTTAACAACCCATGGGCCATTGGAAAGCAATCCAGCTGCTTCTAATGTATAGTCCCCTGCTTTTTTATGTTCATTATAGAACTTTTCATTTACTGGAAAAAATACAGGGAATGCAGTTAGGCCAACAAAGAAAGGTACTGGAGAAGCAAGCTGTATTACAATACTTCCATCCTTTTCCTTTGCTCCAACCTTAGCCCATAAATCATCTTTCAACTTTTTATATTCAGCATTTTCTGTTTCTGTCATAGCTTCAATTCTCTTAGAAACCTGAGCTTTTAGATCTTTTTTCTTAGTGGCATCTTTTTCAGTTTTTATTGAATCATTTAAAGCCTTAAAGGCTGCATCCTTTCCTATCAAATAGCTTTTTTTAGTAACATCGGCATAATCCTGAGCACCTTTAATATAAGAAATCATATAACTATAAGGTGTGCTGTCTTCCATAGCTAGTCTCCATGCAAAGAAGAAATCTTGAGCAGTAACTGGATCCCCATTACTCCATTTAGCGTCTTTATTTAGTACAAAGGTATAAGTATTAGATGCTTGATCAAAACTCCAGGATTTTGCAACACCTGGTTCATATTTACCTTCCTCTTTACCTGCTCTTGTTAAACCTTCTAAGAAAAAGTTCCCAAGATACATATCTGGTGCACCTATCATTTGCAGCGGGTCTAGAGTCTGAGGTTCATCACCAACGTAGTAATCAAGTACTTTATCTACCTTTACTGGTGTTTTATCATTTGTTGGTGGTTTTGTTTGACACCCTGTTAGTACAGATGTAAATACCATGACAGCCATCACTAAAGACGCAACTAGCTTTTTGCTTTTCATTAATTTTCCCCCTTTTCACATGTTAAAAAATATTATGTATTAATTAAATAACATACTTAATACTATGAAAATCAAATAAAGGATATGTCTAATTTTTTTAATAAAGCACACTCAAAATTAAAATTTGAATTAACACAGCATGATTTACTTGACATATTTTTTGATGGTAATGGCATGTATATGCTTTATTACTTATTTTTTTAATAAGTAATGCACATGCCATCACTTGACTTTAAATGAATGTTCATTTATTATAGAATTATAACGAGGTGTCTAATATGAGAAAAAAAGATGATGAAAAACAAAACAGCATAAAAAAAGCTGTAATAAGCAGCATTTTAAAAGAAGGTCTACATGGAACCTCCATGTCAAAAATAGCAAAAGAAGCTGGAGTATCTCCTGCTACAGTTTATATATACTATCAAAATAAAGAGATGATGCTTCAAGATATTTATAGAGAATACTCTGAAGACATCTTTTCTTATTTGCTTGATAAAACTAATAAGGATATGAATGGTAAAGAACTTATAGAGGTACTTATAAAAAGCTATTATGTCTATATAAAAGATAATGAGGAAATATTTAATTTTGTAGAACAATTTTCTTGCTGCCCTGTTTTATCAAATCAATGTGAAACAATGAAAGGTATATTTAGTATATATAGTTTATTTGATGATTTAAAGAGGAAAAAAATCATTAAAAATTACAGGAATGATAGCCTGTCAGCTATTATATTTTCTCCAATTAAATATATTTCTAGTAACCATTGTATCGAAGAAGAAGAAAGAGAAAATATACTTGAAGAAATGATTAAAATAATTCAAGATGCACTTCTTGTATAATAAAGTAACTATAATTATTTATTTTAGAGATAAATATTATAGTTTAGTGATGCCAATAAGGATTTTGAAAGGATTGAAGATATGACAAAAACAATAAATAAAAAAATGGTTCTTCCAGTATTAAATAGTCTTTTACTAACTGGAATGACTCAAAAAGTTAAATTAAATAGATTAAGTGAGGAAGAAATTGAGCATTTAGAAAATGAAAATTCAGTAAGCATTGCACTTCCCCTTAAGGAAAATCACGATAAAAATAATTTAAAGACAGAGGACTTTTACGATACTGGAGTATTGTTTAAAGTTGAAAAATTGGAAAACAATAAAGGTATTTATGAAATTACTCTTAAGGTTTTAGAACGTATAGAAATAAAAAACTTGAATATAACTTCTGAAATTATTATGGGTGATTTTAATAATGCCTCAGAGGATCTTGATTTAACCTCTGCAGCGAAAGAGAATATGCTTAAAGAATTAAAAAAGATAATTCATGAAACCGCTGCTTATTTTAAAGATTCAGAACCTATAGTAAAGAAAATTGATGAAATAGATGATATAAATAAATTAATTGGATATGTATCACAATTTGCCAGAATTTCAAATGAAGATAAATATGAGCTCCTTCACATTAAGTCTTTAAAAGATAGAAGCTTGCGCTTTCTGGAACATCTTCATAAAAATAAAGAGGGCATAAAGCTTCAATTTGAACTTGCAGAAAAGTTTTCTGAAAGGGCAAATAAAAATTATAGAGACCAAGTTCTCAGGGATCAATTAAAGGCAATTCAGGAAGAATTAAATGATGGAAAAGGTAATAAAAAGGATTATAGAGAGAAAATAATAGCGGCAAATATGCCAAAAGACATTGAGGAAATAGCCAACGAAGAGTTACGTAAGTTTGAAAGTCAAAGTCCTACTAGCTCAGACTATAATATAATAAGAAATTACCTGGATTTATTAGTTCAGCTTCCTTGGAAATCAGGGAAAAAAGCAAGTATTAATATTGAAAAAGCTCGTCAAATACTTGACAGAGACCATTATGGACTTGAAAAAGTCAAAAATAGAATATTACAGCACCTAGCTGTAATGAAGCTTAAAAAAGATAAAAAAGGCTCTATTCTTCTTCTTGTTGGCCCTCCAGGAACTGGTAAGACAAGCCTTGGAAAGAGCATAGCAAAGGCACTAAATAGAAAATATGTACGTCTTAGCTTAGGGGGTATAAAAGATGAGGCAGAGATAAGAGGACATAGAAGAACTTATGTAGGTGCATTACCAGGAAGAATAATTCAAAGCATAAAAAAAGCAGGTACAAAAAATCCTGTAATGATTTTAGATGAAGTAGACAAATTAATGGGCGGCTATAATGGTGATCCAGCAAGTGCACTTCTTGAAGTTCTGGACCCTGAACAAAACAATAGCTTTTCAGATCATTACTTAGATGTACCCTATGATTTATCAGAAGTATTCTTTATTGCAACAGCAAATTCACTTGATACAATTCCAAGACCACTATTAGATAGAATGGAAATAATACAAGTATCAAGCTATACAAGTAATGAAAAGTTTTATATCGGCAAGAATCATTTAATTCCGGAAATACTTAAGGAACACGGCCTTACAAATAAAGAACTTATCTTTAATGATGAAGCCTTACAAAATATAATAGATGATTATACTTTAGAGGCAGGAGTAAGAGGTTTAAAGAAGCAGCTAGCAACAATTGCCAGAATAGCTTCCGAAAAAGTAGTATCTAAAAGCATTAAGCTTCCATATATAATAACTGAAGATATATTGGAAGATGTATTAGGAAATAAAGTTTCAAGACATGATAGAGTTTCCCAGCAGAACCCTATTGGAGTAGTCACTGGCCTCGCCTGGACACCAGTTGGCGGAGAAATCTTATTTATTGAAGCAACCTCAATGCCTGGAAATGGACAAGTAATTTTAACTGGCAAACTTGGAGATGTTATGAAAGAATCCGCAAGAATTTCACTAAGTTTATTAAAGTCAAGACTTGCCATAAACAGCTTTAACTTTAAAGAAACAGATTTGCATATTCATGTTCCTTCTGGTGCCGTTCCAAAGGACGGTCCCTCAGCTGGAATTGCACTGTTTACTGCCCTAGCCTCACTAGTAACAGGAATTAATGTTGATTCAAAGCTTGCAATGACAGGTGAAATTACTTTAAGAGGTACAGTACTTCCAATCGGAGGTTTAAAAGAAAAACTTCTTGGAGCTCAAAGAGCTGGCATTAAAAAAGTTTTAATACCAAAGGATAATTTATCTGACCTTAAAGATGTGCCAAATGAAGTAAAAAATGAAATAACTATTATACCCGTAGAAACTATCGAAGATGTAATGAAAGAAGCGCTTAATATTAATTTACCTAAGCCTGAATTTTTAGTTCCTGACATGATAGCTGCTTCTCATTTATTTAAATAGACATTAGCTAATTATTCAATTTTAATTCAACGATTTATAAGCTTTAATTTTTACCCTTTGAAGAAGAAACTAATAATGCTTATATGCAGGTATAAAGATTAAAGCTTAAATAAGTAACATTAGGAAGGTATTTTGTATGAATTTTTCAAAGATATGTTTAGAGGATAAAAAAATTATTGATAAATTTATTTTACCCTACAAATTTTTAAGTTGTGAATACTGCTTTACGAGTCTTTACATTTGGAAGGATGCCTGTGATATTCAATATACTGTTTATAAAGATGCACTTATAATTAAAAAAAGAGACTTCGATGGAAATTATCATTTTATGCAGCCCATAGGCTATACTAAGGAAAATTTAATGTCAATTATAGAAGCTTTAAAGACCTATAAAGAAGAAAATAATATGAGATACTTATTTAAGGACTTAGAAGAAGGCTTTATAAATGAAGTTAATTTGATGCTTAAAGAGAAAAAGTCCCTATGCATAAAGGAAGATAGAGATAATTTTGATTACCTCTATGAAGCTAAAAAGCTTATGACTTTTTCAGGCAAGAAGCTTCATTCTAAAAAGAATCATTTTAACTACTTTATAAAAAACTATGACTATGAAGTTGTAGATATAGATAGCGAGGATGTAATTGAAGACGTAATAATGGCTGCAGAAAAATGGTATGAGGAAAATGAAGAAAAAGATGATAAGCTTTATTATGAGCTCATTGCAATTAAAGATATTGTTAAAAATATGGATTCATTGAACCTTAAAGGAATTGCAGTTTACGTTGATGGGAAAATAGGTGCCTTTAGCATTGGAGAAAGCTTAAATGAAAAGCTTGCAGTTATCCATATTGAAAAAGGCGATAAGGATATAGAAGGAATTTACAGCTTCATAGCTAGAACCTTTGTAGATAGATGTTTCAATAACTCAGAAATTATTAATAGAGAGCAGGATCTTGGAATTGAAGGTCTCAGAAAATCCAAGATGTCTTATTATCCTTTAAAGCTTGAAAAAAAATTCATACTAAGCGTATGATCCTATAACTATTTACTATTTTTCAATTAATTATTTATACTTAATAAAATGAAGTTTATTTTTAATATACAAAAATAAACTTCATTTTTTAATACCATATTTTTAAATCTAAATAAAGTAATCTTTTATTTAACTTCAATCTATGTGATACCTTATTACTTTTATTTTTTCAATTTATTTAGTATTGTTACTTATCTGCCAATACCCACAGTTTTATTAGCACATTGGCATCTGCATTAAGCACTGCTTTTGCATCTGCAGTTATATCTTTAGCTAATGCTCCATTATTAAGATGCTTCACAAAATCCTCCATGTGTTTAACAGCCTGATCTTGTCTCTGAATATCCAGTTGATGCTGCACTTGGTTTAGATTGTTTGTAAGTTGATCGATCAAGGATCCTTTTAGTTCTCCAGATTTTATGAATCTATCCATCAGCTGTCTCATAGAGCCTATATTCGATGAAACCTCAAAATTTATATCATTTTTTGTAGTATTTCCAGCATTATCTATTACTGTAACTAAAGCTTTGTATTTTCCTGTCTTGCCTGCAAAATCTATATCCAAACTTAATGATTTTTGAAGGTCAATGGTATATGTTGTTTCGTTAATACAAACCTTTGCAGAAGCTAATCCAGTTTGACTATCCCAAGCTTTGAATGTCAAAGGCAAGTAATCATTAAATGAATCTCCTTCCTTTAAATCGTTTCCATTTACTGTTAAACTATAATCTGGACAAATTTTATCAATTACATAGTTCAATACCGTAGTATCACTGTTTTCTATACCCTCAGCAACCGCAAAAGCCTTAATTGTTGTGTTGGCTTCAATATTAATAGGTGAAGAGTATTTTGCGCTATTTATAGTTGGCTCAGTTCCATCAGTTGTATAGTAAATTTTAGCATCTGGTGTAATACTAGTTAATATAACATTTTGATTAGTATTGTATATTCCAGGAACCGGATTTGCTATTGGAGCGGTAGTTTTTGTAAAGGTTATGCTCATCCAATTAAAATTAAATCCGGCATTTTCATAATAAAATGTAACTAGCTGCTTTCCTTCATTTAGCTGTATATCTTTTGTTACTGTGGTCCATGCTTGGTAACCACCAGTCTTTGGAGCATCAACGGTACAAAGCACATTGTTATCTTTGTCTTTCAAGGAAAAAGCTTTAGTAGTTCCATTTGGTGAGGCAATTCTGAAATTAACTTTATAATTACCAGTTTGCGGTACATCTATATAATATTTTAAGTACTTACCTGCCCCACTCCAACCAATATCTTTTCCACCACCTATATCTGTGGTGTTTTCAATAAAGCTGTTTCCAGTTGCATCCCAACCAGATTGATATATATAATTTTCAGCTTCAATCTTTGCAGGAAGAACTGTAGCTTTAGCACCATCAGGTATTACATTATATGGATGAATTGGTGTTGCTGGAAGTTCAGGAGTAACTTGATTCTTAGTTAGTCCGTATCCAGTATTAAACATTACATATTGCTTATTTTTATCAGTTAGTGGATATGCTTCTGTGTAGAATGGCCACTTTAATGGAAGTTTTCCTACAAAGTCCTTCTCTCCAAAAAGAACATCAGCAATTCCTGCACCTTCTGTACCTGGCAGCCATGCTTCAATAAGTCCTGCCCAATCATTGATATAATCGCGTATTATCATAGGTCTTCCTGAAACAAGCACAACTACAGTTGGTATTCCAGCTGCTTTGATATTAGCAAGAGTTGTTTTATCTATTGAATCAAAGCCTAATCCATTTAGATTATCTCCATTTCCTTCTGCATAAGGTTTTTCACCTATTATTACTATAGCTACATCGTTACCTGCAGCGCCAGAACCATCTGCACTATAAGTGATTGATTGGTCAGAGGCTGCTGCCTTTTGTAAGCCTTGAAGTATTGTAGTTCCTGAGGTTATAGCACCAGTTTTTCCCTGCCAGTCTATTGTCCATCCTCCACATTGATATCCTATGTCATTAGCACTCTTTCCTGCAACAAAAACCTTTTTCATATTTTTAAGCTGTGAAAGAATTGGCTTTCCATTTACATTGTCATTTTTAAGTAATACAAGTGATTTGCTTACAGCATCTCTAGCCAAGGACCTGTTTTCATTAGAACCAAGTTTTGATGCGACACTAGGATTTTCTGCAGGATTTGGTGATATTGGGTTTTCAAACAATCCTGCCTGAAACTTTACTCTTAAAATCCTCGATACTGCATCATCTATTCTAGACATAGGTATTCCAGTACCAGGAGATGCTATTTCATCATTAACAAGCGAAATAATATGCCCTATGCAGGTCTTCCAATTTGTAGGCTGCATAAGCATATCTACACCTGCATTTACAGAAACTTTTATTTGATTTTTAAGCCCAGATACCGCATTACCATTCTCATCCATAGTAATTTGTGCAGCAGCATTATAGTCAGAAATTACAAAGCCATCAAACTTTAATTGGTTCTTTAAAATATCTGTAAGTAAATATTTACTAGCAGTCATTTTTACACCTTGTATGCTATTATAGGAAGGCATAATAGTTCTGGCACCTGCTGCAACTGCATCAGCATAAGGCTTTAAAATTTCTGCTGCAATCTGTTCCTTAGTCATAGAAGTTACATTCCCTTGATTAATTCCGTTAACTGTATAACCTTCTCCAATATAATGCTTTATTGTAGCAACTGCCTTATTAGGATTTTTAAGCTCACTAATGCTGTCACCTTGTAATCCTCTTACATAAGCAGTTCCAAGTTTTGCAACCAGCTCTAAATCCTCACCGAAACCCTCGTAGCTTCTGCCCCAAGTTGGATTTTGAGGGTTTGCAAGACATGGTGAAAACGTCCAAGGAATATTTGTAACTCTCATTTCTTCAGCAGTTGCTGCCCCTATACCTTTAACCAATCCTTGAGCAGTATCAGAATCTCCCATGCCAATAGCGCCTAAACCAATATTATGTGGGAATATAGTTGCGCCAACAACATTACTGTGACCATGCACTGCATCTACACCATAAATAGTAGGTATATGCAATCTAGTTTGAGTTGATGCGCTAACTAGAGCTGTGACTGCATTATACCAGCTCTGAGCATCGTTTCCTGTTGCTGGGTCAGCACTTCCGCCACTTAACACAGAACCTAATGTATATGTTGCAAAATCAGCAGGTTTTACATTACCTGAACCTGTACCTATTTCACCTTGCAGCATTTGAGCAGCCTTCTCATCTAGTGTCATCCTGCTGAGTAAATCTGATACTCTTGATTCAACCGGCGCATCAGGATCTAGATAAACTGGTATGACACTATCTTCTGCCTTAGTAGTCTGTGTAAATGACATACTTGTAAGCATGGAAACAGGAAATACAAGAGTTAACAATAAGGATAATTTTTTTCTAATACTTTTATTCAATACAAATTCCCCTCTCTTTCTCACCTTTGATATAGTTTAAATCACAATAAAACTTATGACAGTATGTATTTAAATATGAATATAAAATTTTGTAAGATTAAATCTAAAATAAGAGCTTTCAGTTTTGCTGAAGCTCTTATTTTAATTAGTTTTAACTATTTATCATTTACTGTCCACAGCTTTATTAATACATTTGCATCTGCATTAAACACAGCTTTTGCATTTGCTGATACATCTTTTGCTAATGCTTCGTTATTAAGATGTTTTACAAAGTCCTCCATGTGCTTAGCAGCCTGATCTGGTCTTTGGTCTTCCAATTGATGCTGTGCCTGGCTTAGATTGTTTGTAAGTTGATCCATCATGGATCCTTTTAGTTCTCCAGATTTCACAAATCTATCCATCAGTTGGCTTATTGAACTTATACTTGTTGAAACCTCAAAATTAATGGTACTATTTGTGGTATTACCAGCCTTATCTACCAATGTTACAATAGCTTTATATTTTCCGGCTTTTCCCGCAAAGTCTATATCTAAAGACTTTCCTTTTGCCAATTCTAAATTATAATCATCCCCATTAATGTTTATCTTTGCGCTAACTACACCAGAAAGATTATCATCAACTTTAAATACAATTGGATAATAATCTTCAAAGCTAGCTCCTTCAATTACAGCTTTATCACCAGCTGTTAATGTAAATGTTGGTTTGGTCTTATCAATATTTACCTGTAAAGTCTTTATTCCTTCAGGGTTTAGAACCTTGTCAGTTGAACGATACTGTAGTGAATATGTTCCTTCCTCTTTAAAGGTTAGAGGTCCTTCATAAAGCTTCCAATCTCCGTTATCCAGTTTATATTCAATTTTGTCAACTCCGGAAACACTGTCTTCTGCATTCAAAGTTACTTTTACATCTGATGAATACCAGCCATCCTTTAAGGTACCCTCTACTAAAGCTTTAGTTTCAGGTGCTGTTGAATCTACAGTAACTAAGACAGTCGCCTTCTTTATAATCCCACCAAGAAGTAAATAGGTATTAATATTTGTCTTCCCTTCAGAAACTGCAGTTACAATACCCTTATCATCTACTTGTGCAATTCCTGAATTATCGCTTGTAAAGGTTATTTTGGCTTTAGAAATATCTGCTAGTGAATCATCATCCATTGCTCCAGTTACTGTCAAAGCTCCAGAACTATTAGGACCTATTATGGACTTATCAATATTTAAGGCTGCAGCTTTTAAGGTATTAGTAATAAAGCCTGCATTTGCCCAGTCTGCATGGTCTTCTGAATTATTACCCTTTCCACCATCTGTTACAACAAGCTTTAACTCCTTACTTCCAGCTAAATCCAAACTTATGAATTTTTGAACAGTATTCTTTTTCATCAATCCACTGTCAAATTTTATAACTCCATCAAGATATACTTGGAATATTAGCCCATCAGTGTAATTTCCTGTTATTTCTTGATCTACCCCAACGTAACTTTCAAAGGTCTTATACCCCTTTCCCTCTATGTTATAGATAATAGTTGAATTTGCATGGGTGCCTATTCCTTTATTATAGGTAATTGCACCTGAGGCTGCTGCTAGGGTTAATGTATTTCCATCAATACTCTTATCCTTCTTAATAGTACTCCAGCCAACAGTTGCACTTACCCAATCAATATCACTTAAATATGCCTTACTATCCACTTTAAAGTTAATATTGTAAGTTTCAGTCAAACTGCCATCTTCACTTACAGCTGTTATAGTTGCAGAACCAGGAAGCTCTTCTGTCTGTTTTACAGTTATCTTAACCTTGTCACTTATTCCAGCTGCTACAACTTTGGGAAGACCTGTTACAGCTGATGCATTAAGGGTTATATTATAGGAATTGACATCTCCATTGAAGCTATCTAGTATTTTTCCATCAATTTTAATATTTCTAATTAAATGTGTACTTAGATCATAATTATTTAATTCATCAGCAGACTGTCCCGTTGCTATAGGTCTTATTCTCATGCTGTAGGAGTATGTCTGATTTGAATACAAAGTGAACTCAGGGTGAGGTTTTGCTCCCCAGCTGTTGTCACCGCCTACACCCATCTGCTTATAATTAAGATGTAAATCAGTTTCAGGTATCTTTGTAAGTTGATAGGTATGAGCTTTTGTGCTTAAATCTTCAGCTGTATAATGAAGAGCACTTGCCTCCATTAACGGTTGTCCAGAAACCATTAGCCCTACCCCATCCTTGTTTGTAACTGTCATCCATCTTATATCTGTGTGATTTCCAGTTTCAGAAGGTTCAATATATGGCACGAATTCATCTGTTACAGTACTATTATATAAGCCTATAAAAGCTCCTGTATTCCTATCCCAATAGTTCTCTTCAGGTCCTCTGCCATACCAACTTAAATTTTCAAAACCTGCCGGCATCTTCATTTCCATACCAATTTCAGGTATTTCAGAAAGACTGCTGCTTCCAGGCTTTAAAGTATTGTTTATAGTTACATCTCCTGTTCCATAGATAGTATAGTTGCTGCTGTACTGAGAAGCTGTAGTTGTAGGAAGTGTATTGCTTACATCAATACGTATTACTTGATCAGATACCCTTTTAACAGTAACACTATCAGTTGTTCTATTTTGTCCTGCATAACGCCATGTTGCTGTTCTTGAAGGCTCTCCATTTCCCTTATCATTATCGTTTGAAGCTCTCCAGAAATTTGGTTGAAGAGGGCTGCTTACAAGTTCAGTTCCTTTATATTGGAAGGATGTAATTGCACCCTTTGCCTTGTCAAATAATATCTGGAAATCAGTTCCTTTTACAACTGCGCTGTCATTTGTCTCAGTTAAATTTAAATTTGACATCTTTGTTGTATCTAATACAGGCTTATCTTGAACATCAAAGGTAACTTGATATTGATCAGAAGCTACTTCATATCCAGCCTTTGCCCATTGTTCATCCTGTGACAAAGTAAAGCTGAAATTTAAGAAATATTCTGCTCCTGCTTTTGTTTGAGGCTTAGTAATAGGTACCGTTATCTGTTTGCTTGTTTTTGGTGCTACATCCAAAACTGGAAGATTACCATTTTGTATAACCTTACCATTTTCAGTCAGTGTCCACTTTCCGCAAAATTCATTTAAGTTTGTAAATAAGTATTTGTTTGCAACTTCAACTTTACCATTTAATATATCAATAGGGTTTACCTTTATATTTTGGTAAACATGCTTAACTTCCATTGCTTGTGGTTTTGGTGTTCTATCTGCTAGTAATATTCCATTTGCACAAAAATTACCGTCATTTGGGTTGTCTCCCCAATCACCACCATATGCAAGATACTTTGTATCTGTATAATGCTGTTCTTCAAATTGATCAAAATTCATCCATAAAACTGTGCTGCTATCAGGTTTTCTAGAAGAATCAACTATCTCATCATATGATAATGCCCTATTGTATATATGTACTGAATCAATATCTGCATTAGCATTCCTGTTCTTCTCAGCATTACGACCAATGCTTACAGCATAATTGTTAGTGCTTATTTTTGAATCATGCTGGTTCTGTGCTAATAGCTGACCATCTACATATAGCTTAACTACATGTCCATCAAAAGTACCAACCATGTGGTGCCAGCTTCCATACCAGTTAGCTGGAACTGCAGCATTGGCTGAAATCCATTGAGTATTACTTCCAGGGTTATTTTTATCGTAGATGAAGAATTCTAGTCCAGGGTTCCCAGAGCCCATATAATTAGCGCTCTGCTTCAAAGCAAACTGTGTATCACCTTTTGTAACAAATTCATTATCAGTTGAACCATTATTATATGGCTTTACCCATGCTTCTACTGTTAATGAATCTGTTATGTTAAGAGATGAATCATTGGTAAGGTCCATATATCCATGCATCGCCTTTCCAGATTGGCCTGGATCTACAACTTTTCCTATTAAAGTACCTTTAATATTGGCATTAACTGTATCATGTGCAATATAAGTAACTGGTGTAGGTTCCCACAATGCTTGATCAACCCAATCCCAAATGCATCCACCTTGAAGGTTTGGATACTTTTCGATAACATCCCAATACTGCTGTAAGTTTCCATTGCTATTACCCATGGCGTGTGCATATTCGCACATAAAATAAGGTTTAGAATTTCCAGACTTTCCGTAACTTTCAACGGTACTTACACTAGGATACATCTGGCTTGTTATATCTGCTACTGAACTGTCTCCTTCATAATGTACAAGTCGAGTTGAATCTGCTTTATGTGTCCAGTCAGCCATTGCCTTAAAGTTACTACCACTTCCAGCTTCATTTCCTAGTGACCATAACAAAACTGATGGATAATTTTTATCTCTTTCTACCAAACTTTGCATTCTATCAATACATGCAGCAGTCCAGTTCGGGTCACTTTTTGGTAGTGTGCCACTGACTCCATGTGACTCTAAATCTGCTTCATCAATTACATATAATCCATACTGGTCACATAATTCAAGCCATGCTGGATCATTTGGATAATGTGAGTCACGTACTGTATTCAGATTAAATTGTTTCATCAATGTAATATCAGTAATCATATCACTCATTGGTATAGTTCTTCCTGTACTTGGGTCTGTCTCGTGGCGATTAGCCCCCTTAAACATAATTGCAGTACCATTTATTTTCATCTGGCCACTTTTTAACTCAAACTTTCTAAAGCCTACTTTTGTATTCTCCGCTTCAATTATTTTTCCGTTAGGATCTTTAAGAGTTAATACCATAGAATATAAATTAGGAGCTTCAGCTGACCACTTTTTAGGATTTGGTACTACTGCACTGCTACTTATTACAGTTTCTGCACCACCTGAAAAGTCTCCACTCATAGTAATAGGCTCATCGAGTACAGGTCTTGTACCATCATAAAGCATGGCTTCTACGGTGTATACTCCTTGGTTTTCTCCGCTATAGTTATGAATATTAGACCTAATTGATAGTGTAGAATTTGTATAAGTTGAATCAAAATCAGTTTCAATCTTAAAGTCTCTTAAATGAACCTTAGGTGTTGAAAAGAGGAATACATCACGAAATATTCCACTTAAACGTATATAATCCTGATCTTCCAGCCAGCTACCATCAGACCATCTATAAACTTCAACTGATATGTTATTTTCACCTTTTCTAACATACTTTGTAATATCAAAGTCCTTAGGTACAAAACTATCTTCAGCATAACCTACCTTCTGGCCATTTACCCAAACATAAAACGCAGATGATACTCCTTGAAAAGATACAAATATCTGCTTTCCATCCCAGTTTTCCGGAATAGAAAAGGTTTTCTTATATGACCCGACAGGATTGTATACCGTTGGAGCCTTTGGGGGAGGTGTTGTTGTTAAACTCTCATAACCTGTCCAAGGATAAGTAATATTTGTATAAATTGGATAGTCATAACCTTCTGTCTGCCAGTTGCTTGGCACCTTAATTGTATCCCAGCTGCTAATATCATAATCTTCTTTGTAAAAATCTACAGGTCTAGAAGCAGGATTTTTTGCAAAATTGAATTTCCATGCACCATTTAGATGTACAAGATTTGTGGAATCAACCCGTATACCCCTATTAGCTATATCCTTATTTATATCTGAAAGGGCTGCTTCAGAATTATCGAATGGTACCAATGTTACATGGCTCGGTTCCTTATTTACCGCAAAAGTTTGAGGATTGTTGTTCCATTCAGGGTATCCATTAGGAAGTACATCAGCTAATACTGTAAATGCTGAACTTCCAATACTCCCTAAGACCATCATAAAAGTCATAAGAATTGACAATGGCTTAAGTCTTTTTTTTCTCATAAATTCATTCTCCTTTCTAAATTTAAATTGTTGGCTAAAGTAATTTTAATCAACTAAACGGTTTCACCCCCTTAATGTTTAAATAGTACTATTAAATGAAAGGGAAAAAATACAGCTTTCTTTCCTTTAAGTCTTGATCTTTTTAGTATATTTTACATTTATTCCCATACTAACATTATAGGTTATGCATTTCTTTATTGTCAATATTTTCTATTGATTATACTTTTAAGTTTTATATTTGTATAAAAAGAAGAAAATCCCATAAAGGGATTTTCTTCTTTAATTCTTTATACTTTTTTTAAAAAATATTAATTATTAATTTTTATTGTAATTAAGCCTGCATGCTTTCATCTGATTTAATCACATACTGCTCATTCATTACCCCTAATTTGCTTAATACAAAGAAGATAATAGATAATATAATACCTACAACTGCTGCAAATGCCATTCCTTTTAATTCAACTGTTCCTATAGTTATTTTAGCACCGCTTACGCCTACTACAAATGTAACTGCAGCTAGAACCATATTGTAGTTTTTGCTAAAGTCAACCTTTTGCTCTACAAGCATTCTAATACCTGATACAGCAATAACGCCGTATAAAAGAACAGTTATTCCGCCCATTACAGGAGTTGGTATACATTTAATAGCCGCAGATACCTTGCCGATACATGAGAATATAATAGCAAATATAGCTGCTCCGCGAATTACCCATACGGAATAAACTCTGGTTATAGCCATAACTCCAATATTTTCACCATAAGTAGTGTTTGGAGGTGAGCCTGCAAACCCGGAAAGAATATTACTAATACCATCTCCTAATAAGGAACGATGTAATCCTGGATCCTTTATTAAATCCGTTTCAGTTATGTTACCAGTTACAATTAAGTGACCAATATGCTCTGCAAGTACAACTAGACAAGCAGGAGCAATTATTGCTACAGCATTCCAATCCATTACTGGTGCCGAGAACTGAGGAAGCTGGAACCATGGAGCTTCTATTATGGGTTTAACATCAAATTGACCCATTAGTGCAGCAAATATACACCCTGCTATAACAGCTATTAAAATAGGAATTATTTGAAGGAATTTTCTAAACATTACAGAACCAAATACTCCTACTGCTAAAGTAAACATTGAAACAGCTATAACATTCCAATTAGGATCTCCAGTTAAGCCTGCCTGACCTGCTGCAACTGGTGCAAGTTCAAGTCCTATAACTGCAACAACTGCTCCCATAACCGCTGGAGGCATTACTACATCTATCCATTTCGTGCCTGCATATTTAATTACGAATGACATTATAACGAAGAATAATCCGAAAAAGATAAAGCCTACTTGTGCATGATTAAAGCCACCATACTTAGAAATTATAAGAGCAGTTGGTGCTATAAAAGCAAAACTGGAACCTAGATATGCAGGAATTCCACCCTTAGTAACAAGAGTATAAACTATTGTTCCAATACCATTCATAAATAGTGCTATAGATGGATTAACACCAAGTAAAAATGGTACAAGGATAGTAGCACCAAACATAGCTGTTAAATGCTGTAGACTTAGTGGTATGGTTTCAAGAATAGGAAGTCTTTCATGGATGCCGATTACACGTCTCATTTTTCACACTCCTTAAATTATTTAAATTTTTTATAAAATGCAGTGCAATAAACAATTCCTAAATTTTACTGCACTGCAAATCACTCTTGTAACATTACTGTTTATTTAATGCTCTATAGACCTTATCTTGTGAAAATGGGAGTTCATAAATTTCTGTTCCAGTAGCCTCTGCAATTGCATTTCCAATAGCTGCTGTTATAGAAATCATTGGATGTTCAGCACAGCCTCTAGCTCCATATGGTCCATCAAGCTGTGGAGTTTCTACAAAATGAAGCTCAATTTCCTTAGGTAAGTCTCTCATGGTTGGAATTTTGTAATCTACAAAGTTTCTAGTTAAAAGTCTTCCTTTCTCGTTGTAGATCATTCCTTCACATAGAGCTGTTCCAATTCCTTGTATTATTCCACCAACTACTTGACCCTTTAAGAGCTTCTCGTTCATAACCTTACCAACATCAAATGCTGAAACTATCTTTAATATTTCTATATCTCCGGTATTCTTATTTACCTCAATTTCAATGCCGTGAGCCCCGAAGGTCCAATCAAGAGCAGGTCTTCCTTGTCCAGTTTCCTTGTCTAAAAAGCAAAGCCCTTGAGCTATACTCTTACCTCTTCCTATTATTGGTCCTCCAATTGAGTTGCCATTTGCATAAGTATAGCCTACAGCCATTTGATTATAATAAAGCTTATTTTCTGGATGCTGCTTTACATAGACGCACTCATCCCCAATTGCTATTTCATGTTTTGCAGAATGAAGAGCAATTGCACCTATTTCTAGTATTTGCTCCAGCATATCATCACAAGCCTCAATAACTGCATTTCCAACAAGTACTGTCATTCTGCTTGCAACAGTCTGCCAGTCATATGGGGCTGTATCTGTATTTGTATCTGCTACTACATGAATCTTTTCAATTGGAATATGAAGTCTTTCTCCTATTATTTGAGCAAGGGCAGTATAAGTTCCTTGTCCGAAATCTATACCTCCAACATTAAATCGAATAGAACCATCTTCATTCATCAATATTAAGGCAGAGGATGCTGAGAAGGTAGGCATTGCAGGTGCCTTATGAAGTACAGCTATACCCTTTCCTCTATATTTTCCAGTACTCTCTTCAAGAGCTTTTTCTTCATTAGTTTTTGGTATTTTATAGCCAATTTTTTCAGCTACTATGCTTAAACATTTGCACACATTTCCAGTATTTTCAGTAACAATTTCCCCAGTTATTGTTGTAGAACCAGCTTTTAGAAGATTTTTCATTCTAAATTCATAAGGATCCATTTCAAGCTCTTTTGCTATTAATTCTCTTTGCCTTTCCACTGCCCAGAAGAACTCAGCGTGACCAAAGCCTCTATAGGCAGTTCCAAAAATATGATTTGTGTATATAGTATAGGAATCCACCTTAATATTATCTACTTCATAAGGACCAGCCGCCGAGTACCCTGCTGCTCTTCCGATATTAACACCATAATCAGCATAAGCTCCAGCATCCCAAAGATATTCAATTTCTTCAGCTATAATTTTTCCGTCCTTTTTAACCCCAGTTTTTATTCTTGCAACAAGGCCCTGCCTGCAGGGAAGTGTGGAAGTCTCTTCTTCTCTCGTTGGAGCTAATTTTACTGGTTTTCCCTTTGCAGCTTTTGATAAAAGAGCAACTAAAGCTTCTAAATGTATACCTGCTTTTCCCCCAAAACCACCTCCTACATAGGGTACAGTTACATCTATATTTTGTTTTGGAATATTTAGGGCTACACTCATTAAGTCTCGAATTGCAAAGGGCGCCTGGGCACTACTCCATACCTTAATCTTATCTCCACTTCCCCATTTAGCAACAACATTATGTGTTTCAAGAGGAACATGGAGTACTTGAGGCTGAGCAAATTTATTTTCAACTATCAAATCAGCTTCTTCGAAGCCTTTTTCTATATTGCCTTTTCTCAATTTAAAGTGATTTGCAACATTAGTCCCAATTTCAGGATTGAATACGTTTTCAATATATTTGTTATTTGCCATATCTTCATGAACTAAAACTGCGTCTTTTTTTAAGGCCTCTTCCACCTCTTGAATTACAGGCAGTTCTTCATAGGTAACCTCAATTAATTCAACTGCTTTTTCAGCAGTATCTAAATCAATAGCAGCAACAGCAGCCACCGCTTCACCAAAATACCTTACCTTACCTACAGCAAGTATTGGCCTGTCAACCATATATATACCTAACTTTTGTGAAGCCTCTGCTCCAGTTAAAACTGCTTTAACACCAGGAAGTTCTTTAGCCTTAGAGGTATCAATACTAATTATTCTTGCATGGGCATAGGGGCTCGTTTTCACCTTTGCATAAAGCATGCCTTGAAGCTTAATGTCATGAACATATTGTGCTTCCCCTGTAACCTTTTCTATTCCATCTAATCTAGATATTCCTTTTCCTACATAATTATAATCCATTGTTATTCCCCCTTTGCTTTCATATCCAAAGCATAAAGATTAACAATATCTGCTTCACCTTGCATCGCTTCTTCCACCGATTCGATAATGCTTTCATAGCCTGTGCATCTGCATAAATTTCCTTGCATTGCCTCTATTATTTCCTCTCTACTAGGGCTAGAGTTTCTATTTAATAGGGCTCTTGCTGACATAACCATACCAGGAGTACAAAAGCCGCACTGAAGTCCATTGTGCTTTATAAAGGATTTTTGTAAAACGGATAATTCTCCATTCATTGCTTCTCCTTCAATGGTAAATACTTCTCCCTCTGCTGCTTCTAAAGCCATTACTAAACAAGAATTTACTGCCTTTCCATTTAATATTACTGTGCAGGCACCGCATTCACCAGCACCACAGCCTTCCTTAGTACCTGTAAGACCTAGTTCTTCTCTTATAAGATATAGCAAGGTTTTATTTGGAGCTACTTCAGCAAAAACCTCCTCTCCATTAACATATAAATGTATCTTTTCCTTCATGGTTATTTCGCCTCCCCTAGTTCCTTTAAAATTTGCCTTGTTAAATACTCAGCCATTGCAATTCTAAATTCTTTACTTGCTCTTTGATCGCTTATAGGCTTAATAGAACTTTTAACCTTTTCAACTATTACTTCTTCACTCTTTAAAACATCTATATTATTAAGTCCTTCCACAATAACTGGTGTTGGTCCTGCAGCACCTATTACTATATTAAGTCCACCATCAGATTTTAAAAATGCTGCCACAGCTATTTGTGCAAGATCATGACCTTTTATTCTTGATTTTCTTAAGTATTTTCCTTTTCCTTTTATGCAGGGGAAAATTACTTTAGTTACAATTTCATTTTCCTTTAAAACAGTTCTCTTAACTCCAATAAAAAATTCCTTAAGGGGTACTTTTCTAGTACCATCTATTGAAGCTATTTCTGCTATACCTTCAAGCACAATGGATGGTGAAAGCATATCCCCACCTGGAGATGCATTACATAGGTTTCCTACAAGGGTAGCCCTATTTCTGAGAAGACTGTTAGCTAAATTTTTAGCGCCTTCTATTAATACTGGATAATTTTCTATTACTTCCTTAGAATTAATAATGTCATTTAAACTTACAGCTGCTCCTATAGTTAGGCCATCTTCATTTGAATAACTAATATTCTTAAGCTCATCTATTGCTTTAATATCTAATATATAAGGACAAACTATAATCTTATCTTTAAGTGCAATAATTAAATCAGTGCCGCCGGCTAAAATCCTAATATTCTTACCATATTTATTTAGTAATACCATGGCATCATTTAGGCACTTTGGTTTAAAGTACTGTAATTCTTGCAATTTAATCCCTCCAATCCCTATTTTCTAAGATAACTTTTACCTAATAAGGGCTTTAATAATCTAATTAAATTTTTATACAAAAAACCCCCTAGTATACTTAGCATTTATGAAAAAACATGCAGTATTATTAGGGGTTTTTTGTAACTTAATTTAGATTCTAAAGCTATTTAATATATATTTATTTTTGTTACTAATTTTTTATGCGTTTTAGGATTATATCGGTTTAAAAATAAACCCAAAGTAATCTTTTCCTATACCTTCTTTTATGACTCCAACAGTAGTCTTAAGCTTCATACCTATTTCCATATTTTCAGCTTCAATTTGACCACTTACTGTTAATCCATTATCAAACTTAACAATTCCAAAGGCAATGTATGGCTTCATATAGCCCTCTGGAAGATTATATACTCTAGTATAGGTTACAAGGGAAACTTCTCCATCAAGGTCTATTTCCTCAAATTCCCTAGCACCGCATTTTCTACATACATAATGCTTCGGATGGTGGAGTTCTCCGCATGCTGTACATTTATAAGCATACATTTTCTCACTCATATTACTCCGCCTCCTTTGTAAGTATAGTTGCCACTACATTATTTCCAAAACCGCCGAAATTGACTGCAAGCCCTGCCTTTGCACCTTCTACTTGTCTTCCATCAGCTTCTCCTCTTAACTGCTTTACTATTTCAACAACCTGTGAGACTCCTGTTGCTCCTAGTGGATGTCCTTTAGCTTTAAGACCTCCTGAAGTATTAATTGGCATCTTGCCTCCAACTTTTGTTTCACCATTTCTAGCAGCTATATGGCCTTGACCCCTTTCAAAGAAACCAACCTCTTCAGATTCAACTATCTCAAGTATTTGGAAGGCATCATGAAGTTCTGCCACATCCATATCCTTTGGAGTAAGACCTGACATTTTATAAGCCTTTTCTGCAGCAAGTCTTACAGCTAATAAATCAGTTGGTATTTCTCTTTCAGCCACGGCATGGGTATCTGTTGCCTGACCAATGCCAGCTACCTTTACTGGCTTCTTATTAAATCTATCTGCCTTTTCTACAGCACATAAAAGCACAGCTGCTGCTCCATCAGATACAGGACAAACATGATACATTCTTAAGGGTTCTGCTACATAAGGATTAATAACATGTGCATCTTCATCCTCAGTAATTGCATATAAATTAGGTACAACATGAATGTGAGCCACTGGGTTATTAACTGCATGTTCATGATTTTTAACTGAAACAATGGATAAGTCTTTTTCAGTGATTCCATACTTCTCCATACAAAGCTTTGTAAACATTCCAGCAAAGGCTGGAAGTGTTAAGCCATAGTTGTATTCTGCCTCAGGATGAAGCATGGTAGCTACAAAGTCAGTACCTTCCCAGCCGCTTACAACTCTCATCATTTCTCCGCCAACTACTAGAACAGCGTCACACATACCGCTTGCAATAGCCATATAACCTAATTTTATAGCTGAAGCTCCTGAAGCTGGACCATTTTCAATAGTTTCAGCCATAGCAGGTCTTAAATTTAATGTATCAACTAAAGCTGAAGCAATTCCACTTTGTCTGTTTATTATACCTGAGCCCATGGAAGCTACGAAAACTTGATCTATCCCATGCCCTTCACCAGTTTTAACACCAGCGTCATCTAAAGCTTCTACAGCTGCCAAGCTAAGCATATCAGTAAAGGTTCCTCCTGACCATTTACCAAACTTAGTATGACCAACCCCTACAATTCCTACTTCTCGCATCTTTTATATCCTGGAATTTGTGCATAGGTTTCTGGGAGGATTGGGGTTTCAGAAGTCTTAAGAAGTTCTTCCTTAACAGGTCTTCTTCCAGTGCATTTTGAAGCTTTATGTTTTTCCCATAATGCCTTAGTTAAAACATAAGTAGGAACTCCACCAAGTTCATGCCAAATTTCTGGTCTTGATTCTAATTCATATTCTATCATCCATCTCTTAAAGCCATTTGGACTCTCAGCAACTATCCAAACCTCTTCTTGATTTAAATAATCAAGATGATATTCCATTTTTGCAGCAAATAATTGAGCACCTATTCTTAAGCCTTGTCTAAGAGTCATAGTGTGGTAGGACATGCCTACTTTATCATCAACTGTACGTCCATTAACAATCCCAACTATAACACCATCTATAGTTCCTATTAAGCAGTATTCATCCTTTACTCTATAACGGTAGTAACCTAAGAGCTCAGAATACATTCTGGATGCAACTATATCATAAAAATCCTTTTCAACAGTCATAAGAGGTTTAACAGCTTCTAATATGTGAGGAACCTCATCTCTTGTAATTTGTCGAATAACCATTTTTTCTCCAGTTGCAAGTGTAATATACTTTGCTGGATATTCTGGTAATGGTGACTCTACAGGTCTTAAGCTTTGCTCCATTTTATCTACTATCATTTTTAATCATCCTTTCAAAATAAATTTGTTTATTCTTCCATATCATAAGCAACAATACGGGATATACAGGATTCTCCTCCTTCAAATCTCCATGGATATATACCTATTATTAGTCTCTTTCCAAGCACCTTGTCTATTTCTCCGCCAACATTTTCAGCATGAATAATATCAAGAGGGAAAAGATCATAGTGCATTAATTGATAATCATCTGATGGCCAGAAATCTTCTAAGCCTTTGCCATATTTAGCTTTTAAGAATTTATCTGCTTTAACAGCTTCTTTCGGGCACCATTCACGAATCTTTGTATTCATTGGGTGATCTGCAGAACCGCAGTCAACACCTATCCACTTAAATTCCATTTCCTTGCACCAATTAGCAAATTCCTTTGTTGGTCCAGGATGCCTTAACATAACTCTTTCTTCATCAGCTTCTGGCTCATCCCAAGCATATTTATGATAGCCAGTGTGTATTATTAGAATATCTCCCTTTCTTACATCTGCTCTATCCATTATGTCCTTTGAAGTATAAATGCCATAGTCTTCAGCAATATCAGAAATATCAACTACCACTCCTGGTCCTATTAAATCTGTTAGTGGAATACTAGCTATATCTCTTCCATGTGTACAAAAATGAAGTGATCCGTCTAAATGAGTTCCAACATGATTTGAATGAGTAAGCACTTGACCGTTAGCACCATTTGAAGATAATCTTTTAAAGAATTTAATTTCTAAAGGCTCATAGGTTGGCCAAGGTGGTGTTAAGTGACTGATTTTTTGAGTTAAATCATACATCTTTACATTTTTAAAGGTATCAATAATATTCATTTATAACCCTCCTGTTTTTATCTGGGGTACGTAACAATTATTAATAGTTACGCCTCCTTATTTTTATATTTTATTTATAAATGCCTTTAAGGCATCTTCGAAACATTTCATAGGCGGATGAACTATTCCTGCACCTACCTGACCTACTCCAGCCCTATTGCAGGCAATACCTGTATTTATTACTGGAAGTATTGAAGTTTCTATAACCTTTCGTACATCAATTCCTGTAGGAGTCCCTTTAAAGTTTAAGTTTGGAAGCTTATAAGCATTGTTTTCAGCACAGGTTATTTCATACATGCTGTTAGTATAATTTATAGCATCCTTAGGTGTTCCACCAACAAACTGTACTATTGCTGGAGCTGTTGCCATTGCAAAGCCGCCAATACCTGCTGTTTCTGTAATACAGCTGTCTCCAATATCAGGATTTGCATCCTTTTCATCAAAGCCAGGGAAATACAAGCCTTGAACAATTTCACAAGGTGCAGTAAACCACTCATTTCCGGTTCCGCTTACTCTTATACCAAAATCAGTACCATTTCTGGACATTGTATAGACTAGTGTGCTGTATTTAATATCCATTAGTGGATCTAAGCTGCACTTACAAGCTGGCATTGATATATTTAAGAAGAAGTGATCATTTTTATCTATAAAGGTCAGAACCTCAGCCTTTACATCATCTGAAAAACTAGTTCTTACAATAAAAGGTGCTATTTCTCTAAATACAAGTGAAGTTCCTGCTTTATTTCTGTTATGACCTTCATCGCCCATTTGAAGAATTTGAGCAATTATTGACTTTAAATCTATTTCTCCTCTTAGTTCCACAGCCTCTTTAAGTACAGGTGCAAGAGTTTTTTCCATCCAATTAAGTCTATTTATAACTTCGCTGCTGAAGGCACCAAATCTAAGCACCTTGCCCAAACCTTCATTAAAAGTGCAGTATGCGTAATTTTCAAAGGCTTTGTTTTGTAATTTCCAAACAGGCATAGAATAGGTAACTACTCCAGCCATAGGTCCTACAGTGCTGTGATGATGGCAGGGGTCAAAAATTATTTCTCCTGAAGCAGCTAAGACTCTTGCCTCTTCTTCATTAGAGGCTAACCCCTCGTAAATAAGGCCGCCTACAATTGCCCCTTTTAGCGGCTCGCTCATTCTATCCCAAGTTATTGGAGGTCCTGCATGAAGGATTGTTTTCTTTGTCATGCCTGGTATATCAGTACCTGCTGTGCCTACACCTAAAATAACCGGCTGAGCCTCTAGTAATCTGTTTACTGCTTCTCTATTTGCATTTTCTATTTTCTCTTTTAAGTTTTCCTCTTCAAGCTTTCCTAGTAATTTACTTGCTGCACTTGGCGGTCTCCAATTTACATGAACACAATCTACATGCTGCTCCTTTAAATCCTTGCAAAAGGACTCAAGTCCTAAATTTACAACTTTTAAGTCACTGTTAAATAGCTTGTTAACAAGAGACATGATTTACACCTCCTTTGCCTTTTTATTTAATCTTATTTAAAAGCTTTGCAGTAAGCCTTACTGCCTGAGCATTTGATGGCATTAATATAACACCAGCTTCCTTAAGTTTTTGTGCCTGCTCATTATAGCTTTGAGGGTCCTTTTCTGTTCCGCATATATAACCAATAACAGATAAATATTTTCCCTTCTCTTCCATGCTTTTCTTAGCTTCTATAATCTGTGGCAGCATTTCTCCAGCCGGGTCCATATTAGAACCATAGCCAATAACAAAGTCCATTAGGATTACAGCAACTTCTCCATCCTCAGTTTCCATTGGAAGCCTTTCGACTCTTCCAATAGGGTCTATCATTGGATGAGGTTTACCTAGTGTAAAATCATCATCACCTAAGTCAATACAAGTATGTTCTACGCTTTTATGAATATTTTTTAATTTGAATTCAGGACTAAGTGGTATATTTGAATAAATATTATAGCCTTCCTTACCTAGAAGCTTCATAGCTTCATCAGCCAAAGTACCGCCAGTATATAGTGCTCTAAGGTATTTTTGAGAGCTTTGAAGCTTAGCTGCTTCTTTATTAACTATTTCATTAATTAAAGCTTCCTCAATAGAAAATCCATCAAAATCTTGAGGCGCCTTACCTTTAGATAAACTAACCGCCTTATGTGCAGCGTCTTCTAAACTTATACATGCATATGCACCACTTTTTTCTATTTGATTTCTATCTCCTCCAATAAAATTAACTACTACAGGCTTATCAGTTGCTTTTACCATTTCTAATATTTTCTCTGCTACTTCCTTAGCTGGTGGTTTTGATATTAAAACTATAACTTTAGTTGAAGAATCATCTATTAGGGCTTTAAAGCCTTCAAGCATCATTATTCCTCCAACTTCGCTTTTAAGGTCCCTTCCACCTGTTCCAATAACCTGAGAAACACCTCCACCTAATTTATCAATTATTACTGTAACTTCCTGGGTACCTGTACCAGAAGCACCAACTATTCCAATATCTCCCCTATTAACTACATTAGCAAAGCAGAGAGGAATTCCATTTATAATTGCTGTGCCGCAGTCAGGTCCCATTACTAAAAGACCTTTATCACTTCCAAGTCTTTTAAGTTCAATTTCCTCTTCAACTGTTACGTTATCGCTAAAAAGCATTACATGAAGGTTGTTCTGCAAAGCTTTTCTTGCTTCCTCAGCTGCATACTTTCCTGGAAGAGAAATAACTGCCATATTAGCACCCTTAAGCTGCTTTACAGCTCCCTGCAAGGTTCGAGCCTTTATTTCAGCTTCTCCTTCATCTTTTTTAGAGTTTAAAAGCTCATCTACCTTTTTTACTATTTTTTCTAAAGCATTTTCTTCTTCTGAAGCAGCAGCTATAAAAAAGTCATTAGGTGTAAGCATCTTAATTTCTTCATTTGATAATTTTAAATTAGCACATAACTCCTTATTTAAATCTGTAGCCATACCAACTATAACTTCTTTTACTCCATGCATCTTCTTAATTTCTTTAGTTATTAGCATTAGAGCAACGGAATCATAGTAAGTATTTTTTCGAATCTCAATGCATAGCTTCATTTAACCAAACCCTCCTATATCTTAAATTGGTCATTATTCTGCAACCAGTGTATACACCAAGTGCTGTATCAGTTCCAGATGTTTCTCCAAAACCAATGGTATTAATTAAAGCTTTAATTATTTTTTCTTCTTCTAGATCATGTAATATTGAATGCATTAATTGTCTTACAGCTTCATTAGTCCTCCCAAGACTTGAATGTTTCAGTAATTCTGAGCTTACCTTTGTTGTTTTGTTAAGTCCTCTTTTTATTAATTCCTTATTAAATTCATATATAGGTTCCAAATTTAATTTGTAATAATCACCTAGATATGTAAATGAAATCATCATACCACATATAAAATCATCCATTGATGGTGTAAGGCCTGTACCAAAGCCTATAACTTTTTCCGCTGAATAAGATATATTTTCTATATCAAATGCTGCTGCAATATTCATGAAATTAATAAATCTATTTCTTATAAAGTTAAAATTATTATCAAAATATTCAATAGGAAATTTCATTAAATTTAGTTCTGGCATTTCACCCGCTAAAATATTTATTAGTGGCCCAATGCCATAAAGCTTACCTTTTGTTTTTATTGTGTTTTCTATAAGTATTAAATTATCTAATATATTTTTCTCTGCTACAGCAGAAGGTTTTAGTTCTGCTTCTGAACCCCATAATTTTGCATTTTGCATATCTATATAAATATTTTCCTTAGGATAGATGATACCGTTTACATTTATCTCCACCTTTAACCCTTGCTTAAGCCCTATGCTAATAAAGTTTGTTTCAACTTCATTATCCACAGTTAAGCTCATTGGACCCATATATTTATATTTGCTTAATATTGTGATAAATTTATCATTTATTACTATATTACAGGCATTTTTAAATACGGAATGGATATGTCCTTCTAAGTTCTTTTGCTCTGTAATATAATTCATTAAATCTTTACATATATAAATAGTCCTCAAGCAAACCATTCCTTTATTAAGATTCTATTACTTAAATTCTATGTTTATTTTTCTTTACCTTTGTTGCAATATTCTAAATATTTAATAAATTAATTGTTGATTGTTTACAAGAATCAAGGTAAAATGTGGTATAGAAACCTTTTTAAGGGCACTATTTAATTGTTAATTTTACAGGGGGTATATCATGTTCAGCTATTTAGGAATTTCTGTTGAAAATCTTTTAAATTTAGACATTCTTAAAGGTTCGAAGATTTTGGCAGGTAGGTCAGGTACTTCAAAGAGAATAACAAAGGTAAATGTCATGGAAGTTCCTGATATAATTGAATGGGTAAGTGATGGCGAATTCCTTATTACTACTGCTTATTCAATAAAGGACAATATAAGTGCGCTGCTTGATATAATACCAAAATTAAAAGAAAAAGGCGTAGTAGGCCTTGGTATTAAGGTAGGAAGATATGTTAGTGAGCTGCCCTTAAATATAATAGAATTAGCTGATAAGTTAGAATTTCCTATAATTGAACTTCCTTTTTGTGTTTCTCATACTGATTTAATCTCTGTAATCCTCACTGAAGTTATAAATAATCAAATGAATATGTTAATTAATATAGAAGAATTCAACAGAGAAATAATGGACATTATGACGAAGGGGGGAGGGCTTAAGGAAATAGGTAAAAAGCTTTATGAGAACATCGGCAATTCGCTAGCTATCTATGAAAGTATGCAGGACAGTTCAGAAATTTTCTGTGAAGATGGAACTCATATATGTATTATAGAAAAGATAATTTATAATTATATAAGCTCAAAAAATTCAACTTTCCATGAGGAAGGCGGCAAGAAGTATGACCTAAGCCGAGATAATTTTAATGGTAAATATATAGAACGCAGAACTATACCTATAGTTATAGATAATGTTGACTACGGCTTCATTTTTATATGGCTTGATAATAGAGTTTTGTCACCAATTGATAACATGCTTATTGAATCCTATGTCCATATTATAGCCTTAGAATTTGTCAAAAGATTATCTTTGTATAACATGGAAAGTAATTATAAGCTTGAATTCTTTGATAACCTTTTAAGTAGTAATAAAAGTAATCAAGCAATTGCCTTGGAAAAGGCAAAAAACTTTAATTTCAATAAAGAACTTAAATATGCTTTGATTATAATTTCACTAAAAGATATGTATAAACAAACAAACCAAGTTGAAAATAATATGAATATAATACAAGATAGTATTAACAGCTTGATATTTATTATTAACCGAAAAATAAAACATCAAAATGCAAATATAATTTATGTAGATAAAAGCGATAGAATTATAATATTATTTGGCTGTGAAAATTCAAAAAGTGATACAATAATAAAAAATGAAGTTATGTGTTTTTGTTCGGATATTCTAAAAGAAGCTCAGAAAAGATTTAATAAAAATCAACTTATTATGGGTATAGGCCGTGCTTATAAAGGCGTTTCAGAACTTTATAAAAGTCATGAGCAGGCTAAATTAATCGTAGAAAACTTAAGCAAAACCAAAATTGGCAATATCATACATTATGATGATTTAGGCATCTATCGAATACTTTCTTATGATGGTCTTCAAAATGAACTTATGGAATTTTGCATAGATAATATAAAACCTCTTATTGATTATGACAAGGATAATAAAACAGAATTTATAAAAACCTTAAGAATTTATTTTGAATGTAATGGAAATATGAAAAAAATCTCTGAAAAGATGTACATGCACTATAACACTATTATATATCGATTGCAGAAGATTAGAGAAATAACAGGTGTTAACATTGATGATTCTGATAGCAGACTTAATCTTGAAATTGCCTTAAAAGCAATGGAAGTGCTGAAAATGAATTAATAAATTTTATTAGCACTTATTTATAAATTTTTTTTAATGCTACCTTGTTAAATTATTATTTATGTTGTATAATTTAATTATAAAAATTAATATGATTATCTTCAGGGCAGGGTGACCATATAATGGGATTCCCTACCGGCGGTATAGCCCGCGAGCCTTATGGCAGATTCGGTGTAACTCCGAAGCCGACAGTAAAGTCTGGATGAAAGAAGATGTGTATTAGATTCGATTAGTTCGCCCTGACTTTTTGTCAGGGCTTTTAATTTTCTATAACATTTGTACAAACTCCCTTGAAGATCTTCTAAAGGAGGATATTTATGAAAAATAACAAATTAAACAAGCTTATTAAAATTTCATTACTAGGGTGTATCGCATTTATTCTTATGTATATTGAAATCCCATTACCAATATTCCCAAGCTTCTTAAGAATTGATATTGGAGATCTACCAGCTTTGCTAGGGGCTTTCGCCTTCGGACCAATGGCCGGAGTATTAGTAGAATTAGTAAAAAATATACTTTACGCTATTTTTAAAGGAAATACTGCACTAATAGGCGAATCAGCAAACTTTCTAATTGGATCTGTACTCGTTTTTGTAGCAGGAATAATTTATAAAAAGAAAAAGACTAAAAATGGAGCACTTTTAGGTTTACTTGCAGGTGGAGTTATAATGACTATTGCTGCTTCTATTCTAAATTATTTTGTTCTATTGCCATTATATGAAACAGTTTTAGGCTTTAAGATATCTGCTGTTGTTGGTATGGGAGCTGCAATAAACCATAATGTAAAAGACTTAAACTCCTTTATTATTTGGATTATTGTTCCTTATAATATTCTAAAAGTATTTGTAGTTTCAGTAGTAACCTTAGCTGTATACAAGAGCGTATCTCCTATTTTGCATCAAAAATAAAAATAAGTGTCGCCATGATAAAATACTTAGTCATTATCATGGCGGCACTTTTCTTATTTAATTCCAGTATAAATCCGTATTGCATCCCTTAGAAATACAGCTGTTCCTGGCTGCTCTTTATCATAATAAGCAGTAAATCTTTCATCCTCTACATACATTTGTGCAAGGCCTGCATGTGCTTCCTTACTATAATTGTCCCAATAAAAGCTAAGCCACTGGCGATGTAAGTCTGCTGCCTTTTGTGCAAGTTCTGAAGCTGGATCGCCTGTTTTAAAGGCTTCATTTAAAGTTTCAAGCACATTGTTCCCTAAATTAGTGATTTCATTATATTCTTCCTCTGTCATACCCTTAATTTTTTTATTTGACCTGTTTACAGCTTCATCACCATATTTTTCACGAATTTCCTTACCATATTTTTTTTCATTTTCATCTAGCATATTCTTCTTAAAGCCCTCAAATTTTTCTTTATCTGCCATTTCAATTCTCCCCTTTTTTAATTCAATAGTTTTATCAACATTGGAAATTAATATATCTAGCTGAAGTCTTTTTTCCAGGAGTTTAGCCTTATGTTCTTTAAGTGCTTTTACGCCATCGAAATCAGGTGAGGTAATAATGTCTTTAATGCTCTCTAAGCCAACACCAAGTTCTCTATAAAAAAGAATTTGCTGAAGTCTGTCAACTTCTTCCTGTCCATAAATACGGTAACCTGATGAATTGATTCTTGCCGGCTTAAGAATTCCAATTTCATCATAGTATCTTAAGGTCCGTGTACTTACTCCCGCCATTTTTCCTAGTTTTTGCACTGTATATTCCATTAACATCCTCTCCTGTACTTTGTACTACCCTAAATTATTTTAGTATTTTTGCACTTAATTTCCTTACAAGCTTAATATACACCTTTACGTAACGTTAAAGTCAATAAATATTTTAAAATTTTTTCTAAAATCTATAGCAAAATATATCATTAAATCGTAATATGTAAATATAATGATGTATCAAGGAGGATAATAAATGAAAAATGTGACTATGTTTACATCAAGTACCTGACCCCATTGCTCTACTGCGAAGATGTATCTTCGAGAAAAAGGAATAAATTATGAGGAAAAGAATATAAGTACAGATAAAGCTGCTAGAACCGAGCTTATGAAAAGAGGAATTAGAGGAGTCCCTGCTTTTATTATTGGAGATGAAGTAGTTGTTGGTTTGGATACTGATAAAATAGAGAATTTAATAGATTACGTAGTAATCAACTGTCCAAAATGTCCTACGAGGCTTCGAATCCCTAAAGGTAAGGGAAATATATCTGTTACATGTCCTAATTGTAAAAATGAATTAAAAACTGCGACCTAAAATATAAATCAGTTATGTAATATTTTATTTGATGAAATAAGGAATCTTAAAAACATGATGACGCTGAATGCACTAAGTATACTGAAATTGAGGATAAGTATTTTAAAATTATTTTCCTTAACGATTTCTGCTACTTCTGTTTAATCAGCGTCTAAAAATTACCTCAATTTATTTTTGTCTTCTTCTCATGCCACAAGATTTTGGCTCAGTATAATCAAATCCAAATTGAGAATATAGCTTATCTGCAGGTTTATTTGCAATTAAGCATACATAGGCATATTCATCAGTATTTTGATTTAAATATGAATCGATTTCTTTCATAATTTTTTTGCCAAGGCCTTTACGCTGATACTCTGGATCCACCATAATATCAGAAACAACATAAGTTATTCCATAATCCCCTACAATCCTTCCAAAGGCTATGAGTTTATCCTTGTCCCACAAAGAAACTATAAACAAGGAATTCTTCAATGCTATTTCAGTTTTTGATAAATCTTTAGTTCCCATTCCTGTTTTAAGCCTTAAAGAAATATATTCCTTTGCCGAAGGAGCATTATATCTTACTTCCATATCTTCTGACCTCCTAGTACGTAAATCATATGTAAATAGTTCATTTATTAATTATAGATTATCCTAATGCCTCTTTGTTTAAAGATTTATTTTCAAACATTAACCATATACAGAATATAATTTCATATATTATCATAACTATTGAAACTATAACAGCATTGAACACAATTCCAATAATAAAAATTGTAAAAGATATTAGTATAGACATTACTGTATATGCTTTTGATTTATATAACCATCCAAAGGGCATTAAATGTGCTCCGAAAATAATTGCTAAAACCATTACCATTTTATCTGGCACCGTTGGATATACCCACATGGCAATTAGTATATATAGGAGTTGATTATAAGAAAATAAAAGTCCTAATTTACTTAAAGGATTATCTTTCGTTGAAAATTCTGCTTTTATTATCTTTGAAATCATATATGCAAATGGTACAAGTGGTGTAGTAAAACAGAATGTTAATAAATTTTTCGTTATAGTATTTTCTTGAGGTAGCAACCACACAACCAGAACAGCACACCATATAAATACGGAGGCAATAATAAATGAAAGTCCTTTTTTTCCTCTTTTTGCAATATCAGTTCTTAATTCATCTAAACTCATATATTCCCCCCCTGTAATACCTCATCAAAAAAATTATAGAAAATCAAATAATCACAAAATAATTGATTAATAAAATTGAATTAATCATACTTACCACAATTTACATATCTTCATATATTGGTTCCCCCTCAATAAAAACGGAGTCAAGTCCAAGTTCTTCAAAGTAGCTGCACATCTTTTGGCACGCAAACTTCTCGGTTGAGTAGTGAGTCCCCCCTAAAACATTAATAGAACTTTTTTCTTCAATATTATGAATTTCAGAATTATTATTTGCAGTAATACCAGTTATAAGTACATGAACTCTATTTTCAATCATTTCAGTAATTGTATCCTGATTATTGCCACCACCAGCTACAATTGCTATTCTTCCATCTTTTATTTTTGCATTTCCATATAAATAAAGGCTTGTACTGTGACCTAGTACCTCTGAAAACTTATTTTGTAATTCTTCCATAGTTTTGCACTTGGTTTTTCCTATTATACCACATAAAGCACCACGATACTTTGCAAATGGCTTTTCAATTTCTATACCTAGGGCGTTAGCTAAAGTTACACTAGTTGAATACTGGCTGAAATTATCCAATGGAACGTGCAAGTTATATATGGCTATTCTATTTTCTTTGAATTTTTCTAATAAAGCATTTTTCATCTGATAGAAAGAATTGGGTGCTCTCCTACTATCCCAAATAGATGGGTGGTGCACAAATAACATGGAATTTGTTGTTCCTTCATCTATAATTTTTTGCATAATTTCTTCAGTTGGAAATACAGCAGTGTAAACTTTATTGATTTCCATAGCAAAATCACATACTAATCCCATACTTCTTTCTTTAAAATTTAAGCAAAGATATTCATCTACTTTACTCATGTATCTAGCCCAATCATCCTGCAAGTTTTTAAAAATAAAATCACTTTCTAATTGGTTATATAATTCAATAGTTTTCATCCATAGCCCCCAAAAATATTAATATTTCTTATTTATGAAATTTACTAATCTTTTATCTTATGATATCCATATGTTAATTATATCATTTACTTGTATATAATGTATATTTTAAATATTTCAACTAACTCTTGTTTACATTTTAATGGTAGAATTGTCTTATTAATATAAAGGCGTAATAAATTCGCAGAAAGGAGGGAAAAATGGATACCCAGCTGCTGCTAGAATTGTATAAAAAGCAATCAAAAATCATAATGGGATATTTAATAAAAAACGGATGTACCAAGGAAGAAGCTGAAGATATAGTACAAGACAGCTTTATTAAAGCAATTAAATACATGGATGGTGTATCTAAAGAAAAGCTTCCCTCCTGGTTATTTAAAGTATCTTTAAATGAATTTAAAAGCTTGATGAAGAAACGGAAAAAGCTTTATCAAATAAGTATTGATGAAGAAAGTTTCACTAATAAGTTTTCAGTAGAAGGCGACTTAACTGAAGATTTATTAGTAGCTGAACGTAATAATGAGGTAAAAAACTGTCTTAACAAGTTAAAAGATGGATATAAAGACTTGCTAATTTTAAAATATGATATGGAGCTTTCCTATAAGGAAATAGCATTATTACTAGGTATAAAAGAGTCAGTAGTTAAAACTTATCTCTATAGAGCAAGAAAGGAATTTGAAAGGATGTGGTTAAATAATGGATAACAATTTAGACGATTTATTTAATGAAGATAAATTAAAGAAAGCAATAAGAAATGGTAAGCTAATGTCCACAATAAGGACCATAACTATATCTTTGGTGGTAACAATTCTAGTTATTGCAATTGGATCTTATCTCAATACAAAAATTAGCTTAAAATTAAGCGAACAAGCTTTTAAGCAAAACGAGGATTGGGTAAAACTCACTGTGCCTAATGGTTATATTAGTGAATCTAAAGATACGCTTGGATTTTTAGGAGGAAAAGGCACCTACAAAGTATCTAAAGTTATCGGAAATAAACCTGTATTAATACAAGAGAATGAATCAGTTTTTAGCTATTTTCAAAACAATAAATTATTGTCTTTTTTAGGCCTTAGTTCAAATTACCCTGTTACAAGATATCAAGGAGGATATAACGGTAATGAAGTGGGACCATGGCCTGAAAGTTATACTCAAACAGGGTACAGAAGAATGATGTTCTTTCATCCTGAAATTAATTATAAAGGCTATAAAAATGACTTAAGTGAATTAGATAAAATTTCCGATGATAAAATAATTGAACTTGCTATATCCTTTGATAAACCATACAAACAGGTTGACGCTCAGTTCTTACTTGGTAAAATAGTGCCAACTTGGTACTGGTTAGATGCTTATACAAAGGAAGACATGAACATGTTCAAAAAGGATGCAGACATGTATGCTGGTGCAGGCGCTTATATAGATGAATTCAATGCTCTAGGAGTAAATGTAAAACCTATGTATTTTGATACATCCTATAATGAATTGCTATCTATTTTACAAAATCCTAAACTCGTAAAATATAACGCAATATATAATGAAATGATGGCAAAAGGCTATAAAACCTATAGTGACGTATCAATATTGGGATGCATAGTTTACGGTACAAAGTCTCAATTAAAGGAACTAATAGGAAACCCTCATATAAAAGCTTCTTCTTTTGGAGTAATTACAACTATTTATTAATTAAAGAAGCGCCGCCCATTTTCTTTTTGGAAAGCGCTTCTTTTTAAAAATCTTTTATTTTAAAATAAGTATAGGTATTACATAGTTATTAATACCAAAACCTTCTATTTTCAGTTCTCTATGCTATTTAATAAACCCAAAAGGATATTCAGGTTTTAATAGATCAAGTAGAATTAATTCCTGCTCAGGTATTCTAGCTACAAAATTTCTCTGGCCATCATTAGGCATATCTTTTGTGGCAATTTCAAGCTCACCGCGATAATGAGATAAATTATCGTTAACTATTACTACGTCGCCTTTATGGAAAAATTCACTGTCATGTTTACGGTATGGAATGTTTTTATTTTTATAATTTAGTCTCGGCATGCTGCTGCGGACCATATAGTCTGAAGCGTCACCTCTGCCGTAATGTGGATAATTATATATGATATTTTTCTCATCCTCTGTAATATTAGCATCAAGCTCAAGCTTAAAGGTGGTTTTTGTTTGATCAATTTCAGATATTGCTTTTAGCTCCTCCTCTGTAGCGTAGGCATTTCCAATTAAAACATCATCAATTTTATTAGTTGCAAGAAGATGTCTTACTTGTAAATCTATTGGCATGCCTCTGTGGATTTCACAGGTTGGAAGTCCTTCATAAACAGGCCAAGGTCCAAAGGTATTTTCATTATTGCTGGAAACAAATGCAGCCATAGTAAGGCCTAAAGCTTTATATTTATTAGTAAATTCCATAAATTTATTCCATCCAAGTGCCGTATATTTCTGCGGATAGAAATTATGGCAGACTACCATATTATGCGTATTTGCTCCTCTTTCAATCATTAGATCCAAAGCTGTATTTTGACTTCCATTAAACTCAATAGGAATGCCATAGGAGTTATGGGTTATTGCTATGTCTTCCATGTCACTAAAATGTCCATCAAGACGAATAATATCCACCTTCATATCATGAAATGGCTTTAAATTAAGGGGGGTGGCTCCTAGATGTGCAAACACATCTGGATTTGTATCTACCCCAACAATAAAGCCAAGCTTATGTGCTTCTTCCATAAATCTTGTGAATTTATCCATAATAATTTCTTTTGGTTCATTTACTGATAATAAACAAGTAAAAATTCTAGTAAAGCCATATTTTGCAGCCAGTTTCATATAAGTATAATCTTTTTCTTCTGTAGAATGCTCTGGATAAACAGATATTCCCATTCTATGCATTTTAATATTCCTCCCTTTGATTTTAATTTTTATTAATAGTAATCTTTTTTTTATTATATTACTTCTAATTTTACCTCTATCATAATTCTATCTATATTTAATATTATAGCTCCTCATTAACAATTTTTACTAGATTTTCAACTAGCTTAGAGTCAACTACATCATAGCAAAATTCATCCTTGCCATAGGCATAGGTAACGTGATTTTTAGTTGTAGTTTTATCCATGAGCCAGGCTTTGCAGGAGCTGTGAATTTGGGTAATACCCGTATATTTCATAAGCTCTATGGCATTTCCAGCATTAACTCCGCTGCCAGCAAGAATTTGAATTTTATGTCCATATTTTTCCTGAAGCGCTTTCAATAGGTCTTTTCCCTCTACAGCCTTTGCTTCTAAGCCGCTTGTTAAAATACGGTCTATACCTAGTTTAATTAAAGTGTCCACAGCTTCAAAGGCATCACTGACACAATCAAAGGCCCTGTGGAATACTGATTCTTTTTCTGATCCATAGGATTTAATTAATTTAACTACTTCTTCTGTTTGCATAACATTAATATTGCCTTCATCATCTAAGCAGCCAAAGGCAATGCCATCTGCGCCATTTTCCATTAAGAGCTTTACATCTAATAATAATGTTTCATAGTCTTCCTTCTCATAACAAAACCCTGCAGCTCTTGGCCTTGCCATGCAAACAACCTTTAAATTAGTATTTTTTTTAGTTAAAATTAGTTCTGCAATACTTGGAGTTAATCCTCCCAAATATAGTGCACTATTTAATTCTACTCTTTCTGCTTTTCCTTTATAAGCCTGTAGACAATCATAATAGCTTCCACAGCACACTTCTACTATTTTATTCATAACTTTCACCACCTAGCTTTAGAAAACTTAAAGCATATATTTTAGCATTCATCACAATATCTTTAATGTCCATCCATTCGTTTGGATTGTGCCCAATACCCTTTTGCCCTGGAAAGCTTGGTCCAAATGGAACTATATTAGGCATTAATTTTGCATAAGTACCGCCAGTTGTAGTTACAGGTGTACCATCAAAGCCAGTTATTTCTTCATAGGCTTCTTTAAGCTTTCGTACTAAAAAACAGTCTTTTTCAAACTTTACAGGATCATAATTACTAACTACCTCTAAGGATAGAGTATCTGGCATTTTTGATCTAATTTGAGATGTAATTTTTGAAAGAGTTACTCCTGCAGGGTAGCTTAAGGTAAAGTCAAATACACTTTTATTTTCTTCCAGCCTTAAACTATAGCCTCTCATCTGCATTTTCCCGAATTCCTCATCAGAGAAATCAATTCCTAACCTGTCTCCATTATCCTTACTTTGAAGAAAATACTTAGTTACAAAGCTAAAAAAATCCTTCAAGTCTATTTCATTTGCACATATTTTAAATTTTGCTCTGCCTCTTTCTCCATAAACCACAGGATATTTGCAGTCCGGAGTCCATCCCATAATTGGCGGCTTTTCCTTACTCAAATAATACTCAATATCTTTCATTCCCGTTTCTTCATTAGTTCCAAATATTATACGAATAGGTTTGTTAAATTTAATACCGCTTACTTTGCAGGCATATAGTGCATATAGGCAGGACATAATTGGTCCTTTATTATCTAAAATACCTCTTGAATAAATTCTCCCATCCTTATTATAGCCGCTATAAGGAGGTTCAAGCCACCCTTCACCAGCAGCAACTACATCTAAATGGCCTATTACACCAATGTAATCACTGCCTTCTCCAAGCTGCGCATAGCCAGCATATCCATCTATATTCTTTGTTTCAAAGCCAAGTTTAGATGCTATTTCAAGTGCCTTAAGCAAACAATCATTAACACCCCTGCCAAAAGGCATTCCTTCTTCTATCTCACCTTCTTCACTGTTAATTTTAACTACTTCCAGAATGTCAGAAATCATTTGTTCCTTTAGCTCATCTATTTTTCCTAATATTTTAGCCTTCATTAATTATCACCTTCTAACTATGGGTGCAGTTCTTGTACTCATATAGTTATCAAGCCATTCCTTACTTGCTGCTTCATGAATACATTTCCCATCTACATTCTTTGTTAAATACACAATTGGTTCCTCATTTTCAGTAGTTACTGCAAAGGAAAAGCCTTCAATATTGGTGGCAACTCCCCATTCACCTTTATTGTTCATGGCAATTAAGGATAAATCTCCAGCCTTTCCTCTTCTTTCTTTAAGCTCTGAATCAAGCCTCGTTACGGCAATTTCACAAGCCTCTTGAGGATGATGACCTTCTTTCATCAATCTTACTATTTCATAAGAAATACAGCCTTTCATTAAATCTTCTCCAAGGCCAGTGGCACTAGCTCCTCCTACCTTAGAATCTACATAAAAGCCAGAACCGCAAATTGGAGAATCCCCAACTCTTCCCTTCTTCTTCATAAATAAACCGCTTGTTGAGGTACCAGCAGTCATATTGCCATGCTCATCTAAACATACCATACCTACAGTGTCATGTCCGCTGTAAGGCTTGATTTCCTGTTCCTTTACTTCTTTAACACGATTATAATAAAATATCTTAGCACGCTCTGTTAACATATTTTTTCGTTCAAAGCCTTCTTTATGAGCAAACTTCTCTGCTCCTTCCGCTACTAATAAATTATTTACTTTTTCCTCGCTTAATCGTCTTGCTATGCTGATCGGATTAGCAAAATCCTTAATTGCAGCAACTGCACCAATATCAAAAGTAGTGCCATCCATATATGCAGCATCTAATTCTACTTCCATATCCTCATTAGGCAGGCCGCCATAGCCTACCGATTTATAGTATTCAAAGTTTTCAACTTCTTTAATAGCGGCTTCAATTGCATCTCCTGCACATCCTCTATTCTTTAAGATCTCTCTTCCCATTGTAATACCTTCAACAGCCATACGCCAAGTTGCAATCATTCCGTACATATTATTTTACTCCTTTATTCTGTAATAATATTAAAACAAGCATAAAATATAATTAAAAAACCACTAAATTAATTAGTGGTTTTTAAATTTAAAAACAAATACTGCCAGTTAAAGCTGTAACGTCTTCCTTGTTAACTAAAGCCTTTGCTAGCTTACACATATTTCTCAAGGAATCATTAAGCCCTATACCACCTTTTTTAGGAGTAACTACAATATTTACTTTATCTTTATAATTAGCAATTGTCTCCTCATTTTCAACAGACATAGCTGCAAAAGCTGGAACATTAGTTGACTTATTAATATCATAAGCAACTCTTGCTGCCATACTGGCATAATCTTTATAGTTCAAGGCAGGTCCACACATTACTACATCTGGCTGAACTTTATTTACCATAGCGCAAAGCTTTCTGGAAACCTCCTCAGGATCAGCTAAATAAGTACCATTGCCACAATAAAGACAAGCAATTACCTTACCGTCAATCTCCTTTAAAAATGGTTCCATCATGATTGCTGGTCCTATAGCCTCTCTTTTAGCACCTAAGGGTACCATTTTATCATCCTTAGTACCTGCACCAGCTTGAATTTGATCGTAAATCATCATGATTTTAATTGGCATTCAATCATCTCCTATAAGTCATCAAAGGATAAGCCTTCAAGAGAATCATCGTCCTCTTCTATTGCTTTAGCTTCCTCAATTAAGTATTGTTTGTCCATGATCTTTATAAATGGCATATAAATAATTACACCTAAAATTAGTAATAGAGCTTGAAGCACTGCACCTACCCAATTTGTAGCTAAAAATCCAGAAATAATAATTGGAGTTGTCCATGGGATATTAACACCATTACAAATTGGAACTAATTTTAAGGCCATTGCAAAATATGAAATAACAATGTTAAGGGTTGGAACTAACATAAATGGGATTAACATAGTTGGGTTTAATACTATTGGAAGTCCAAATACTATTGGTTCGTTTATTCCAAAGATGCCTGGTACTAAAGCTAATTTTCCAAGTTCTTTAATACGTTTTGATTTACAGAATGCAAGCATAGCTATTAATAGTGATAATGTAGATCCGCAACCTCCAAAGGTTGCAAATAAGTCTTGGAATTGCTGAGATATAATATGTCCCTGTCCAACTCCAGTTTTGAAGAACTCTAAGTTTTCAGCAGTTAAGGTTTGAAGAATTGGGTTAAATACAGCACCTACTACAGAACCACCGTTTACTCCAAAGAACCAGAATAGGTGTAAGAAGATGTATGCAATAACCATAGCACCTAAGGTATCACCTAGGTTCATAAGAGGCAGCTGCAGGAACTTAAATACAATTGTGAAAACATCAGTATTAAAGAAACCAAAGAATAAATTTATAACAAAGAATACAGATATAACAAGTCCAGCAGGAATTAAAGCTGCGAAGGATTGAACAACAGTTGGAGGAACACCAGCAGGCATTCTAATTATCCATCCTTTACGTTCAGCAAAAGCATAAATGTGTACAGCTAAGAAAGCACAAATAATACCAATAAATATACCTTTCGCACCAACCCAGCCAAGTGGAAGTCCACCACCTAAGAAAACCTGAACTGGGTCTTTGATGCCATTAACATGTGCTTTTCCAGTTACACCATAAGGCATAATTAAGAACCATGACATAATAGATACTGCTGCTCCGAAAATAGGATTAGTTTTCATTTGTTTAGCAAAGGAATATCCTATACCAAGTACAGCAAAAATTGCCATAATCGAAAATGTTGCGTCAGCAGGCTTTCCAAAATAAGCTGCTAAGGTAGATCCGTTTACTTGTACAGACTCTAGCCAATTAGTCCATGCTGGAATTGGGAAGTTTGCTATTAATAGAAATAATGAACCTACAATTAATAATGGCGTGGATATTAAGAATCCATCACGTATAGATATTAAATATTTGTTTTTACCAATTGCTTCAGCTATTGGCATTAAAACTTTTTCTAACCATTTTATCATGTTTTTTCCCCCTCTTTTATTTGTCTATAATTAAGTAATCATAATACCTATGTAGTAAAATAATCACTTATTATCCCATGCAAAACTATTTACTTTCGCTTGAAGCTTTAATTAGCTTAATTGCACTTTTTAAAACCTTTTTAGCATTCATCATACCATAATCAGTTGGGTCGATAACAGCAATGGGAATACCAGATGGTCCAAAATCGTTTACAGTTTTTTCATATAAATATTTAACCTGCGGTCCTAATAAAATGCAATCTGGATGATGCTTTTTAATAATTTCATCTAACTCATTATGAGGATAAGCCTTTACTTCAATTGGCAAAGAGTTTTCATCAGCTGCAGCTTGCATTTTACTTGCTAATATACTTGTAGACATTCCTGCACTGCAAAACAAATAAATTTTCTTCATTTTTCTTCCTCCTTTCAGTGGTCGCACTGAGTAGTTTAAGACCACTCGCTCCCGCTCGCAATCTACTCGTTAAAGTCCATTTAGGACTTTAACCTCCTTCCTATAATTTTTATGTTTTATTATAAATATACTTAACTTTATAATTAACCTTTATTCTCTAAAGCACAAATGCGGTCATAGGTTTCAATTAATTCATTTGCTAGAATCTTACAGGTTTCAACTGACATTAATTGATCCTCTGCATGAAGCAATAATAAATTTGGACTAACCTTTTCATTTCCTGCTTCCTTCTGAATTAATTCAGTATGAACATTATGTCCTTGAGCGAAATATTCATCACCTTTATCAATACAAGCCTTTGCTTTTGTAAAATCACCTTTCCTAGCTTCTTTAATGGCTTCAATAAAGCTGCTTTTTGCCATACCTGCTGAGGAAATAATTTGAAAACATGCTAGCTCTAAACCCTCCATCGCTGTCCCTCCTTTTTGATACTTATAGTATATAACTTTAAAATAGCAATTTACTTTAAGCCTTCTTCCTACTTCTAGGAAAACTACCACTACTATTCATTTTTGCAAGCTGCTATTATTTTTCCAAAACACTAATTACTTTGGTACTTGCAATTAAATCATGAATAGCCCTATGATCCTTTCTAATTAAAACTAACAATCCTGATATAATACTAATAGCTATACCTACATAATTAAGAGGAGTAATTAAATTCACATTGCATATAAAGGATAATATTTGATGAAACAAATTGCTTGGGAAAATCAAAGCTCCTTCTACTAAAAAAATACCAATAATTTGTCTTAAAAATAATTGTTTAAAGCTTACATCTTGGCAATTCTTTTTAACAATTTTAAAATGACACCAGTGTTTTCCTAAGGTTTGTCCCTTCCAAATAAGTAATGGCACAATGAGGTAATAAAAAAATCCAAACAATAATCCTAGAGCTCCTGCCATAAGGGCATATTGCTTTGGATATTGAAATAAATTAGTATTTAAGTCCTGTGTATTTGTTGCTTTCATATAAATCATAACCATGGGTAAGGAAGTAAATATACTTCCTAAATACCAATCCACCATGTAAGCTACAAAGCGCTTCCAAATCGGTAAATCCCCTGAAGCTGGAACATTGTTCTCATTAAAAGATTTTCTTCCTTTTTTCATACCTTCACCTTCTAGATAGTATTTATTTTAAGACTTCATTAATAAATTCATTATAGTTATTAACCTCTAATATTCTGGCAAATTGCTCAGAATTAGAAATTACATTGCTTAACCAGTCGAAAAATATTCTTAGAATTTTGTAATCCTCTTTATTAATAGTAAACAAGATTACAAGCCGTACATCAAAATCTCCCCAGGTAATAGGTTTATCCAGGATTGCAATACTTAAGGCTGACTGATTTATAAACATTTCATTGAGGCTGTGGGGAGTTGCAAAGCCATAGTCAAAAGAGGTTGCAGACATCTTTTCTCTCTGCAGCACACTGCTTTCATATGCTTTATCTACAAAGGCCTTTTCATATAAGTTATTGCACATTTTTGTAATTAACTCATTAGGACTGTCCACATTAACATGTGAATAGAAAAATTCCTTTTTTATAAGCTTTAGAACTAAAAGTTTAAAATTGTCTCTGCATCTTATTTTCTCTAAATTATTTAAAGCTTTATAAATTTTATTTTCATCTTCATAATTTACGAACAGTGAAATCTGCACTGTTGAAATAGGCAATTTATGTTTTAATGGAAGTGTTGTTAAAATTAAATCGGGTTTTAAAGCAGTAATTACGGACTCCTCAAAGAAATTCATGCTTTCGATAATTTCCATACGATCCCCAAAGCGATTAATTATTTTTTCCATACATAAATTAGACAAAACCTTATCTTGAGGATGAATCATAACTACTTTATACTTATAGGTTATATTTGCTCTAACATATGCAACGCCAAGATGCAAGGCAATAAAGGCAATTTCATTTTCGCTGATAGTTATGTTAAGCTTTCCTTCTAATAGCTCACAAACTCTCACTCCCATCTCAAAAACCAAGGGATAGTCACGCTTGATTTCCTGCAGATACATATTATCAATTTCAATATTCTTCTTAATGCGTTCTATTAGCGAGGTAATATGCATTTCCAGCCCATTCATGAGCTCATTATCAGAGCTAAAGTCAACATCAAAGGTTTTTTTAATGTCACTGAAAATCTCCTGCAGCAAATTAGGAATGGTATAGTCAGCATCACATTTTGAGTCATCGTTTGTGTAAACAGTACTTTTTTTGCCTATTAATAATAGTGCTACTAAAGCTATTTCATCTTCAATAATTTCAAGTCTTATTTTTTTTGCTACCTTATGAAAAAACTCTTGTGCAATTTTGTATTCCAGGCTGCTTCTTAATTCTTCCGTATTTCTATCGGTATTAATAAAGTTATGACGTATAATACGTTGTATTGCAATTCCTATGTGCATAATAATCATGGTTAAAGTAAGTGAACGAATATGATAATGATATTCCTTAAGTATAGCTTCAAGCATATCTTTTACTTCAATTAAATTAAAATCCTTATAAAAAGAAGCAATTTTATCTAAATTTAGAAAGTTTCCCTTTATCTCATTTTCCAATAAATCCTTATATAACTTACGCTTTTCTTCTTCCTTGCCGCTTAAACGAATATAATTTTTGCTTCTTACAAGCTGCAGACCCTCGTAGGGCTCAAGCATTTTTTTTATTTTTTTAATATCATTATCAATGGAAAAGCCGGACACATATACTTTATCCTGTAAAAGAGTTAAATTAATATCGTTTTTTTCAAACAATAATTCCTTAATGATATAAATACATCGCTCTTTTGATGTTTGAGGAATTATATCTCCTGCTTCTATATCCAAGCTTTGAAATTTATCCTCGTTCATTCTATATCCAAGCCTAATGTTTGATTCAATTAGCTCATATGCATAAAAGCCGTTAATATTAGCGATGTCACTACGAATAGTACGGTCTGACACCCCTAGCACCTTAGCTAATTCTTTGCCAATAATCCAGCCTTTACTATTGTGAATAAACATGATAATTTTTTCTTGTCTCTTATTTAACACCCTATCACCTTCTTCATAAAATTATCATTGGATTTATTATATATTAATTTAGTAATTTTTATTTTGAACAGATTTCCTAGTACTAGGAAATAAAAGACGCAGTGTTAGTTTTCTTACTTTAAAATAGCAGTAAATGGAAAGGGACGATTCTCTATTATGCCAAAAGCACATAACATAGGAATCGTCCCTTCGTAAAATGTATTTTCTAACCTAAAAGTTTCTTTGTATGTTCTTCAACCATTTCTGGTGTAACATCTATTTTCCTTGCTACTCCAGTTTTTATAGCAGCCTCAGCAACCATTTTTGCAACAAGTGGTGCAATTCTTAAATCAAAGGCAGCTGGCATTACATAATCTTCATTTAATTCTTCTTCTGAAATAATAGATGCTATAGCATAAGCCGCAGCTATTTTCATTTCATCGTTTATTTCTTTTGCTCTTACATCAAGTGCTCCTCTAAATATTCCTGGGAAAGCAACAACGTTGTTAACTTGGTTTGGAAAATCTGATCTACCTGTGCAAACAACTTTAGCTCCAGCTTTTTTAGCGATGTCAGGAAGTATTTCTGGGTTAGGATTTGCCATTGCCATTATAATTGCATCTCTATTCATGGACTTAACCATTTCTTCAGTAACGCAGTTTGCAACGGAAACCCCTAGGAATATATCTGCTCCTTTTAGAGCATCTGCTAAAGTACCTTGTACTTTTTCCTTGTTTGATATCTTAGCCATTTCATCTTTGTATTTATTCATTCCAGCTGTTCTGCCTTCAAATATAGGTCCCTTTGTATCACATAAAATTACATCTTTTATACCCATTTTTATAAGAAGCTTTGAGATTGCTATACCCGCAGCACCTGCTCCATTTATAACAGCTGTTACATCTTCAATTTTCTTATTAACAACCTTTAAGGCATTTATTAAACAAGCTGCTGAAACAACTGCTGTTCCATGCTGATCATCATGAAAAATTGGAATATCACAGATTTCCTTAAGTCTTGTTTCTATTTCAAAGCATTCTGGAGCCTTTATATCCTCAAGATTTATACCTCCAAAGGTTGGTTCCATAAGCTTTACAGTTTCAACTATTTTGTCTACATCCTTTGTATCTAAGCAGATTGGAAAGGCATCCACTCCAGCAAAGGACTTAAATAGAACAGCTTTACCTTCCATAACAGGAAGTCCTGCTCCTGCTCCTATATCTCCAAGTCCTAATACTGCTGTTCCGTTAGTTACTACTGCAACCCAGTTTCCCTTTGAAGTATAATCATAAATGGTTTCATAGTTTTTGTTTATTTCTAGGCAAGGCTGTGCAACACCTGGTGTATAAGCTAAGGTCATATCTTCCTTAGTTTTTACTGGAACCTTACACTTAAGTGCTATTTTCCCTTCGTTATCCTTGTGAAATTTTAAAACTGTTTCTCTTAAATCCATAATATCTCTCCTAATCATGTTATTTAATAGTTTCTATAGTTATCTTGCATCTTAAATCGCCTTATGCAGCAATTCTTTGCCTGAAATTCCTGGTTCAGTCATTCCATAAGGATCTAATATTGTATCTAAAGCTGACTCATCAAGTATTCCCTCATTAAGAACTATTTTTCTAACTGGTTCTCCAGTTTTTAAAGCAGTTTTTGCAATCTTTGCTGCTTCTTTATAGCCTACGTGAGGACATATTGCAGTTATTATGCCCACGCTGTTGTCAACTAATTCCTTACAGTGCTCTTTATTAGCTGTTATGCCAACTATACAATTATTTATAAAGGTATCAACACCATTTGTCAAGGTTTCAATAGATTGAAATAAATTATAAAACATTACTGGTTCAAAGGCATTAAGCTCCATCTGTCCAGCCTCTGAAGCCATAGTAATAGTCATATCGTTACCTATAATATTAAATGCCACCTGATTCATAACTTCAGGTATAACAGGATTAACCTTTCCTGGCATAATAGAAGAACCATTTTGCTTAGGAGGAAGATTTATTTCTTCAAAGCCAGTTCTAGGTCCTGAGGATAAAAGTCTTAAATCATTTGCAATTTTAGAGAGGCTTACTGCACAGGTTTTAAGTGCTGAAGATACTGCTACAAAGCCATCTGTATTCTGGGTACCATCAATTAAATCCTCGGTTTGAGTAAGTTCCATTTTTGTAATCTTACTAAGCATAGGAACAACATTCTTAACATAAGCTTCATCTGCATTAATGCCTGTACCAATAGCAGTTGCTCCAAGGTTTACAGTTCTTAAGTCTTCAATTGTCCTTGTTATCCTAGCGATATCTCTTTTAACAACACTTGAATAGGCATGAAATTCTTGTCCAAGTCTAATTGGAACTGCATCCTGAAGCTGTGTTCTTCCCATTTTTATAACATCATCAAATTCTTTACTTTTTTCATTTAGAGCTTCGTATAGCTCTTCTAATTTCTCATTAGCTTTTTTCAGCAATACCAAAGTTGTAATTTTGCCAGCAGTAGGTATAACATCATTAGTGGATTGTCCCATATTAACATGGTCATTAGGGTGTACTATATTATAATTTCCCTTTTCTCCTCCTAATATTTCTATAGCTCTATTTGAAATTACTTCATTGGCATTCATATTCATTGAAGTGCCAGCTCCACCTTGAATAGGATCTGTAATAAATTGATCATGAAGTTTTCCTTGCAATATTTCATCACAAGCAATAACTATTGCATCTCCAACCTTCAAATCTAATAGTCCAACTTGCATATTTACCATTGCTGAAGCTTTTTTAATTTCTGCTAAAGCTTTAATAAATTCAGGATGAATATAATAGCCTGTAATTTTAAAGTTTTCTGCTGCTCTCAGGGTTTGCACGCCATAATAGGCATTTTGTGGTACTTGCTTCTCTCCAATTGAATCGCTTTCTAGTCTAAATAACATCTTTTCTCCCCCAATATTATTCATATTTTTAAATGAATTTTTTTACTTATGTTTATAATTGTTCCATTCATAATTTTATATAAAATGAATGTAAAATTGCATTTATATAAATAATATAACTTTATTATGATAAATTCAACTGTATTTTTAAAAAAATAAAAATTAGCTAAAAAAGAAAATAAACCAGTAATTTTTATTTACATAAAATCAGGTTTAAATCCTTGTAGACATTTTTTATTACAACAAAAAAATAAGTGCTTCTAACATTTTAAAAGACACTTATTTTTTAACTTTATTATTTAATTAAATCTACAATTTCCTTTGTATCTCTTGCTATCATGAGTTCTTCATTAGTAGGGATTACTAGCACCTTAACTTTTGAGTCTTCAGTACTAATATCTATTTCTTTTCCTGATACTTTATTCTTTTCCTTATCTATCTTAACTCCTAGGAACTCCAAACCATCACAGGAAGCTTTTCTTGAATCTCCTGAATTTTCCCCTATGCCTGCCGTAAATATAATACAATCTACCCCGCCTAAGGCGCCTGCATAAGCACAGATCAAGGTTCTTATTCTATAATGAAATACATCTAAAGCAAGCTGTGCCCTTTCATTACTTTCAGAATCAGACCAAATATCTCTAAAATCACTGCTTACTCCAGAAATACCTAGCACTCCAGATTTCTTATTTATTATGTTTGTAACCTCACTTGGAGATAACTTTAATTCCTCAATCATATAAGTTATTATGGCAGGATCCATATCCCCGGTTCTAGTTCCCATAGCAAGACCTGCTAGTGGTGTAAAGCCCATACTTGTATCTATGGATTTTCCATCTTTTATAGCTGTAATGCTTGCTCCGTTACCCAAATGACAGGAAATTATTTTTAAATCTTTTATATCTTTATTAAGCATTTTTGCTGCCTGTATAGAAACATATTTATGAGAAGTTCCATGGAAACCATATTTTCTAATTTTATTTTTTTCATAAAATTCATAAGGCAGCGGGTATATATATGCATGCTTCGGCATTGTTTGATGAAAGGCAGTATCAAAAACTGCTACCATAGGTGTGTTTGGCATAAGAGCCTTACAGGCGTTTATTCCAATAATGTTTGGTGGATTGTGAAGAGGTGCTAATTTAGAACATTCCTCTAAGGCTTTCATTACATTTCCATCAATTAATACAGAACTATTATATTGTTCTCCACCATGTACAACTCTATGCCCTACTGCTGATATTTCATCAACGTTCTTAATTACTCCATTTGTTTTGTCTACTAAAGTATTAAGTACAAGGCCGATTGCATCTTTATGATCCTTTAGATTTTGTTTAACTATATATTTTTCTCGTCCATCTACCTTCTGTGTTAAAACAGATCCTTCATTTCCTATTCTCTCAACCAATCCTTGGGCTATACAAGCTTCATTCTCCATATTAATTAATTGATATTTTAATGAAGAACTACCACAGTTAATAACTAATATTTTCATAAAGTTTTCTCCTTCCATGCCTTATTAGTTTTTAATTTTCTTGCAATTTTAAATATTCTTGCAAGAATTATTGCTATTGTGTATCACACATCTAAATTGTATAACATATATGACAGCTTGTACACTATTTATTTAACTTTCTTATTGGGAATTTATTACTTTAAATCACACTTCTTTACAAAAACCATGCTTAAAGAATTTTTGAAGAATTATTCTCACATATTTCTTATAAATCTGTTAAAAATAATATTGTAAATAAATTTTTATAATACAAGGAGATATATTATGAATACAAATAAAAGAAATGATGCTGTTAAACAGAATAAGGCAATTAAAAATAGTGGAAATAGTGGTACTTTAGAAGGACTTAAAGCTGCTGAAAATAAGATAAGTAAATCAAAAACTACTACTAATAGCTAACAATAAATTTGATTTATCACCCTCCAAAAATATATAATATACTTAATTTCTAAGAATATTTTTATTTTGGAGGTTTAGCCTTGGATTTAAAAGAAAAAATTAGAATTCTTCCTTCTTCACCTGGTGTATATCTTATGAAGGATTCTCTTGATAGCATTATTTACGTTGGCAAATCTAAAAATTTAAAAAGCAGAGTGAGCTCCTATTTTCAATACTCAAAAGCTCATTCTCCAAAGGTTGTAAAGCTAGTGAAAAATATAAAAAATTTTGATTATATCTTAACTGATACAGAATTTGAAGCCTTTATTTTAGAATGCAGATTAATTAAGGAAATTAAGCCTCGTTATAATAGAATGATGAAAACTCCTTTATCTTATATCTATGTAAAAATTAATAGGGATTTTTCAAAAATTGAAACCTCTATGGAAGTTTCAAAGGATGATGGTAATTTCTATTTTGGGCCCTTTATAAATAAAAATGTAGTTGAAAGAGCACTTCAAGGTATTAAAGAGAGTTTAAAAATTCAGTGCAGCAGTGATCATCAAAGTAATTCTCCCTGCTTAAATTATTCCCTTGGTCTTTGTCTTGGTATGTGCTTTGATAGTAATGCTAAAGCAAAATATAAATCTAGAATTGCGGACATATTTAAGCTTCTAAATGATACTGATAGAAAAATTCTCAATATTATGGAATCAATTATGAAGGATGCTGCAGAAAAACTGGATTTTGATACAGCAATAAAATACAGAGATTATTTAAGTGCCGTAAAATCTCTTATGGCAAAAGAGAAAGTCATCACATTTTCTGAAGAGAATGGTAAAATTGTTTTAATTGAATATTTAAATAAAGATACTTTTAAAATTTTTTTAATTAATGGGCCAAATATAATATTTACTAGATTATTTAAAAATACCTTAACTCATATTAAAGAAATAAAAACAACATTAATAGAAATAATACTTAATTATTTTAGTTTAAAAGCTTTAAAAAGCTCCATTGAAATAGGGAGAAATGAAATCGATGAAGCTCAAATAATCTATTCTTATTTAAATACTAATAAAAACAACTGTAGATTTGTTGTTATTCCGGAGTATTGGATTGATAACAAATTAGAAGCCTCACTAGATGAGACAATTGATTCACTTATTAAATATTAATACGCGAAGAGGCATTTGTTTCCATTAACTTATAGTTTAAATTTAAAATATTTAATTTAATTAATAGCTAAAATTTAGTACTCATAATAGGTATCATTCTTTTTTACAGGCATTTTGTTTATTACTACCCCCAATATTTTACCTCCAACCTTCTGGATATTTTCTTTTGCACTAAGTACTGCAGCTTTTTCTGACTTTCCATAGGCAGTAACAAGTATAGTCCCTTGAGCAATAGCTGATAAGATTTGTGTATCGGTTATATATAAAACAGGGGGTGAATCTAAAAGTACAATATCGTAAGTATTAATGAGCTCATTTAAAAGCTCTCTCATATTATTGCTTCCAAGAAGCTCTGAAGGATTAGGAGGAATAGGTCCACTAGTTAGTATATATAGATTAGGATAATTAGCAGCTGTAATAGTCTCAAGTTTATTCCTATCTTGAACTAATATATTAGTAAGGCCTATTAAATTAGGTAATGAAAACTTTTTATGAATTGTTGGCTTTCTTAGGTCACAATCAACTATAATTACTTTTTTGCCGGTGTTTGCTATTGTAACCGCTAAATTTGATGTAACAATGCTTTTCCCCTCTCCAGGCATACTAGAGGTTATAACAATGCTTTTTATTTCATTACCTAAAGAAGAAAATTGTATATTAGTTCTAAGTGTTCTAAATTGCTCAGCTGCGATGGTTTTTAGCCTATTTGCTTTACTTGTCCTCTTTCTCATACAATCACATCCATCTCTTTTAAATTAACTTTCGAAATTGTTCCTAAAACTGGGATGCCAAGCAGCATTTGAACATCTTCTTCTGTTTTAATGGTATTATCTAAATAATCACTCATAATAGCAAACCCAATGGATAACATGTTTCCAACAAAAAAAGCCATAATAATATTACGAATTGGTTTGGGGCTCTCAGGTTCAATGGGCAGTTGTGCTTCGTCTATAATTTCCACAATATCTATTTCATTAACTTTCATACTAATAGATTTTAATGATTTTGCGAATTGATTAGCTATATTCATTGCTTGTTTTGTATCTTTTGATAATACAGCAATTGTTAAAAATTGAGTATCATTGTCAGGAGTAACTGTAACACTTTCTAATAGATCAGAGGTGCTCATAGGTTCTAATTTTAGGTTTTTTATTACATCCTCTGCAACTATCCTAGATTTTATTAGTTTACTATAGGTTTTCACCATTTTTTGGTACATTAATACATCATCATAGTTTTGTTTATTAATTTCATTGGAATTATTAGAATTACCAATGATAACTGAAATATCAGCCTTATAAATGGGTGTTATAACAAAATAACTTAAATATCCAGCTGCTAAAGTTATAGCAAAAGTAATAAGACATATAAATAGAAACCTCTTTTTTAAGATACTAATAAATCTTTTAAAATCCATTATTCTTCCTCCAAAGCATTTAAAAATAACTTTTCATAGTTATCAACTACAGCTTTCCAAGTATACTGCTCTCTAATTCTACTTTTAGCTAGATTTCCTAAGCTATTAATTTTCTCATAATCATATTTATCTACTTTATTAATTAGATTTGCAAGATCATCCTTTTCCTTTGAAAAATATAATACAGCATCTTGTCCTACTTCTTTATTAAAGGCTACATCAAGCAAAATGTTTATATTTGTATTTGCTAAAGCCTCAAGAAGTGAAGGGTTTGTCCCACCTACCTCATGCCCATGTAAATAGGCATAAGCATTTTCTCTAATATCTGTTAATAATTTCTCATCATAGACAGTACCTACAAACTTTATTCTTCTATCTTCATTAAATTTAGTTTTCTTCATCAAATCTTCATAATATTTATTTTTTTCTACATTTGTTATAAGAATTAACTCTCTTTTTGTATTTGATTTCATAAATTCTCTAATAATTGATTCATAATTATTCTCTGGGACAAATCTTCCAACGATTAAGTAATATTCTTTAGCTTTAATATAATTTTCTTTTAACCATAAAAGAAATTTTCCAGAATTTGAACATAAACTTGAAAACTTAATTTCTGCACCATAAGGTATATATTTTGTTTTAGGCTTAAATTTTTCATATTTTTTATTTATATATTTTTGCATTTCCATGGAATCACAAATTATAAGATTTGCATGTTTTATAGACAACCTTTCTGACCATTTCCAATATGCTTTAATAATTTTATTCCACTTACTTCTCTTCCATTCATGTCCATCTGGATTTACAAATAACTTTACGCCCAATTTTGTTAATGTTTTACAATATAAAGTTAAAAAAAAACCCATCCTGCAAGCTAATATGTAAACAATACAATTATTTAATTTATTTTTTCTTATATACTTTATGCAAGTTCTTAAAGCCTTAATATCGTAAATCATTGCTTTTATGCTGCCAATATTTTTTACTTTAACATTAAAACATCTTGCATTATTAAACTCAAATTCATTGTTATCTTCCCCCAAGCATGAGACATTGTATTTTATATTTTCACTTTTTTTCTTTGCAGTAAGGTTATGAACAAAGGTTTCAAAGCCTCCATATCTTGCAGGTATTCCTTTGGATCCAATAATAAAGACCTCCATTGCTTAGCACCTTCCTTCTAACACTTTGTCATATAACTTAAACATTTTTTCCGAGTGGCTCTTCAAGGAAAAATCATATTTATCTTTTATAATATTTCTATTAATTTTTTCTAAAATATTTCTATCTTTAATTACCTTTGCAATATTTTCTGCTAATTCCTTTATAATAGGATCTACGATTATTCCAGTAACATTATTAATAAGTATATCTTTAAAGCCAACATTTTCTGTAACCATAACAGGAACTCCAAAGGAAAATGCCTCTAAGCCAATATATCCGAAGGTTTCTTTCCATGCACTTGGTATAATTAAAATATCTGTGTTATTAAAAATATCCTCTAGCTCCTGGTACTTATAAGTTCCCTTAAAAATATAATTGGGATCAGCCCCCTCTTTCTTCTGTGAATATACAGTAAGTTCCCAATTACAAATGTTTTGCCTTTTTAATTCATCCAAAGCTAGAGTCAATAAACTAAAACCTTTATATGCTTCAGTAGAACCTAAATAAGTAATTCTTAATTTGCTAGAATTGTTATTATAAATTTTTACTTTTCGATTATCCTTAATTTCATTATGAGTTATATTAATTATTTCTCCTGTGCAGCTTATGTATTTTTCATATTCCTCTTTTGAAACTGAACTATTATAGTGAAAATAATTTATTAATTTAAAAATTTCTAAATAGTACTTTCTAAGCTCTGAATATTCGTTTAATGGGTGGTTAGGCTTTAAAGTCTTCCAGCCTGCTTTTTTACTTAACCTATTTTTCAAATAATGCTTCATCTTATTAAAAAATTTGTAACTCGTTAAGCTTTTATATAATCTTAATTGCATTATAAAAATTAACTTAAGACTATAGGAAGCTTCATTGCATTTAGTGCAACTTTCTCCTTTTTTATAATCAGTACATAGGCAGTTATTAAAATCAAATAAATTCACTTTTGGGCAAATGCCAAAATAATCATGGGTAGTAAAAATTATCTTTATATTTAATTCCCTACAAGCTATAAAAAATTCTTTGTGTAGTCCCATTAATGTGTGAAGGTGAATTATATCTGGATTTAATTTCTTAAGAAAGGATATATATACGTTTTTCGATACATTTATGCAAAAGCTAGATGGTTGTCCAATCCCACTTAATAAAGGAACTGGTAATGGATTTATAAGTTCATATACTTTTATACCAAATTGTTGCTTTTTTAAGTGTATTTTTATTTGCTTATTTAATAATTTAATATGTCCAGGATATAGCAAGTATATATCTTTTCCTTCATTTACTTGTTCCTTCATTAAATCAAAGGCATACTTTGTAAGTCCACCAGTTCTATAAGGCGGAAGACCTAATGAATAATGTAGTATTCTCATAACTTCCTCTAATCCTCCTTATTTGTAGCCACCTCTTCAATGAAATTAATAATATTATTACTTTCAATTTCTCTTGAAAACTGAAATCTATTTTCAAAGTCATAATGAGTTTTCAATAACTTTTGCAGCTTTTCTTCTATTTTATCTACGTTATGCTCAGCACACTCTCCAAACTTACCATCTATTAACTCAATTAAATTTTTGTCCTTAGTCACTGCAATTATTGGCTTTGAAGCTCCTATATACTCAAAAGTCTTTCCTGGTATAGCATATTCACTTCCTATTTTATGAGTTAAAATTACAGATATGTCACATTCAATAAGATATTTAATAGCCTCTTCATGTGACATAGTACCTAGTATATTAACTTTTACTTTAGAACCTTTAATATCATCACTTAATTCTTCAATATCCTTAATAGCCTCACTATCAAGAAATCCAACTTCATTAAATACTACATTTATATTACTAGTCTTACTTAATTTTATAAGTGCAGAAATAAAATCCTTAATATTTCTCCCTTTATAAATGGAGCCTACATGAGCAAGTGTAATTTCATTCTTATTATTTATAGAATCATATTTACAATCCTTAAAGTCTTCAGCATTGTATCCATTTGTAATAACTCTTATTTTTTTATCTGTATCAAACTTTTTATAGTATTCTTTAATGCCATTAGAAAGGGCTATAATTCCATCAGCTCTATTTATTAAAATCCTTTCGGCATTTTTTAATGTATAGCTGGGATTACCACCGCCAATCTTATTATTTAAAATATCTCTTACTTCAACAATTGCTGGTATTTTTATATGTTTTCTTTTTATATAGTCTAAAATATATAGGCCATGAATATCTGGAACTGTAATAAATATTGCTTCTATTGAGTTTAACAGAAGAAAATCATCAAGTTCTTTTAACATGCCAATATTTTTCTTTCTAAAACAATAAAAACTATTAGAATAATTTCTCCAAATAGTTAAAATCAGCTTATTTCTTAATAGTGTCTCTATTAAATTTCTTTTTTTATTCCTTAGTTCTATTCTTTGAGTAAATTTACTTTTCGAAATATTATATTTAAAGTTAACATTTGAATAAATACTTTTTTTATTACCCTTGCCCTCGTCATTAATAACAATTGTAAAAAACTTTTTTGATATATACGGCATTAAGTCACAATATCTAACTGAAGCCACAACGGGCTGATTTTCGATGAAGTCACTAATTATCAAAAGTTTTTTCATGTTCACCTCTGGCGGCAAATATAATACCGCATAAAATAAAGTAATATATAAAAATATCAATTGAATAGTACTGATTTGGATTAAAATTTGAAACTATCAAATTGCCTATAAACAAAGATAAAACAAACCATACTTCTACTCTTGGAATGCTTTTTACAGCCATAATCATAAGCCTAATATTGAAAATTAAATAAGCAAATCCACCCAAAAAACCACATTCCACGAAAGTATTTAATATTTGAGAATGTATTTCTGTGTCTTTTATTGAGAAAATGTCAAGTATAAAATATGTATACTGTCCAGTACCTACACCCAAAAATGGATATTGTAAAAATAACTTATAAACCCTTAAAAATTGTTCTATCCTAACTGATTCTGTACTTCCCCTTTCAGTAAATAAAATGTTATATATATTATTAAAGTAAATATTATAAATAATTATAGAAGCGATAAAGAAAACACAAATAAATAATACCTTATGTCCCGTATCTTTTTTGTTATTGTTCATTATAAAAAATATTAAGAATTCTATAATTATAGCCACATATGCAATTCTAGTTAATGTCATAATTGTAAAAATTAAAACTGCAAAAATATAAATTAAATTTAATAGATTTCTTTTATTGTTAAACTTATATAACACAACCGGAAAAAGTATTGCTCCTAAATTTCCTGCTCCATTGCTCGCTCCTACAAATCCAACAACCCTCTTTACAATACTTATTCCTTCAGTATAATAAATATCTCCTGCTAAGCTTCCATAAATAAGCATCTTTCCTGTTTTATACTGTAATAATCCAAGTATAAAATTTATGAATGCTATAATTGCTATACTTTTAATAATAAAATCCTTATTAAAACGACCTTGAAATTTATAAAATATAATAATAATAAGTAAAATGATAAGGTTTGTCGAAAAACTATAAACAAATAGGTTTATATCATAGATTCTTATAAAAATCATTTGTAGTATATAAATAATATTAGTAATATTTAAAAAAAGTATAATGCTTTTTATATTTATTACTTTTTTATCCCTCTTGATTATTAAATTCAGTATTAAAAGTATTAATAATAAAATATTAATATACACAAACTTATCATTCCAAAGATTAATTTTAATGTTAACATTTATGATAATGAATACTAATAGTAATGATAAAATAAGTTTTCTATATGTATTTTTTTCATCTTTACTTACAAAAAGGGATAATAAACTTGTGAAAAACAATATATATAATATAATTAATTGTTTCATTTCTATCTATTACCTCTAATTATTAAATATTTACCCCTCATTATTTCCACATTAAAACATCCATCATTTTTTTTCACAATAATTCCATTGGGTGATTTAATGAAGTTCACATCATTAGGTAGTTTTATGGATAATAGCCCATTAACTTTATTTAGTATGTCTATTTTAAAACTATCCTGATCTAAAATAATAATATTAATATTTTGCCGAGTATGTACATATTCCACTAGTTCACTACCTGTACAATACCAAACTCTTTTGCTTTTTAAATACTCAAATATATAGTTCAAGCTTTCCTTATCATCAAAGATATTAGGACTTTGCCTTCTTCCATCATCTCTTGAAGGTGCCATATGTTCTTGAATGCTTATAACAAGCTTATTTTTTAGTAAGAAGTCTAGCTGATGAAGTTTAAGTCTTATTAAAAGATCCCTTAATAATTTTTTTAGTAATTTATGCTTATTGGGGTGTAATATCCCATTTAAGAAGGAACCGTCTATTGTACTAGGAATATCGTAAACATTATTTTTTCCAAAAGTTTTAATATCAAAATTAGTTAGTGGATTCTCATTTGTCTTCCCCCTATTCCAATATCTACACCACCATAAAAAGCCTGTATTATCTATACTTTCATCAGAAAATTCATTTATTTCATATCCACAGTATTTACCACCCTTAGGATACTCTCCAAATACCTCCTTATAGATTTCCCTACCATAATTAATTTTGTTAACAGCCTCTTCTAAAGAATTATATAGTTCCCATTCTTGAATAAAATCTAAATTAGTTTTACCAACTCTACCATGAGTTGTCCCATGATAAGCTATCTCAAACCTAGAAGAATCATTAATACTTCTAAAAAACTCTTTGCTTTCCTCATCACAATTTAACATCTTAGAAATAGATTTTATTTTGGGATTTTCAATCATTCCAACCCTTATTCCTACTGGAGTAAAAAAAGTAATTTTTACCTCTTGCTTATCCTTTAAAATTACACTAATTAAAAATCTAAAAGAAGAATTTTCATTATTCTTTGCATATCCCCAATCCTCTTCTAAATCAACTTGTCCATTCCCATTTGTATCTACCCATACATTAGCTAAATCATCTACCATAAAAAGTATTGGAGAATCTGCATCATCATACCATTTGCAAATTTCGATTTCCATAATTACTTAGCTCCTATTGGTTTTCTACTTATAAGACTTTTGATAACTATTTTTAAAAAGGTTTTTAAAAAACTGAGTCTGTACCTAATAGATGGTATTATATCTTTACTGTCCCAATACATAGAAATGTACTCTGGCTTTCTTATATACTTGTAAATATCCTTAAAACCTATTTTCCCTGCTTGTAATAACTCAAGAGTTCCCATTTCATAAAAAATATAATACTTCGCTGGTAAATTTTGCTTAGCCCTATCATTATTGAAATTGTCATTTATTATTTGAATAGGAATACTTTCAATTGGATATGTTACTTTGCTGCACAATCTGCACCACTGAACAGGCCTACAATTAATTTCAAGCAGTTTAAAGCTCTCATCTTCCGTATCATAAATAAATTCTAATTCAGCAAAGCCTTCATAATCTATTTTGCATAATATACTTTCAGCATATTTTTTTAATTTTATATTTTCAATAGAATGCCCAATAATCGTTGTCCCCCAGCTGCTCATCTCGTCTTTATCAATTACACAATACGCGTCGAAGGCGTTATTTTTAAAATATCCATATACTGCAACATTTTTATTTCCTTTAATTAACCTTTGAATAATAACCTTGTCATAAATAATCTCTAGCTTTTTCTCTAATCGTCTGTAATCTTCAAGATTTAATATTTTTAATATTTTACTACCAAAATACTCATGGAACTCCTTATCAAACATGTACTTAGGTTTAATTATTAATGGCATTGCTTCACTATTTATTAGATCTTTCAAATCATCTTTGATGGTTATTTTATAGGTTTTAGGTATTATAATGTTTAAGTCTTCCATTTTAACATAAAAAGCCTCTTTGTTTATTAGCAGTTCAATAACTTTAGCTTCCTTAAACGGAAAGTAATAGAATTTACAAAGAGTTTCATAATTTTGAGCTAATGCTAAATTAATAAAATCACTTGCAGATATAATCATATACTTAAAAGGATTTACTTCTCCTATTTTAATAAGTTCGTCTATAAATAATTCTAAACTTTCATTCCAATTTGAAACTTTAATTATATCCTTTATATATTTAGATAATCTGTTTAGCCCTTTACTTTTAAATGTTACTAATGTTATTCTTATTCCTTTTTCTCCTATATTTCTTATTAAACTTAATTCAGTAGCACTATCAGTATCTAAGGTTAAAACCTCAATATTGTTTTTCATTAATATTCTCCTCATAAAAGCTTAAAGATTTCTAATTTAACTTTTCTTAATTTTTACTAAATAATTTCTTAGCTCTTTTAAAGAAATTAAATTAAATTGCACTGAGCAAATTATGTAACTTGTCAATAGTACTGCTCCTATAATTATTTCAAACAATATAAATATATTTAAAATGCTGATTACATAATAAATTGAATATAATACAAAAGTTATAAAATATATTTTATATACTTTTTTGCCTTCAAATTTTATATAGTATAGCGGCAATGAAAATCTAACATATATACAATTCATAACTAAATATGATATTGTTGTTGATACCGCTGCTCCATACATTCCAAGTTTAGGGATTAATATAAGATTCAAAATTAAATTTATTGCACCTGCTGAAAGCATTATAAATCCATCATAATAGGTTTTGTTTTTTATTTGTATGCCCATGCTGTAAAAGGAAGATTTTCCATAAAAGAAGTAAGCCATAGCAATTAATGGAACAACCTTATAGGCTATTATAGAATCCTTTGAACTAAGTAGAATTATCATAGTCTTACTATAGATACAAATTGCAAGTACTATGAAACAGCCAATGAAATGATACTTAAAATAGAAACTATTAAATTTGTCTTGTGAATCCTTATCCTTCCAAATTGAAAATTTATATGGTGTAAATATCTGCTTAAAAGGAGAAACGAATAGTGGTTCTATAAGCATCCCAAACTTGTAACCTACTGAATATATCCCTGTTGCAGTAATATCTCTAAAGCCTTTAAGAAAATATCTATCGGATAATGTTAATATAGTAGCAGCTATACAGGATGGAATTAAGCCCACTGAAAACTTAAGCATATTCCTTAACATATCTTTATCCACTTCAAATTTAAATTTTGAATCCTTAACCTTCATTAAATATATAAACATTATCAAATTGCTCAGGATATAACCTTCATAAATTCCAATAATTCCGCGTTTTTTATATACAACTAAACCAAAGGTAAAAACTAGATTTAGTAAAAGATTCACTAAGTTTAAGGTAACATTAATCCTAGCTTTAAAATTTAATCCATAATCACACATTAACAATATTACTAATTGGCTAATTATACTTCTGACTAGAACTAATATGAGAATATAAAATGAATGTTCATAATTAAAAATAAAATTTGAAGTAAATTTACCAACTGTTAGTACTAGGATTATATCTATTAGGCTCATAGCAAAAGCAAAACTTATTGCAGTATTTTTTAGCCTTTCCTGTTGTTTACCACTATAATCTCTGTAAAATCTTATATAACCAGAGTAAATTCCTAATATTGTGAATGATGCAATAAAATCAAGAACAGCATCTACCAAAGAAAGTTGCCCGTAACCTATAATACCTAATTGTTTTATATATATAGGAAGTAGAATAAATGAGATTGCCTTTGATAATATTTGTCCAATAACGTATATAACCCCTAGCCTTGCAAATTTATTTTCCATTACATTAAACATTAACTCCAATCTCTATATATACTTAATAGCCTTTCTAAACTATCTATTAATTCTACATTTTCAACTTTTTTCTTGAAAAAGTCATAATTTTTTATGACTTCAACTGTCCTTTCAAAAAGATCTTTAAAGTTTCTAGATTTAAACAAAATAGTGCCATTAGGTCTATCACATATATCGCTAGCAATAGCAGGAACCTTGCAAAATACGGCTTCAGCTACCGATACACCATAACCATCATTACAAGTTGGTCTAATAAATAGGTTTGACCTTTCAATAATTTTCCATAATTCTATGTTTTCATGAACAAATAAAAAATTCTCTTGTATTCCACCTTCATTTATTCTGTTTACTAATTCTTTATAATAAGTATCATTATCAATGTAAGGAAGGCAAAATATTAATCCAATATCTAAATTATTGTTTTTTAATGCTGCCACTAGGTCTATACACATGTCTATTCCATATAAATCAATGTTATTAAAAAATTGCATAGAAGATGCATTAGCAGAAATAATAAATCTCTTTTGCTTAATAAATTCACTTATATAATCGGGTATTATATTTTCTGTACTTTTCAAAGGAAACAAGAATGCAGATATATCATATGCTGGCTTATTCACCCCTGCATCCACAAGCCGCTTTGAATCACCAGCCTTAACACATATTATGCAATCGAAGCTATTCAAAGCTCTAATAATATATTTTCTATCTTTTAAAAAAAAGGTAGAATAATCTCCATGTATAGTTATTATTTTTTTTCTATTTTTAAAAAATAATTTATTTAAAATACCTATATAAATTTTAGATTTAAAGCCGCATAAATTATAATGAATTATGTCTACATCTTTTCTTTGTATAAGCCTAAATGGCATATATCTAAGCCTTACATTTATTACTCCGCTTTCTTTTTTCTTCACTCCGCTTGTATCCCACACCTCATTTTTTATACCAATTAGATCCATATACTGTTTCATTCTTTTAATATATACTGATATACCTCCAATAGGCTCAGGGTATGGTCCTACTTGAACTATCATCTTCCAAACACCCCTTTATTTTCCCAATAAAAATCCGGATTATCTATTAAAAATATATCCTTTAACCCACCGATGGATATTTGGTAATGATCTAAACCAAAGTTCATATTTGTTTCAATTGCCAAAGGTCCTTCCTCTCCAAGTGCAATATCCCAGCCCAAATAAGTAAACTGAGGCAATTTTCTTGCACTATCCATAGTAAACTCCTTTATCCTAGCCCATTCTGGAATTTTAAAATTTCTAAATTCAAACCCCGTATCAGAGTGGTTATAGAACTTCTCCCCTTCTTCAGTAACTGCAAATTCTTTAATTTTACCAGTGTCAATATTAATTTCAAGAACTAAACCATTTTGGCTGCCATTGTCAACTTCATTACCCATTTTACCTACTCTCAACGTTGCACAAAGGATTCTAACACTACCCATTTTATTTTCAGTAGCAATTCTAAAGGTATTAACAGAGTCAGGATATATACTTGAAATATTTTTATTCTGATTAACTGCTAACTGAAATATATAGTCTCCCTTTTTGTGAAGCTCATCTAGAAATTCCTTATTTAATTCTTCTTCAAGTTTAGTTTTATAAATTCCATTATTTCTTCTATGAAAAACGTATATTCCATTGCCTCCTTGTCCATTAGATGGTTTCACAAAGATCTTTGGATATTTATTAACTTCTAAATCCAATTTGAAATCTAGATAATTTTGATTTTTCATTTCAATATTGTATAAATTATTGTTTATTATCTTATATAAAGCTTTAGGTTGGTTTATTCCTAAGCTTCGAAATATTTGTTCTGTTATATTTTTTTCATCAATTAATACTGCATATTTATTTGAGTCATGATAGGGTAAAAATATTCGATAAAAAAAGAATTCTGGTATATAATTTATTAGCTCTTTTCCTGATAATTGTTTGTCCTTTCTATATAAATCATAACGAAAATAATGAAGCGGATAACATCCCCAATATTTTTTACATAATTTTATTTCACTTTTAATTTGTCTTATAGGCTTTTTATTCTCACATTTTTTATATCTTTCCATAGAAATGGCCATTCTCTCATTTGATGTAACATATGTTAACCGATGTTTTATTTCCTTTAATTTCAATAACCAATATGAATTTTTAAATTTATTTAAATCTCCCATGAATTCATTTCCCCTCAAGTTTATTAAAATCTAGATTTTGTATTAGAAATTTAAATTTTCCTCTTTTAGTCCTTTCGATATATTCTACAATACAAATCTTCAGATCAAATGCGGGATAATATGAACCAAACACATCCTTCATGGCTTTAATTTCCTCATCTACAATTTCATCATAGCATTGTATATTAAGAATCAACTTTCCAGGTTCACTTTGAATATATTGATAAGAAGATATTTTTTGTTTAATAAGCCATAATGGGTAATCGGACCAAGTTGAAGGAATTATCCTCCAACTTCTATCAACAAAATAATCCTGCTTTCTGCCGTCTATTTTCTTAATCAACCTGTAATTTCTTCCACATTCACACCTTTCATTTGTATTGACCACTAAATCCCCAGTTCTATATCTAATAAATGGTATGACGAAATTATTAAATCCTGTTACCACTATCTCCCCTATCTCATCCTCGCAACTAACCTCTTGCCCATATTTATTAATTATTTCAGTATATCCATACTCATTTTGTATATGGAAGTAATCACTTTGTTCGCACCCACCAGCTATACAGGCATGCTCCGCATGTCCATAAAAACTAAACACTCTTACTCCAAAAGCCTGTTCAATATCTTGTTTCTGAAGTTTATATAAATTCTCGGAAGAACATAACACACATTTTAATTTATGAAATTTTACATTTATATTATTCCTTAAAATATATTTTGATAATAAATGAATGGAAGATGGATATGCCTGTAAAAAATCAGGATTAAAAATTTCAATTAGTTTAATGTATTGTTTCATATTTTCTTCAGTCATTTGAAAGGATGAGAGTATTAAATTTCTACCCTTATACTCATAAAATCCATTTTGGGGAATATTTCCCCTTAATATTACGCACTTGTTTATCTTATTAACATCGTACCCTACTCTACTCCATATGTTTGATATGAAAGCCCACTCCCTGATTTCATCAATTTTAGGCTCTATATAAAAGTCCATTGGCATTGCCGAAGTGCCACTAGTAGTATGCATTTCTAACTTGGTCCTATCATAATTCCTTGCAACTAAATCTTCTAAATTACTTCTCACAACATCCTTTGTTAAATAAGGTAACTTTTTTAAGTCATTAAAACATTTAATATCCTCAGGCTTAATTTCCCTTTCATTAAATGTTCTTGTGTAATAAGGAACATTTTTATAAGCATGCTCTAATAACCTCTTTATCTGCAACATTTGATATTCTTCATGCTGCTCCCTAGTCCACCACTGAGACTTCTCTAGAAATTTATATTGCTTTCTAAAGTTTTTACCATATCTAATATAATCCGGTATGCTGGCATATATATATCTAGCTGGTTTCTCAATAAAATTTGGAGAGTTTTTTATAAATTCCTTTAGCACTACTACACTACCCTTCTAAAATACAGTGAATCTATAAATTTATTATATATCCACAAACTAATTAGCTTTCATTGGTATTAACATCTATATTTTGTACTAAAAATTTAAATTTTCCACCTCTAATTCTTTCTATATTTTCTACACTTTTTATCTGTAATTCAAAGCCTTTGTAATGCAAATCAAAGACTTTTTTTATGTTCTTTATATCTTCATCTGTTATTTCTTCAAAAGATTTTATATTTAGTAGCAATGTTCCAGGTTCATTTTGAATATATTGAAAAGAGTTTATTTTTTTCTCTATCTGCCTTAATGGGAACCCAGCCCAAGTAGCAGTTATTGCTCTTCCAAACATATCGATTAAAAACTCTTGCTTTCTTCCTTCAACTTTAATAATTAGCTTATAATTCCTACCACAATTGCATTTCTCATTAGAATTCACAACTAAATCTTCTGTTTTATATCTTATAAAAGGCATTGCAAAATTGTTAAACCCTGTAGCAACTATTTCTCCTATTTCCCCTTCTTCTTTTACGTCTTGTCCATCTTCATTTATTATTTCGGTATATCCATATTCGCTTTGAATATGAAAATAATTGCTTAGTTCACATTCTCCACCTAAACACGCATGTTCTGAATGACCATAAAAGTTGTATACTCTTACTCTAAAAGCCTGTTCTATGTCAAGCCTTTGATTGTCAAATAAATTTTCAGAAGAACATAATATACATTTTAGCTTATGAAAGTTTCCTACTAATTTATTCCTTAGAATATATTTAGATAATAAATGAATAGACGAAGGGTACGCTTGTATAAAATCTGGATTAAATCCCTTAATTAGTTCAACATAGTTCTTCATGTTTTCTTCCGTCATTTGAAAGGATGAAAGTATTAGGTCTTTTCCCTTATATTCGTATAATCCATTTTTAGGAATAATTCCCCTTAAGATTACATTATTATTAATTTTCTTTGGATCATAACCAATCCTATTCCATAAATTCACTATAAAGGACCATTCTCTGGCTTTATCAATAATTGGCTCAATATAAAAATCCATTGGGATTCTTGAAGTACCACTAGTAGTAACTATTTTTAATTTTTTTATATTATAATTTTTTGCAACCAAATCTTTTAGATTATTTCGTACTAATTCTTTAGTTAGGTAGGGAAGCTTTTTTAAATCTTTGAAGCTTTTAATGTTCTCTGGCTTGATTCCTCTTTCTGTAAAAATATTTGTGTAATAAGGTACATTCTTATAAGAATGTTCTAATAATTTTTTAAGCTGTATAAACTGATATTCCTCATGCTGCTGGCTTGTCCACCATTGCGACTTATTTAGAAACTTATATTGGCTTCTAAAATTTTTACCATACCTGATATAATCAGGTAAACTTGTATATATATATCTAGCTGGTTTCTCTATAAATCCAGGAGAGCTTTTTATTAATTGCTTCAGCATTATTCCACCTTCCTTCCATGGCTAATCTAATATCAAAGCTTTACTTTAATATCTCCATTAGTACAATTAATTTAAGTTTATAAGAACTTCAAGCTTCTTAGTATCTTTTAAATCACCGTAACTCCTTGCTAAGTAGCTATCCTTTATCATTATATTGTTTGAAAAATTCCATTTTATTATCTTCTTGTTTTTAATAAGCTCTATGGAGTCTTTAGATTTAATAATTTCTACACCTTCACTTAAGGTGAAATTAGCTATTATATTTAAATCTTTAGTTGATACCTTTTTGTTTTCACTAATAAGCTTATCTGTTATTTCTATATGATCATCCTTTAATACAATAGTCCTCTCATGTATAATTCCGCATTTAGCTTTGAAGCCATAATGCCTTCCAACAAATTTATTGTCGTCAAATTCCATGCATTTGGCATTTGTCTGTTCCTTCATATAAAATAAATTTTGCTCTTCGTAATAATTCTGTTCACAGTCTTCAATACTTATGGTGTTATGCATCTTGGTACATCTAAATAGATTTCTCATTTTATAATCAGCTGTGTAAACAAATGTCCCAGGGTCAATAATAAAATCCTCCCCATCTACATTTAATTCAAAGCTTAGTTGATCATTATGACTGTGAACCCCTAAACCTCTAAAGGAAAGTTCTCCACACCTAATTAAGCAGTAAATTTTTTCATTTCGCAGTATATAATATCCTCCATCTTTATAGGCTTTAGACTTTAGCTTTACAGGCGGATTAACACTTTTTAACGCTGAATCTGGTCCTATAATCCATAATGCGTCTTCTTTATATTTCTTTCCGTAAAATTTAAAGTCCTCTCTATTAAAGAATTCTCCAGCTATATAAAGAATATGTCTGAAATCCCTTTTTACCCAAGTGTAATAATCCGAGATTATAATAAATCTTCCATCATCCACATCTCCAATTAAAGGGGCTAATCCATTTGATTTAGTTATATCCATTAAAAATTCACACATTTTCTCTAATTTACTCATATACTTATCTGAAAATTTTATATCATTTTTATTGCAGAATATAGTTGTCAATAAGAACAGCTCGGTTACTAATCTATGGTAGGCAGTAGAAGCTTCATAATCAGTTCCATCTTCATTTACCTGGACTAACATTTCCTTTTCAATTTCACTAATGCCGAAATCTAACCATAACTTAGGAGCATTTTTCCCATTAGGATCTTCAAAGTCTTTAAAATATAGTCCTAACCATATGAGGCCAACTATATTAGACAAGTAATGATTACCTGTAACCAATCCCTTATTTTCTAAATTCTTAAATATAAATTCACCATGAAGATATAAGCTTTTATTAAATTTATTCCAAAATTTCTTTCCTATATCCATACTTTCTTTAAAGAAGAAATATCCTGCTATCCAATTTACAGCTCTTATAGCTACCTCCATAGTGCATGTCCAATTTACTGACCTTTTAATAGGATTTTTATCTATCCAATCCTTAATTTCCTTTGTAAATTCCAATGAATATTTTTTATTGCTTGTTAGTAAGTAGGCTTTTCCTATAGTAAAAAAATGCTGAAAGCGTGAAAGTTCCCATGGAACCTTCACATCAGAATTATTATTTAAATCAACAATCTTTATATTCTTGTAATATTTATTTTCCCATTTAAAACCTGTCTTAAAGTCCTTACTCCATTCAATGCATTCACTTAAATATTTATCACCTGAAGCAAATAAATTAAATACATGGCAGCAAATTTTTCCCCCGTCCTTTTTAATATCATCTACTTTTTTAAGCTTTTCTAATACATTTAAATAATTATTTTTCTGTGTTAAATTAAAGAAAAAATTACATTTTGTTTTAAAGCCCATAAAGTAATCACTGTTTAGACCTCCAGAGATAAACTTTTCATAGGATTCTAAAAGTGAAAAATATATTTTTTTAATTAAATTTTTTGATAATCTTTTAATATTACTCACTTTAAATTCTCCAATAATTAATCCCATGCTTTTTTGCTTCCTTCATATTTAATACTCCCTTACAATCAACATAAACAGCTTTTTTAGCCATTACCTTTGTTAAGTGTTCAAAAGTATAGTATTTAATTTCCTTTTGTTTAGTAAGTATAATAAGGGCATCTGCATTACCTAGGGCTTCTTCTTGACTTTTAACTTTAAAATCATATTCTGTAGTAATAACAGGGTCATAAGCTCTTACCTCAGCGCCTAAGTTTATTAGCCGCTTACATATTTCTATAGGGGGACTTAATCTATCATCATTTGAATAGTCCTTCATTGCCAACCCTAAAACTGCAATTTTACTACTTTCTAACTTTTTCCCTTCAATATTTAATAATTCTTTTACCTTGCTAACTATAAAAAGAGGCATATTTGAATTTGTATCTCTTGCAAGCTTCACCATTTCAAGCTCAACTTCGTATTCCTTAGCCTTAGGAAGAAGATAGTAATAGGCATTTGGTATGCAATAGCCCCCAACTCCTGCTCCTGGAACTAAAAGATTAACTCTTTTATGTGTGTTTGCAAGTTTAATTACTTCGAAAATGTCTACTCCCATTGCTTCAGAGAATCTTGCAAACTCCTGGGACATAGCTAAATTAACATCTCTTTGAACATTTTCAAATACCTTGGAAGTCTCCACGGCTTTTATGCAGCTAGCCCTTACTATTTCTGCTTTACATACTATAGCTAATACCTTTGCTGCCCTATTTAAACTCTCTTCATCTACGGCGCCTACTAAGGTTGGCATATTTTCAAATTCCTCAAAGGCAAGCCCTTCTGCGATTCTTTCTGAGGCATAAGCAAGATAAAAGTCCTTTCCTGCTTTCATATTAGATTCTTCTTCAATAATAGGCAGTATTAGCTCTTCTGTGGTTCCTGGTATTACGGTACTTCTAATAATTATTAAACTATTCTTATTTATATTTTTACCGATGATCCTGCAGGCATTTTCCAAATAATCCATTTTATGAATTCCTTCTTCTATTGGAATGCCTACAGTTACAATAATGACATTACTATTTTGGATAGCCATGTCAGCATTAGTTGTAGCTATATACCTGTTAGCTTCTAACTGTAACTTTAGTACTTTTTCTATGGACATTTCATGAAATTTTTCAGTATGGGAAGTTATACCTGCATTTATTTGTGAAATTAAGGTTTCCTCCACATCTACGCCAATTGTTCCACAGCCTCTGAGTGCAAAGCTTAAGGCAAGAGGGAGTCCAACAAACCCTTGTCCAATAACACATACCCTTTCATCTCTAACCTTCTTGTTACTACTATCTATTAATGAATTCATAAAATGGAAGTCTACTATATTTATATTTTCCATTGCTTTTCCCCCTATCTTGCGTGACTATCCCCTAAAAGTTTCTTAAAAGTTTTAAGAATAAGTGATATATCAACTAAAGTATTTCTTTCATCAACATATTTACAGTCAAGTTCCATCCAATCAATAAATCCTATATCATTTCTTCCTCTAACTTGCCAGTAACAAGTAAGGCCAGGTTTTACTTCTAATCTTTTTAGCATCCACTTTTCAAATTTGCAGACCTCACTTGGTAAACTTGGCCTTGGACCAACTAAGCTCATTTCTCCTTTTATTACATTAAAAAGCTGTGGTAGTTCATCTATACTAGTACCCCTAATAAATTTTCCTATTTTAGTTACTCTAGGATCTTCTTTAATTTTAAACATAGGTCCACTCATTTCATTTCTATGAATAAGTAAATGTTTTTCTTCTTCAGCATTGAATTTCATTGAACGGAACTTATACATTTTAAAAGATTTATGTGATCTACCAACCCTTTCTTGTGAAAAAATAACTGGTCCTTTAGAATCTATTTTTATTGCAAGCATTGTTATTAACATGAGTGGGGCAAATATTATCATTCCAATTACAGAACCACATAAGTCAATAATTCTCTTTAAAATATGATAGTATAAGGATTTATCATTAATTCTTAGATTATCGTTAGGTGCGATGGCTTCGTAATCATTTATGATCTTAATTTCTCTCACCCCTCACATATTATGTAATATAATATGAATAAAATGGCATCCATATGACTTATTTATAAATAAGTCATATGGATGCCATTCTACTTAATCTAATATAGAAGCTTCCCAATAATTGATAAATTTACGAAGCTTATTTGCAATATCACGATTTATTTCACCATTTTCAAATAGAAGCTGAACTTCCTTTCTTTGAACTTCTATAGCTTTAAATTGAAGCTTTCTTTTGATCTCATTAAATTGATCAAGATTATTTGGTAGGTCTCCTCTATGTAGCCTTGCGATAAGTTCATTATAATGTGAAATTAACTCAATGGAAGCTGCTTTATTTTCTTCATTTATTTTATCTCTAATAGCTATGATAACACCTTTATACACAGTTATCTGCGCAAGTTCTACTTCTTTAATTAATGAAAGGTTTGATTTTTTTCTTAAGGATAATAATTTTGAAACAAGCCTCTTAGCCGTTGAAACAGCTAATTTGAATCTATGTTTAAATCCGTCCTTTAGAATTGTTTCGGTGTGACTATAAAGCTCAACAAGTTCAAAATATACCTGCCTTGAGACTTGATCTGTTTCAAACAAATGTTCTATTTCTTTTTTTTCTGCCTCAAGCGCTTCTGTAAAGACATCTTTTTTTATTTCACTTAATTCCATGGTTAATTTAAACTTATTAGTGTTTCTATATCCATTTCTAATAAGTTTATTAAAGTTAGAAATCACATACATAGTAGCTTTTCTATTTTCATCATTCATTTCATCCCTTAGTACCTTAACCGAGGCTTCAATTACTTTTATAAGGGCTAAGTGTTCTAACTTATCAGTATTTTCTTTATTTATATGCTTTTCTTTTTTAGAAAGTAAAGGAAGTAAAACACTTGCTTCAATTAAGGTAAATAGTATAACTCCTGCTGATATAAAGATGATTAAATCACGCTGTGGAAATGCATTACCTCCTAGAATAACATAGGGAATTGAAAAGGCTGCTGCTAACGTTACAGATCCTCTAACACCAGAAATGGAGGTTAATACTGAAAATTTCAGTCTTGTTTTGCTAAACATTTCCTTTCTACTAAAGGTAAATTTGCCTTCATAAAAAATGTATACCCAAATAAATCTTATAATTATTAGAATAACTGAAATAGCTAATATATAGCCAAAAACCGTAAGGTTATCATATTTCTCGTCATAAAAAATCACTTTAATTACTGCAGGAATTTGCAATCCTAAAATTAAGAATACAAGTCCATTTAATATAAATATAATTACTGACCAGGTGCTTACTGAAACAACCTGTAATTTTGACATGAAAGATTCAGTACGTTCATGTTCGTATGCATGTACGATGCCGCCTGCTACCACTGCTAAAATACCAGAACCCCCTAACTCTTCAGCGGCCAAATAAAGGAAAAAAGGAGTTATGATTTGAATCAGCATTTGAACTGTAACATCTTCCATACCTAATCTTCTTATGAACCTTCGAAGCTTAATAACTAAAAAGGACAAAATTACACCTGCTAGCACTCCGCCTATTGCGATGAGGAAAAAACTAAAGGTTGCTTGAGTTAAAGAAAAAATTCCGCTTACTGTAGCAGCAACTGCAAATTTAAAGGCTACTAAGCCTGATGCATCATTAGTTAGGGCTTCTCCTTCTAAGAGATGCATAATATTTCCCGGTAAATTAATTCTTTTTGATAAAGATTGAACAGCAACTGCATCTGTTGGTGAAAGAATGGCAGCTAGTGCAAAGGAAGCTGATAAAGAAATAGAAGGTATCATTAAGTGAATAACATAGCCTAAAACGAATACGGTTACAAAAACTAACCCAAGTGACATGAGCAATATAGGTATTCTCTGATTCCAAAGTTCGTTTCTAGAAACTCTTTTTCCATCATTAAATAAAAGAGGGGCAATAAAAAGAACCAAAAATAGTTCTGGATTTAAAGGCATATGAATACCTAAAGGTAACACAGCCAAAAGCATTCCTAACGCAATTTGTATTAATGGAATAGGTACCATTGGTATAAACCTATTTAGAACATTAGAAATCCCAATACAAATTAAAAGAATTAACACTATGATAAATATTTCCAATAATCTATTACCTCGCCTTCTTTACAAGTATATGTATATTATAACATAATGGCAGCCACAAAAATTATTACTTATTTATGAACATATAAGTAATAATTTATGTGGCTGCCATTTATATTATTTACCTAGTCTAGCAAGCTCAACTGCTATTTTAGATCCAACTCTTGCATTGTTATAAACTAACTGAATATTTGACTCAAGGCTGTCTCCACCTGTAATTTCTTTAACCTTTGCAAGTAAGAAGGGGGTAGTTTCTTTTCCTTTTATTCCTTTTTCCTTAGCTTCCTTTAATGCACTTTCAATAGCATTATTTATTGTATCATAATCCATTTGGTCCTTTTCCGGTATTGGATTCGCAATAATCATTCCACCATTTAAGCCTAAATCCCACTTTGTTTTTATAGCCGCAGCCACTTCTTCAGGGCTATCAACTTTGTAATCTACACCGAAGCCGCTTTTTCTAGTATAAAAGGCTGGCATTTCCTCTGTACCAAAGCCTACTACAGGAACTCCATTAGTTTCAAGATATTCTAAAGTGAGTCCTATATCTAATATTGATTTTGCTCCTGCACATACAACAGCTACATTTGTGTGAGCAAGCTCCTGTAAATCTGCAGAGATATCGAAGGTTTCCTGTGCTCCTCTATGAACTCCGCCTATTCCTCCAGTTACAAATACCTTTACTCCTGCTAGGGCAGCTATTATCATGGTTGATGCAACTGTTGTAGCCCCATCTGCACCTTTTGCAATTATAAAAGGTATATCTCTTCTACTGGTCTTTATAACTTCTTTACCTTTACCTAAATATTCTATTTCTTCTCTAGTAAGACCTACCTTTAATCTGCCTTTTAAGATAGCTATTGTAGCTGGTATTGACCCGTTTTCTCTAACTATTCTCTCAGTTTCTAATGCAGTTTCAACATTTTTAGGATATGGCATGCCATGAGATATTATAGTAGACTCTAATGCAACCACTGGCTTGCCTTCCTTTAATGCCTTTTCAACCTCTGGATTAATGTCTAAATATTTTTCTAACATAATTCTCCTCCTTATCTTCCTTACACTGCACAAGTATTATCTTTTCCTGTGCTCCTTTTATTTTTTATTTATACTTGATGATTATAAATTATTAAAATACTGCCTGGGTTAGATTAAATTTAACTCTTGCATTTTAGAATTAACATTATTAGCTGACATGTTAGGATTTATGGTGTTTTCATGAGATAATGTAACTATAGAAGCACTCATTGCAAATCTAGCACTAAAATCAATATCAAATTGATTATAGTGACTATAAGCTAAAGCCGCTATAAAGGCATCACCTGCACCTGTTGCGTTAACTACTTCAATTTTAGGAGATTTCACAAGTTTGCAATTTGTTCCGTCATTATAAAATATACCTTGTTCTCCTAAGCTTATAAATACTTGTTTAACACCTTTATTTAAGAAATAAAATGATGCTTTTTTTAAATCATCCTCTGAATCAATTGAGATACCTGAAAGCATTTCAGCTTCAATTTTATTGGGCTTTATAGTATGAAAATAACCAATTAAATCTTTCACCTTCATAGCCTTTGTAGTCGATACTGTATCTAAAAAGAAATCTGTTTTCTTATTTGTAGTCAAGGCATATTCAATAACATCTCTTGGTATGTTTGTATCTATAACGCAAAGTTTTGAATTATCAATAATATAATTTTTATTCTTAATAAAATCAATGCTTAGACCGTCAAAAATATCCATATGTGCTATTCCTACAGACATATCTCCTGCTTCATCTAAAACTGCTAAATAAGTTGAGGTCTGTTGTCCCTTAAGTACAAGAGAATCTAGCATATCAAGGCCTATAATTCTAGCTTCATCCATAATTTTATTGCCGTAAACATCATCACCAACTGCACTTATAAGCTTAGTATGAAGTCCGAGCTTAACTAAATTTTCTGCAATATTTCTTCCTACTCCCCCCATGGAAATCTTTACTTTACCGGGGTTTGAATCCTTTGCTATAAGCTTCTTATCAGGAAATCCAACAATATCCATATTGGTTCCTCCGATAACAGTAACATAGGCTTCATCCCTTAAAATATAACCTTTCCCTAGTATGCAGCCTTTTTTTATGAGGTTAGTAATATGAACTGCTGCAGAGGATCTTGCTATTCCTAAAATATCTGCTAATTCATTTTGTGATATCATAGGATTCTTTCTAAGCACATCTAAAATTTCTTCTTCTCTATTTGTCACAAATTCACCTCCCAACATATGCTTATCATCTAAGCAATTGTTTATGTAAAAATAATAACACTAATATTTTATTTTTGCAATAGCTTTATAAAATATTAGTGTTATTATTTGTATTATTTTTAAGCAGTTTATAAATAGTCATAATAAAATTATTAATACCAGCTTAAGAAATTATATACTATGTATTAATTTTCTAAGCTTTTCTAAAGCATTAAATAATACACTTGTAGGACATGCTAAATTCATTCTTTCGAAGCCAATTCCCTCCTCCCCAAAGACATAACCTTCATCAAAGAATAGTTCCGCCTCATGTAATAGTGTTTCTAGCTTATCTTTATTAAATCCGAGCCCATTAAAATCCATCCATTGAAGGTAGGTTCCCTGTAGATCAAATACCTTAATTGATGGAATGTTCTCTTCAATATATTTTTTGAGCATCAGGTGATTTTCATTGATTACTTTTATAAGTTCTTTAAGCCAGCTTTCACCCTCATTATAAGCAATTTCACAGGCAATATAGCCTAATATATTTAATGATACAAAGGCATTTGACTGGGCTTCTTTAAGATAGGCCTCCCTTATTTGTTTGTTTGGAATTATTATATTAGACACCTGCAGTCCAGCTAAATTAAAGGTCTTACTAGGTGCTGTACAAATAATCATATTATTTGATAATTCTTCTGAAATTGTGGCAAATACCCTATGTTTATAACCAGGCATAATAATATCAAAATGTATCTCATCTGATATAATTAGGATATTATTTCTTAAACATATTTCTCCTACCCTTTCAAGTTCAGCTTTAGTCCAAACTCTTCCTATTGGGTTATGTGGACTACAAAAGAGTAGTATTTTTGCTTTGGGATTCTTTGCCCTTTTTTCTAGATCCTCAAAATCTATGTTATAGGTACCTTCCTTTTTTATAAGCTGATTTTTAATAATTGTTCTATTATTTCTTTCCATAGCCATATAAAATGGATAATAAACTGGGGTCATTATTATTATTCCATCCCCAGGCTCACTTAGAGCCTTAATTGCTGAAAAAAATGCAGGTACTACCCCAGGGGATTCCACTATCCATTCAGGCTTTATATCCCAATCATGCCTTCTCTTCATCCAGCTGCATACAGACCTAAAGTAGTTTTCTGTTGGCTCCGTATAGCCTAAAATAGCATTATCAAGATATGTCTTTAGCCCTTCATTAATTTCAGGTGCATTTTTAAACTCCATATCTGCAACGGAAAAAGGTACTGTCCCCTCTGATACCTTTGGGTTCCAAGTTTTCATAAGCTCCCACTTTGCTGAACCAGTATTAGTCCTATTTATGACTGTTTCAAAATCATATTTAATATTCTTCTCTTTCATAAGTATTCCCCCTATAAAAATTATCTATAATAAATATTTTATAGCAACTGCAATGATATTTCATCATCTCTTACTATTTCTTATTCAAAAAAAATCCCTATGGATATTGTTATTTATCCGTAGGGCTGTAATTTAAAATTCATAATATTAAAAGGTAGGTTTATTTTCTAAGTTATCTCCTTCTTCACCATTAGGGTTACTTCGTAAATATTCCCTGCCATTTTTAGCTTTACCAACATTAACTCCCTCAATGAGTCCATCTCTTGTCATCATAATAGCTTCATCTATTGAATACACATTTCCATTATCTAGCATCACATCTGTAATATCACCATCAGGATTTTTCTTTACCTTTTGTACCTTTGATTTATTATCCATTGCATAGCCTCCTTGTAATTTAATATTTGCCTATTTATAGTATTATTGGTTTTTTACTTATTTTTATTCCTGTTAAATTTATAAAAAATTAACACAATTCTTGTTGTAGCTGCATATCCACTGTGTTAACATAGGTATAATATTCTAATAAAACAATTATAAATTATAGTCATTGTAATTTAGGGGGCATTTTAAATTGAACTTTAAAAATATTTTAAACAAGCTTGCATATCAATTCAAGGATTCCTATGGCTTTGATAAACTCTCAAAATATCTTATTATTATAGGTGTTATTCTAACAACTGGAAAGTATACTGCAATTTTTGGTTATGTTATAGTTATTTACAGCCTTTGGAGAAGTATTTCAAAAAATAAATATAAAAGATATCAGGAACTAGCAGTATTTGAAAATTATCTTTCTATATTAAAGCAATGGTTTTATAGAACTAAAGCTTCTATTATGGACAATAGAAAATTCAAGGTATTTAAGTGCCCTAATTGTTCTCAAAAGCTTAGAGTTCCAAGAAAAAAGGGCAAAATCGTAATTACATGTAAAAAATGCGGAACAGAATTTAAAGGAAAGTCTTAGTGACTATAATTTTTTATTAATCAGTTGAGCCCATGAGACAACTTATTATGTCCATAGAGCTCTAACATAGTTAATCGTTGAACGTAAGAAAAGTATGCAATTAGTTTTGCATACTTTTTTATCGTGGCCTATCCTTTATTCTCTGCTGCAGTGTTTATGCACACATCTTTCAAATCCATTATTGAGCAGAACATTGTAAATTGTTTCTCCTGTTTTTATTTTTTTGCCGCAATAAGGGCAATCACTTTCAAACTGGGCAGTTTTAGCTTCAGAAACTCTTATTGGCTTCATATTTTCAATTTTTTGAAGACATTTCTCGATTCTATCCTTATTATCATTACATATTAAATAGCTTAGATAGTTTGATATACTTCCTCCAAACAGCTCCATAGATCTTTGCAGTGCTGCGTCAAGAACATAATCCTGAAGGCTTATTGTCTTCTTAATTGCCATACTACTTTTTACTCCTATTTACTTAGTCTTAATATCATAATATGCAAATGGAAGTAAAGTGTGCTATAAAATGCATAATATTAACCACTCATCTTAAACTGATTTTATTTATCCTCTAATTTCTTCAATTACCCCTTTATAATTTTTGATAATAAATTTTTAACAGTATCGCCAGCAAGTATTAACGTATTTTCACCATATAAGTTCTTCTTTACTAAGTTGATTAATGTCATCTTAAATTTCCCAAATGAGCTCAACTTCAAATCCCTTTATTTTTCTATACAGTTAACCACCTTATTTCATAAGGTTTTAAATTTATATCCATATAATTGTTTGTATTTATATAGAGTGTTGTTTTCTGTTCTGCATCTGAGTTGTTTATTACTGCTATGTTGCCCATATCAAGGTATGCTGCACATTCTGTATTGCTATTTGAAGTATACCAATTATAAATATCCTTTTCTTTAGAAGCAGACCAGTATATTGCTCTAAATAGAATTCTCACATTTTCTGGTGTATAAGGAAGCCCAGAAATATATACAGCTCTTCCGCTTCCAAATTCATTAACTGATAGGTTTATATCTCCCCTGTCCATAGAAAGAATTGTAGTGTTGTCTCCCACACTATAAACATCGCTCATGCCTTCACCAAAATTAATATGCTTTTCATTATCTTCTAATATGAAATGTTTATCTTCAAGTGCTTTGTCATGTCTTGTATAGCTTAAAGTGAAACCAATTTCTCTATCAACTCCTAAGACATCTGAAAGTTGAAAATGTCTTCCTTGATGTAAATAAGCCGTAGGTTCTCCTATTCCTATGAAGCCGCCTCCATTATAAACCCACTCTCTAATTTTTCCTGTAATCTCGTCATCAATCCAGTAGGTTCCTCCAGACCAAGCTGTACCAGCATCTCCAGCATTTATTATTACACCAATATCACTTGCAATACCTTTACATTTAATATCTTCAAAGCTTAGAAATTCCACATCTACAGGCATACCGCTTAAGCATTCTATTACCCCAACATAAGAATAGATTTTCTTATACCAAAGTGCATGGGCTACCATGTTAGTCTGCCAACTTCTAAGCTTACCCCAGGCATTTAATATAGCAACCTTAAATTTTGGTGTATATGGCTTTGTTCCTTTTATTTTATTATAAATTTCTCTAAATTCCTCTGTTATTTCTGCTACTTTGTCCACAAAATCCGGGAATTTTAATGCTAAACTTAAATATCCTCCATACCCCATTCTGTCAACAGGGTTTCTAAGTATTGCTCTTCTTGCTTGAACCCAATTTTCTACTGCTTCCTTAGTTGGATTTCCTCCCTCATGAAAGGTATCTGGGAAAAAGTATGGTAAAAATCTACCTTCTGTATACTTAACATGAGGAATATCAGAAATCATTCTAAGTGTAGCTCCACTTCCTACGGAACCTACTACTGAATCTAAACCTATGTTTTTAAAGTAATTACCATAAGGTTCAGTACCAATCCAGTTATCACCCAAGAACATCATAGCTTCCTTTCCATATTCATGACATAAATCTACACACTTTTTAGCATTTTCTGTTACAAACTTCTGAGCAAAATCCATCCAATCTAAAAAGCTTTTAGAAGGAACTCTAAATGGAGAATTATAGTAACCCTCATCTATAAAATCCTCTGCTCTAAGCTTATAACCATACACTCTTTCAAACTCATCAATAGCCTCTGGGCTTACACTAGCGCTGTACCCAAACCAATCAACGTATTTTTCCTTAGCCTTGTCATTATAGGCTATTGTAAAATGATAAAAGAAGGTTGTAAACCTAACTACATCTACACTTGGATTTTCCTTAAGCCAATTTCCCAAATAGCTTAATATATGGTCTCGAGTTTCCTTATGAAATACGTCATAGCCCATATGTGGGGGTGTAGTCCAATTATTGGTTAAGTGATTATACATATGTGTTGTATCCCATATTTGATATGCTAAAAAGCTCACTGTATATCTGTGCCATTTATGAGCGTCCTTTATAACAACTGTTCCCTTCTCTTTATTAAATTTCCAAACATCATTGTCAACTACCTTACCAGTGGTTCTATCAATAACTTCCCAATACCTATTACAATCATGCTTTTTATCTATATCAAATTGTCTGCGAAAAAATCCATCTAATAAATCAATTTCTAAAACTTCTGAAACTGCAATATTATGTTTTGACATAAGGTATTGCATTTGTAATTGATCCATATGGTTTCTTGCCCACTTCTGGTCATTTCTAGCAGTTAAATAAGTTGTATATACTTTAACTGCCATTTCCATCAATTCTTTAGAAAGCTCTGTACCATCACTGTTTCTTATAGCATCTGCTCCCCATTTATTGATCATCTCATGTACTTCTTTATCTATACCAACCTCAACGGGCAGTGTAACCCTTCCATCTTTTGATATCTCCATTTTTCTCTCCTCCTGTTACTAATTGCTTAAACATATTTTTTATTATATAAATACAGCTCCACTATAATCATGGCAAGACCAACTAACATGATTAATAATCCAAAATAGCCTTTTATTGTCTGTCCTTCAATTATTAAAAAAACTGAAAAGATAAAGATTAAAAACATAATTAGTATTTTAAACTTATTCATTCCTATTACTCCTTTACTCCACCAAGAGTCATTCCTTGAGTTAGCTTCTTTTGTACTAATATATATAAAATTAAAGTTGGGAGCATAACTAATACTAAACCTGCATACATTTGTCCATAATTTGCTGCAGCCCTTTGAGACTGCATCAAATTTATTAAACCTACTGGCAGTGTTTTCGAAATCCCTGGCATTAATGTTAAAGCAATTATATATTCATTCCAAAAGGATAGAAAATTAAATAGAATAACTGTTATTATGCTAGGCTTAGCCATAGGAATCATAATACTTAACATTGTTCTAAAATATCCATCACCATCTATAAAAGCTGCTTCTTCATAGGTTTTTGAAATACTTCTGAAAAAGTTAGATATTAGATAAACAGTAAAAGGTATTGCTGTAGAAGCATAAACTAGAGCCAACACAAAAATATTATCTAAAAATATGCCTTTCCCAAATACTTGCATAAGCTTTTGGTCAAAGCCTAAAAGCATTAAAAATATTGGAACTACAATATAATTTACATTTATAAATAACCCCGCCATAAAAAGTGTATTTATAAATTTTCTTCCTTTAAATTTAAATCTTGCTAAAACGTAGGCTGCAGGAATAGCAACAATCAATAAAATTATCAAAGCTACTGCAGTGACTACAACAGAATTAAGAAAATACTGTCCCATATTAGCTTTTTCAATTGCATCTATAAAATTTTGAAAATAGAATCCTTTTGGAAGACTCCAAGGATTACCATAAAACTCGGAATTTTGTTTTATGGATGCAAGTAAAACCCATAATACTGGAACTAATATACTAATAGCTAAAGCAATGAGGGCTACATATATAAAAAATTTATAAACTTTGTCTACTTTCAGCATTTTATCTCTTTTATTCATAAACACCATCCTTTAAAACTGCAGTACTTCACGTTCTGTGGCTTTGCTTATAATTGCCGATAATAAGAATGAGAATAAGAAAACTACAACTCCTATTGCCATTCCATAGCCATAGCTTGCATTATCATAGGCTTGTTTGTACATATAGCTTAAAAATACTTCTGAAGCACCATCCGGCCCTCCGCTTGTCATTACCTTTATAAATAAAAAGCTTAGATTAATAGAGCTTATTACAAAAAAGGTTAATGAAGTCCTAATAGTATCCCAAAGTAAAGGCAATGTGATTTCAAAAAACTGCCTAACCTTACTTGCTCCATCCAAATCTGCTGCTTCATACAGATGAACAGGTATGGAGCTCATACTTGCCATATAAATAACCATATAATAACCAATAGCCTGCCAAATCATTGCACCTACTATGGAATAGACTACAATTCTTTGGTTCCCAAGATATTGTATGTTTTCCCAGTTTTTCGAACTAAATATTCTAAGAAAACTATTTAAAAGCCCTTGACTTGGATCGTATATTGCTGAAAATATAGCTGATATTACAGCAACAGATAAAATATTTGGAATATAAAATATTACTCTGAAAAAATTCTGACCCTTCATTTCTTCTCTAACTAGAATTGACGCAAATAATATTGCAAGTGCCATAGTTATTATTGTAACTATAACAATAATAAAAATTGTGTTTTGAAAGGCTCTAATAAAGTTATCATCATTCATAAGCATTTTAAAATTATTAAGGCCTACAAATCTTTTTTCTGAAGATAGTCCTCCCCACTTATAAAGTGACATACCAAATACACTTAAAGTTGGATATATCATGAAAACTGAGAATAAAATAATTGCTGGAGTTAAACAGATAAATATAAATGTTTTCAAGCCTCTATTATTCAACAAAATTTCCTCCTTTTTATATAAGTTTTTCATTTAATTTAGTATGTTTTTTAAGTTTCTATATAAACATCTTTAGTGTTATTTTCTAACTAATAATCAATCTATTAGACAGAAATGGTGGATATGTTACCCACCATTTCTTCTTAGTGTTTTAACAACTTATTTAGTTTCCATAGCCTTTTTAATCTTACCTGCTGCATCAACAACAGCTTTTTGCCATTGATCTACGGTCTTATTGCCTGAAACAACTGAGTTAACAGTTCCAAAGAGAATTCCGTCTGCACTTGTAAGGTCTACTCCCTCTACTGGAGTAGCTGCTGCAAAACCACCCATAGCTGCTTTAGTACCATTATCATATACTGAGTAATATAACTTATTTGGATCATCAGCTTTCATAATCTTTGAAATTCCATTTATAGGTTGAACTGCATTTCCCTTTTCATATATAATTTTTGCTGCTTCATCAGAATACATATAGGCCATAAATTTCTTAGCTAAATCAACATTTTTTGCACCATTTGGTATATACATCTGTTCAAAGAAAGTATAAGAATAGGAGTCTCCACTTGCAGTTACTTTTGGAAGAGCTGTGAATCCCCACTCAAATCCGTTGGCTCTTGGAGCGTTCTTCATTTCTCCTGGCAGCCAAGTTCCATTAGGTACAAATAAAGCTTTATTGTCAAGTATTAATTGCTGATTCTTTGTAAACCCTTCTTTGTTTGCATTTGCAACTGTGTCTTTTTGAACATACTTAGCAAGCTTTCCTACTAGTTCAAAGGCTTTTGTAGCTTCAGGGCTTGACCAAGCCGATGGATCATAATTCATTGCTTTATTAAATAAGTCAGATCCTCCTACTTCATTTAATAGTGCATAGTAGAATGCATCAAAATATCCTGTTGTAGGATAAGTAAATAATGCTATACCATCCTTCTTAGCTGTTTCACCAAGTGCTAATAGTTCATCCCATGTTTTTGGAAGCGGATACTTTTTGCCATCTCCAACTAGCGCTTTATTATAGAAAAGGCCACAAGGAGAATAGAATAATGGTGCCAAATAAGTCTTTCCATCTCCATAAGGATTTGTTATCAAGGTGTTTAAAAATCCTGGTATAATCTTATCTTTAACCTTAACATTTTCTCCAGGCACTTGCATGTTGAAAACATCTGATATGTCTTGTATGGATTTTTCTTTTATTAAAGTGTCTGTTAATTTACCTTCTGCTCCAACAGATAAGTAAATTATATCTGGAACATTTTTTGCTTGAATTTGAGGTCTTAAAACATCTGCAATGTTCTTTTCTAGAGTTAACTCTACCTTAACTCCTGGGTTTGCAGCCTCGAATTTAGAGGCTAATTCCTTCCAGTGCTCTACCCCATAGCCACCATTTAAACCAGCTATTTTTAGCACTTTTCCTTCTGTTGGTTTAGTGTCTGTTGATGAAGTTTTAGTTGAACAAGCAGATAGTGATACAAGTAGACAAAGCGAAGTAGATAGCGCTAATAACCTTTTTATTTTCATTTTTATTCCCCCTATTTATAAATCGACTACACCTTAAGTATAAAATATGTTGCAATCCTTTTCTATCATTATATTGCTTGCTTTTTTAGATATATTGCATTGATTTGCATATAATAAAGCAATATAATTAAATTATTGTCATACAATTAATGGGGGATATAATTATGTCAAATACCTTATTTGAGTTTAAATTAAATGAGATAAATGAAATAGATAAAATACATGTTAAATTTCTTTATATTGCAAAAGCAAAGTATGAAGAGGACTGGCACAGTACCATGCATACTCACTCTTTTACAGAGCTATTTTATGTAGTTAATGGCAGCGGAAGCTTTAAAATAGAAACTAATGAGTTTACTGTAAAAGAAAATGATTTAGTAATTGTAAATCCACACGTAGCTCACACTGAATCCTCCAAAGATTCCAATCCCCTAGAATATATTGTTATTGGCTTGGATGGATTGTCCCTTATGATTGACAGTACTGAAGATGAGTCTAGGGAGATAAATTCTTATAGCATATACAATTATAGTAGATACAAACATGAAGTTTTATCTTATATGAATAACCTTTTATATGAAGTTCAACAAAAGGATCAATACTACGAAGCAATTTGTCAAAATCTATTAGAAGTTCTAATTTTTAATGTAAAAAGAAGAACAAAATCAAATTTGGTACTCTCACCTACTAAGGATATTAATAAAGAATGTGCCTTTATAAAAAACTACATAGATGTTCACTATTCCTCAGACTTAAACTTAGATAATTTAGCTTCAATTACTCACATGAATAAATATTATTTAATACATGTTTTTAGAAAATTTATGTTGACTTCACCTATTGACTATCTTATTGAAAAAAGAACCACTGTATCAAAATTTTTATTAGAAACTACTGAATATTCCATGGAGCAAATCTCTGAAATAGTTGGTTTTACAAGCCAATCATATTTCAACCAAACCTTTAAGAAAAGAGTTGGAATGAGCCCAACAAAGTACAGAAATTTATATAATACTAAAAAAAATAAAAACAGCAGCTAATGCAACTACACCTCCAAAAAAGGTGAAGCTTTACATCAACTGCTACTATAAATATTTAATCCTAATATAATTCTTAATCTTTTCGAATATTTTTATATATCCATGATTTTTTACAAATTTTCCTTTAATTTCTTCAATTGCCCTAGAACCTTATAATACTCCGCATCAAGTTCTTCAATTATATCATTTCTACCTGGCATGGAAAGTTTACTTATAAGCTCCGAAAGCCTATTTTCAAGCACAAGAATTTGCTTTTCTATTTCATCCTTACTCGCATCCTTATTACTCTTTTTATCCATATATTCTTCATAAGTTCCTCTGAAAGTAGTTAAGCCGCCTTCTTTGATTTCTATTATATAATTTGCAATATTTCTAACAAAGCTTCTGTCGTGAGAAACAAACAAAAGTGTTTTATCATAATCTTTCAGGGCTTTTTCTAAAGCTTCCATAGAATTTATATCAAGATAATTAGTTGGTTCATCCAATATTAATAGATTTACATCACTTAACAATAACATTGCCAAGGAAGCCTTTACTTTTTCTCCACCGCTTAGTACACTTACTTTCTTGTAAACTTCCTCTCTCTTAAATAAAAGTCTTGCAAGCAGTATTCTAGCAAAGGTTTCATCATATATACTGTTTTTCATAACATTTTCAAGTATGCTTAATTCCTCATTTAAATTATCCATATCTTGACTGAAGTAACCTATCTTTACTCCTTGTGATAATGTAATAACTGCATCCTTACTCATTATCATTTTAATGAGAGTTGTTTTACCGCTTCCATTAGGTCCAATAAGTGCTGTTTTTGATCCGTTGTTTATATCAAACTCTGCAGCATTAAAGATAATCTTGTTTTCAAAAAATTTATTAACATCTCTGCCTGAAATAATTATTTTTCCATAAAGCTTACTGCTGTTTTCTATTTCTAGCTTAATCCTCTGAAGCTCCTTTGGCTTTTTCTTTTCCTCAAGATGTTCTATTCTAGCCTCAATGTTTCCTACTGCCCTATCTAAATTTGCTTTTGCCTTTTGATTTCCCATCTTGTGAAGCCTTGCTTCAGAATTGCCCATTCTAGCTGGAGCTTTTCTTATAGCTTTTATCTTATCTTTTGATTCTTCAATAGCAGCATAAAGTCTTCTTTTTTCCCTTTCATATTGCTCATACTCAAAAAGCTCTCTTTCCTTTTCCATATCCTTTTGCTGTTTATAGCTTGCATAATTGCCATTGTAAATTTTTAACTTTCCATTCTCTAGCTCTATTATTTTATTACATAGGGTATCAAGAAAATCTCTATCATGAGATATAATTACAAGGGCACCCCTAAACCCCTTTAGTTTATTTTCAAGTAACTCTATGCCTTCTACGTCAAGGTTGCTAGTTGGTTCATCTGCAAATATTATATTACTTTCTTTTGTGAAACACTTTGCTATTTTATATCTAGTTTTTTCACCGCCACTTAGATGCTCCTTCCAAACTTCACTTGAGCCAAATTTATTAGCAATTTCTAAGCTAATTTTGTCATAGCTTTCATGATCAAGCTGTGATATATAGCTATAGCTTCCCTTCCTATTTACCCATCCATCATATTCATTGTCTATGCCGCTAAGAATATGAATTAACGTAGTTTTTCCAGCTCCGTTTAAACCCACTATACCTATTCTATCTTTGTCATATATTTTTAAGCTTTCTATATCCAGTATAGTTTTATCTCCATAATATTTTTTTATATTTCTACATTCAATTAATTGCATAAAAAACCTCCTTAAGCCTAAGCCTAGAGAGGATAATAATTACTATAAGAAAAATTTACATATAAAGCTCAAGCAAAAAACACCTAAAGAGAAAGCTTTATTTCTACTTATAGACCATGCTTATTGCCTTTGCTATAAATTTAAGGTATGCATTTACAGTAAATTAATAATCCACTCACCGGTTAGATATAAATGTATTGCAAAAAATCCTCTAATTGAAGATATTTTTTGTATAATTTAATAATCCTTGAAAGTGAATTAAATTCTCATTTGCTGCAAATACCTTTTCCTTTCTTATTTTTTACTTCATTATATTATGTAAAATATGTATTGTCAATAATTGCTTGTAATATTGTATAAATATATACATAATTTTGAAATCAATGATATAATTAGAATTACAAAGCTTATTATAACCCCAAACCGGACTCTATATTAAGAGTTATGATGCTTTATAAACCATTGGATAAACCTATAAAGATAGAAGAACAGGAACTAAAGCCATTTGAAAGAAAAGGATTCACAGTTATTGAATGGGATGGAACTGAAGTAAGATAGCTTATGAATAATATTCTTAAACTAATTAAAGGAAATCAAGGCTTCCCTTAATTAGTTTTATATTTTCAACACTATTCTAAAAGATAGCCTATTATTTTAGTGCAACATCAAATGTAAATGGGATGAAGTGTAAATTGTGATTGTCCGATTCACCTTCAAATATTATCTTTAAATTTTCTCCATCTGCTTGTATTGGCTCATATATTAAAACACCCTTTTGATTAACTCCCGGTAAAATATCGCTATCTATCTCTGGAATTTCTTCATCCACGTTACTTAATTTTTTTAATTCTTTATCACCTTGCATTACTTTTGCATTTAAGCTGTTAAACCTAATTTTGTCTTTAGTGGTATTATTAATGTTTATGAATAGTCTTGTTTCTTTCTTTGCCACTTCAATTTTATTAAGGTTTAATATATACCCATTTTGACTTATTTCCTTATTTACTTGGATAGTCTTTATAGCTGGTGCAAATGCTGGTGTATAGGCAAACTTTTCAATTTCACTTGCTGCGATTGAAGGTGCAGTATCTGATTTACTAAAATATTTTTCACCTCCAAATTTTCCTACAACTCCATACACTTCAATAATATCCCCATTTTTCACAACAAGTTGAGTGTCACTAATTCCTATCTTTATTACTTTGCTATGATCATCATTAGCATAAGCTTCAAAATAAGCTCCTTTATCATCCTTTACAGGTTCAGTAAATATTCTCGCAAAAAAATTAACCCTTCTTCCTTCAAACTTACTAGGATTTGAATACAATTGAGCAAATTCGGAATCTGAAAGCGGTGTTGTATTTGCAGAATTAGAATTATTTGAAGTTGAGCTATTTACATCACATCCAGTTAAAGCTAGTATAGTTATAATAAAAATAATAACTAAAAATTTAGTTTTTTTAAACATAAAATCCCACCTTATTATTATTTTGTCTATATATTTCTACAAACTTCTTAAAATTCCTTTTTACACCGATATATAGGCTTATTCATTTTCTTCGAAGAATGTTCAAAATAATAAGTGGTTTCAAATAGCTACTATGAAAATTATTAATTTACAACCAATTTTATATCATTATTAAACAATAAAAATTAAATATATAAGAAGGTGTTTTTTGTGAGTATTGATAAGTTAATAAGTATTTTAAGAGAAAGTACAAATATTGTTTTTTTCGGAGGTGCAGGCGTTAGTACTGAGTCTAAAATTCCAGACTTTAGAAGCTCAAATGGGTTATTTAATGAAAATTTAAACATTACATTTACTCCTGAACAATTGGTTTCGCATTCTTTTTATATTAAATATCCAGAAGAGTTTTTTAAATTTTACAAGTCAAAGCTTATATACCCAGATGCTAAACCAAATAATGGACATAATGCATTAGCTAAGCTTGAACAGATGGGCAAATTAAAAGCTATAATAACTCAAAACATAGATGGGCTTCATCAAATGGCAGGAAGTAAAAATGTTTTTGAGCTACATGGATCTGTTCACAGAAATCATTGTATTAAATGTCATGCCTTTTATGATACAAAATTTATTTTAGAATCTGAAGGAGTTCCTTTCTGTAATAAGTGTGGTGGCCCAGTTAAGCCAGATGTGGTTCTTTATGAGGAAAGTTTAGATAACAATATAATTAGAGGTGCAATAGATGCAATTTCTCAAGCAGACACTCTAATTATTGGTGGAACTTCACTTGTAGTTTATCCCGCCGCTGGACTTATAGATTATTTTAAAGGTAAAAACCTTATTTTAATAAATAAAAGTTCTACTTCTGCGGATTCTAAGGCTACATTAGTAATTAATGACTTCATTGGAAAAGTATTAAGTGAAGCTGTAAGTTCTCTCTTTTAGTTTTTATAACATATTTCTAAAAATTAAAAACAAACTATATATAAATAGCTTTTTTATTATACTTTAACAGGGAGGTTATGATTTTGAATAAGAAAAATTTATCTGAAGATAAACTTAGAGGTGTAGTTGACGGTTTTAGTTTAGATGAAAAGTCTACTAAAACTAATAAAAACGGCTATATGACTACAGATCAAGGTGTATACTCCACTCCTGATTATGCTCTAAATAATACAAAAAAAGATAATAAGATAATCAAAGGAAGAATTAAGGAAACAAGTGCCTTTAATATTATTCAAGCAAATGATATTGATGATATTTCTTGGTCAAACAATAATTTTGATCATTCCAAGTTAAATAACGAAACAAATAGTAAAAAATAATAATTGACACGAGCTGACTACAAGTGTAATATATAATTAGATTACACTTGTAGGGAGATGTTATTACATGAATTCAAACTGCCGTATTTCTGATTCAGAATGGCAAGTAATGAAGGTACTTTGGCAAGAATCACCATGTACAGCTTCATTAATTATTGAAAATTTAAAACCTAATACTAGTTGGAGCCCTAAAACCATACAGACCTTAATCGCCAGATTAGTAAAAAAAGGTGCTCTTGGAGTAAACAAAGAATCTAGTTTAAATCAATATTATCCCTTAGTTCTGCAGGAAGACTGTATGAGGGAAGAAACTAATTCCTTCTTGCAAAGGGTCTATGGGGGTTCACTTCAACTTCTACTATCAAACTTTGTTAAGAATGAAAATTTATCAAAAAAGGAAATAGAAGAACTTAAGAAATTACTAGATGAAAAAATGAAATAGTGGAGGGGAAAAAAATGAATTTAGCTAAACTCTTTTACTACATTTTTTCATTGTCTATTATGGGCAGCATACTTACCATAGGACTTATAATTGTTAAGGGTTTATTTAAAGATAAGCTTAGCGCTAATTTCCATTACTATATTTGGTTTCTTCTTATTATAAGGCTTATTATTCCATATTTACCCTCAGCAGATTTCAATATTATTAATTTTATTCCAACCTATAATCATAATACTGTTATTGAGCTTCAACAGCCTTCAACTTCAGGTACTACTGAAAAAACTTCGCCGTTTTATTCTGCCACTAATAAAGATAATTTAACCACTAAATCAAGTACACCAGCTTTAAGCAGCAAGGATAATTCATGGCAAGTTTCTACGTTAAAAAATTTGATTACTTTTAAAACTTTATCATTAATATGGCTAGTTGGTGTCATTGTTACTTTTTCATACATTCTCTTGGTCAATGGAATACTTTTATTTAGATCTAAAAAACTTGAAGTTTGTCAAAGTAAAGATATCTTGCAAATACTTGAAGAATGCAAATCTATTTTAAAGTTCAATCCAAGAGTTAGCCTCGTATATGATGATGCAATTAAATCACCTGCAATTTTTGGGTTATTTCCCCCAAAAATAAGTATTTCTAAGAAGATAATAAGTAAGTTAGCACCTGAGGAACTTCGTTATATTCTGCTACATGAGCTTAGTCATTTAAAGCGAGAAGATTTATTCGTTAATGCTTTAGTACTTTCACTACAATCTATATATTGGTTTAACCCTTTAATTTGGTATGCATTGCATCAAATGAAGCAGGACTGTGAAATAGCTTGTGATGCCAATGTTATAACAACATTAAAGACAGAAGACCATAAAAATTATGGGATGACCATTATCAAATTATTACAACTACTTTCGGAGCCGAATTGGACTCCAGGTACCCTTGGTTTTATAAGTAGATTTAATAAAAGGAGAATTGTTATGATTTCAAGCTATAAGAAAGCAACAATAAAATGGACTGCAGCGGCAATAGCCTTAACACTTCTAGCAGGTTGTTCAAGTTTAAATAATCCTGTTAAATCCACTATATCCGCCCCAAATCAAAATGAGGCTTCAAATAATGGTCAGACTAATAATAATTCCAATTCAGGTTCAAATGCAACCTCACAAGGCTCAGCCACTATTTCAAATGCAGCTTCACAAGGCATAGGAACAGTTTCCTATAGCGATAAAATATATGGCTTCAGCTTTTCCTTACCTGCAGAATGGAAAGGCTTTTCAATAGTGAACAGCATGTGGGAGGGTTCATCTCTTACTGGAGATACTAGTAAGATAACTCAAACCGGACCAATGATTTCTCTTAGAAACCCAAAATGGACCTCAAAAGCACCAATGCAGGATATTCCAATTATGATATTTACCATTAATCAATGGAACTCCCTTCAAAAGGATGAATTCCATATTGGAGCAGCACCTGTAAATCCTAGTGAATTAGGCCGTAATAATAAATATGTGTTTGCACTTCCAGCACGCTATAACTTTGCCTTTCTGCCAGGTTATGAAGAAGTTGAAACAATTTTAAAAGGCAAGCCTTTAAAGACTACTAATATCGATAATGAGGTACCTGATTCTATAACATTAATTTTATCTAATATAATGTTATTAGGTAAACAAGGGAAAGTAATTAACAGTGATTTTTTAGTAAAAATAAATAATATTGAAGATGTAGAAAAAGAATGGGGAAAAGCCGATAAAACAGATTGGGTGGCAGCTGCTAAAGGCTCATATGCCACCTATAAAAGCTATAATATTGTGTTTGGTTTAAACAAAGGAAATCAAATCTTTGAAATCCGTACCTACGACAATATACTTAGGAGTATAACTCTTTCAAAAACAAAGGCAGTACTAGGAACTCCAGCTTATGATGCAAAAAGCAATAGCGAAGAAATTATTGGTTACGTGGCAAGTCCGGATTTTAAAATTGAAATGGTATTTCCAGCGCCTAGTAAGAATAATCCTGATCCAGTAATGGATCACTATAATGTACTCTATCCAGCAGGCACAGTAAATTCCATGAGTAATGATCCAGGCAGACAGTGGTAGTAATGAAGATAATATTAGATCATTTCTTTTCTAAAACTTCACACTAAAAAAGCAAAAAGTAACAGAAGTCGCTGTAGGAATTATATTAAAATCTCTACAGCGGCTTCTTAATTTTAGGGAGTTTTGAGCCAAAATTATCTTTCTTCTCTAAAATAAGGTACTCCTAAATTCATAGGAGGAGAATTACGTTTAGATTTTCTCATGGATACAATTACAAGTACAGTTATAGTAACTATATACGGAAGCATATCAACCATATATTGTGACACTACATGAATTCCAGCACTCTGAAGTCTTAAGCCAATTATATCCAAGCCTCCGAATAAAACAGCTCCAAGAACTGCTTTATAGGGATTCCATGCAGAGAAAATAACTAGTGCTATGGCAATCCAGCCTCTTCCCGCTACTACATTTTCCTGCCAGTTAGGAATATAAACAAGTGAAAGGTAGGCTCCTCCAAGACCACATAGGGCACCTCCAATTAATATATAAATATATTTATACAAGGTAATATTTATACTTGCTGCATCTGCAGAACCTGGGTTTTCTCCTATTGCTCTAAGATTTAAGCCTTTACTTGTATTATAGAGAAATATACCTATGATGATTGCTACAATATAACCTAGATAAACAAAGGGATCCTGCTTAAAGAGTATTGATCCAACAAAAGGTAGCTTACTTAAAGCAGGAATTGCATAGGGCTGAAAAAAGTTTTTAACTGCAGCAGGTGCAGTTTGCCCAACTAGTTGTTTTCCAACTAAAGTGGAAAAGCCACTGCCAAAGCTGGCTAAAGCAAGACCTGTTACTACCTGGTTTGCTCTTAAGGTTATTGTTAAAAAAGCAAATATTAAGCCTCCAAAGGCTCCAGCAGCTATAGCTCCTAATATTGCTAGAAAAACACTGCTTGTTTTTAATCCTACTAAAAAACCCATTACAGCTCCCATAAGCATCATGCCTTCTACTCCAAGGTTAAGGTTGCCAACTCTTTCAATTAATATCTCACCTATTGTTGCAAAAAGAAGAGGGGTGCCTGCAACAATTGCTGCAGCTAAAAATGTCTCTATTCCGTTCATTTTGCATCACCTACTTTTAAAATAATTTTAAATCTTATAAAAAACTCACTGCCAAGCACAAAGAACAAAATTAAAGCTTGCAGAGTAAGTGCTGCAGCGCTAGGTATACCAAAGGAAGTTTGAATAAAAGAACCTCCCTGCTCTAATGCCGCAAATAATATTGAAACTACCAGAATAATTGGAGCGCTTAAGTATCCAAGCCAAGACACAATAATTGCTGTATATCCAACCCCTCCAGAAACACTTTCAGAAAGAGTGTTGCTAATACCTGATGCTTGTATCATACCCACAAGCCCGCATAATCCGCCGCTTAATAGAATGGATACAATTATTGTCTTCTTTATATTAACCCCAGAATAAAGTGCGGTTTTTTCACTTTCACCTAGAACTGATATTTCATAGCCTCTTTTAGTATAATTCATAAATATGTATATAAATATAACTAAAACAATTGCAAATATCCATCCAATATGTATTTTGAAAATCTCTGGCAGTATAGCATTATTTGTGAAGTTTGCTATTTTTGCAAAGCCTTTTGCATTGGGATCCTTTAATGGTCCATGCTGCAGATATACAATCCACTTAATAGCAATATAATTCATCATTAATGTAACTATAGTTTCATTGGTACCCCACTTCGCCTTAAATATCGCAGGAATTAAAGCCCAAAAGCTTCCTCCGATTATACCAGCTGCCATCATTAATAGGAGCAGCGCAGGCCTTGGAATATCAGGCAGCTTAAGTGCAAATATAGATGCAGCAAAAGCACCCATTAGTATTTGACCTTCAGCACCAATATTCCAAAAATGCATCTTAAAAGCTACTGCAATTCCTAAAGCAGCTATGCAAAGCGGAATTGCTAGTTTAATTGTTTCTCTAATAGCATATGGAGATCCAAAAGCCCCCTTTAGCATGGATGCATAAACATCTAAAGGATTCTTATTCATAATTAAAAAAACTATGCTAAATAGGATAAGAGCTAGTACTACTGAAATTAATCTAATGGTTGTACTCTTTCCTTTACATATTTCATCTCTTTTTACAAACCTTAGCATTAGATATTCCCTCCTGTATTCCTTCTACAGCACTCAATGATTATTAATCATTGAGCCTCGCATTCCTTTATGTCCGGTCATAAGTAATCCAATTTCTTCTTTTGTAGTTTCATCACCCTGCATGATTCCAGTTACTTCACCGCCGCAAATAACCATTATTCTATCACAAAGCTGAATTAAAACATCTAAGTCCTCTGTAATAAAAATAACTCCTACCCCATTAGCCTTTTGCTTATTTACCAAATCATATATGGTATAACAAGTATTAATATCAAGACCTCTTACTGGATATGCCATTATAAGTAGCTTAGGCTTTGCTTCAAGTTCTCTCCCAAGCAGTATCTTTTGGATGTTTCCTCCAGATAAATTCTTAATGGGATAATGAATACCAGGGGTTTTTATTTCAAGTTTTTTAATTATATCATGTGCCCTATTAACAGCAGGCTTTTTATCAATGAAAATCCCCTTTTGTGAGTGGTATTCCTTCAGCATTAAGTTATCTATCATATCCATGGAACCAACTAATCCCATACCAAGTCTGTCCTCAGGAATAAAGCTCATACTAATGCCTTTTTTAATTATTTCGCTAGTACTTTTCCCTATAAGATTTTCACCTTCAAAATTTATTTCCCCGCCCTGGGCTATCTGCATTCCCACAAGAGCCTCACAAAGCTCCTTCTGACCGCTGTTTACAATACCAGCAATGCCAAGTATTTCGCCTTTCTTAACATTGAAGCTTAAGCCTTTTAATTTCTCTATTCCCTCCTCATCATATATCTTTATGTTTTTTACCTCTAAAATATTTTCCTTGCTTTCACACTTTACTCTTTTAATAGATAAGTCTACTGGATGTCCCACCATTAGTTCTGCCAGCTTATTTGGACTTGCATCAACTTTGTTAAGTGTAGCTACAGTTTCACCCTTTCTAAGGACAGTTATTTTATCTGATATTTCCATAACCTCGTCCATTTTATGGCTGATAAAAATTATGGCACAGCCCTGTTCCTTCATTTTATTTATAATTTTAAATAACTTCTTTGTTTCCTGTGGAGTAAATACTGTAGTAGGTTCATCCAAAACAAGAATTTTTGCTCCTCTATAAACCACCTTTAGTATTTCTAGAATTTGTTTTTCACCAACTGTCATATCATAAACTCTTTTATTTAAGTCAACCTCAAGACCATATCTATTGGCTAAATCTGTTATTTCTTTAATTATTTTTTTCTTACTAATAAAAAAACTAGTCTTTTGGCCAAGCATTATGTTTTCTAAGCTTGTCATTACTTCAACTAGCTTAAAGTGCTGATGGATCATTCCAATCTTAGCATTTATAGCATCCTTAGGTGCGAAAAACCTTACTTCTTTTCCACTAATAAAAATAGAACCTCTGTCAGGAATATAAATTCCTGACAGAATGTTCATTAGTGTACTTTTTCCTGCTCCATTTTCTCCGAGAAGTGCATGGATTTCGCCGCTATATATATCTAAATTAATGTTATTATTGGCAACTACCTTACCAAAAATTTTAGTTATTCCCTTCATAGATATCTGCGGAACAGTACTCATTATAATCCTCCTCTGGCGGCCTAAGGATTATTAACCCTTGTGTCACCTGTAAACCTCAAGTTTTGCTACTTAACCTTTCCTTCTACCCCTTTTACAAACCAATCAAAGCTTAGCATATCCTTATCTGACATAACTTCCCCTTCTTTAACTCTTAAAGTACCTGTATTATCATAAATTGGTCCTACAAATACTTTATTTTTTCCAGAAATAATATCAGCTTTTACTTTGTCTACTGCTTCTTGAGCACCTTGAGGAGCAACTTTAGTTAAAGGAGCTAGGTATATTATACTTTTGCTATTGTCTGCTTCCATTGGACCCCAGTAGCTTTCTGATTTCCAGGTTCCAGCTATAATTTTATTTAGTTGATCTACGTAGTAGGGACCCCAATTCCAAATTGGAGCTGTCATATAAGCATCAGGTGCAGCCTTGCTCATATCTGAGTTATAGCCTATTGACCAAACTCCCTTTTCCTGTGCAGCAATTTGTGGTCCAGTTGTATCCTGATGCTGAGCAATAACATCAACACCTTGGTCTAAAAGTGCCTTTGCAGCTTCTTTTTCCTTTGCAGGATCATACCAGGTATTTGTCCATATAGCTTTTACAACTGCATCTTTATTAACTGACAAAACTCCCAGTGTAAATGCATTTATTCCTCTTACACACTCAGGAATGTTCATAGCAGCTACATAACCTATCTTATTTGTCTTAGTTTTCATACCTGCAACAATACCTGAAAGATATCTAACCTGATAGTCTCTTCCAAAGTAATTGGACATATTAGTTTCCTGCATATAACCAGAGCAGTGTAAGTATTTTATTTCCGGATGCTTCTTTGCTGACTTATCCATACCTTCCATAAATCCAAAGCTTGTTCCAATAATTACTGTAACTCCATTATTAATCATTTCTTCACAGGTTTTATCAACCTCGGCTGTATCTTCTTTTACATTTTCCTTGTATATTGTCTCTACCTTGTCCCCAAGTTCCTTTTGGAGATATAATCTTCCTTGATCATGAGCATAAGTATAACCACCATCACCAATAGGTCCTACATAAATAAACCCTACCTTTATTTTTTTAGCGGTTGTCGATGCAGGTGTCGAGTCTTTGTTATCCTTGCTTGTACAGCCTGTTAATGCTGCGCCCATTATTAGTAATAGCGAAAGCATTAAACCAATGATTTTTTTCATTTCAAATTCCCCCTCATTTTTATAAATTACTATTCTATATAAAGACCAAGGTCTTTAATATATTTAATTAAAAAACCTTGCAAATTATTATTAAAATTCAAAAAAATATAGACCTTCCAAATTGAAATTTCAAAATAGAAAGTCTATACAAAAGTTCTATAAGCCATAGAAGGTCTCTAATGAGTAGTTCTATAACATTAAATCTTATATACAAACCCTCATAGTCCGGCCATTTACGTCAGCTCAGTATGAACATCTAATTAAATTATTAAGTAGAATTATTATGATAGTTTAGAATTTACACTTAATTCCTAATACAAGAATATAATAACTTATATGTAATATAATGTCAATATAATTGTAGTAAAAAAGTACCAAATCAAAAAGATTAGCACTTTTTATCTATAATGAGAAATGAAATTCTATTTTTATTTAAACAGCTTACTGAAGAACTATTTTTTCATTATTAGTAAGTAAATAACTTTCCCCATTAATCTTTAAATTGACATGGCAATTATCTTTTGTACTTATTTCTGTTTTATCCTTCAGTATCCATATAACTATTTTGCAGCCTTTATATAAGAAGCTAAATTTAATTTCATTCCAAATATTAGGAAGTTTTGGACTTAAAGAAATGTGACCTTCCTTTATTCTAAGCCCTGCAAAACCATACACTATTGACATCCAGGTTCCACCCATATTAGCGGTATGAATTCCATCCTTTGTATTTCCATGAGTATTATCCAAATCTAATCTTGCGGTGTCCATAAAATATTCATAGGCTTTATCAAGGTATCCTAGCTTGGAAGCCATAATGCTGTATACGGCACAGGATAGTGAGGAATCATGGGTTGTAATCTTTTCATAATAATCATAGGAATTTTTAATAGTTTCAATATTTGCTTCATCTTCTAAAAGAAAATGAGCAAGAACTATATCTGCTTGTTTTAAAACTTGATATCTATAAATTGTCAGAGGATGATAATTTAGCAGTAAAGGATAATTTTCCTTAGGAGTATTCTCAAAATCCCATATTGCTTTATTTAAGAAACTGTCATCCTGGGCATTTATTTTAAGGTCTTTATCATAGGGTAAATACATACTTTTATTTGCCTTTTCAAACGTATTAATCTCTTCTTTTGTAAGATTTATTTTACGGCATAGCTTGTTTAGTATTTCCGGTTCCTTTTCCAGAAGCTCATTATATAGCTTTGATGCCCATTTTAGATTATATTTTGCCATCACATTGGTGTAAAAATTATTATTTACTACTGCTGTGTATTCATCAGGACCTGTTACTGCATCTATTTTAAATAATCCTTTGTGGAAATGTCCTATCTCAATCCATATTCTTGCGGTTTCAAAAATTACCTCAGCTCCAAAATCTTTTATGAATTCCATATCTCCAGTTGCTAAATAGTACTGTACATAAGAATATGCAATATCTGCATTAATGTGGTATTGTGCTGTTCCAGCGGGAAAGAATGAGGAACATTCTCCTCCTGCTATTGTTCTCCAGGGATAAGCTGCTCCTTTTTTGTGACCCATTTCTCTTGCTCTCTGCCTTGCACTGTCTAAAATAGTATAACGATACTTTAAGAGTCCCTTAGCCAAAGCAGGATTGCAAAGAGTGAAAAAAGGCAGTATGTATATTTCTGTATCCCAAAAATAATGTCCTTCATAGCCTTCACCACTTAAGCCCTTTGCTGTTATATTGCTTATGGAGTCCTTACCTACAGCCTGGAGCAGTTCATATAAATTGTATCTTACACCTTGTTGAAGTTTTTTATCACTACCAATAGTTATATCCGCCAGACTCCAAAATTCTTTAAGGTAATCTTCTTGAGTCTTCAAATGCTCTATGAAAGAATGGCAACTGACCTTCTCTGCTATTCTCATACCATCCTTCTCTATATTTGGATAACGTCTTGAATCAGTATATATATTATATTTAGTAAAGCAGATATTTTTATTTCCTTTTTTAGTATTGAAAATCGCCTTTACAGATTTCTCATCTTTTTTAATAGAAACTTTATAAGAAACGTTACAACTGTGCTTTGTTGTAACTGCAATTCGTTTTTTAGAATTTTGAGTTTCAGATACTAATTGCAAAGTATTTTCATCTGCTGTGATAGAATTTACAATTAATATATTGGAATTACCTGAAGCTACTCGTGGATCATTAGAATCTGAATAATTTGATACATCCCCATTAATAGCTGATTCTATAATAACTTCTTCATCAAAATTTATTTTTTCAATTTCATAGTTAATAGCAAATAGTTCTAAGTATTTAAATGAGGCTAATCTTGTAATCTTTATCTTAAGTTCTTTTCCTAAGGGTGACAGCCACCATATTTCTCGTACATAGCAACCAGTTTCCATATCAAGATATCTGTCAAAACTTTTAACTGTTCCTTCAAATATAGAAAATTGTTCTCCATTTATTATTATGTTAATATCCTGCGAATCTGTAACATTTACAATTTTCTGCATTGTTTCTGGAAATGCATAGGCTTTTTCTCCATAATTGATAGGCACATCTTCATAGAAGGCGTTTATATAAGTTCCTCTTATTGTTGGGTAACTTTTAGGATACCCTTCTTCAAAGTTACCTCTAATTCCTATATATCCATTTGAAACATTAAAGATACTTTCATTTTTTATTAGCTCTTTTATTTCTAAATTATTGTCACTTATTATCCATTGGTTTTTCATAAAGTCAACTCTCTTTCACAATCTTAATTAAATTAATTCTTTTTAATACCTCATCACAAGAATTAATTACCCATCCATCTTCATTGCATTCTATGGTAAAACTCATATCTTTGTTTTCATTTCTTTTGCAATAAAAATTAAATATTGCAGTACCTATTTTTACATTCTTATATTGAAAATAATTCCATTCAATAGGTACTAGAGGATTAAAATAAATTTCTTTTCTATAGGCACAAGGCTGTATTCCAAAAAGATAAGTAACAATAGGCCAAATTACACCATAGCCTGTCCACGCTTGTACAAAACATCCATAGTCTGGTGACATTTCGGAAAAGGAACCTGGCATTCTAATAGAAAATGTGGATATTATTTGATCAATATAACCAAGCATTTTCTCTATTCTTCCATATTGTCCTTCTGCTTCTGCCTGAGCTGCTGTTGATATTGTCATCATACCGCTATGTTTTGTGGCTCCAAGCTTTAAGCCGAATCTACCCCTATATTCGCTAGATTCCATACTATCAAGTGCCTTGTTAGCCTTTTCAAAATCAGCAATACCTTCACCAAGAGGCGTATTAATAGTCCAGTTTTTCATATTAAAAGTCTTGTCTTTACTACTTTCACTGTTTAAAGCCTCTTCTTTAAGTTCTTCTATTTTATCTGCTAATTCCTTATCTTTGCTTGAAATACCAAGCTTTTTAAATATCTCATATCTTTCTAAAACCTCTTCTGGAGTTGCTATGAAATCTCCATATACTCCTTCTTCTTCCCTCCAGAATTCCTTATTAATTTTAGTCTTTAACCTTTCAGCTGATTTCCTCCAATAGCCTCCATCACCTAACTTTAAGTACTCAATCATTTCAGCATAAGCTTCTAGTGCTTTATGAGTAAATACAGCAGTATCAATGTTTTCACAATTCAAGCCCTCAATTTCTATTATTCCATAGCCTGATGGTAAAAGGTCTTTATCTCTATCCATGTCATTTAGTAACCAGTGAATTGATTTTTCCATGTAGGGAAACATTTCTCTTAAAAATGCTTCATTTCCGGTCCATTTAAAAACCTGCCAAATTACTTTTACAAATTGAGCTGTTTCCTGTGTATTACCTTCATATGCCACGGCACCATTAGTAGAAATTTCATGTACAATTCTTCCATTACCATTTATCTTTTCCGAAGTATTTTTTAGAAGTCTTAAGGTGTCTTCTATAATATCAAATCTTCCAGTAGGCAAAAGTCCTAGGAGTGCATACTCGTTATCGCAGCCAAACCACCATGGATATTCTGGAAAACCTGCTCCAAGCCCTCTTCCTACTTTAGGTACATATCTAACAAGCCAATCATAGTTGAATTTTAGCCAATCTATAGCTTCGTTTATTCTTAATTCCGGCACTCTAATATTACCTTGAGATATTATTGTTTCATACCGCTGCAGCTTTTCTTTAAGAAGTTTTTCATAATTATCCTTTAAGTATAAATAATTTTCAAATGCTTTGTGTTCGGACGCATATGAACCCGCAATAAAGAAATATAATGAGACCTTGTCTTTAGCTTTTACTTTTATGCTATTAAATCTTAATCTTCCATTAGCTCCTTTTCCGTGTGTATTAGGTATTTCTTCAAAGGTCTCAGACACCTCCCATGAATCAGCATTTAAACTGCTTCCCCAAACTATATACCACGGATTCCTTTCATCTTTTCCACAGAAAGCCTGAAGTCTTTCATTATAATATACAGAGTCATTTCCGTCTTCAATATTAAGTTTTTCAGAAAACCATACTGGTCTTAAATCTGTCCTTAATAGAAAGTGAAAATCAAATTTCTTATCCTCATCTTCCATATTTTCTAATGTATATTTAACCACTATACCTTCTATCCCATCAGGACAGAAGTCTTTTCTATTAACTCTTAAGCCTGTACTTTTTAAATCATATATAAATTCCTGATAAGCAGGATAAGTATTATAAATTAAAGATTTATTTAATAATAATGATTGCTTTTTATCCTTGATTACTGCCCAAAAACCATCTGCTAATTTAATGGGGTGATTCCAAAGGCCACCCATTTCCTTCCTTACGTGCTCGCCCATATCTGGAAACATGCCATCCTGTGTTCCAATGAGATAGGTCCTATCTCCAGTACAAATACATGGATCATCCAATCTATACCTCTTACTTATCTTATAGCTCTCAAGCATAGCTTCACCTTCTCTCTATATTTCTAAAATTTCTTCTAAGATAACTTTTTTCAATAGCAATTTAAAACACCGCGACCAGAGAATTTATATATAAACTCTCTGGTCGCAAATTAATATGTCAACAATTAAAGAAATTTTTATTTATTAGCTGCTAAGTATGTATTAAGCTGAGCTTGCGTTTCTTTTACGATGTCATCTATTCCAGCTGCTTTAAGTTTTGCTTGAACTTCTGCTTTTACTTTATTGTAATCTACTGAACCTGCTGCTAGATTATCATAGTACTCAGCCCAAACAGCACTAACCTGAGAAACCTGGGATTTAATCTTAGTCTGATCAAGGGTAAATCCGATAAATGGAGTTTTTTCTGCATTTTTATCCCAGTTTTTAAGTGTAGTAATATCTTCTGCTGACATTTTAGATGAGAAACGTGCAATACGTATATCATTCCACATCCAGCTATTTGTAACATACTGTTTGTCTGCTGGTATGCCATCAAGAGAAACTGAATCACCACTTAAATTGTAGTTAGTACCTTTAACACCAAATGACCAAAGATCATAGTTAGCCTGATTTTTCTTAATCCAATTTATAAATTCAACTGCTTCCTTAACATGCTTGGAGGTGCTTGGTACTGCTAACATATTGTCGCCGCCTATAAAAATATATGGCTTATCAGTTAGCAAAACGGTTTCAATTTTACCATTAGGTATACTTGCAGTTAATGAATCTATTCTTTCACTGGCACTCATTGTATTTGATGGAATACAAGCAACTTTTCCATTAACGAATCCTTCATTTGCATCTGTAACCTTAGAAGAGTCTGCTGGAATATATCCTTTTGCTACCCAGGATTTCTTTACTGCACAAACTTGTTCAAATGCAGGTGAATCAAAGAAGGTTTTTACTGTGTGGGTTGGATCTGCTGGATCAACATATACTGGATTCTGCCCGCCATCACCAATAGGGAAGAAATAGTTAGCTAATTGAGCAAAAAGTGGCTGCATATTGTTATCAACACCTACAGGATACATGTCCGGGTTGTTTTTCTTAACAGCATCAAAGTATTTTTCCAAATCACTTATTGTCTTAATTGGAGCTAAGCCGTATTTTTCACGTAAATCACCACGGATATTGTAAATGGTATCGAAATTTGCCATTGGTATTACACGTGGAAGAGCATAAAGCTTTCCATTTACAGTTCCACCCTTTAGAACATAGTCTGGTGTGTTGGCCTTAACATCCGGAGCACTTGAAGCAAATACACTATCAATGGGCTGGTAAACCTTACTAGCTGCAAGACCAGATAAGGTACTTGAATGAGCCCAAGCTATATCTACTTCAGTTCCCCCGGCAACTGTCATAGCAAGCTTATTCCAATAATCAGCCACATAGCTTGTCTTAATATTAAAGTTAAGTCCATCTGCCTTCAGCTGTTTATTTACTGCAGCAAGTACATTATTTTCATCTTTAGGTGGATCACCTGGCATCATAAATGTTAGTGTTACAGGTTGTCCACTTGATGTACTAGCAGTTTTACTTGAGCATCCTGCTGCTAATGAGGCAACTGTTGCTGTAGATAAAACTAAAGCCAATATCTTACTTATTTTACTTTTCATAATAAATACTCCCCTTTTTTATATTTTTTTATTATATATTAACCTTTTACTGAGCCAATCATTATCCCTTTTATAAAATATTTCTGTACAAAGGGATAAAGGAATACTATTGGACCTATAGTAACAAACAAGGTTGCAAGCTGAAAGGTCTGCGTTGGAAGCTGCATGCCGCCGCTTCCGGTTCTTCTAATCATATCCATCATATCTTTAATACGGAATAAGTAATACTGCAGTGGATACAGGTTACGATTATCAATAAACCAAAGTGCATTTGTCCAGTCATTCCAATATCCCATGGCTACAAAGAGACAAACAGTTGCTATAATCGGCTTAGAGAGCGGTAATATAATCTTTATAAATATTCTTATATTTGAACAGCCATCAATTTCTGCTGATTCAATTAATGAAGCTGGTATTGTCTTAAAATAGTTACGCATCAAAAATATATTAAATGGTGAAACAAGACCTGGCATGATTAAAGCCCAAATATTGTTATGAAAATGCAAGACCTGAGTACATACTAAATACCAGGGTGCAATACCTGCACTGAAGACCATAGGAATATAGAAAAACATTGCAACCTTATTGCGGTATTTTACCTTCTGGACAGACATTGCATATCCAGCCATGCCGCATAAAAACAGCGCCAATATAGTACCAACAACCGTAACAAAAATAGTAACTCCGTAAGCTTGAAAAATAGACTTATCTTTCATAATAATTTTGTAGGATTGAAGTGAATATGCTTGAGGAATTAATTGAAATCCATTGTTTGCTACGCTTTTTTCAGAGGATATGGATGTCATAAATGTAAGCAATATTGGATACAGACAGCAAATGGAATATGCAATCATAATAAGATGTATGATTACATCAGAAAATCGTTCACCCTTGGAGCGCTTAATTGCCATTATATTAACCTCCTAACTACATTAAATTTGCATTTTAGAACAATGCATAATCCTTATCATATCGCTTTACCAGAGCATTAGATCCATACACCAATATGAAACCAACAATGGATTGATATAAGCCTACAGCAGTAGATATACTAAAATCAGCAGATTGACGAATGCCTCTGAAAATATATGTTTCGATTATATCCGTTTTTGCAAAAAGCTGACCATTATCACCGATAATTGAATATATTCTAGAAAAATCTCCAAACATCATTTTACCGATGTTAAGAAGTAAGAGCATAATTATTGCAGGCACTAACATTGGTATTGTTATATGGATAATCTGTTTCCATCGTGAAGCTCCATCTAACTGTGCAGCTTCATAAAGCTGATCATCAATACCTACAATAGAAGCTAGATAAATTATTACATTATATCCTACAGTAGACCAAAGGGAGCTGCCCACTATAATTTTAACCCATGCTCCTGGTGTAGAACTCCACTTAATATGTTCCATTCCAAGGAAACTTACAATCTGATTAGCTATACCGTTTCCATCTGGGAAAACAACCATGTTTATAATCTGTCCAACAATTACAGTAGAGAAAAAATAGGGTAAAAACATTGCATTTTGATAAAATTTCGCTAGTCTTTTACTACGTAATTCATTAAGCATAATTGCAAAGGTAACACTGACTATGGTAACCATTAACAGAGACCAAAAATTGATCCATAAGGTATTTAAAGTAGTTCTTAGTGCATACTGACTTGTGAAGAAAAACTTAAAATTGTCAAGGCCGCACCAAGGGCTTCCAAAAATATTATCAACAACATTGTAATTTTTAAATGCTATTATTATTCCAGGTAAAGGCAGATAACACAGCAGGAAAATTACAATCATTGCTGGCAGCATCATAATATATAAAGCATAATTTTTACGCATTTCTTCCAAAAACGATGGTACTTTACTTTTCTTGTTCTTTAAGTAAGTTCTTGCTTCCAATTGAACATCTGATTTCATTTGTCAACCCCCTTATATATATTAATTGCAGTAACACAAAGCAGATAGCCTCTATAATTGTTCCCCTATAACTTTCATTTAAATTAAATAGGGTAGAAATATCTATTTTATGTTATTTTTTGTAGACTCCCTTATAATTAGTTCTGGTGATACCAAAACCCTATCAAAGCATTGCCCGTTTATGAGATTTACAAGTACATTTGCTGCACTTTCCCCTATCTTTTCTCTATCCTGCCTGATAGTTGTTAATTTTGGATTCATATATTGAGCAATATTTATATCATCAAAGCCTATTACAGAAACATCATCAGGTACTGAATAACCTAAGCTTTCTAAGGCCTCCATAGCTCCCATTGCCATAAGATCGCTGGCACAAAACAGTGCTGTAAATTCTTTCCCTAAATTAATAAGGTTTTCAGCTGCCAAGCCACCGCCTTTTCCGCTGAAGTCCGAATGTATAATCATGCTCTCATCAATAGCTATTCCATATCTGTTTAAAGCCAAATAATATCCATCTAATCTTTCATAGCTTACAAAAGCATCTTTATGTCCATTTATAAAAGCTATTTTTTTATGTCCTAAGTTAATTAAATGTTCTACTGCAGCATAAGCTCCTTTAGTATTGTCTACACCAACGCAGCTTGTTTTAGGGTTATTGACACACACATCAAAAAGTACACAAGGATATTCAATATTTGAAAGCTGTCTATAGTACTCATCGCTCATTTTAAGTCCCATAATAAAAGCGCCGTCTAAGTTCTTTTCTGCAAATAGCTTTGATAAATCCTGTGACTTTTGCATATCTGTGGTAGTAGATAATATTATAATCTCATAACCCTGCCTTGTGGCTGCATTCTTAAATGACATAAGTGTTTCAAAAACTATTGGATTTAACATTCCTCCATTGTCATAATCCTCAATGAGCATGCCCAGCCTATAGCTCCTATTTGCATTTAATCCCTTAGAATTCACATTAGGCTTATATCCCATTTCTTCAGCAACCTCTAAAATTGTATTTCTAGTTTTTTCACTTATATCGCTATAATTATTAAAAGCTCTTGAAACTGTACCTACAGATACACCTGCCTTTTTTGCTACATCTCTTATTGTCACAGATTTACTTTCCATAGTAATCCTCCTAGATTTTATTTATGAACACAATAATTACTTTTAATTATGTCTTCAAAATTGTAATAAATACTTTAAATTCTATTATATCTATTAGTACAGTTTAGTTAAAAACGCAGTTATCTTTTAACTATAGTACTAGTGTCTTGAGCTAGGTTATAGTCTCTGCCATAAACCTTAAGTTCAATATCTCCTGTAGAGCTTAATTCAATCTCTTTTTCTCTTACGGAAATGGTTAGTATGCTTCCCCTCCAATTTATGTTAAAGCTTATTCCTTTCCACTCCTTAGGCAGCCATGGGTTAAGATTAAGCTTCTGATCCTTATCTACGCTTAAGCCGCCAAAGCCAAATACAGCACTCTGCCATGCTCCTCCAGTATTAGCCGCATGCAATCCTAACTCTGAATTTCCTTGATTATCATCTAAATCAGTCATTATAGCTTTCATGAAATATCTATACGCATTTTGTGTATCTCCTACTGAAAGTCCCATTATTGAATACATAGACGGACTTAATGAAGATTTATGCATTGTTCTTTTTTCATAGTACCTATAATTCTCTCTCCTGGTATCCTCATCAAATTCTTCCCTAAGCATCAGCATAAGCATTATTACATCTGCCTGCTTTATAAGCTGAGTTTCCCCCAGTCTATCAAGTCTAACATCATCAGGCCATATTGGCATTCCATTTTCATCATGCTCAGTTATTGGGTAGTGCTTCAAATTAAAATATCCTTCAAATTGTTCTATAAGCATTCCGTCTTTACTTCTAGGAATATACATTTTGTTTTGTATATTCTCCCAGGCTTCCAAGTCCTTGTTGTTTAAGCCTAGCTTAATACAAAGCTTATTAAATATTACTTCATCTTCTTCCTTAATCCACTGAACAAGCTCCAAGGATTTTTTAACACTCCACTTTGCAAGATAATTAGTATATACATTGTTATCTACATGTTCATGGAACTCATCAGGTCCTATTACTCTGCTTATTTCATATCTGTCTTTTTCTTTGTTATACTCAACTCTGCTTTGCCAGAACTTAGCTGTATCAAGGAACATTTCAAGTCCATAATTTACTAAGAAATCCTTATCTTCAGTAGTTCTGTAATACTCCCAAATACCAAATGTTATATCTGAGTTTATATGATATTCTATATCCCCAGTCCATATTCTAACAGGATTTCCATAATAGTCTTCTCCCCATTTAGGAGTAACCTCTATTCCTTCATCTGCTGATTCCCAAGGAAATTGAGCCCCTTTAAAACCATTTAATGATGCGTTTTTTCTTGCTCCGTTTATGGTATTATATCTATACATAAGAAGTGCTCTTGCAACTTCCGGTCTTGTATAGATGAAGAAAGGCAGCATAAAGGTTTCTGTATCCCAGAACACATGACCCTTATAGCCTTCTCCGTGAAGCGCTTTAGCAGCTATGCTAACCTTTTCATCACCCTCATAAGCAGATGCTACTAAGTGGAATAAATTGAATCTTAATCCAGTCTGTGCTTCATCATCACCTTCAATTTTAATATCTATATCCTGCCATATTGTATTCCATTTTTTAATGTGGGCTATCTTTTCCTTTTCATATCCATCATATATGAATGCGTTTATTTCTTCCTTTAATAAAGTATTTAAGCAGCCTTTAGTATCTCTTGAAGTATAGGTAGCACCAAATTTATATATAGTAAATTCTTTGCCTTCTTCAGCAAATACTTGGTATAACTCTCTTACTCTTTCACCAAATTGATTATACTTTCTTTCTTTTAGGAGATTACCACTTTCTCCTATGCCTGTAACGTAGCTACCTTCTATAATTTTTATTCCTTTATCTATAGTGCTACTTTCTAATGCTATACCAGGTTGTAAATCTACTATTTTTTTTACTTCAAAGTGCTTAGTTATATTTACAGGATCTAAGGTGCTGTTTGTCATAGTTCCATCTATCATGTTTTCTACAAATACTTTCCCGCAAAAATTTACCGGTAAAATAGTGTATTTTGCAGCCCATCTATGTACATTATTTCTGCTTAAAAACCTTTCTGAACTTATACTTACTATTCTTCCTTTTCTCGTTTTAACCTTAAAGGAAGCTTCTAGGATTCCCTCTTTCATATTGAGATTTCTCCTATAGCTTAAGACCTCACAAATATCTAAATCTATTAACTCATTTTCGACATATATATTTAAGGGTAATGGATCTTGGCAATTTACTATCTCAGTTACCTGAGCAGTATTTTTATCAAAAACTCCTGCTATTAAATTTCCTCTATCACCTAGTTTTGAAAATTCAAAAGCTCCTCTTAAACCTTTATAGCCATTGGCTAAGGTAAATAATGTCTCATATTTTCGATTTTCTTTTGAATTATATCCTTCTTGTACTATATTCCATAATAAATCCATTGCCTCATCCTCCATCTTTAATACGTGATTCTGGTAAACTTGAGATCACTTACTGTTACCCTTAAGCTCACCCTTAAAGTCCAATTTGGGTTGTATTTCATATATTTATTTACTGTTTTAAATTACTAAATTTTCGTGATTGTTTTCTACAGGTTTATTGTAATATAAGACCGAAAACAATTACAAAGCTAAAATTAGCTGATTTTAGGCAAACAATAATTATTTTTCGGTTGTTTACTATTATTTTCGCGAAAATTCATTGCTTTTGTTTCGGAAACATTTTTGTTATAATTTATTTACTTATTAATCATTAAATCTAGGAGGATTACAAAATGAAAAAAATTGAGGCATGTCTCTTTGATTTGGACGGTGTATTAGTTGACACCGCTAAATATCATTATTTGGCTTGGAAGAAATTAGCTAATGAATTAGGTTTTCAATTTACGGAAGAAAATAACGAGAGATTAAAGGGAGTAAGCAGAATGAAATCCCTTGAAATTCTGCTCGAGATTGGAGGAGAAAATTTAGATGATAATACAAAGATTGCTTTAGCAGAAAAGAAAAATAACTGGTATGTAGAGTATATTTCAAAAATGGATGAATCTGAAATACTGCCAGGAGTTAAAGAATTTTTAATAGCAGTAAGAAAAGCTGGAATTAAGACCTGTCTTGGTTCTGTCAGCAAAAATGCTATGACCATTTTAAAAAGAATTAATCTTATTGAATATTTTGATGGAATAATAGATGGTAATATGGTTACTAATGCAAAACCAGATCCGGAAGTTTTCGTAAAAGGTACAGAAATACTAGGCGTTACCGCAGAAAACTGTGTTGTTTTTGAAGATGCTATTGCAGGAATTGAAGCTGCCCATAGAGCCCATATGTACGCTGTAGGTGTAGGTTCACCTAAGACTTTAAAAGAAGCTAATAAGGTAATCTCTGGTTTTGAAAATATAAATTTGGATATTTTGAGATTTTAAACTTTAGTTAGCAAAGGTATTTCACTTGTACTATACTAATTTTAAGTGGCTAATACATTAATGTGAGGAGAATATATAATGTTAGAAAACACATATAACTTTAGTAAAACTATCATCAAAAAAATAAATTTAAATTACTTACTTTATACTCCAAAAGATTACAATGAGGATGTTAAATTCCCATTAGTTATGTTTTTACATGGTTCTGGTGAAAGAGGGGATAATTTAGAACTGTTAAAACTTCACGGCATTCCAAAACTAATTTCACAGGGTAAGGATTTTCCTTTTATAGCTATTTCCCCTCAATGTCCCTCTAGTGTTTGCTTAACTGAGCTTACGGAAGATCTAAATTTGCTAATTGAAGATATAATCTCAAATTATTCTGTGGATCCTGAAAAAATTTATCTTACTGGCATTAGTATGGGTGGATTTGCAGCTTGGAAACTAGCTTGTAAGCATCCTGAAAAATTTGCTGCTATTTTACCTATTTGTGGCGGACCTTGGAATGCATGTTATGACGAAGAGATATCTAATCTTAAAGATATTGCCGTGTGGGCCTTTCATGGTGCAAAAGACGAGGTAGTACCAATAGAGGGAACTAAAGCTATAATAGATAACTTAAGGGCAATTGGCAATAATGCAAAATTCACTGTATACCCAGATCTTGGCCATGATTCTTGGTCTTTAACCTACGAAAATCCAGAAGTCTATAGCTGGCTTTTAAATCAAAAAAAAATAAAATAATAAATATTTTTATCTAATTTTTAGAAATATAGTTACACAATTTCAAATAAATTGTATCCTGACCATTCTTTAATAAAGAGGTCAGGATACATAAATTACCTTTTAAAAACTATTTCACCATCTATTAATACACAAGTGGTTTTAGCTTGTACATCAAATGGATGTTTGTCAAAAACAACTATATCTGCATCTTTATTTACTTCAAGAGAACCTACTCTATCTGAAATTCCAAGTATTTCTGCAGGGTATATAGTTATTGCCTTAAGTGCAGTTTCTTCATCCAACCCAGCTTTAACAGCTAATGAAGCACAAAGTGGAAGATAATGTACAGGTATTACAGGATGATCTGTCATTAAAGCGATTTTTACCCCTGCCTTATGAAGCACCGCTGGAGTTTCAAAGGATTTTTCTTTAAGCTCAACTTTGCCCCTAGTGCCAAAAGTTGGTCCTACTATAGCGGGAAGTCCCTCTTTTGCAAGTTCCTCTGCAATCAAATGTCCCTCAGTACAATGTTCTATTGTCATTTTTAATCCAAACTCTTTTGCAATACGTATAGCTGTGAAAATATCGTCTGTTCTATGAGCATGTGCTTTTACGCTTAGTTCCCCTTTAACAACTGGAATAAGGCTTTCAAGCTTCATGTCAAAGGTTGAACTCTTTTCTTTATTTTCCATATAATTTTTTGTTTTAAGAAGATATTCTCTTAGAATAGCAGCGGTAGCCATTCTAGTGGATGGTGCCTGTTTTTTTGCATTATAACATCTCTTAGGATTCTCTCCAAAGGCAACCTTCATTGCTGCAGTTTGTTGGAGAACCATATTATCTATTCTTGTACCTTTGGTCTTAATAGTAGTAAATTGCCCTCCTATGACATTGGCACTGCCAGGGCCTGTACAAACGCAGGTTATTCCATTTTCATAAGCTTCAACAAAGGATCTGTCCAGCGGATTTACTGCATCTATAGCTCTAAGCTGTGGAGTAGCTGGATCAGTGATTTCATTTCCGTCATCTCCTTCAATGCCAACACCGTCTTCCCACATACCTATGTGACAGTGAGCATCAATAATGCCGGGCATAACAAATCCGTCATCTGCATCGATAATTTCACAGCCATCAGGTGCTGCTGCGCTATTGCCAACTGCAATAATCTTACCATTATTCACTAAGATCTGGCCACTTTCTATTGGCTCCCCTGCCATAGTTAGAATTTTACCATTTTTAATTAAGATCATTTCTTTAGCCCCCTTATATAAGTTGATAATAATGTCAAAATATTAATTTCATATTAATTTTAACAGTATAACACAGAAATTACTATACATACTCTATTGATTAGCAGCCCATTCATGATATACTAAATAATATAAATTAATTCAAAAACTAATGATAATGGTGATGCATTGATGAAGAAAAAAGTACATAAAAAAATGGGTAAAAGAGGCAGGCTTTTCTTTATATTTTCAGCACTAACTATTTTTTACCTTCTTTTAATGGGCAGATTATTATATATCATGGTAGAAAAAGGAAGTACTTACAAAGCCATGGCTGTGAGTCAAAGAACTCACGAGATACCACTTGATCCTAAAAGGGGTAATATACTTGATAGAAATGGACAAGTCTTAGCTACAAGTGCAGATGTATATAGGATTGACGCTGACCCCAGTTTACTACAGGCAACTATAAAAAATAAAAACTTAAATCTTGATGAAATTTCAAAAAATTTAGCAAATTATTTAAATATGAACACAAATGATATTCTAAAAAAGCTTAATAGTAAAGATAATTCAGGGGATTTATTGAAATTTGTTTCCTTAAAAAGACAGGTTGAAAAGCCTTCTGCTGACAGTATTAAAGCACTAAAATTAAATGGAATTATTGTGTCTTCAGATATTAAACGCTACTATCCGAACAAAAACTTTATTGCACAGGTGTTAGGTCTAACAAATATTGAAGGAAAGGGCATTTCCGGCGTAGAACAAAGTTATGATAAAGCTTTGACTGGAATCGAAGGATCTCAAAAATTGCAGCTTGATGCTAAAGGTAATGTTCTTCCAGATACTGAAACCTCAGTACAGCCTGTAAATGGGAAAGATGTTGCACTTACAATAGATGAACGTATTCAGGAACTTGCTGAAAAAGCAGCTAGTAATGCTCTTGAAGCTAATAATGCAACTTCAGTAAGTATAATGGTTATGAATCCGAAAAACGGTGAAATATTGGCAATGGCCAGCAAGCCTGATTTTGATCCTAATAACCCTAATAATGTAACTTCAGCAAATAAAAATCCACAAGAGCAATGGGTAAATAGATCTGTAGAAAATATTTTTGAACCAGGTTCTATTTTTAAAGTTATAACCTCAGCTGCTGCTATGGAAAATAATGCTCTAAAAGATGGTGACACCTTTAATGATACAGGCAGCATTAAGGTAGCAAATACAACTATTTATGACGACGATAAAAAGAATCATGGAATTCAAACTTTTTCTGACATACTTAATAATTCAAGTAATGTTGGTTTCATTGAATTAGCTCAAAAATTAGGAAAAGACAACCTATATAATTACTCAAAGGAAGTTGGTATCGGTGATAAAACTGGCATAGATTTACCAAAAGAAAGTTCTGGTATAATAAAAGACTTAAATAACATAGGTCCAGTTGATCTTGCAACTATGTCCTTCGGTCATGGAGTAGCGTTAACACAAGTACAGTTTATGGCTGCCTTCAATGCAGTTGCAAATGGAGGTACCTGGATAAGACCTCATATAATGAAGGATATCGAACATAAAGATGGGGATAACAGAGTCGTAGATGATGAGTTTACGGATTTGGGTAAAAAAACAGTTATGACTGAAGGAAATTCAGCAAAACTGCGAAATTATTTAGAAGGAGTTGTTACTAAAGGTACTGCTGTTGCTACCTACATTGATGGCTTTCATATTGCTGGGAAAACAGGTACTGCTGAACGTGTAGATTCAAATAAGAGAGGCTATCAAGAAGGAAAATATGTTTCATCCTTTGTAGGCATGGCTCCTGCCTCAGATCCTGTTGTTTCCTTAATCGTTACTATTGATGAACCAAACTCCTCAAACTACTTTGCAGCACAAACTGCTGTACCAGTAGCTAAAGAATTATTCACTGGAATTTCTAATTATATTACAATTAAATAGTTAAAAGGCTGTGGTAACCAATTTTCCACAGCCTTTAATTTTTTAACTGTTTTCCGTGATTTAATAGTAACAAATTAAAGATAATTTGTACTAAATTCATAACACAATTCATATCATTATATAAAGAAGCTTCTTTAAAAGAATATATTTTAAATTTATTGTTTTGCTATACAGGTGGTGCATTAAAATGATAGACAAGCTTGCATTGCAGCTTACTTCCTTCATTTGTACCGATGCCTACGACAACGCTAAAGATAGAGCAAGAATACAGTATGGCTTAAGTATATTTTTAAGTGAAGGTTTTAAAATTGTTTCTCTAATACTACTCTTTAATTTTATACATAATGAGAAGTACTTCTATTTCTCTCTATTAATACTGATGTCTATAAGAATTTTTGCTGGCGGAGTGCATGTAACAGGAGCTTTAAATTGTTTACTTCTGACAATCCTGCTTTTTATGTGCACCTGTGTACTGGCTCCTTTAATGCCCAGACTTCCAACAATATGCTATTTGCTTATAGGAATATTTAGTTTAGTGATAGCTTTAGTAAGGGCTCCTATCTGCAGCGTAAGAAGACCAATAAAAGATTCTAAAATAAAGCTGCAGTATAAGCTTACAGCTGCACTATTTGTAACTTTATGGACAATCATTTTATTCTTTTTAGAAAGTACACCATATATTAACTGCGGCTTCAGCACTATATTCATGCAAAATATACAGCTTGTACTAGCTAAAAAGAAGATATAGCTTTAACTAGTAGCTTGTCTTCTATGTTAAGCCACTAAATGTTTAATATTTTAAGGAGGAAAATTTATGAAAAAATTAGTTAAGAGTTTCAAGGGAAAATCTATGTTATGTGCACTTTGTCTCACTGTAACTTCATTTGTATATCCATGGTACGGTTCCTTTTTATTTTTAGGAGAACCTGAAATTCCAGAAATTTTAAAAGAAGAATAATTACATATGTTATGTTAGTTTAATGCTGAAAATTGTATAGTTGTTTTCAAAGGATAGTTGAATTCTTGCTCCATAAGAGTCAACTATCTTTTTTACGTTATAAAGTCCATAGCCGCGATTTTCTCCCCCTTTAGTACTATAACCAGCATTAAATATCTTTCCGATATCATTAAATTCTACTCGTTCTCCAGTATTCCCTATTTCAATAATACAGTCTTCTTCGAAATGTCCTATATTCAAAAATACTTTCTTCAACTTACTTTCTGAATTCAGAACAGCTTCGAAGGCATTATCTAGAAGATTATTTAAAATCTCTGAAAGCTCAAAATCCTTAAAAGGAAATTCAGAATCTCCTTGAATAATGTACTTAAACTCAATATTATATCTTGTTGCCTCATTTATTTTATTGTAGATAATTGCAGTAACCACAGCATTGTTTGTTTGAAGAACCTTTTCCATATTCTCTAAAGAAATATTAAGTGAATTCATATATTGGGATATAGTATTCTTCAAAGTTTTTTCGTCAGCTGTTAGAACAAGGCTATATAGTGTATTTAAATGATTTTTAAAATCATGCTGTCTTCCTCTAACATCCTCTAATAATTTTGAAATTACAGGAGAGTATTTTTTATATTCCTCCAATGACTTCTTAATTTCATTATTTTTCATATGAATTTCAAGGAAAAATAAATTTGCTAAAATAAATATTATTGGAATAACAAGATACAAAGCAATCTCATCTAAAAATTCATATTTTTTAAAATTCCAAACCCACTTTGCAATAACTATATATATGAGAAGATTTACTGAAAAGAAATATATTTTAGAACTTTCCTGCTTAAAAAAAATTAATAATTTTTTATAAGATACATATTTATAAATAAAAAAACTAATAAGCATACATGCTAGGTTTGCAATAAAATAAGGCATGAAATCATCATTAGCAAAAAAAGTTGGAGCTGCTAATCTTAAGAGAATAATTAAAGCAAGCTGCATTATACCGAAAATGGCAAGCATCAAGCCAAACTCTAATAATAAATATTTAATATCCTTTTTGAATACTAGCTTAATAGCTATAAATAAAAACAGATAGTTTATAAAAAACTGTAGGGGCGGATAAATATAATTTGTTAGTATCACTACTAATGATGTAATAATCACGATTATAGCACTTTTTAAGAACCTCTTTTCATATTTTCTATTAATCATGTTCCAAAGCAGCATAAAGCTTCCTACTTCAAGAATTATAAGTATAAATATCTTATAATCACTCATTTTTATCCCCACCCTCAGCATTATTGAACCTATCCATTATATACTTCTTATAGTTATTTCCTAATAATGCAGTTTCCTCAGTATTATAAAAGTGGATTTTAAAAGAGGTTTTATCATTAGTTTTCTCAATCTTATTTATATATTTTAAATTTACCAAATAAGATCTATGGCTTTGAAGAATATTTTTATGATCGATCATTGAATGTAATCTTTTAAGAGATAAATAATCTATTATGAAGGATCCGTTAATGGTATGAATTATTGATGTTCTAATAAATACTTCAACAAAAATTATTTCATCAACAAATATTTTTACCTGAATGTTTTTTACATTGACTATTATAAATTTTTCTCTTATATCTGTAACAGCAATCTGTGACTTACTTTCAAATAGCAGAGTCTTTGTTATTCTTTGAATGTCCTTTTCATTGTAAGGCTTTATAATATAATCATAGCAATGGATTTTCTTAAAGGCTGAAAGCATATACTCCTTATAAATCGTTACAAATATTATCCAAGTTAATTTATAGTCTTCTTTTTTCCTTATTTCTTTAGCAAATCTAAGGCCGGATTCAGTTTTTAAATTAATATCTATATAGAAAAGATCAATCATTACCTGGTCTGCAATTTTAAAAGCTTCATAAATACTTTTGGCTTCATAAACCTTATACATATCGCCTGATTGTTTAATAATATTAGACAGGGTTTTCAACTGAATACAATCATCTTCTAGAATTAATATATTGTACATTTAGTTATCATCCCCCTATTGATTTGTCCTTATATAAGTATTCTATATAATTTTGGGAATACCTTCCTGCGCGTTGTTAAATTAAGTTGAAATTAATGACAGAAATTGGAGCTTTTGTGAATTATTTAATTATTCTAATGAAATATGTGCTACTATTAAATTGCAGAACATATCATTTCTTACCCTATTAAAAAAGTGAGCGGATTGCACCTGAACAAAAATTTATAAAAGGAGTGTGGTTTTGTGAATCTAAATTTTATTACTGCCATATTATGTGTCACAATGTTAGGTGTTGTTGCTATGCTGTTTTGTTTCTGTTATAGGCAGGAGATAATGAAAGCTTTGTTCCAATCAAAAACTACTGTTAAAAATGACGAGTTTTCCTCTGAAATCACATTAAATCTGGACAAAAAAGAAGGCAATAAGTAGCTCTGCCAAGCTTCCTATTGCACTAAGCACAATTATCTAATTTCATAAGCAAATTTGCATAGTCCCGCAATCCGCTCACCTAATTATTATATCACAAATTATGGTAAATAATCAATGTATAATTACATATACACATCATTATTTTAATTATTTGTCTATCCATTTTGTTAACTCACTAGGAGACTTTTTATGAGGTGGTTTCTTTTCCATGTCGGCATAGCCTAAATATATGAATGCTAAAACTTCATCCTTTTCTTTAAGACCAAAGAACTCCTTCATTTTAGGTGCATAACATGCTTTTCCCGTTTTCCAATACCCAGCCAAGCCAAGTCCATGAGCTGCCAGCAGCATATTTTGGATAGCAGCATCTACAGCTCCTATTTCTTCAAGCCTCAAGGCTTTTCCATTTTCAGTTACTTCTGCAGCAACTGCAATTATAACAGGAGCTCTAAAAGGCTTATTACTCTCTTTCTCTAACTTCTTTTTTCCCTCTTCACTTACTATATCAATACCTGACTCCATTACTATATCTACCATTACCCTTGAAAGACTGTTTCTTCCTTCACCCCTTATAACAAAAAATCTCCAAGGCTCTGTAAGATACCTATTGGGAGCATAGGTTCCAGCTTCAATTATTTTTTCTATAAGCTCCTTAGCTACTTCTTTATCTTTAACTTTGCCTATAGATCTTCTAGTTTTAATTGCTTCTAAAACATCCATTTTCTTTCCCCCCTGTTAAGTACGTTATATTTGTAATATTACTTCGGACTTCATTAATTACTTATTCCTTATTTAGATTTAACATTGATTTCATCAAGAGTTAATCCTTTAGTTTCAATACCTGCTATTGCCATGACCAATGCTACCAAAGCAAAAACTATTGTTAGCATAATAAAAACATAGGTAAAGCCAGCCTCTTTGCCATTAGACTCATACACTAATCCAACTATATAAGGAGCAGCTATGGCACCAATACGGCCAACAGCGGCTGCCCAACCAGTGCCACTTCCTCTAGCCTTTGTTGGATAGACTTCCGGAGTGTAAGCATACACCGCTCCCCAAGCTCCAAGACTAAAAAAATATAATAAACAGCCAAAAACAAGGACAGCTGCTACTGATGCAGATTGACCATAAAGGTATGCAGATAAAGCAGTACCTGTTAAGTAAACTACTAAAACTGCTTTGCGGCCAATCTTCTCTATTAAATAGGCTGCACTATAATATCCAGGTAATTGGGCAATACACATAATTAATGTAAATTCAAAACCCTTTACTAGACTAAACCCTTTTCCCACAAGAAGTGTAGGAGTCCATAGAACAAACCCATAATAGCCAAAATTAATACCTAGCCACAGAATCCACAGAACAATGGTACGTCTAACATACTCTTTCGACAACAGATCCAAAAATGAGATGCTAGAATTCTCTTTTACAATTTCTCTTTCTTCAGTTCTTTCATTATTGCTTATTCCAGCCTGCTGCTCCATAAGCATTACAATTTTATCAGCTTCTCGAAAGTTTCCTCTTTGCTCCAAATACCTAGGAGACTCAGGTATTCCTTTTCTCAAAAAGGCAGCATAAAGTGCAGGAACTCCTCCCAAAATAAATCCTATGCGCCAGCCATAAAGGGGAATCAAAAGATAAGCAATTAAAGCTGCGACAATCCATCCCCAAGCCCAGAAGCTCTCAAGCAAAACAACCATTCGACCCCTGGCTTTGGCAGGTGAAAATTCACTTACCAAAGTAGATGCAGCTGGAAGTTCACCACCTAGACCTAAACCCGTTAAAAATCGAAATAGAATTAGTAGCGTAAAATTAGGAGCGAAACCTGAAAGTGCACTGGCTATACCATATAACAAAAGGGTATATGTAATAACACTTCTCCTCCCCCATTTATCTGCAACCATGCCAGCAGCAGCGGCACCAATAGCCATTCCAACTGCTGACGCGCTGCCAAGCAGCCCTAAATCTGCGGGAGTAAGTTTCCAATCCCTGCCAATAGCAGCCATGACGCCAGCAACCATCCCTTGGTCCATAGCATCAAACAACCAGCCTATACCTGTTAGGAACAGAACTTTCCAAAGTATTGGTGTAACAGGTAATCTTTCAATTCTTGCTGAAATATTGCTCATTTATTTTACCCTACCTTCTATCTTAATCTATTACTCTTTTAAATTTTATCCGCTAGGTAATTTTTTATGCGCTAATGAATTCAGTTAGATTTTAGTGAGTTTTCATATTTTCTTTAACTCTAAATTTTACAATCTTGCTTATTAATTCATAAGGTATTGATTTATCTAAAGGAAATTGAACAGAACCTTTACCACCTTTATATTTAGACAACTCATCTTTAAATGCAGCAACTCCACTAGAGGTTGGATAAAAGCCTATATGTTTTTTAAAAGCAGCAAAATATACTAAGATTCCCTGTAATTTAAAGGCAGGCATTTGATAACTTATTACTTCTTCAGCATTAGGTGCTGCCTCTTTAATAACTTTTCTTATATTATTAAGTATCTCCTGAATTTCAGGTGGAAATTGCAAAATATATTCATCTATAGTTTTACAGGTTACTTGCTCCATGACTTCGCCTCCACTATTCTAATTTAAACTTTAATTTACTTTTGCCTCTTAAGTTTACATTATAGAATTCTTAAATAATCTACCATTTAGATAAAATCAAAGAAGCTTAATTGATCACTTTCTGGTAGGCCTTTTAGGCAGCCAAACTTTTTAAGTAAGTCTATACCAGCATTACCGATCTTACCACGCTTTTTTACATCCTCTACAGAGCTTAGTGGCTTTTCTTCATGAGCAGCACTATAAATACCTTCTGCTGCAACATTTCCCATACCTGCAATGCTGTTAAAAGGTGGTCTTAAGCCCTCTTCCTCAACTATAAATTTAGTAGCATTAGATTTATATAAATCAATTGGCAAGAATCTAATTCCTCTTTCATACATTTCAAGGACAATTTCCAAATCATCATACATATCCTTATCTTTAGGAGGGGCTCCATTACCCATCATTTCTATTTCCTTCATCTTTTCCTTAACTTTTTCTTTTCCGAAAATCATAAATTCTGAGTCAAAAGCTTTTGCTCTTATGGTGAAATATGCAGCGTAGTAGGCCATAGGTATGTGTACCTTAAACCAAGCAATTCTAAAGGCCATCATAACATAAGCTGCTGCATGGGCCTTTGGAAACATGTATTTTATTTTTCTACATGAATCAATATACCATTCTGGAACGTCATGTTCCCTCATTAATGCCTCGTATTCAGCCCACTTAACGGGATCCTTTAGAGCCTTTCCTTTACGAACCAGTTCCATAATCTTAAAGGCTGTATTGGGAGGAAGACCCTTCTTAATAAGATAAATCATGATATCGTCTCTTGTACAAACTGCTTCACTTAAGGTAACTATTCCTGCATCTATTAAGTCCTTAGCGTTACCAAGCCATACATCTGTACCATGAGAAAGTCCTGAGATACATATTAAATCAGTAAAGGCCTTTGGCATAGTATCTAAAAGCATTCCTCTTACAAACTTAGTACCAAACTCAGGAATACCAAAGGTTCCAACCTTAGAATTTATCTGTTGTGGCGTTACTCCTAATGCCTCTGTGGATGAGAATATAGACATAGTCTCCTTATCATCCATGGGTATCTTTTGTGGATCCACTCCTGTAATATCCTGCAGCATTCTTATAACTGTAGGATCATCGTGACCTAATATATCAAGCTTCAATAAATTTTGATCAATAGAATGGTAATCAAAATGTGTAGTTATAATATCTGAATCTGGGTCATCAGCTGGATGCTGCACTGGGCAGAATTCAAAGATTTCTCTCCCCTTAGGAACAACTATAATTCCACCTGGATGCTGTCCTGTAGTTCTTTTTATACCCGTACAGCCCTTTGAAATTCTAGTGATTTCTGCCTTGCTTACTGTACGATTTTTTTCCTCATAATACTTTTTTACATAACCAAATGCTGTTTTTTCAGCAATAGTACCTATAGTACCTGCCTTAAAGGTAGTTCCCTTTCCAAATATAACCTCTGTGTATTTGTGAGCTTTTGCCTGATATTCACCTGAGAAGTTTAAATCTATATCTGGTTCCTTGTCTCCATTAAAGCCTAAGAAGGTTTCAAAGGGAATGTCTATGCCATCCTTTGACAGCTTTTCTCCGCAAACCGGACAATTCATATCTGGAAGGTCAAATCCATTTTTAAGTCCATAATCCGTAAAGTCTGAATACTTGCAGCTTTTGCATCTGTAGTGAGGCGGCAGAGCATTTACTTCTGTAATTCCTGTCATATAGGCTACAACTGAGGAACCCACAGAGCCTCTAGAGCCAACTAAATAGCCATCTTCATTTGATTTCCAAACAAGCTTTTGTGCAATGATATACATAACTGAAAAACCATTTTTTATTATGGAATCTAGCTCCTTATCTAGTCTTTGCTGAACAATTTCCGGAAGTGGGTCTCCATATAGTTCATGAGCCTTTCCAAAGGCAATATCTTTAATGGTCTGCTCGCAGCCATCTATGTGAGGCGGACACTTTTCCGGTGAAATAGGACTAATCTGCTGACACATATCTGATATCATATTGGTATTTGTAACTACCACCTCATAGGCTTTTTCCCTTCCTAAATAGGAAAATTCCTGAAGCATTTCCTCTGTTGTTTTTAAATACAAGGGAGCTTGATTATCTGCATCCTTAAAGCCCTGTCCTGCCTCTAATATACGCCTGTATATCTCATCCTCAGGGTCCATAAAGTGAACATCTCCTGTTGCAACAACAGGTTTATTTAATTTTTCTCCAAGAGCTACAATCTTTCTGTTAATTTCCTTTAGAAATTCCTTATCAGGTACCTGCTCTGTCCTTACCAAATAATCATTATTTCCTAGAGGCTGAATTTCCAAATAATCGTATCCCTCTGCAATAGCCTCAATTTCCTCATCAGATTTTCCAAGTAAGATTGCCTGATAAAGCTCTCCTTCACTGCAGGCACTTCCAATAATTAAGCCCTCTGAATACTTTTTATACATACTCTTTAATATACGTGGCTTCTTATAAAAGTAATCTAAATTAGAATAGGAAACTAGTTTATATAAATTCTTTAAGCCAATATAATCCTTAGCAAGTATTATTGCATGATAGGTTTTAAGCTTTTTAAATTCCTCTTTTTTAGCCGCTTCATCAGAGCCGTATATATCTATATCTTGAAGATTTACTGCCCCTCTTTCCTTCAGCTTCTCAAGCATTACTTTAAACACCTTAACTGTTGTATCCACATCATCTAAGGCTCTATGGGCAACTTCCACCTTAATGCCAAGGTTTTTAGCAATTCTTCCTAGTTTATAAGTTTTAAAATCAGGAAAGATTTCCTGTGCTAAAGTTAAGGTATCCAAATAGGTAAAATCAAAATCATAGCCTAATACCTTAGCATTATGCTTTAAAAAACCTACATCAAAGGCAGCATTGTGAGCAACTAAAACACTGTCCTTAATAAAATCCAGCATTTTTGGAAATATCTTGTCTATGGTTTCAGCCTCTCTTACCATATCATCAGTTATATTAGTAACCTCAACAACTCTTAATGGTATAGGCTTTTCAGGATTTACAAAGGTACTAAACTCATCTATTACCTTTCCATCTTTATATTTCATAATCCCTATTTCAGTAATTTTTTCAGTTATAGGTGAAAATCCTGTTGTTTCCAAATCCAGTACGCAGTAGGTAGTATCAATACTTTGTCCCTTTAGGTTTGTTACAGAAGACCTTTTGTCTGGGGCTAAATATGCTTCTACTCCATACAAAATCTTCATATCAGGATTGTCTCTTCCTAAAAGCTTGTGTGCCTCAGGAAAGGCTTGAACTACTCCATGATCAGTTATTGCGACAGATTTCATGCCCCAGCTCATTGCCCTTTTAATTAAATCAGCAGCACTGGTCATTGCATCCATTTGGCTCATCTGGGTGTGCATGTGAAGCTCTACCCTCTTAACCTCTGCCTTATCCTGTCTCTTAAATTTCTTTATCCCTTCAGTTTCTATAATAGTATTTGCTATCATTTCAACCTCTCCGGAAAACTTGCTGTAGCTTGCATTTCCACATACCTTAACACCTTTAGCCTTTTTAAGTCTTGGTATTACCTCTTCCTCTTCGCCAGGCTTTAAAAAGGACTTACAGGTCATGGAACTTGAACCGTCATAGAGGTCAAAGGAAACTAAGGTTTTTCCGCTTTTTAATTCCTTTGCCTCCATATTAGAGATTTCGCCTTCAAGTGCAATTCTTCCCTCATCCGGTGTTATGTCAGTAATTTTAATTACAGCTTCCTTAATTTTAGAATTTCTGCCTAATATGAGTAATGAGTCACCTTTTTTACCTTCTGGTTCTGTCTTTGTTTCTACTTTCTTTTCAGTAACTTCCTTTGGCAGCTTTGGAGTATCCACTATTTCCTTATGAACCAGCATAATTTCACTAGCACGGGTCTTCTCTTCCATCCTTAATAATTCTTCACTGCTTACATTATCAATAAAATTTATTTTATATTCTGTGCCATATAAACTTTTTATGGCATTATATATCTTTTTATCATAATCCATGGCTTTTAGAAAATCTGAAACAGCTATTTTAAAATTAAAATTTATAGTATTCTTAATAACTTCATATTCGCAATTATTCTGCACTGATTTTAAGGCGGGATATTTACCAGATAGAGAAATAATAATATTTTTCAGTTCCATGCCTATTGGCTTTTTATCTGTTCCATCAGCATAATTTACAGTGATTATAGACTCTTCTATGCTAAACCTTTCTCTTATAAATCTATTAAAGGGTTCAAATTCTTTTATCTCAATATATTTATCAGAGCTTAGCTTCATTTCCAATGCTTTAGTTTTCTTACTAAAGACTACAGATTCTACAACAGCAGTATTTATACTATTCCCTGCTTTATAATCACTAAAAATTTCATTTATTCTTTTCATAATATCTTAACCTTCTCCCCAAAATTTTTAGTATGATATTATTATATAAGAAGGCACATTTTTTGTCATGTAGCAAAAAGGATGTATTGAGTCACATTTTATGAAAGAGTACCCCATACATCCTTTTTATTTATTTAACAATTAAATTTTACGATATTTATATTGCGGCCTGCCAATCTTACCGTATTCAACTAATTTATCTACCTTATTTTCTTTTTCCATATATTCTAGATACCTTCTAACTGTTACCCTTGCTATGCCTAATTTTTCTGCCAGGTTCTCTGCAGTAAAATCATTATTAACATTTTTTTCAATTTCATCCCATATGGCTCTATAGGTATATTTATTAAGTCCCTTTGCAAATTCATCTTCATTTTGAGATATGCTGTGATTAGATTTTAACTTATCTAAGACCTTTTGTTCAAAAGAATCATTTTTTTTAAATTCATAGAACCTGCTCTTAAATTGAATAAGTGATTCTTTAAATCTCTCAAAACTAAAGGGCTTTATTAGATAGTCTATAACTCCATATCTTAAAGCTTCCTGTATTCTTTCAATTGATTTATCTGCCGTAATTAAAATAATATCTATATCTAATTCTTGTCCCCTTATCCATTTCAAGAAGTCAATGCCGTTTTCTTTAGGAAGATAAACATCTAGTAATATTAAATCTGGCTTTTTAATGGATATATATTTTTTTGCATCCTCAAGATTAGATACTGCTTTATACAAAATAAAGCTTTCTACTCTTTTTAAAAACTTAGTATTTATTTCCCTAACCATAGGATCATCTTCTATAATCATTACTTCAATCATTCTTTTCCTCCTTTCAGTGGTCACACTGGGTAACTTAAGATGTTCACTTCCGTTCACAAGTTACCCGTAAAAGCCCATTTAGGGCTTTTACCTCCTTTCAGTGGTCATTCTGAGTAGTTTAACCTACTCGTCAAAGGTCATTTAGACCTTTGGTCTCCAGTCATTGGTATGGTTATATTCCAATTAACCCCTTCATTAACATCAAAACTTATTGTACCTTTAGCCTCATCTATTATTTTTTTTACAATGTACATACCATGGCCGCGCTGACCATCCTTAGTAGAGAACCCTTGCTCATAGATTTTCTCCCTATACTGAGGTGGAATTCCACCCCCATTATCTCTTACTATTAAGCTTAAGAAATCTTCATTTTGCACTATTTTTATATATATAAACCCAGTGCCGTCATTTTTAACTTCATCTAGAGAATTCTCTATTAAATTTCCTACAACTGATACAATATTTTCAGAAGTCATATGCAAAGGTAGCCTTGTAAGCTTTGATTTTTCGTCTATTAATAACTTAACTCTTGCTTCCTCAGCTTTATTATACTTTGCTAAGAGTAGAGCTGATAAAGAAGAATCTTTTATATTCTCTGTTAAAATGTTGCTTATATTACTTCTTACTTTTGCTACATCTGATATAAACTCTATAGCTTCCTGGTACTCTTCCAGCTGTATAAGTCCTGAAATGGTATGAAGCTTATTCATAAATTCATGATTCTGAGCTCTTAAGGACCAAGCCAATTTTTTAACACCTGTGAGCTCCTCAGCCATTTTGGTAATTTCTGTTTTATCTCTAAAACTTGCAATAGCTCCTATAACCTTCCCTTTATTCATTATAGGGATTCTATTAGTCATTATTATGGTATCATTTATCCTCTGCTCATTTTCAAATTCAGATTTTCCTGTTTCTATGACATTAATTAGATGGGTGTTAGGAATAACCTTTTCTATGTCCTCTCCTATAATTTTATCCCTATTAATACTATTTTCAAAGTGCAATATGCTTAAGGCTGAATCATTAATAAGAGTAATTTTTCCTCTATGATCAACAGCTATTAATCCTTCATAAATGGCATCGAGAATTCCCATCTTTTCATTATATAATTTTGTTATCTCCTCAGGTTCTAGTCCCAGCAAGGTGTTCTTTATGTTACTGGCTAATAGAAAAGCACCTATTATCCCTACCATAAGCCCGCCAAGGCTAATAAAAATTATATATAAAATAGCTGTATGCTTAGCTTTTTCTATGCTGCTGTAAAGTGTACCAACTGAGACAAAACCTATCTCATTCTTATTTTCATCATATATAGGGGTAAAAGCTCTCAAGGATTTTCCCAGGGTCCCAGTAGCCTCAGAAATATAGGTTTCTCCCTTTTGAACTACTCTAAGTTCATCTCCTCCCACAAACTTTTTCCCCAGCATATCTGGATTTGGATGAGAATATCTAATTCCCTCCTTATCCGCTACAGTTATATACTCAATCTGTTTTAAATTCTTAAGCTGCATATTGACATAAGGTTCAATAACTCCCTTAGGATCCTTAGCCTCCAGAGCATCAACTATCTTACTGGAATGTGCTATCATCTCAGCTACATTCATAATATTAGTTTCAGCCTTGCTTTCAATATTTCCAGTCATCCATGAGGCTACAAATGGAATTATTATAGATATAGAAACAAACACTACTGCGGTAACCAATAAGGTTAGCTTTGTTTGAAGCTTCATTGCTTTTTTCATATTCATCACCTAAGCCTTGTACATGCAAATTAAAGTTTTGTAAATAAAAAGGTTAAAAACACGGAATATATTCTTCCGTGTTTATTTTAACTTATTGTCTAAAAATTATAAATAATAATTTTTATATTTATGCAACAGCGTTATTTAATTTTTTAGTTTTTTTATTTTTAAGTACTTTGAATACATAAGAAACTATAAATGGACAAATTATAGCAGATACTACACATGACGCTGCAACTTGCGCAGTAGCTATTGTTGCTATTGCAGCTAAGGATGGGTCTGCTGCTGCAACCGCAGCTGGTGTTGCTACAGCATTCCCTGCTGTTGACCCTGTTGCAAGGCCAATTATAGGCTCTTCTTTAAATAATTTAAGAAGTATAAAGGCTCCTATACCAGTAAAGGCAGCTATTATTCCAAGTAGTATACCAGGACCTCCAGCCTTTACAATTGTTGTAAGATTCATTCCTGCTCCTAATGGGAATGAAAAGAATGGGATTAATAATAATTTACTGCTACCAAGGAAAGCTCTCATATCAGAATCTAGATTTCCTAAAATCATTCCTATTATAATTGGAACTAATACAGCTACAAGTGCCATAAAAGGAATTTGAGCAAGTCCTGATGCACCTAAGGCAACTAATGTAAAAAATGGACCATCTTTTATAGATAGTAGTGCATACGCTCCTACATCAGTTTCATCACCATACTGTGAAGCTAGAGATGCATATAATCCACCATTACAATTTGTTAATGCTGCAAGCACCGCTAGTGGTGATAAACCTAATACTCCAGCAGGCCCGAAGACTTTTCCTACAATTATGCCAATACCGGCACCTACTATAAATTTACCTGATATTAATAGTGCACCTTTTTTTAATGCCTTTGGTGCTAATTTGAAATGAATTTGTGAACCAATTAAAAACATAAAACAAGCCAAAATTGGTGTTGATGCAGCTGGTCCAAATAATCCACTTGTAAAACCACCTATTTTTAGAAACTTAGGAAAGAATGTATTAACTAATACCCCTAAAAAAAGTGGAACAACCATCATGCCGCCAGGAATTTTATCAATTGTTTTCTTAATTGGAATTTGCATTTTTACCCCTCCATTTATTTTTAATTTATAATCTAGCTACGCCTGTTCTTCTTGCAGCGTCTGCAACTGCCTTAGCAACAACTGTGGTTACGTTTTTATCAAGTATGCTTGGGATGATGTTTTCATCATTTAAATCTTCATCTTTGATATAACCAGCTATAGCATATGCAGCTGCAACTTTCATCTCTTCATTTATTTGCCTTGCTCTTACATCAAGTGCCCCTCTAAAAACTCCAGGGAATGCAAGTACATTGTTTACTTGATTTGGAAAGTCTGAACGTCCTGTTCCCATAACTCTAACGCCTGCTTCTTTTGCAAGGTTTGGCATTATTTCTGGTGTTGGATTTGCCATAGCAAATATTATAGAATCTTTAGCCATGGTTCTAACCATTTCTTGAGTAACTATTCCAGGTGCTGAAACGCCTATGAACACGTCTGATCCAGCTATAGCATCACTAAGATTTCCTTTTACATTGTTAGGATTGGTTATTTCAGCAAGTGCCTTCTTAGCATCATCTACATTTTCTATTCCTCTGTAAAGGATACCTACTTTATCAACTGCTAAAAGATTTTTAACACCTGATGCAAGAAGCAATTTGGATATTGCTGTTCCTGCTGCGCCAGCTCCATTTACAACAACCTTTACATCTCCGATTTTCTTTCCTACAACTTTAAGAGCATTAATAAGTCCAGATAAAACTACTATTGCTGTTCCATGCTGGTCATCGTGGAAAACAGGGATGTCCATAATTTTTTTAAGTCTTTCTTCGATTTCAAAACATCTTGGTGCTCCAAAATCCTCTAGGTTTACTCCGCCAAAAACCGGAGCTATATTTTTTACTATGGTTACAATTTCATCAACGTTTTGAGTTTCAATACAAATTGGAAATGCATCTATTTCTCCAAATTCCTTAAAAAGAACACTCTTTCCTTCCATAACAGGAATTCCAGCAGTTGCTCCTATATTTCCAAGACCAAGAACAGCACTTCCATCTGAAATTACAGCAACAGTATTGCCTTTACTTGTATATTTATAAACGTTTTCTTTATCCTCATGAATTTTTCTACAAGGTTCTGCAACCCCTGGAGTATATGCTAAGCTCAAATCATCTCTTGTTTCCACTTTCACTTTTGATACTACTTCTAACTTTCCAACATTCTTTTCATGTAATTTTAAACTTTCTTCAAAATAATTCATTTTTAAACCCCCCTTTTAATTTTTATATAATATTTTGTAACCGTTTGCTTGAATAAATAATAGCATCCACTTTTTATTATTTGAATATTTTAAACTTTAAAAATATATTGTGGTCATAAAGAATACTTTGTTATGTTATTGACAACCTTTCAGATATTTTTGCATAAAAAAATAAGGATTAACTTCTAAGAGTTAACCCTCATTATTAAATACATTTATTTTTTAAATCTTATAGTATATTTGTATTAAAGCCTCGACCATCTACCTCGGAAGCATCAAGTATTGAAATAATAGCATTATTATCTATTTTTAACACTCCAAATTTAAATGCTGGCAGTTTTGATACATGAACTATACAATATATTACTTTTCTTTCATTGCCTGCAAGTGACTTACCCTCTAATATAGCAGCTCCATGAAACTTGTAGTCTTCAATAAAATTGCATACTTCTTGCTCCTTATCAGTAATTATAAGCAATACCTTTTTCCTCGACAATCCATGTATGATTTTGTCTGTAACAAAACCAGATATATACATACTCATTAGTGTATATAAAGCTACTGGTATTCCATTTAACAACATTCCTAGAAATACTACTACACAATTTACAATAAACCCTAGCTGCCCAACATCGAAGCTGTCATATTTCTTTTTAACTAGCATTACTACAATATCCATGCCGCCTTCAGACCCATGATTTGCATAGGCTAAGCCGTGGCCAGTACCTGTTAATATTCCTCCATAAACGCAAAGCAAGAGCGTGTCATGGCCTGATATTATACTTGTTAAGTTTTGTGTAAGCACTAGAAATAATGACAAGGAAAGAGTTCCAAGAGTGCTGTAAAAAGTAAACCTTTTACTTAACATCTTGTAACTTAGCAGAAGTAATGGAATATTGCCTATGAGCACAGTGTATCCAGCAGGAATTTTTAGGGCATACTGTACCAAAATTGCTATACCTGACAGTCCAGCACTAAATAATTTTGCATTTATTAAAAACATATTTACGCCAATTGAGGCAATGAAACATCCTGCAATAACTAAGGCTGCATATTTTATATTTTGTCTATTAAATATTTCACTTTTCAGCATAATAGTACCCTTAAAATTAAATAATTTCTTTTTAATTTATATGAACTTAAGCACTTGCATCAATGTAACTAACTATTTTTTCACATATCTCATGAGTGATTAGTGAATCATCAATAGATGGAGCTGGGGTCTTATTATTTTTTACACAATCTATAAAATGATCTACTATTTGATAGAAACCACGTTTATAAAGCGTTGGTTCCCAATCACCAAACTTTGTTATGTTTATCTCTTTATTGTGATAATGTGTTGTTTCAACAAGACTATTTACTATATATTTATCTTGGCCAGTCATGTATTCAATTATTTCTTCTGTAACGCCGCCATTTCTGTTCATGATGCCAATAGCGATGCAGCCTTCCCCCGCAAGCTGTATTACTAGGCTCTCAAGCATTTCACCATTCCTAAGACACTCAACTTTTACATCCTTAACCTCTGTATCCATTAAAAACCTAAGAGTATCTACCACATGTATAAAGTCTTCTACAATAAACCTTCTTGTATGATCTGGTAGAGAATATCTATTTTTCTGCATAATTATTATATTTGCTTTACCATGTTCTCTTAGCTCTTTCACCCTTGGTATAAATCTTCTGTTAAAGCCCACCATTGCAATTTTACCGCTTTTCTTTGCAAGCTTCACAATTCTTAGTGTTTCATCAAAATTCATAGATAGAGGCTTATCTATATAAGTATTTATACCATTTATAAGCAGCTTTTCAGCTACTTCAAAATGAGCATCTGTAGCAGTACTTACAAATGCAGCATCTATTCCTATAGCTATGAGTTCATCTATAGTTCTAGCTGTCTCTGGAATTCTATACTTTTTTGATATTCTATTTAAAGTATCTGTATTCCTTGTGCACAGTACCAGGTCTATACCTTCCTTTTCAGAAAGTACGGGTAAATAAGCTTTATTAGCAATGTCACCTAAGCCAATAATTCCAATTTTCATTTCAATCCCTCTTATTATATTTAATATTATTCTTTCCCTTTTAGTATCAGCTAAAGCAATATTTTTCTCTTTTATACATAAAATTATATCATGCACTACATATAAAGGTCACCAATTTTTATACATGCGTGAAATAATTTAAGGTTTTTCCTTTTCCTTTTCATCCATTTTTACAAACATATGGATAGATTATGTGATTAATGTTTATAATACCAATAATGAAATTACTATTAAATCTTATGATTGATAACATGAGGTGATTTTTATGCGAATACCTAAGCATATTGGTATTATCCCAGATGGAAATAGAAGATGGGCAGCTTCAAATGGAATGAATAAAGAACAGGGGTATGCCTCTGGATTAGACCCAGGATTAGCTCTTTTTAAGCTATGTGAACAAATAGGTGTTAAGGAAATAACTTATTATGGTTTTACAATAGATAATAACAAGAGGCCATTAATTCAAAGAAAATCTTTTACCAGTGCCTGTGTTAATGCTGTTAAAATGCTTGCTAAGGAAAACGCTTCATTACTGGTAATAGGAAACAGCGAATCTCCCATGTTTCCAAAGGAATTGACTAGTTACACCAAAAGGCAAACCTTTGGCACTGGCAAAATGAAGGTGAATTTTCTAGTTAATTATGGATGGGAATGGGACTTATGCAATCTGAAGACGGCTGGCAATAATAAGATGAATGTAATTAATAACATAAAATCCTCAGATATATCAAGAATTGATTTAATTATTCGCTGGGGAGGCCGAAGGAGATTAAGCGGGTTTTTACCAGTGCAATCAATTTACGCTGATTTTTATGTGATAGACGAGTATTGGCCAGACTTTGAGCCAAGTCACTTCTATCAAGCATTAGAGTGGTATAATAAACAGGACATAACCCTCGGTGGTTAAATGCATTAATGGAAGCAAAAATAACTACATGCCTTAAAATATGAGACATGTAGAAATAGTATAAAAATAGTTATTTCAATTTAAAATGCGCAGGAAATTTTATATGAAAAATCTTTTCGAATAGTTTTAAATGTACATAGATTGGAGCTGTATACCTTTTATAATTAGTAATACTTATAATTAAAGCCAAACCTGATAGAACTATTGCACCGCCAAGAATCTTGTTAATAATGGACATTTTTTTAAAGCTTAAATGTTCATGAAACCTTCCTGCTAAGAGTACAAGAATAATCCACCATATAAGACTTCCACAAAATACACCTAATATTAAAATAATTCTTTGATACACACCATGACCAATATTTTTTGAACCATACCCCGTAAATACAAAAAGAAAAGAAAATACTGTAGATGGATTTGCAAATGCAAGCAAAAAAGTTGACATAAAATTCTTAGCTAATGTCTTGCTAGTTGGTATCTCATTTATCTCTTCTTTTTTTGATAAAATACCATGAAGGCCAAAAAGTACTAAAATTAAGCCACCAAATATGCGAAAATAATGCTGATATCTTGCGATGAACTTAGCAATTACAGTAATACCCATGGCAGCAATGGTTGCATATATAGAATCTGCCATGCAGGAACCTAAGCCTGCGGCAATCCCGAAGGCTGCACCATTAGCAAGTGTGGTCCTAAGGCACAGTGCTCCAATTGGTCCAAGTGGCATACCAGTTATTAAACCTATAATTATTCCTTTGAAAAAGAGCTTTAACATTAGCTTTCCTCCAGTTTTTGTGTTCAGTATATTTGAGTACATTATAATTATAAAATTCCTAAATTCTAAAACGATTATTCATAATGTATAATTCTATTCAGTAAATTCTCGATTATCTATCTCATAGATTTAATTAAGGTACTTATTAATGGAATTATTATGTTCAAATGGTATAATAGATATAGTTTAAATGAAAATAATGGAGGTTGCAAGCCTGTCCATACAAGTAATTTTAACTTATGATTATGGAAAAGATAAAATAGATTTAAAGTCCCTATTAATTTAGTAAACTTAAAAAAAGGATATTAGTACAGCGTGTTTGCACTAATATCCTTCTTAATTTTTTTAATGATATCTAATGTATAATAAGCTCATCAATTTAAAATCAGAATAGTCATGATAAACGGCAAAATGATTTTACTTACTATAGATAATTTTACCTTCACTAATAGTTAAGCTTACATCCATGTCTTCGTCAAATATTACTAAGTCAGCATCTTTACCTATTTTAATACTTCCTTTTGTTTTATCTGCATCAATTAGTTTTGCTGGGTTTAAGCTTGCTAAAGCAACAGCTTCATAAATTTTAAGATTAGTATACTTAAGAATATTTAAAACTGCTTTATTTAAGGTTAAAATACTTCCTGCTAAAGTTCCATCTTCAAGTCTTGCAGAATTGTTTTTAACTATTACCTTCTGGCCTCCAAGCTCCCAATCTCCATCCTTCATACAGCCGGCTCTCATGGAATCAGTAATAAGAATCATTTTGTCCTTACCCTTAGCATTTAGCATAATTTGAAAAATTTCTGGATGAAGATGTATAGTATCCGCAATTATTTCAAAGGTTACATTGCTTCTAAGCACTGCACCTACAACTCCCAGCTTTCTATGTCCAAAAGGTGTCATAGCGTTGAAGGTATGGGTTGCATGGCTTATACCATATCTTACTGCTTCCATTGCAGTTTCAAAATCTGAATTTGTGTGTCCCATGGACAAAACAATATCTGTATCTTTTTTTACTTCTTTAATAAATTTAAACTCATGATCCTCTTCTGGCGCCATAGTAATTATTTTTATTAAATCCACATAGTCCTTTATAAATTCAAAATCCGGCTTAATTATATAGTCTTTCTGCTGAGCACCCTTATATTTTTCACATATAAAAGGGCCTTCCATGTGTGCACCAAGAATTTTTGCACCATTTATGGTTTCCTTCTTGGCAAGCTTTATTGTATCTAATGCCTCGTATATTTTTTCCTTTGACATAGTCATGGTAGTAGGCAGGAATCCAGTAACTCCATTTTGCGCTATGGTTTCACTAATTGTTTTCAGTGCTGAAATCTCACCGTCCATAGTGTCCTTTCCTCCAGAGCCGTGAATATGAACGTCTATAAATCCAGGAGAAACATACTTCCCTTCAGCATCTATAATTTTTGAAACTTTATTAGATAGTTCTTGTTTGTTGAAACATTCTTCATCTAATATGTCTACTATTTTATCATTGAAAATTAGGACCTTATTCTCTAAAACTTGGTCTTCTAAAATAATTTTACCATTTTTTATACAAATTAAATTTTCATCCATAAGTAATTACCACCTTTATTGTTTATTTTATGGTATAACCGTAGTTCTTCTACATTTTTATTATATCATACTTAAAAAAGCTTTAAGTAATTTAATTTTACTCTAAACCTTCAAAGATAATTTTCATATTTAGTTAGTGGGCTAATGAGTATTATGATAATTGTAAAAATAACCTCGCAAGTAATTTTACTTGTCGAGGTTATTTTAATTTTATAACATCAGTTTATTTTTATTTACATAATTTCTTAAACTCGTCTGCTACAAATTGTACTTGTGTTCCTACTATAACCTGAATACTGTTTTTACCAGGTCTGATTACACCAGCAATGCCAGCAGACTTTATAACTTTTTCATTTACAGCTGCCTGGTCTTTAATTGTTAAACGTAATCTAGTTACACAGTTGTCTATTGATGTTACGTTTTCTTTTCCTCCAACACCTTGTAATATAATAGATGCTACTTGAGTAAAGTCATTGTTTGCAAGCACTACATTTTCTTCATCATCTGTATCATCTTCTCTACCAGGTGTCTTTAAATTCCATTTTGTAATTGCAAAACGGAATACTACATAGTAAATTACTCCAAATACTAAACCTACTAGTATTAACATTAATGGATTTTGAGCCATTGGAGCCTTAAAGCTTAGGAACCAATCAACGAAACCTGCACTAAAGTTAAAGCCAGCTCTTATTGGTAATAGTGTACATACAGCTGCAGAAATACCAGTTAAAATTGCATGTATTAAATATAAAGGTGGAGCTAAGAACATAAATGCAAATTCTAATGGTTCTGTAACACCAGTAAAGAATGATGATAATGCACCAGCCATTAATAAGCCATATACTACTTTCTTCTTCTTGTCTTTTGCAGTATGATACATAGCTAATGCAGCTGCTGGAAGACCAAACATCATTACAGGGAAGAATCCAGTCATATACATACCAGTTACTCCTAGAGTTCCTTTACCTGACCAGAAATTACCTAGGTCATTAACTCCAGCAACATCAAACCAGAATACTGAGTTAAGTGCGTGATGAAGACCAGTTGGTATTAGTAATCTATTCAGGAATGCATAGATACCTGCTCCAATAGCACCAGTTGATACTATTGATTTACCGAAAGTTACAAGTCCTTCGTAAACTACAGGCCATATAAAGAATAATATAAGGGCTGCTAAAATTGACATTCCTGCTGTTACTATAGCAACAGATCTTTTACCGCTAAAGAAACCTAATGCATCTGGTAATTTAGTGCGTTTAAACTTGTTGTAGCAATAAGCACCAATCAAGCCTGCTGTAATACCGATGAATTGAGTTTGAGTTTTAGCAAATGCTGGATCAACTAATTTAACATCAACGTGTTTAAACATTGCAACTACAGCTGGAGATAGTAATGTTGTGATCATAAGCCAGGATACAAGACCAGCGAGTCCAGCTGTACCGTCATTGTCATCTGACATGCCCACAGCTACACCAATTGCAAATAAGATTCCCATGTTGTCAATTAGTGAGCCACCTGCTTTTAATAAGAAAGCAGATACTACACTGTTTGCTCCCCATCCAGTAGGGTCTATCCAATAACCAATACCCATTAATATACTAGCAACAGGTAATACAGCTACTGGAAGCATTAATGATTTTCCTAGTCTTTGTAGAAATTTCATCATAATAAGGTTCCCCCTCCATATAATTATTTATTTTAAGGATTATTACATCCTTAAATACAGTTTTATTTTATTAATAGAAATAAAAAAAGCTGAAAAGGACAAATAATTCGTTATCCTTTTCAGCTAATGCCCAAATTTAATCGGTTACACGCTTGAAAACATTTTCTATTTTTTATACTCTTATACTAACCTATATTTTGCTTTTAATCAATACCTTTTTAAAAAATTTTTAATAAACTTTTAAATTTTCTTAAATTATTGACACTAATAATTTAAAAGAATATAATAAAAAATGTAAATATGTTACTGTTAAATCAGGCATGAGTTTACTGTTATAGAAAACTTATGTCTTTTTTTATTTGTTATAATTATTCAATAAAATAAAGTGACGAAAGGATGTGAATATTCCTTATTAACAGGAATATGTTATGTTTAATTTTTTAAAAAAGAATTCAACCAAAGAAGTAAATTTAGTTGCGCCAGTAAGCGGTAAAACAATAGATTTATCTAAAGTACCAGATCCTGTATTTTCTGAAAGATTAGCTGGTGATGGAATTGCTATAGAACCAACTGGGGATATAATAGTTGCCCCTTGTGATGGAGAATTAACCTTAGTGTTTAAAACTCTGCATGCTTTTGGATTAACACTTGAAAATGGAGTTGAGCTATTAGTTCATATAGGAATTGATACCGTATCTCTAAATGGGGAAGGCTTCCAGCAATTAGCTGAGGCTGGTACAAAGGTTAAAGCAGGAACACCTATTATAAAATTAAATAGAGACGTTATTTTAGGTAAAGGCTATTCATTAATCACTCCAGTATTAATTACTAATATGGATTTAATAAAAGATTTAAATACAAATCTTGATAAGGATGTCACCGCTGGAAAAGATGAAATTATAAGTTTCAGCCTATAAAAATATTAAACTTCAATAAAAAACAGCTAGCAAATTCACCCCAAAATTTGCTAGCTGTTTTTATATTATTCATTATTTTTCAAGTGTTGCCAATCTTAGTCTTTCAATATGCATAGCTAGATAAGCTATTTCATCTTCTGAAACCTCTTTCTCTAATTGTTCAGTTAAGATTTTTGAAATATTCTTCGCTATTTTATAAGCTAGCTTATACTTTGATCTTATTTCTTTAATAAAATCATTTTTTATAGCTATATTTATTAATATTCTTTTAATTGCAAACCTTAAATGAGTTAAAAATCTGGCATAATCTAAAGTAGTTTTGTCTATATTTACCTTGATTTCTTTCTCTATTTGTTCAACAATAGAATTTATTAAATAAGTGCTCTTTATTGTATTAGACAGCTTTCCGCTATTTCTTGCAGAATGAATATGTAGAGCTATAAATCCAATTTCACCCTCAGGAATATTAACCTTAATTTCCTTTTGCATTATCTCTGAAACTTTTTCAGCCAAGGCATATTCTCTTGAATAGAGGGCTTTTATCTCCATAATAAATGGATTTTCTATGATCTCATCATTTGCCAGTCTTTTTATTGCAAAATCTAAATGATCAACCAAGGCAATATGGATTCTCTCATCCAAATCTTCATTTAACTCATTTGCAATAAAAGTTATCATTTTCTCACATAACATTAAAAACTCTTCATCAACAGTTTCTATTACCTGCTCAAAATTCCTTAAGTTATCTTCATCTTCAATAACAAATACTTTTTCGTATTCAGTACCTTTGGGAAGTTTATCTCCAGGCTTTTTTCCAAAGCCAATACCTTTCCCAAAAAGTATTTTTTCTACACCATTCATTTGTATTGAAACTATATTATTATTAAAAGATTTTACAATGTCAGCTGAATCAGTAGTGATTCTCATATTCTCACCCTTTTTATTTTATGATTTTAAAAATAATGCCCCTTATTATATAAATAATACCTTAGTAGCAGCACTATTGTAAAGGTGCAATTCCAAATATATACATAAAGATCACTTTTACATGTGAAGTGAAATAAGAGAATCATTTCTGTATTTAATCCAATATTATATGGCAGTATCCCCCGGGGTTCTTTTTCAAGTACTTTTGATGATACTCCTCTGCTTTATAAAAATTTTCTAAGGGCTTAATCTCAGTTACAATTTTTTTATCATACTTTAACTGTTCTTTTTCCTTACTTTTTATTGTAGATTCCTTATCTAATTCATCTATATAGTAAATTCCTGTTCTATATTGACTTCCAAGGTCTGGTCCCTGTCTATTTAAAGTAGTTGGATCAATTACACTCCAGAATTTTTCTAAAAGCTTTTCTAATTTCAGCTCTTTTTCATCATACCTAATATAGCATGCCTCAGCATAACCTGTATTCTTATAGCATACATCCTCGTAGCTTGGATTTGGAGTTCTTCCATTTGCATATCCCACTTCTGTTTCTAAAACTCCTTCTATTCTAGAAAGGAATTCTTCAATTCCCCAAAAACAGCCTCCTGCCAAAACTATCTCCTTCATTAGCTATCACACTCCTTTATTTAATTTTTCTATTAAGCTATCAAAGGGTACTATTATTATTGACTTAGGAATCCAAATTTAATATTTATTATTTTGAAATATAAGCAAACAATATTTAATAATTAGATACTACCATAACTTTCTTCATGATATTACTATTTTTCTTATTTTAAATTTATTTAAGTTAAATCCTTAGGAGAAATATGACTATAATAATGTTATAGGAGTGTGATAAAATGCGATTATTTATAGCCATCGACTTTGAGAAAAATATAAAAGCTTACCTTGAAAATATAGAAATTGAATTGAAGAACTATTGCATTAAAGGGTCATTTACAAATATAGATAACTTTCATATAACATTAGCTTTTCTTGGAGAACTAGGAGAATTAAATGTTCCTAGGGTAATTAACGCCATGGAAAATTTGGCTTCAAAATTTACTCCCTTCGTCCTTACAATTGATAAACTAGGAAACTTTAATAAAGGTAATTCTAATATATTATGGGTTGGAACAAAATATAGTGAAAAGCTGGGAAGTCTTCATAAAAAATTATGCTTTAACCTTAAAAATCAAGGTATAACCTATGATGAAAAGCCACTTAAGCCCCATATAACTATTGGTAGGCAAGTTATATTAAATAAAGAAATAGTTGAAATAGCAACCTCACTTAATTTAGATCACCAAATGGAGATTCCAGTAAATAGTATCACATTGATGGAAAGTAAAAGGATAAATGGGAAGTTAACTTATGTCCCACTAAAAGTGGTAAGCCTAAAGTAATAAGAGTACAATTATTATTTTAAAATATTTTTGATATATTTCCACAAAATATACAATAATGATATTCATTTGTATATTACATTACATATAATAATATAAACTTAATTAAGGGGGATTATTGTGCTATATTTTTGTCCTTATAATGGTGAATTATTTGAAGGCTTAGGTAATTACAATATCAATTATAATTGGTATTATGATTCATTGCACTATAGAGCTAATGAAACTGATAAAACAATTATCGATCTATGGAATACAGTCTCAGCTCCACCTGCTCCAGAGCTTAAATCAGTTTCAGTTGATCCTAAAGCTAGTGCACTACTAATATTAGATATGGAGACCACTATATGTAAAAATCCTCGCTGCACCGCATCAATATCTAATATCAATAAATTACTTATACAAGCACGTAAAAATAATATGTTGGTTGTCTATAGTCTTACTCATATAGGAAATCCACAGGATATTACAAAGCAATTAGCTCCTATGCCTGGTGATCCTATTGTGAAATCAAATGTAGATAAGTTTTATGAAACAAATTTAGAAGAAATACTTCACAAGAAAGGCATAAGAACTGTTATAGCTACAGGCTTTGCAGCTAATGGTGCAGTACTGCACACAGCCACTAGTGCCGCCTTCCGTGGTTTCAATGTTATTGTTCCAGTTGACTGCATGTCTACTGCAAATATTCTATACTCTGAGCAATATACTGCTTGGCATATGCTTAATAGTCCAGGAACTAGAGATAAGGCAGTGTTAAGTAAAGTTAATTTAATTAATTTTTTACTTTAGTTATACTTTATGATGAATATAGAGAAAACTGATAAAATTAAATTGAATTATAAATTATAAAAAATTTAAACCACCAATTAGATTTTATAACTAATTGGTGGTCAACCAAACCCTGCTCTTATCACTGCTTCTTTATGACAGCTGCTCCTAAATCTACCGTTAAGCTGCTAGTTTATTGTAATTATTTATAGTTACTGCTATTTAATGATGTAGGAATTATAATTTGGTGAATCTTCACCAACTACTCTATCCAGTTTCCAGGAATAGCCCTTAGAGCTGTCATACACAAGGAAATACACAGTCACAACATTAGTAGTTTTTGTATTACTACCGTCTTTATAAGTTATTGTACCATAGGCATATTTTGCATTTTCAATTCCTTTTGGTGAGGCTACTTTACTTGTTTTAAAGGTTTGGGCTTCGTCTGCAGTTATTACATGATTATCAGAAAACCATAAAAATACATTTGCGCCTTCAATTTTTGCATTTACAATACTTGATATAATATAATCTTTAGATATGTCTGAGATTGTAACATTGTCAGCTGTTGTTTTTGATTTTTTTAACAGTTTTATTTTATCAAAGGATAATTCATAGGAATAATCTGTTGATAAAACCAATATTACCGCCCCTGCTGTATTTTGTCTTTTAACTGTTACATTTAAAGCTCTGCTTTGTGCATCAAAGCTTTTATCTGTTATATCCATGCTTTTAGTAAAACTGTCATTTATATAAAAGCTCTTTCCTCCAAAAACATTTGGATTGCTTACAGTTTGATCTAAAGGTTCCTTTTTAATTTGCTCAAGTAATTTATCCTGAGAAAAAGTCGGTGATAATTGTAAGACAAAATCATCACTGCTGTTTCTTTCAATGCCAGTTATTGACCAAGCTTCATTTTCAAAATTAAGAGAGCACTTTATTTTTCCTGATGCTGCTATAAGTCCGCTGTCAATACCTGCATCAATAAGTACCGTTTCTTTTAAATTATCAAAATCCGGTGTTCTTGACGCTATTTTAAGTGTTTTCACATCTGCTTCATTTAGTACTTTTGTAGTATCACCGATGCTTATACTTAATTTCTTAACTCCCTCAATTATTTGATTTTCATCCATTCCAATGACAGGTTTCACAGAAGTATCTCCTGCAAGGCTTGGTTTATTATTTATAATCCAATTTTTATTCTCGTCTAATATATATTGCATTGACAAAAAAGTCTTTACCTCAATAATACCATTGTTTAAGGTAACAGCTGCTTTAATATCATCTTTTTTCTCGGTCTTATTTGTATTTCTCAGAGCAATACTAAAACTTTTTATATAACCTTTTTTTATTTCAAAACTTGTCCCCTTTGGAAGGGTTATTATTTTACCTATAAGATCAGATTGTATTTTTGAATCATCTACAACTCTGCCTGAAAAATATGTATATCCAACACCAATTGCTGCCATAAAAAGTATTACGGTAATTATAGGTATAACCACTTTTAAATTCTTAAAAGGTTTTTTTACTACTTCAATTGCCTTTTCTCTTTTATACTTATTAATTTGTTCCTTAGTTATAATCGGCATTTTGGCTGTATCATGTATACCTTTTGCAGCAGTTTCTTCGTTAGCTTTTTCAGTAAGTTTTTGAGTTTTTAAATCAGCAGCTTCTTCAAGCATAGTTCCGCAATAAGGACAGAATTTTAAGCCATTTATATTATCGAATTCACTTTTGCAGCTGTCACAAATCATTTCTTACCTCCAAGTATTAGCATTTATATATATAAATTTGTAGTTTTTACTCAAGTTTATAGGAATATTGTAACATATTGCCTAAGGAATTGAGAATAGTAAGTTTTTAAATTTATATTGGTTAAAATTACTAGTATTATTAGCTTTATATTGGTTAAGATAATATCAGAAGTAAATAAAGATTATAACAAAGTATATAGATGCTTTTACTGCAGCTATATATGGGAGCAATTAAAGCTGAATGTAGCTGCAATTGTTTAAATTCTATATAGTTAGGAAAAGTATTATTATGGTCGATGCTAAAGCTTTTATCATAATAATATTCCAACTTATTGTATAGAGTTGAGATAACATCATATAAGGTGTTGTAATGATGTATTGTAGCCGTGAGGTTATAACATGTCGTGTAAATATTTTATATGGTGGAGCAAACCATTATTATAAGTAGTGATTTGTGTGTATATGGTCGAAAGATTATATACATATGATAAATTATTTATATTAGTGCTAGCATAATCTTTATTTACTTTTTTTCTTTTTTTGTAGTAGTATCTAAGCCATTATTTAAATTTATTTATAATAAAACTTGCAGAAATTATGTAAAAAATAAAGCAGCTTAAAAACTGCTAAATTAATAAAATTTATTTTAATAAGAAATTTTAAAAAAGCCTTTCGCTAATCAATATAAGTACTCAGTCATTTACTAATTTTTTAACTGCCTCTTCTTTTTGAAAAAGAATACATCCACCATCATGATCTCCAATGAGCATTCCTGATTCATCAAGTTTTATAAACAATGGAGACTTTAAGGCGTCTCTTAAGGTGCAGTCATTTAAGTTAGTGTCAGAATAGGGTGAGAATGGGCAAGGTTCTGCTGATCCGTCTACATTAATATGAAAAAAACCTCTCCCTGCTGCAAGACATCCACCTGAGTATTTTTCATCACCAGGAAAGGATAAAAAAATAGCATCTTCATATTGCCTTCTAAGTTTTTGCTGTTCTTCTTCCAGCACTTTCCGTTCTAAATCAGTTGGAGCAAGATGTTTTGTTGCTTCAGTAACTGGAACGTATTCTACAAAAATAAACGCTCTGCAGCCCTTGTTATATAGTTTTTCAAAAAAAGCTTTACTAGTTGCAATTATAACATTCTCAGTTGTTACTGTAACGGAGGCACCATATAAAATACCTTTTTTATTTAGTGTGTCCATTACATTCATTAAAACTTCATAGGTACCTTCTCCTCGCCTTTCATCAGTCTGTACCTTTTCGCCTTCTATACTAAGTATTGGAACAATATTTCTATTTTTATCAAATAACTCTATATATTCTTTCTGAAGCATAGTTCCATTAGTGAATATTGGGAACATTATTTCTTTTATTGCAGCTGCTTTTTCTATAACATCTCTTCTCATTAAAGGTTCTCCACCCGTAAGTAGTATAAAGGTAATGCCTAAATCTCTAGCTTCTTCAAATATGCTTTTCCACCTTTCGCTAGACAAATGCTCCTTTTTCAATCCTTCACCGCAAAAATTGTTTGCCCTAGCATAACAGCCTTTGCAAAATAAGTTACAATTACTTGTTATACTTGAAATCAAAAATGCAGGAACATTTTCTCCTCTACTTTTGAGGTTGTCCCTCCTCTTTATAGCTTCCTTGCTTGCTAAGGCGTATTTTAAAATAAATGCTGTTTCTTTTGGATTTGTAAGAGTTGCCTTAATTATGTCCTTTACAATATTTTCAATTTCTTTATTCATGTATTCAGATAAGTCAAATTTTACAGCCATTGAATCATCTCCTAAAAATATTCCATACTCCTATTGTATAAGAAATAAGTGCTAATGTGACGGTTTTAGTAAAAATTGAGTTTCAAAAGGCAATTTAAGAAGTTTATAAAATATTTTGTAACCACTTTATTATATTATTTAAAATTGAGATTATTATTGTGTCTGATAATTTTTTTATAATAGATTCAAAAGCAAGATATTCGAAATGAAGTGAAAATTTTTGACTTTTTATAAAACCAAACATATTATAAGATTATACACCGTATAATTTTATACTAAGTATAGTTAAATTTAAATTAGGAGTATTAAAGCTATGAATAGAAGGGAGCGTAAAAAGGAAGAAACCAGAAGCAGCATAATAGATACCGCTGTGCCCCTTTTCAAAGAAAAGGGTTTTAACCAAACCTCCATGGAGGAAATCGCCGAAAAATCCGATGTGTCAAAAGGTACCTTGTACAATTACTTTCCAGATAAAGAATCCATTCTGGTTGGATATTTTCAGTCTACTATTGTAAATTACGGCATAGGGATTAAAGAAGCTATTGCTGATTGCGAAGACTTAAAAACAAAACTTTATAGCCTGCTGGACTTTAATAAAATTATTATGGAAAAGGATAAGGAATTATCAACCGTCTACCTAAGATACAGGATGCAAACGCTTTTTAGCAGCGATCCCTTAGATAACCCAAATCGAAGCGGATTTGAAAATATAATGCTGGAGATAATTAGTGAAGCACAGGACAAAAGAGAAATTAGATCAGATATACCAGCAATAATAATTACAAGAACTTTTCAGCTTTTAACAGTTAACTATTTTCTTTCAAACATAAACGTAAAAGAGCCAATAGAAATGGATGTATTAAAGTCTCAGTTGATCGAGCTATTTTTAAACGGTACAAAGCTATAATTATCAGGGGGATGGAATAATCATGGAAAAAAAGTATACTCTATTCTTTGATGAAACAGATAAAAAAGATTTGCTTCTGGTAGGAGGGAAAGGTGCAAACTTAGGTGAAATGACTTGCGCAGGCTTCCCGGTACCCTATGGATTTTGCGTAACAACAGAAAGCTATAAAGAATTTATAGAATATAACAATCTGTTAGAATTTATAGCTTTAGTTATTAAAGATGCAAGTCTAGAGAATATAAACCAAATTGGTGAAAAAATTAGAGAGAAAATAAAACAGTCAGTAATACCTAAGCATATAGAGAAGGAAATAATAAAGTCAATTAATAAAACAGGAGCAGACAATTATTATGCGGTCAGGTCAAGCGCCACAGCTGAGGACTTAGCTTTTGCCTCCTTTGCAGGTCAGCAGGACACATATCTCAATATTAAGGGAGAAAAAGAACTTCTAGACTCCGTAGAAAACTGCTGGGCATCACTATTTACTAATCGAGCTATAATATACAGAATACAAAATAAGATTGAGCATGAAAAGGTTCATATGTCGGTTGTTGTTCAAAAAATGGTACTGCCTGATGTATCTGGAATCATGTTTACAGCCGATCCTATATCAGGCAGCAGAAAGATTATATCCATAGATGCAAGCTTCGGTCTGGGTGAAGCTCTTGTTTCAGGATTGGTATCACCGGATATATATAAATACAATAAAAGCAGTTCTCAAATTGAAAATAAAACAATTGCCGAGAAAAGAATAGCTATAATACCTGTTGAAGGTGGCGGTACCAAAAAGGTAGAATTAACAGCTGAAAAAGCCATAAGTCAAGTTCTGCAGGACTCACAGATAAAAAGCCTGGCTGAGTTAGGCATGGCAATAGAGAAGCACTACGGCAGCCCTCAGGATATAGAGTGGTGTCTTGAAAACGGAAAGCTTTATATAGTTCAAAGTCGTGCTATTACTTCCTTGTTCCCTCTACCGCAGCCTTTGCCAGAAGATGATGCTTTGCATGTTTATATATCATTTAACCATTTTCAGGTTATGACAGCTCCAATTTCACCACTTGGAATAGACATGCTTAGAATGATATTGCCTTTTGATAGAGAGGTAAGAAGCGGAGAAGAATATAAAATCGTAAAGTCTGCTGCAGGCAGGATATATCTTGATCTAAGCGATATTCTTCAATATAAAAAGCCTAAAGAGGTTATATCTTCATTTCTAAGTAATGCTGATGCCTTGATGTCTAAAGCTTTAGTAGAGTTGATAAGCCAGCCTGATTTTGAAACAAGAATTAAAAAGGACAACAACTCAGGAAAAGCATTAAGAAAATATTTTATACCCATAGTTTTTAAAGCTATGAAAAATATTATCTATAAAAAACCCGAGGGCACTGTGGAATTTATAGAACTCTATATAGACAAACGTGTAAAACAAACAACTGAAACAATTAATAAAGCAAAGCAAGGAATAGAAAAACTTGAAACAATATTTAAGACTGCTAGCTTTTATAATGACTTTCAGGTATTGCTACCAATAATGGCTCCAGCGATGTTAAGCTTTAAGGCTCTTGAAACTCTTGAACAAAAGCTGATAGGAACACGTAAATATACAGATATCATAGTTAAAGGTCTGGAGGGAAACATAACCACAGAAATGGGACTTTTGGTTGGTGACCTAGCTGACATTGTTAGAAACTCACCTGATTTAATAAGAGAATTTACCAGTGAAGATTATATAACATTATACGCCAGAATAAACAAATTAACCGGCAATGAAGAATTTAAGAAGAAATTTAATGCCTTCATGGATATTTACGATATGCGAGCCGCCGGTGAAATAGACATTGCTAAGGATAGGTGGATAGAGAACCCACAGCCTCTGGCAAAAGCAATTATGGCTATAGTTAATACCTCTGAGGAGGGAATTCACAGAAAAGAGTATAAGGAGACTATTGAGAGAGCTAAACAGGCTTCCTCTGAATTCATAAGAGAAGTGGAAGAAAAACACGGAAAAGTAAAAGGCAAAATAGCAAGACGTATGATAAGGTTGTTACGAAACTATATGCCAATTAGAGAGCATCCTAAATATTTGATAATGAAGTTTATTCTGACCTATAAGCAAGCCTTTTTAGAGGAAGCAAAAGTATTGGTTCAAAAAGGTCAACTTTTAGAGGTAAAGGATATATTCTATGTAAGCTTTTGGGAGCTTTATAATGCAGTTGAAAATAATGAGAGTCTTGTTAAACTTGTGAAGAACAGAAAAGAAGAATATGAGTATTTTAATAAACTAACCCCTCCTCGAGTGCTTACAAGCTATGGTGAAGAAATCAAAGCTGGCTATAAGAGAGATAACCTACCTGAAGGTGCGTTACCAGGTATGGCAGTTTCTTCAGGGGTAATTGAAGGTATAGCAAGGGTAATCACCGACCCCTCAAAGGCTACATTAAATAAAGGTGAAATTCTGGTTGCACCTTATACAGATCCAGGCTGGACACCCCTATTTATAAATGCATCTGGCCTTGTAATGGAAGTTGGAGGTTTGCTTACTCATGGTACTGTAGTTGCTAGGGAATATGGAATACCAGCTGTAGTAGGAATTACCGACGCCACAAAGAAAATCAAGACAGGCCAAAAGATAAGAGTTGACGGCAATTCAGGATTTGTCATAATAGTTTAAACTCTTAAATGTATTTTAAAATATCATTCAAGGGAACTCATAAAATGAATTCCCTTGAAAATATTCTCTTTAAATTTCCAAACACTTGCAAAGGTTTCAGTTTAATCTTACCTGAAATTAGTAATTGAATATGTAGCATACTCTTTTTCAAAATGATAACCTATTTTTTTCGCCAAGGCTACAGATCCTTTGTTTGCTGCATCCCAGCTCGGATAAAGCTCCCTGTTCAAGCATTCAAGTATTAATTTTGAAGCACAGACAAGTGCAAGTCCTTTTCTGCGATATTCCTCTTTTGTATCTATTTCAATTTCTATCCCCTTGCTATATACAGTATAGGAGGACGCACCACAAACAATCCTATCCATATGAAGTATAACAAAACCAAGCCCATATTTTTCATAATCATTGTAGGTCGGAAATTGAGAACATAAATCCTTTGACCACTCTTCTGTCTTAACTTTGTTATATATTATCTCATCTATCTTCATTATGCTATATTGGGATGGAAGCTTTTCAATATATGAGTGCAGTTTTTCTTTATCAAATATATCTTGTTCCTTTTTAATAGCATAACGCATAAACCTGTGGCAGTTTATTTTGTATTCATGCTCAATCAGATCTTCCCACTCATCATTTTGTGGTATCATTAAAATGCACTTTGAAGAAAAATATTCGGGAATATTTTTTACCAGCCCAACATTCGGAACACCTGCAAAAAAGCAGAAATCTCCCGTAATAATTTGTGCTGAATGGGGATTATCAATATCATCAACCCAGGCATTTCCCATATAACCCTGCAAACAAGACCATAAGAGTGTTTCGTTCCAACCATCAAAAAACGGAGTAATTCTATACATCTCTTCTTTTTTTAAACGATACATCTCCATAACCTCCTCATGCACAAAATGCAAATAATCCAATAAAAGCTATAGATTATTGATTGCCTTATTTTATTTCATCCTTCTGTTAACCCTCTTAACGTATCTTTGTAAAGCTAAAACTCCATCATGGGGCTCGCCGCTGTAGTTTACAGACATGTACCCACAACTTGCCACACGTGTAACACCAGCTGCGTAAAAGATGTTAGACAATTCATCAAGTTCATCACTGTTGCAGCTTAAACCCACTGTTTGCAGATGCCCCTTGTGTAATCTTAACATAGCTAATAGTTCTTTCCTTCTTATAGGCATTACCCATATATTACGAAAGAGAGGTGAGGCTTTCAATTCAGCCTTATAATCTATCATAACGCCGTAGTCTTTTCCCTCATTTGTTATTAGCCGTTTTTCTTTTAGAATCTCTTCTGTTTTAATAAGCTCATGAGTCCAGGTAATCTGCGCCTGTACATCAATTTGCCTGGTTGCTGCAGGATATTGTGTTCCTACAGACTTTATGTTTTGTGACAATCTCTCTGCAAATTCATCAATTTCCTTAGGTTTATCAGTTTCATAAAATACACATTGAGGAGAGCTGCAGTACAGCTGATCTGTTAGACATATGTCCCGTGCCAAGCCTTCCAAGTCCTTTTCATCATGCGCATGCTTTGTAAAGTATGCAAAACTTAGTCGGTGCCCCCATTCAATTATTTGCAAGTATGGCGGTGAGAGATGTCTGATAGCAGTTATAGCCTCATCTGATCCCCAGACAACTACTGCATTTGCCATTTCAACAAGCTGATTAATAACTTCTTGATTTTTAGACGAAACATCTAAAACATAAATATATGGCTTAAGTCTTGGCTCTATTTCTGCCAATCTTAATAATATTCTGGAGGATATGCCTCCTTCATTATCTGGTAGCTTTAAAATGTTTATATTCCCAGTCATGAGACCTTCTATTACACTGAAAGCCGAAATTCCTAAGGCATTTCCTGCTCCAATATGCATTATTACTCCAAGTGGATAATTGCACTCTTCTATACCATTTCCAACTTCCTTCCACGCAAAAGGTTCCTTGCCAAGCTCCGCATGCAGTTTCCTGGTCAGTTCTCCTTTACTCATGCTTTTAACTGTGACGCTTACATATTCCTCTGCAGCCCATTTCTGTATTCCTAGGGACACTAGCTGCTTAACTATCTCCCTTTGATCTATTTCCTCAGCTAAAGTATGTGTTGCTTCAATTACTACTTCAGGAGACAGCTTTGGAAGCAGAAGGTCTTCTTCCATTCTTGCCTTGGCCTCGGATAATCTTTTAATAAAATCAGTCTTTGAAATCGGTTCTCCTCTGTAAATATTATCCATGCTAATTCTCCTTCATAAATTCAGAAGCAGCAATAGCGCAGCTTCTTGTTTTAGCGGTGCCTGCTCTCCCTAGAACTTCAAAATAAGGACTTGTAATTCCGCAACCGCAGTCTTTCCCATCTCTAAGTACTGCAATATCGCCCATAATTATAGAAGATATTGGCACGGAAGATACAAGAGGACTTATAAAGCTTAAAAAACCAGGTTCATTAAAACCTAAAGGTTTCAGTGTTTTCACATCCCGAATTATAACTCTGCTCCATATTGGTACATGCATATGATGATTCTCACATTCCGGATATGCGACACTGTGCTCTACTGCACTATAGAAATCACGGCAGTTTTTAGAGGGAATACCAAGATACTGCTGAGCCATGTCATACAACTCCTGCTTGTCTATAGCCATATCGTCAAATTTCTTCCAACCGCCACCTGTCAGTACAACTGATCTTTTATTAAGCTTTAGTGGCTTCATTCCTGAATCCTTCATCATCTTTAAAAGCATGTATAGATAAGAAGGAAAGCCAAGTATGCGTACAGGCAGCCCTTGTCTGTTAAAGCGCTTAAAAGCATTTATAATTCCGAAATAATCAATTTCATACTTATCTCCTAGAGACCTTAAGGCGAATACTTTTTCCTTTGCTGGGGCAAAGCGTGTCATCCCAAGTGCCACCTTCACATTGCCCATTTCATTACCTTTTTGCGGCTCATATCCTAAAATGAGATAATTAGTAGGGATAATAGAAATAAAGCCATGATATCTTATAGCCCTAATAGCCATTTTTGTTCCTAGTCTTAAGGAGTCCTTATCAAGGAAAATCTGACTTTTCTGACCCTGAGTACCTGATGAAGTGGCATGTATTTCAACATCGTCCTTTTTAATACTAAGCACTTCATGGTATTTAAAAAACTGAGCGGTTATTGGTGGGATTTTTGCACAATCCTCTAAGTTTTTTATATCTGAAGCTTTAAAGCCCTGTTCACCTAGAAACTTCCTATAAAATTCACAATTGTTGTTATGGTGCTCAATAGACTCTCTCATGGCCTCCACAAAGAGCTCTTGGCTGCCTTCTTGATCATAGATTTTTTTATAAGAGAATAATTTTTCTCTTGCTGTTGCCACTGTGATCCCCCCTACTTTAACCTATATATAGATTATAAACCATAAATTTACACACATCCATATAAAAAAATCCACCTTCAAGGTGGTAAAATATTGTTATGTGATGTTTTAGAACTTATACTATCTATATACGTAGATTTGCCACATATATGTCATATTATATCTTTCATAATATAAGAAGAATATGAAGTAAGCCCTTTTATATCATTCTTATACTGTTACGTATTAAAAATTATTTCTTCCTCATAATTATGGCTTGGAAATCGGTATTCCTTCCAACATTAATCTGTTCAAACTCAATTATATCGAAAACATTACTTAACAATTCTTTAATCTTACTTTCAGAGTAATATGAAAAAAAGCGTGGAGTATTGGTTACTTCGTTTATAAAATCACTTTCAGTATCCACACCACCATATACACCCATATAGAATAATCCTTTTTCGCTAAGTACCAAGTTGATTTCATTCAAAACATGCGGTAACTCAGTTTTAGGCACATGCAAAAGACTATTCATAGACCATATACAATCAAATTTTTTATTTAAATTTGAGATATTATAAAAATCCAGTTCATATGATTCTATATTTTTTTCTTTACACAATTTAACCATTTCACTTGATAAATCAACCGCTACAACACTTAAGCTACAATCCATAAAGAATTGACTATCATTTCCCGTACCAGCCCCTATTTCTAATAAAGAGCTTTTGTTTTCTGATTTTATGTAATTGTAAAATCGAATTCTTTGATTCTTCTTCCATTCTTCTTTTTCAGATAAATTTCTTAGTTCAGCTTCTTGATCATAATATTTCTTTAAATTAAATTTCACTATGTTTGAATCCATTTATATAACCTCCGAATAAATAAAGTATCTTTAGTTCTCCATATTTACAATTACAATATATTGTTTATATGCAAAAATCACTAAATGCGTAAACATGGACTTCCTTATATCTAAAATTTCATATAAATTCTCGTGCCGCCGACGTTTATGAACCGGATCTCTGAGGAATACCACTTAGCTACGCTTGTGCCCCATCATTAAATAGTTCTGAACTAACTCCATAAATATAAACACTATTTCTATTTGAATTCTTTAGGAATATACTTTACTAAAGCAAAGTTTTTAGTGACAAGCTCAGTATCTAAAATCCTACCACCTTCAAACTTAGCTATCTTATTTCGCCAGATTTCATTTTGCCTATAATAATTATCTTCAATTTTTAAAAATTTGTGGTTCTTCTCAAACACATGATATCCAAAGTTAAGTTTTTCATTTATCCTAATTTCCCCTTCTAAACATTTTTCAGTTATCCAAAGATTTATTTGAAAAGTATAGCTTGTATTATTTTTCACCTGAAAATCTCCATAGTTATAAAATATTGTAGCACCACTACCAAAGGGAAGTACCCTTCCGTCATCTGGAAATGGGTCAAAGCTGTGGTGATGCCTCTCTATTACAGTAAGTGGGCTATGCATTACAAGCCAATTTAAAAGATTTGCAATTTGGCACAATCCACCTCCAATTCCTGGTCTTGCTTCACCAAAACAAAGCTCCATTCCTGGAAGATATCCTTTAAATTTTGTAGGAAGCCCCACCGTTTTGCAAAATGAAAAAACTTCTCCTGGTCTGATGATAATTCCATCTATCTTCTTTATAGCTATCTTTAAGTTCTTAACCTTATTAAGCTGTAGTTGCACATCGCTATCCCCTAATTTTCTGATTAAAACTGATTGATGTTTTTTAACTCTATATGGCAGTTTGTTAAAATTACTCAACTTTGCAAACTTGATAGAACTAAAATACCACTGCTTGTATCTAATTATACGTCTATACCAAACCGCTAGAAAATAAAATATTGGATGTCTTTGACTTAATAATTTCTTTTGCATTTTAATCCTCTTATTCCATAATAAATTGAAAATTATCTACTCAAAGTATCTATCAAAATAGTCATTCTAATAAAATACTTTAAGCGGTCTATAACTTTCATGAATATATCATTTCCTCTAACGTTTCTAATTGCCGACACCGAGATACTTAGCCAGACTTGGCTTGGTGAATGAAAATTGTAAAGTAATTTGTTTTCTATTATGCACATAATATGTATTTGAGGATGTCTGATAAATCCTCAGTATCAACTGCATACATTGCACTTTGTTTAACTTTTGGCGAACTGTTTATAGCAATTGATTTTCCGCAGTATTGGAAAACTGGAATATCTGTTGATCCATCTCCAACAGCAATACATTCATTAGCGTTTATACTGTTATTCTTACAAAAATCTTGTAAACACTCTATTTTTTGTTCAGCTCCAATATAATTAAGAATTTTTCCTGTAAATAATCCATCAACTACTTCGTAATCACTACCATAATAATTATCAAATCCCCAAATATCACATACAACTTTGGCTACTTGCTTTGGGCCGACGGTAATAACAATACATTTTATACTTTGTCCATGTAATGCTTCAACTACATTCTTAATATTTTTTAAAGGTTTTGCAATCTTTAAAAATGATTGCGCAATTTTACGTTCCTCAAGACCTAAAAGTAACTCTGCTCTAAGATAATCTGCTGATATATAGTTAATCAAACCTTTTTCTTCTTGTTCTTGAATGAAAGAGTGCTCTTTTTCTTTCCCATTTAAAATACATGGCAGCATAACGGAATGTATATCTCTAATCAGAGTATCATCCAAGTCAAAACAAACAAGTTTTAATTTCCCCACTTATATACACCTTCCCCAAATATAAATTATCTAAATTTAACAACAACTTACATGCCCAATAACTACCCACTTATTATTCCATTTTTTTCTTACTAAACCAGCCATTACGATATTCTTGTTAGTTTCATAGAACACTATTTTTTTGCCATCATTAATATCCACTATAGATATTACTTTTGATAGTCCTACATTTGAAGTTCCACGTTGATACCAGAAATTCAATGCTTTTTCAATAGTGTTTCCGTATTGATACCTTGGTGAAATTCCAAAACCCTCAGTCCAAAACCAAGTAAATACTAATATTACCCCTGTACCAATAACAAGCAAATTCCTTTTATAACTTTTTAGCATTACTATTACTCCTTATTTTTCTTTATGTATATTCTTAACGCCTTAATTAGAAGATAAATTAAATAAATTATAACTGCAATTGGTAAAATCATAATAATTGATAACATAAATACTTTAGTCAATAAACTCTCCCCCTTTTTATTAATTTCCTATAAAATAATGAGGCGCACTATCACTTTTAAAGTAACGGAACATAAACTTACAATAAAATATTCTTTCTTCTAACGTCTCATGTTGCGACGTTCCTGAACCGGACCCCAGAGGAATACCTCTCCACGTGCTTGCACCGATGAAGGAATGTGCCTTAGCTGCCATCTATTTTTAACCTATATATAGATTGTAACCCATATTCTTACACTGTTCTATATAAAAAAATCCACCTGCCAAGGCGGACGGCAAAATTTTGTAATGTGCTGTTTCAGGTCTTTACTTACTATATGCGTAGGCTTATCACCCTTCATTACATCAGTAAAATAATAAGAATGCATATCAATTATGAAATTTTTCTAACCTTAATCTTCTATAATTTTTTCTCAAGTAAATAAAATAGACCTTTTCTCCAATTTGCTTCTCCAACCTTTTTATATCCAAGAGTTTCATACATTTTCAATGCATATGGATTTTGAGAAAAAGCATCTAATCTAATTGATTGTACTCCCATTTTTAACAATAAATTTTCAATCATACTCATTGTTTCTTTCCCTATTCTTTGATTTTGATAAATAGGATTAACACATAGTCTATGTACTATTGCAAACTTTGTGTTATCATATTGCCAATTTCCATTTTCGTATTCTTGGTCAGATTCATTATTAATAACAACAACAGAAACAATGATATCATCTCTAATTCCGACATACATTTGATTTTTAAGTACATCTTGTTTAAGAATTTCATCATTTGGATATATTTCATCCCATTGGTATATATTGTTTTCATTCATTGTTTTAATTGCGTTCTTAAATATATTAACGATTATATTTAAGTCATCAAACCCTGATTTTCTAATAATCATTACAATTTCCCCTATCATTAAATAAATAATCTTTACTCTAAAGAAGTCTGAACCGCACTCATGAAAGCTGTTATATAATTATCCTTATACATTCTGATATATTACATCATAATATTCACCGATTACTTCTCAATTAAATCAATAATCATACTGCGGGGTTATGGCTTTCTTACCAAATATAAAACTATGTCATCATGAAGCGTTATTTTGCCGCCAAAACTCAAAATAGCATCCTTGATGCCTGTGATAAATTGTGATTTATTAGGCTCTTGTAATGTGAGATGTGGGGCTTGTATTATTGTCCATGAAATAAATTCATCAGAGCTATATTCCCTTGTTTTATGATAATGACGGCATTCAAAATCCACGAAGCCATAGTTTTCAACATTAGCGTAGGCTAAGCTACATGTATATTCAGTTTCTGGGCGGAAGTATTTTGCGTATACCTCCTGTATCTTTGAATATAAGGCTTCATTATGGCTCTTGTAATCTGTTCGGGTTAACATCATTGCAAATGTTCCATTGTTTTTCAACAGATTATATACTTTTGGAAAGCCTATTTCCTCCGGAATCCACTGGATTGTCGCGGCTGAATAAACCAAATCGAATTGATTTTTCCCAAAATCATATGTTTCAAAATCTGCATTAACAATTTGAAAATTATCATAAGTACTGAATCTGTTCTTCATAGCCTCTGTAAAATTTTCACCAAGTTCAATAGCCAGATACGAACAGCCTGTCTTTAATATAGGCTCGGTCGCCTGTCCTGTTCCTGGACCAATTTCAAGAGCCGTTTTGTCTGCATCAAGCTTAGCGTATTTTATAACATCGGCGAAACACTCTTCACAATAACGGGTTCTCCATTTGTCAAACTCTTCGGGGAGAACCCTGGTGTCAAAGATTTTTCTAAAATCCATTGTAATCCTCCTTACAGTATATAAATAATCGTTAGTTGTTAATTAATTTCTATTGTGGCTTTTCATTATGTAATAGAAAATGTAATGCGTAAAATAAACTTTATCAGATTTAAAATGTCATATGACGTTCCTAATTGCCGACGTCCTTCAGCGCTAAGCTTAAATTTACCATTGTCCCAAATCTCTTTAATGAAGAATATATGAGAAATGTGAAATAATAAACTTTTAAATTACAAACATATTTATTACTCGTAAGTAACAATATGTTCAACTGTATCATTTAGATTAAGTAACCTCTCCGCAAAAAAACTTGGATACGCAACATATTCCTTTAATTTATTAATTGGTAGCCAGTGCATATATTCCCGTACTCCCAGAGTATAACTATTACTATTCAACTCTTTCGTACCTCTTGATTTCATCAGAAAATAAAATGCGATTTCATGGCATTTGAAACCATCTAGTGTTCCAGAACCTTCAAAGAAATTCTCATGAATAAATGCTAATCTATCGATTTCATATGAAACGCCCGTTTCTTCAAATACTTCTCGTTTAACCGCATCTTCTGCCTTTTCTCCTAAATGTACCCCTCCACCTATAGAATAATAATATGAATCCAATTCATTTTTCGCGAAAAGTACACACCCATCTTCAATAATTATTGCTGCAGCCCTATACCGGAACCATCCATTTCCATTTTGAAATCCACAATCCATTACTAATCCTCCTGTATTATGTATAAATAGTCTTTTGTTCATACTGATCTACTATCATGTAGCTACAAAATCTATCTCGAATTTTTATTTATATATGTGTTTAATGCTTGAATTGCCTTAAGCGAAACGCTAATTACTGCAATGTATGTCAACATTCTGAGCATTGATTCTATAATAGCAAAGGAGCTTATTGCGCCAAAAATGCCCATAGTATTACTCATTGTACATATCCCCCCTTAAACTTATATTAATATACCAAATTGAATCAGATCTCTTTATTTTAACGATCACTTTAAATTTGCACTCACTATAAAAGGATTTCAGTTAACGTCTAGTGTTGCCGACGTTCCTGAATCGAACTCCAAAGAAATACCCCTTGGCTGCGCTTGCGCCGGTGAAGGAATGTACCTTGGTTAGTTGCCTACTTTTAACCTATATATAGATTATAAACCATAAATTTACACATATCTATATTAAAAAATCCACCTGCCAAGGCGGATGGCAAAACTTTGTTATCTGATGTTTTAGAGCTCTCTTACGTTCTATATGCGTAGGTTTGCGCCATAAATATCATATTATGTCTTTCATAATATAATAAATATAACAGCTTATTGTTTTGTGTTTTAGACGCAGTGCTTACTCAATATGTTCTTCTTTAATTCTTATAATCTCCACCATAGGATATTTTTTATTAAACATTTTAACTAAGCTTTCCAATCCAAATATCTCGGTAAATGTATGACTGCCAACTATAAGATTTATCTTACTATATTGCGCATATTGAACAGTATAAAGTATCTTTTCACCAGTAAAATATGCATCACAACCTAAATTAACAGCATCTTTTATATCAATAGCACTAAAACCTGCGCCTGTTACTACCCCAATTTTCTTTATTAATCTTTCGTTATTTTTCCATTTTCGTACTGGTTCTTCTAACAAGATTTCTATTTTATTCACAAGTTTTTCAAGCTCAATAGGTTCATCTATTTCTCCTATCCTTCCACAATACATTTCTTCTTCATTTGAGAATTTATCTATACTCTTAAATCCAAGTTTTTTTAATATTGAATTGTTGTTGCCAAATTCAGCATCATCTAGAGGTGCATGAATAAAAAATGAGTTATGTTATTTTGTTTTAAAATTTCAAGTACTTCTTCCTTTATTCCAGACATCCATTCCCAGGTATCGTGATGTGTTATTATCAAATCAACATTATTTTTTGCTGCTTCTTGTGCAGACTTAATAGTTAAATTAGTGCAGTATCCCAATTTAACTACATCTTTTGTTCCGATATTGGTAAAACCATATTCATTTTTTCCTTTTACAATCTCTAATTTTTCTTTTGTAAAAGTTTCAATAATAAAGTTTTCAAAATCTTTGATTAACATATTATCTCCCCCTTAAATAGCACTTAATTATGTAATCCCTATAGCTATGTTGGGAATATTTATTTTATTGGTATTTCGTAATAATAAACTATGGTGATGCAATATAAAACATTGCTAATTAAACATATTAATCACAAATAACTGTAGTTAGTTGTGGGAACATTAATAATGAGGTGGTCAATATGTTTAAAAAATTATCAATCATATTGTTCTTTTTCTTTATATCCATAAATTCAATACACGTTAATGCTCAAGACTTTAAATATATTGAAATTTTTGACCCAAAACAAGATAAAGTTGTGAAAGTAGTCCAATCAAATCCTCAAATTCAAAGCATGATTACAAGTTGGATTACTAATATAGAAGGGTTATATAAAAATGACCCCATTACTGACGATGGTTATGTTGTTAAAATTGCTTTAGACCCGCTTGTTAAAGTAAACTGTAAGTCCTTGAATGCACTTGTAAGTGAAGTCTATATTCTAATTCCCGAAAATGAACCGCCATGTTATCTGATTTTTGAAGATGAAAATAAGTTATTAAGCCTCGTATTCAATGGCGATATTGACATGTTGTCTAAAGTTTTAGATTTTAAACTTAAGAAATAAAGAGAATAAATAAAATAACTATCAAGTGAAATCAGTATTTTATTACTTTTAAGTTAACCCATTAGAGTTCATTTAGTTCACTTAATAATAAAACAGCGAAGCAACTCAACTTCATATTTTGTTGAAAACTTCATTGTTTATCTGAAATTATTGACTTTTCATTGGATTAAACCTCATTAAATAATGCGTCTCTGTTTCACTGTACTTGTCAAATCCAAATCGTTTGTATAAATTTTGGGCAGGATTAGACTTAAATACTTTTAGGTATATAGGTTTATTCGCCTTCTTGGAAAGTGATGTAATATATTGCAAATAAAATGAACCTATACCTTTACGTTGAGATACTTCAAGCATTTGAATAGAAATGCCTTCAATTTTATCTTCTAGTTCATTATAGGCAAAAAAACCTATAGGTACATTATTTAGTAATAACTTCTGAAAACACGTTTCTTTCATCATATCATTGAAAGCATCAGTGTTCATTTTAATTTGAATATTCTCTATCCATCCTCCGTAATATTCATCAACGTATTTTTTAAAGCAAACTCTTTTAATGTCTATGTAATTACCCAAATCATCAATGATTACATCTTGCAATGAAAAGCCTTGGTTTATTAGCTCTGCTGTTAATCGCATTTTCCACCTCCTGTTACGGTGATATATATATACCACTTATATAATCTATAGTTCTCTTTTATTTATTGCTTCTTATTAGTATTTGTTACAATTGTCATTTAACATTTTAAACAGTTCATCTGTATTTTTTATTATACCTTGCATAGATGGTCCTATTCCGCCTACACACATAAGGAAGCTGCCCCCTAATACTTCATCATTACAGATTACCTTTATCCACTTGTTATTATAATATTTAATAAAATAATCTGGACATTGATACCACTCTATAGACTTCACCTTTAAATATTCAAGCCTAAAGTTCAACTCATTGTTTAAATTTGAATAACTTTTTAAAAATCTAATATTATTCTTTATTGCTTTGTATTCAAATAAATTTTCAGTAAGTGTGATTTCACCCTTACTGAAAAATACAATTGGAAATTTTAAAAAGTAATATATTCTTACTTTCGGAAAATCCTTGGGAATTTTACATAACTTAATGATTTTTGTATCAAGGTGTGTTTTGGATATAATATCACTAAACTTTTTTAAATGTTCCTCCGAAGTAATCCAAATATTTTTTATGTTCATTTATGTTCACCTCTTTCTTTTTAAATTTAATCTTCAACACAAACAAATAGTAATATAATTTTTTCGACTAACGTCTCGGATTCCCAACGTCATCCAACCTTACAGCGGTGGCTATAATTCTTAAATAGCTCTTATCCTAGTATTTTAGCTACTTCGTCTCGGTTAGGTTGGAGGATGTGCGTAGCGAAAGGGAATGCATTGTTAACTGAAGTCCGCCTCTGTTAAACTTGAAATTAACACTATCCCAAAACTCTTTCATGAAGTATAAAAGTATATCCTGAATTAGCTATATAAACATTTCACTGAATAAGTAGGTTGATAAAATAATCTCCTTTTTCTTGGTTGGTAATCTCAATCAGTTTATCTAAAAACTTTTCTGTTGTATCTGTATTACTTGTGTGAACTATGTTCAATAATTTCTCAAATTTTAATTCACCTATGTTTTTTTTCAATTCATTTAATATTAAAGGTCCTTTTTTATAAAGAACCTGGTGAGCTTTATCATTTTTTCTGTCTATATCCCTGATAGGAGGTAATTTTTTTGCTTCTTGGCTATAAGTATTGATTCTATTATTGAATTCTTCAACTCCAAATGCGTCTCTCAATGCTAATAGGGCTGAAAATTCCGCAAATGATTCATTTAGCCAATCCTCCCAAGTATCGGGGTTTTTAACTTTACACCACCATAGATGTGCTAATTCATGAGCTATAAATTTAAAATATCCAACTTCATCTTTATTGTTATAATCAGGCGTTATAACAATTAGCCCTGGGCTGCAATATCCACCACCATCTTTCCTTGGGGCAATTACAATTGAAATTTCCTGGCTATCTATCGGTCCGAATCGCTTATAATAATTTAAAATAATTATAGAATAATCACTTATTTTTTGTGCCAAATCATTATACTTATTATCTATAAAATAAACATTAACATCAATGTTTTCAATATTACACTTTACACATTTGAATTCTTTAGAGGCTATTATAGGGCAGTCACTATTAGGTATTAACTGATTGATAATTGAATATTCTCCAATGTCTTTTGAGTTAATTATTCTATATCCATCACTTATTTGAACCTTTACATTAAACAAAGCTTGTTCAAGTTTTTTCGATAACGGAAACCATGGCGTATATATTCCCAACTCAATCCAGTCTTTTGTTAGTCTATTTATTCCATATTGCGTAACGAGATTTATGTGTCCTTTGTATTTAAAATTTATATTTATAATTTCATTCTCGTAAATTGGTTCATCAAACAAGAGCTTTATTAATTTTGATTCTAATACAAAGGGACTCCATTGTATTTTTTCACTGCCAACCTCATACCTCATTTTCTTATCACATGTTACATTTTCTATCTGTATATCCTTATAAATATAAAAATTTAAAACTTTTGTACTTGATAAATTACACTTGTAATTTACTGTAACAGCTGAATATAAAAACTGATTTTCTACTTCTATTTTTAAATCAGCATTATAAAAGTTATAATTATTATTCATCTTACTTTTTCTCCATTTAGTTCGCTATAAATTATTTATGTGGCTTATGACCTTTGATTTAATGTTCACTCCAAATTTGCACTTATTTCAAAAGGATTTCAGTTAACGTTTTTTGTTCAAGACCTCTGCCAGCGTTACAGGAATTAAAAAAAGCTTACATAGATCTTATGTTAGTTTTTCTAAATTCCGGCTCGGTTAGCTGGCGGATGCGCTTTGCAGTCTTCCTATGCAAAGCGGACTTTAACATCTTGTTAGGCGATGGATTCTATTTTTTAAATGGCCAAAAGGTCTTCTTACATGTATTTTTTCTATTTGTATCTATAATTTCGTTAATTCCAAACTCATCAAACTTATCTAGTAAACCTTCATAACCATTCTTTAGTTTGTAATCCATTTCTTCTTCATATAAAGGGATGATAGTATAAAAATTAATAGTTCTTTTTTCATCTACCTTCAATGTTAGAAAGTTTCTGTTTAACATAATTGGAGGCAATAGCATAATACCATTAAATTTGATATTGTCATATATCGGTTCTGGTGGATTCCCATTGGGTATTGTGTGAGCAAATCCTAACCATGTCTCATAATCGTGTGGAAAACGAGCTATGTTCTTTAATAACCTTATAGGCCAATAATTAACCTCATTTTTAAACGCTTCTTCAAATACAGGCCAACTTTCCGGTAAGCAAATCATTAACTCAGCGTATTTGTAATCTTCTAACCCCTCAGGTGTATTCATTGGCAGAAAACTCATCCCTGATGTAATAAATATATGATTGTTTCTTTCTTTACTTGGTTTAATGTAATAAACGTCCAAATGCAAAGTGTCAGATACTAATTCATGATAAACAGATTGAATTTTCCCTATATATTTTTCTATATGCTCTTCCATTTTGCGAATTAAATCTAAATCACCATAAACTGGTGGCTTCCATTTATGTTCCTTGCTTTCATACCTATAAATAGGTTGTCCAGATTCTGAGTATTCAATATTATCGTTCATATCAATTTCAACCCTTTCTTCAGTTTCTTTCGCCTAACGTTCTCGCATTAGAGATGTTACTGAACCGGACCCCAGAGGAATACCCCTTGGCTACTTGCGTCAGTGAAGGAATGTGCATTGGCAAGCTACCTGTTTTTAACCTTTATATAGATTATAGACCATAAATTTACACATATCTATATAAAAAAATCCACCTACCAAGGCGGACGGCTAAATTTTGTTATCTGATGTTATAGGTCTTTTACTATCCATTTGCGTGAGGTTACCCCTCAACATTTCTTTCCACTCAGTTTACTTTATATGGATTTTTTTTGCATATGATTTAATATCTAGTGCTTATATATTCATTTATATATTTAAATGAAACTTTCTTAAATCTCTTTTATGATAGGCTCCGATATTGAAACAACATCGATAATATGATTAAGATAAGCAATTCCATAATGCTTAAATGGACCTGGATAATCTTCTGAAGCAAAAGTTCCAACCTTTATAAAATCTAAATATCTAGACTTTTTATAGATTCTAAAAGCCTTACCATCAAATTCCTCATAGCCATCTGAGCCTGCAAAACTTTCATTTAAAATTAAATATCCAATGTACGATTCAAAATCTATTTGTATTAACGGAACTGTATAATCATAGTTAATTGAGTATAAGTTGTTATTAACTTTATCGCCCATATTTAATAATTCTGGAACAGAAGTTGTTTCACTTCTAGTGAAAGTGAGCCTGAGATAATTTTCTTTGGGTTCTTCAATTTTATCTAGATATATCTGTTCTATATTCATTAAATCCAAGTAATCTATAGCGTGATAATAATTTTTTCAATTCCTCTCCACCTTTTTTAGTATAATAAATTATCATCGGGACGTAATATAAAAAGATTCCGTTCTAAATCAATTTATAAAATACACGCTGAACCCGCATAGAATCAGTAAATATTTAAATATTAGTATATTTATATATTTTTATTTTTATATATTTGAATAGCTACGTTTAATTTTACCAATCTGACCCAAGAAACTTTCTACATTACGTTGATACATTTTAGTAAACATAGCTTTTCAGTTAACGTCTCGTGTTCAAGACACCGAGAAGCCTAGAGCGACCGCACTTGGCTTCGCAGGTGTGCTTTGAAGTTCTCCCATGCAAAGCGGACTTGAACATATTGTTATCTGATGGGATATGTTCCGCACTACCTATAATCGATATCACTATCCCATACCCACAAAAGAATATATTTTCAATGCCCTATTACTTTATTATCATTTCAATTCTTGCATTATTTTCTGTTACCCACAAATCAATTTTTTTAAATAATTCCTTCATAAGAGGATCAGGTTCATCTATGCATTTAATCTTAATAACTATATTTACTGGATCAAGTCTTCCGAATTCTTTTTCAAATTCTCCACTATTTATATATCCTAAATAATTTTCTATCTTGTCCAAAAGAAGTTCTTGTGTTGTGGGAGATGAATCTAAGTGTTTACTAGTAACTATTATCAAATCCACCCCTTTCCCATCCTTCTTTACTCCTAAAATATCTATGTTATTAACATTTTCTATCGGCATATACTACTCCCCAATTCAATTTTTCTTTTACCAAAATCTATTTAGCAAATAATAATCCATTATTTAATCTATCAAAGAAATTAAAAATTGTGTTACCTTGTTCTATAAGCGCATCAAACTCTAACATATAAGGAACCATTATATATTTAATAGTATCTCCACGCATATCAAATGCAAATGCTTCCCCGCCACCATCAGAACCAAATAAAACTAGTCCAGGTGTATATTTTTCAACCTCTAAATTTTCATTAGTATCAATAAGTTCCTCAATAGGCCATATACTAATATATGATTCTCCTATAGTACCTTCACATCCATTAGAGAACAACATAAATTCTATATAATCACTAGGAAATTTAATACCTAATTTGTTTTCAGTTTCTGATATTATTTCAATGCTTGTTGGCATGCTTAGCTCAACGTCACTTACATACTTTTCAAACTTATTTTTCATAAATCGCACTCTCTTTTCATTTTTTCTCAAAGATTTAGTTTGTATCGGAACCTATCTTTCATGAACATATCCTTTCAGATAACTATCAAATAAACGACCATGTCGTTTTATACCTTAAATAAATATAATGCATTTAATGTTCCCTCTTTAACAGCACTCATTATTACATTATATAGTATAAAAAAGAATATAGCTCCGCAGAACAAATAAAGCATTAATACTGCACCCATTTCATCACCCCAATAAATCATTTATCTTCCGTATTAAACCAATTATAGCATAAATAGTCTGAATTATATAACAAAAATACCTAATTCGTCAAATGATAAATTATTTTTATATTAGTGCTAGCATAATCTTTATTTACTTTTTATTTTGTGCAATTATCTTTACCATTATATTAGATTCATAATTATGAAATTAGGTAAAAAGTAAAGCAGCTTAATAAGCTGCTCTCTCTACTATAAAATATTTTGCACAAACTGAATTTTTAATCCGTTGGGATCTAATACATAAAAGAATTTAGTATGTGGGTTGGGTTGAAATGGTCCACTCTCAATGCTTATTCCTTTTTCTTTTACAAAAGACATCATTTCATCTACTGAACTTACTTCAAATCCAAGGGAAATACTATTCCCGTAATTTACTTCTTGTTTACTGCTAATTAATTCAATCTTTGTTTCGCCATCACCTAAAAATGCAATTTCTACCTCAGGACCAGCACTGAATCTTCTATTTACTTTAAGTCCAACAATCTCATTGTAAAACTTTAGAGATTCATCTAGATTTTTAACAATTAATGTGCTCCAACAAAATTTCATAATTTATTACCTTCCTTTGAATGTATTACACCAATTATAACATATGTAGTCTGCATCATATAACTAAAATTCCTACTGTATTTTTTATTTTAATTTCCAGACTTGTAAACATACTTATCTAAAAATTCACGAGCTACATCCTTAGGATCTTTGCCTAATTTATCTACTTCATAATTTAATTCCATCATAATATCATCTGTTATTTTACCACTCAACTTATTTAGCTCCACCTTTAGCTCAGGATATTTAGTTAATAATTTTTCGCTAATAAGCGGTGCAGCATAATAGGGTGGAAAATAATTTTTATCGTCTTTTAATATTTTCAAATTTAAAGCTTTAATCATTCCATCAGTTGTAAAGGCATCAACAACTTGTATTTCATTGGCAGCAATAGCAGTGTATCTAACTGAGGAATCCATTTTCTTTTCATCTTTAAATGTAAGATTATATTTTTCTTTTAATCCCTTCAGTCCATCTACCCTTTCAGAAAATTCCATAGTGGTACCAATGATTAAATTTGGACTTACTTTAGCCAGATCAGATATTGTGTTTAAGGAATATTTGTCTGCTATGTCCTGCCTCACTGCTAAGGCGTAAGTGTTATTAAAGCCTATTTGATCAAGCCATGTGAGTTTATATTGAGTGTCAAATTCCTTTTTAACTGTATTAAATACTTTTTCCGGATCATTATCTACAGGCTCTTTTAATATATTAACAAGTCCTGTTCCTGTATATTCTACATACATGTCAATTTTATCATTTTGAAGTGCGGAAAAGGCTATTTGTGTACCTCCAAGGCTCAATTCAGTTTTAACCTTATATTTTGTGTCTCTCTCTATCATTTGAGTATAAATGTTTCCGAGAATTTGGTTCTCAGTGAAATTTTTTGCGCCAATAACAATTGGGCTTTGTGCTGAAGAAAGTTTAACTCCAATAATACTTGCAATAATTACTATAATCGCTGCTGCAGCTATTTTTAATTTTTTTAAATTAAAAGAATAACCTATATTAAAATCTTTAAAAAAGTTTTTAGACTTTTTTAAAGACATTTTCTTTTCAATTTTTCCTATTAAAAAGTCTAATAATAAGGCAAATAAACATGCTGGTATTGCCCCAGATAAAATCATATTGTTATTCATAGTTTGAATGCCAGTAAAGATTATTTCCCCAAGGCCTCCAGCTCCTGCATATGCGGCTATTGTCATAAGGCCAACAGAGGTAACTGCTGAAATTCTAATACCAGACATAATTACTGGAAGTGCAATAGGAAGCTCCACCATGTATAGAAGCTGCCAGGAGGTCATGCCCATTGCTTGTCCAGCCTCTATCATATCGTCACTTACTTCTTTTAAGCCAGTATATGTATTCTTTATAATTGGTAATAAGGAATATAAAAATACCATAAGTATGGCAGGCTTTTCTCCAATCCCCATAATTGGAACTAAGAAACCTAGTAAAGCAAGACTTGGAATTGCTTGAAGAAGGTTTGCAATACCTATTACAAGTGGTGCAAATACTTTAAATTTAGAAATTACTATGCCTAGAATAACCCCAATTACTATGGAAGTGAGTACAGATATGAATATAAGCTGAAAATGCTTTTCAGCTGCTCCAAGTATTTGAGGAAATCTATCTATAAAAAAATTATATAATTCCAAATATATCACCTCAATTAAATTTTTGTATAACTGCGATTAGATAAAACTGTAGTATACTAAATTCAAATTGTATTTCTTATTGTTTCTGAATGACCAATAAATCTTGCCACGAAATCATTGGCAGGGCTTTGCAATATATTTTCAGGAGTATCGTACTGTACTATTTCGCCACTATTCATTATGCAAATTTTATCACCAAGCTTTATTGCTTCTTCCATATCATGTGTTACAAATACTATGGTTTTTTTAAGCTGCTTCTGCAAATTGTTAAGTGCAGTTTGAAGTTCTCTTCTTGTTATTGGATCTAGTGCACTAAAGGGTTCATCCATTAAAATAATTTGAGGATTTGTAGCAAGTGCTCTGGCTACTCCTACCCTTTGCTGTTCTCCGCCGCTTAGCTGCTGAGGATATCTGTTTATAAATTCACCTGCATTTAAGCCTACAAGATTTAAAAGTTCTTCTACCCTGTTTTTTATCTTATCTTTTGGCCATTTCTTTAAATAAGGAACTACAGCGATATTTTCTCCTATATTCATATGAGGGAAAAGACCTGTTTGTTGTATTACATAACCAATAGTCCTTCTAAGCTCAATTGTATTTTTTTCAGCAATATCTTCACCATTAATTAATATACTGCCTTTAGTAGGCTCTATCAGTTTATTTATCATTTTAAGAGTGGTAGTTTTACCACAGCCGCTTGGACCAATTAGTACCATTAACTTTCCATCCTCTAGCTTTAGGTTTATACCTTTTAAAATAGTTTTATCCTGGTAACTTTTTTGTATATCTACGAATTCTATCATTAAGCAGCACCCCCATTTACATATTATTAAGCAAATTTTAGAAGCAGTTAATTTATTTTTTTTAATATTTTAAGTTATTCCTTATTATTTTTTAGGAGCATCTATAAATATATATCCAGGCTTTATGCCGCTTCTTAAGCTGCACATAAGCCTGAGAAATATACGCCCTTGTTATTTACAGCTTATATTAATGTTTTTTGTGTTTCCTTATTAATGACATGATATTATGTACTATGCTTAATTACATGCGTCATAAACTGTTTTTAATGTTTCTTCCATAAGCTTAGGTAAATCAACATAAGCTTTAGAATTTATTTTATTATATATTCTATGATTGTCAGCATTTGGAATAAATTCATCCTTTTGTTTTACCATATTATTAACAGCTTCGCTAAAGCCATTGTATAAACCAGTAGCCACAGCCACACAAATTGCTGAGCCTAGAGCTGCTGCGCCATTGATTTCATTTCTTACAGTCTTTACACCATACATATCAGCAAAAATCTGCATATATAGATCGCTGTTTGAGCCACCGCCGCATATGATTAATTTTTCTGGCTTAATTCCTAATTCATTAATCATAGCGTCGTAATTATTCTTTAAGGTAAATGCAATACCTTCAAGCAAGGAACGATAGATGTGACCTCTTGTATGACGTTCATCAAATCCAAGGATGACACCTTTTCTATATAATTGGTTCGCAGGTGCAAGCCAGTCTGGAATAGTTAACAAACCATCGGATCCCGCTGGTACATTTAAAGCTTCTTTTGCTAAATAATCCTCCACAGAATAGCCTTCACTTTTTGCTTTAGCTGCATATTCTTCACCAATAATGCTTTTATACCAGGAAATGAGCCACATTCCACGTCTGATACCATTACTTTCATATAAATATCTATTTGGAACGCAAGATAAATTAGTCCAGAAATTAGCTGGAGCAGCTAGATTTTCACTGCCGCTAACCATTGAAGCTATGTAGGTTCCCAAAGAAACAAGTCCCACATTTGGATCTATAAGCCCTGAGCCAAGAGCTTCAACTGCCTTATCATTAGCAGTAGCTACAACTGGAATTCCTGCTGGCAGTCCAGTTTCCTTTGCCACTTCCTCAGTTACATAACCTAGGATTGTTCCTGGCATCTGTATATCTAGCAATTTTTCTTTAGGTATATTAAAACTCTTAAGATACTCTTCATCCTTAGACCAATCCCAAGTATCCATATCTACAGGAAATTGCCATTGATAAGCATTTGCAGCTGTATCCTTAAATTCTCCAGTTAATCGATGTGTTAAATATCCTGAAGTTGGACTTGTATAGCCAATTTCAGGGTCATCTTCAAATTTTGTATATGAACGTACATCCATCCAGCTCATTACTGGTGCTGCCAATGTACCATCTTTTTTCATAAATACCCTGCAGCAGCGAATAGAACAAAGCCCTAAACCCACAATATCTTTAACATCGCCCTTAAATTCTTTCATAATCTTCTTAAATACAATCTTGAGACTGTCCCATAAATCGTCCTCTGGATGCTCAACATAGCCAGGCAATCTTGACATCATTGGCTTTAGCCCTTCGCTAGCACTGCAAATCACTTCACCCTTCTTGTTAAAAATAAATATCTTTGTACTTTGAGAACCACTGTCTACTCCAATTATATATTTATCCCTCACTTGAAACCCTCCTGTATTCCTCTGTACTGGGCAGTTTGAACTTGCTCATTCCATTCGCAAACTGCCCGTAAAAGTCCATTTAGGACTTTTACCTGCACACAAAGATTATTAATCCTTGTGCCTCCTTTATTCCTCATTCTGCAGTAAATGATTATCAATCATTTACCCTACTGAAATAATTATTCTAACAAGCTAAGGCCTTTGCTCACACAAAAACCTTAGCTTGTTAGGAAATTATATACCTTCTATGTTATCTTACTAAGAAACCACCATCAACTGCCAAAATATGGCCATTTACAAATTGGGAAGCATTACTTGCCAGGAATACTGTAGTTCCCATTAAATCATGAATCTCTCCCCATCTTCCTTCTGCAGTATGGTCAGCAATCCATTTAAATCTTTCAGGATCACTAGTTGAATTTGCTGCAGCCTTTGTTTGGAAATATCCTGGCGCAATACCATTAACCTGGATATTATATTGTGCTAATTCATCACAGTATGCTTTTGTTAAGCCCGCAATACCATGCTTTGAAGCTGCATAGGCTGGTGACCATTGTCCACCTAGGAAAGAGAATAATGAGCAAATGTTAATAATTTTACCGCTTCTTTGTGGAATCATATATTTTGCAACTTCATGAGACATTTCAAAGGCTCCTGTAAGATTTATAGCTATCATTGGATCCCACTCTGCTCTATCAAATTCTAAAACAGGTTTACAAATACATATTCCTGCACAGTTTACTAAAATATCTACTGAACCCAATGTTTCAACGCATTTTTCAACAATCTGCTTTGGAACTCCTGGTTTTGTCATATTTGCATACATGTATACAGCTTTTCCACCTTCATCTTCAATTAGTTTATTATGCTTTGGGTCATCTGGCTCAATACTTGCCATGAATATATTTGCACCTGCCTTTGCTAATGCCAAGGAAAATGCTTGTCCTAACCCAGTGTTACCGCCAGTAACAATAGCATTCTTACCCTTTAAAGAAAAATAACTCATGTTAAAATCTGTGATATTCATAATTTTTCCTCCTTGTAGTCTGTCGTAACAATTATTAATTGTTACGCACCTGTATTTTTTATTACGAACATAAGGCTAATCCATAGGATCCTTTAATTTATTTTGTCTTATTTTTTCTACTAACTTATCAATAAACTCAAAGGCATCACCTTCAACAACAATATCAGACAAGCTGCAAATAGGGGCATCCTTATTTATGTTTACGGAAATTATATTCTCAACATTCTTTAAACCTTCAATATGTTGAAGGGAACCATAAATCCCCAAAGCTATATATAGCTTTGGACTTACAGTTTTGCCAGACTGTCCTACCTGAATACTTCTTGGGGCTATACCGCTATCAACCACTCTTCTACTTGCAGACACCATTACGTTCAGCTCATCAGCCAATAAATATAGATGCTTAAAATTCTCAATTACACCACCGCCGCCTGAAATCAAAACTTCACTTTCTCTTATGTCCTTTGGCTTTTCTTTTTCTATAGCTTCCAAAAGTCTAATCTTGCTTGGTTTTACATTAGCAGGTTGAAAGTAAATTGTTTGTGTTTTCTTTAAAGCCACTAAGGAATTCACAAAAACATTTGGTCTCACACTCATCATAATTGGCTTACAATTTCTATTTATAATTGCAGCTAGTAATTTACCGCTAAAGGCTGGCCTTACCATCTCTACTAAACCATTATTATGCTCAATGCCAGTAACATCTGCAACGAGGCCAGTTCTAAGTCTCATGGCAAGCCTTGGAGCAAGCATCCTTCCTAAATATGTTGCAGGAATAAGTATGCTGTCAAAATCATACTTTTGCTGCAATTCTTCTATACAATTTGTTATGTTTATTATATCGTAATTCTTTAACCTTTCATCCTGAGCAGCAATGAAATAATCAAATTGCCCATAAATAGCTTCAGGTTTACAATTGAAACAAACAGCATAGGTTTCATATTCACTGCCTTTATAAATCTGATTTACTACCTCTAATAAATCTATGGAATTTTGAAAATCTTCTTCATCAAAGTAGATTAAACTTCTATTCATGTCATACTAATCCTTTAGCTTTTAAAAATTTATATACCACTTCAATTCCGACCTCATCATTGCGTAAAACTACTTTTTCTTTCTTATGAAGCATCTTAGCATAGGTCCTGTTTACTTTAGTTAAGGAGCCTTCAAGGCCAACTTCATTTTCAGAAAACTCCAAATCCTCATTTGTAATTACAGATATTCTATCTCTTACATACAATTCTAAATCCTTGTATTTTACAAAAGGCAATTTATATTTGCTCTCTTTTCCTATACTTAGAATGCATGGAAGTGCTATCTCATATTTTAAGGAAGTTTTCTCGCCATCTACCAACGCAATTACCGTATCCTTTTCTAAGCTTTCTTCATAAACCTTTACAATGTTAGATAGCTGACTTAGTTGCAGTAATTCAGCAATTTGCGAGGGTATGTGGGCAGTATCCCCATCTAAGGAATGAGTCCCAGTAAGTATGAAATCAAATTCCTCATTTTCTAGATACTTAGCTAGTATCTTACTTGTTACATAGGTATCACTGCCAACATACAATTTATCTGATATAAGTACTGCTTTATCTGCACTGCGCCTTAGCAAATCTTCTAATAGAGGTATAACACTTTCTGGTGCCATACTAACTATTTCAACAAAAGTATTAGGTCTTTTTTCTTTTATTCTAAGAGCAAAAGCTAAGGCACAGGCATCCTCGGGGTTAAGTATTAACTTTACATTTTCTCTCACCAGCACATTTTTTTCGTAATCATATGTAAAGTTATCAACATCTGGAATAAACTTAACTAGACAAATTATTTTCAATGTTTACTTTTTCCTTTTTATTAAGAGTAGTAAATACTTTTACCAATACTATACCAATAATACCCATTACTGCGCTGGCTATGAAGTATGCATTATATCCACCATTGCCTCCAAATGTATTAAACAGGAAGGTATTAAATTTTGGTAATACGATATCTGGAAGATATCCAACAAATGATATGAAACCAATAGCTGCTCCAACTATGCTGATATCAATCTTGGTGTCGCCAAGTAATGACCAATAGGTACCACGAATGGCATATAAGAATATTCCAGTTACTACTATTAATACATAGAAACCACTCTTGCCTATCATGGCAACAGATAAACTAGATATTAGGATAAGACAAACCGCTGCTCCTAATAGTGCAACCGTAAGAGTTCTACCCTTTCCAAATTTGTCTGCTAGAAAACCTCCTATTATTCCACCTACTGGTCTCATCCAAAGAACAACTACCATAACAGCTGCTACTGGTGCTGCATCTACTCCAGCGTTAGTTTGAAGGAATCCTCCAAGGTAATAAACAGTCCAATATACTGCATAGGACAAGAATATAATTCCACCCATTATATACACATATTTATTCTTGAATACACCTGCAAAATCAGATATCTTAACCTTTTGTTTAGGAGCTGCTTCGGCATTGCTTTGAACTCCTGCCTTTTTATCATCTTCAACGAAAATTGTAACAAGTAAAGCCATTACAAATATCACTATTGAGTACATATATATAATAGAAACCATTGCTGTTCTCTTATCTACTAAATTTGTACTGCTACCTAATACTTTAGTGAAAATATAAAGTGCAAAACTTGCAAGTAAAGCTTCTACTACACCACGTCCACCATCAAGTATTCCGAAAAATCTACCTTCTTCTTCTTTACTAGCTAGTAATTTTACCAGCTTCATATGAGCACTCCAGAAAGTAAATACGGAGAATATACCCCAAATACCATAAATAATAGCTACATTACTGGAACTAGGAATCTGAGCAAACCAAAAACCTCCTGCTGCTGTTCCAAAAAGTGATATAGCTATTAACCACTTTGCAGAGAATTTATCAGCAATTAAACCACTTGGGAAATAACCAATTACCCATACAATTCCTAGAACAGAATAAATGGAATTCAATTGAGGTAATGACATGTTGAAAACCTCTAATAGAGTTACTTGATAATTTGTCTTTAAATAAATAATTGGATAAATAGCCCCTGCTGCTAAAACAATCAGTAAAAATTGAAAATACCTTTTGAAATTTTTATTATTCATATGGTTTCCCCTTTCAATTATTGGTTTTGATTAATATTATTAATATACTAGTTAACCAAAGCAGTCACGTATACGTTTTCTAAAGGGAGTCTAAAGTTTTAAGGATTTGCTTTTAAATTAAAAAGCAACTGATTTTTTCAAATTATATATTTGCGCAAATATAATTTTATTTTAAACCGGTTTATTTTTGATACTTAATGCCTTCTTCCTGTGGAAAAATTGTTCCAAAGTTCATAATTCCTTTTGGATCAAAGGTTTCTTTTAATTTTTCCAGCATATAGTAAGCTGAACCATGTTCTTCTCTTGTCCATTCATTTCGATACTTTCCTATTCCATGGTGATGACACATAGATCCACCTAACTTTAAGGTTTCTTCAACAATAATTGTTTGTATTGGGTGGTGATAGATTCTCATCTCATCTTCTGGAGCACAGTTGATTTCATAATTATATACAAAGTACATATTTGTACCATTTATATAACTGTGGGATGAGTGTCCACCTAACATAGTAAGGTCTTCTGCACGTGAAAATTCATTTCTAATTCTATCAAGAACATTATGATATATTTTGGTGATTGTCTCCCAGTTTGCTGAGATTTCTGTTGTAAAGCCATCATGCTTATCATTTTCAATCATTCCCTGAACCTCATCATCAATATCCTGCTGTGACCAGTTCAAATGGTTAAACCAATCCTCAATAAGCTTGCTGTCTACCTGTTCAATTATATTATCCTTAAATTTTTCTACAGCTTCTTCAATTCCTTTGCAAGTAGCTTGTACAGTATTTTTATTGCCTTCAGCCATAAAAATTAATACACAATTACCCTTATAGAAGTGGTAGAAATGCTGTCTTGCATCTTCTTCTGAATATGTACGAGCAACTGATGGGCGATAGCCATTAACCATAACCTCTCGTAAAACCTTAATGCCTGTTTCAACATCTTTTACTAGGTAACCATAGAACTTATTGTTGTCTGGGAAAAATTTAAATATTTTAACGGTAACCTCTGTAATATAACATAGGGTTCCTTCATTACCAATAACTATATGTCTTATATCCGGTCCTCCTGCTCGACGTGGAACATTCTTTATTCTAGCAATATGGCCAGTTGGGAAAACACATTCAAGTCCTACTACCATATCTTCAATTCCACCATACAAGGTAGAAAATTGGCCAATACTTCTTGTTGATACAAGACCGCCATACTGGGCAACTGGTTTAGATTGTGGAGAATGGCCTGTAGTATATCCTAATTTTCTTAATTCATCTTCAAGCATTTGAAGAGGAACTCCTGCCTGCACAGTTGCTTCCATATTATATTCATCTATATTGATAATCTTATTAAGGCGCTTTCCATCAATAACAAGCGTAAGATCCTTCCAGTTTTCCAAGCCACCTTCCGTTGCAGTTTTACCACTTCTTGGAATTACATTGATATTGTTTTCATTACAATAAAGTAAAAGCTCTTTTACTTCCTCAACGGACTTTGGGTACACAATAGCTGTAGGCACTGGGACATCCAATACTTTCTTAGCTTTTGCATATTTTTTATACCTATCTGCGGCTGCATCATACAAATCATCATAATTTGTGTTGATTTGTTCTTCTAATAGAATACTTTTTAAACCTTCTAATACTGTCTCATTATCCAACCACAATTCCTCCTTTATTTTGCTTATATCTTGTGCACAATATTAGAATACTCTATTTCCAGTAGCGAGTCAATAATTTTATGGAAAATTATTTGTATTTTATTATATTTTTATTTCATAATGGAAAACTTTCCACTTTTTCTATGAAACATTCGTCTAAAATTTTAATTATAATTGGTAATTACTTTACTAACACTTTTACTAATGATACAATCAGAAGAAGTAGTTATTTTTTAATTACACATTAAAATAAGGAGTAGATTTAGATATCTAATAGTTAGTAATTATGATAAATATAGACTTTAACAAATTAAATCCTTTAGAAAAAAAGATTAATGAAAATCTTATTGCTTTATCAAAAGATGTTTCCGACATTACAATTAACCAGGCAGCTGAAGCATGTAATTGCTCAGTATCCAAGATTTCTAAGTTTGTGAAAAAACTTGGATTTAACAATTATAAGCAATATATGGATTTTCTATATGGTAAGGAGCTTCCTAAAAAGAAAACTTTTGGAGAGCTAGATAGAATTAAAAATTTTATAGATGATTTTGATATATCCTTGGTTGATGAATTTATTGAATTGATAAATGCTTATGAAAAGATTATTCTTTTTGGTTATGGTCCTTCCTTTATTTGTACCCAATATTTTGAATACAAATTAAGAATAAATACTAATAAAATTGTTATTGCAGTGCCTGATGAGCTTTCTGCAGAGAGCTTAATTGATGAAAAAAGCCTTCTTGTTATTTTTTCTGCAACTGGTAAATTCATGTCTTTTGACAGAATTAACACCCTTGCCAAAGAGAAAGCTTGTGAAGTGCTATTTATTGTTGAAGAATATAATGCTTCTTTATTATCTGAATATAATAAGGTCTTTTGGTTGTCAAAATTTCCTCAGCCAGATGATTTTAAACCCTATGAAAAATCAAGAACTGTTTTTTTTATTTTCATTGAGGAGGTTATTCAGCATATAATGTTTAATAATCGACAGGTGATTTCTGAGCAAAACGAAATAAATACTGAGCAATAAGGTATAAATAAAGAGAATAAAAAGTAAAACTTAAATTGAGGTTTTACTTTTTATTCTCTTCTATTGACTCATTTAGCATATTATAGTGGCATACCTTTGTTTTTCCTTCTTTAAAGTCCCATAAATGAAGGCTAGAGCCATTACATTTATTCCACTGTCTGCAGGACTTGCAGCCATCAGTTCTCATCCATTTTCTATTTCTCATGTTCTTAAATCTTGTTTCCCATGCATCAGTAAAACTTATCTCATCAACATGTCCCTGTATCCATTCTCTAGATAATGAAGGACATGCGCTATAAGAGCCATCGGCAAGTAAACTACCCACATTAACTCCTGCAGCACAGAAAAAGAAATCATCTCTAACCTCTTTTTCCCAATTGCAGCCTAAATAGCCTTCTTCGGAATAGCTTATATGCATTCCTGGACTATTTTTTCTCTTATCCTTTATAAAATTAAATAACTCAATCACCAAATTCTTATTAAGTATTAGTTCTCTATTTGTTTCAGCTCTTCCTTTAGGAAATATGGTAAAAAGTCTCCATGCTTGTACACCTATACCCTTCAGCATATTGTACATATCTTCCAACTGATTTACATTTTGAGTATTCACACAGGTGATTGCTTCAACTTCATCAAAATTACCAGACTTTAAAAACAGCCTTAAAGCATTTACAGCTCTATCAAAGGATACTTCACTGTTTCTAAGCCAGTTATGTGCCTTTTCTAAACCATCTAGGCTTACAGATACAGTTTTCATCCCTGACTCTGCGCATTTTTCAACCATTTTTTCGTCTACCAGCATTCCGTTAGTAACCATGCCCCATGGAAAGCCCATACTGCTTACTTCTGAAAGAATCTCAAACAAATCCTTTCTCACAAGAGGCTCACCCCCTGTAACAGCAACCATAATATTCTTAGGTTCATAGTTTTCAGCAATGTTTTTAAAAACCTGAAGCACCTTTTCCTTAGGTAAATCTGCTGAACTTTTATTCTTATCACAATCTGAACCGCAGTGGCGGCATTTGAGATTGCAGCTTAAGGTTGTCTCCCAGAAAAAATAAGTCAAGTCATGAACCTTGGAGTTAAATTTCATCCCCTGGCTCCAAGCCCAATTTTGAAACTGCTTCTTCATGTTAATTCACGTTTCCTTTTGATTTATCAATAGTATCACTTACTGCTGGCGGTCCATACTTTGCTGCAGGAGGACCATACTTTGTAGCTGGCGGTCCATATTTAGATCCAACACAACCAACTAATGTACCTGCTGCAATAGCTATAGAGAAAAACCAAGCTAAGAGTCTATATAATTTTTTAACCTGCTTTGCCATTTTAATTCCTCCCTTAACCTTATAGTATAATTATACCATAAATACATATTGCAGTAAATTATATACAAACCTCATTATTCTAATAAAATAGAATTAGTGTTATTAGAGCTGCAGACAAAACGCTTATAAAATTTACTGTATCATTATTTATAAATTTCAATCCTGCTACTAGCTTCGTACTTCTTTCATGATGAACTTTTCTCTCTGTTATTTTTCCGCAAATTTCACAACGATATTTCGCTTGAATGGTTGCACCAAGTAAGCTATCAATAATACATCCTGCAAATCCTACTATAACTATAACCATTGAAAAAACTATTGCTTGAGTTTTAAACCCAAACTTAAGTACATAACCAATAAAAAAAATTGCTGCAATGAAGCCTGCACCAAGTAATGAACTTATAGTACCAAGAATAGATATAGCTCCAGAAACGCCCTTCTCCACCTTTTTTAAATTCAATATAGATATAGGCTTGGCATTACTTAGAATACCTATTTCTGAAGCCCAAGTATCTGCATTAGCTGCTGCAAAGCTAACAGTAAATGCAATGAGATATACAGGCCTATTAGTAGCAAACCACAAGGCAGCAAAGATTAAACCTACTCCTCCATTTGCTAAGACCTGAACGTAATCTCTTCCGCCAGACTTTTCATGTATATCATAGGTAATGGTTTTTCTATGCTTTTTAAACATGGTGAGAATACTTGAAGAAGCAAAGAAGCCAACCATTATTGCTGAAAGATAAATTCCTCCAAAGTAAAAAATTACAGTTCCAAGAATAGTTGCAGCAAATGCACCACTAATGCTTAAAGCTTTTTTTATTAGCGCAGCTAAACTTATAAATCCACTGAAGATAAATCCTATTAAAATACTTATCATAATGCCGCCTCTCTATTAGTAAGATTTAAATTTATTCTCTTTTATAATACTTTCAATTTTTTTAATCTTATCTTCATATGATAAATTAGTTAGTTCCTCCTGATTTACTGACCTATAAATTTCACTAGACATTACAGGCTCATAGCTTCCTTTAATCCATTTCGTTGTCAATACTCTAAGTTCTATAGCCTCTTCGTTAACATGTATAGCATAATCTTCTAAACCCTTAAATTTAATAACATATGTGTCTTTCTTCTTTTCAAAGTCCCCTTTACCTACAATATCTAAGACCATAATGAGACTTTGGTGTACTTTAGATAATTCCTTTGTTTTCTCGTCTTTCATTATTAACCCACCTTATGCTTTACTAAAATACCCAATACACGCTATCCTGGGATATTTTAAATCCAAGTTTATTATGTAGTGCTTTTGACTTATCATTGTCTATTTCAATCTGAGCAAATGGGATGAGGTCTTTATCAAGCATTTGGTTGACTAAATAGCTTTCAAGCAATGTACCATAGCCTAAGCGCCTATATTTAGGGAATATTTCGAGTAGTCCCATACTCCCTTCCAAATGATTTCCGATAAAGCCTATAAGCGTTCCATTCCTAAAGCCTCCAAACAATTTCCCATTTTTTAATATTTCATCAATTTCATTATTGGATAATTTATCATAGTGTTCTAATATTACTTCCCTTTGATCTTGTTCTAACTGTCTTATTTCTAATTCTTTTTTGACATTAAGCTTATTTTTATCCATATATACCGCTTGAAGACATTCAAGCTTTTTAGTTAGTCCAAATTTGTTTGATATGTAATCTACCATAAAATTTTGATGTGCAAGTATGAGATTACATTTTCCTATACAATTTATTAATTCTTTCCCTTTTTCAAATTTGTCTACAGATATCATATAAGCTTTGCTTTTTTGTTCTTTTATAAGTACACCATCTGTTTCAGCATACAATATGTCTGCAGTACCTCTACGTATTGGCTCAAGCATTCCTATATGTAACAATGGATTTTTCCTCAAATATGCAATTGCTTTCTCTTTCATTAAAAATCAAGACCTTTCTTTAAAAACCAGAACGGTTAACATAAACTCTTTATCATATTATATCAGAGCTCTAATTCTTTTTCATATGATACTATGGATATTCATAGTTTAATATTCTTAAATTAATAAAGCCATGGACTACTTAATTATAATCCATGGCTCTTTTAGCTATTAATTTTTATAAAATATTTCTAATGAGTCTTTAACCTTCAAGTAATCTTTGGATTCTATCAAAAGCCTCTTTTAGCTGCTCTATGCTAACAGTGCAAGCTATTCTTACATAGCCTTCGCCGCTTTCTCCAAACCCATCACCAGATAGCACTGCAACTTTAGCATTTTTAAGCAGAAATTCAGAAAACTCAGCGGATGCCATTCCTGTACCTTTAATATTGGGGAATAAATAAATACTACCTAAGGGTTCTAAAACACTTATACCCTTAATTTCATTTAATCGATTTGCTGCATATACCATACGTTCATAAAATTCACTGATGATTTCTGGTTGAATAATATTTCTATTTTTCAAGGCATAAATTGCCCCTCTTTGGGAAATAGAAGGAGCTGAAAAACATATGCCTTCATTTATTTCTACAATGCAATTAATAATATAATCTGGAGCAATTGCAAAACCAATTCTCCATCCAGTCATTGCATATCCTTTTGAAAAGCTTCCTAATAGAATACTTCGTTCTTTCATGCCATCGATAGAAAGTATAGGTGTAAATTTCTCCTTAAACATAAAGGCATCATATACTTCATCTGAAATAATAATGAGATCTTTCTCAATTGCAAGCTTTGCCAATGCTTCTAAGGTACCTCTATCATAACATGCACCTGTAGGATTATTAGGAGAATTAATTATTATTGCCTTTGTGTTCTCATTAACTAACTTCTCTAATTCATTTATGTTAATATTAAAGCCTTCATCTTCAGATGTTACCAACGTAACAATTTTACCTTGAGCCTGTTCAATTTGGTCTTTATATGGAGTAAAATATGGCTCTGGTACAATTACTTCATCACCTTCATCAATTATTGCTTTCAGTGCTAGGTACATTGCATGGCAGGCACCAACAGTAACCATTATTTCCGATTCCATTACAGTAATCTTATATTCCTCTTTATAAAACTTTATAATTTCTGTTTTAAGTTCCGGATTTCCAGAAGGCTTTGTATACTTTGTATGCCCCTTAACTGCATCCTTAAAGGCTTCCTCAATTATTATTTTATTAGTAATCAAATCTGGATCTCCAATGCTTAAATTGATAATATCTTTATCTCCTAGGAGTGAGGAATTTGAAGACATCGGGGTAGGTTCATAATTTAAGTACTTTTTTGCTAAAAATCTACGCTGCATAATTTATGCCCCCATTTTTCACTAATCAGTCATGCTATTTGCATCTGTAACAAATTTGCTAATTTTATCTTCTTTCATAAGTCTATCTAAAGTTTTATTTACATCATTTAATAGCGCTGTATTTCCTTTATAAATTGCTATAGCTGCCCCCTTTTGTGCTGTTTCTGTGCTAAACTTCATGCCAGAAACAAAGATTTCAGAATTCTTATCTGCAAAAGATTGTGCAACTGGTAATTCTACTACTACTGCATCTACCTTTTTACTCTTAAGTGCAACAACCAAATCAGGAAGTTTTCCTAAAGATACTATTTCTGCACCTTTTATTTGCTCCCCAGCAATCTTTTCCTGAGTCGTAGCCTTTTGAACCCCAACCTTCTTACCCTTTAAATCTTCAAGTGACTTTAATTTTTCCTTATCTTCAGCTCTAACTATAACTGACTGCACAGCTACATAGTAAACTTTAGAAAAGTCAACTGCTTTTGCTCTTTCAGCAGTTGGATTCATGCCAGCAATAACCATATCCACTTTCTTCCCCTGCAGAGCTGCTAATAAACCATCAAACTGCATATCTTTAACTTCCACTTTAACACCTAAATCTTTAGCAATTTCATCAGCTATCATTAAGTCAAAGCCAACAATTGTATCTTTTCCGTTTACTTCCTTGTGAAATTCATATGGCGGATAATCTGCACTTGTGCCAATAGTTAAAGTTCCTTTTGTTAAAAGATTATTCTGACTCTTTTTACCACAAGCAGATAATGTAAACACCATAGACGCTGCCACCGAAACTGCAATAAATTTTTTCAACATACATTTTTTCATTTAAAAAGCCCCCTATTGTTTGATTTATTAATAATATATGCATGATTATACGCAATTTATTATAAATATGCAATAGGTTTTTTAAAAAAAATTTCCTGAAAATTATATTAAAGCAAAATAGGCAATGTATTTCCAGCTGTTGGCATTAAGTAAATTAGATTTGCATTTTTTATGGCTTTTTCTGAGCAGTTTATAGCTTCCTCTAGTGTTCTTGTAATTTTGATATTACAGCAGTCTAAAGCATGTACATCCATGAATGATACAAGTACCAAATTATATTTAATAGCCATTTCACAGATTACAAAGGCAAAAAACCTTGCAATAGTATAATCTCTTCTTACTTCCTGTTCTCTTTCAATATTATTTTTAAAGTCATAAAATATGTGGTTCATGTCCTCATGTCCTAAGCCTTCAATACATTCTGCTAGCAAAATAATAGTACCACCTTCTTTTACTGCTGGTACCGCATTACTTAGAGCTTTTGAGCCCTGATAAAGGTCAATGTCTTTAGGGTATCCTCCGCAAGATGCAATAACAACATCAGCTTTTTCTTTAATATTAGAGCTATCAATTGATTTTAATATTTCACACCCTTTTTTATGAGCCGTAACATAATTTCCAGCCACCGCTGCTGTAAAATTGCCTTCTGAATCTAATATTACATTAAATAAGAAAGATGGTTTTACAAAAGCAGCAGCTTCCATCATATCATCATTGAAAGGGTTTCCTTCCAAAAGTGCTGCTCTCACCTTTGAATTGCTTCCTGCTCCATTGGGGTTTAAGGAAATAGAATGATGCTGCATAACAGTTTTATAAGAACTTATGCCTGGCATGATTCCTTTTCTTCCACCACCGAATCCAGCTAAATCATGAAACACAATTCCACCAGCAAGTATGATGTGTTTACATTGAAGTGCTAATTTATTTATATAGACTTCAGTTCCAAAAGATGTAGTTCCAACATATAGAAGCTTACTCTCATCTCTAGAGTCATGATCCGTAATCTTAAACCTATTAAAAAGCTCTTCTCCAACAATTAATTTATGCTCTTCTTCATTTAGCTTTCTATGTGTTCCAAGCGCGCATAGAAAGTGAATATTTTTATCTTCTACCCCTGCTTTCTGAAGCTCTTTAATAATATAAGGTAAGTATACTGAAGGTTTTTGCCATAGTCTTGTAATATCTGGTATTACAATGCATATGTCCTCATTAGGTTTCACTATATCCTTTAATCTTGGGCTGTCTATAGGATTTTGCATAGCTGCTTTTAATATTACATCTTCGCTTTTTATATTTTCTGTAGGTAAGCTGCTTATAATTTTTATATTTTCATATTCAAAATTTAAATTAAAAGCTTTACTTCCATATTTCATTGATATGTTCATAATATTATCCCCTTTATAATTAGTTAGAATATATTATAGTATGCATAAATATGCATGTCAACCTATTAAAAGATACTTATTGCTACTTAGGATTTTACAATAAAAAATACCAAGGTATATTTCCCTTGGTATTTTTATAATTCTCGCTCCTTAATTTTGCTCTTATTAATTGCTCATTCTCTTTTGTTTTATAACCACAAGTGTCACAGCAAGTACTGCCGCGGCAAATCCCACTACAACAAGCATATTCAAAAATATTGGTGCAAGATTTTCCATATTCATGTTAACCATGTTAGCTATACTATTATTGGTTTTTACATACCAATAGTTTGGTGTAAAGCTTGCAGCTCTTAATACTGTTTTACCTAGAAGAGCCTGAGGCACAAACACTCCACTTATAAAACAGGTTCCTAAAGAAAAGACATTTGCTGCTGCTGACATTGCACTTTTACTCTTTATTACATTTCCTATTAAAAAGCTTATGCTAAGTGCTGCCAAAGTAAATATAAAGGAGTTTAATAGAAGCAAGAGACCCCTGGCAGTGAACATATAACTGCCGTACATGACAATGCCTGTGAAAATCATTATAAACCAGGCAAGCACCGCATAACTAAAGTTTCCTAGTATCAATTGAAAGTTCATGTTCTTAAGCTTTATTGGTGAGCAAAGATTTCTCTTTTTTAAATCAGTATTGTTAAAGACAAGCATAACTGAACAAACACCTAAAATTAATATTGAGAACAAGGAATAGGCCATGTAGTTAAAATAGTAGGCACGTTTTTCATTTTTAGAATTTTCATCCTCAGAGGTAAGCATCTTAACCTGAGTCTTCTGTGCCATATCCTTATTTATATAACTTATAAGCTGTTCCTGAGATAAATTGCCCATACTTCCCATATAGATTTTTGCAGTATTTAAATATTTATTAATTATACTGTCAACAAATATTGCGCTAGATGAGCTTGGAACAGTAGTCTTTTCAAGCTTCATTGCTTCTCCCCTTGAAAGCCCTTCTGTGAAGCCCTTAGGTACCTTTACAATGTATTCTACCTGCCTAAAAAATAAGGCATCTTGTAGCTTTTGGGTGTCATCTGGGATATCTACAATATTGGTATTCTTGCTGAGATAATCCCTTAAACCTTCTACAATTTTTGAATTCGTATCATAATTTATAAATGCTATATTAACTTTTGTTTCTGTAAAGCTTGAGTTCACAGGATTGCTATTTGTATTTGCTAAACCTATTGCCAAGGATACAAATACCACAACATATATCATAATTTGATTTATATTTTTTAATATTATCTTAAAAAAAGCTTTATAAACTTGCATATTTTTGCCTCCTTACTGCGAAGTAGGTAATTATGCTGAAAACTGCACTAAACATACAAAGCACAGCTATATCCGTGAAAAACCGTGTATGGGTATTATAGTAGTAAAGAGTATAAAAGCAGTCTGTAATTAAATTTGCCGGATTTAAATATCCTAGAATAGGCACATTTGTAGTAATTATATATTTCATTTTATCGTACATCATACCTGATAAAAATGACATAATCATAGTGACTCCTATGAGAATTGCAACTTTAAGGCCCTCACTTTTTGTGATTATTGATGCAACGCAAGTACCAAAGGCAACTCCTGTAATTGTACCTACTAAACAAGTCAGGGCTATATAGCCAAATTGAGTTCCGAAGCTAATCTTTAGTATCAAACTCAAATACCCAAGCAAAATAAATATATTAACCAGCTGAACTGTTGCTGCAGCAAAGGCTGAAGCCATGAATACCTTCATCTTATGTGTGGGAACCATATTAAGTCTTGCTCCCTGTGAAGATATATTAGCCTGTATGGCGTTTATCTCCTTCATTCCACAAAAGCTTCCATACAAACAAGCCATTGCAATTAAGGTATAAAAGTAATTTACAGTAGTATCAGGGGCAGCACTACTTGCAGTCACTTCCTTAAGATAATCATTTCTGTCTGAAATAGTATTTAAAAGCCCACTTTGAGCTGCAGTAGGATTTTTACTTAGGATTGTTACCACTGTAGATGAGGTTTGTTTGAAGTCATCTAGAAAACTTTTTATAATAGTTTGATTTATCCCTGTTTTCTCCAAAACAAGATTTATTCCATTATCAAAATAAATGTAGCCTTCGATTTTACTGTCTTGAAGCAGTTTATCTGCTTCTTCCTTTGATGTATAAGTTACATCGAACATATTGCTTTTACCTGCGTTTTTATCAGAACCTGAAACAGAACCTATTGCTTTTATAAAGTCTGTGCTCTTTTTATATTCCTCATTATTAACTATTCCAATCTTTATTTTAGAAAAATTTTCTACATTAGAAAGGTTTGAAAAAGCCATATTGAATAAAGTAGCTAAAAGTATTGGGAATAAGAAAGTCCAAAACATGGTTTGCTTATCTCTTACAATACATTTAAGCCTATATATATAGCTATGAAAAAACATTTATATTCTCCTCCTTTACTCGGAACACTGGGCAATCTGACGTAC